>NZ_JAJCXB010000004.1 GCF_020564935.1 Streptomyces pinistramenti
GTAACCGCCCTGGCCGCCCTGGGTGCCGGGGCCGGGAGGCTGTCCCGGGCCTGGGGCCGGCGGCGGGAAGTCGTAGCCGCCCTGGGTGCCGGGGCCGGGTGCCGGAGCGGGCGGGAAGCCGTAGCCGCCCTGGTCGCCCTGGGGGCCGGGGCCGCCGGGCGGCGGGCCCATCTGACCGGGGGGCGGGCCGGGCGGCCGGCTCGGAGGCGGGCCCATCTGGCCGGGCGGCGGGGGCGGCGGTCCCGGCTGGCCGGTCGGCTGGCCGGGCGGTGCGTTCAGGAACCCCGCAGGCAGGGAGGGCGGCGGGGGGACAGCGCCCGCCATCCGCTGGCCGCACACCTCGCACCAGTCTTCGGCCACCGACTGGTGTCCGTTCGGGCAGGTCGGCATGTCGGTTCTTCCCCCTCCGTACCGTTGGTCCGGCGTTGATTCCGGTGGCATTGCTCGTTGGTCATTTCGTGACGCGGACGGTGGTCGCCGAGCGCGCTACGAGGGCACCCCGTACGCCGCGGCGACCGCCGCTTTCCGTCGCACAGTACCGGTCGCGGTACCGGCGACGCCCATCACCTTCGCAAGCAGTTTCGCAGTCTCCCCGCAACGGCCCCCCTCGCCGGCCGTGCCGTTCCGCCCATGCCACCCGGCTTGCGGGCATCCCATCCGCACTGAACGGATTGCGCCGGTTTCACCTGTCCTGCTCAGGCCGGAGACGTGCCTCCCGAGGGGACGGGGAACGGCACCACCGCCACCGTGACGTTGTCGTGGCCGCCACCGTCGAGCGCGTGCGTGACCAGCGTCCTGGCGCTGTCCAGCGGCCGTTCCCGGGTGTCGGCCGGCAGCACGGCGGCCAGCTGCGCGGCGGTCTCGGCGTAGTTCCACAGGCCGTCCGTGCAGACCACCACCACGCCGGGGCCGTCCGGCTGGAAGTGCTGGGTGTGCGGCTCGACCTCGTACGCGTCGGCGCCGAGCCAGCCGGTGATGGCGTGCGCGCGTTCGTCCGCCATCGCCTCGGCCTCGGACATCAGGTTGTTGGCGACCATCTGCGCCGCCCAGGAGTCGTCCTCGGTGAGCCGGGCGGGGGGCACCGTGCGGTCGTCGGGGATCCAGTAGGCGCGGCTGTCGCCGACCCAGCCGACGGTCAGCAGGCCGCCGCCGACCACCGCGCCGACGAGGGTGCAGGCCGGGGCGTTCTGCCTGCGGTGCTCCTCCTGGCCGGCCTCGTCCTGTACCGCGAGGGCGTTGACCGCGGCCGCCGCCGTCACGATCGCCTCGTGCAGGGCCTGCTGCGGATGGACGCCGCGCGGCAGCGAAGCCAGCAGGGAATCGCTCGCGGCCCCTGACGCCGCCTCGGACGCCTCGTCGGGGCGGGTCGCCGAGGAGACGCCGTCGCAGACCACGGCGACCACGGCGGGCGCGCCGTCCGGCAGCGCGGTGGCGGTCAGGGCGAAGAAGTCTTCGTTGCGGTGGTGGCGGTGCCCGCGGTCGCTGACCGCCGCCGAGCCTGCCAACTCCCGCTCCAGATGGTCGCGTTCACGTGGCTGGGCCTGGCCGCACCGCGTGCAGTACCCGTCGATGTCCACGGCCGCGGCCCGGCAGACCGCGCACACCCGGGTGCCGCGCACCGGCGTCTGCGGCTGCCCGGCGGCGTCCGCGACGGCCTCGTACCCGGCTACCCGGGGGTCGGCGGGAGCGGGCGGCGCCGGGGGAGTGGCGGGGTCTTCGTCCGCGGGCGGGGCCTGCGGCGGCGGCACGGCGCCCGGCACCTCGCCCTCGGGGCCGCTCGCGGCGGCCTGCGCTCCCTGGGGCGCCGTCAGGCCCGGCTGCCACGGGGCGACCTGCGGCGGCACCGCGTACGGGTCGGGCAGCGGCATCCCGGGCGCGGGCGGCAGGACGGTGTCCGGCGGCGCGTACGTGACCGGGGGCGGCGGGCCGTAGCCGGGCGGGCGGCCCGTGCCGTCCGCCGGGCGGCCGCCGGGGGCCGCGGCAGCCGCGGGTCCGGCGCCGCAGCGTCCACAGAATCTGTCCCCCCGGTCGAGCGGCTTGCCGCAGCTCGGACACCTGGACGGCCCAGTCACACCCATGTCACACCCACGTCCTGGGGCGGAAGCGGTTGGCCCGTTCCACCAGCTCGATCCTTTCCTCGCCACGCTGCGCCATCCGCGCGAGCAGGCGGTACGACCGTTCCAGACCGAACCGCAGCCCGCGTTCGTCCAGCGTGCTGCCGAGCAGCACCGGCCGCTCGGGCGGGCTGTGCCCGCCGTCCGGCCGGGCACCGTGGCTCACGGAGAGTACCCAGTCCAGGGCGCTTCCCAGTACCTCGGTGGTCAGTTGCTCGCGGCGCCGGTCGTCCAGGCCGAAGTCCGCGAGGTGCTCGACCTGTTCGGCGGCGGCCCGCAGCTCCGCCGGGCGGGCCTCGTGTGCGGAGCGCCGCCACAGCCGTGCGCGGACCGCCGCGATGCGGGCCGCCGTGTAGTGGATGGAGGTCTCGGGGACCGACTCCAGGGCGGTCACCGCCCCCTCCCGGTCGCCCGCCGCCAGCCGTACCCGGGCCAGCCCGAACGCCGCGCTGACGAAGCTGCGGTCGGTCGTCCACACCAGCCGGTAGTACTCATCGGCGGTGTCCCACTGCCCCAGTTGCGCCGCGCACAGGGCCAGCGCCAGCTTCGGCGCGGGCTCGCCGGGAAAGGCGTCGTAGACGGCGTCGAAGGCCGCCGCGGCGCTCTCCAGGTCCCCGGTCGCCAGTGTCACCAGGCCGCGGTGCCACACCGGCCGCCAGTCCCCGGCCCACCGCTCGGCGCCGTCCTCCTCGGTCAGCGCGGCCAGCGCCTTGAGCGCCGCCGCGCCGTCGCCCGCCTCCAGGCGGGCCCGCAGCGCGCGCAGCCGCAGTTCGAGCGAGTCGGCCGGTGCGGAGGGCAGCGCGGCGGCGAGTTCGGCGGGGTCCGCGGCCACAAGACCGGCCAGGAATCCGGCGTTGGGGTCGGCCGGAGCCACGTGGGGCACCGGCAGCGCGAGCACCGCGGCCGGTACGTCCACAGGACGCAGCCCGGGGCCCTCGTCCGCACCGGGCCGGTCCGTGCCCACGGTCTCGACCGCGGTACGCCCGCGGGCCCGGGGCCGCACCCGCCCGCGCGCCCCGAGCAGCGAACCGCCGCCGTCGGCCGTCGCGGGCAACGCGGTGTCCGCCACCCGCAGTTCGGGCCCGAACAGCTGCGACAGTGCGGGCCGCGGCGTGCCGGACCGCAGCGCCACCACCTCGCGCAGGACGCCGGTCAGCTGTGCGGCCATCTCCTCGGCCGAGCTGAACCTGCGGTCGCGGTCCGGGTCCGTGGCGCGTACCAGCAGCCGGTAGAAGGACTCGTACGCCCGGAAGACCTCGATGTGCTCGGGGTCGGGCAGCGAGTCGGCGAAGACGTTCGTGTAGCCCTGGAAGTCGAAGGTGAGCACGGCGAGGGTGCGGGCGACGGTGTAGAGGTCGGAGGCGACGGACGGGCCGAGGGCGGCGACTTCGGGAGCCTGGTAGCCGACCGTGCCGTAGATCGCGCTCTCCTCGTCGTCCATCCGGCGCACCGCGCCCATGTCGATGAGCTTGAGCTGGTCGCCCTGCTGGATGGCGTTGTCGACCTTGAAGTCGCAGTAGAGGAGCTGGCGGCTGTGGAGGTGGCCGAGTGCCTCCAGCGCCTCGATGCCGTAGGCGCAGGCCACCTCGACGGGCAGCGGGTCGCGCCGTCCCTGGGGCGTGCGGCGGGCGTTGGCGAGGTCCTTGAGCGAGGTGCCGCCGACGTACTCCATGACGAGGTAGCCGTCCCGGCTGCCCGTCGCGGGATCCAGGTGCTCGACGAAGTTGTAGATCCGCACGATGTTGGCGTGCTCGATCTCGGCGAGGAAGCGGCGCTCGGACAGGGCGACCGCCAGCGCCTCTTCGTCGCCGGTGTCCAGCAGGCCCTTGAGCACCACCCAGCGGTCGGAGACCGCGCGGTCGACGGCCAGGTAGATCCAGCCGAGGCCGCCGTGCGCCAGGCAGCCCGCCACCTCGTACTGGCCGCGCACCACGTCACCGGCCCGCAGCTTGGGCACGAAGCTGTACGGGTGGCCGCACGCCGTGCAGAACCCTTCCGTGGTGCCCCGAACGCCGCCGCGGGTCCTGCCCACCGGCGCCCCGCAGTCGCTGCGGCTGCAGAACCGCTTCCGCTCGGGCACCTCGGGATCGTCGAGCACCGCGGCCCGCGGATCGGGTCGCGGCACTTCGGGCACCGTCACCAGACCTGCGCCCAGCCGCCCGCGTGCCGATCCGGAGCCGGTGCCGCCGCCCGTGCCGGGGGCGGGCACCGCGGGCAGGGCGCGGGCCGGGCCGCGCCCTGCGGCGGAGGGGGCGGGGCCGGCCGCGAGGCGGGTCGCGGCGGGCGCGGGTCCTGCGGGCGCGACCGGGGTGCCCGGGGCCGCGACGGTCCGTTCGGTGACACCCGTCGGCGGTGAGGCGAGCAGGCCGACCGGTGAGACCACCGGCGCGCGGCCGCAGACGTCGCAGTACCGTTCGCCGCCGGCGTCTTCGTAGCGGCCCGTGCACTCCCTTCGCTGGCACGCGGCAGCCGCCCGCTCCGTCACGCGCCGCCCTCCCGGTCCCACTGATCCGGAACCATCGCCTCCGTCGCCGCCTGCTGATAGCGCAGCACCGCCGCCGCGGCCGCCCGCAGGTCGCAGGGCGCGCTCCACAGCATCCGGCGGGCCGCGTCGTAGCGCTCGGCAAGGAGCGGGTCGTCGGCCAGGCCGTGCCGGGCGACCTTCGCCTTGTACGCGTCCAGCCGACCGCGCAGCTCGGCGCGGACCGCGAGCGGCGCGGTGACCGCGGTCAACGACTCGCGGGCCCGCAGCAGTTCGTCCTCGGCGCGCTCCTCCAGGCGTTCCAGGAGCGGCGAGAGACGGTGCCACTGCGCGTGCCTGCGGTAGTCGACGGCGGCCGCCAGCTGTTCGTGCAGCGCCGCCGACGGGCTGCTGACCGCGGGCACCTCGGACGCGGCGATCTTCGCCAGCACCTCGCCGCGCGCCTGCCTGGCCTCGGTCAGCGTCCGGTCGGCCCGGGACAGCACGTCCCGCAGGTGCATCAGCCGCTGCTCGGCGTCCTGCCGGACGTCCAGCACCGCCTCGATCTCCCGCCGGACGTCCTCCAGCGCGCGGGCCGCACGGTCGTAGCGCTCGGTGTCGGGGCGCCCGCCGCCCGGCGCCGAACTGCCGGTCGACGACGACACCCAGAACGCCAGCGGGTCCGCGATCACCTCCGCGCGCAGCCGCCCCAACTCCTCGGTGATGTCCTCCAGATCGTCGCCCGACGGATGCTCGCCCGGCCTGACGCCCACCGAGTGCGCCAGCGAGCGGGTGCGCTGCAACTCCGCCGCGAGCAGGTCGATCCGGGCGGGCAGCGCGGACCACACGGAGTCGGCGGCGACGATGACGTCAAGCGCCCGCGCGTAGCGGCCGTTCATCCGCTCGACCAGCTCCCGCAGGGTGCACCGCTGTACGGCGCCGTCCGTCGTGACCTCCGCCCCCGTGCTGTCCAGCAGCGCGGTCAGCTCCGCCAGGTCGTCGGGCGAGGACCAGCGTCGGCGCGCCCGCACCTCACGGGCGCGGGTCAGGGCCGCCGTGTACGCGTCGAAGTGCGACCACAGCACGGCGATGGACCGCTCGGTGGCCGCCCACCGTTCTTTGGTGACACCGGTCAGGTCGGCGCCCTCCAGAAGCCGGCGCCCTGCGTGGTCCTGCAGCGCCAGCAGCGAGGACTCGATCGCGTCGTACTCGGCGCCCAGCCGCGCCAGCGCGCGGTCGGCCTCGTCGCGGTCCAGCGCCTGGCCTTCCGGCCTCCCCGCAGAACCGGGGAAGGGTCCAGAGACCCCCATCGATCACCTCTCCAAACTGCGTACGGTGCGCGGTGGTTGGTGCGCTTCGGCCGCCTCTCGGGTGCTGCCCCTTCCGGGTTTCCTCCATACTGCCGCCAGCCGGCCTTCCGTGGGGCGGTCAGTCGGTGTATTCCGGCGTCGGTGGTCCGGATATGCCAGGCATGTCGGCTTTCAGCCAGGTGTGATACGCCCGCATCCAGGGGCTGTCGGCGCCCTTGCCGCGGTAGTCGTCGAGCACCTTGTTCACCCGCCGCACCAGATCCGGGTCGTCCCTGTTCATCGCGACGCCGTACGCCTCGTCCGTGAACGGCTTCCCCTTCAGCTCCACCGTCGGATCCTGCGCCGCCTGCGCCGCGGCCAGCGCACTGTCGGTCACCACCGCGTCCGCCTCGCCGAGCTGGAGCCGCACCAGGCAGTCGAGCTGGCTCGGCACCAGCAGCACCTTCGCGCCGTGCGGCTGCCGCGCCAGCTCCGTCTCGCCCGTCGACCCCGCGGCCGTGCAGACCCGCTTGCCGCGCAGCGAGCCGTCGAACGCGGTGATCTTCGATTCCTTGGGCGCAAGCACCTGCTGACCGGCCTGGAAGTACGCGGTGGAGAACGCCACTTGGCGCTTGCGCGCGCAGTTGATCGTCATCGTGCGCACCACCATGTCGACCCGGCGGTGCCGCAGGGCGGGGATCCGCTGGTTGGTCGGCACCGCCAGGAAGACCACCTTCGGGTGCGGGCCCAGGATGTCCTTGGCGAGGGCCCGCGCCAGGTCGATGTCGAAGCCCTCCAGCTCGCCGGAGTCCGGGTCGCGGAACCCCCAGCGGTAGGTGTTCTGGTCGACGCCGACGACCAGTTGGCCCTTCTTCTTGATCCGCCGCACGGCCGGACCGTCCGCGGGCGACGGCCGCAGGCTGCGCGCCGCCGTCTCCTTCGTGCACCGCTCCGCTGCGGGCGACGCCTGCGCCGTGCCGGGTGCGTACGCCCCGTGCGCCGCCCGGCGACCGGCCTGCGGGTGTGGCGTGCCGGTGCTCAGCGCGGGCACCAGCACCGCGGCCGCCACCGCCATCACCCCCGCACCGGCGACGACCGGCGACAGGGCCGCCCGCAGATTCCGCAGGCCGCGCGCCCGCCGCGTCATGTGGTCCGCACCCTGCCCCCTCACCGGTACTCCGACAGCCTGCGCCCGATGCCCAGCACCGCGCCCGCCGCGCCCACGACGGCCAGGGCACAGGCCCCGGCCGCCAGCCCGCCGAACGCGCCGCGCCCGTCGTCGGCCGCTTGCCGGAACTGGTCCTGCTCGTGCGCCACCGCACCGCGCAGCGCCGCGTCGACCCGGTCGAAGGACTCCCGGGTCGGCCGGTCCGTGCCGATCACCCGGCGCAGCGCCTGGTCGTAGTCGCCCTTGTCGTCCGCGGCGCGCGCCTGTGCGTGCCGCTGCTGCCACTCGCGCAGCTGCGCCACCGCCCGGCGCACCGGCTGCCGGCCCGCCTCGTCGTCGGCCATCGCCAGCGCGGTCCCCAGCGCGCTGCCCGGCGCCGCGGGACCGTGCGCTGCGCCGCCCGCCAGGTCCTTCATGCCGGAGCGGAAACCGGCCTCGTAGAAGTCCTGTTGGTCGCCGGTGAGCCGCGCGCCCCTGGCCACCAGCGTCAGATTCTCGTCGCCGCGGGCCCGGAGGGTGTCGATCCGCGCTTCGTTGAGCACCCGCAGCGAACGGGCGCCGTTGTCGAATGCCTCGCCGAGCCCGGCGCGCGCCGTCGTGTGCCCCACCACCAGCCACAGCAGCAGCATCACCGACGCGGCGGTGGCCGTCACCAGGCCGCGGTTGAACACCCGGTTGGTCCGCAGGTAGCTGCGCCGCTGCGCCCAGCCGAGCGCGCAGATCGCGGCGGCTCCTGCGGTGAGCGAGGCCCACGGCCACGCCGTCGCCGCGGCATGGTCGGCGGCCAGCCGCCCGGTCTCGGTGTCGTACCAGGCGCGGGCCGCCGGGAGGAGTTCCCCGCGCATCCGTTCGTTGGCGTAGCGCAGGTAGGCGCCGCCGAGCGGCAGGCCCTGCCGGTTGTCGGCGCGGGCCGTCTCGACCAGGCCCGTGTAGCGGGGGAGCAGGCGGTTGATGGTGCTGATGTGGTGGCCGGCCGCGTCCGTCATACGCGTCGATCCGGCCGCCTTGACCAGCAGTTCCGACGCGGTGGCGAGGTCGGCCGCGTAGCGTGCGCGGGTGTCGCGGGGCTCGTCGCCGCCGGCCAGGAAGCCGCTCGCGGCCGTCGTGTCGGCGTCGGCCAGGGAGCGGTAGAGGTCGGCGGCGTCCGCGCTGAGCGGCTGGCTGCTCTCGGCGACCTCGCGGGCGGCGTCCGCACGGTCGGTGACCTGCCAGGCCGTGACCGCCCCGAACAGCAGGACCAGCAGGGCCAGTACGGCGCCGATCGCCCGCAGCCTGCCCGGCTCGGTCCGCGTGGCACCGCGCAGTTCGTCGAGGCCGTCGGCCCATGCCGTACGGCGCGCGGCCGGTGGCGGCGGCGCGCTGCCGGGCTTCGCCTGCGGCACGGACGTCACGGACGGCACACAACCTCCCCCTGGAGTGCTGACGACGGGTCCGCCCCCGGAACGGGGACACGGGCAGCAGTATGTCCGCATGCACCGGCGGGCACACCGGTATTGACCTGATCTTGTGTGACCGGACGTAGAGTTGCCGCAGGATTTGCCGGACATCGGAGGACCACGGCGCGGGACGTGTCACGGGGTCGCGGGGAGGTCCGGGTGCGGACGGTCGGCAGGGGCAGGGTGTCGCTGGTCGAGTCCGCGACGGACGAGAGCCGCGGGCAGACGTGACCGGCTCCTGGCCGGTCGGCAGCCGGATTCCGCCGGAGAGCGCGCTGTCCGAGACCGTCGGCGTCAGCCGGGCCTCGCTGCGCGAGGCCGTCCGTTCCCTGGTGCATGCGGGACTGCTGGAGCCCCGGCAGGGCGACGGCACGTTCGTGATCTCCGACGACGGCAGTGCCCTCGCGCTCCGCCGCCTGGAGCGCGCCGAACTCACCCACGTCACCCAGGTACGCCGGGGCCTCGACGTGGTAGCCGCCCGGCAGGCCGCGAAGCGCCGTACAGCAGCCCAACTTGCCGGTATCGAGGAGGCGTTGGCCCGCCGCGGTGCCGCACTCGCCGCGCACGACGGCGACGCCTTCACCGCGGCCGACGCCGAGTTCCACATCCTGGTGCCGAAGCGGGCGCCACCCCGGTGCTCGCCGACCTCTACCGCTCGCTCAGCGCCGCGCTGCGCGAGGAACCGCGTCGCGCCGCCTGCCTGGACACCGCCACCGCCGCCCGCACCGACCCGCACTCCCGGCTCGCCGACGCGATCCGCGCCCAGGACCCGCAGGCGGCGGTGGACGCCGCCGTCCAGCCGCTCGCGGGCCATGTCCGCGACCTCGCCCTGCCGTTGGACGGCTGACGGCTGACGGCTGACGGCTGACGGCCGACGGGACGCCGCAGGGCGCGGGCCGGACCGCCCACGCCCCTGCGGCACGCCTCCTACGCCCAGGACCCCCGCAGCCGCGCATAGGCATCGGCCGGAGCCTCCGCCCGGTCCAGCGCGTGCAGTGCGGCGCCCAGGACCGGGGGCGCGGTGACGACGTGCGCCACCGCCTTCGGCGCGCGCTCCGCGAGCAGCCGCACGATCCGGTCGTGCAGCAGCGGATGCCGGGCCGCCAGCACCCCGCCGCCGAGCACCACCCGGGTCTCCTCGCCGAGCAGGTCGAGCCGCTCCAGCGCGACCGAGGCCAGCAGCACCACCTCGTCGGCCTGCCGGGCGATGATCGCCCGCGCCACCGGGTCGCCCGCGGCGGCCACGTCGAACAGCAGCGGCGCCAGCTCGTGCCGCCGGTCGGGGATGCCGCGCAGGTGCAGCCCCTCGATCAGCTCCAGCATCGTGGCAAGACCGAAGTGGGCGGGCAGCGCCCGTGCCAGCTCGCTCGGCTCGCCGCGGCCGTCCTCGGCCCGTGCCGCGTACCAGAGGGCCTCGTCGGCGAGGAAGCCGCCGCCGCCCCAGTCGCCGGAGAGCCGGCCGACGGAAGGGAATCGCGCGCTCGCCCCGGCCCGGCCGAGTCCCACCGCGTTGATGCCGGCCCCGCACACCACGGCGACCCCCACCGGCGGCTCCCCGGTGTCCGGCAGGCCGGCCCGCAGCAGCGCGAAGGTGTCGTTGCCGACGGTCACCGACCGCGCCCACCCCCGGTCGCCGATCTCCGCGGCGAGCGCGGCCTCCTCGACCGGCAGGTCGGCGTTGGCGAGGTAGGCCGTGACATGGTCGACCGGTCCCTCGGTGCCGGCCTGCGCCAGCGCCGAAGCGACCAGGGGTGCCAGCACGTCGACCGCCCGCCCCGCCCCCACCGTCTGCGGCTGGAAGCCGCCGCCGCGCGCCGTGCCGAGCACGCTGCCGTCCGCGCCCACCAGGGCCACGTCGGTCTTGCTGTTGCCCGCGTCGATGGCGAGCGCCGTGCCGGTCAGGCCCACGTGAGGTGCTCCCGATTGTGTGCGATCAGGTCGTCGGTCAGCTGGTCCGCGTACGCGATCTGGCCGATGAGGGGATGGGCGAGCAGGGCCTCGAAGACCCGGCCCCTGCCGCCCTTCAACGCCGCGTCCAGCGCCAGGTGTTCATAGGCCGTGACGTTCGCGACCAGCCCGGAGTACAGCGGCTCCAGCGGCCGTACCGGCAGCGGCGTGGCACCGGAGCCGTCCACTGCGGCCGGCACCTCGATCACCGCGTCGTCGGGGAGGAACGGCAGCGTCCCGTTGTTCAGGGTGTTCACCACCTGCACGTCGCCGGTGCCGCGCAGCAGCGAGGACGTCAGCGCCACCGCCGCCTCCGAGTAGAACGCCCCGCCGCGCTTGCCCAGCAGCTCCGGCTTCTCGTCCAGCGCCGGGTCGCCGTACATGTCGAGGAGCTGCTTCTCGATGGCCGCGACCTCGGCCGCCCGCGACGGCTTGCTGCGCAGCTCCCGTACGACCTCGTCGTGCTGGTAGTAGTAGCGCAGGTAGTACGACGGCACGACGCCAAGGCGGTCCACCAGCGCGCGCGGCATGTGCAGGTCGTCGGCGACCGCGTCGCCGTGCTCGGCGAGCAGCCGGGGCAGCACGTCCTCGCCGCCGACCCGTACCGCCCGCTCCCAGGTCAGATGGTTGAGGCCGACGTGCTCCAGCTCGACCTGGTCGGGGCGTACGCCCAGCAGCCGGGCGAACTTGCGCTGGAAGCCGATGGCGACGTTGCAGAGGCCGACGGCCTTGTGCCCGTGGGTGAGCAGCGCCCGGGTGACGATCCCGACCGGGTTGGTGAAGTCCACGATCCAGGCGTCGGGGTTGCGGCGGCGCACCCGCTCGGCGATGTCCAGCACCGCGGGGACCGTGCGCAGCGCCTTGGCGAGGCCGCCCGCGCCGGTCGTCTCCTGGCCGACGCAGCCGCACTCCAGCGGCCAGGTCTCGTCCTGGTTGCGGGCCGCCTGCCCGCCGACCCGCAGCTGGAGCAGGACCGCGTCCGCGCCGTCCACCCCGGCATCCAGGTCCGAGGTCCACGAAATGCGGCCCGGGTGGCCCTGCTTGGCGAAGATCCGCCGGGCGAGGCCGCCGACCAGTTCAAGACGGTCGGTCGCCGGGTCGATGAGGACCAGTTCCTCCAGCGGCAGGACATCACGCAACCGCGCGAATCCGTCGATGAGTTCTGGGGTGTAGGTCGAACCTCCGCCGACCACTGCGAGCTTCACGATAAATCAGCCCTTTACTCCGGTGAGAGTGACGCCTTCGACGAAGACCTTCTGAGCGAAAAAGAAAACGATGATGACCGGCGCCATGACCAGCAGCGTCGCCGCCATGGTCAGATTCCAGTCGACGCTGTGCGCGCTCTTGAACGATTCGAGCCCGTAGGAAAGCGTCCAGGCGCCGGGATTCTGTGCCGCGTAGATCTGCGGGCCGAAATAGTCGTTCCAGCAGTAGAAGAACTGGAAGAGCGCGACGGCCGCGATGCCGGGCTTGGCCATCGGGACGATGATCTTCAGCAGGGTGCGCAGCTCGCCGCAGCCGTCCACCTTCGCCGACTCGATGTACTCCTGCGGGATGGTCAGCAGGAACTGCCGCAGCAGGAAGATCGAGTACGCGTCGCCGAACGCCATCGGGATGATTAGCGGCCACAGTGAGCCCGACAAATGCAGCTGCTGGGCCCACACCAGGTACATCGGGATCACGATGACCTGCGGCGGCAGCATCATCGTGGAGATCACCAGGATCATCGCCGTTCGGCGGCCGCGGAAGCGGAACTTGGCCAGCGCGTACGCCACCGGGACCGCCGAGCAGACCGTGAACAGCGTGCCCAGGCCCGCGTACATCAGCGAGTTCTTCCACCAGTCCAGGAAGCCGGGGGTGTGGAAGACCGTCGCGTAGTTGGACCAGTTCCATTCGTGCGGCCACAGCTCGCCGCTCATCGCCTGGCCGTCGCTCATCACGGACGTCAGGAAGACGAAGACGAACGGCAGCACGAAGAAGAGCGCGGCGGCGACGGACACGGCGTGCACGGCGATCCAGTGCAGCAGCCGGCGGCGCCTGGCGCGCAGGGCGGGGCCGCGGTCGCCCGCCGGTGCGGGGGCGGGTGCGGTGCGGGGGCGCAGGGTCGTGGTGGTCATGTCGGATCAGTCCTCCGCCGCAAGCAGGCCGGCGCGCTTGCGCATCAGCAGGGTGGTGACGCCCATGGCGATGACGAAGAGCACGAGCGAGAGCACGCACGCCGCGCCGGTGTTGAAGTTCTGGAAGCCCAGGGAGTAGACGAGCTGGGGGACGGTGAGGGTGGAGTGGTCCGGGTAGCCGGGCTGGATCACCGTGCCGGGGCCGAAGGTGATGCCGGAGGCGAGCTTCCCGGCGACCAGCGCCTGCGTGTAGTACTGCATGGTCTGCACGACGCCGGTGACCACGGCGAACATCACGATGGGCGTGATGGCGGGCCAGGTGACGTAGCGGAACTTCCCCCACGCGCCGGCTCCGTCCAGCTCCGCCGCCTCGTACTGCTCCTTGGGCACGTCGAGCAGCGCCGCCATGAAGATCACCATCAGGTCGCCGATGCCCCACAGCGAGAGCATGACCAGTGACGGTTTGGCCCAGTCGGGATCGTTGAACCAGGAGGGCGCGTGGATGCCGATGGCGCCCAGGATCTCGTTGACCGGCCCGGTGCCGGGGTTGAGCAGGAAGACGAAGGCGACGGTCGCGGCGACCGGCGGGGCCAGATACGGCAGGTAGAACGCCGTGCGGAAGAAGCCGACCCCCGACTTGATCTTGGTGACCAGCATGCCGATGCCGAGCCCGAACACCACCCGCAGCGCGACCATCACCACGACCAGCCACAGCGTGTTCCACAGGGCAGGACCGAAGAGCGGCATCTGCGTCAGCACGTATTTCCAGTTCTTGAGCCCGACGAAATCGGGCTGCTCGATCTGGTTGTAGTGCATGAACGAGAAATAGACGGTGGCGATCAGCGGATAGCCGAAGAAGACCGTGAAGCCGACCAGCCAGGGGGAGAGGAAGCCGAGTGTGCGCAGCCGTTCGCGGGTGTGCTTGCGGCGCAGCGCGGGCGCGGGAGGGAGTGCCATGGCGAGGCTCCGTCAGTTCTCGGACTGGAGATTGTCGGCGTCTATCTGCGCGTCGAGCCGGCGCAGTCCCTTGTCGAGGTCGGGGACCTTGCCCGCCTCCACGTCGTACGAGAAGTCCTGAAAGGTGGTGACGTACTGGCCGCCGTTGTTGGAGGGCGGCATCGCGGTGCTGTGCGGGTCCTGCGCGATGTCGATGAAGGTGCGGAACGCCGGATCGGCGTGCAGCTTCGGCGACTTGAGGGCCGCGAACGTCGACGGCACGTTGTGGATGTCGTTGGCGAAACGCACCACCTGATCGGTGTCCACCGTCAGGAACTTCACGAATTCCCAGGCCGCGTTCTGGTGCCGGCTGCTGTGCGCGATGCCGGCGACCGTGCCGGTGAGATAGCCGCGCCCGTACGTGTCCTCCTGGTCGTCGGGTACCGGCAGCGGCGCCGTCCCCCAGTGGAACTTCGCCTTGTCGTCCTTGAGCATCAGGCCACGCCATTCCCCGTCCAGATGCATCGCCACCCGCTGCGTCAGAAACGCGCTCTGCGAGGACATTTCCTCACCGAATTGGGAGCGGAACTTCTCAAGCGCTGCATAACCGCCCTGCTCCTTGATCAGCGCCAGCTGGGTCTCGTAGAACTGCTTGCTGCGCGGGTCCTTCGCCAGCGCGGCTTTGCCCTTGCTGTCGAAGTATTTCGGGCCCCACTGCCCGAAGAACCGGTCCGGACTGTTCTCGTACAGACGGAAGTTGGGCATGAATCCGACCCGCTTGTACGAGCCGTCCTGGTGCCGATCGGTGAGCTTGGCCGCGTCCCGCCGGAATTCCGACATCGTCCGCGGCGGCCGCTTGATCCCGGCTTCCTCGAACGCGTCCTTGTTGTAGTACAGGCCGAAGGAGTCGGCCAGCAGCGGCAGCGCACACTGCTTTCCCTCGTACTGCGTGTAGTCGAGAAAGGTCTTCGGGAAGACCTTCTCCTTCTGCACACCCGTCTTCTTCATGAACGGGTCGAGATCCGCCCACGTCCCCGACGAGCAGTACTGCCCGACATTGTTGGTGGTGAACGACGACACCACGTCGGGCGCGTCGTCCCCGCCGGCCCGCAGCGACTGGTTCATCGTCTCGTCGGTGACATTACCGACGGACTTCACCTTGATGTTGGGGTGAAGTTTCTCGAAGCGGGCGATGCTGTCGTTGACCGCCTTCACCTCCGCCCGATCCGACCAGCCGTGCCAGAACTTCAGCGTGACCGGCTTCGTCGGATCGTCACGGTCGCTGCCGACACTCGGATTGGCGCAGCCCGAGACCAGCAGCCCGGCGCCGGCCAGCGCCACGGACAGGCAGATGCGCATGCGCGGCAGCGGCATGGCGTACTTCCTTTACGGCAGGGGGAGTTGACGTGGTGCGGCAAGAGCGGAGGTGCGGACGTGCGGGGGCGTGCCCGACCCGGAAGGCGGGGCGGGCAGGTACGGGGATGCGGCCGTCAAGCCGTGTCGAAGACGACATCGCGGGCGGCGGCGAGCGCCGTGCGCAGCGCGCCCGTGAGGATCGGGTTTCCGTCGAGACGGCTGATGCGCAGCTCGGGCCGTGGCAGCGCGAGCCCGGTGAACTCCTCCTCGACCAGCTGCCGCAGCGCTTCCCCGCCCGCCTGCGCGACCTCGCCCGACAGCACCACGAGACGCGGGTCGACGACGGCCACCACGGCGGCGATGCCGGTGGCGAGCCGGCGCGCCACCTCGGCCCGTACGTCCTCGTGACGCAGCGCCTCCGCGACGGTGTGCACGTCGGCGGATCCGTACTGCCGCGCCAGTTCCACCACGCTCGGCGAGCCGACCAGCCGCTGGAAGCCGCCGCCGCCGTCCGGCTGCGCCGCGCTGCGGTCGCCGCCGCGGGCCAGCGGCGCGCCGGGCAGCGGCATGTAGCCGACCTCGCCCGCGCCGCCGGTGGCGCCGCGCAGCAGCTGGCCGTCCAGCACGATGGCGGCGCCGACCCCCTCGTCGGCCCACAGCAGCACGAAGTCGTCGAAGTCCTGTGCGGCGCCGTCGTGTTGCTCGGCGACGGCCGCCAGATTCACGTCGTTCTCGATCACGATCGGCGTGCCCAGCACCTCGGCCAGCTCCTCCTGGAGCGCCCTGGAGTGCCAGCCCGGCAGATGGGGCGCGTAGCGCAGCACTCCGGTCTGCGGATCCAGCGCGCCCGGCGTGCCGATCACCGCGCCGTGCAGCGCCTCCCGCCCAAGCCCTGCCTCGACGAGCGCGCCGTCGACGGCAGCCGCCACCAGTTGCGCGGTCCGGTGCGGCACGTTCTCGGCCACCGCGTCCGTACCGACCCGCGCCCGACCGCGCACCTCCCCGGCGATGTCGGCCACGGCCGCCGTGATCCCCTCCTGATCCACGGCGAGCGCGACGACCTGTGCCGCGCACGGATCGACCTCGTACAGCTGGGCGTTGGGCCCCGGCCGCCCGGTCACGTTCCCGGTCGTACGCACAAGGCCGACGGCCTCCAGCCTGGCCAGCAACTGCGAGGCGGTCGGCTTCGAAAGGCCGGTCAGCTCGCCGACCTGGGTGCGGGTCAACGGCCCCTGCGAGACGAGGAGATCGAGGGCGGCCCGGTCGTTCATGGCCCGCAACACCCGGGGCGTCCCGGGCATCCCCTGTACTCCCTGCCCCGCTCCTGCCATGACCGCCCACGCCCCGTCCCCGGCGTTCCTCCCGGACCGCCGCGCCGTCTGTTAGGAAACTTTCCAATCGGTGACAGGAAGGTAGGTCGTGGGCCGGTGAGCCGTCAATGGTTTCGGCGGGTCGACTTTGCGCGTGCGCCCCCCGCAAAAGGCCCGCGCGCCACGGGGTACGTGGCGCGCGGGCCTTCGGGCCTGTTCCGGGTGGGCTCAGCTCGTGAACCCGTCCCCCTTGACGACCGTCACGAACGCCGACCAGCCGGCGGCGGCGAAGACGAGCGCGGGACCTGCCGGGTTCTTGCTGTCGCGGACGGGGACGATGCCGGGGTGGCCGTCGGCCACCTCGATGCAGCTGCCGCCTTCGCCGTTGCTGTAGCTGCTCTTGCGCCAGCGCGCGGTGCTCAGCTCGTTCTGGTTCATCGTCTGTAGTCCTCCGCCGCCGATTCGATCAGGGCCAGGGACGCCTCCGGCGATAGTGCGGCGACCCTGAGCAGATCGTAGGCACGCTGGGCCCGCTTCACCACAGCCGGATCATCCAGCAGCGTTCCCGAAAACGAGGTCTCTGTATAGGCAGTTGGCGGCGCATCGTCGAACTCCAGGAGCGTCAGCATCCCGCTCATGGACGCATGGGCTCCTGCCGCGTGCGGGAGTACTACCACCACGACGTTGCGTTCCCGCACCAGCGTGGCGATGTGCTCCAACTGCTCTGCCATCGCGGCACGCCCGCCAGCTGGCGTACGAATCGTGTTCTCGTGCAGGACCACCCAATACTCGGGGCGTGCAGCGTCCTGCAGTATGGTCGCCCGCTCCAGCCGTGCCGTCACCATCCCCTTCACGTACGCGTCGGTGACGAACGGGTTCGCCGCGATCGTGACGGCTCGCGCGTACGCGGCGGTTTGCAGGAGCCCCGGAACCACGGTGGGTGCGAACTCGCAGATCTTGGTCGCCAGCGTCTCCAACTCCGCCATCTGCGCAAAGTAATCCGCATACCGCTTGTCGTCGATCAGCTTGCGCCAGGTCCGTTCGAAAAAGCCCTCGGTTTGTAGAACTTCATCGATCCGGATCGCCACGTCCAACTGCGGGCGGCGAATCGCCTGCTCGAACTGGCCGATGTAGCCGCCGGATACGAATACCAGGAGCCCCAGGCCGTCCTGGGTGAGGCCCGCGTTCTCTCTCCGCCGCTTCAATTCCGTGCCGAAGAACTCCCAGGCGGCCTGTTGTTGGCTGCTCCGTGGACCTTTGGCCATGGCCTACTCCCTTTCTCCGTACGGCAGTTGCGGTGTGCCGCTCGTCGCAGAGCCTAGTTCCGTACGGGCGCGCTGCGCATGCGAACGGGGACCGGACACACGAAAAGGCCCCCACGCCACGAACTCCGTGACGTGAGGGCCTTTTCCGGCTTCCCGGCGGCTATTTGCCCAACTGCGGCGGCGCTATCGGTTGCGACGCCTTGGACTGGGGGGAATCCGGATTGTTGAGTGCGGACGGGGCGGACATCGAGGCGGCCGGGTCGGGGATTTCCTCGGGCTCGTCCCCGGGGGCCGGGCGCGGGGCGAGGCGGATGTCGGCGCCGTCCAGCGCCCGCTTGATCCGCCAGCGCAGCTCGCGCTCGATGCCGGGTGCCTTGCCCGGCATGGTCTTGCCCGAGACGCTGATGGTGACCGTGTCGAGGTGCACCTCGCTCAGGCCGAGGACCTCGACCGGCTCCCACAGCTGCTCGTTCCACGGCTCGGCCTTGGACATCTCGTCGCCGGTCGCGGTGATGATCTCGCGGGCGCGGTCCAGGTCCTGGTCGGCGGCGAGCAGCACGTCGACATGGGCGGTGGACCAGCCCTGGCTGAGGTTCCCGATCCGCTTGACCTCGCCGTTGCGGATGTACCAGATGGCGCCGTTGGGGCCGCGCAGCTTGGTCACCCGCAGGCCGACCTCGATGACCGTGCCGGTGGCCACCCCGGCGTCGATCTCGTCTCCGACGCCGTACTGGTCCTCCAGGATCATGAAGACGCCGGAGAGGAAGTCCGTGACGAGGTTGCGGGCGCCGAAGCCGATGGCCACACCCGCCACACCCGCGCTCGCCAGCAGCGGCGCCAGGTTGATCTTGAGTACCGACAGCACGGTCAGCGCGGCCGTCCCCATGATGACGAAGGAGGCGACGCTGCGCAGCACCGAACCGATCGCCTCGGATCGCTGGCGGCGCCGCTCGGCGTTCACCAGGAGGCCGCCGAGCGCGGTGCCCTGGGCGGCGGTCGCGGTGCGGTTCATGCGGTCGATGAGGCGGGTGATGGTGCGGCGTATCACATGCCGGAGCACCACCGCGATCACGATGATCAGCACGATCTGGAGCCCGGACGTGAGCCACGTCCCCCAGTTGTCCTGCACCCAGCCGGCGGCGTTGGTGGCCTTCTCCGTGGCGTCGTCGAGCGAGGTCGGGCCGGATGAGCCGGGAGTTGCGGCGCTGTACGGCGCGGCGGCGACCGGCGAGGCGGACCAGTACACAGCAGAACCTTCCGTGTCGGGAGATCGGCCCGGACCGTGGTGATGCCCCCGGGGGCCGGGCAGACCCACCACACTAACGGGGCAACGGGTGTGACTCGCGCCCCTGTTCGAGCCGGGCGGTCCTATGACGGCCTGAAAGAGGGGGAAGTAACACCACGTGGCGGGAACTGAAGGGGTGTGGTGGAAAACACCTCAAGGCCGTTACCCGGTCATGGTGGCGCCGTGACCAGGCACCGGGGGACACTGTGGAGAGATCGTCCCGGCGCGAGCCACGCGCCGCCGGCGTACAAGGAGGCACCCGTGCCGCACGTCCTGGTCCTCAACGCGTCGTACGAGCCGCTCGGCGTCGTACCGCTCCGCCGCGCGCTCATCCTCGTACTCAATGAGAAGGCTGTGAGCCTTGAGGAGTCCGGCGCCCTGATGCACAGCGCGACCCATGTCATTCCGGCTCCGAGCGTGGTCCGCCTGAAGCGGTTTGTGCGGGTGCCCTTTCGCGGCCCCGTTCCGCTGACCCGCCGGGCGCTCTTCGCCCGTGACGGCGGGCGCTGTATGTACTGCGGTGGCGTCGCAACCAGCGTCGACCACGTCATCCCGCGCAGCCGCGGAGGCCAGCACACCTGGGAGAACGTCGTCGCCGCCTGCCGCCGCTGCAACCACGTCAAGGCCGACCGCCATGTCGCCGAGATCGGCTGGCGGCTGCGGCACCAACCCGCCCCGCCGTCCGGTCTCGCGTGGCGGATCATCGGCACGGGGCACCGGGATCCGCGCTGGTTGCCGTATTTGCAGCCGTACGGCGCGGATGACGCCCTGGCCCGGATCAACGCCGTATCGGCATAGATCCGGGCTTTCGCATATCCGGACGTGTATCCGCAGGTCACCGCCTGGACGGGGGTGGGCAGCTCCTCATGGGGCGGCCCACCCCCGTTTCGTGTTTCCGCGGCCTGTCAAGTGGTCGGCGCGGGGGCGCGGTTCGGGTGCGCGGCGGGCGGGGGAGGGGCGGGCGAGTCCCCGCAGGACTTGCCGTCCGATGTCCGTTTTGCCGGTACTCTCTCCGTCGGTCATGGGGCCGGGCAGCGAAATCGCCTGCCGCGAGCTAATGTGATGTGGGTCACGCTTGGTGGGTGATTGCGTCTGCGTCCGGGTCCAATGGGTAGGCCAGACGTGTCCCACTACCGATGAACGGGAGGCCCCCGTGGCCGCATCCGCTCAGTTGCTCCTCGACGCCCTGTCCTCCAAACCGGAGGACGGCGGGCCGCTGGAGCCCGATCTGTTCGACGGGGTCTCCGACCCCGATTCCGGCATGGAAGGCTCCGGGTCCTTCAGCTTCGTCGAGCCTCCCCTGACCAGCGAGCCCCCGCTCGCCGACGCCGCCCCGCTGACCAGCGAGGTGCCCATCTCCGCCGAGCTGCCGCTGACCAGCGAGCCCACCGCCGCGGGCCTGGGCACGGAGTCCATGCAGGTCTGACGCCCCCGGCCTGCGTGGCCCGCGAGGCCGCCGGGCCGCACGGCGTGCCGCCATCGCGGGCACCCGCGCCGGGCCGCTCCGCGCCCCCGGGTGACGCCGCAGGGCCCTCGCGCCCGTGCCGCATCCGCCGCCACGCCCCCGCATCCGCTCCGGTCCGCCGCACCGTCCGTGTACGTCGTACTTCTGGCGGAGTCTTCGCGAGCTGACGCCCTTGGGGCTGTTGGCCGGCACGATGTCGGTGAATGCCTTTCGTCGGTACTTGGTGACGAAGCCAAGTGGACGTGCAGCTTATGGGCGACGTGACGGCCGGTGCGTACATCGGGATTCGGATTCCAGCGCGGTGCCATGAGCCAAAGGCAGCAGCGTGGCGGTTGTGAGCGAACACGGCCTGGGGAAGCGGTGGTTCGGGCATCGCGCCCGCCTGGAACTGTCCCCTGTGTGTCAGTTCAAGGTCGACGCTCAGGCGCACGCCGTCCGTACGATGCGGAATCCCCTCCACGCGTGGTGGCGGATGACGCCGAAGGAAGAGCGGACGCTCGCGAGCGCGGATGCCGCGATCCGCCGGGCCCGTAAGGACATCGACTTCCTCGCAGTGCTCCCGGCCCAGGCCGCGCAAGCCGTGTTGAAGACGTATTTCCAGGCGTGGAAGAACTG
Source organism: Streptomyces pinistramenti (assembly GCF_020564935.1). Lineage (GTDB taxonomy): Bacteria > Actinomycetota > Actinomycetes > Streptomycetales > Streptomycetaceae > Streptomyces > Streptomyces pinistramenti. The sequence goes on from NZ_JAJCXB010000004.1 coordinate 20,765, forward strand.
CTGGCACCGCCGCTGGGGCATGACCGGCATCCCCAAGGTGGGCCGCGTCAGGTTCCGCTGGACCCAAGACCTCCCCGTGGGCAGGCACTCCAGCAAAGAGAACCGCATCACCGGCGCGCGGCTGGTAGAAGACGCGCTCGGCCGGCACATCGCATTCCGCGTCCAGACCCTCGAAGCGAAGCCCGATCCTCATCAGGGGCCGGAAGCCGGCATCGACGTGGGCGTCACCGTGCCCATCGCCTTGTCGGACGGCAGCACCAAGAACCACGGCGAGTGGCTGACCAAGCGGGAGCAGTCCGCGCTCTTGCGACTGGAGCGGCGCGGCGCCCAGTGAAGGGAGGAGAGCGCTTCAAGAGCTGTTCACCCGGTACGCGTGCGCGGGGTCACCGTGCTCGCCGCCCGCGGGCGTCCGCACGTCCAGCCGCCTTCGCTGCGTCTGAGCCGGACTGCGGCCGCGGACAGGGGCCGTTGACAGACCCCGGGCGCGCGGCCCGGCGGGGCGTCCGATACGTTGACTTCGTGAGCAACAAGGTCAAGAAGAATGCCCTGCGCGCCGGAACCATCACGGCCGGCACCGCGCTGATGCTGCTGATGTCGTCCCCCGCGTTTGCGCTCACCCGCGACGATGGTGACGACCCGGGTCCGGGTCTGAGTGTGATCCAGACGCTCGGCCTCTATGTCGCTGCGCCCATCGTTCTTTTCCTGGTCATCGCCGGGCTGGTCATGGCGGGCGACAAGTCCCGCAAGCAGACCAAGTCCAAGGGCTGACACCGGGCACACGCGACGCCTTCAGGGCGCCTATCGGTTCGATCGAACCGATAGGCGCCCTTTGTCGTTCCCCGCCCGTAAAAGGGGCGCTATCAGGGGTTTTGTGGGGTCCAGACGTTTAACCCGCTCTAACCTACGATGCCGTAACCTACGGAGCCGTAGGTCGTACTTACGGTCCCGTAGGTCATCGTCGTCCCCTGGAGTACCCCCCGTGACCATCGCCACCGCCCGCCTTGACGGAGAGCGCGGCCAGACCGCATGGAGTGACGCCCATCTCCTCTACGCGCTCGAAGAGGTCGTCGAGAAGGAACTGAACCGGCACCTGAAGGTCGCCAAGGAATGGATGCCCCACGAGTACGTGCCGTGGAGCGACGGCCGGAACTTCGACGGCGTCATGGGCGGCGAAGCCTGGGCGCCCGAGCAGTCCAAGGTCACCGACATCGGCCGCACCGCTCTCGTGGTCAACCTCCTCACCGAGGACAACCTCCCCAGCTACCACCACGAGATCGCCAGCCTCTTCGGCCGCGACGGCGCCTGGGGCACCTGGGTGCACCGCTGGACCGCCGAGGAGGGCCGGCACGGCATCGTGATGCGCGACTACCTCCTCACCAGCCGCGCGGTGGACCCCGTCGAGCTGGAGCGCTTCCGCATGGCACACATGTCGGAGGGGTTCGAGTCCGACAACAGCCACAGCATGCTGCACTCGGTCGCGTACGTCGCCTTCCAGGAGCTGGCCACCCGGATCTCGCACCGCAACACCGGCCACCACTCCGGCGACCCGGTCTGCGACCGGATGCTGTCCCGGATCGCCACCGACGAGAACCTCCACATGGTCTTCTACCGCAACCTCCTGGGCGCGGCCTTCGAGCTGGCGCCCGACCAGACCATGTGCGCCGTACGCGACGTCGTCACCGGCTTCCGGATGCCGGGCCACGGTATGCCCGGCTTCGAGCGGGCCGCGGCGCGGATGGCCATCGGCGGGATCTACAACCTGCGGATCCACCACGACGACGTGCTCCAGCCGGTGCTGCGCTACCTCAAGGTGCTGGAGATCGGCGGCCTCGGCCCGGCCGGGCTCGCGGCCCAGGAGGAGCTGGGGCTGTTCATGGGCGGCCTGGACGACCAGGCGCGCAAGTTCGACGAGCGGCGTGCGGCCCTGCTCGCCCGCCGCGCCGCCCGGAGCTGATCCCCCTCCGGCGACCGTGACTGTTCATTTCTACTGAACGGAATCGCCGGAATTTTTCGATGGACCTGATGGGTCGAGGACTGCCACGGTGGGTGGACACCCCACCGACCGAGAGGAAACCGTGGCAGTCCTGGAGCGGGCCCGCACACACCGCAGTTCATCGGCGCAGGGCGCAGGGCTCGCGCTCGCCCTGACCGCGACCGTCGTCTGGTCGGGCAACTTCGTCATCGCCCGCGCCCTGCACGACACCGTGCCGCCCGTCCAGACCGCGTTCTGGCGCTGGGTCATCGCGCTGCTCGCCGTCGCGCCGTTCACCCTCCCGCAGGTCCGCAGGCAGTGGCCGGCCGTCCGCCGGCACCTCGGATACCTCGCGGCCGCCGCCCTGTTGGGCGTCGCCCTCTTCAACACGCTGATCTACCAAGCCGGACGCAGCACATCGGCCACCAACATGGCCATGATCGCGGCCGCTTCCCCCATGCTGATCGCCCTCTTCGACCTCGTCGGACGCCGCCGCGGCACCGCCGCCGAGCCGCTCGGCCGCCGCCGGATCGCCGGCATGGTGCTCGCCCTGGCCGGCGTGCTCACCCTCGTCGGCAACGGCTCACCCACCGCGATCCTGCACCTCGACTTCGCCGCAGGCGACCTGTGGATGCTCGCGGCCACCGCCGCCTTCGCCGGCTACAGCGCCCTGCTGCGCCGCCGCCCCGACGGCATCGGCCAACTCGCCTTCCTCTTCACGACCTTCGCGCTCGGCGCCGCGATGCTGCTGCCCGTCTACGGGGTCAGCCTCGCCGTCGAAGGCGGCTTCACGCCCACCGCAGGCACCGTCGGGCCGCTCCTCTACATCGGCGTGCTCTCATCCGCCGTCGCCTTCTTCACGTGGAACAAGGCCATCGCGCTGGTGGGCGCCGCGCGGGCCGGTGTCGTCTACTACCTCCAGCCGGTCTGCGTGGCGCTGCTGTCGGCGGCCGTCCTGGGCGAATCCATCGGCACCGTCCAGGCGGTGTGCACGGCGCTGATCGTGGCCGGGGTGGCGCTGGGGGCCGCGGGCGGCCGGCGGTGAGGCCGCCACCGGGTGCGTACGCTGCCCGCATGGCCGACTGGGACATCAAAAAGCTGCGCATCCTGCGCACTCTCCACGAGCTGGGCACGGTCACCGCGACCGCCGAGGCGCTGCACATGACGCCGTCGGCCGTCTCGCAGCAGCTGACCGGCCTCGCCAAGGCGCTCGGCGTGCCGCTCCTGGAGGCCCACGGGCGGCGGGTCCGGCTGACCGACGCCGCGCAGCTGGTGCTGCGGCACGCCGACGCGGTCTTCGCACAGCTGGAGCGGGCCGACGCCGAACTCCTCGGCTACCTCCAGGGCGAGGCGGGCCGGGTCCGGGTCGGCGCGTTCTCCACCGCGATCCCCGCGCTGGTCGTCCCGGCCGTGCAGGAGCTGCGCCGCAGCCATCCGGGGCTTTCGGTCGTGGTGCGGGAGGCGGAGGCGGAGGCGGCGTACGAGCTGCTGGCCGAGGGCAGCGTCGACCTGGCGCTGTCGCTCGCCGCGCACGCCCCGACGCCCCGCGACCCCAGATTCAGCCGGATCTCACTGCTCGCCGACCCGCTGGACGTGGCGCTGCCGGCCGGCCATCCGCTGGCCGCCGAGCCGGGCCTGCGGCTCGCCGACCTGTCGGGCGAACCCTGGATCTTCGGCAGCAGCGGCCCGTGGTCGCACATCACCACCACCGCCTGCGAGAGCGCCGGATTCGTCCCCGAGCAGGCGCACGCGGCGGCCGACTGGAGCGCGATCCTGGCGATGGTCGCGGCGGGCATGGGCGTCGCGCTGGTGCCGCGGATGGCGATGGCGGGCGGCATCGGCGCCGCGCTCGGCCGGGGTGAGCGCGACGGCTCCCGGGTCGTGCTGCGGGTGCTGCACGCGGACCAGCCGCGCCGCCACGTGGTGGCCGCCGCGCGGCGCGGCTCCGAAGGGGCGCCGGGACCGGCCCGGGTGCTGGCCGCGCTCCGGCAGGCCGCCGAAACCGTTCAGTCCAGCTGAACATCCACCTCAAGAACTTTCGATGGACCTGCGGGATGGCGGCTGCGACCGTGGAGTGGTCCCCAGCACGCAGATCACGGCGAAAGGCAGAAATGACCACCACCCCGGCCGACTCCACCGATCCGCACGCCAACGACGCCGACCCGTACGGCGGCGGCGACCCGTACGCCGACTACCGCGGCGGGGACTTCCCCTTCACCTCGCTCGTCGACCTCGCCGACCGCCGCTTCGGCGCCGGCGTGATCGCCGCGAACGACGAGTTCTTCGCCGAGCGCGAGAACCTGCTGAAGCCGGGCCCCGCGGTCTTCGACCCCGAGCACTTCGGCCACAAGGGCAAGATCATGGACGGCTGGGAGACCCGCCGCCGCCGCGGCGCCGACGGCGAGCACCCCTTCCCCACCGACGACGAGCACGACTGGGCCCTGATCCGCCTCGCCGCCCCCGGCGTCATCCGCGGCATCATCGTCGACACCGCCCACTTCCGCGGCAACTACCCGCAGCAGATCACCGTCGAAGCCACCGCGCTGCCCGGCAGCCCCGGCCCCGACGACCTGCTCGCCGACGGCGTGAAGTGGGAGGAAATCGTCCCGCGCACCCCCGTACGCGGCCATGCCGCCAACGGCTTCGAGGTCACCGCCGAGCGCCGCTTCACGCACCTGCGCCTCAAGCAGCACCCCGACGGCGGCACAGCCCGCCTGCGGGTCCACGGCGAGGTCGTGCCGGACCCGGCGTGGCTGGACGTGCTCGGCACCCTCGACCTGGCATCCGTGATGCACGGCGGCGCCGTCGAGGACGCGTCCGACCGCTTCTACTCCTCGCCCACCCAGATCATCCAGCCCGGCCTGTCCCGCAAGATGGACGACGGATGGGAGAACCGCCGCCGCCGCGTCAAGGGCACCAACGACTGGGTCCGCTTCCGCCTCGCCGCCCAGGGCGAGATCCGCGCCGTCGAGATCGACACCGCCTACCTCAAGGGCAACTCCGCGGGCTGGGCCGCCCTTTACGGCTGCGACGGCACCCCGGACGACGCCGGCTCCTGGTTCGAGATCCTGCCCCGCACCAAGCTCCAGCCCGACACCCCGCACCGCTTCACGCTGCCCGCTGCCGTCACCGCCACCCACATCAGGCTCGACGTCTTCCCCGACGGCGGCCTCGCCCGGATGCGGGTGCACGGCAGTCTCACCGAGGCGGGCCGCGCCGCCCTCGGCCGCCGCTTCACCGCGCTCGGCGGCTGACCCCGGGCCACCGACCCGCCCGGCGGGCGGCCGCGCCTGACGCCCACCCGCCGGGCGGCTTCACCTGCGAAGGGCGCCCGCGGCCAACCGGCCACGGGCGCCCCCGCGTTGACGAACCCGCCGGACGTCAGCCCGCTGCCGCGTCCGCCGCCTGCGCCTTGAGCGCCCGCTCGATGCTCGCGCGCGACTCGGTGACCAGCCGCCGCAGCGCCGCACTCGGCTGGGCCGCCGCCAGCCACCCGTCCGTCGCGTCCAGCGTTTCCTGCGCGACCTGCACCGCCGGGTACAGGCCCACCGCGATCTGCTGCGCCATCTCGTGGCTGCGCGCGTCCCAGACGCCCTTGACCACGTCGAAGTACCGCGCGGTGTAAGGCGCCAGCAGCTCCCGCTGGTCGGACTGCACGAAGCCGCCGATGACGGCCTCCTGCACGGCGTTGGGCAGCGTGTCCGACGTGACGACGGACGCCCACGCCTCGGCCTTCGCCTCCGCCGTCGGCCGCGCCGCCCGCGCCGTGGCCGCATGCCGCTCGCCCGCCGAGGTCTTGTCCCGCTCCAGCTCGGCGGCGATGGCCTTCTCGTCCGCCCGGCCGGTGGCCGCGAGCCGCTGGAACAGCGTCCAGCGCAGCTCGGTGTCGACCGCGAGCCCGTCCACCGACTCGGTGCCGTCCAGCAGCCCCTGGAGCACGTCGAGCTGCTCGCCGGTACGGGCCACGGCGGCGAACGCGCGGGCCCACGCCAGCTGGTGGTCGCTGCCCGGGGCCGCGGCCCGCAGGTGCTCAAGTGCCGCGTCGGTCCACAGCGCCAGGCCGGTGTCACGCCAGTCGGGCGCCGCGAACAGGTCGAGCGCCAGCTTCACCTGGCGGTGCAGCGACTGCACGACGCCGATGTCCGACTCCTTGCCGATGCCGGACAGCACCAGCGACAGGTAGTCACGGGTGGCCAGTTCGCCGTCGCGCGTCATGTCCCACGCGGACGCCCACGACAGGGCGCGCGGCAGCGACTCGGTGAAGTCGCCGAGGTGCGCGGTGACGGTCTTCAGCGACTCCTCGTCGAGGCGGACCTTGGCGTACGACAGGTCGTCGTCGTTCAGCAGGATCACCGCGGGCCGCGCGGTGTCCTTCGGGAACGGCACCTCGGTCAGCTCGCCGTCCACGTCCAGCTCGATGCGGCTGGTGCGGACGAGCTTGCCGTCCTGGTGGTCGTAGCAGCCGATCGCGATGCGGTGCGGCCGCAGCACCGGTTCGCCGGTCGCGCCGGTCGGCAGCGCGGGCGCCTCCTGGCGGACCGCGAACGAGGTGACGTGGCCGGCCGCGTCGACCTCGATCTCCGGGCGCAGGATGTTGATGCCCGCGGTCTGGAGCCACTTCTTCGACCAGGTCTTCAGGTCACGGCCGCTGGTCTCCTCCAGCGCGCCCAGCAGGTCGCTGAGCCGGGTGTTCCCGTAGGCGTGCGCCTTGAAGTACGCCTGGACGCCCTGGAAGAAGGCGTCCATGCCGACGTAGGCCACCAGCTGCTTGAGCACCGAAGCGCCCTTGGCGTAGGTGATCCCGTCGAAGTTGACGAGCACGTCGTCCAGGTCACGGATCTCGGCCATGATCGGGTGCGTCGACGGCAGCTGGTCCTGCCGGTAGGCCCAGGTCTTCATGGAGTTGGCGAACGTGGTCCAGGAGTGCGGCCACTTGCTGCCCGGCGCGTACGCCTGGCAGGCGATCGAGGTGTAGGTGGCGAACGACTCGTTCAGCCACAGGTCGTTCCACCACTCCATGGTGACCAGGTCGCCGAACCACATGTGCGCCAGCTCGTGCAGGATCGTCTCCGCGCGCACCTCGTACGCCGCGTCCGTCACCTTCGAGCGGAAGACGTACTGGTCGCGGATGGTCACCGCGCCCGCGTTCTCCATCGCACCGGCGTTGAACTCCGGCACGAAGAGCTGGTCGTACTTGGCGAACGGGTAGGCGTAGTCGAACTTCTCCTGGAACCAGTCGAAGCCCTGCCGGGTGACCGCGAAGATCTCCTCCGCGTCCAGGTGCTCGGCCAGCGAGGGACGGCAGTAGATGCCCAGCGGCACCGACCTTCCGTCCGTGCCTTCCCAGGCGCTGTGCACGCTGTGGTACGGGCCGACGATCAGCGCCGTGACGTACGTCGAGATCCGCGGCGTCGGCGCGAAGTGCCAGATGTTGTCGCGCGGCTCGGGCGTCGGCGAGTTGGAGATCACCGTCCAGCCCTCCGGGGCCTTGACGGTGAACTCGAACGTCGCCTTCAGGTCCGGCTGCTCGAAGCTGGCGAACACCCGGCGGGCGTCCGGCACCTCGAACTGCGTGTAGAGATACGCCTGTTCGTCGACCGGGTCGACGAAGCGGTGCAGCCCCTCACCGGTGTTGGTGTACGCGCAGTCCGCGATGACCCGCAGCTCGTTGCGGCCGGCCCGCAGGCCGGTCAGCGCGATCCGCGAGTCCTGGAAGACCTCGGCCGGATCCAGCGCCACACCGTTGAGCTGCACCTCGTGCACGGCCGGGGCCACCAGGTCGATGAACGAGTCGGCACCCGCATCGGCGGAGTCGAAGCGCACCGTGGTCGCGGACCGGTAGGTGCCCCCCTCCTGCGCGCCGGAGAGGTCGAGGTCGATCTCATACGCGTCCACGGTCAGCAGCCGCGCCCGCTGCTGCGCCTCGTCGCGGGTCAGGTTCGTGCCAGGCACCAGGTCATCTCCTCGTAAGCGTCCTTGTATGCGGCGTTACGCCAGTCTTCCACGGTGGGCAGTTCCGGCGCGGACCAGTTCTCGGGAGACGGGCTCACCAATGAGGCGCGGTGAAATCTTCCTGGTCGATCACGAGCCGGCGCGGGGGAGCGAGGTCAACAAGGCCCGTCCGGCGGTGATCGTCTCCAATGACGGCGCCGACGCGGTCGTGGACCGGACCGGGCGAGGTGTGGTCACCCTTGGTGCCCCTGACGATGAACGTGTCCCGCGTCCATCCCTTCCAGGTGCTGCTCCCCGCTGCCGAGTGCGGTCTGGTGAAGGACTCCAAAGTGCAGGGTGAGCAGGTGCGGGCGCTGAGCCTGGAGCGGCTGGTGCGACGCATCGGCGCGGTCCCCCGGCAGCGCATGGCGGAGATCGACGTGGCGCTGCGCCGCCATCCGGCGCTCTGAGCGCCTCCTACGACAGGGCGGGCGGAACCGGTGCCTACCGGTTCCGCCCGCCCTGTGCCGGGATGCGGCGCCGATCAGCCCCGCAGCTCCGCCGCGACCAGCTCCGCGATCTGGACGGCGTTCAGCGCCGCGCCCTTGCGGAGGTTGTCGTTGGAGACGAACAGCGCGAGACCGTTCTCGGCCGTCTCGTCCTCGCGGATGCGGCCCACGAACGCCGCGTCCTGGCCCGCGGCCTGGAGCGGGGTCGGCACGTCGGAGAGGGTGACGCCGGGGGCGCCGGCCAGCAGCTCCTGGGCACGGGCTGCGCTGAGGGGGCGCGCGAAACGGGCGTTGATCTGGAGCGAGTGACCGGTGAAGACCGGTACCCGCACGCAGGTGCCGGAGACCTTCAGGCCGGGGATGTCGAGGATCTTGCGGCTCTCGTGGCGGAGCTTCTGCTCCTCGTCGGTCTCGTTCAGGCCGTCGTCGACGATCGAGCCGGCCATCGGCAGCACGTTGAACGCGATCGGGCGGACGTACTTGTCGGGCTCGGGGAACTCCACGGCCGCGCCGTCGTGCGTCAGCTTGGCGGCGTCCTGCTCGATCGCCTTGCGGGCCTGCCCGTCCAGCTCCTCGACGCCGGCCAGACCGCTGCCGGACACCGCCTGGTAGGTGGAGACGACCAGCGAGAGCAGGCCGGCCGCGTCGTGCAGCGGACGCAGCACCGGCATCGCGGCCATCGTCGTGCAGTTCGGGTTGGCGATGATGCCCTTGGGGCGCTCGGTGATCGCGGCGGGGTTCACCTCGGAGACGACCAGCGGGACCTCGGGGTCACGGCGCCAGGCGGAGGAGTTGTCGATCACGACGGGGCCCGCGGCGGCGACCTTGGGCGCCAGCGCCTTGGAGGTCGAGCCGCCGGCCGAGAACAGCACGATGTCCAGTCCTGAGAAGTCGGCGGTGGCCGCGTCCTCGATCGTGATCTCGGTGTCCTGCCAGGGCAGCGTGCGGCCGGCGGACCGGGCCGAAGCGAACAGGCGCAGCTGCTCGACCGGGAAGTTCCGCTCGGCGAGAATGCCCCGCATCACGCCGCCGACCTGTCCGGTGGCTCCGACGATTCCGATCCTCATGGGACTCCTTCTTCCTCATCCTGACATGGGTGCTTCCTGGGAACACCTGCTCAGAAGCGCACCCATCATGTGTGTGAAGCACGTCGCTTTGTCCAATCCATTCCCCTTGGCGGACGGCACGACCGCAGCCCGCGAAGATCGGCAGGGAAGGCCGGACCGCGGCTTGACCGGTGTCCGGAGGGCCCCTACGTTCCCGAGGGGCGGCGCGGCCGTATCCGCGGCGGCGCGGAACCGCCCCAGGGGACGGGGAGAGTCATGACGGGGAGCGGGCCATACCACGAGGGGGAGCGGGCGGTGCAGCGCCGCGCCGGGGAGACGGAGCGGGCCGAGCGCATCGGGCGCACCATCGGCAGCGGCCTCGGCGACATCGCCGCCGTCTTCCTCGGCCTCCAGACCCAGTTGGTGATCGCCGCGGCCGACGGCGCGGGCCGGCTGTGGTGCTCGCAGCTCACCGGCCCGCCCGGCTTCCTGCGGGCCACCGGCCCGCACTCCCTGTCCGTCGCGGCCCGCCCGCCCGAAGGCGACCCGCTCGCGGCGGCGCTCACCGCAGGACCGCTGCCGCTCGGCACCCTCGCCCTTGACCCGCGCACCCGCCGCAGACTCCGGCTCAACGGAACGGCCGGGCCCACCCCGCGCGGCCTCGCGCTGGACACCGGCCAGGTCTTCCCCAACTGCCCGGCCCGGCTGAGCCCCCGCAGACCGCTGCCGCCCGCGGCCCCCGAGGAGCCCGGCGCCCGTACGGCACGTACCCGGCGGGGGACGGCGCTGACCGAGGCGCAGCGGCGTACGGTCGCCGCCGCCGACACCTTCTACCTCGCCACCGCCGACCCCGCGGGCGCCGCCGACGCGGGCCACCGCGGCGGCCCGCCCGGCTTCGTCATCACCGCCTCTCCCACCCGGCTGACCTGGCCCGACCGTCCCGGGAACGCGATGTTCGCCGCGCTGGGCAACCTGGAGGTGCGCCCGCAGGCCGGGCTGCTGTTCGCCGACTGGGCCACCGGCGATCTGCTCCAGCTGACCGGCCGGGCCCGCACCGACTGGTCGGCCGCACGGCTGGCCGCCTTCCCCGGCGCCCGGCGGGTCATCGACTTCGACGTGACGGCGGTGGTGGCGACCGCCGCGGGCAGCCCGCTGCGCTGGAGCGATCCGGTGCCGCAGGCCCGGCCCGGTTCGTAGGACACGGGCAGCGCAGGCCCGGCCCGGCTCGTAGCGGCCCGCGCCGGATGGGTGCCCCGCTACCCCGGCAGATGAACTCCCGGTGACCCGCGCCCACCGGCCGGCGCAGCACCCCGTGACCGCCCGGTGGCTCCGTGATCCCTGTGCGGTGATGGGCCACGGGCGTTGCGGTGGCGTTCACGTCCAGGTCATCCCCGCTGCCAACGATCCCCAGTGACAAGGCAGTTGTGCTGCCGGCCGCCTTCGCGTACGCACTCGGGGAGTTCGCGCATGTCCCGTATACGGTCCGCCGCCTCCGCTCTCGACCGCCGTGCCTTCCTCGCCGCCACCGGAGCCGCCGGGGCCGCCGCCGGCCTCGGCCTCGCCTTCGGCGGCGGCGAACGGCCGGCCGCCGCCGCCACACCGGCGCCGGGCCCGGCCCCCGCCGCGCCCGTACCGGTCGACGCGCCCGCCGTCCCCGGCGTCCCGTACACCCGGGGCACCACCCTCGCCGGTGTGGCCACCCCGCGCGGCACGGGCTACCGCCGGCTCGCCGAAGGCCCGGCCTGGCAGCGGCTGGTCCGCGCCGACCTGGCCGGCGCGCACCGGGGCCGCCAGGACCGGCGCACCGCGCTGGCCTCCTTCGTCCAGTTCACCGACCTGCACCTGGTCGACGTGCAGAGCCCGCTGCGCTACGAATACCTGCGCTCCGAGACCGCGAGCGCCTGGCGGCCGCAGGAGGCGCTGTCCGTCGCCGGGGTGGTCTCGCTGATCGAGCGGGTCAACGCGCTGCCCGGCGGCCCGGCCACCGGCGCCCCGCTGTCGTTCGTGATGACCACGGGCGACAACACCGACAACAACTCCCGCCTCGAACTCGGCTGGTTCCTCACCGCCATGAGCGGCGGCCGGATCACCCCCAACTCCGGCGACCCGCGCCGCTACGAAGGCGTCCAGGACAGCGGCCTGCCCCTCTACTGGCAGCCGGACCGCGCGCTGCGCGACGCCGACAAGCAGCGCGGCTTCCCGCACCTGGACGGCTTCCTCGACGCCGCGATCCGCACCCTGCACAGCCCGGGACTGCGGATGCCCTGGTACTCCACCGTCGGCAACCACGACTCGCTGCCCGGCGGCTGCTACGCCCCCGGCGACCCCTTCTTCACCTCCGTCGCCACCGGCGAACGCAAACTGGAGACGCTCCCCGCCGACCGGGCCGCACAGGTCTGGAAGGCCGTCAGGAAGGGCCTCGACCCCAAGGGCGCGGACTTCAAGGCGCTGCTGGCCTCGCAGGCGAAGAAGGCCAGGCAGGTCACCCCCGACGAGCGGCGCGCCCCCTTCACCCGCGCCGAGTACCTCACCGCCCACCTCGACCCCGCGCACACCGGCCCCGGGCCGCACGGCCACGGCTACACCGCCGCCCACCTCGACGGCGACCGGCTGTACTACGCCTTCCGGATCTCCGACGACGTCCTCGGCATCAGCCTGGACACCACCGACCCGGCGGGCCACTACACCGGATCCGTCGGCGCCGGCCAACTCGCCTGGCTGAAGCGGACGTTGCAGGACAACGAGCGGCACGCGAACGCGCACGTCATGATCTTCAGCCACCACACCGGCAGGAGCATGGACAACACCCGCCCCGACCCGTCCCGCCCGGACGAACGGCGGCACACCGGCGCCGAGCTGGTCGACCTGCTCTGTGCCCACCCCTCCGTCGTGGCCTGGATCAACGGCCACAGCCACAAGAACGAGATCGTCCCGCACCCCGGCTTCTGGGAGATCTCCACCGCCTCGCACATCGACTTCCCCCAACTCGCCCGCGTCATCGAGCTGACGGACAACCACGACGGCACCCTGTCCCTGTTCACCACCCTGATCGAGTCGGCCGCACCGGCCAGGACCGACTTCGCCGACCTCTCCCAGACCGGCCTGGCCGCCCTCTACCGCGAGCTGTCCTGCAACACCCCTGGGGCCCGCACGGACCTGGCGGGCGCCCCGGCCGACCGCAACGTGGAACTTCTGCTCCGGCGTGGCTGACCCGCCGCTCCACCGGCCGGGCGCCACGGCGGGAAAAGGGATCGACGCAGCGGCCGGACCCCGCGTTGAGTGGCCGTATGCCAGAACTGCACACCGAGCGCCTCGTACTCCGCCGCTGGCGGGAGAGCGACCTCGCACCCTGGGCGGCGCTGAACGCCGACCCCGACGTCCGCGCCCACCTCGGCGGCCTCCTCACCCGGGAGCAGAGCGACGCCTCGGTGGCGCGCTTCCAGGCCGGGTTCGACGCACGGGGCTACGGCTGGTGGGCCGTCGAAGTGCGCGCCACCGGCGAGTTCATCGGCTTCGCCGGCCTGGACCGGGTGGACGAAGGGCTGCCGTTCGCCGGCGTGGAGGCCGGCTGGCGGCTGGCCCGGACGGCCTGGGGCCACGGCTACGCCACCGAGGCCGGACGCGCCGGCCTGGCCTTCGGCTTCGAGACCCTCGGACTCCCCGAAATCCTTGCGGTGACCACCGCCGACAACCACCGCTCCCAGGCGGTGATGCAACGGCTCGGCATGACCCGGGATCCGGCCGAGGACTTCGACGACCCCGACGCCCCCGAGGGCCCGCTGCGCCGGAACGTGCTGTACCGCATCCGGGCCTGACCCGGCGCGCCCGGAGCCGTACGCCCTAACGCGGCAGCACCACCACATAGGCGCCGGGCTCCCGGTCGGCCGCCGCCATCAGCGCCGTCCGCACCACCACGGCCTGCTCCCGCGGTGACTCGCGCAGCGCGCGCGGTGCGCAGCACACGACCGTGATGCCCAGCCGGTCGAGATGCTCGCGCATGCGGTCCCGGTCCTCGCCCGGCGGATCGTCGTCCCCGTGCGGCGCCACGGTGTCGATCTCCAGGGCCACCGAGTGCTCAGGCCAGTACGCGTCCACGCTGCCCAGGTGCGGGCCGCCCGGCATCCGCAGATCGACGTTCCACACCGGGTCGGGCAGCCCGTGGGCGGCCACCATCGCGTAGAGCTGCTGCTCGGCCACCGCCCGCCCCTCGGCCAGCAGCGCGTCCACCGCGTCCGCCACCTGTGGCTTGGCCGTCAGCCCGGCCCGCTCCAACTCCTCCAGTACCGCGGCCGCTTCGCCGTGCCCTTCGCGCACCGCGCAGGTCAGCAGCCGCCGGACCGACGCCGCGTCGGACAGCTGCCCCACGGCGTCCGCCAGCGCCCGCGGGACCGGCGCCACCGGCAGCCCGGTGACCTCGTCGGGGACCGGCAGCTCGGCGGACCGTACGACCCGCGCGAAGCCCGCCGAGCGCAGCCGCCGGGTGCGGGCCACCAGGACATCGATGCGCTCCAGGGCCGACAGCGGGGGAGCGACCGTCAGGCCGTGCAGGGCGAGCGCCGCGAAACCGGTGATCATCACCTCGGGCGCCGGGCGCTCACCGCCGCCCTGGCAGGGCACGGAAGGCCCGCGCTGCGCCGCGTACAGCAGCACCGCGCGCAGCCGCTCTTCGGAGGTCGGTGGCCCCTGATGCAGCAGATGGACGCCGGGCAGGACCTGCTGCCAGGGGCCGCCGGGCCGGCAGTGCTCGGTGGCCTCGGCGGCCGATACGCCCCGCTCACGCAGCTGGCGCGTGGTCAGCACCCGGCACGGGGCGTCGGTGAGGGGGAGCGGGGAGCGCGGGCTTTCGTCGGTCATGACCCGCACCTTCCCGCCCCCGCTCCGTCCGCTAACCGTTGTTACACACCCGTGGCAGGACCAGGACAACTCTGTTCTTGAGTACGGGTGTTCGGATGCCGAAAGGGGCCGGTACGGGCCCGGTCAGGGCCGGCCGCCGGCCGCCGCGTCGCAGGCCCGCGCGCGCAGCGCCCGCGCCAGATCGTCCCGCTGTTCCGACACGATCCGGCGCAGCGCGGGCGCGGCACCGGCGTGCCCGGTCAGCCAGGCGTCCGCCGCGTCCAGCGTCTCCTGCGTCACCTCCCAGGACGGGAAGAGGCCGCGCACCACGTCCATCCCGATCTCGATCGAGCGCTCCTGCCACACCCGCTCGATCGCCTCGAAGTACCGCGCCGCGTACGGCGCCAGCAGCTCCCGCTGGCCCGGCTGCGCGAACCCGCTGATCGTCGCCTCCACCAGCGCGTTGGACAGCGCGTCGGACTCCACCACGTCCGCCCAGGCCCGCGCCTTGACGTCGGCGGCGGGGCGGGAGGCCAGGCAGCGCACCTGGTGCCGCTTGCCGGACGCGGTGTCGTCGCGCGCCAGCTCGGCGTCGACGGCCGTCGCGTCGGCGGCGTCGTGCGCGGCCAGCGGCTGGAGGAACGACCAGCGCAGCTCCTGGTCCACGTCGAGGCCGTCGATCTTCGCGGTGCCGTCCAGCAGGCCCTGGAGCAGCTGGAGATCGGCGGCGGTCGAGGCGACGGCGGCGAAGTGGCGGGCCCAGGCCAGCTGGTGGCCGCTGCCCGGTTCGGCCTGCCGCAGCTCGCCGAGCGCGCCTTCGGCCAGGGCGCGGGCCGCGGTGTCCCGGTGCTCGGGCGCCGTGTAGAGGTCCAGTGCCGTCTGCGCCTGGCTGTGCAGCGACTGGAGGACGCCGATGTCGGTCTCCCGGCCGGCGAACCGCAGCACCAGGTCCAGGTAGTCACGGGCCGGCATCAGACCGTCCCGGGTCAGGCCCCACAGCGCGGCCCAGCACAGGGCGCGGGCCAGCGGGTCGGTCAGCTCGCCGAGCCGGCTGCGCAGCGTGGCCAGCGATCCCTCGTCGAACCGGATCTTGCAGTACGTCAGGTCCTCGTCGTTGACGAGGATCAGCTCGGGCCGCTCGGCGCCGGCCAGCTCCGTCACCACCGTCCGCGGTCCGGACACGTCCACCTCGGCGCGCGCGTAGCGCACCAGCGTGCCGTCGGCGTCCTGCCGCCGGTAGAGGCCCACCGCGACCCGGTGCGGCCGCAGTTCCGGGTGCGCGGCGGGCGCCTCCTGGAGGATGCTCAGCTCGGTGATCCGGTCCTGCGCGTCGTAAGTGGCCTGCGGCGTCAGGGAGTTGACCCCCGCGGTCTCCAGCCAGGCACGCGACCAGGCCGCCATGTCCCGCCCGGAGGTCTCCTCCAGCACCGACAGCAGGTCCGTCAGGCGGGTGTTGCCGTAGGCGTGCCGCTTGAAGTACCGGCGCGCGCCCTCCAGGAAGGCGTCCCGCCCGGCGTACGCCACGAGCTGCTTGAGCACCGCCGCGCCCTTGGCGTAGGTGATGCCGTCGAAGTTGAGCTTGGCGTCCTCCAGGTCACGGATGTCCGCCGTCACCGGGTGCGTGGACGGCAGCTGGTCCGCGCGGTAGGCCCAGGACTTGCGGCGGTTGGCGAAGGTGATCCAGCCGTTGCGGAAGCGGGTCGCCTCCACCTGCGACAGGGCTCCCATGAAGTCCGCGAACGACTCCTTGAGCCACAGGTCGTCCCACCACTGCATGGTGACGAGGTCGCCGAACCACATGTGCGCCATCTCGTGCAGGATGACGTTGGCCCGGTGCTCGTACGCCGCCTCGGTCACCTTCCCGCGGAAGATGAACTCCTCGCGGAACGTCACACAGCCAGGGTTCTCCATCGCGCCGAGGTTGTACTCCGGCACGAACGCCTGGTCGTACTTCCCGAACGGGTACGGGTAGTCGAAGTGGTCGTGGAAGAAGTCCAGGCCCTGCTTGGTGACGGTGAAGACGTCGTCCGCGTCGAAGTGCCGCGCAAGCCCCTTGCGGCACAGCGCACCCAGCGGAATCTCCAGCTCCGTACCGTCGTCGAACGTCCGCCGGTAGGTGTCGGCAACGTAGTGGTAAGGACCGGCCACCACCGCGGTGATGTACGTCGAGATCGGCTGCGTCGTCGCGAACCGGTGCCGGCCCGCCCCTCGCCCGCCACCACCCTCCACGGGAAGCGCTTCGCGCCCCTCTTCGGCTTCGCCCTCCTCCACGCCGTTGCTGAGCACCACCCAGCCCTCCGGCGCCGTCACCTCGAAGGTGAACGGGGCCTTCAGGTCGGGCTGTTCGAAGGTGGTGAAGACCCGCCGCGCGTCGGCCGGCTCGTACTGCGTGTAGAGGTAGACCTCGCCGTCCTCCGGGTCGATGAACCGGTGCAGGCCCTCTCCCGTACGGCTGTAGGCGCACTGCGCGTCGACGACCAGGGTGTTCTCGGCGGCCAGCCCGTCCAGCGCGATCCGCGACCCGTCGAACACCGCCGACGGGTCGAGCACCCGGCCGTTGAGCGTCACGGACGTCACCGACGGCGCCAGCAGGTCGGCGAAGCTGCTCGCGCCCGGCTCGGCGCACCGGAACCGGATGGTGGTCAGGGACCTGAACGTGTCCTCGGCCTGCACCGCCGACCGGACGTCCAGCGTCACGTCGTACCCGTCGACGCTCAGCAGCCGGCCCCGATCCCGTGCCTCGTCCCGGGACAGATTCTCACCTGGCACGACGTGACTCCTTTGCCCTCGTCTCGAATATCGAACACGGGAATCATGGCACGGCGGCCGTCTGTTGAAGCCGTGACCGATCTGTTGCAGCCGTCACCACAGGAGATCACGTGCCCGAGACCGCGAAGACCCCCGCCGACTTCTGGTTCGACCCGCTGTGCCCCTGGGCCTGGATGACCTCCCGCTGGATGCTGGAGGTGGAGAAGGTCCGCCCGGTCGAGGTCCGCTGGCACGTCATGAGCCTGGCGGTGCTGAACGAGAACAAGCTCGACCAGCTGCCGGAGGAGTACCGCGAGAAGATGCGCCCCGGCGGCAGCTCCTGGGGCCCGGTCCGGGTGTGCATCGCCGCCGAGCAGCAGTACGGCAGCGAGGTGCTCGGCCCCCTCTACACCGCGCTCGGCACCCGCATGCACAACCAGGGCCTCGGCCGGAGCCGCGAGGCGGTCCTGGCGGCCCTGGAGAACGTCGGGCTGCCGGTATCTCTCGCCGACGCCGCGGACACCGACGCGTACGACAAGCAGCTGCGCGCCTCCCACAAGGAGGGCATCGACCTCGTCGGCCAGGAGGTCGGCACCCCCGTCATCGCCGTCCCCGGCGCCGACGGCGGCCGGATCGCCTTCTTCGGCCCCGTTGTCACCCCCGCCCCCAAGGGTGAGGAAGCCGCCAGGCTCTGGGACGGCACGTTGATGGTCGCGTCCATCCCCGGCTTCTACGAGATCAAGCGGACGCGGACGGTCGGCCCGGTCTTCGACTGACGCCGCGGGCCCCGCACATGGGCAAGGCCCCACGAGTCACGTCCTCGTGGGGCCTTGCCGTTATTCCGCCTGCCGGGTGAAGGTTGAGAAGACGATCACGAGGCAGGACGCAGGGTGCGCCGTTACGGCGCCAGCAGCAGGGTGTTCGCCCGCTGCTTCGCGGACGCGAACCGCTGGGCCACGTCCTGCCAGTTGACGACCTGCCACATGGCCTCGATGAAGTCGACCTTCTGGTTCTTGTACTGGAGGTAGAAGGCGTGCTCCCAGGCGTCGAAGACCAGGATCGGCACGGAGCCCTGGCCGATGTTGCCCTGGTGGTCGTAGACCTGCTCGACGATCAGGCGGCCGGTGACCGGCTCGTAGGCCAGCACGCCCCAGCCGGAGCCCTGCGTGGTGGCCGCGGCCTTCGTGAGCTGCGCCTTGAAGCCGGCGTACGAGCCGAAGCTCTCCGCGATGGCATCGGCCAGCTCGCCCACGCCGTCCTTCGCGTCCGGCTCGCCGCCGCCGTCACCGCTCATGTTGTGCCAGTAGATGCTGTGGAGGATGTGGCCGGAGAGGTGGAACGCGAGGTTCTTCTGCAGGCCGTTGATGCCGCCCCACTGCTCCTTGTCGCGCGCCTCGGCGAGCTGCTCAAGGGTGTCGTTCGCGCCCTTGACGTACGCCGCGTGGTGCTTGTCGTGGTGCAGTTCGATGATCTCGGGGCTGATGACCGGGGCCAGCGCCGAGTAGTCGTAAGGAAGTTCCGGAAGTGTGTAGGTCGCCATGCCCGAGCCTCTCCAACTGCTTACGCCGTCCTATTGCAACTGATTTTTATTGCAATAGATGTGCAAGAACGCTCGCCACGCTACCAGCAGCGGTGATCACTCACCGGGTAAGGGCAGCCTGTCCGGTCCCAAAGACCGAGGCGGGGCGCGAAGGGCCGCGGCTATCCGGCGGCCGGCGGCTCGGCCGGCGTCCCCGACGACCGCCCCACCCGCGCCCGCAGCAGCCCGGTCACCGCGAGCACCACCGCGAACCCGCCGGTGAACAGCAGCTGGATGCGCTGGTTCTCGTCCCGCAGCATCAGCAGCAGCACCACCACGACACCGGCCAGCGCCACCCACGTCAGATACGGGAAGGCCCACATCTTGACGACCAGCTTCTCCGGCGCCTCCCGCTCCAGCCGGCGGCGCATCCGCAGCTGGGCGACGGCGATGAAGCCCCAGACCACCAGGACGGCAGCGCCGACCATGTTGAGCAGCCACTGGAAGACGGTGGTGGGCCACCAGAAGCTGAAGAGCACGGCGAGGAAGCCGAACGCGGAGCACAGCACCACCGCACGGCGCGGCACGCCGCCGCCGACCTTGCCCAGGAACTTCGGCCCCTGGCCGCGCACGGTCAGCGAGTACGCCATCCGGGACGAGCCGTAGATGTTGGCGTTCATCGCGGACAGCAGCGCCACCAGGATGACGACGTTCATGATCTGCCCGGCGGCCGGGATCTTCAGGTAGTCCAGGACCGCGACGTACGGACCGCTCTTGGCTATCGAGGCGTCGTTCCAGGGGATGACGGTGACGATGATCGCCATTGAGCCGACGTAGAAGAGGGCGATCCGCCACATCGCGGTGCGCACCGCGCGGGCGACACCGCGGACCGGGTCCTTGGACTCGGCGGCCGCGATGGTCACCGTCTCCAGGCCGCCGTACGCGAACACCGAGGCCAGCAGGCCGACCATCAGGCCGTCGACGCCCTTGGGCAGGAAGCCGCCGTCGCCGGTCAGATGGGAGGCGCCCGGCGCTTCGGTGCCCGGCAGGACGCCGAAGATGGCGAGCAGGCCCAGGATCAGGAAGATGCCGATCGCGGCGACCTTGAGCGCCGCGAACCAGAACTCGAACTCACCGAAGTTGCTGACCGCCGCGAGGTTCGCCCCGCAGAAGACCAGCATGAACAGCAGGACCCACATCCACGGCTCGGTGCCCGGGAACCACTGGGTCATGATGTCGGCGGCGCCGATCGCCTCGGCGGCCACCGCCACGCACAGCAGTGCGGTGAACATCCAGCCCGCCGTGAAGCCGGCCCAGGAGCCGATCGAGCGTCCTGCGTGCACGGAGAAGGAGCCGGACGCCGGGTTGGCCGCGGCCATCTCGCCGAGCATCCGCATCACGAGCATCACCAGGGCGCCGGACACCGCGTAGGCGAGCACGATCGAGGGGCCCGCGGCGGCGATGCCTTCGCGGGAGCCGACGAACAGCCCGGCGCCGATCACGCCGCCCAGGGCGATCATCGACAGGTGGCGCTGCTTGAGTCCGTTGGACAGCGGAGTGCCGCCGTCGCTGTCCGGGACCGCGTCGGTCCGCTCGCGCGCGGGCGAGGCGGACGAGGGTGTCCGATTCATGTCGTACCTGTCCCAGTAGGTGAGAGCGGAGCGGGCAATTGGTGCGTGCTCCCGGGGCTGCGACCGGTACGGATCCGCCGCCTGGCCCCCTGGACCCCTGCCGCAACGGCAGGTCGGCAAGGCCCTGCCGGCGCCGTGAACACCGAGGGTCCTCGGCGAAGCGCGCTCAGTTTGAGTGGCGGTGTCCGCTGAGGGCAACAGGCGTGCAGCGAATGTTCGGTATTCAGACGCGATCGTGACCGTGCGTATCCGGCTCGTCGTGAAATGCCACGACAAGCCGCCTCTTACCGTTCCGCCCGCCCCCGCAACTCCCGTACCCCGGCGACGATCAGCACCGCGGCGGTGGCCCCCGCCGACCACAGCAACTGCGGGCGGGCCGCGTCATCGGTCAGCATCAGCACCAGCACCGCCGCCATCGCGACCAGCGCCGCCCAGGTCAGCCAGGGGAAGGCCCACATCCGCAGGGTGAGCGTCTGCGGCGCCTCGCGTTCGATACGCGGACGCAGCCGCAGCTGCGAGACCGCGATCAGCCCCCACACGAACAGCAGCACCGCGCCGACCGCGTTGAGCATGTACAGGAAGACCGAATCCGGCCACTTCAGATTCAGCAGCACGGAGACGAATCCGAAGGCCACCGAAGCCAGCACGGCCCGGCGCGGCACCCCGCCGCCCGACACCTTCAGCAGCGAGCGCGGGGCCTCCCCGCGCTCGGCGAGCGAGAACACCATCCGCGACGAGCCGTAGAGATTGGCGTTCAGCGCCGACAGCAGCGCGACGAACACCACGATGTTCATGATCTGCCCGGCGCCGGGAATCCCGATGTGCTCCAGCACCGCGACGTACGGGCTCTTGCCCGGCTGCATCGACGACCACGGCAGCAGCGTGACGATCACCAGCATCGAGCCGACGTAGAAGAAGAGGATGCGCCACACCGCGCTGCGCACCGCACGGCCCACCGCGCGCGCCGGGTCGTCCGACTCGGCCGCCGCGATGGTGACCACCTCCAGGCCGCCGAACGCGAAGACCACGGCCAGCACGCCGGAGACCACCCCGGACCAGCCGTGCGGCAGGAAGCCGCCCTGCCCGGTGAGGTTGGCCAGGCCGATCGGTTCGGTGTCCGGCAGCACGCCGAAGACCGCCAGCAGGCTGAGCACGAGGAACAGCACGATCGCGGTGACCTTGAGCGTCGCGAACCAGAACTCGAACTCGCCGAAGTTCTTCACCGCGGCGAGGTTCGCCACCGTGAAGACGACCATGAAGATCAGCACCCAGCTCCACTGCGGCACCGCCGGCAGCCAGCCGTTGGCGATCTGCGCGGCCCCGGTCGCCTCCACGGCGAGCACCACGACCAGCAGGAACCAGTACAGCCAGCCGACGCTGAACCCCGCCCAGCGGCCCAGCGCCCGCTCCGCGTGCACCGAGAACGCGCCGGACGCCGGCATCGCCGCCGACATCTCACCCAGCATCCGCATGATCAGCATCGCCAGCGCACCGGCGATCAGATACGAGAGCACGATGCCGGGCCCGGCCACCGAGATGCCCGCGCCGGAGCCCACGAACAGGCCCGCGCCGATCACCCCGCCCAGGCCGAGCATGGTCAGGTGGCGCTGCTTGAGCCCCGCCGACAGCGGTTCTCGCTCGCCGGGTCCGCCGCCGAGAGGAGGGTTCCCGGCGGTGGTCGGTGCGTCATGCATGGGCTCGTACTCTCGCAAGGTGGTTCGGCACACACCCCGCAGGACGCTGCGGGGCCGTTACAGCTGCACCCAGTTTCCCCGCAAGCCCGCGGCTACCACAAAACGCCCCGGCATCCGCCGCCCGCGCCGTGACGAGCATCACGCGACCTGTGAAGACGCCCCCCGGAGCCGGCCGGGCCCGGCAGTCTGGAGGATGTTCACAAGCTCCAAGCCGGCCGGTGCCGCTTTGTCACCGCCACATGATGATCGCCGGTGGCCCGCTGGACTAACGTCCATCGGGTCCTGTCCTGTCCCGGATCCCTCTCACACTTCGCGGAGTCCTGATGAGCACTGCCGCTCTCTCTCGTCCCGGTGCGGTCCTCGCCGATCTCCTGCCCGCCGCCACCGCCTCCCGCGCCCGCGTCCGTGACGCCGCGCTGGTGGTCGGCGGTGCCGCGCTCACCGGCATCGCGGCGCAGATCGCCGTCCCGGTCCCCGGCTCCCCGGTCCCGGTGACCGGGCAGACCTTCGCCGCCCTCCTCGTCGGCGCCTCGCTCGGCGCGCGCCGCGGCTTCGCGTCCATGGCGCTGTACGCGCTGGTGGGCATGGCGGGCATGCCGTGGTTCGCCGAGGCCAAGTCCGGCCCCGGCGGCGCCACGTTCGGCTACGTCCTGGGCATGCTGCTGGCCGCCACCGTCGTGGGCGCGCTGGCCCGCCGCGGCGGCGACCGCGGCGCGCTGCGCACGGCCGGCACGATGGTGGCCGGCCTCGCGCTGGTCTACGGCATCGGCGTCCCCTACCTCGCGCTCAGCACGGGCATGTCCTTCGGCCAGGCGCTGGCCGCCGGCCTGGTGCCGTTCCTCATCGGCGACGCGCTCAAGGCCGCGCTGGCGATGGGCGCGCTGCCCACCGCGTGGAAGCTGGCCGGCCGCCGCGGCTGACCCGCCGCCTTCCCGCGCACGCACGGGCCGGGCCCCGCACTCACCACTCGGTGACTGCGGGGCCCGGCCCGTTGGTGCTGTGTGCGTCGCGGTGCGCCGTGCGTGGCGCACCGCGACGGTCATGCCCGGTCGGCGGCCTTGGCCTCCGTGTCCGCTGCGGGTACGGCCTCCGTGGCGGCCGCGCCGCCCTGGGGCCCGATCGCCGCACCGCCGCCGGCCGTCACCGCGCTCTCCCGCGGCCGGCGCCGGTCCAGGATCAGGCCGACGGCCAGCACCACCACGGCGGCGACGACGGACAGCACCATCTGCTTGCGGCCGTCGGGGTCGTAGAACATGTAGCCGACGACGAACAGGATCAGCGCGATCGTCGCGTACGTCAGCCACGGGTACAGCCACATCCGCACCGTCAGCCGCTCCGGCATGTCCCGCTCGATGACCTTGCGCATCCGCAGCTGCGAGAAGCAGATGACCAGCCACACGAACAGGGCGACCGCGCCCGAGGAGTTCAGCAGGAACTGGAAGATGGTGTCCTTCGAGGTGTAGCTGAAGATCGTCGCGATGAAGCCGAAGGCGACGGACGCCCAGATCGCGACGGCCGGCACACCGCCCTTGTTCACCTTGGCGAAGGACTTCGGCGCGTCCCCGCGCTCGCCCAGCGAGAAAGCCATCCGGGAAGCGGTGTAAAGGCCGGAATTCAGACAGGACAGCACCGCGGTCAGCACCACGACGTCCATCACGGTCCCGGCGTACGGAATCTTCAGCGACTCCAGCACCGCGACGTACGGGCTGGCGTCCAGCTTCGGGTCGTTCCACGGCAGCAGCGTCACGATGACCGCGATCGAGCCGAGGTAGAAGATCGCGATCCGCCAGATGACGCTGTTGACGGCCTTGCGGACGGCCTTCACCGGGTTCGGCGACTCGCTGGCCGCCAGGGTGACGATCTCGCTGCCCATGAAGGAGAAGACCACCAGCAGCATGCCGGAGAGGATCGCCCCTGGCCCGTTCGGCAGGAACCCGCCGTGCCCGGTCAGATTCGACAGACCGACCGCCTTGTCGCCCGGCGGCAGCCCGAAGATCGCCAGCGCGCCGACGACTATGAAGACGACGATGGCGACGACCTTGATGCCGGCGAACCAGAACTCGAACTCGCCGAACGAGCCGACCGAGATCAGGTTCGTGCCGGTCAGCACCATCATCACCAGCAGAGCCCAGGCCCACTGCGGGACGGCCGGCACCCAGTTGGTGAGAATGGAGGCGGCCGCGGTCGCCTCGACGGCCAGCACGACCGACCAGAAGAACCAGTACAGCCAGCCGATGGTGAACCCGGCCCAGCGGCCGAGCGCCTTGTCCGCGTAAGCGGAGAACGAACCGGAAGTGGGGGAGGCCGCAGCCATCTCACCCAGCATCCGCATGACGAGCACGACCAGCAATCCGGTCAGTGCGTAAGAGAGCAGGATGCCGGGTCCTGCGGCGTGGATACCGGCGCCTGAGCCGACGAACAAGCCTGCGCCGATGACACCGCCGATGGCGATCATCGACAGATGTCGATTCTTGAGTCCTGCCTGAAGCCCGTCCGTGGTAGGCGGGTGCGTGCCCATATGCACCGTCCTTCAGTGGTTCTCGGTTTCGAGTCCCCGCATTAGACCCGCGGGGGCGACTGCTTAGGAAGATCCGAATCCGGATCGTTGTCGTTCCTGTTCAGCTGTATGAAGACTGGCTGAAACTCCCCTGTCATTTGTACGAAGCCCCGGCGCCACACAGTCGCATTCCTCGTGCCACACTCATGCCATGCGCGTGTATCTCGGCTCCGACCATGCAGGTTTTGATCTCAAGAACCACCTCGTCGAGTGGCTCAAGGCCCAGGGCCACGAGCCCGTCGACTGCGGTCCGCACCTCTACGACGCCCAGGACGACTACCCCCCGTTCTGCCTCCGTGCCGCGGAGAAGACGGCCGCCGACCCGGACAGCCTCGGCATCGTGATCGGCGGCTCCGGCAACGGCGAACAGATCGCCGCCAACAAGGTCAAGGGCGTGAGGGCCGCACTGGCCTGGAGCGAGGAGACCGCCAAGCTCGGCCGCGAGCACAACAACGCCAACGTCATCTCCGTCGGCGGCCGGATGCACACGGTCGAGGAGGCGACGAAGTTCATCGAGATCTTCCTCGCCACCCCGTACTCCGGCGAGGCGCGGCACACCCGCCGCATCGAGATGCTCTCGGCCTACGAGACCACCGGCGAACTCCCCCCGATCCCGGCCCACCACCCGCAGGGCTGAGCCACCCGCCCACCGTCATCCGCCCGCTCCCCCGGCCGCCGGGGGAGCGGGCGCGCTCACCGGAGGACACCCCGATGCCCGAGGGGCACACGATCCACCGCCTCGCGCTGGACCACCTCGACCGCTTCGAGGGCGGCCCCGTACGGGCCGGCAGCCCGCAGGGAAAGTTCGCCGACGGCGCCGCGCTCGTCGACGGACAGACCCTGGAAACCGCCCAGGCGCACGGCAAACACCTCTTCCTCGGCTTCGGACCGGTCGGCTGGATCCACATCCACCTCGGCCTCTTCGGCAAGCTCGGCTTCGGGACCGCCCCCGCGCCGCCGCCCACCGACACCGTCCGGCTGCGCCTGGCCAACCGGGCCCACCACGCCGACCTGCGCGGCCCCACCACCTGCGCCCTGATCACCGACGCCGAGAAGCAGGCGATACACGACCGGCTCGGGCCCGACCCGCTGCGCCCCGACGACGACGGGGAGCGCGCCTGGCGCCGGATCACGCGCAGCCGCACGACGATCGCCGCGCTGCTGCTCGACCAGAAGATCATCGCCGGCGTCGGCAACGTCTACCGCGCCGAGGTCCTCTTCCGGCACGGCATCGACCCCTACCTCCCCGGCCGCGACCTCACCCGCGCCGCCTGGGACGCCATCTGGTCCGACCTGGTCTTCCTGATGGGCGAAGGAGTCCGCCACAACCGGATCGACACCGTGCGCCCCGAGCACCTGCCCGAGGCGATGGGCCGCCCGCCGCGGGTCGACGACCACGGCGGCGAGGTGTACGTCTACCGCCGCGCCCGCCAGCACTGTCACCTCTGCGGCAGCGAGATCCGGACGGCCGGCCTCGCCGCCCGCAACCTCTTCTGGTGCCCCACCTGTCAGCCGGCCGCCGCCGGACACGGCTGAGCCCGCCCGCGTCCCACGGCGCAGGCCCGCACCCCGTCAGAACCCGTGCGGCAGCCACGGCGCGGTGTCCGAGGCGAACGCCACCGACGCCGCCCGCAGCGCCCCGGACCGCAGCTCGCGCACCCGGCCCGCAGCCGCCAGCGACGACAGCGTGAACCCGCCCAGATATGCCGAGCCCAACTCCCGTACGGACAGCGCCAGATCGGGCGCGTCCGTGGTCCGCTCGCAGACCGCGCCGGCCTCGTCGCCGGTCAGCCGCCACCGGCCCTCGTTCCACGGACAGAACGCGTCGGCGACATCGAGCACCACGTCCACCGGGCGCTGATACGTCCGCGCCGCCAGCGCCGCGCCGACCTCCACCGGTCGGACGTACGCCGACTCCCGGAGCCGGATCCCGCACCGCCGCATGTCCGCGACCAGGTGCAGCACCGGATCGTCCGCCGGGAGGTCCGGCACCGCCACCGACGAGGTCAGGTCGATCCCGAACAGGTAGCGCCACAGTGCGACGTACACCTCAGGATCCGGGGCGACGATGTGCCGCAGCCGCACCGCGCCGTGCGGCCCTTCATTGTTCCAGCGCGGCTCGACGGCGTAGCGCGCATAGCCCCTGACCTCGCCGTCCACCTCGGCCAGCACGCACTGGAGCTTGCCCTTCCCACCCCGGTCGCGCTCCGGATCGAGGACCGCGAGCCGCTCCCAGCCCGGCTGCCGGGCGAGCATCCCGGGCCTGGCGGGCACCGTACGCGCGTAGACCCGCTCGCAGTCCGCCAGCGCCTTGACCGGATCGGCCAACCGCAGCCGCACGCCGTCCGCGCCCGGCAGCTCCGGGGGCGCCAGCCGTACCGTGTCGACCTCCAGACGCATCTCCAGGGTCGCCGCGCCGTAGCCGAAGCGCCCGTAGATCGCCCCTTCCGACGCGGTCAGCACCGCCAGCGCCTCACCGCGCTCCCGTACGTCGTCCAGCTGCCGCCGCATCATCGAGCGCAGCACCCCGCGCCTGCGGTGCGTCGGCTGCACGCTGACCATCGTCACCCCGGCCGCCGGCACCGAAGCGCCGCCCGGCACGGTCATCCCGAACGAGAAGGCGCCGGCCGTCCCCACGACCTCGCCGTCGTCCCAGGCGGCGATCGAGCGCTCGGCCTCGGTCAGCTCCTGCCACAAGGACCGCTCCTCCGGCGCCTCCCCGGGGCCCCCGAAGGCCAGCTCCACCTTCCCGAACCAGCCGTCCCATTCCTCCGGCCGCAACATCCGCAACTCTGTCGTCATGAGCCCATCCCTAGCAGGACGCTCTCCGGCCGCGCGACCGTATTTCGAACGGCATTTCCCGGCATTCGCCCTTGGTGGCGTCCGACGAATCGACGCGCCGCCGAACGGGTGGATAAGGTCCCAGAGCAATGGCACGCCGCCCGGGAGCAGAACCCCTGACGGCCCGGCTGCACAAGGCGCTGCACCGGGCCCGCATCGGCGTGCGCAAGGCCGGGGTCGACTACTTCCGGGGCGACGGCTCCGACTGGCTCGCGCTGGTCGCGCTGCTGATCTCCGTCCCCGCCATCGCCGCGGCCACCCTCTGGCACCCGCAGTGGGTCGGCCCGACCGCCCTGGTCCTGCCGGTGATCGCCGGCGGACTGCTGCTGCGGCCCGCCAACCTCCTTGCCCTGTACGGCACTTCGGCCGCCGCCCTGATCGTCGAGGCCGCCCTCTTCGGACCGTACGACGAGGGGCCCGACCGGATCACCCCCGGCACGGTCCTGGTGGTCGCCGCCGTCGGGCTCTTCGGGCTGCTGATCGCGCAGTTCCGCAGCCGGGTCGGAGTGCCCTGGCGGCGCGGCGGCACCATGCTCTTCGACCTGCGCGAGCGGATCCGGGTGCAGAGCAAACTGCCCCGGCTCCCACAGGGCTGGCACCGCGAGATGGCGCTGCGCCCGGCCGGCGGACAGTCCTTCTCCGGCGACTTCGTCGTCGCCTCACGCACCCAGGGCGGCAACATCCTGGAAGTCGTGCTGACCGACGTCTCGGGCAAGGGCATGGACGCGGCCTCCCGTTCGCTGCTGCTCTCCGGCGCGTTCGGCGGGCTGCTCGGCTCGCTCCCGCCGCACGGCTTCCTGCCCGCGGCCAACGGCTACCTGCTGCGCCAGGACTGGGACGAGGGCTTCGCCACCTCCATCCATCTCGTCCTCGACCTGGAATCCGGCGACTACGAACTGCTCTCCGCGGGACACCTCCCCGCCCTCCAGCTCAGCGCGGGCACCGGCCGCTGGGAGGAGAAAACGGGGACGGGCCCGCTCCTCGGGGTCTACGACGGGGCGCAGTTCGACCCGGTGAAGGGCCGGCTGCGCCCCGGCGACGTGCTGATGATGTTCACCGACGGCCTGGTCGAGTCCGCCGACCGGGACATCGCCGAGGGCATCGACCGGCTGACCGGCGAGGCCGACCGCTATGTCGCGGGCGGCTTCACCGGAGCCGCCTGGCATCTGATCGAGGCGGTCGCCAAGGACGTCAACGACGACCGGGCGCTGCTCCTCATCTGCCGGGACGCGTAGCGCCGTTGACGGCTCACCGGGAAGCGCCGCCCGCAGCGCCCGCCTCCTGGAGGGCCGGGTCCGCGGTCTCCTGACGGGCAGGCACGGCCACGGCCTCCGCGCGCCCGCCCGGCAGCACCCGCGCCAGCAGGCCCGAACGCCCGGCGGCCAGCGGTCCGAGCACGGCGAGGATCAGCACATAGCCCGCGATGAACGGCGCGAGCCGCTCGTCGAGCCCGGCGCCCGCCGCCATCGTCGCCAGAATCAGCGCGAACTCGCCGCGGGCCAGCAGCGCGGTGGCGATATTGGCGGCCGGCCGGGGCCCGAAGCCGTACACCCGCGCGGCCACCAGACCGGCGAAGACGTTCATCAGCAAGGTCACCGCGACCGCGGCCAGCACCGGCCACACGACCGACGGCAGATCGCCGGGGTCGATGGACAGGCCGAAGGCGAAGAAGAAGATCGCGCCGAACGCGTCCCGCAGCGGATGCACCAGCTCACGGATCCGCGGCCCCGACTGCGTACTGCCGAGCATCAGCCCGACCATGAACGCGCCGATGGCGTCGGCCACCCCGAACCACTCGGAGACCCCGGCGACCAGGACGGCCGCGCCCAGGAAGGAGATCACCAGGAGTTCGTTGTCCTTGGTGTCGATGAGCTTGCCGATGACGCGGGTGCCCCACCGGGCCGCCGCGGCGAGCAGCAACAGGAAGCCGAACGCCTTGCCCGCATCCAGCGCGGCGGCGCCGAGCGAATCGGCACCGGAGAGCACCGGCTGCAACGCGGCCAGATAGAGGGCCAGGAAAATGTCCTCGACGACGATGATGCCGAGGATCGGCTTGGTCTCGGGGTTGCCGAGGCGCCCGGTGTCGACCAGCACCTTGGTGACGATCGCCGACGACGAGATGCCCAGCACGCCGGCCAGCACCAGCGCCTCCGACGTGCCCCAGCCGAGTGCGAAGCCGAAGCCGAGCCCGGCGCCGACGTTCAGCAGCAGATACACGCCGCCGGCCAGCGCCATCTTCCGGCCGCCGGTCTTGAGGTCGTCCACATGGAATTCGAGGCCCAGGTAGAAGAGCAGCAGCACCAGGCCGAGCAGGGAGAGCATCTCCAGGTCGTGCGGATCGGCGACCAGCACGATGCCGGGGGTGTTCGGGCCGAGCAGGATCCCGGCCAGGATGAAGAGGGGGATGGTCGGCAGACCGATACGGCCGCCGATCCGGGCGAGCACGGCGGCGGCCAGAAAGGCCCCGCCCATGGCGATGAGGGTCTGTGCGTGTCCGATGGCTCCTCCAATGGTGTGGCCTGCGACAAGCAAAAGGTCAAGGGGGAGTCAAGAAAGCGTCAGTAATTAGTTTACCAAAGGGAAATCGGGACGCGACCGAGCCGGGGGTGGGGGAGCGGGAGGGGTACGGGGCGGGCCGCGCACCGGACGAACCACGGCGCGCGGCGGCGCTACGGGCGCGGAGCGTCGGCAGCCGGAGCGCCACCCGACCATCCCGTGGCTGCCACCACCTCCCGCGCGATGTCCGTGACGGACCGCCCGTCCGTCACGATCCGCACGGTGTCCGCGGGCGCCCGCTCATCCAGGAGGCGCGCTTTGCGGGCACTGTTCCGCAGCTCCTGTGCCAGTTCCGAGCCGCGTTCCCGGCCGGACAGCCGCTCCCCGGCCGTGGCATCGGACGCGGTGAGCAGGACCCGCACGATCCGTACGTCCGCCCCCATGGCCCGCTCGAACATGCCGGCCGTCTCGGACAGCACGCTCACGGTGTTCGTATAGATCAGGCGGCGGTACCCGCGCCGGGCGAAGTTCGCCCACACCGCCGTCAGATTGCTCTCGGTGATCCCCGTGCGGTGCGGATCCCCCTCCGGCGCCGGATGCGCCTGGCCCATGAAGTCGCCCTCGATGACCGCGTGGGCCACCGCACCGGCGCGCAGCCGTGCCGAAACCTCCCAGCCCACCGTCGTCTTGCCGGCACCGGCACGTCCGCCGATGAGCAGCACCTCTGCGTTATCCATGGCGGAAGCGTGTCAGCGGGCACCCGCCCCGTGCGACCCGATATCGGCCCGTCCGCCGGCCCCCAGTGGAGAACTCGACGTCCCGGGGCGGGCCTTCGGGCCGACGGCGCTACGTGGTGACCCGCTGCCGGGCCGGGTCCACCGGGTCCTTGCGGAAGGCCCAGGCCATCGTCGGCTCCATCGCGAAGCGGAAGACCTTGCGGACCGGCGGGGTGCACAGCGCCGTCACCACGGCGCCGGCGATCAGGGTGACCGCGATCTCGCCGAGCGGGGTGTGCACCCAGGCGTTGTCGAACCAGCCCCAGAAGCGGGAGCCCTTGGCGAGGAAGCCGTGCAGCAGGTAGCCGTACAGGGTGCCGGCGCCCAGCACCGTGAACCACATGTGCCGCGTGGGCACCCAGGAGTAGAAGCACGCCACGAGCACCAGCGAGCAGCCGAAGAGCGCGAGGGTCATCACCACACCGGCCCACCAGGTGGTGCCCAGTTCCTGCGCGCTGTCCCGGTGGTAGAACCACGCGGACGCCATCCGGGGAGCGGCCCAGTACGCGATGACCAGCGCGGCGGCGAAGACCGGCACCGCGGCGATGCGGACCGCGCGCCGCCGCACCATCTGGAAGTGCTCAGGACGCAGATGCAGACCCAGCACGAAGAACGGCAGGAACTGCAGGACCCGTTGGAGGTCCAGGTCGTCGCCGATCTCCGGTGAGACGGAGGCCAGCACGGCGATGGTCAGCGCCAGCGGGACCGGCCAGCGCACGATCTTCCACAGCGGTGTGGTCAGCCGCCAGATGAACAGGGCGACCAGGAACCACGTCAGGAACCAGGGATCGAGCAGGCTGATCGGATGTCCCGGATCGTTGTCGGCCCAGCGCTTGAAGAAGGCGTACGCCGTCTCGAAGAGGATGTACGGGACGGCGACGCCGGTGATCAGCCGCTGGAGGCGGTCCTTGCGCATGTCGAAACTGCGCGAGAAATAGCCGGAGATGATGATGAACGCCGGCATGTGGAAGGCGTAGACGGCCATGTAGAGCGCCTCGGCGGCGCGACTGCCGTCGGTCAGCGGCTCCCACGCGTGCCCCATCGCCACCAGGACGATGGCCAGATACTTCGCGTTGTCGAAGAAGGCGTCCCGGCCTGCGGTCGGTGCGGGCTTCGGTGTGGCTTCCGGCGCGCCCGGTGGCTGCGCCGTGCGCACCGCCCGGTCCGTGCCCGCCGGCTCCCTGGCCGCAGGGAGTTCACGTCGAGGTGTCGGGGCAGCGTGAAACATTTGAGGCACCATAGCGGTGAACCGTCGAATGCGTAAAACCGTCTTCTGGTTATTCGCTATTTCCCCAGGTGCGGCCGGGAATCCCTGCGGACTTGAATCATGATCGATTCGTATTACCTACGAAACCGCCTGCCGCATGTGTCCGTAACTCTCCATCAGATGCGCCCTTTTGCGCCACTTCATCCGGCTTAAATGGGTCATATGCCCTGCGGGTGGCGGGGAAGGAATGTCCCCTTCTCGGCGGGCCGCGGCTATGCCTCAAAGTTCCGCCGTGGCCGTGATCCGCGCCACGAAAGGGAATGCGCCGCCGCCTGTACCGGATCGGCCCGGTGGGTGCGCGGTCTGAACCGCGCGGCGAGGTACGTCACTTATCGGCCACCTGAAGCGAAATGATCAGGCCGATTTATCCGCGCTGTGGTTGCCGGCGTTCCTTCCGCCCCGGCCGCGCCGTACGGTGCCCGTCCGGCCGCCGCACTGCCCCCTTGCTGGCACCTTGTCGGACCCCGCCGAACCCGCCGCCCGCCCGCTTCGTTCGTCCGCTTCGTCCGTCAACGGCATGAAGCGGGCAAAGCGTTGGCCGATGATTCGTCACCCGTATGCAGTGGGAAGTCACTTGGTGGCACGATGGTGCCAGCGGGGGGTGCGCGGTTGCACGCTTCCCGGGCCGGTGAGGCGTTCCGACCGAGGGTGTGATCAGTTGTGGCTCTTTCGCTGTCAGTGGTGCTGCTGTTGGGGATCGTGCTGATCGTGCTGATCCGCGGGAAAACGATCAAGCCGGGTCCGGCGATCGTCGCCATCCTCTTCGGCTTCTTCCTGGCCTCCACCGGCATGGCGCCCTCGATAAACCGGTTCTTCAACTCCCTTGCGGACACCATCAACCACATCACCTTCTAGGGCGTGCCCGATGGGCCGCCCGCACCCCGAGGCCCGTCGCCGGCCTTCGGGGCCGGACCCCGCTCGCGGCCCGGCCCCGGCCGACGGTCAGCCCCCGGCGGGTCCGCCGTCCGCACCCCTGGTCAGCGCGTCCCGCACGGCATCGGCGCTGCGGCCGACCACCGCCGAGCCGTCGTCCGCGGTGATGATCGGCCGCTGGATCAGCCGGGGATGCGTGGCCAGCGCCTCGATCCACCGCTCCCGCCCGGCATCCGTGCGCTCCCACGTCCCGAGCCCCAGCTGCTTCGCCTCGGCCTCCTGCGTCCGCGTGATGTCCCACGGTTCGAGCCCCAGGCGCCCCAGTACGCCGCGCAGTTCCGCAGCGCTCGGCGACTCCTCCAGGTAGCGGCGCACGGTGTACTGCGCGCCCGCCTCGTCGAGGAGGTCCACGGCGGAACGGCACTTGGAACACGCGGGATTGATCCAGATCTCCATGCCGGTCACCCTAATGAGCCCGGCCCGCCCCGGACGGCTCCGCGCACACCGTGAAACGGCGGGCCACGGCCTGACGCCGAGCCCCGGAAAACCGAAGAACCCCAGACCGTCCGGCCTGGGGTTCCTTTCGTGGGAGCGGGCGACGGGAATCGAACCCGCGTAGCCAGTTTGGAAGACTGGGGCTCTACCATTGAGCTACGCCCGCGAGCGCCACAGATCACTCGGACCGCGGCACGCAGTGCATCGTAGCGGGTCGGGGCGGCCTCCCGCACACCGGATACCGGCGCCCCGATAACTGGCAGCCAGAGCGCCATCGGCCATGTACCCTACGTGTCGCACCGACGGGGTGTGGCGCAGCTTGGTAGCGCGTCCGCTTTGGGAGCGGAAGGTCGTCGGTTCGAATCCGGCCACCCCGACCAGCAGTACCGCGTACGTTCGCAGGGCCGGTTCCCCAGGAGCCGGCCACCGCCGGACGGCCGCGCAAGATCACGTTATGGCTGCCATCCTGCTTGCGGTTACTATGCAAGCTGCGTGCCCGTGTGTCTCTGTACCGGGCGCGATCGACCGGGGCCCGCATCATCGGGTATCGGAAGATCTCAAGCAGAACCCCAGAAGTCAGCCCCAAGGAGACCGAACCGTGAAGAGCGCCGTGGAGACCCTGAACCCGACCCGGGTTCGGCTCACTGTCGAGGTGCCCTTCGAGGAGCTCAAGGACAGCCTCGACGCGGCGTACAAGAAGATCAACCAGCAGGTCACGGTGAAGGGCTTCCGCAAGGGCAAGATCCCTGCCCGCGTCATCGACCAGCGGTTCGGCCGCGGCGCCGTGCTGGAGGAGGCCGTCAACGACGCGCTCCCGAAGTTCTACACCGAGGCGGTCAACGAGGGTGAGCTGAACGTCCTCGGCCAGCCCGAGGTCGACATCACCGAGCTGAAGGACGGCGAACTGCTGGCCTTCACCGCCGAGGTCGACATCCGCCCCGCCCTGGAGATCCCGGACTACTCCGGTATCGAGGTCGAGGTCGACGCCACCGAGGTGTCGGACGAGGACATCGACAAGTCCGTCGAGCAGCTGCGTGAGCGCTTCGCCTCGACCACCCCGGTCGAGCGCGCGGCCCAGGACGGCGACGTCCTGACGCTGGACCTCGAAGCCAAGGTGGACGGCGAGGTCCTGGAGGACGGCGTCGCCCAGGGCGTCAGCTACACCGTCGGTTCCGGCGAGCTGCTGGACGGCATCGACGAGGCCGTCAAGGGCGTCGAGGCCGGCGGCACCGCCACCTTCACCTCCGAGCTCAAGGGCGGCTCCGCCCAGGGCAAGGAAGCCGAGGTCACGGTCGCCGTCACCGCCGTCGCGGCCCGCGAACTGCCCGAGCTTGACGACGAGTTCGCGCAGCTGGCCAGCGAGTTCGACACGCTTGATGAGCTGCGTGCGGACAGCAGCAAGCGCCTCGCGCAGATGAAGAAGTACGACCAGGCCACCCAGGCTCAGGAGAAGGTCCTCGACGAGCTGCTCAAGCTCGTCGAGGTGCCGATCCCCGAGAAGCTGCTCGCGGACGAGATCGAGACCCGCAAGCACAACCTGGTGAACCACCAGCTCGGCCAGATGGGCCTCGACCTCGCCAAGTACCTGGAGATCCAGGGCAAGACCGAGGAAGAGTTCGACGCCGAGACCAAGGAGCAGGCGGAGAAGGGCATCAAGACCCAGTTCATCCTGGATGAGCTGGTCAACAAGGAGAAGCTGAACGTCAGCCAGGAGGAGCTCACCGAGCACCTCATGCGCCGCGCGCAGTCCTCCGGCATGTCCCCCGACCAGTTCGCGCAGGCCGTCGTCGAGGGTGGCCAGGTGCCGATGCTCGTCGGCGAGGTCGCCCGCGGCAAGGCGCTCGCGGTGGTCGTCGAGGCCGCCACGGTCAAGGACACCAACGGCGAGGTCCTGGACCTCGACGACGAGGACGAGACGGCCGAGACCGTCGTCGCCGAGGCCGAGGGCACCGAGGTGGCCGAGGCCGAGCAGAAGAACGAGGGCTGAGCCCAGGCTCGCTCCCGCACTCCCTGACCACGGGCCCGAACGCGCACGTCTGCGTGTTCGGGCCCGTGGTGGTACCGGCCCGTGAGCCTGCGCTCACAGCGAACAGTTCTCAAAGCGGGATGGCGTTGTCCGACCTGCGCGTTAGGGTCCGTAGATACGAGGGCAGGGGAGTTGCTGAACGCGCCGGGGCAACGACACGGCGCAGATCCCCAGGCCCCGGCAGACGACGCTGAGACGGTCTCGTACCGTCCGACAACGAGCAGGTGGACACGTGACGATCCCGATGCCTTCCGCCGCCGCTGAGCCGACCTTCGGTGGCCTCGGCGACCAGGTCTACAACCGGCTGCTCGGCGAGCGGATCATCTTCCTCGGCCAGCCGGTCGACGACGACATCGCCAACAAGATCACCGCGCAGCTGCTTCTCCTGGCCGCGGACCCGGACAAGGACATCTTCCTCTACATCAACTCCCCGGGCGGCTCGATCTCGGCCGGCCTGGCGATCTACGACACCATGCAGTACATCAAGAACGATGTGGTGACGATCGCCATGGGCCTGGCCGCTTCGATGGGGCAGTTCCTGCTGAGCGCCGGCACCCCGGGCAAGCGTTTCGCGCTGCCCAACGCCGAGATCCTCATCCACCAGCCCTCCGCCGGCCTGGCGGGTTCCGCGTCGGACATCAAGATCCACGCCGAGCGGCTGCTGCACACCAAGAAGCGGATGGCGGAGCTGACCGCCTTCCACACCGGTCAGACCGTCGAGCGGATCACCCACGACTCCGACCGCGACCGCTGGTTCTCGGCGGACGAGGCCAAGGAGTACGGCCTCATCGACGACGTCATGACCTCCGCCGCAGGCGTTCCGGGCGGGGGCGGCACCGGGGCCTGAGCCCCGTACCACTCGCCCCAGCCACCCCAGCCCCTTGATCGCCACCAGGACGGTGAACACCCAGATGAACAACTTCCCCGGCAGCGGCCTGAACCAGGGCGCGGAGTCCGAGTTTTCCGGTCCTCGCGCCGAGTCCCGCTACATCGTTCCGCGCTTCGTCGAGCGCACCTCGCAGGGCGTGCGCGAGTACGACCCGTACGCGAAGCTCTTCGAGGAGCGGGTGATCTTCCTCGGCGTGCAGATCGACGACGCGTCGGCCAACGACGTCATGGCGCAGCTGCTGTGCCTGGAGTCGATGGACCCGGACCGCGACATCTCGATCTACATCAACTCGCCCGGTGGCTCCTTCACGGCGCTCACCGCGATCTACGACACGATGCAGTTCGTGAAGCCCGACATCCAGACGGTCTGCATGGGCCAGGCGGCCTCCGCCGCCGCCGTGCTGCTGGCGGCCGGCACCCCCGGCAAGCGGATGGCGCTGCCGAACGCCCGCGTGCTGATCCACCAGCCGTACAGCGAGACCGGCCGCGGCCAGGTCTCCGACCTGGAGATCGCCGCCAACGAGATCCTCCGGATGCGCTCGCAGCTGGAAGACCTGCTGGCCAAGCACTCCTCCACGCCGATCGAGAAGATCCGCGACGATATCGAACGTGACAAGATCCTGACCGCCGAGGAGTCCCTGGCGTACGGTCTGGTCGACCAGATCGTGTCGACGCGCAAGTCGTCGGTTTCGATCGGCTAGCGGTCCTCGCGAAGCGAGCCGGATCTCCGCCCCCTTGGACCGAGTGAACTTCAGTCGGTCCAAGGGGGGCCCGTACGGGGGGCCCGGCAAGGTACCGTCGATAGGCAAGCACCCGGGTCCGTAGGAGCAATGCGGATCCCAGGCGAAGGGGAAGCAC
Organism: Streptomyces pinistramenti; assembly: GCF_020564935.1. GTDB lineage: Bacteria > Actinomycetota > Actinomycetes > Streptomycetales > Streptomycetaceae > Streptomyces > Streptomyces pinistramenti. Next base: position 57,725 of record NZ_JAJCXB010000004.1, read on the forward strand.
CTCGTGGCACGCATCGGTGACGGCGGCGACCTGCTCAAGTGCTCGTTCTGCGGAAAGAGTCAGAAGCAGGTGAAGAAGCTCATCGCGGGACCTGGTGTGTACATCTGCGACGAGTGCATCGACCTCTGCAACGAAATCATCGAGGAGGAGCTGGCCGAGACCTCCGAGGTGCGCTGGGAGGAACTCCCCAAGCCGCGGGAGATCTACGAGTTCCTCAACGGCTACGTCGTCGGCCAGGACCCCGCCAAGAAGGCGCTTTCGGTCGCCGTCTACAACCACTACAAGCGGGTGCAGGCGGGCGAGAACGGCGGTGGCCGCGGCGACGAGGGCATCGAGCTGGCCAAGTCCAACATCCTGCTGCTCGGCCCCACGGGCTCCGGCAAGACGCTGCTCGCGCAAACCCTCGCCAGGATGCTGAACGTCCCGTTCGCCTTCGCCGACGCGACGGCGCTGACGGAGGCCGGCTACGTCGGTGAGGACGTCGAGAACATCCTGCTCAAGCTGATCCAGGCCGCGGACTTCGACGTGAAGAAGGCCGAGACGGGGATCATCTACATCGACGAGATCGACAAGGTCGCCCGCAAGAGCGAGAACCCGTCGATCACCCGCGACGTCTCGGGCGAGGGCGTCCAGCAGGCCCTGCTGAAGATCCTGGAGGGCACCACCGCATCCGTACCGCCGCAGGGCGGCCGGAAGCACCCGCACCAGGAGTTCATCCAGATCGACACGACGAACGTGCTGTTCATCGTGGGCGGCGCGTTCGCCGGACTCGACAAGATCATCGAGGCCAGGTCCGGTGCCAAGGGCATCGGTTTCGGCGCCACGATCCGCTCCAAGCGCGAGATCGAGTCCAAGGACCAGCTCCAGGACGTCATGCCGGAAGACCTGGTGAAGTTCGGGATGATCCCCGAGTTCATCGGCCGGCTGCCCGTCCTCACCTCGGTCCACAACCTCGACCGCGAGACCCTGCTGCAGATCCTGGTCGAGCCGCGGAACGCGCTCGTCAAGCAGTACAAGCGGCTCTTCGAACTCGACGGCGTGGAGCTGGACTTCGACCGTCCGGCCCTGGAGGCCATCGCCGATCAGGCGATCCTGCGCGGCACCGGCGCCCGTGGCCTGCGCGCCATCATGGAGGAAGTCCTCCAGTCCGTGATGTACGAGGTCCCGTCCCGCAAGGATGTGGCCCGGGTCGTCATCACCGAGGACGTCGTCCACTCCAACGTCAACCCGACCCTCGTGCCGCGCAGCCGCGGCGAGTCGGGCGAGCCGCACGAGAAGAGCGCGTAGCGCCGCAGCGCACACAGACGAAGAACCGCCCGGCAGCCGATGCGCTGCCGGGCGGTTCGCGTCTGCACACGCTGTCCGCTACTTCTCCTTGCGGACCTCGGTGCGGACCGCGGCCGCCTTCTCGGACAGCGCCTCGGCGCCGAGCGCCTGCGGGCCGCTACCCGACGGGTCGGGCGTGGCCTGGGACTGCACGATGCCGACGGCGCTGCTGTCGCCCCAGATGCACACGGAGACCGTGGAGGACGCGGTGACGCCGCTGACCGACGCGCTGGCCTTCCGCGTCCGGCACTTCATCACGGCACCGTCGAAGTCGTCGGGCGAGTACTTCGTGAGCGGCGTGACCGTCTCGATCTTGGCGCCCCGGCTGCTCGCGGCCTTCTTCTGGTTCTCGTCGATCTTGGCGAACGTGGCGTCCACCGCGGACTCCGGGTCGGACACGTCGCCGTAGACGCCGACGACCGCCAGGCCCAGCTTGCTGGCGTTGAGGTAGGAGCCCTGCACCACCTTGCCGTTGGCGATCCCCATGGCCTTCATTTCCTTCTCGTCGGAGAAGTCCTTGGCGCCGGAGGATTCGGAGCCGGGCGCCTTGCTGTACTCGCCGTTGAGCAGCTTGTCCTGGAGCACGATCGTGTAAGGGGGGACGCTGCCGCCGCCCGAGCCGAACGCGAAGTAGGCGCCCACACCGATCGCCGCGACGACGGCCACCGCGCCGATGATGAGGCCGGCCTTCTTGCCGCTGCCGCCGGACTCCGGCGGGCCCTGCGGGATCGCGCCGTACGGAGTCTGCTGGCCGTACGGGGCCTGCGGCTGCTGGCCGTAGGGTGCGCCCTGCTGGGGGTAGCCGTAGCCCTGCTGCGGAGCGCCTTGCTGCGGGTAGCCGTAACCCTGCTGCGGGGGCACCTGGCCGCCTTGCTGCGGGTAGCCGTAACCCGGCTGCGGGGCCTGCGGCTGCTGCGGCTGGCCGTACGGGCCGGGCTGCTGCGGCTGCTGGCCGTACGGGCCGGGCGGCGGCTGGTTGTAGCTCATGAAGCGGTTCCCCTCGTGACAACTGGCGGCAGTTGATGTTTATACGCTCCGCACATCCTGTACGACGCCACCGACAGCCGCTGCTCCGGGGGCGAAACCGGTTCGAGACTGCGACATCCGCGCCCGTACACTGTGCGTCGTGACCGAGAACACTCAGCAGAGCAACCACAGCGCCCCCGAACTGCCGACTCAGTACACGCCGGCCGACGTAGAGGGGCCGCTGTACGAGCGCTGGGTAGAGCGGGGCTACTTCACCGCCGACGCGAAGAGCGAGAAGCCCCCGTACGCGATCGTCATCCCGCCGCCGAACGTCACCGGCGCCCTCCACCTGGGCCATGCGTTCCAGGTGACCTTGATGGACGCCCTGACGCGCCGCAAGCGCATGCAGGGCTTCGAGACGCTGTGGCTGCCCGGCATGGACCACGCGGGCATCGCGACCCAGAACAAGGTCGAGCAGCAGCTCGCCGAGGAGGGCAAGTCCCGCTACGACCTCGGGCGCGAGGCGTTCACCGAGCGTGTGTGGCAGTGGAAGGACGAGTACGGCGGCCGGATCCTCGGCCAGCTGCGCCGCCTCGGCGCCGGTCTCGACTGGTCCCGCGAGCGGTTCACCATGGACGAGGGCCTGTCCCGCGCGGTCCAGACGATCTTCAAGAACCTCTACGACGACGAGCTGATCTACCGCGCCGAGCGCATCATCAACTGGTGCCCGCGCTGCCTGACCGCCATCTCGGACATCGAGGTGGACTACCAGGACGACGACGGTGAGCTGGTCTCGCTGAAGTACGGCGAGGGCGACGAGACGGTCGTCGTCGCCACCACCCGTGTCGAGACCATGCTCGGCGACACCGCCGTCGCGGTCCACCCGGAGGACGAGCGGTACGCGCACCTCATCGGCAAGCGCATCAAGCTGCCGCTGACGAACCGTACGATCCCGGTCGTCGCCGACGCACACGTCGACCCGGAGTTCGGGACCGGCGCCGTGAAGGTCACCCCCGCCCACGACCCGAACGACTTCGCGATCGGCCAGCGGCACGGCCTGGACACGCTGACGGTGATGGACGAGCGGGGCGTCATCACCGCCTCCGGCCCCTTCCAGGGCCTGGACCGCTTCGAGGCGCGCTCGGCGATCGTCGCCGCCCTGCGGGAAGCGGGCCGCGTCGTCGCGGAGAAGCGCCCCTACGTCCACTCCGTGGGCCACTGCTCGCGCTGCAAGACGACCGTCGAGCCGCGCCTGTCGCTCCAGTGGTGGGTCAAGGTCGACACCCTGGCCAAGGCCGCCGGTGACGCGGTCCGCGACGAGCGGGTCGCGCTGCACCCGAAGGACATGGAGAAGCGGTACTTCGACTGGGTCGACAACCTCAACGACTGGTGCATCTCACGGCAGTTGTGGTGGGGCCACCGCATCCCCGTCTGGTACGGCCCGGGCGGCGAGGTCGTCTGCGTCGGCCCTGACGAGGAGCCGCCGTCGGGCGAGGGCTGGACGCAGGACGAGGACGTCCTCGACACCTGGTTCTCCTCCGGCCTCTGGCCGTTCTCCACCCTCGGCTGGCCCGAACGCACCCCGGATCTCGCGAAGTTCTATCCGACGGACGTCCTGGTCACCGGGCACGACATCATCTTCTTCTGGGTCGTCCGGATGATGATGTTCGGCCTGTACTCCATGGACGAGATCCCCTTCAAGACCGTGGCCCTCACCGGCCTGGTGCGGGACGAGTTCGGCAAGAAGATGTCGAAGTCGAACCCGAACGCCGTGGACCCGCTGGACTGGATGGACGCCTACGGCTCCGACGCCGTCCGCTTCACCCTGGCCCGCGGCGCCAACCCCGGCGCGGACGTCCCGATCGGCGAGGACTGGGTCCAGGCGTCCCGGAACTTCGCCAACAAGATCTGGAACGCCACCCGGTTCGCGATGATGAACGGCGCGACCACCGAGGGCCCGCTGCCCGAGCCGTCCGAGCTGTCGGCGACGGACCGCTGGATCCTCTCCCGGCTCAACGCCACCGTCGCCGAAGTCAACGCGCTCTACGACGACTTCCAGTTCGCCAAGCTCTCCGACACGCTCTACCACTTCGCCTGGGACGAGGTCTTCGACTGGTACGTCGAGCTGTCGAAGACCACGTTCTTCGCAGGCGGTCCGGCCGCCGAGGTCTCCCGGCGGGTGCTGGGCGAGGTCCTGGATGTCACGCTGCGGCTGCTGCACCCGGTCGTGCCGTTCGTCACCGAGACCCTGTGGACGACGCTGACCGGCCGCGAGTCGGTCGTCGTCGCCGACTGGCCGGCCGACTCCGGCTTCCGGGACGCGGCGGCCGAGCAGGAGATCGTCCTGGTCCAGCAGGTCGTCACCGAGGTCCGCAGGTTCCGCTCCGACCAGGGCCTCCAGCCCGGCCAGAAGGTTCCGGCCCGGCTCGACCTGTCCGGTACGGCGCTCGCCGCGCACGAAGCCGCGGTGCGGTCACTGCTGCGCCTCCAGCCGGCCGGCGAGGACTTCAGCGCCACCGCGTCGCTGCCGGTCGCCGGGGCCACGGTCGCCCTGGACCTCTCCGGCGCGATCGACGTCGAGGCGGAGCGGAAGCGGCTGACGAAGGATTTGTCGGCGGCGGAGAAGGAGAAGGCGCAGGCCCTCGGAAAGCTCGGCAACGAAGCGTTCCTCGCCAAGGCGCCCGAGAAGGTCGTGGACAAGATCCGCGGCCGCCTGGAGACCGCGGAGGCGGACATCGTCCGGATCAGCGCCCAGCTGGCGGCCCTGCCCACGGCGTAGCCCGCCCCGGGCCCGCCCCGGCGGCGCCCTCGTGCAGCACCGCAGGCCCCTCGTCCGTACGGGCGGGGGGCCTGCGCCGTCCCCGCCGCCCCCGCTCGCGGACCGGCCACAGCAGGACGTACAGGGTCGAGAGGGCCACGAAGCCCAGCCGGATCAGCCCGCGCGCCGCGTCGTCGTGGACGAGGAAGACGCTGCCGTAGAGGGTGAGCAGCGCCAGCCAGCTCCACCATGGCACCAGCCACCGCTGGCCGATGACGTCCCAGAGCAGGGTGCCCAGCAGTACGGACGCGGTGTAGTACGTGTAGACGCTCGGGTCCAGGACGATCCGGGCGTTCGCACCGAGCAGGACCACGGCGGCCCAGCGGCCGCGCCAGACCGCGAGGACGCCCAGGACCAGCCCCAGGGCGGCCTGCGCGGGACGGTCCCAGCCGGGGGTCTCCGGGTCGCCCACACCCAGCCAACGCAGCGCGGACGCCGGGTGGTTGGGGATGGTGAAGGTCGCGGCGGCGAAGGACTGCGAGTCGCCGACGAAGAACGGCAGCCAGGCGACGGCGACCAGGCCCGCGCACCACAGCCCGGCCCGCAGCCACTGCTGCCGTGGCAGCGCCAGCAGCAGCGGCACGAAGGCGAGCGCGGTGGGCTTGGAATCCATCGCCAGGGCCAGGCAGACGCCGGTCATCGCCGCGTTGCCGCGGGTCAGGGACCGTACCGCGAGGGCGGTGAAGAACAGGGCGAGGACGTCGTCGAGATGGCCGAAACGCACGGCCACTTCGATCCACATCGGGATGAACGCGAGCCCGGCGATCAGCACCCGCTGCCGCAGCCGCTGGTGATTGATGCCGGCGCCGAGGAAGTGCCAGGCGGCGCTGCGGCCGGCCAGCACCGTGATGACCAGCCCGAGCAGCGACATCAGCGCCGCCGCCAGGAACTGCCCGGTGGCCTCGGGGAACGGGTTGAAGAGGCCGGCCGCCAGGAAGCTGACCGGGCCCATCTGCAGCTCCGGATGGTGCGCGTAGAGATTGAGCCCGCCGGTGCCGTCGCCGGCCGCGCCCTGGTAGATCAGCTCGCCGCCGGCCCGCAGATAGTGCCAGGAAAAGCCGCCGTGCGGCTCCACCACCGCGAACCACACCACCGTCCAACCAGTGAGCAGCACCAAATGCATCCGCTGACCAATTGCCGGCACCGTCCTCAGCTCCCGCTTTCCGTTCGATCACACCGAAAGGAGGGTTACAGAGCCCGCCGACGAAGAGGAGGGAAAGCGGCCAAAAGTTGCCTCACGGGCTGAACGGGCATTCTCATCGCGCTCTCATGAATCCGAGGAACCCTGGGGCCGCGCGCCGGAGTTTCCGGGGAAAGCGCACGAACCGAGCGAGGAGCCGCGCCCGATCATGAACAAACCACTGCGCCGGGTCTCGGTCTTCTGCCTCACCCTGATACTCGCGCTGATGGCCTGGGTCACCTGGATCCAAGGGGCCAAGGCGAACGAATACAGGGCCGACCCGAAGAACGCCCGGGTCACCATCGGGAAGTACGCGGCGCCGCTGGGCAACATCCTCGTCGACGGGCGCCCGGTCACCGGCTCCGCCGCCACCCCGTCCGACCTCAAGTACAAGCGCACCTACACGGACGGCAAGCTCTACGCGCCGGTCACCGGCTTCGCCTCGCAGATCTTCGGCAGCAACCGGCTGGAGAGCCTCTACGGCGACCTGCTCGACGGCTCCGACAGTCGGCTCCAGAGCCCCTTGGACGCGCTGTCGCACGAGCGGGCCAAGGGCGGCGACGTCGCGACCACCATCGACTCCTCCGTCCAGAAGGCGGGTTACGAAGCGCTCGGCGACAAGACGGGCGCCGCTGTCGCCCTCGACCCGGCCACAGGACACGTCCTCGGGATGGTCAGCACGCCCTCGTACGACCCCGGCAAGTTCGCCGGGTCCGGCAGCTCGGACCGCAAGGCGTGGCAGGCGATGAGCGAGGACGAGCGGCAGCCGGACGTGAACCGCGCGCTGCGGCAGCCGCTGCCGCCGGGCTCCACCTTCAAGCTGGTGGTGGCCGCCGCCGCGCTGGAGGACGGCCTGTACTCCTCGGTGGACGAGCCGACCAAGAGCCCCAACCCGTACACACTGCCGCACACCACCACCAAGCTCACCAACGAGAGCGCGTCGGCACCCTGCGAGAACGCGGACATCCGCACCGCCCTCCAGTACTCCTGCAACACCGTCTTCGGGAAGATGGCCGTCGACCTGGGCAAGGACAAGGTCAGGGCGCAGGCCGAGAAGTTCGGCTTCAACGACGCCAAGGTCGACACCCCGGTGCGGGCCGACAAGAGCGTCTACCCCAAGGACATGGACGAGGCGCAGACCGCGCTCTCCGGCATCGGGCAGTTCAACGACCAGGCCACCCCGATGCAGATGGCGATGATCACCGCGGCGATCTCCAACGGCGGCGAGCTGAAGACCCCGCAGATGGTGGACCAGATCACCGACGGCGGCGGCAACACCCTGGAGAAGACGGCTCCCAAGACCTACGGCAAGGCGATGTCGTCCCGCACCGCCGAGCAGCTGCAGTCGGCGATGCGCACGGTCGTCGACAAGGGCACCGGCAGCAACGCGAAGATCGACGGGCTGACCGTCGGCGGCAAGACCGGCACCGCCCAGCACGGCGTCGACAACAGCGGTACGCCCTACGCGTGGTTCGTGTCGTACGCGCAGGACGCCAAGGGGAACCAGGTGGCGGTGGCCGTGATGGTCGAGGACGGCCACGCCGCCCGCAACGAGGTCTCCGGCAACGGCCTCGCCGCACCGATCGCCCGCGCGATGATGAAGGCGGCGCTGACGTAGACCCGGCGGCCGCGGGGCGGGCCCGGCGCCCGTGGGCGCGGGCCCGCGGGTGACCTGCCCCGGACGGTGCCCGGGTGCCGGTGTGGGCGCGACCGTTGTCAGGGGTGCCTCGTAGACTGGACGGCGTGAGCGAGCGCCCCCAGAACGACGACCCCGACCCGACCGACGCCTTCGACGACATGGTCGAGGCCGAGACCCAGCGCGACCCCGACCTCGCGGTGATCGAGGCCGGCAGCCGGACCCTGCGCGCGCAGGCAGGCCCCCCGCAGGGAGACGGCGTCCCGGCCCGTCCCGCCGACCCCGAGGTCGACCGCGCGCTGCGCGCGGTCGAGGACGAACTGGCCGGCCGCTGGGGTGAGACCAAGCTCGACCCGTCGGTGCAGCGCATCGAGGCGCTGCTCGACATCCTCGGCTCCCCGCAGCGCGCCTACCCGGCCATCCACATCACCGGCACGAACGGCAAGACCAGCACGGCCCGGATGATCGAGGCCCTGCTCGGCGCCTTCGACCTGCGCACCGGCCGGTACACCAGCCCGCACATCCAGTCCGTCACCGAGCGGATCAGCCTGGACGGCAGCCCGATCTCCGCCGAGCGCTTCATCGAGACGTACCGCGACATCGCGCCGTACATCGAGATGGTCGACGCACAGCAGGAGTTCCGCCTGTCGTTCTTCGAGGTGCTGACGGCGATGGCGTACGCCGCGTTCGCCGATGCGCCGGTGGACATCGCCGTCGTCGAGGTCGGCATGGGCGGCACCTGGGACGCGACGAACGTCATCGACGCCGATGTCGCCGTGGTCACCCCGATCGCGCTGGACCACACCGACCGGCTGGGCGAGACGCCCGAGCAGATCGCCGTCGAGAAGTCCGGGATCATCAAGAAGGACGCGACGGTCGTGCTGGCCCAGCAGCCGGTCGACGCCGCGTCGGTGATGCTCAAGCGCGCGGTCGAGGTGGACGCCACGGTCGCCCGTGAGGGCATGGAGTTCGGGGTGCTCAGCCGCGAGGTCGCGGTCGGCGGCCAGATGCTGACCCTGCGGGGGCTCGGCGGCGAGTACCCGGAGATCTTCCTTCCGCTGTACGGCGCCCATCAGGCGCACAACGCCGCGGTGGCGCTCGCCGCGGTCGAGGCGTTCTTCGGCATCGGCTCCGAGCACGCCCGCAGCCTCGACATCGACACCATCCGCTCGGCCTTCGCCGCGGTCTCGTCGCCCGGCCGGATGGAGGTCGTACGGCGCAGCCCGACCATCGTGCTGGACGCCGCGCACAACCCCGCGGGCGCGCGGGCGGCAGCGGAGGGGGTCACCGAGGCGTTCGGCTTCAGCCGTCTGGTGGGTGTCGTCGGCGCCAGTGACGACAAGGACGTCCGGGGCCTGCTGGAGGCGTTCGAGCCGATCTTCGCCGAGATCGTGGTGACGCGTAATTCCAGCCAGCGTGCCATGGATGCCGATGAGCTGGCGGCCGTCGCCGTCGAGGTGTTCGGCAGCGAGCGGGTCCAGGTCGAGCCGCGGCTCGACGACGCCCTGGAGGCGGCGATCACCCTCGCCGAGGAAGAGGGCGAGTACTCCGGAGCGGGTGTGCTGGTCACCGGCTCCGTGATCACGGTCGGCGAGGCCCGGCTGCTTCTGGGGAGGAACTGACCATGCGCACCCTGTGTGCGAGCACCCTGATCGGCGAGTTCTTCGTGATCGGCTTCGCGGGCCTGGTCGCGATGCAGATGAGTGACCTGCCGACGGCCACGATCTGGATCGTCAGCGGCACGGCCATGCTGCTGAGCGTGCTGCTCTGCGGCATGCTGACCCGCCCCGGCGGCATCCAGCTCGGCTGGGCGCTCCAGGCCGCCCTGATCGCCAGCGGCTTCGTCGTCCCGACGATGTTCTTCCTGGGCGCGGTGTTCGCCGCCCTGTGGTGGGCATCGGTCCATTTCGGCCGCAAGATCGACGAGGCGAAGGCCCGCTGGGCGGCGATGGCGGAGGCGGAGGCGGCGTAGCGCTCTGGGGGTGTCGCCCGTACGAGGTCCGGGCGCCGCCCCTGCCGCGACTCCCTGTAGCCTCGGCTCACCGCAGTCGATTGTTTGCAAGGAGCCGAATCCATGAGCCAGCGCACCCTCGTCCTTCTCAAGCCCGACGCTGTCAGGCGCGGTCTTGTCGGCGAGATCATCGGCCGGATCGAGAAGAAGGCCGGCTGGACCCTCGGTGCCCTGGAGCTGCGCACCCTGGACCGCGAGGTGCTGGAGCAGCACTACGCCGAGCACGTGGGCAAGCCGTTCTACGAGCCGCTGATGACGTTCATGTCCTCCGGCCCGGTCGTCTCGCTCGTCGTCGAGGGGGAGCGGGTGATCGAGGGTGTGCGCGCGCTGGCCGGTCCCACCGACCCGATTACCGCACCGAGCGGGTCCATTCGTGGGGACTTCGGCACGATCACCCGGGAGAATCTGATCCATGCCTCGGATTCCGAAGAGTCCGCCGAACGGGAGATCAAGATTTTCTTTCCCGGACTTTCTTGATACATCATCACCTGTATCCCCCTTGTGACCAGGGGCGACCGTTAAAGCATCGGTCGCCCCTCGGCATATGCGGGACGTTCGGGGGAACGCATCACCGCGACACGACGTCACCATTGATGGGGCCGGGTGCGTGTACCGCTGACAATGGCGGAAGTACCGCCCACCGTGTTCGAGTGGGCAGCACAACGAACTACGATGGAAGCTTCCGCGCCGCACAGCGCATCACCTCCTGCCGACCTCCAGTAAGCATTCGCTCCAGTTGGGAAGGCCAGACGTATCCTCATGGGGAACAACATGTCGTTCATCGGCCGTGACATGGCTGTCGACCTCGGGACCGCCAACACGCTGGTGTACGTCAGGGGTCGCGGGATCGTCCTCAACGAGCCCTCGGTCGTGGCCATCAACACCAATACCGGCGGCATCCTCGCCGTGGGCGCCGAGGCGAAGAAGATGATCGGGCGCACGCCCGGCAACATCGTCGCCGTACGCCCCCTGAAGGACGGCGTCATCGCCGACTTCGAAATCACCGAGCGGATGCTCCGCTACTTCATCCTGAAGATCCACAAGCGGCGCTATCTGGCCCGCCCGCGGGTCGTCGTCTGCGTCCCCTCCGGCATCACCGGCGTCGAACGCCGCGCCGTCATCGAGGCGTCGACGCAGGCCGGCGCGCGGCAGGTGCACATCATCGAGGAGCCGATGGCCGCCGCGATCGGGTCCGGGCTGCCGGTCCACGAGGCCACCGGCAACATGGTCGTCGACATCGGCGGCGGTACGACCGAGGTCGCCGTCATCTCGCTCGGCGGCATCGTCACGGCCCAGTCGATCCGCGTCGCGGGCGATGAACTCGACAACGCGATCATCCAGCACATCAAGAAGGAGTACAGCCTTCTGCTGGGCGAGCGCACCGCCGAGAGCATCAAGATCACCATCGGTTCGGCGCACGACCTCGAACAGGACGAGCACACCGAGATCCGCGGCCGCGACCTGGTTTCCGGCCTGCCGAAGACCGTCGTGATCTCCGCGGCCGAGGTCCGCAAGGCCATCGAGGAGCCGGTCAACTCCATTGTCGACGCGGTCAAGACGACCCTCGACAAGTGCCCGCCGGAGCTGTCCGGCGACGTCATGGACCGCGGCATCGTGCTCACCGGAGGCGGCGCCCTGCTCCGCGGCCTCGACGAGCGGCTGCGCCGCGAGACCGGCATGCCCATCCACATCGCCGAGGACCCGCTCGACTCCGTCGCGCTCGGCTCCGGCAAGTGCGTCGAGGAGTTCGAGGCGCTCCAGCAGGTCCTCGACTCCCAGCCGCGCAGGTAGCGGCGCCTCCCGCGCCGCGGACGTCCTGCAACGTCCGCGGCGGGCAGGCACCCTACAGGTGTCCGCCGCTTCGCGCGGCGGATCGCTGATATACAGGCACAACACCTCGAAAAAACCGGTGAGCTGACTCTTCACCACCAGTCACCGCACACACAGGCACAACGCTCAACTCCCGAACGAGACCGGCGCGGGCCCGCAGCCGGCCGGTCCTACGAGGAAGGACACGGCCGCCGCACGTGAGGGACACACGAGAGAGCCGGCTGCTACTTGTGCTGCTGGTCGCGATCGCGTTCGCGTTGATCACGGTGGACATCCGCGGCGGCGAACAGTCCCCGCTCGACGGTGCCCGCCAGACCGCAGCTTCCGCCTTCGGCCCCGTCGAGAGCGGTGTCGCCAGCGCCGTCAACCCGGTGGGCAACGCCATAGGGGCCGTACGCGACTCCGGCGCGCGGCACAGCCGGATCAGCGCGCTGGAGCAGGAGAACGCCGCCCTGAGGGCGAAGCTCGGCTCCTCCGACCACAACCGCAACCGCGCCGCCGAGCTGGACAAGATGCTCAGGACCGCCGGCGCCGGCCAGTACGGCATCAAGGGCGCCCAGGTCATCGCGATCGGCGCCACCCAGGGCTTCTCCTGGACGGTCACCATCGACGCCGGCAGCCGCGACGGCATCGCCCGCGACATGACCGTGATCAACGGCGACGGGCTGGTCGGGCGGGTCACCACCGTCGGCACCTCGACCGCCACCATCCTGCTGGCCAACGACCCGGACTTCACCGTCGGCACCCGCATGGAGAAGACCAACGAGATCGGTTTCGCCAACGGCCAGGGCGGCCGCGCGCTGCGCGTCCAGCTCCTCAACGGCAAGGCGTCCGTGAAGAAGGGCGACCGGCTGGTCACCTTCGGCTCCAGCCAGGACAAGCCGTTCGTGCCCGGCGTACCGGTCGGCCAGGTCGTCAAGGTCGAGCCGTCCAACGGAGACCTGACCCGCACCGTCCAGGTCCGCCCCTACGTCACCTTCTCCCAGCTCGACGTCGTCGGCGTGGTCGTCCAGCCGCCCCGTGAGGATCCGCGCGACACCGTCCTGCCGCCCAAGCCGGAAAAGCCCAAGCCGACGCCGACGGTCACCGTCACCGCCACGCCCTCCGCGAGCGTCCCTCCCAGGAGCTGACCGATGCGCATCAACCGGATCCTGCTCGCCACCCCGCTGGTGGTCGTCGCCCTGGTCATCCAGGTCAGTATTCTCGCCAGGCTCCAACTGCCCGGCGCCGTCCCGGATCTGCTCCTCCTGGTGGTCGTCGGCCTGGCCCTGGTCTACGGCCACGTCGGCGGCGCCCTGGTCGGTTTCGCCGCCGGGCTCCTCGCCGACCTGGCGCCCCCGTCCGACCACGCCATCGGCCGCTACGCCCTGGTGCTCTGCATCGTCGGCTACGCCGTCGGCCTGACCCGCCCCGAGCACGGCCGGCACCGCTCGGCGACCGTCCCGCTGCTGGCGGTCCTCGGTGCCGCGATCGGCTCGACGCTGCTCTACGCGGGTGTCGGCGCCCTCGTCGGCGACACCGCGGCCCGGCACGTCGGCGTCGGCGGCCTGGTGCTCAGCGCCACCGTCTACGACCTGCTGCTCGCGCCGTTCACCGTCCCCGTGGTGATGGCCCTGGCCCGCCGTCTGGAAGGCGATCCGCTGACCGGTGACGGGTCGGGTGCGTCGGGCACCTCGGTCGCCGGGCGGGAGGCCGCGTACGGATGGCTGACCACCGGGACCGGCTTCAAGGCGAGCCGCAACAGCATGAAGGCGGGGCGGGCACCGAAGCAGGCCCGGATGGGCGGCCGCGGCGGCGTGCTCGGCAGATCCGCCCGGAACAAGGCCGCGCGCATCAAGGGGGTCAAGCGGCTGTGAGCGACCGACTGCCGCACGGCCGAGGCAAGCAGCGGAGGGGCCATGAGCAACATTCCTGAGACCGGCCGGACCTCCCGCGTCACGGTCCGCCTCGTCGCGATCCAGATCCTGGTCTTCTCCCTGCTGCTCACCCTGGGCGGCCGGCTCTGGTACCTCCAGATCCGCAACGGCGAGGAGTACGCGAACAAGGCGAAGCGCAACCACGTCCAGCAGGTCGTCGACCCCGCCACCCGCGGCGCCATCCTCGACGCCCGCGGTGTGCCGCTCGCCGACAACCAGACCCGCCTGGTCGTCTCGGCCAGCCGCACCGAACTGCTGAAGATGAAGGACGACGGGAAGGCCGTCCTGGGTCGCCTCTCGAAGGTCCTGGGCATGTCCGAGCAGGAGATCCGCAACAAGGTCAGGCTCTGCGACGCCAAGACCCCGCAGCCCTGCTGGAACGGCTCCCCGTACCAGCCCATCCCGATCACGGACGAGGCCACCACCCAGCAGGCACTCCAGATCCGCGAGCGGACCGAGGACTTCCCCGGCATCAGCGCCGAACCCACCGCCGTCCGCCGCTACGCCGCCCCCGGCAACGCCAGGTCCGCCCAGGTGCTCGGCTACCTCTCGCCGGTCACCGACGAGGAGATCAAGAAGGCCGAGCACAGCAACTCACCGCTGCTGCGCTCCGACCAGATCGGCCGCTCGGGCCTGGAGCGGACATACGACAGCGCGCTGCGCGGCAAGGCAGGCGTCACCCGCTACGAGGTCGACAACCTCGGCCGGGTCATCGGCAAGGCCGAGAACGATCCGGCCGTACCGGGCTCCAACGTCGTCACCAGCATCGACGCCCGGGTGCAGGCCATAACGGAGAAGGAACTCGACCAGGCGATGAAGGACTCCCGCAAGGAGTTCGACAAGATCACCGGCCGTAACTACAAGGCCGACTCCGGGGCCGCGGTCGTCATGGAGGCGAAGACCGGCAGGGTGGTGGCGATGGCCTCCAGCCCGGCCTACGACCCCAACGCCTGGGTCGGCGGGATCAGCGGCAAGGACTACGCCCACCTGACCGGCAAGAATTCCAACTACCCGCTGCTCAACCGCGCGACGCAGGGGCAGTCCGCACCCGGCTCCATCTTCAAGGTCATCTCGACCTCGGCGGCCGTCAACGCCGGTTACCCGTTCAACGGCCACTATCCCTGCACCAGTTCCATGAACATCGGCGGCCAGACCTTCAAGAACTTCGAGTCCGAGAACTTCGGCCCGATCAGCCTCGGCCGGGCGCTGGAGGTCTCCTGCGACACCGTCTTCTACGGCCTCGCCTACCAGCAGTGGCAGAAGGACGGCGGCAACAAGCCCAAGAACAACGCCGCCGACTGGTTCTACAAGACCGCCCACCAGTTCGGCCTCGGCAAGAAGACCGGCATCGACCTCCCCGACGAGGTCAGCGGCCGGGTGCCGGACCGCAAATGGAAGAAGAACTACTGGAAGGCCAACAAGGACGGCTGGTGCGCGCAGGGCAAGCACGGCAACGACTACGTCTCCAAGATCGCCAAGGAGAACTGCGAGTCCGGCATGAAGATGCGCGCCGGTGACTCCGTCAACTACTCCATCGGCCAGGGCGACACCCTCGTCACCCCGATCCAGATGGCGACCATCTACGGAGCCATCGCCAACGGCGGCACCCTCCACGACCCGACCCTCGGCAAGGCCGTCATCAGCCCCGACGGCAAGAGCGTCCAGGAGATCAAGCCCAGGGCGCACGGCAAGCTCCCCGACACCCCCAAGACGCTCCGGCAGATCGACTCGGCGCTCGCTGGTGTGGCCACCCGGGGCACCGCGGCCTGGCGCTTCCAGGGCTGGCCGCAGAACAAGATCCCGATGCACGCCAAGACCGGTACCGCGGAGGTCTACGGCAAGCAGACGACCTCCTGGTTCGCGACGTACACCAAGGACTACACCGTCGTCATGACCATCTCCCAGGGTGGTACCGGCTCCGGCGCATCGGGCCCGGCCGTACGCAAGATCTACAACGCGCTCTACGGCGTCAACGACAAGGGCGAGATCGATAAGAAGGCCGCCCTGCTGCCCGTCCCGCAGGCCGGGCTCCCCAAGATCGAGCGGGACGGCACGATCGAGGCCCAGCCCATCAAGCCGGTGGACGAGACGCCGCCGCCGGCCGCGGCGGGGAGGCGAGAGCAGTGACGACCAGCCCCACCTCCCGGATGTTCAACATCCGGCGCTACACCCCCGAACTCGGCACCTGGGGAAAGATCACCGCGCGCGACTCGGTGGTCCGCAAGCTGGACTGGATACTGCTGCTGTCGTGCGTGGTGCTGTCCCTGATCGGCGCACTCCTGGTTTTCTCCGCGACCCGCAACCGCACCGAGCTGAACCACGGTGACCCGTACTACTTCCTCCTGCGCCACCTGCTGAACACCGGCATCGGCATCGCCCTCGCGGCCTGCACCATCTGGCTCGGCCACCGCACGCTGCGCGGCGCGATCCCGGTCCTCTACGGCCTGTCGATCGTGCTGGCGCTGCTCGTCCTGACCCCGCTCGGCTCCACCATCAACGGCTCGCGCTCCTGGCTGGCGATCCCCGGCGGCTTCTCGCTCCAGCCCGCCGAATTCGTCAAGATCACCATCGCGCTGGGGATGGCGATGATCCTGGCCGCCAGGGTCGACGCGGGTGACCGCCCGCACCCCGACCACCGCACCGTCGTCCAGGCACTCGGCCTCGCGGCCGTCCCCGTCGGCGTCATCCTGCTGATGCCCGACCTCGGCTCGGTCATGGTGCTGGGGGCCATCATCCTCGGCGTGCTGCTCGCCTCGGGCGCCTCCAACCGCTGGATCCTCGGCCTTCTCGGCACCGGCGTCGTCGGCTGCCTCGCCATCTGGCAGTTCCAGCTGCTCGACGAGTACCAGATCGCCCGCTTCGCCGCCTTCGCCAACCCGAGCCTCGACCCGGCGGGCGTCGGCTACAACACCAACCAGGCCAGGATCGCCATCGGCGGCGGCGGACTCACCGGCTCCGGCCTCTTCCACGGCAGCCAGACCACCGGCCAGTTCGTTCCCGAGCAGCAGACCGACTTCATCTTCACGGTCGCGGGCGAGGAGCTGGGCTTTCTCGGTGCGGGCCTGATCATCGTCCTGCTCGGCGTCGTGCTGTGGCGGGCCTGCCGGATCGCCCGGGAGACGGGCGAGCTGTACGGCACGATCGTCGCCGCCGGCATCATCGCGTGGTTCTCCTTCCAGGCTTTCGAGAACATCGGGATGACCCTCGGGATCATGCCGGTCACCGGCCTCCCGCTGCCGTTCGTGTCCTACGGCGGTACGTCCATGTTCGCGGTGTGGATCGCCATAGGGCTGTTGCAGTCGATCCGCGTGCAACGGCCGGTGTCGGCCTCGCGCTGACACCGCTTCCGCTCGGGCTCGGGCCCGGATCCGCTTGCCGGGTCCGGGCCCGTCTCAATGGGTGTGCAGCTCGAACCACAGCCGTGTGGTCGGCGAGGCGTCCCGCGATGAGGTGGTGCCCCAGGCGTCGGCGAGGCGGCCGAGCAGCAGCGGGCCGAGGTCGGTGGGGCGGTCGTCGGCGGCGGACAGCCACACCGGCGAGACGGCAGCAGCCGGCCGCGGAACGGTTCTGCCGGGCTCGCCGTGCACACTGATCCGTACGCCGTGGGCGCAGGTCAGGACGCGCAGCAGCAGGCCGTCGGAGCCGGGGACGAGCAGCGAGCGGGTGACCGCCTCCGATGTGAGCAGCACCGCGGTGTCCAGGAGCGGTGCGAGGCCGGTGCGGCGCAGCGTGGCGCGGACGAAATCGCGGGCGAGTTTCGCCGTGGCGGGAGCGCTCGGTGCGAGCAGCAGATGCGGGCGGGCGCCGGCCGAGACGCGGACGGGTGTCCGGCCGGTGGCTGCGGTGCGTGGGTGCACGGGTGTCTCCCTCCCAGGAGGGGTCGAGTGAGCGCCGAAATGCCACCCTGCGTGGGTGACCGGTGACACACGGTAATTCACCGTGTGCGGTGCGTGCCATTCGTTCTCCTGGACGCGTCATCCCTCGGGGGTGGCCACCCCTGGCGAGTGGCCCGGACGGTCCCTGGCAGATATCGGCACATATGGCTAGATTCGATGCATGGCGGACACCGTGCGAGAAATCGAACGGAAGTATGCGGCCACGGACCGCACCCGGCTCCCCGACCTGACCGCGGTGCACGGGGTCGCCGCCGTGGTGGAGAAGGAGCCTGAGATCCTCGACGCCACCTACTACGACACCGTCGCCCTGCGCCTCACCGCGCACGGCATCACGCTGCGGCGGCGGACCGGTGGCCACGACCCCGGCTGGCACCTGAAGCTGCCGGCGGGGCCGCACGCGCGTGACGAGATCCAGGCGCCGCCCGCCGTCGAACTGCCCGGTGACCTGGCCGGACTCGTCCGCTCGCGGGTACGCGGCGCGGCACTGGTGCCGGTCATGCGGCTGCGGACCCGGCGCGTGCGGCGGCAGCTCGTCGGCGCCGACGGCGCGGTGCTGGCGGAGATCGCGGTGGACGCGGTGCGTGCGGAGCGGCCGGGCGGTGCGGGCGGGGCCGTCACCTGGGCCGAGATCGAGGCGGAGGTGACGGCCGGCGGCGGTCCCGGCCTGCTGGACGCACTGGACGCCTGCCTGGTTGCGGGCGGAATCCGGCGCAGCGACGCCCCTTCCAAGCTCGCCCGCGCCCTGGCCGCCACCGCCCCCGTGGCGCGCCGGGTCGAGCGGCCCCCCGAGCGGAAGCGCTCCACCGCGACCGCCGGTGACGTCGTCCTGACCTACGCGCGCGAGCAGGCGCGGGTCATCGTCGCGCTGGATCCGGCGGTGCGGCGGGAGCTGCCCGACGCGGTGCACCGGATGCGGGTCGCGACGCGCCGCCTGCGCAGCACGTTGCGCTCCTGCCGGGCGGTGCTCGACCGGACGGTGACCGACCCGGTAGCCGTCGAACTGAAGTGGCTGGCAGGGGAGTTGGGCGCGGACCGGGACCGCGAGGTGCTCGCCGCGCGGATCCAGGACGGGCTGGCGGCGCCGCCCGTGCCGCCGTGCGCCGAACCGGCACGCGCCCGGGTCCGCGCGTGGTCCCGGGCCCGCAGGAGCGGCTCGCGACGGCAGGTCGCCGTGGCCCTCGACGGGCGGCGCTACCTGGCGCTCCTGGACACCCTGGACGGTCTGCTCGCCGACCCGCCGCTGTGCAAGGCGGCGGGCCGGGCCCCGTGCAAGGTGCTGACGAAGGCCGTCCGCAAGGACTTCGCGCGGCTGGCCCGCCGGATGGCCGATGTGCCTGCCGCGCCGGCCGGGCCGCAGCGGGACCTGGCACTGCACGAGGCGCGCAAGGCGGCCAAGCGGGCGCGGTACGCGGCGGAGGCGGCGCGCCCGGCCCTGGGCGGGCGGGCCGAGCGGTTCGCCCGCCGGATCGCCGACCTGCAGCAGTTGCTGGGCGACCACCACGACAGCGTGGTGGCGCGCGAGGCACTGCGTGAACTGGCCGGTGCGGCGCAGGAAGCAGGGGAGAGCGGATTCGCGTTCGGGGTGCTCCACGGCCGCGAGGAGGCGGTGGCGGCGGACCGGGAGCGGGAGCTGCCCGGCCGGTGGGCGAAGGCCGCACGGTCCGCCCGCCGCCTGGGCCTGACGGGCTGACGGGCGGCCGGCGCGCCGCCCGTCGTGACCCGGAGCGCACCATTGATCACCCCGGGCACACGTCA
This sequence comes from Streptomyces pinistramenti, assembly GCF_020564935.1. Taxonomy (GTDB): domain Bacteria; phylum Actinomycetota; class Actinomycetes; order Streptomycetales; family Streptomycetaceae; genus Streptomyces; species Streptomyces pinistramenti. The sequence continues at coordinate 77,059 of NZ_JAJCXB010000004.1, forward strand.
GGGCCGCCCCCTCGGGCACGTTAGGCTTGAGGGTCACCCCCCGCCCGCTGACGAAAGATCCCACGATGCCTGTCGAGTCGGTCTTCCCACGCCTGGAGGCCCTCCTCCCGCACGTCCAGAAGCCGATTCAATACGTCGGCGGCGAGCTGAACTCCACCGTCAAGGAGTGGGACGACTGCGACGTCCGCTGGTCGCTGATGTACCCGGACGCGTACGAGGTCGGCCTCCCCAATCAGGGCGTCATGATCCTTTACGAGGTCCTCAACGAGCGCGAGGGCGTGCTCGCCGAGCGCACGTACAGCGTGTGGCCGGACCTCGAAGCGCTGATGCGCGAGCACGGCGTGCCGCAGTTCACCGTCGACGCGCACCGCCCGGTCAGCGCCTTCGACGTGCTCGGTGTCTCCTTCTCCACCGAGCTGGGTTACACCAACCTGCTCACCGCCCTGGACCTCGCGGGCATCCCGATCGAGGCCAAGGACCGCACGGACGACCACCCGCTGATCCTCGCGGGCGGCCACGCGGCCTTCAACCCGGAGCCGATCGCGGACTTCCTGGACTGCGCGGTCGTCGGCGACGGCGAGCAGGCGGTGCTGGAGATCACCGACATCATCCGTGCCTGGAAGGCCGAGGGCCGTCCGGGCGGGCGCGACGAGCTGCTGTTCCGCCTCGCGAAGACCGGCAGCGTCTACGTCCCCAAGTTCTACGACGTGGAGTACCTCGCCGACGGGCGCATCTCGCGCGTCGTGCCGAACCGCTCCGGCGTCCCGTGGCGGGTGTCCAAGCACACCGTCATGGACCTGGACGAGTGGCCCTACCCCAAGCAGCCGCTCGTCCCCCTGGCCGAGACCGTCCACGAACGGATGTCGGTCGAAATCTTCCGTGGCTGCACCCGCGGCTGTCGTTTCTGCCAGGCCGGCATGATCACGCGCCCCGTACGGGAGCGAAGCATCACCGGCATCGGCGAGATGGTGGACAAGGGGCTGAAGGCCACGGGATTCGAGGAGGTCGGCCTGTTGTCGCTGTCCTCCGCGGACCACACCGAGATCGGCGAGGTGGCCAAGGGCCTCGCCGACCGGTACGAAGAGGACAAGATCGGTCTGTCGCTGCCGTCGACCCGCGTCGACGCCTTCAACATCGATCTTGCCAACGAGCTGACGCGCAACGGCCGTCGCTCGGGACTGACCTTCGCCCCCGAGGGCGGCTCGGAGCGCATCCGCAAGGTCATCAACAAGATGGTCTCGGAAGAGGACCTGATCAGGACCGTCTCCACCGCCTACGGCAACGGCTGGCGGCAGGTGAAGCTGTACTTCATGTGCGGCCTGCCCACCGAGACCGACGAGGACGTCCTCCAGATCGGCGACATGGCGGTCAACGTCATCGCCGAGGGCCGCAAGGTATCCGGTCAGAACGACATCCGCTGCACGGTCTCCATCGGCGGTTTCGTGCCCAAGCCGCACACGCCGTTCCAGTGGGCCCCGCAGCTCTCCGCCGAGGAGACCGACGCCCGGCTGACCAAGCTGCGCGACAAGATCCGCGGCGACAAGAAGTACGGCCGCTCCATCGGCTTCCGCTACCACGACGGCAAGCCCGGCATCGTCGAGGGCCTGCTCTCCCGCGGTGACCGCCGCATCGGCTCGGTCATCCGCGCCGTCTACGAAGGCGGCGGCCGCTTCGACGGCTGGCGCGAGCACTTCTCCTACGACCGCTGGATGAAGGCCGCCGACGAGACGCTGCCCGCCTTCGGCGTCGACGTCGCCTGGTACACCACCCGCGAGCGCACGTACGAGGAGGTCCTGCCCTGGGATCACCTCGACTCCGGCCTCGACAAGGACTGGCTCTGGGAGGACTGGCAGGACGCGCTCGACGAGACCGAGGTCGAGGACTGCCGCTGGACCCCGTGCTTCGACTGCGGCGTGTGTCCGCAACTCGACCTCGACATTCAAATCGGGCCGACCGGCAAGAAGCTGCTGCCGCTGTCGGTGAAGTGATCGCGAGCAGGGCGGGCGTCAAGTAGCCCTGTCGGAAAGGCAGTTCGGCCCGGCCACCGGAAATGCGGTGGCCGGGCCGACGGCTGTGCGGAGACACTGGTGCGATGCCGCAGCTCATCGCACCCACGGTCCGCGTACAGGCGTCCTTCCTCCAGGCCATGGCGGAGTTCCGCGCCGAGGGCCGGGGCGAGGAAGGCGACGGCTCGGCGGTGGCCCGCGAGATCAGGGCGTACGCCGACCGGTGGCACGACCCCGCCGTCTTCGCCGAATACGCCGCCTGGCTGCGCTCCATGACCGAGGAGAAGACCGCCGTGGCGCTCGGGTACGTCCCCTGCGACAACCTCTGGTACGTCGAAGGCGACACCTACCTGGGCCGCCTCGGTCTGCGCCACCGGCTCAACGACTTCCTCTGCGAGTACGGCGGCCACATCGGCTACGACGTACGCCCCACCGCCCGCCGCCGCGGCCACGCCACCGCGATGCTCCGCGCGGCACTGCCGTGGGCCCGCACGCGCGGCCTCGACCAGGTGCTGGTCACCTGCGATGCCGCCAACGAGCCCTCCCGTAAGGTCATCGAGGCGTGCGGCGGCGCGTTCGACGACCGTCGCGGGGCCAAGCTCCGCTACTGGGTGCCCACGGGTGCCCCGGCGGAGCGCCCGCGCAGGTGAGGCACGTGATCGTCAGGAAGTGAAGGACCGGGGGAACGGCGCATGGCATACGGGGGCGACCACACACGAGGGCCGGCGGCCGGGCACGGGCCTCCTGCGGGCGCGGAGGGCTGCTGCCTCGCCCAGGTGATCAAGATCCCGGTGCTGATCGTCCTGGTACCGCTGCGCCTGCTGTGGGAGGCGCTGTGCTGGACCGGCCGGGCCGTGGTCGCACCGGTGGCGCTCTGGATCCACCGGTGGATCCTGGCACCCCTGGGACGGGCGGTCGCCTGGCTGGCGCACCACCTCGTCGTCGTGCCGGTGGCGTTCCTGGTCCGGTACCTGCTGGTGGTGCCCGTGCTCTGGATCCACCGGTGGATCCTCACCCCGGTGGGACGGGCGGTCGCCCGGCTGGTGCACCACCTCGTCGTGGTGCCGGCCGCGTTCCTCGTGCGCTACCTGCTCCTCGTACCCGCCCAGTGGGCCTACCGGTGGATCCTGACGCCCCTCGGGCACGCGCTGGCGGCGCTGTTCCGCCGGCTCGTGGTGATCCCGGCCGTCGCACTGTGGCAGTACGTGCTGTGGCCCGCCCTCGGTGCCGTCGGCTCGGTGCTCGCGTCCTGTCGGCAGATCGCCGGGCAAGTGGCGCGGGCGGTCGGCCGGTGCCTGGGGGCGCTGTGGCGGTGGCTGGTCGTCGCGCCGCTGCGCTGGACGTACCGCTGGGTGTGCACTCCGGTGGGCCACGCGATCCGGGCGGCGTGCGGGCCCCCGTTGCGGGCGGCCCGGGACGCGGCCCGGGAGGTCGGCAGGGCGCTCTTCGGGGCGTAGCGCGCGGGAGGGGCGGGAACCGCAGCGCCACAGGACGCGTACTCTGGGAGACGGTCCGGTTGTGAACCGCCGCCGTTCCGGCGGCGGCGATCCGGGCCGGACGGCGCGGTGAAAGCGCCGGTCCGAACGTTCCCCGCGCGTGCGGGGGTGGCCACATCGGCCGCTTGATACAAGGAGAAGTAGCACTGGGCAAGCGACAGCCCGAAGGCCCGCCGCCCGCACCGGCGGTGCAGCGCATTCGTCTGCGCTACACCAAGCGCGGCCGCCTCCGGTTCACCAGCCACCGCGACTTCCAGCGCGCTTTCGAGCGGGCGCTGCGCCGCGCCGGGATCCCCATGGCCTACTCGGCGGGCTTCTCGCCGCACCCCAAGGTGTCGTACGCCAACGCCGCCCCGACGGGTACCGGAAGCGAGGCCGAATACCTGGAGATCCAGCTGGCCCAGCACCGTGACCCGCAGCAGGTGCGCGAGCTGCTGGACGCCTCGCTGCCGGCCGGGCTCGATGTGACCGACGCCGTCGAGGCGCGGACCAGCGGGCTGGCCGACCGGTTGCAGGCATCGGTGTGGGAGCTGCGGCTCGAAGGAGTCGACCCGGCGGCGGCAGGACAGGCCGTCGAGGCGTTCCTCGCGGCCGGCGAAGTGCAGGTCGAGCGCCGTACGAAAAACGGCATGCGGGCTTTCGACGCACGTGCGGCGGTGGCCCGCCTGGAAGCTTCCGCAGGAGAGGGCGATAGGCCCGACGGCAATGCCTGTGCGATACTGCGGCTGGTTGTTCGGCATTTGACACCTGCCGTACGACCCGACGACGTCCTGTCCGGCCTCCGAGCTACGGCCGACCTGGCGCCGCCGGTCCCCGCAGCGGTGACCAGGCTGGCGCAGGGGCTGCTCGATGAGGAGACCGGCGCGGTGACCGACCCGCTAGCGCCCGACCGCGACGCTGCCACGACCGCCCCACCCACGGCCGCCGGGCAGAGTGCCGCGAAGGCGCCGAGTGGGGCCTCCCCGGCGAATTCCGGGGAAGGTACTGCGTAGGAGCGCCGTCGTCGCGTCGCCGATCAACCAGGGAGCCACCCCGGTGCGGCAGACGCACTGACCAGGAGACTTTCGCCGGTCCCCGACCTACGGGCCCGGCGAGCGAGACGACAGCTCCCGTGCGGCGCCCACGCCCCGGACTGCGGAACCGCGCTCATTACGCGGTCCGCGGCCGGAATCAGGCCCGGCGCCCGGGAGCGTGACGGGAGAACCGCCCGCATGCTCGAATCTATTGAGCCCACCGAATCCACGCAGTCCGCGGACCGTGGTGCCGACGACAACAATTCCCCCAGCGACACACTGCCGCCGCGCCGCAGGCGCCGTGCGGCATCCCGGCCCGCGGGCCCGCCGACCGGTGACGCCGCTGCGCCCACGGTCGTGAGCGCCGAGGCCGCGGCCGAGCCCGCGGTACGGCAGGAGGCGGCCGCCGAGGCGACCGCTGCCGCCGTCACCTCCGGCGAAGACGCGGCACCGGCCCGCCCGCGCCGCCGTGCCACCCGCAAGGTGTCGGCTCCGGCCGGCCCCCCGCAGGCCGACGCGGAGCAGGCACCGGCCGCCGCTGCGCCCGCCGCACAGGCTCCGGCCGCGGACGCGGCACCGGCCGATGAGGAGGCGCCGCGCGGCCGTACCCGCCGCCGTGCCACCCGTAAGGCCACCGCGCCGGCCGGTGCGCCGCAGACCGCAGCCGAGGCACCGGCCGCCGTCGAGACTCCGGCCGCCGCTCCCGAGGCGGAGGCCGCCGAGGCGCCCGTCGTTGCCGATGAGGCGCCCGCCCGGCCCCGTCGCCGTGCCACCCGTAAGGCCACTGCCCCGGCCGGTGCGCCGCGTGGTGGTGCCGATGAGGCCGTGGCCGTCGCGCCCGCCGACGAGGCCGCGCCGCGGCAGGACGCCGAGGAGAGCCAGGCGCCCGCCGAGGACGCCAAGCCCGCACGCGGCCGCCGTCGTGCGACCCGCAAGGTGACCGCTCCGGCCGGTGCGCCGCAGGACGCGGAGGAGCGCGCGCAGGAGGAGACCGTCGAGGCCGCCGAGGCGCCCAAGCGGCGTGCGCGCCGCCGGGGCGAGCGGGCCGCGGAGCCTGTTGCCGAGGCGCCGGCCGCCGATGAGCAGCCCGCGAAGGAGGCGCCGGTCCGTGGTCGCCGCCGCGCGCAGCGTCCGCCGACCGCCGTCTTCCAGGCGCCGGTCTTCACCGAGCCGATGTTCCAGACCCCGGAGAGCGCGGCCGCGGCCGCCGCCGCGGCGCGTCAGGAAGCGGAGACGGCCGAGCCCGAGCAGGTCCGCGAGGAGCAGCCGCAGGCCGCAGCGCGCAAGCGCCGCCGCCGTGGTGAGCGGGCCGAGCCCGAGCCGGTGGCTGCCGCCCCGGCGCCGGTCGAGCCCGAGGCCGTGGCCGTCGCCGAGGACGAGGAGCCCGAGGAGGAGGCCGAGCAGCGCGAGAGCGGGACCGACGACGAGTCCGGCGACCGCCCCTCGCGCCGCCGTCGCCGTGGTGGCCGCCGTCGCCGCCGCGGTGAGTCCGCCGACGCGGACGAGCAGGCAGCCGACGGCCGTACCGCCGAGGTGCGGGACACCGCCGACGTCGAGGCCGAGGCCGAGGACGAAGCGGCCGCCGACGAGCAGGATGGCGAGGACGACGACCACACCGGTGGCGGGTCCAGCAGCAGCCGCCGTCGCCGTCGCCGCCGCCGTCGCAGCGGTGACGCCGGTGAGGCCGAGGGCGCCGCGAACGGCGACGACCCCGAGCGCACCGTCGTCAAGGTCCGCGAGCCGCGCAAGAAGGACGAGTCGACCAGCGCCGACGAGGTGCAGTCGATCAAGGGCTCGACGCGTCTGGAGGCCAAGAAGCAGCGTCGCCGTGAGGGGCGCGAGCAGGGCCGCAGGCGGGTGCCGATCATCACCGAGGCGGAGTTCCTGGCGCGCCGCGAGGCCGTCGAGCGGGTGATGGTGGTCCGCCAGAGCGGCGAGCGCACCCAGATCGGCGTGCTGGAGGACGACGTCCTCGTCGAGCACTTCGTCAACAAGGAGCAGTCGACCTCGTACGTCGGCAACGTCTACCTCGGCAAGGTGCAGAACGTCCTGCCGTCGATGGAGGCCGCCTTCGTCGACATCGGCAAGGGCCGCAACGCCGTCCTGTACGCGGGCGAGGTCAACTTCGAGGCGCTGGGCATGGCCAACGGGCCGCGCCGCATCGAGACCGCGCTGAAGTCCGGCCAGTCCGTGCTGGTGCAGGTCACCAAGGACCCGATCGGCCACAAGGGCGCCCGGCTCACCAGCCAGGTATCGCTGCCCGGCCGCTACCTCGTCTACGTGCCCGAGGGCTCGATGACGGGCATCAGCCGCAAGCTGCCGGACACCGAGCGGGCCCGGCTGAAGCAGATCCTCAAGAAGATCGTTCCCGAGGACGCGGGTGTCATCGTGCGCACCGCGGCAGAGGGCGCGAGCGAGGACGAGCTGGCGCGGGACGTCCAGCGGCTCCAGGCGCAGTGGGAAGAGATCCAGAAGAAGGCCAAGAGCAGCAGCTCCAACGCGCCGACGCTGCTCTACGGCGAGCCGGACATGACCGTCCGGGTCGTCCGCGACATCTTCAACGAGGACTTCTCCAAGGTCATCGTCAGCGGCGGGGACGCCTGGGAGACCATCCACGGCTATGTCGCGCACGTCGCGCCGGATCTCACCGACCGTCTGCAGAAGTGGACTTCGGACGTCGACGTCTTCGCGACGTACCGCATCGACGAGCAGCTGATGAAGGCGCTGGACCGCAAGGTCTGGCTGCCCAGCGGCGGTTCGCTGGTGATCGACAAGACCGAAGCGATGGTCGTGATCGACGTCAACACCGGGAAGTTCACCGGTCAGGGCGGAAATCTTGAGGAGACCGTCACCAGGAACAACCTGGAGGCGGCCGAGGAGATCGTGCGGCAGCTGCGGCTGCGGGACCTCGGCGGCATCGTCGTCATCGACTTCATCGACATGGTGCTGGAGTCCAACAGGGACCTCGTGCTGCGGCGGATGCTGGAGTGCCTGGGCCGGGACCGGACGAAGCACCAGGTGGCCGAGGTGACCTCGCTGGGTCTGGTGCAGATGACCCGTAAGCGGGTCGGCCAGGGCCTGCTGGAGTCGTTCTCCGAGCCCTGCGTGCACTGCAACGGCCGCGGCGTCATCGTCCACATGGACCAGCCGACGTCCGTCGGTGGCGGCGGCAAGCGCAAGAAGAAGGGCAAGGGCGGCAACGGTGAGCGGCACGAGCCGGCCGTCGAGCAGCCGGTGGCCGAGGAGGCGCAGGAGCTGGAGCCCGCGCCGGTGACCGAGGCGGAGCTGCAGCCCGCGGTGGCCGACGCCGACGAGTGGTTCGGCAGCCCGGCGGAGGCCGAGGCGGCCGCCGGACGGGTCCGTGGCCGTCGCCGTGCGAGCCGGAAGGCGTCCGCTCCGGCGGGCGCGCCGAAGGCCGCCGAGGCCGCGGCGATCGTGGTGCCGACCGCCGAGCCGGTGGCCGAGCAGGCGTCGGAGCCGGAGCCCGCCGAGGCGCCCGTCGTGGCGGAGCCCGCACCGGCCCGTCCGCGCCGCCGTGCGACCCGTAAGGCGACCGCTCCCGCGGGCTCGCCGCAGGTCGCCGATGCCACCGCGGCGACGGTCGTGGTGGCCACGGAGCCGGCCGCCGAGCCCGCTCCTGAGCCGGCCGCCGAGGCGCCGGCCGAGAGCGCCGAGGCCGCCCCCGAGGAGGCGGCACAGCCCGCGGCGAAGAAGACGGCGAAGAAGGCGGTCCGCAAGACGGCCGCCAAGAGCGCCGCCACCAAGACCGCGGCGAAGAAGACCGCAGCGAAGACGGCGACGGCCAAGAAGACGGCGGCGAAGAAGACCACCACCGCCAAGAAGGCCGCCGCGAAGAAGACGACGACGGCCAAGAAGACCGCAGCCAAGAAGACGACGAAGGCGGCGGCCAAGAAGACCGCTGCCGCCGAGCAGCCCTCGCTGCCGTCGGTTTCGGCCGCCGCGGAGGACTGAGCACCCCTGCGGGTGCCGGGCGGACCGCGCCCCGGGTCGGGTGACCCGGGGCCGGTTTGACCCCCTGGTCAAGGCCCCGTAACCTTGACCGTCGGTGTCTGTGACGCCAAACCCCTGAGCAAACACCTCTCGGTTCGCCGAGGGAGGCCGCTCGTCCACTCGGATTCCACGGGCCTTTCCCTAGCCCGTGTGAGCGGCTGGCATCAGAGGATCGAAACCTAGCGAGAGAGAGTTCCGCGTGTACGCGATCGTGCGCACCGGCGGCCGTCAGCAGAAGGTTGCTGTCGGCGACGTCATCGAAGTTGACCGTATTTCCACCAGCAAGGTCGGCGACACCGTCGAGCTCTCGACGCTGCTGGTCGTCGACGGCGACTCGGTCACCAGTGACCCCTGGGTCCTGGCCGGCGTGAAGGTCCAGACCGAGGTTGTGGACCACCACAAGGGCAACAAGATCCGGATCCAGAAGTACAAGAACAAGACCGGTTACAAGAAGCGGATCGGCCACCGCCAGCTCCACACGGCGCTGAAGATCACCGGCATCGACGCTCCGGCGAAGTAAGGGACTGAGGAGACATGGCACACAAGAAGGGCGCATCGTCCACTCGGAACGGTCGCGATTCCAATGCTCAGCGGCTCGGCGTGAAGCGCTTCGGCGGTCAGGCCGTCAACGCCGGTGAGATCCTGGTCCGCCAGCGCGGCACCCACTTCCACCCGGGCACGGGCGTCGGCCGCGGCGGCGACGACACCCTGTTCGCCCTGGCTGCGGGCGCGGTGCAGTTCGGCACCCACCGTGGTCGCAAGGTCGTGAACATCGTTCCGGCCGGCGAGTAATCAGCCACCGGGCGAGAGCTCAGCAGTAGCACCACTCCGAGGGCGGACCGCCTTTTCCCGTGCGAGCGGGAAGGCCGGTCCGCCCTCGGCGTGTTAGTACAGAGACATTCCCGTAGTTATCTGGAGGCACCCCACCATGACCACCTTCGTGGACCGCGTCGAGCTGCACGTCGCCGCGGGTAACGGAGGCCACGGCGTGGCCTCCGTGATGCGGGAGAAGTTCAAGCCGCTCGGCGGCCCGGACGGCGGCAACGGCGGCCGCGGCGGCGACGTGATCCTGGTCGTCGACCAGGACGTCACCACGCTTCTCGAATACCACCACCACCCGCACCGCAAGGCCACCAACGGCCAGCCCGGCGCGGGCGACCACCGTTCGGGCAAGAACGGCCAGGACCTGGTCCTGCCGGTGCCCGACGGCACCGTCATCCTGGACCGTGCGGGCAATGTGCTCGCCGACCTCGTCGGCCAGGGCACCACCTTCATCGCGGGACAGGGCGGCCGCGGCGGGCTCGGCAACGCCGCGCTGGCCTCCGCCCGCCGCAAGGCGCCCGGTTTCGCGCTGCTCGGTGAGCCGGGCGAGGCGCGGGACATCGTCCTGGAGCTGAAGACCGTCGCGGATGTCGCGCTGGTCGGCTACCCGAGCGCGGGCAAGTCGTCGCTGATCTCGGTGCTCTCCGCGGCCAAGCCGAAGATCGCCGACTACCCGTTCACGACCCTGGTGCCCAACCTCGGTGTGGTGACGGCGGGTTCGACCGTCTACACCATCGCCGACGTGCCGGGTCTGATCCCGGGTGCCAGCCAGGGCAAGGGCCTGGGCCTGGAGTTCCTGCGGCACGTCGAGCGCTGCGAGGTGCTCGTGCACGTCCTGGACACCGCGACCCTGGAGTCCGAGCGCGACCCGGTGTCCGACCTCGACACCATCGAGGCCGAGCTGGCGCTGTACGGCGGTCTGGAGAACCGGCCGCGGGTGGTCGTCCTGAACAAGGTCGACATCCCCGACGGCAAGGACCTCGCCGACATGATCCGCGGTGACCTGGAGGAGCGCGGCTACCGCGTCTTCGAGGTCTCGGCCGTCGCCCGCCTGGGCCTGAAGGAACTGTCCTTCGCGCTGGCCGAGATCGTGGCCACGGCCCGTGCCGCCAAGCCGGTGCAGGAGGCCACCCGGATCGTGATCCGCCCGCAGGCCGTGGACGACACCGGCTTCACGGTCACCGAAGAGGCCGAGAACCTCTACCGCGTGCGCGGCGAGAAGCCCGAGCGCTGGGTGCGGCAGACCGACTTCAGCAATGACGAGGCCGTCGGCTACCTCGCGGACCGGCTCAACCGCCTCGGCATCGAGGACGCGCTGCTCAAGGCCGGTGCGCGGACCGGCGACGGCGTGGCGATCGGCCCCGAGGACAACGCCGTGGTCTTCGACTGGGAGCCGACGATGGCGGCCGGCGCGGAGATGCTCGGCCGGCGTGGCGAGGACCACCGCATGGAGGCGCCCCGGCCCGCGGCCCAGCGCCGCAGGGACCGTGACGCGGCGCGCGACGAGGCCGACGAGGAGTACGACGGCTTCCGCCCGTTCTGATCCGACGCGGCACGGGACGGCCCCCGGGAGGTGAACTCCTCCCGGGGGCCGTCCCGTTGCCCGGCGCACTTCCTAGGCGTCGGTGCGGATCACCACGTCCAGGGTGCGCGGGCCGTGCACGCCCTCGACCCGCTCCAGTTCGATGTCGGAGGTGGCCGAGGGGCCGCTGATCAGCGTCGTCGGGCGGCTGGGGGTCAGCCGGGCGACGGCCTCCGGGACGCCGGTCACCACCGTCGACAGGTCGACCACGCAGACGTGCAGGTCGGGGACGAGGGAGAGGGCGCGCCTGCCCTGGTCCTGCGAGCCGTCGAGGAAGATCGTGCCGGTCTCGGCGCAGCTGACGGCGGAGGCGGTGACGACGCCGTCCAGCGCGTCGAGGCGGGGCGCGGGGAGCTCCGCCGTGTCCTCCTGGATCTCGCCGTCGTACTCGGCCAGCCAGGCGCGGTCGAGGCCCGCGGGTACGCCGATCCGGCGGGCCGCGCGGTCGTGCAGGACCGCGGCGACGGTCGCGGCCGTGCCGTCGGCGGTGCAGGTGTGGACGTGCGCCTTGTAGTCGACCAGCCGGTCGATGAGCAGGGCGAGGCGCTGGTCGTCGGGCAGGGTGCGGCCGGTGCGGTAGGCGCGCGGGACGGTCACGTCCTGGGCGGGGGCCAGGGCGAGGGCGTCCCGGATGCGTCCGAGCACCGTCTCTCGTGCGGTCGCCGGTGCGCTCATCGCTGCTCCTCGGGGTCGTCGTGTGCCGCGGCCCGCTGCCGGGCCCCTTCGTCCGCCGCGCCTTGCAGGGTGGCCGCGCCTTCGTCGGACGCGAGCCAGGCGCGGAAGCTCTGCCGGGGCGGGGCGGGGGTGTCCCGGCTGTCGCTCCAGCCGCTGAACGGCGGCGGCAGGTGCGAGATGGTGCCGTCCCGGCCGCCCAGCACCCGGCCCAGGCCCGCGGCCTTCTGCGCGGCGGTGTAGAGCTTCGGGCGCTTCATGACGCCGGCCGCGGCCTTCATCGCCAGCTTCTCCGGCGTCGTGCCGGACTGCTCGGTCTTCTGGTGGCGCAGTTCGACCAGCAGCGACGGGATGTCGATCTTCACGGGGCAGGCGTCGAAGCAGGCGCCGCAGAGGCTGGAGGCGTACGGCAGCGAGCTGTTGGGGTCGTCCTTGGCGGCGTGCATCCCGGCGAGCTGCGGGGTGAGCACCGCGCCGATCGGGCCGGGGTACGTCGATCCGTAGGCGTGGCCGCCGGCCCGTTCGTACACCGGGCAGACATTGAGGCAGGCCGAGCAGCGGATGCAGTGCAGTGCCGCGCGGCCGACCTTGTCGGCGAGTGCGGCGGTGCGGCCGTTGTCGAGCAGCACGAGGTGGAACTCCTGCGGCCCGTCGCCCGGCGTGACGCCGGTCCACATCGACGTGTACGGGTTCATCCGCTCGCCGGTGGAGGAGCGGGGGAGGAGCTGGAGGAAGACCTCCAGGTCCTGGTAGCGGGGGATGACCTTCTCGATGCCCATGACGGTGATCAGCGTCTCGGGCAGGGTCAGGCACATCCGGCCGTTGCCCTCGGACTCGACGACCGAGAGGGTGCCGGTCTCGGCGACGCCGAAGTTGGCGCCGGAGACCGCGACCTTCGTCGTCATGAACTTCTCGCGCAGGTAGGCGCGCGCGGCGGCCGCGAGATGGGCGGGCACCGCGTCCAGGGACGGGTCGACGCCGGGGATCTCCTTGAGGAAGATCTGCCGGATCTCGTCGCGGTTGCGGTGGATGGCGGGGACCAGGATGTGCGACGGCTTGTCGTGCGCGAGCTGCACGATCAGCTCGGCCAGGTCCGTCTCGTACGGGGTGATGCCGCGGCTTTCCAGGTGTTCGTTGAGGCCGATCTCCTGGGTGGCCATCGACTTGACCTTGATGACCTCGTCGCTGCCGGTCGCCTCGATCAGCCGGGCGACGATGGCGTTGGCCTCGACGCCGTCGCGGGCCCAGTGGACGGTGCCGCCGCGTTCGGTGACCTTGCGCTCCAGCTCCTCCAGCAGCTCGGGCAGCCGGTTCATGGTGTCCGTCTTGAGGGCGGAGCCGGCGTCGCGCAGCTGCTCCCAGTCCGGCAGTTCGCCGGTGACGGCCAGCCGCTTCGCGCGGATGGTGTGCGTGGCCCTGCCGAGGTTGCGGCGCAGCTGCTCGTTGCGCAGTTCGCCTTCGGCGGCCCGGGGGAAGGCGGCGTCGCCGCGCAGATTGCCCTCGCCGTACGGGGCGCGGGGCGGGGTGGCGGGCATGCCGAGGAAGGTGCGGCTCATCGGACGGCCTCCGTCGGGGCGTAGGGCGCGGTGCGGGTGGCGGCGAGGATCTGCGCGAGGTGCAGGGTGCGGGTGCCGGCCTTGATGCGGGTCAGGCCCCCGCCGATGTGCATCAGGCAGGACGAGTCGCCCGCGGTGCAGATGTCGGCTCCGGTGCCGGTGATGTGGCCGACCTTGTCGTGCAGCATCGCCGACGAGGTCGCGGCGTTCTTGACGGCGAAGGTGCCGCCGAAGCCGCAGCAGGAGTCCGCTTCGGGCAGTTCGACCAGGTCGATGCCGTCGACGGCGCGCAGCAGCCGCAGCGGCTTGTCGCCGACCCGCAGCATCCGCAGCGAGTGGCAGGTGGGGTGGTAGGTGACGCGGTGCGGGAAATGGGCGCCGACATCGGTGACGCCGAGGACGTCGACGAGGAACTCGGAGAGTTCGTAGGTCTTGGCCTTGACGGTGGTGACGGCGGCGCGCAGCGCCCGGTCCCCGTACCGCTCGGCGATGATCTCGTGCTGGTGGCGTACGGAGCCGGCGCAGGAGCCGGACGGCATGACCACGGCGTCGATCGCCGCGTCCCCGAACTGCTCGGCGAAGCCGCGCACCAGGGGGACGGGTTCGCGCTGGTAGCCGGTGTTGACGTGCATCTGGCCGCAGCAGGTCTGCTCCGGCGGGAACACCACTTCGTGGCCCAGGCGGGCCAGCAGGACGGCGGTTGCCTTCACCGCGTCGGGGAAGAGGGTGTCCCCCAGGCAGGTGGCGAAGAGTCCGATACGCATGGGAGTGCCTCCCCATCAATTTACGGTCCGACCATTCTAGCCTCGGTCCTTTGCATTTCGAGAGAGCGGCCCTTGCCGGGGTATCCGGAGGTGAGGGGAGGTGTGCGGGATGACGGACGGCCCGGCGCCCGGTCGAGGGGCCGGGCCGTCCGGGGCAAGCGGATGAGGCGGGGATCAGACGGGGATCAGGCCGCCCCGTCGCCCGCCGCGGCCTCGTCGACCAGGGTGCCGTGGATGCCGCGGATGTGCCGCTCGACGAGATCCGCAGCGGCCGCGCCCTCGCCCGCGCGCACCAGGCGCAGCAGCTCGGTGTGGTCGTCGTTGAGCGCCGCCGCGGTGGCCGGCCAGTCATCGGCCGCCTCCAGTGCCCGCAGGATCAGCGGGCGCACCGACTCGCGGACGGCGGCGGTGAGGGTGGAGGTCAGGTCGTTGCCGGAGCCGCGCGCCACCTGGACGTGGAAGCGGGTGTCCAGATCGTTGAACTCGGCGGCGGCCAGGCCCGGTTCGCGGAGCCGGGTGAGGATCTCCTCGGCCTCGGCCAGGTCCTTGTCCGTCGCGCTGCGGGCCGCCGCCTCGAAGCTGGAGCGCTCCAGGGTGACCCGGGCCTCCAGCACGTTCTCCAGGCTGTAGCTGCCGAGTGCGAAGTGCAGCCGCAGCAGCCGGCCGAGGGCGTCGTCGGGATGGCGCACGATCCGGGCCCCGGCGTCGGCGCCCCGGCCGGCGTGCGCGACCAGTACCCCGATCGTCTCCAGCACCCGCAGCGCCTCGCGCAGCGCGGACCTGCTGACGCCGAGCGCGGGCGCCAGTTCGCGTTCGGGCGGCAGCCGGTCGCCCGCCTTCAGCTCACCGGCGAGTACCTGCGCCTCGATGCTCTCCAGCACGAGTTCGTGCGTACGGGACTGCCGCACGGGGCGCCACTCGGCCGCCATCGCACACCTCTTGGCTCGCTCTACGGATCGGGCCGGCACCCGCCAGGGCCCGGCCGTGTCCTTCCCATTCTATGGTCCGACCGTACGGGCTCCGGTCGGCCGGCGGGGTGCCCGTACGGTCGCGGAAAACGCGAGCGGGGCCCGCCGGAACGGGCCCCGCTGTCGTACGGAAAGCTGCGGCTACACGGCCGCGGGAGCGTCCGGAGCGCCGTTCGGCTCGCGGTCGGCGGCCTCCGCCTCCTCCTGGGAGCGCTGCACGGGAATGCCGGCCAGCCGGTGTTCCATCCGGACCCGGCGGGCCTCGGCCTTCGCGCAGAGGTCGAGCGCCGCCTGGTTGAAGCGGACCGGCGAGGGCGGGTCGGAGGGTCCGAGCAGGTGCTCCTTGAGGGCCGCACGCTCGCCCGCGAGGGTGTCCTTGCCGGGGTTGCGGACCGTGTCGAGGAGACCGGCGACACCGTCGGCCTCCGGCGTGAGGATCGTCGCCGCGCGCACCGTCGGGAAGTGCGTACGGAAGTCGTCCTCGGTCATCCCTGAGGTGTTGGCGACCGCGTACGGCTTCTCGCTGGAGAGGTAGTCGGAGACCACGCTGGAGACGTCGGTGATCAGCACGTCGGCCTGGTTGAAGCAGCCGAAGATGCCGGGCCTCGCGGTGGTGATGACGAGGTGTTCCCACTCGGGGAAGGACGCCCAGTACGCCTTTTCCCAGGCGTCGGCCGCGTCCTCCACCGCGGCGGCGCGGCCCTGCGGAGGCGTGCCCTGGAGCCGCATCCGCTCCAGTTCGTCCGAGCTGGCGCGGAACGCGGAGGTGGTGAGCGCGGTCAGGGTGTCGCTGCGGCGGGCCAGTTCGGCGGCGGCCTCCGGGCCGGGGCGCGCGCCGCTGCGCTTGCCGTTCGCCTCGGCGATCATCGCCTGGATACGGGAGTTGGCGGCGCCCGCCCGCAGGTCCACGGAACCCGTCATCGGGTGCGGCTTGTACAGCAGCCGCACCGACGGGTCGGCCAGCAGCTCGCGGACGATGTTCTCGCCGGCCAGGATCACCGAGGTGTTGCCCGGGTTGCCGTCCCAGCCCTCCCAGGTCGGGGCGTACAGCACGGTCGTCAGGCGGCCTGCGGGCGCGCCCTCGTACGGCAGGATCGGGGCCAGCTGCGGGCGGCCGACCTCGACGACGTCCTTGTCCTCCACGCCGATGTCGGCGAGCTGGTAGCGGTCGCGGGCCGCCGGGCCCGCCACCCACACCTCGTCGTACGCCTTCGCGTACGGGTTGCAGGAGGACAGCTTGTCGCTCTCGCCGTGGTTGGTGAAGGCGTGCTTGATGGACGGGATGCGCAGGATCTGCGAGGTCTTGCCGGAGTTCGCCGGGTGCAGCAGCAGCTGGAGCGTGGTGTGCTCCAGGCGCATCAGGTTGGCGACCTTGGGGATGCAGACGATCGGGATGTCCGTCGCCTCGATCTTCTGCACCATGAAGCGTTCACGGAGCACGACGATCGGGTTGCCGTCCAGGCCGGCGAGGGTGCCGAGCCACATGTTGGCCTGGTAGGCGGAGGAGGCGCCGCCGGAGAAGTACATGCCGACCGTCGGCCGGTACGCGGCCAGCCAGTTGTCCAGCCACTCCAGGGCACGCGCCTCGCCGATCACCCGCTTCTTGGGGAGCAGCCAGGTGCTGAGGTAGAGGCCGCCGCCGATGGAGAGGACCAGCGAGACGGCCAGGCCGACGCCGCCCCAGAACGCGTCCGTGGTGAGGGCGGTCACCATCATGCCGACGGTGGTGGGGACCGAGAAGCGCAGCAGCCGCCGGCCGGTCTGGCGGGAGAGGAGACGCGGCGGCGCGTCGGACAGGCCCAGCGCGCTCGCGTCGATGTTCCGGGTCACGAACGGCAGCGCGCGGCCCCTGCGGACCAGCACGGCGACGGCCTGGCACACGAAGTGCGTGCCGTAGAAGGCCAGCAGGGCGATGGTCAGCGGGGCCTGCTCGACGAGCGGGTTGATGCCGTCGATGTGCAGCAGGCCGACCAGGATCAGCATGTCGCGCAGCAGTTGGCGGACCGTGACGTCGAAACGGATCCGGCCGAGCACGGCGAGCAGCCCCGGCTGCTTGTGCTGGAGGATCAGATCGAGAGCCAGGTTGACCACGGACGCGGCGATGAACAACGGAATGACGGGCAGCAACGCACCGAGGAGCTGGGCGATGAACGCGACCATCATCGCGAGCAGCGCCACGAGCTGTACGGCTCGACGGGGGGCGATTCCGGGGGAAGGCACGAGGGGAGGGCTCCTGGCAGCAAGAAGGTCAGGGGAGGCCGAGGGGGCGGCCGAGTCCCGCGCTGCGACGCCGCCGGAGCGGCGAAACGGGACCGATGGACACCCGACCGTATGACCTTGTTGGCTCCGGTGACAATCTGCTGTGGCTCTCATCACCGCGAAAGCGGACCAATCGAACGCAACCTCCGGGGCGTTACCTCCGTCTTATGAAGAATCACCGCGAGGCCGGCGTACGTGACGGTGCCCACACGGAGCGCGGGGGCCGCGGGGCACCCTCCGCCGCCTCGTCCGACGCCGCTCGCGGCCGTCCGCCGGTCGATATGCCCGCGCAGCCGGATGCCGCCCTGCCGTAGATTTGCGGGGGAGGGACGCGGTACGGGACGGACCGTACGGCGGACGATGGCGAGCACAGGGGTAGCAGGTGGCAGGCGCAAGTCAGGACGCAGGGGCGGCACGCAGGGCCTCGGCCGACGAGGGACACGGGCGGCGGGAAGGCGTGGCGGACGCCCGCCGGATCGTGGTGAAGGTCGGCTCCTCCTCGCTGACCACGGCATCCGGCGGCCTGGACGCGGACCGGGTGGACGCCCTGGTGGACGTCCTGGCCAAGTACCAGGACAAGGAGATCGTGCTGGTCTCGTCCGGCGCCATCGCGGCCGGCCTCGCCCCCCTCGGATTCGACAAGCGCCCCCGCGACCTCGCCCGCCAGCAGGCCGCCGCCAGCGTCGGGCAGGGCCTGCTCGTCGCCCGCTACACCGCCTCCTTCGCGCGCTACGGCCGCCGGGTCGGCCAGGTCCTGCTGACCAGCGACGACACCAGCCGCCGCGCCCACTACCGCAACGCCTGCCGCACCCTCGACCAACTGCTGGCCATGGGCGCCGTACCGATCGTCAACGAGAACGACACGGTCGCCACCGACGAGATCAGGTTCGGCGACAACGACCGGCTGGCCGCGCTCGTCGCCCACCTCGTCCGCGCCGACCTGCTCGTCCTGCTCTCCGACGTCGACGGCCTCTACGACGGTGACCCGGCCACCCCCGGCACCTCCCGGATACCTCAGGTCAGCGGGCCCAAGGACCTCGAAGGCATCGTCATCGGCAGCGCAGGCCGGGCCGGCGTGGGCACCGGCGGCATGGTCACCAAGGTGGAGGCCGCCAGGATCGCCACGGCGGCCGGCGTCCCCGTCGTCCTCACCTCCGCCGTGCACGCCGCCGACGCCCTGGCCGGCGGTCCGACCGGCACCCACTTCCTGCGCACCGGACGGCGCTCGGCCGACCGGCTGCTCTGGCTGGCGCACGCCTCCACCCCGCGCGGCGCGCTGGTGCTCGACGACGGTGCGGTCCAGGCCGTCGTCGAACGCCACTCCTCGCTGCTGCCCGCCGGAATCGCCTCGGTCGAGGGGGAGTTCACGGCCGGCGACCCGGTCGAGCTGCGGGACGGCGCCGGCCGGGCCGTCGCCCGGGGCCTCGTCAACTTCGACGCCAGGGAAATCCCCCGTTTGATAGGCCGCTCGACCCGCGACCTCGCGCGCGAACTGGGCCCCGCCTACGAGCGCGAGGTCGTGCACCGGGACGACCTGGTTCTCCTGCACCACTGACCCCCGAAGCCCCAACAGGCTTTGCACGCAACAGGATTGGACGGCCCACCGGAGCCCGCCGGTCCGCCTTTCCGCGGGGACCTTCGTAAAAACGCCCCCGCGAGGGCCCGCGGACTGGTCAACTTTGTTGCGGGGGCGTCGCAGATGAGCGGCGCCCGCAGCACGCCGAGGAAAGACCGCACCGATCGGCTCCGCACCCCGAGCGCGGAGCGCGATTCGCATCACAGGAGGCCGCCGGTGGTACGAGGGCGCCCAGGGGCACAGCTCCGAGGGACGGCGGAGCGCGCACTGACCAGCGTCGGGACCGGCAGCACCGCCGCCCGGCCGCAGGACGACACCAGCGCGCAATGGCACGGCACACCGCAGGAAGCACCGCGCCCCGAGCGCCAGGAGGTGTCCCGGCTGTGGCACATCACACTCAGCGTCTCCGGGGCCGAAGCCCCCTTGCAGGACGTACGGCGGGCACTGGAACAGCTCGCCCACGACCACCCCTTCCTGCTGACCAGCCGCTACGCCAATGACCATGCCGAGATCCGGTACTGGGAGGAGGCGCGGGATCTGCACGACGCCGCAGCGGTCGCGCTGCGGCTGTGGGGCGAACACCGCTCGACGGCCAAGCTGCCGCCGTGGGAGATCGTCGGCCTGGAGGTCATCGACCGCGAGACCTACCACCAGCGCATCTCCGAGGGTTACGGCCCGCCGCCCGCTTCACCGGTCGGGGTCCATCCGTACTGAGGCGGATCGGACGCCCCATCGGCATCCCGCGGGCGTCCCACGGGCGTCCCACGGGCATCCCGTGGATCTTCCGCAGCCGTTCCACGAGCGTCCCGCTGCTCACTGCGGGCCGTCTCCCGCAGCTCTCGCCGCCCCGCGCGCATCCCGGAGCCGTTCCACAGCCGTCCCGCAACCGTCCCGCTCCGTGAACCGCCCCCGGCCGCAGGCCGCCGTTTCGCTAGGCTGCCGCCCATGACCAGCAGCGCATCACCCACCTCGCCCGTCATCGAGACCGCAACCCGCGCCAAGGAGGCAGCCGCCGTCCTGGCGCCGCTGCCGCGTACCGCCCGTGACGGCGCGCTGCTCGCCATCGCCGACGCCCTCGTCTCCCGTACGCAGACGATCGTCGCCGCCAACGCCGAGGACGTCGCCAAGGCGCGGGCCGCGGGCACCGCCGAATCGCTCGTCGACCGGCTCACCCTCACCCCCGAGCGGATCGCCGCCATCGCCGCCGACGTCCGCGACGTCGTCGCCCTGCCCGACCCGGTCGGCGAGGTGGTCCGCGGCTCGACCCTTCCCAACGGCCTCGACCTGCGGCAGGTCCGCGTCCCCCTCGGCGTCATCGGCATCATCTACGAGGCCAGGCCCAACGTGACCGTGGACGCCGCCGCCCTCTGCCTCAAGTCCGGCAACGCCGTTCTGCTGCGCGGCTCGTCCTCCGCCTACGCCTCCAACAGCGCCCTGGTCGACGTGCTCCGCGACGCCGTCGAGAGCGCCGGGCTGCCCGCCGACGCCGTCCAACTGGTCCCCGGTGAGAGCCGCGAATCGGTGCGCGAGCTGATGCGCGCCCGCGGCCTGGTCGACGTGCTGATCCCGCGCGGCGGCGCCTCGCTGATCCGCACCGTCGTCGAGGAATCCACCGTGCCGGTCATCGAGACCGGCACCGGCAACTGCCACGTCTATGTCGACGAAGCGGCCGACATCGACATGGCGATCGACATCCTGATCAACTCCAAGGCCCAGCGGCCCAGCGTCTGCAACGCCGCCGAGACGGTCCTGGTGCACGCCGGGATCGCCGACGCGTTCCTGCCGCGTGCCCTCGAAGCGCTCACCCAGGCCGGCGTGATCGTGCACGGCGACGCCGCCTGGCAGCAGGCGGGCCCCGGCCTGGTCGCCCCCGCAACCGACGAGGACTGGGCGACCGAATACCTCTCGTACGACATCGCCGCCGCCGTGGTGCCCGACCTCGACGCCGCGGTCGCACACATCCGCCGCTGGACGTCCGGCCACACCGAGGCCATCGTCACCACCTCGCAGGCCGCCGCCCGCCGCTTCACCCAGTTGGTGGATGCGACGACCGTCGCCGTCAACGCCTCCACCCGCTTCACCGACGGCAGCCAGTTCGGCTTCGGCGCCGAAATCGGCATTTCCACCCAGAAGCTGCACGCCCGCGGCCCCATGGGCCTGCCCGAGCTGACCTCCACCAAGTACATCATCACCGGCGACGGCCACACCCGCTGACCGCCCGCCGGATTCCGCGCGATCCCTGCCCAAAACGACCGGCCGGGGCTACCCTGGGCAGGTGCCGGATGACGTGGGGGGCAAGCCGTTCCCGGACGGTGATCAGCCTGACGAGCACGACCACGGGAGCCACGGAAGCGCGGACGAAGAATTCGCCTCCGTGGTCTTCGACGAGGCTTTCGTCCGTTCCGCGCAGATCCATGAACCCTCGGCCGTCGAGCGGATCCTCGCGGCCGCCGAGGCCCGCGCCGAAGCCGAAGCCCGCTCAGGGCCCGGCCTCGGCCCCGACCACGAAGGCCCCGAGGACCTGGACGGCGGACCGGGCCCCCGCGCCCGCCGCCGCGCCCGCCGCGATCCGGACGGCTTCGATCCGGAAATCGACGACCACGACACCTACGACGAATACGGGCCCTACGACCCGTATGGCCCCTACGGCGGTGCGCTGCGCCCCTACCGCACCGTCCGCTGGCACCGCCCGGTGGCCTGGGTGCTCGCGCTGGTCATGGGCGTCGGCCTGGTCGCGCTGGCCTTCGCCGCCGTCTACCGCGGAGCCTCGGGCAAGGCCTCGAACCCGGCGCCGCGGCCCGCGTCCAGCGGCGTGGACAGCACACAGGGCGGGGGCACAACGGCCAGTGGCCGCCCGGGACTGCCGCCTTCGGAGACAGCCGGATCCGCCCCGCCGTCCGCTTCCGCCGTGCCCCGGCCGCACTGAACGGCCGCCCGCCCGGCGAGCGGCCCGTCCGGCACCGTACCCCGGTGCGCAGGTCGCCCTGTGGGCACCGTGTACGGCAGGCAGCGGCGCACCGTCCGCCGAAGTTGCCGGGCCCCGGAGCGTTTACCCGGCGCCTCGCCGACCTACCCTAGTTGTATGACCGGGCGAGGTGACCCTCCCGAGGGGACGCCCAACGGCGCCCCGGGAGGCGGTGAGGACGAATACCGATCCGTTGTCTTCGACGAGTCGTTCGTGCGGGCGGCCCGACTCCAGGAGTTCTCCGCCGACGAGCGACTGGGCGAGCACCACTCGCCCGCTGTCCGGCCCCGGCATCCCTGGGTGCGGGCCGGATCCCGGCAGGCCCTGCTGCTGGTGCTGCTGATCGTGCTCGCCTTCGGCACCGCCATCTACATGGGCGTACGCCACCCGTACAAGACGCCGGAGCCGGTCAAGGTGCAGGCCCTGCGGTCCGCCGTCATCCCGCTGACGCCGCCGGGCAAGGTCCCGGGCGCCGGCCCTGACGACCTCATCGCGCACAGCCCGGCGGCACACTTCCGGATCGGCGCAGCGGGGGTCAACCTGCCGTCCGTCGAGCGCACCCGGCACTTCTCCGACGGCCAGATCGTCACCGCGCTGAGCATCGCCAAGGACTACCTCGTCCGCTCATCGATCGACCCGGCCACCCTCACCGGCGGATCCGTACGGCCCGTGCGGCTCCTCCTGGACACCGGCCAGCTCGACCAGTTCGACCGGAGCCTGGCACGCCCGTCCGACGACGGGCACCACGCCGCGACCGGCTGGCTGGTGCGCTTCGATCCCCGCACGACCGCGCTCGCCGACCGGGACGTACGCGTCAACGGCACCCTCGCCGCCTCGGAAAGCGGCCCGGACGCGCTGGACGTCACCGCCGACTACACCTTCGTCTACGCCGTGCGCGCCACCCACGAGGGCGCCCGGCGGGCGGACAACGGCACCGGCCGGCCCATCCCCGCCGCCGCCTCGCTCTTCACCGTCCGGCGTGAGCTGCACTTCCGCCTCAGCCGCGCAGACCTCGACGACCACCGCCTGGAGGTCGTGCAGAGCAGCACGCAGGCGGGGCCGATGGCCTGCACCGCCCAGGCCGGTGTGCTGCGCCCGCTGCTGGCCGGCCAGGACGCGGGCAACGCCCGGCCGGCGGGCACCGACCCCTACTCCCACCAGCGGGCGAACCCCGCACTCTGCGGCCGCCTGGACGCTACTTCCCTGCCGGCCCCGAGCCACCCGATCCGTTAGCGCCGTCCGCGCCGTCGGCACCGTTGCCGGACTCACCGGGCCGGGAGCCGCTGCGGAAGACCGTGTCCCGCAGCTTGCCGCCGAGGTCGCCCGCGCCGCCCGCGATGTCACGCACCAGGCCCATCAGCGGGTCCTTGCTGTGCCGCACCGAGTCGGCGTAATGCGAAGCGGAATCGCGGAACGAGCCGGAGACGGAGGCGTCCTTGTCCTCGTCGCGTCGCGGGTAGTGACCGTCCATGATCCGCTGGTAGTCGCGGCTGGCCGCCCACTTCTTCAGCTCGGCGGCACGCACCGTGGTGAAGGGGTGGCTGCGCGGCAGGACGTTCAGGATCTTCAGCACGGAGTCGCGCAGGTCGCCGCCGGACTCGTACTCCTCCGCCTGCGCCAGGAACGCGTCGACGTTCATCTCGTGCAGGTGATTGCCGCCGGCCAGCTTCATCAGGCCGCGCATGGACGCCTGGACGTCCTGCCCGACCAGCAGGCCCGCGCGGTC
Source organism: Streptomyces pinistramenti (assembly GCF_020564935.1). Lineage (GTDB taxonomy): Bacteria > Actinomycetota > Actinomycetes > Streptomycetales > Streptomycetaceae > Streptomyces > Streptomyces pinistramenti. Next base: position 100,475 of record NZ_JAJCXB010000004.1, read on the forward strand.
CGCGGACAGCTCCGACTTGCGGAACCACTCGCGCAGCGCCGTCACGATCGCCATCACCGCGACGTTGCCGAGCGGGATCCAGGCGACGCGCAGCGCGAACTTCGTCAGGAAGAGCAGCAGGGTGCGGTAGACGGCATGGCCGGACAGGGCGTGGCCGACCTCATGGCCGATCACCGCCCGCATCTCCTCCTCGTCGAGCAGCTCGACCAGGCCGGTGGTCACCACGATGATCGGCTCGTCCAGGCCGATGCACATGGCGTTGGGCTGCGGGTCCTGATTGACGTACATCGGCGGGACCTTCTCCAGGTCCAGGATGTAACAGGCGTCGCGCAGCATGTCGTTCAGGTGCGTGAACTGCTGCTCGCTCACCCGCACCGAGTCCGACAGGAAGAGCAGCCGCAGGCTGCGCTCCGGCAACAAGCCGCTGAGCGTTTTGAAGACGGTGTCGAACCCGCTCAGCTTGCGCAGCGCCACCAGCGCCGAGCGGTCCGCCGGGTGCTCGTACGACCGCGACGAGATGCCGGGGAACCGCCTGCGGTCCCTGCTCGGTACGCGTTCGCTGCCGCCGTCTGGGCTCTCCGTCATTGGGGCCTCCCCCTGTTCGACTGCGTGGTTTCAGACTAGAGGACGCCGCTGACACTCGATTGTATGCTCGGGCGTACGCTGACGAGCGCACCAACGACCGACAGGCCCGCACAAAGGGGAGCGACCCGCCATGCCGATTCCGAGCGTTTTGCTCGCCGTCTCCTCGCACACCGACGGCCCCGGGTGGCTGCTGCGCACCGTGATCGTCGTCGGCGTCGTGGGCGCGGCCCTGCTGGCCTGGTTCCTGCTGCGCGGCTACGGCAACCAGGACTGACCTCTGCGGCGGTCCGCCGGCTCCGGAGCGGAGTCGGCGTGAGGTCGCGCGGGCCCGCCGCATACGATGTGGCGGAAGTCTCTGCCCGCCCCCAGCCCGGATTGGTCCGCCGACGATGACCCTGCACAGCACCGCACAGTCCCTGGTTCCCCTCGCCGAGGGTGGCCAGCACCAGAGCCTCAGCCCGTTCGTCACCGGCGGCGGTGCCCTGGTTGTCCTGATTCTCCTGCTGTGGATCACCACCCGCTTCAACCGGGACCGCTGAGCCCCGGCACCCGGCATCGTGCGCCGCCCAGTAGGGTCTGCACGCATGGGAGAGCACACAGGGCCCGTGAAGCGGCGACTCGGAGTGATGGGCGGCACGTTCGACCCGATCCATCACGGACACCTGGTCGCCGCCAGCGAGGTGGCCAGCCAATTCCACCTCGATGAGGTCATATTCGTCCCGACGGGACAGCCGTGGCAGAAGAGCCACAAGCTGGTGTCCCCGGCCGAGGACCGGTATCTGATGACGGTCATCGCGACCGCGTCGAACCCGCAGTTCTCCGTCAGCCGCATCGACATCGACCGCGGCGGCAAGACGTACACCATCGACACCCTGCGCGATCTGCGGGAACTGCACCGCGACGCCGACCTGTTCTTCATCACCGGCGCCGATGCGCTCGGCCAGATCCTCACCTGGCACGACGCCGAGGAACTGGTCTCGCTCGCGCATTTCATCGGGGTGACCAGGCCCGGCCACATACTGGCCGACCCCGGGCTGCCCGAGGGCGCGGTGTCCCTCATCGAGGTGCCCGCGCTGGCCATCTCGTCGACCGACTGCCGGGCGCGCGTCGCCCAGGGCGAACCGGTCTGGTATCTCGTGCCCGACGGTGTGGTGCGCTACATCGACAAGAAGCAGCTCTACCGCAACGACAGCTGACGGGGCGGACGGAAAGGGGCACCGGTGAGCGACCGACAGGATCCGTACGGGCCGCAGGACCCGTATGCCCAGGATCCCTACGCCCAGGGGCAGCAGGCGTACACGTACGACGCCTACGGGCGGCCCGTGTACCACGACGCCACGCAGCAGCCCTACGAACAGCGCTACGACCAGTACGGGCAGCCCGTCGCGCCCGCCTCCGCGCCCCCGCAGGAGTACGGCTACGACCCCTATGGCGGCCGGCAGGAGTACGGCTACGACCCGTACGGCGGCGGGCAGCCGCAGCCGGGTCACCCTCAGGGGTACGACCCCTACGGCCGTCCCCAGCAGCAACAGGCTCCGCCACAACAGCAGCAACAGCAGCAGGAGTGGATCCCCCAGCAGCCCCCGCCGCCCCCGTACGAGCAGCAGCCCTACGGGGGCCAGGGGTACCCGCAGCAGGGCTACAGCGGGCCGCACCAGGACGAGGCGGCCGGCTACCAGGGGACGGGCTACGAGCAGGCGCACCAGGAGACGCGGCCGCGGCCTCCGGAACAGCGGCGTGCCCCGGAGACCGCAGGCCCCGGGACACACGCCCCGCCGGCCCCCGCCGAACCCTCCGGCTCATCCGATTCCTCCGGCCCTGAGTACCGCACCGAGCAGTTCTCGTTCATCGAGGAGCCGGACGAGGACTCCGAAGACGTCATCGACTGGCTGAAGTTCACCGAGAGCCGCACCGAGCGGCGCGAGGAGGCCAAGCGCCGCGGGCGCAGCCGCATCGTCGCGCTGACGGTGGTGCTGGCCCTCCTGGTGGTCGGCGGTCTCGGCTACCTCTGGTGGGCGGGCAAACTGCCCGGACTGAACGGCGCCGCCGGCGGCGGGACGGCCACGGGCGCCGGGCAGAAGCGTGACGTCCTCGTCGTCCACCTGCGCGACACCAAGACCGGCAACAGTTCGACCGCCCTCCTGGTGGACAACGAAACCACCGACAAGGGCACCACCGTCCTGCTGCCCAACAACCTGATCGTCTCCAAGGACGACGGCACCACCACCACGCTCGGCAAGTCCGTCAAGGACGAGGGAACGGAGCCCACCAGGGACTCCCTCAACACCCTGCTGGGCGCCGACCTCAAGGCCAGCTGGCGGCTGGACACCCCGTATCTGGAGAACCTCGTCGAGACCGTCGGCGGCATCAGCGTCGACACGAACGCCACCGTCCCGGGCGCCAAGAAGGGCGATTCGCCGCTGGTCAAGCCGGGCAGTGACCGGCTGCTCAACGGCCAGTCCGCGGTCGCGTACGCCACGTACCAGGGGCCGGGGGAGAGCCAGGGCAAGCAGCTGGAGCGCTTCGGGCAGGTCATGCAGGCCACCCTGAAGAAGGTCTCCAGCGATGCCGACGGGGCCACCGCCACCGTGAAATCGCTCCTCCAGGTACTGGACCCGCCGCTCACCGAGGCCCAGTTGGGCAGCTCCCTCGCGCAGCGGGCCGAACTGGCGAAGACCGGCGCGTACGGCACCACGCTGCTGCCCGTGCAGCAGAACGGCACGCTCAGCCCGGAGGCGGCGAATACCGTCGTCAAGGATGTGCTCGGCGGCACGGTCAAGAAGACCGACCCGGACGCGACCCCGCGGGTCTCGGTGCGCAACGCCACCGGGGACACCAGGGCCACGGGCAAGGCGCAGGTCGCGCTGGTCAACGGCGGCTACACCTTCGTCGACGGCGGCACGGCCGCGGCCCCGGGCAGCGCATCGGCGGTGACCTACGCGAACGCCGCCGACAAGGAGAAGGCCGCAGAGGTCGCCAAGACGCTGGGGCTGCCGGCCGGCGCCGTCACCAAGGCCAAGGGCGCGGAGAACGCGGACATCACCGTCGTCCTGGGCAAGGACTTCAAGGGCTGACGGCCGGCGGACGGGCGGCTCCCGCGCGGGGAGCCGGCCGGGGTAATCGAAAACACCGGCGGGAGTGTCGGTGGGCCGTGAGACCCTTGAGGGGTATACGAAGCCGATCCGGCCGCCCTCCGGGGCGGCGTCGCCGCGGGCCCCGGGCCCCGGCCGGACGGCGTGCCCTCGACCCGAAAGCCGCTTGTGACCGCCACGGACCGCTCCATCGAGCTCATCAACGCCGCCGCTCAGGCAGCGGCCGACAAGCTCGCGCACGACATCATCGCGTACGACGTCAGCGACGTCCTCTCGATCACCGACGCCTTCCTGCTGGCCTCGGCGCCCAACGACCGTCAGGTCAAGTCGATCGTCGACGAGATCGAGGAACGCCTCAACAAGGACCTCGGCGCCAAGCCGGTGCGCCGTGAGGGCGACCGCGAGGCCCGCTGGGTGCTGCTCGACTACGTCGACATCGTCGTTCACGTCCAGCACAGCGAGGAGCGGGTGTTCTACGCGCTCGAACGCCTCTGGAAGGACTGCCCCGAGATCGACCTCCCCGAGGACGCCAAGGAGACCCGCGGCAAGGCCGCGGCGCACGCCGAGGCCACGGGGGACGAGGGAGAAGGAGAGTTCAGCTGAACGGCACCACTGCGGGCCGCGGCCGCCGCGTCGTCCTGTGGCGGCACGGCCAGACAGCCTGGAATCTGGAGCGTCGCTTCCAGGGTTCGACGGACATCGCGCTGACGGAGACCGGCATCGGCCAGGCCCGGCGCGCGGCCCGGCTGCTCGCTGCCCTGAAGCCGGACGCCATCGTCGCGTCGGACCTTCAGCGGGCCGCCGCGACCGCCGGTGAGCTGGCCGAACTCACCCAGCTCGACGTGGCGCACGACGCCGCCCTCCGGGAGACCTACGCGGGCTCCTGGCAGGGGCTGACGCACGAGGAGATCGTCACCAGGTACGGCGAGCAGTACGCCGCCTGGAAGCGCGGCGAGCCGGTGCGGCGCGGTGGCGGCGAACTGGAGACCGAGGTCGCCGACCGGGCCGCCCCTGTGGTCCTCGAACATGCCGGGAAGCTGCCCGACGGCGGCACCCTCGTCGTGGTCAGCCACGGCGGCACGATCCGCACCACCATCGGGCGGCTGCTCGGCCTGGAATCCCACCACTGGGAGGGCCTTGGCGGGCTGTCCAACTGCTGCTGGTCCGTCCTCGGCGAAGGCGCGCGCGGCTGGCGCCTGCTGGAGCACAACGCCGGCACCCTGCCGGAGCCGGTCCTGGGCGACGACGACTGAGCCCCGGGGCCGGGGCCGGACACCCGGATTTCACATCTGGGCAGGTCGCAGGCTAAAGTTCTTCTTGTTCGCGGCGCCGCCGGGGGAAACCCGGAGGGGCGGAACAAGACCCGGGGCTATAGCTCAGTTGGTAGAGCGCCTGCATGGCATGCAGGAGGTCAGGAGTTCAATTCTCCTTAGCTCCACAACCCGGATGATCCCGTCTCTCGCGGATCCAGTGCCCGGCACTGGTTCACGAGAAGGCGGGATCATTGCTATGCGGAGACTTTGCTTCCGTCCGGCCTCCTGCGCTGGATGAGAGTCCGCGCCCACCCGGAACGGCATCACTCTTCAGGCAGCACTTTTCGGGATGCAGTTCCCGAAAAGGGTCGTCCGCGGGCGGTTCGGGAGCGGCGGCGCGGGCAGGTTCGATGAGGGTGCCCGCCCCGGTGGGCGCGAGGCCGCCGAGGGGCGGTGGGCGCGGACGACGACGGGACTGTCCCGCTCGGCGGTCCGTGGCAGAATCGGACGGCGCCGGCAGGGGAGGAGAACACGCGATGCCCACGAGCATCCTTGAGGAGGTCAATGACCTGCTCGATGTGGCCGAGGCGCAGGGCTATGACTGGCTGCCGGAATACGCGCTCCGCTTCACCTGCCCCGTTGACCGCCCCGGCGTCACCCGCCGCGGCCACGGTCCCGCCCTCCAGTGCCCCGCCTGCGGCTCGGCCCATGTCGCCCAGATGCTGGGCGACAACGGCGGCATCTCGTTCGTCTGCACGGCCTGCGGCCACAGTTGGAGCTGACTGATGGGGGCTCACAGCAGGAAATGCGACTGGTGCGGCAGCGGTACGCCCATCGTCCGTGACATGGAACCGCTCAACGCCGACTACCAGTACTGGTGCGAGGAATGCGCCCGCGCGCTGGTCATAAAGGGCGACCCGATCGAGACCTACCGCGAGTTGGAGGGGGAGCCGATCTACGGGCGCCTCCTGGACGAGCACTGCACGCTGAAGCGTTTCTACTCCTTCGCCACGGCCTGACCGCCGCTCGCGTGCGCCGCCCGCCCACGCGTCCGGGATTTTCCGGCCAGGGCGGAACTACCCGGTCTTTCCCGGGCGTTGTCGTGGACAGGAGCCGCCGCCGCAAGCGGCAGGCGGCACGGGGACGCGACACGGGGGTCGCATCGTGAGCGATACGGACGTCACACCTGACCGCACCACACCACCCGAGGGTGCCGGACGTGCGGCGCGGTGGAAACCGGACGCGCGGGAGTCCACCGCCGAACCGGCGCCGCCCGCCGGGGGTTTACGCATCGTCTGCGCCCTGGAAGCCGGTGGGAGCGCCTGCCTGACGGCCCGTCTCCTGCGCCCCACCGCCGCGGGCCGCGCGGCCGCAACCCCCACACGCTGCGGCCCTTCGGCGTCACGCTCTCGAAGACGCTGCCGTGCCCTCGGTGGCGGCGGGGCGGCGGCCATGGCCACGGGCCCCGCGGCCGCCCGGCCCGCAGCGCCGCCACAGCCGGACCGCCGCGGCCACGAACAGCGCGAGCCCGGCGAGCGGATAGACGTCGGACAGCAGGAGCTGGAGGGTGTTCTGGTGCAGTTCCTCGTGGTGGTGCCAGCGGTGCGGCACCCACCACAGCGCATAGCTGCAGAACAGCAGGCCCAGTACCGCGGTCGCCGCCCAGCCGCGGCGGGCGCTGCCGCCGGTGCGCCGCAGGGCCTCGGATCCGGCCAGGATCAGCATCGGCACGCACCACACCCAGTGGTGTGACCAGGAGACCGGGCTGACCAGCAGCGCGGTCGCCGCACAGGTGACGGCGGCCCAGGCGCGGTCCCCGCGCAGCAGGGCCCACACCGCGAGCGCCAGTCCGAGCAGGGTGGCCAGGACGGCCGCCACCAGCCAGGCGGAACCCGGATCGTGGGTGTGCAGCAGCCGGGCGAGTGCGCCGCGCAGCGACTGGTTCGCGGTGATCTCCACCTCACCGACCCGGTCGGCGGCGAAGACGGTCTCGGTCCAGAAGCGCTGCGAGTCGCGCGGCAGCACGAGCGCGGAGAGGAGGGCGCTGGCGAGGAAGGTCGCGGTGGCGACGGCCGCCTGCCGCAGCCAGGGGTTCCGGATCCCGCGCAGCCCGGCGCCGGAGCGCAGCTGCTGCACGGCGCGTACGGTGCCGGCGACCGCGAGGAAGACCGCGAAGAGCGCGGGGGTGAGCTTGATGCCCGCCGCGATGCCGATGCCGACACCGGCCCAGCGGTTGGTGTCCTTGCGGGTCAGGTCCCACAGCACCAGCGCGGCGAGCAGCAGGTTGATCTGGCCGTAGCGCAGCGTCGTCCACACCGGCTCGCACCAGACCAGCAGCGCGGAGAGCGCGAGCGCCGCCGCCGGACGCGGCATGTGCTGCGGCCGGCCGACCAGGCGCAGCGAAAGGTGGACGACGGACACCAGCAGCAGGAGGTTGCCGAGCGTGGCGAGGGTGCGCATCGTCGGCACGCCGACCAGCGTCAGGGGGGTGAACAGCAGCGCGGCGAAGGGCGGATAGGTGTTGGGCAGGTGCGCCGATGTGGCCACCATGTCGTAGAGGCTGCCGCCGCTGCGGGCCGTCCAGCCCTCGGCGCGGTAGACCATCAGGTCGATCATGGTCACGTGCGCGAGGCGCTGCACGATCCAGAAGACGGTGAAGGAGAGGGCGCAGCCGACCGCGGCCGACAGGGTTGGGCGGCGGCGGAGGAAACCCGTGCGGGGGCCGGGGTCACCAGGGTCGGTGGACTGCTCCAGCTCCAGCGTGGTCACGGCGTACGGCTCCCCAGGACGAATCGGGCACGGCTCGCCGACAGTACCGCGCGCCCCGGTGAGAGCTCTGCGAGAAGCGATTTGGCAGAAGCCCGGGAGGGCCGTGTAATGTAGTCGATGTCGCCGCGGGAGACCGCAGCGGAGCAAGACCTGGGGCTATAGCTCAGTTGGTAGAGCGCCTGCATGGCATGCAGGAGGTCAGGAGTTCAATTCTCCTTAGCTCCACAGAATTCAGAGCGGGCCGTCCGATCGGACGGCCCGCTTTGTTGTGCGTTGCGGGTGGGGAGTGAGGGGCAGGGCCTGCGCTGGGAGCGGCTGTGCCGGTGCGGTCTTGGGAGAGTGCGGTGGCTCGCGTGAGAGGCGTCACAGGTGGTGCGGAGTGGCGTCTGTCTCAGAGGCGGCGCCGAGTGTCAAGGGTGCCGTATCGGCCCTGGGGGGCGGTGTGTGCCGTCGGGGACGAGGATCTTGTGGCGCGCCATGACGGGTGCGCCGTGACGTGGGTGACCCCGCCTCGGTCCGTCGGCCCGTAGCCGCCTCGTTCCGGGATCCCGGTGTCCCGGAGTCCGCGGCTCTGCCGGGTCGGAGCGGGGCGAAATGCGGTGCTCCTGTGCCCAGTTCCTGTCCTCCGTTCGCTGACTCCTGATCAAAAATTAGCGTTGCCTGCCGTGTTGGGTGCCCAATACCCCACCAATCCCTCTATTTCTGGCGCTATCTTGTCGTTCCTTGGGCTCTTCTTGGTGATCGCATGCCCCTGACATGAATCGTTCACCGAAAGAGTGGCGCATCGCGTGAATGTCATATCCATCGCATTCACCGCTCATGAGGCACCGTGCGTCGCGCCACTACGCACCGCATCGCATCGCCACAGCAGGGGGTTACATGAGATCGAGCCGAACCAGAGCACTGCGCGCGCGTGCCGGACTGGCCTGGGCGGCGACGCTGCCGCTGGTCGCCGGGGCGCTCGCGCTCGGCGCACCCGCCGCCGACGCCGCGGGTCACGACGGCGGCCGGCACGCGTTCCAGGGCACCAAGCCCGCCTGGGCCACCCAACAGGCGGACCAGGGCGCCACCGCCGGTTCCACGGACGTCACCGCGCGCGTCTACCTCGCGGGCCGGGACGCCAAGGGACTGGCCGCGTACGCCAGGGCCGTGTCCGACCCGCACTCCGCTTCGTACGGGAAGTACCTGAGCCCTGACCAGGTGAAGGCCCGTTACGGCGCCACGCAGGATCAGATCACCAAGGTGACCGACTGGCTGAAAACGTCGGGTCTGAAGATCACCGGCACCGGCAGCCGCTATCTGACGGTCAAGGGCGACGCGTCGGCCGCCGAGCGCGCCTTCGCCACCGATCTGCACAACTACCGCAAGGACGGCCACACTTACCACGCGCCGTCGGCCACCGCCTCCGCGCCCGGAGCGCTGTCCGATGCCGTCCTGACCGTCACCGGCCTGGACAACGCGCCGCGGCTCGCCCGGCACCACTCCACCGAGCTGCCGCCGCCCTCCAACGTCTACCGCAACGCGGGCCCGTTCTCCTCGTACTACGGCTCCAAGACCGACAAGCACCTGCCGTCCGCCTACGGGGCCAAGGCGTCGTACGCGGTCAAGGGGTACACGGGCAAGGAATTGCGTGCCGCCTACGGGGCGAAGAAGTGGACCGGCAAGGGCGTCACCGTCGCGATCACCGACGCCTACGCCTCGCCGACCATCGCCGCGGACGCGCAGAAGTACGCCTCCCGTAACGGCGATCCGCGCTACCGCCGCGGGCAGCTGTCCCAGGTGCTGCCCAAGGACTACTCGCACATCGAGGACTGCGGCGCGGCCGGCTGGTACGGGGAGGAGACGCTCGACGTCGAGGCCCTGCACGCGGTGGCTCCCGACTCCGATGTCGTCTACGTCGGTGCCGCCTCCTGCAACGACGACGACCTGCTCGACTCGCTCGGCAAGATCGTCGACGGGCACCTCGCCGACATCGTCTCCAACTCGTGGGGCGACATCGAGGCGAATGAGACCCCCGATGTGGCGGCCGCGTACGACCAGCTGTTCCAGCAGGGTGCGGTCCAGGGCATCGGCTTCTACTTCTCCTCCGGCGACAACGGCGATGAAGTGGCCAACACCGGTACGAAGCAGGTGGACACCCCGGCGAACTCCGCCTGGGTCACCGCGGTCGGCGGCACCGCGCTCGCCGTCGGCAAGAACGGCACGTACCAGTGGGAGACCGGCTGGGGCACCCAGAAGGCCGTGCTCTCCAAGGACGGCAGCGACTGGACCGGCTTCCCCGGTGAGTTCAACGGCGGTGCGGGCGGTGGCACCAGCAAGACCATCGCGCAGCCCTTCTACCAGCGCGGCGTCGTCCCGGACGGGCTGGCCAAGGCGAACGGCGGTGGCGCCATGCGCACCGTCCCCGACATCGCGGCGGTCGCCGACCCCAACACCGGCTTCCTGGTCGGTCAGACCCAGACGCTGCCGGGCGGGAAGCTCGGCTACGACGAGTACCGCATCGGCGGAACCTCGCTCGCCGCACCGGTGATCGCGGGCGTCCAGGCGCTGGCACAGCAGGCCAGGCACGGCGTCCCCATCGGCTTCGCCAACCCCGGCATCTACCAGCGGTACGGCACCCCCGCCTACCACGACGTCACCGACCACCCGCTGGGCGCGGGCCGTGACCTGGCCGTCATCCGGGTCGACTACGTCAACGGCATCGACGGTGCCAAGGGCACCACGACCACGTTGCGCAGCCTGGGCAAGGACAGCTCGCTGCACGCGGGTGTCGGCTACGACGACGTCACCGGCGTCGGCAGTCCGGGCGCGGACTACGTCAGCTCGTACCGTCCCTGACCGTTCCCGTAGGGGCCGCGTCGGGGGAATCCCCGGCGCGGGCCCTGTGGCCCCTGCGGTACCCTGGCGCCATGTGTGCCGTACGCCTTCTGCTTAGCGGGCCGCGCTGATCAGTTCCGACCGGGCCATCCGCTGTGGCCGCCCGGGTCGGCATCGGCGCGGCATCCCCTCCTGTGCGAGGGGCATTTTTGTTTCCGCAGAATCCGTGTCCGCAGCAGCCGCAGGCAGAGACGATCGATGGAGCTTTGAGGACGATGAGCGAGACGACTACCTCCCCCGCTGCTGAGGGCGCGGGCGGCCCCCCCTCCGAGGTGGCAGCGCCGCACCGTTACACGGCCGCGCTGGCCGCCGACATCGAGGCACGCTGGCAGGACTTCTGGGAGTCGGCCGGGACCTACGAGGCCCCGAACCCGAGCGGCGACCTGGCCGGTGACTCCGCGCTGACGGCCCGCCCCAAGAAGTTCATCATGGACATGTTCCCGTACCCCTCCGGTGCGGGCCTGCACGTCGGCCACCCGCTGGGCTTCATCGCCACCGACGTCTACGCACGCCACCAGCGCATGACGGGCCACAACGTCCTGCACACCCTGGGCTTCGACGCCTTCGGCCTGCCCGCCGAGCAGTACGCCGTGCAGACCGGCACCCACCCTCGGGTCTCCACCGAGGCCAACATCGTCAACATGCGGCGCCAGCTGCGCCGCCTGGGCCTGGGCCACGACCAGCGCCGGTCGGTCGAGACGATCGACCCGGCGTACTACAAGTGGACCCAGTGGATCTTCCTGCAGATCTTCAACTCCTGGTACGACCCGGAGGCGGACGCCGCACGGCCGATCGACACCCTGGTCGCCCAGTTCGAGGCCGGCACCCGCCCGACCCCTGACGGCCGCCCCTGGGGCGAGCTGGACGCGGCCGAGAAGGCCGGCGTCCTGGGCGAGTACCGGCTGGCCTACGCCTCCGACGCCCCCGTCAACTGGTGTCCGGGGCTGGGCACCGTGCTGGCGAACGAGGAGGTCACCGCCGAGGGACGCTCCGAGCGCGGCAACTTTCCCGTCTTCAAGTCCAAGCTGCGCCAGTGGAACATGCGGATCACCGCCTACGCGGACCGCCTGCTGGACGACCTGGACGCGCTGGACTGGCCCGAGGCCATCAAGCTGCAGCAGCGCAACTGGATCGGCCGCTCCGAGGGCGCCCGGGTCGACTTCCCCGTAGGCGACGACAAGATCACCGTCTTCACCACCCGCCAGGACACCCTGTTCGGCGCCACCTACATGGTGCTGGCCCCGGAGCACGAGCTGGTGGCAGGGAACGGCAACGGCTCCATCGTCCCGGCCGCCTGGCCCGAGGGCACCCACGAGGTGTGGACCGGCGGCCACGCCACCCCGGGCGACGCCGTCGCCGCGTACCGCAAGCAGGCCGCGGCCAAGTCGGACGTCGAGCGGCAGGCCGAGGCCAAGGACAAGACCGGCGTCTTCACCGGCGCGTTCGCCACCAACCCGGTCAGCGGCGCACAGGTCCCGGTCTTCATCGCCGACTACGTTCTGATGGGCTACGGCACCGGCGCGATCATGGCCGTCCCGGCGCACGACAGCCGCGACTTCGCCTTCGCGCGCGCCTTCGAGCTGCCCATGCGCTGCGTCGTCCAGCCGTCCGACGACCGCGGCACCGACCCCGCGACCTGGGACGATGCCTTCGCCTCGTACGACGCGAAGCTGGTCAACTCCTCCGGTGCGGAGATCTCCCTGGACGGCCTGGGTGTCGTCGAGGCCAAGGCGAAGATCACCGACTGGCTGGCGGACCGCGGCATCGGCGAGGGCACCGTCAACTTCCGGCTGCGCGACTGGCTGTTCAGCCGCCAGCGCTACTGGGGCGAGCCGTTCCCGATCGTCTACGACGAGGACGGCGTCGCGCACGCGCTGCCCGCCTCGATGCTGCCCCTGGAGCTGCCGGAGGTCGAGGACTACTCCCCGCGCACCTTCGACCCGGACGACGCGGACACCCGGCCGGAGACCCCGCTGTCCCGCAACGAGGACTGGGTCGACGTCGAGCTGGACCTGGGCGACGGCAACGGCGTCAAGCGCTACCGCCGCGAGACCAACACCATGCCCAACTGGGCCGGTTCGTGCTGGTACGAGATGCGCTACCTGGACCCGACCAACGCCGACGCCATGGTCGACCCGGGCATCGAGCAGTACTGGATGGGGCCGCGCGAGGGGCAGCCGTCCGGTGGCGTCGACCTGTACGTCGGCGGCGCCGAGCACGCCGTGCTGCACCTGCTGTACGCCCGCTTCTGGTCCAAGGTCCTGCACGACCTGGGGCACATCTCGTCCTCCGAGCCGTTCCACAAGCTGTACAACCAGGGCATGATCCAGGCGTTCGTCTACCGGGACAGCCGCGGCATCGCCGTCGCGGCCGCCGAGGTCGAGGAGCGCGACGGCGCGTACTACTACCAGGGTGAGAAGGTCAGCCGCGTCCTGGGCAAGATGGGCAAGTCCCTGAAGAACGCCGTCACGCCCGACGAGATCTGTGTCGAGTACGGCGCCGACACGCTGCGCCTGTACGAGATGGCGATGGGCCCGCTGGACGTGTCCCGCCCCTGGGACACCCGGGCGGTCGTCGGCCAGTACCGCCTGCTGCAGCGCCTGTGGCGCAACGTCGTGGACGAGGCGACCGGCGAGGTCACCGTCGTCGACACGGAGCCGGACGAGGCGACCCTGCGGGCCCTGCACAAGGCTATCGACGGTGTCACCCAGGACATGGCGAACCTGCGCTTCAACACCGCGATTGCCAAGGTCACCGAGCTGAACAACCACCTGACCAAGACGACAGGACCGGTGTCGCGCACGGTCGCGGAGCGCCTGGTGCTGCTGGTCGCCCCGCTGGCCCCGCACATCGCCGAGGAACTGTGGCGCAAGCTGGGCCACGCCGACACCGTGGTGCACGCGGACTTCCCGGTGGCCGACCCGGCGTACGTCGTGGACGAGACGGTGACCTGCGTGGTGCAGATCAAGGGCAAGGTCAAGGCCCGGCTGGAGGTCGCCCCTTCGGTCTCCGACGCCGACCTGGAGGCGGCCGCGCTGGCCGAGCCCGCGGTGGTTGCCGCACTGGGCGGCGCGGGCATCCGCAAGGTGATCGTCCGGGCGCCGAAGCTGGTCAACATCGTGCCCGCCTGACCTCGGTCGGCGGGTGTTCGTACGACGCCGCCGCAGGGCTTGAGCCGGTCGGCTCGCGCCTTGCGGCGGCGTCGTTGCGGGGAGTGTGCGGCAGCTTCGGGCGGGTGATCAGGCCGCTCAGGGCGGGGCATGGGTGCTTTCCCCTACGGGCAGGTTGGGGGCTCCGATGGAACCCGCGACCTGCCCGAGCCGTTTACCGTGGAGGGACAGGGCGCGGGCTACCGAACCGGCGCCGCCGAATCCTCTGGGGGAGTTCATGGAAGCCGCGATTGCCATCATCGGGCTGCTCTTCCTGCTCTTCATCGCCGCCGGAGTATTCGTGACGGTCAAGGCCGTACAGGCGACCAAGCGCGGCGTGGACCGCACGGTCGCGCAGGCCCGGAGAAGCGTCGAGGACACCGGTCTCCGGGCGAGGAAGTTCACCCAGCCCGGCGTCACCGGCGAACTGGCGCAGCTCCGGCTGTCGCTGCGCACCTCGATGCGCGCCACCCAGGACGCACTGCGCGGCGGCGTGGCCGACGACGCCTCGCTCAGCGAGGCACTCGGCCTCTTCGAACGGCTCAGCGCGCACGGCCACGAACTGGACGACGAGCTGAGGCGGCTGGAGCGCGAGCCCGACCGGGCCGCCACCTCCGCCAGGATGCCGGAGCTGCGGGAGCGTACGCAGCGCATCACCCAGGCCGCCGATTCGCTGCGCTGGGCGGCGCTGGACCGCGCGCGGAAGTTCTCCGACGACGACCTGGCCGCGCTGAACGACCAGATCGACGTCGAGGCGGGCGCGCTGCGGCACTGGACCCGGGAGCCGCTGCGGGATCCGGCGGCCGGTAACGCACCGGACGGCGGCGCCGGTGCAGGCCGGCAGGCCGCCGGGACCGGCAGCGCTTCCGGAGCCCCCGGGGGCTCTTGGGGCCCGGAGGCGGGCGAACCCCAGGCGATAGCGGCCAAGGATCCGCGCGTTCGGCCGTCCTACCCGTGGCAGAAGGCCCGGCACGGCGAAGGCACGACCTGACGAGGGCGGGCGGCATTTGGCACAGCCCTTACCGAACCGGGAAGATCGTGAGAGGGGCCGCACTGTCGGGTGCCGGGCTCCCCGGATAGCCTCCCAGTCATGTCCCGCCATGTCGCCATCGTCACCGATTCCACGGCCTACCTGCCGCCGGTGGCACTGGAGCGCCACCGCATCACGGCCGTCCCGCTGACCGTCGTCCTGGGGGACCAGGCCCTGGAAGAGGGCACCGAGATCTCGGCGAGATCCGTCGCCCAGGCCCTCCAGAAGCGCGGGCCGGTGACGACGTCCCGCCCCAGCCCGAGCACCTTCGCCGACACCTATCGCAAGGTCGCCGCGTCCGGCGCCTCCGCCATCGTCTCGCTCCACCTCTCCTCGGAATTCTCCGGGACCTACGACGCGGCGGTACTCGCCGCGAAGGAAGCGCCCGTACCCGTAAGGGTCGTGGACACCGGCATGGTCGCGATGGCCCTCGGCTTCTGTGCCCTGGCGGCCGCGGAGACCGCCGACGCCGGCGGGGACGCCGACGAAGCGGTCGCCGCGGCGGAGAAGCGCGCCGCCGGGACCTCGGCCTACTTCTACGTCGACACCCTCGACTACCTCCGGCGCGGTGGCCGGATCGGTACGGCCCAGGCGCTGCTGGGCTCCGCGCTCGCCGTCAAGCCGATCCTGCAACTGGCCGAAGGGCGCATCGAACTCCTCGAAAAGGTCCGTACGGCTTCGAAGGCCATCGCACGGCTGGAGGAGATCGCGGCGGAGCGTGCGGGCCAGGGCGAGGTCGACATCGCCGTCCACCACCTCGCGGCGGCGGAACGCGCGGAAGCCCTCGCCGACCGCCTGCGGGAGCGGGTGCCGGGCCTGTGCGAACTCCACGTCAGCGAGGTCGGCGCGGTGATCGGCGCGCACACGGGGCCGGGGTTGCTGGGGGCCGTGATCTCACCACGGTGAGGCGTGCGGCGCGGGCGGGAGCGGCCATCTTCGCCGGGCGGCGTGGGCGGAAGCTCCCCTTCGGGTGACGCAGTTATCCACAACTGGGCAGTTATCCACGGAAATTGAGCCTGCTCGGCGCGATCGGCGAAGAGTGCCTACCGTCGGTCGGCATGAGCACTCAATCACCGTCCGTAATCATGGGGTCGGGCCCAGGCCCGGACGCGGCCTCCGGCGCCGAAGCGCGCGAGCCCGAGCGCGGCAGGCGGCCCGGCCGTTCCCGCCACGCACGATCCCCGGTGCGGAGGCGGGTCGCCCACCGGACCGAGACCATGGCCCTGGTCCGGGCGAGAGCCGCGGCGCTCTTCAGCAGCCCATTGGAGGGGGACGTGCCGACGGGCGGGCCGCGGATGCCGGGCGAGCCACGGGTGGCGGGCGGGGCAGTGGCTGTGGGTGCGCCGGTGGCTGCAAGCGGGCCGCGTTCGCTGCGTATGCGTGGTGCGGTAGGGGAGGCCGGTGCGGGCAGTGTGGGCGACGCGGCCGGTGCGGATGATGGGGCTGGCGCGAACGGTGCGGACGATGCGCTCAACTCCCCTCGGGATTCCTCTTCCCGAGGCCCTTCCCCGGTTCTTGCCCGAGTCTTTCCCCAAGCCCATCTCCGCGTCCGCCCTCGTGTCCGTCCCCGCGTTCCTTCCCGCGTCCGTTCCCAGCTTCGGGCTCCGCGCCGTCCGCATGCCCGGCGGCGTCGCGATCCGCCGTCTGTTGAGAGGCCACAGGGCGAGTCGGTCGGGCAGCGAGGGGGAGGGCGCGACGTGAGGCGGGAGACGGACGGGCCGGGGGCGGGTGTCGCTGCCGGGGCGGAGATGGCGTCGGGCCCGAGGCCAGGCGGATCCGGGCCGGGGCGTTGGGAGCGAGCGCGGCTGGCGGTACGGGAACGGCTGCCGCTGTGGGTGCAGTTACGTTGCGCGACCGATCCGAAGGCGCTGGCCGCGCTGGCGCTTGTGCTGGTCGTGGCCGTGGTCATCGCCGTTCAGCACTTCTGGGCGGCCGGCCCCGAGCCGGTGCGGGCGCCGGCGGCCGAGCGTGCCGTGTCCGTGCCGTCGCGCCAGTCCGGTCTGTCGTCCTCCGGTACGCCATCGGCCGGGCCGGCTGCGTCGGCCTCGTCGGGCGCGGACGGTGGCTCCGGGAAACGGCTGGTGATCGATGTGGAGGGGAAGGTCAGGCACCCGGGAATCCACCGCCTGCCGGCCGGGTCGCGGGTGACCGACGCGTTGGACGCGGCGGGCGGTGTGCTGCACGGGGCGAGCACCCAGGGGCTGAACCGCGCCCGGCTGCTGGCCGACGGGGAGCAGATCGTCGTCGGCGGTGCCGGTGCCGGGGTGGGCGCGGGCGGCGGCGGAGCGGCGGCCGAGGCGGCTGCGAACGGGCCGCCGTCCGAAGCAGGCGCGTCGGGTGGCGGCCCAGGGGCACCGGGTCAGCCGGTCAGCCTCGGTACGGCCACCGAGCAGCAGCTCGACACGTTGCCCGGCGTAGGGCCCGTACTGGCCCGGCACATCATCGAATTCCGCACCCGGCACGGCGGGTTCAGGTCGGTGGACCAACTGCGCGAGGTGACCGGTATCGGCGAGCGTCGCTTCGCCGACCTGCGCCCTCTGGTCCAGCCATGACCACCGAGCGCGCCACGGTGCACGCGGCGGCGGCATCGCCGCACGGCGCCTCGGACCCGCGCCAGGAGGGACCGGCCGACCTGCGAATCGTCGCCCCGGCGCTGGCGGCCTGGGTCGCGGCGGCAGTTGCCCTGGGGGCGCCCGGTGCAGTGGTGGCGTCAGCCTGCGCGGTGGCCGTTGTCCTTGCCGCGGTGGCCCTGCGCAGGGCAGCGGGACGGCGCCGGGCCGAGCCCGAGCCTGCGCCGGAGACCTCGCCCACGTCATCGGGGCACCACCGCCTCGCCCCGCGTCCATGGTCCGCCGGGTCGCTGGTGGCTGCGGCGGCGGTGCTGCTGTGCGCGGTGGCGGGGGCGGCCTCCGCGGCGCTGCATGCGGCGGACGCGCGGCGCGGACCGCTGCCCTCCTGGGCGCAGCGCTATGCGCATCTCACCGTTGAGCTGGAGGTGACCGGAGATCCGCGGATGACCCGGCCCAAGGTGCGAGGCTCCCAACGCATGCCGCCTTCCCTGGTGTTCACCGCGGACGTCGTGCGCATCACCGGACCGGACGGCTCGGTGACGGCCACCCGCACACCCGCCCTGGTCATCGCGCAGCAGCAGAATGCGGAAAAGCACGGCGGGCAGGATTCCCCGGCGACGCAGCGCGGCCGGTGGCTCGGCCTGCTGCCCTCGACGCGTATCCGGGTCGCAGCCCGTGCCGCACCGCCGATGCCGCCTGACGTGCAGATCGCCGCCGTGCTGCGGGTCTCCGCCGATACGCCGCCCCGCCGGGTGGCCGAGCCGTCCGCGTTGCAACGGATGGCGGGCAGCCTGCGGGCCGGGCTCCGCGACGCCACCGACGGCCTGTCACCCGATGCCCGTGCCCTGTTGCCCGGACTCGTCGTGGGGGACACCTCGCGGGTGCCGCCGGATCTCGATGATGCGTTCCGGGCCACGGACCTGACGCATCTGCTCGCCGTATCCGGAAGCAACCTGACGATCGTGCTCGCCCTGCTGGTCGGCCCGCCGCACCTCGCCTCGCGAGCCGAACGCCGTGGCCTGGCGCCCCGCCTCGGGCTGTCCCTGCGCGGTACCGCAGTCGTCGGCGGCGCCCTCGCCCTCACCTTCGTCGTGGTGTGCCGCCCCGACCCCAGCGTGCTGCGGGCGGCGGCCTGCGGGCTGATCACCCTGCTGGCGATCGGGACCGGACGCCGCCGCTCCCTGCTCCCCGCGCTCGGGACCGCCGTCCTGCTGCTGATCCTCTACGACCCATGGCTGGCCCGCAGTTACGGCTTCCTGCTCTCCGTCCTGGCCACCGGCGCGCTGCTGCTGCTCGCCCCGCGCTGGAGCGCGGCACTCCAGCGGCGCCGGGTGCCGCCCAGGCTCGCCGAGGTGATCGCCGCCGCTGCCGCCGCCCAGGCGGTCTGCGCCCCCGTGATCGTGGTACTCGCGGCCCGGGTCGGCCTGCTCGCCGTGCCGTGCAACCTGCTCGCCGAACTGGCCGTCGCCCCGGCGACCGTCCTGGGCTTCGCCGCGCTCGCCGCCGGCCCGCTCGTACCGTCGGCCGCCCAGGCACTGGCCTGGTGCGCGGGCTGGCCCGCCACCTGGATCGCCGGGGTGGCGCGCGCCGGGGCCGCCCTGCCGGGCGCGGAGTTCGGCTGGCCGGGCGGCTGGGTGGGTGGTTCGGCGCTCGCCGTGGCCACCGTCGTCCTGGCGGCGGTGGGACGCCGGATGCTGCGCCGCCGGTGGCTGTGTGTGCTGTGCGCCCTGGCTCTGATCCTGGTGGTGTGGCGGCCGGCGCCGTTGACCCGCGTCCTGACGGGCTGGCCGCCACCGGGGTGGCGCGCGGTGGTCTGCGATGTCGGGCAGGGCGACGGGCTCGTACTGGCGGCCGGTGACGGCACGGCCCTGGTGGTGGACGCGGGCCCCGAACCCCGCGCCATCGACCGGTGTCTGACGGACCTGGGTGTCCGCCGCATCCCGGTGATCGTGCTGACGCACTTTCATGCCGACCACGTCGACGGCCTGCCCGGGGTGCTGCACGGCCGCTCGGTCGGGCTGATCGAGACGACGACGCTCCAGGATCCTCCGGGGCAGGCGGAGTTCGTCCGGCGCACCGCCGCGGCGGCCGGGGTGCCGGTGACCCGTGCGGCGCCGGGGGAACGGCGTCGGCTGGGCCCTTTGGCCTGGGAGGTCCTCTGGCCGCCTGCGGACACTTCCGGGGCCGCGTCGGACGGGCCCAACGACGCCAGTGTGACGCTGCTCGTCCGCAGCGCAGGGCTGACCCTGCTGCTCCTCGGTGACCTCGAACCTCCCGCTCAGCAGGCCCTGTTGACGGGGCACCCGGAGCTGCCCGGCATCGACGTCCTCAAGGTGGCCCACCATGGTTCGGCGCACCAGGACCCCGAGTTGATGCGCCGAGTGGCACCACGGCTCGCGGTGATCTCCGTGGGGGCGGACAACCCGTACGGGCACCCGGCGCCCCGCACTGTCGACGCGCTGCGGCGACTGGGCGCCAAGGTGCTGCGCACCGATACGGACGGCGCGATTGCCGTACTGGGTACCCGGGCTCAGCTCTCCGCAACGGTCCAGGGCCGCCGCACCACCCGGCACCGCTCCCCCACCACGGTGGCTCGTCGACGCCGACGAAGACGCCTCACGAAAGAGGTCACGAGACGGGCGACGGGCTGCGCGCCTCATCCGCCGGAGGGCCGAGCACGGGCCCGGACCGCCGCACCGGCCGCGCCTCGGAAATCCCGGCCTCGCATCCCTCGCCCCCCTGCGAAGCAAGCCCCGCAATGGACATCCCACGATGAATGCCCCCACCGCGAATGCCCCCACCGCGAACGCCCCCACCGCGAACGCCTCCGCCACGGACGATGAACGCCACCGGGAGGGAACCACCGGAATGAACACCACCGAGGTCGACGCACATCTCGCCCGTATCGGCGCGGTCCGGCCCGCGACGGCCTCTGCCGAGGAGCTGGGTGCGCCACAGCTGCGGCATCTGCGCAGCGTTCCCTTCGAGAATCTCTCTCCATCCCGGCGAGGAGACCGTGCTGGCCGCGGTCGTTGTTCGACAAGGTCGTCGGTGCGCGCCGTGGCGGGATCTGCTACGAACTCAACGGGGCCTTCGCCGGGTTGCTCGGCGCCCTCGGTTACGACGTTCGGCCGCTCGCCGCCCGGGTGTTCGGCCGGCGGGTCCGAGGATCCCGTACGACCACCTGGCGCTGCGGGTGCAGACGCCTACCGGGCCGTGGCTCGCCGATGTCGGGCTCGGCCGGCACAGCCATTTCCCGCTGCGGATGGACAGCCGCGCCGATCAGCCCCACCCCGGGGGAGTCTTCCGCATCGAGGAGACGCCCGAGGGGGATCTCGACGTGTCGCGGGACGGGATTCCCCCGTACCGCGTCGAACAACGCCCGCGCGCCCTGGCCGACTTCGAGGTGGGCTGCTGGTGGCATCGCACCTCACCGGCGTCCCGCTTCGCCCGCTCGCTGGTCTGCTCCCTGCTGACTCCGACCGGCCGGGTCACCCTCTCGGACCGCACGCTCGTGATCACCGGTACGGACGGGGCGCGTGAGGAGTGCGAGCTGTTGGAGGACGAGGTACTCGCGGCCTACCGCATCCACTTCGGCATCACCCTGGACCGAGAGCCCACCGTGGCCCGCACACCCGCCCCGGACCGGCCGACCGGCCCAAGACCGCTCCCACCGGACGAAGCCCCCTGAACACCCGAGACCATGGCGGCGCAGGGGCAGGGGGACCGCCCACGGCGCCCCCTTCCCGTACGCCAAGGAAGCCGCCGTCACTCCGCCTCGCGCCAGCCCTCGTGCTCCGCCGCGAGGCTGTCCAGCTGGTGAGCGTCATAGGCGCCGTCCGGGTCCTCGACGACCACCAGCCACTGGGCGTCCTCGGCGTCGTCCTCGCCGGCCAGGGCGTCGCGTACGAGCTGCGGTTCCTCGGCGAGACCGAACCGCTCGGTCAGGGTCTCGGCGACCTCCTCCGCGGCGTCGCGGTCGGGCAGTACCAGTACGTGTCGTGCATCGCTCACCGGACCATTGTCCGGCAACGGAGCAGCGGCCGACGGGCGGGCGGCAGGACGGACGGGCCGCGGCCCCGCAAAGCGGTCGGCCGCCCGCCAGGACGGGACTGTCAGTGGGGCGTGGGATGCTGGAGCGCGATGGCCAGGAAGACTGCAAACGACGATCCGCTCGCCCCCGTCACGCTCGCGGTGGGCCAGGAAGACCTGCTGCTCGACCGTGCCGTGCAGCAGGTGGTGAAGGCTGCCCGCGCCGCGGACGAGGACACCGATGTGCGCGACCTCAGCTCCGATCAGCTCCAGCCGGGCACCCTCGCCGAGCTGACCAGCCCTTCGCTGTTCGCCGAGCGCAAGGTCGTGGTGGTGCGCAACTCCCAGGACCTGTCGGCGGATTCGATCAAGGACGTCAAGGGCTATCTCGGATCCCCCGCGGAGGAGATCACCCTCGTCCTGCTGCACGCAGGCGGCGCCAAGGGCAAGGGGCTGCTGGACGCGGCCCGTAAGGCCGGGGCGCGCGAGGTGGCCTGTCCCAAGATGACGAAGCCGGCCGACCGGCTGTCGTTCGTCCGGGGCGAGTTCCGCGCGGTGGGGCGTTCGGCGACGCCGGAGGCATGCCAGGCGCTGGTCGACGCGATCGGCAGCGATCTGCGCGAGCTGGCCTCGGCCTGTTCGCAGCTGACCGCCGACATCGAGGGCACGATCGACGAAGCGATTGTGGCGCGCTACTACACCGGCCGGGCCGAGGCGTCGAGCTTCACCGTCGCGGACCGCGCGGTCGAGGGCCGGGCGGCCGAGGCACTGGAGGCGCTGCGCTGGGCGATGTCGACGGGCGTCGCGCCCGTCATGATCACCAGCGCGCTGGCCCAGGGCGTACGCGCCATCGGCAAGCTGGCGTCCGCCCCGCGCGGCGCGCGCCCCGGCGACCTCGCCCGCGACCTGGGCATGCCGCCGTGGAAGATCGACCGGGTGCGGCAGCAGATGCGCGGCTGGTCGGCGGACGGCGTGGCGACGGCACTGCTGGCCGTGGCCGCCGCCGACGCGGGTGTCAAGGGCGGCGGCGACGACCCTGAATACGCCCTGGAGAAGGCCGTGGTGGCCATCGCCCGCGCGGCCCGCTCCCGTTGAACCGCTGAGCGACGACGGGCGTCCGGCGCCGGGACGCCCGTCTCACGGGCGCCCGACCGGACGGCCTCCACCCCGGGCATCCGACTCCGCCGCACCAGGCCGGCACTACCCCCGCAGTTTCCCCAAGGTCTCCCGGGCGCTGCTCTTCAGCATGTCGGCGATCTCGTCCGCGCGCGGCTGGGTGCCGGAACCGCGGCCGGACGCGTAGCTGGACCACGTCGACTGATACGTCAGCCAGCCGTCCCTGACCCCCAGGATCACGTACGAGCCGCTGTTGTTGCCGGAGTCCTTCCGCATCACCAGGTACGCCTCGTCACCGATGCCCGTCACCGGCTCGACCGTGTAGTCGACGGAGGTGTCCTGCTTCTCGTAGGCGCGGTAGCCGTCGGCGAACTCCGGGGCGGGGTCGGCCTTTTTGTGCAGGGTGACGGAGTTGTAGAGGAAGTTCGACGCGTAGTCCGAGCTGCTCTCGCCTTCCTTCTCCAACGAGATGTTGCACCACATCGAGTCGATGGCGGGCTGCCGGGCGCCGCTGTGCTGCGGGTTCGGGGCGCTCGACGAGCTGTCCTTCGTCCGGTACCGGGCGCTCTCGAACGGTGTCAGGGAGGTGTCCGCGCACAGATCCGACGTGTAGGAGTAGCCGGCCAGATCGGGGCGGGGTTCCGAGCTGCCGAAGCTGCCGGTGGCGAACATCACCGAGGCCCAGATCGCGGACGCCGCGACCGCGCCGCCGATCGCCCACGGCCAGCCGGACGCGCCCCGGCCGCCGCCACCCGGAGGCTGCGGGCCCGCGGAGGGGTAGCCGTAGCCGCCCGGGGCCGGCGGCGGGGGCTGCTGTGCGTACGGGTTCTGCTGGGCCGGCACCGGATTCTGGGGCGCGGGCACCTGGCCGTACGGCTGCGGTTGCGGGTAGGGACGGTTCGGATCCCCCGAGAGATCCCCCGAGAACGACATGGCGGCAGCGTAGCGGAACCGGCCGGAGCCGCATGTTGGTCGAGACGGGGCCTCACGCCGGGCAGGACGAAGCCTCCCCCCAAGTGGGACGGTGCGCCGCACGCCGAGCGACGAAGCCCGGCCCACCCGCACCACCCAGTGCCCGCCCCGTCCCCCCTGCCACGCAAAAAACCCCGCCGGCCCTGGGGAAGGGCAGCGGCGGGGTTTCCCGTCAGTCTTCGGGTCGTCCGGCGGAAGTCGCCGGTCGAGCCGGGGGCGCCGCACCCGCGTGGCGAACGCAGGCCGTGTGCGGCGCGGTGGTGCACCGTTCAGGGAGC
This sequence comes from Streptomyces pinistramenti, assembly GCF_020564935.1. GTDB lineage: Bacteria > Actinomycetota > Actinomycetes > Streptomycetales > Streptomycetaceae > Streptomyces > Streptomyces pinistramenti. The sequence continues at coordinate 124,198 of NZ_JAJCXB010000004.1, forward strand.
GGAGAGAGGGGCCGCTGGATCCCCGACGGCGGGGGTTTTGCAGGTCAGACGGAGATCGTTCAGCCCTTGAGGCCGGCGACCTTCTTGGCCAGCGCCGACTTCTTGTTGGCGGCGGCGTTCTTGTGGATGACACCCTTGCTGACGGCCTTGTCGAGCTTCTTGGCAGCCTCGGCCTGGGCGGTGGTGGCCTTCTGCAGGTCACCGGCCTCCACGGCCTCGCGGGTGCGACGGATCGCGGTCTTCAGAGTGGACTTGACAGCCTTGTTGCGCTGACGAGCCTTCTCGTTGGTCTTGATCCGCTTCATCTGGGACTTGATGTTCGCCACGAAAGAGCCTTTTCAGGTTCGTTGGAGTTTCGAGTTGCGCCGCGCGCTTGAGAGGGCACGAAGCACAGTGGACCAGGCTACCAGCCGCGCCCACGGCGTCCCAATCCGGTCCGGGGTCGCCCGGGAGCACCGCCCAAAACGGACCGACGGCGCCGCTCATGGGACGATGGGGAGGACGTCACACCCGAGTCCCGCCTACCCGCGTTCACTGAATGGACCCTGCGTGCCCGCGACCCCTACGAACGTGCCGGAGCCGAGCCGTACCGACCCGGCCCTCCTCCGTAACTTCTGCATCATCGCGCACATCGACCACGGCAAGTCGACGCTCGCCGACCGGATGCTCCAGATCACCGGTGTCGTCGACCAGCGGCAGATGCGCGCGCAGTACCTCGACCGCATGGACATCGAGCGCGAGCGCGGCATCACGATCAAGTCCCAGGCGGTGCGGCTCCCCTGGTCGCCTTCCGAGGGCGAGGAGCGGAGTGGGACGACCCACATCCTCAACATGATCGACACCCCCGGTCACGTCGACTTCACCTACGAGGTCTCCCGCTCGCTCGCGGCGTGCGAGGGCTGCGTCCTCCTCGTCGACGCCGCCCAGGGGATCGAGGCGCAGACCCTCGCCAACCTCTACCTGGCGATGGAGAACGACCTCACGATCATCCCGGTCCTCAACAAGATCGACCTGCCGGCCGCGCAGCCCGAGAAGTTCGCCGCCGAGCTGGCGAACCTCGTCGGCTGCGAGCCCGACGACGTCCTGCGGGTCTCCGCCAAGACCGGTGTCGGCGTGGCCGAGCTGCTGAACAAGGTGGTCCGCGAGGTTCCGGCCCCGGTCGGCGTCAAGGACGCGCCCGCCCGCGCGATGATCTTCGACTCGGTCTACGACGCCTACCGCGGCGTGGTGACCTACGTGAAGGTCGTCGACGGCACGCTCAACAAGCGCGAGCGCATCCGGATGATGTCCACCGGCGCCGCCCACGAACTGCTGGAGATCGGCACCAACTCGCCCGAGATGAAGGCCGCCGACGGCCTGTCCGTGGGCGAGGTGGGCTATCTGATCACCGGCGTGAAGGACGTCCGCCAGTCCAAGGTCGGCGACACCATCACGCAGCTCAGCAAGGGGGCGACCGAGCCGCTGGGCGGCTACAAGGACCCCAAGCCGATGGTGTTCTCCGGGCTCTACCCGCTGGACGGCTCGGACTACCCGGAGCTGCGCGAGGCCCTGGACAAGCTCCAGCTCAACGACGCCGCGCTGGTTTATGAGCCGGAGACCTCGGCGGCCCTCGGCTTCGGCTTCCGCGTGGGCTTCCTCGGCCTGCTGCACCTGGAGGTCATCCGCGAGCGACTGGAGCGCGAGTTCGGCCTCGAACTGATCGCCACCGCGCCCAACGTCGTCTACCAGGTGGACATGGAGGACGGCACCGAGTACGAGGTGACCAACCCCAGCGAGTTCCCCACGGGCAAGATCGACAAGGTGCACGAACCGGTCGTGCGGGCCACGGTCCTCGCGCCCAGCGAGTTCATCGGCGCGATCATGGAGCTGTGCCAGAACCGCCGCGGCGCGCTGCTCGGCATGGACTACCTCTCCGAGGACCGCGTCGAGATCCGCTACACCCTGCCGCTCGCCGAGGTCGTCTTCGACTTCTTCGACCAGCTCAAGTCCAAGACCCGCGGCTACGCCTCACTGGACTACGAGCCCACCGGCGAGCAGGTCGCCGACCTGGTCAAGGTCGACATCCTGCTGCACGGCGACAAGGTCGACGCGTTCTCCGCGATCTGCCACAAGGACAAGGCGTACGCCTACGGTGTGCGGCTGGTCGCCAAGCTGCGCGAGCTGATCCCGCGGCAGGGCTTCGAGGTGCCGATCCAGGCCGCCATCGGCAGCCGGGTCATCGCCCGTGAGACGGTCCGCGCGATCCGCAAGGACGTCCTCGCCAAGTGCTACGGCGGCGACATCTCGCGTAAGCGGAAGCTGCTGGAGAAGCAGAAGGAAGGCAAGAAGCGGATGAAGATGGTCGGCAGCGTGGAGGTGCCCCAGGAGGCATTCATCGCGGTGCTGTCCTCGGACTCCGACGGGGACAAGTCGAAGAAGTGACCTCGGGCGGGCGGCTCCCGGGCGGCCCGCGTGAGCGCCGTCCGGCGGGTGCTCCTCGCGCCTGGTATGCCGTGCGTTCCGGGTGAGTCCGGTCACGTGCCGGGCAGGGCGCCGGTCCCTCTCAGGGGGCCGGCGCCCTTGCCGTTTCCCGGGGCGTGGCAGGGCGGCCGGGAGGTGCGGGACAGGCAGTCGGAGGGGTGCATTCCGCTTTTGGCGGGAGTCCCGGAGTGTGCCGTCGTAGGGGTGGCCGGAGCGCGGGGTGACGGGGCGCTCGCACCCTGCACGCACGGCGGGAGGCGCCGCGTGAACCAGTCGGCCGCAGACCCTTACGTGGCGGCGCAACGGGGCCTACTCTGATCACTGCTCAAAGGTTACTCGCGAGTCACCAGCAACGAAGCGGGCCCCGGAGGATGCCGTGACGGACACCCACACGCTGATCGACAACCGGCCGCCTTCGGTGGCGAGCCTCTTTCTGGAGCGGGTCGCGGCGACCCCCGACAAGGAGGCGTATCGCTATCCCGTGCCGCCTGCCTCGGGCCAGGGGCCGGACGACTGGAAGTCGCTGACCTGGGGAGATGCCGCCCAGCGGGTGATTGCGGCGGCGGCGGGGCTGATCGCGCTCGGCGTCCGGCCCGAGGAGCGGGTGGCGCTGGCCGCCGCCACCCGCGTCGAATGGATCATCGCCGACCTCGGCGTGCTCTGCTCCGGCGCCGCGACCACCACGGTCTACCCCAGCACCAACGCGGACGAGACCGCGTACATCCTCGCCGACTCCGGAAGCCGGGTGCTGATCGCGGAGGACGCCGCGCAGCTGGCCAAGGCCCGCGAGAAGCGTGCCGAACTGCCGGACCTCGCCCACGTCGTGGTCATCGAGGAGGCGGACGCGCAGCCCGCCGACGGCGACCCGGAGGGCTGGGTGCTCTCCCTCGCCGACCTGGAGAAGCGCGGCGCCGCCCACCTGGAGGACAACCCCGACTGCGTCACCGAGCGGGTCGCCGCCCTGCGTGCTGACCAGCTCGCCACCCTCATCTACACCTCCGGCACCACCGGCCGCCCCAAGGGCGTACGTCTTGCGCACGACTGCTGGTCGTACATGGCGCGCGCCATCCAGGCCACCGGCATGGTCACCGAGGACGACGTGCAGTACCTCTGGCTGCCGCTCGCGCACGTCTTCGGCAAGGTGCTCACCGCGGGCCAGATCTCGGTCGGCCACGTCATCGCCGTCGACGGCCGGGTCGACAAGATCATCGAGAACCTGCCGGTGGTGCGGCCCACGTACATGGCGGCCGTCCCGCGGATCTTCGAGAAGGTCTACAACGGCGTCGCGGCCAAGGCGAGGGAGGGCGGCGGCGCGAAGTACAAGATCTTCCAGTGGGCGGCCGGGGTGGCCCGCGAGTACGCCAAGGTCTCGCAGGAGAACTTCCGGCGCACCGGCAACGCCTCGGTGCCGTTCGCGCTCGCCGCCAAGCACAAGGCCGCCGACGCCCTCGTCTACGCCAAGCTGCGGGACGCCTTCGGCGGCCGCCTGCGCGCCGCGATCTCCGGCTCCGCCGCCCTTGCGCCGGAGATCGGCTACTTCTTTGCCGGCGCCGGCATCCACATCCTGGAGGGCTACGGCCTGACGGAGTCCAGCGCCGCCAGCTTCGTCAACCCCGGCGAGGCGTACCGCACCGGGACGGTCGGCAAGCCGCTGCCCGGCACCGAGGTGCGGATCGCCGAGGACGGCGAGATCCTGCTGCGCGGCCCCGGCATCATGCAGGGCTACCACGGTCTGCCGGAGAAGACCGCCGAAGTCCTGGAGTCCGACGGCTGGTTCCACACCGGCGACATCGGCGAGCTGTCCGCGGACGGCTTCCTGCGGATCACCGACCGCAAGAAGGACCTGATCAAGACGTCCGGCGGGAAGTACATCGCCCCTGCCGAGGTCGAGGGGCAGTTCAAGGCGGTCTGTCCGTTCGTCTCCAACATCCTGGTGCACGGCGCCAACCGGAACTTCTGCACCGCGCTGATCGCGCTCGACGAGCCGACCCTCATGGTCTGGGCGGAGGAACACGGCCTGAAGGGCACGGCGTACGCGGACCTCGTCGCCACCGACCAGGTCCGCCATCTGATCGACGGCTATGTCGAGCGGCTCAACGAAGGGCTCCAGCGCTGGCAGCAGATCCGCAAGTTCCGGCTGCTGCCGCGCGATCTGGACATCGAGCACGGCGAGGTCACCCCCAGCCTCAAGGTCAAACGGCCGGTCGTGGAGCGGGCGTTCAAGGATCTGTTGGACGAGATGTACGCCGGGACGCGCGAGGCATAGCGGGGCGTACGGGGCGCGACGGGACGCGCACGGAGCAGCCGGGGCGCGGCGCCCATCCCGGCGCACGGATGTCACGGCGGGGCGGTACGGAACGGCGTGGGGCGGACGGGACGGCAGTGGCGGCAGTGGTGCCGCGGCCGTCGGGGAGCCGTCCCGGCGTCGTCCGCGCCACCCCGCGCTGCTGTGCGCGGGCGCGTGCCGGGACGCCGCGCTCCCCCCGGTTGTCCATACATCTTCACCGTCCGCAGCGACGGAGCACCCCGTCTGACCACCTTCTTCAGTGACTCGGTGCTTATGCCCGCGCTCGGTCTGTCACTCTGTCGGTGGTGCATTCGGCGAGATGGCGGAGCTGCTCGGGAGTTGCTGAATGAGGACGAGTACTGCGACTGCAACTGGATTCCAGCGGGACACCGACGCGGTGGGCGGGGTCGCGACCGGCACGGGCCGGGACGGCACGGGCTCCCGCAGCGCCGCGCTGACCGGCACGCCGCGCGCCGCGTCCGACGCCCGCCGGTTCGTCCGCGGCACGCTCGCCGACTGGACGGCGCAGCGGCTCCCGGGCGCCGAAGCGCTCACCGAACGGCTGGCGGAGGAAGCGTTATTGCTGGTCAGTGAGCTGGTCACGAACGCCGTGGTGCACGCGGGCACCGACGTGGAACTGCACTGCCGCCTCGAAGCGGACACCGCACCGGACGGCCCAGGCCTCGTCGTCGAGGTGTCCGACCACCACCCCACCCGCCCGGTGCGCGGCCACCGGCACTCCGGTCTGCCGGACGGGGCGGGCCACGGCCTGCAACTGGTCGGCGCGGTCGCCGAATCCTGGGGCATCACCTACCGCCGCGCGATGAAGACCGTATGGTTCCGGCTCGCCCCGGGCACCGCGGACGACGGCCCGGATCCCGGCGACGCGGTACCCGGCGCACGGGCCCCGGCCGCCCCGCTGACCGGCGTCCCTGCGGCCCGCCCCGCCCCGGACGCCGCGATCGGCTACGGCGCGGCCGGGCACGAGCCGGACCCCTGCGCCACCGACCGCTACCAGCCGGCTCCCTACGGCGCCGACCGCTACGAGCCGGCCCCTTACGACACCGACCGCTACGACGCCGACGACGGCCGGTCCGACGCCCCGTACACCTACGGCTACGGATACGGCTACGGCGCGGCCTACGGTGCCCCGCCCAGGCCCGCGGCCGACTGGCTCACGCACGGCGCACCGACCTTCCTCGCCGAGGCGTCCGACCTGCTGTCCGGCCACCTCGACGCCGACCAAGTAGCCTCCCTCGCCGCCCAGTTGACCGTGCCCCGGCTCGCCGACTGGTGCGCGGTGTGGCTGTACGACGGGGAAGCCGGCGGGCCGGTACCCGGCGCCGCAGGGGACGACGGGCCGCCGCGGCTGTCCGGCGTCTGGCACTCCTGCGAGGCCCGGATCGATGCCCTGCGGCTCGTCCTGGAGAAGGCCCCGCCACCGGCCGCCGACCGCGGCACCGAAGGCTCGGCCGTCCCCTGGCCGTGGCCCGACGAACCGGGCGGCTACGGCGGCGCCGCGCTGGCCTGCCCGCTGGTCAGCGGCGGCCGCAGGCTCGGCACTGTCCTGATCGGCCGGGCCGGACTGCTGCGATTCCCCGCCGGGCTGACCGGCCTGATCGAGGACCTGTGCCGCCGGGTCGCCCGCGCGGTGGCCACCGCCCGCGCCTACAGCAAACAGGAGCGCATCAGCCAGGTGCTCCAGCGCCGGCTGCTGCCCCACGGCCGCGCGCAGGTCCCCGGCGTCGCATCGGCGGTGGTCTACGAACCGCGGGCAGGCGCCTGGGCGGGCGGCGACTTCTGGGACCTCTTCGAGGCGGGCGACGGCCGCTGGTGCTTCGCCCTGGGCGACGTCTGCGGCAGCGGCCCGGAAGCGGCGGCGGTCACCGGACTGGCCAGGCCGGTGCTGCGGCTGCTGGCCCGCGACGGCTTCGGCGTCGCGGAGGTGCTGGACCGGCTCAACAAGACCATGGCGCGGGAGGCGGCCGACTCCGTCGCGGCCGTGGCCGCAGCGGTCGCCGCCGGAGCCGGCGTCCAGGCCCCGGTCGAGATCCGCGACGAGGGCGAACAGGCCCGCTTCCTCTCCCTCCTCTACGGCGAGATCGTGCCCCGCCCCGGCGGCACCGGCGGCGCCCGCTGCACCCTCGCCAGCGCCGGCCACCCGCTGCCGCTGGTGCTGGGCACCGACGGCACGGTCCGGGTCGCCGCCGCGCCGCAGATGCTGCTGGGGGTGGTCGGCGACGCGACGTACGAGAGCGAGTCCTTCGACCTCGCCCCCGGCGAGACGCTGCTGTGCGTCACCGACGGCGTCACCGAGCGCCGCTCAGGACGCAACCAGTTCGACGACGATGACGGCCTGGCCACCGCCCTGGCCGCCTGCGCGGGCCTGGACGCGAGCGCGATTGCCGAACGCATCCGCCGCGCCGTCCACGGCTTCTCGCCGACCCCGCCCGACGACGACCTGGCCCTCCTCGTCCTCCAGGCGGCGGCGGACGGAACGCCGTAGCCCGGTCTCCGGGCGGACGGGAGCGACCGCGTCCCCGCATGACGGACAATGGATCCCATGCCTTCCGCACTGCCCGACGGTGAGCCGATGCCCGAGGACGGGGCGCTGCCCGGTCACGCACTGGCCCAGGCCGCCGACCGTCCCCTCGGCTTCTATCTGCACGTGCCGTACTGCGCGACCCGCTGCGGCTACTGCGACTTCAACACCTACACCGCGAGCGAGCTGCGCGGCTCCGGCGGCGCCCTGGCCTCCCGCGACAACTACGCCGACCACGTCGTCGAGGAGATCCGGCTGGCCCGCAAGGTGCTGGGCGACGACCCGCGCCCGGTCGAGACGGTCTTCGTCGGCGGCGGCACCCCGACCCTGCTGCCCGCCGCCGACCTCGCGAAGATGCTCGCCGCCATCCGCGAGGAATTCGGCCTCGCCCCGCACGCCGAGATCACCACCGAGGCCAACCCGGAATCCGTCGACCCGCGCTACCTCGCCGGGCTGCGCGAAGGCGGCTTCAACCGCGTCTCCTTCGGCATGCAGAGCGCCCGGCAGCACGTCCTGAAGATCCTCGACCGCACGCACACCCCGGGCCGCCCCGAGGCGTGCGTCGCGGAGGCCCGCGCGGCCGGTTTTGAGCACGTCAACCTCGACCTGATCTACGGCACCCCGGGCGAGAGCGACGACGACTGGCGCGCCACCCTGGACGCCGCGCTCGCCGCAGGACCCGACCACGTCTCCGCGTACGCCCTGATCGTCGAGGAAGGCACCCAGCTGGCCCGCCGGATCCGCCGCGGCGAGGTCCCGATGACCGACGACGACGTGCACGCCGACCGGTACCTGATCGCCGACGAACGCCTCGCCGCGGCCGGCTTCCGCTGGTACGAGGTCTCCAACTGGGCCACCACGGACGCCGCCCGCTGCCGCCACAACGAGCTGTACTGGACCGGCGCCGACTGGTGGGGCGCGGGCCCCGGCGCCCACAGCCACGTCGGCGGCGTCCGCTGGTGGAACGTCAAGCACCCCGGCGCCTACGCCCAGGCACTCGCCGAAGGCCGCTCCCCGGGCGCCGGGCGCGAGATCCTGCCCGCCGAGGACCGCCGCGTCGAACGCATCCTCCTGGAACTGCGGCTCTCCGACGGCTGCCCCCTGAACCTGCTCGCCCCACAGGGCGCCCGCGCCGCCGCCCGCGCACTGGCCGACGGCCTGCTGGAAGCGGCCCCGTACGAAGCCGGCCGGGCCGTCCTGACGCTCCGCGGGCGGCTGCTGGCCGACGCGGTGGTGCGGGATCTGGTGGACTAGGAGGCGTCAGGACTCGGACGAGTGAACCGATGCGGGTGCGCTGCGCCCCCGCCTACGCTCTCCCTTGGCTGCCGCTAAATGCACGCGGCGTGATGTGGAGGGCCACGGAGATGACCGCTGTGGATGAACGGATGACGACCGACGCCACCGAAATCTTCGAGAACCTGGAGGTTCCCGAGGGTTACAAGGCGGAACTCCTGTGGGGGGACATTGTGATGATGGCCGGGCCCGACTGGGTCCACAACGACATCATCGAGCGGGTGGCGGACCAGATTCCGCGGGCCCGATGGCACCGCAAGCAGACACAGGACATCGCCATTCCGCAGGAGGTCAGCGAGCCTCAGCCCGACCTCGTCGTGCTCGAACGCGGCGCGTTCGAGGGGCCGGGACGCCTTGTCCCCGTGGAGGCGGTGACGCTTCTTGTGGAGGTCGTGTCGAAGAGCAGCGTCGATCGTGACTACGGCGAGAAGCGTGCTCTCTACGCAGCGGGCGGGGTTCCCCTGTACCTGATCATCGACCCCATGGAGGCCCAGTGCGTCCTGCTCAGCAAGCCGTCGGGAAGCGGCCCGGAGGCTGACTACGAGGTGGACGTGGCCACGAAGTTCGGCCGGCCGGTGCCGCTGGAACCGCTCGGCGTCGAGCTGGACACCACGGAGTTCGAGACCCTCCCCCCGGTCAAGCGTCACCGCCGCCCGTAACGAAGTCGATCAGCTCCTCCACCCGCCCGAGCAGCGCCGGTTCGAGGTCGCGGTAGGAGCGGACGCCGGACAGGATCCGCTGCCAGGCCGCGCCGGTGTTCTCCGGCCAGCCCAGAGCCCGGCAGACGCCCGTCTTCCAGTCCTGGCCACGCGGCACGGAAGGCCAGGCGGGGATGCCCACGGACGACGGCTTCACGGCCTCCCAGACGTCGATGTGGGGGTGGCCGACGACCAGCGTGTTCACATCCGTCACCTCCGCCGCGATCCGGGACTCCTTCGAGCCGGGCACGAGGTGGTCGACGAGGACGCCGAGCCTGGCGTCGGGGCCGGGCGAGAAGGAGCGGACGATCGCCGGGAGGTCGTCGATGCCCTCCAGGTACTCCACGACGACCCCCTCGATGCGCAGGTCGTCGCCCCACACCCGCTCCACCAGCTCCGCGTCGTGCCGGCCCTCCACATAGATACGGCCGGCCCGCGCGACGCGGGCGCGGGCGCCGGGGACCGCGACCGAGCCGGACGCCGTACGGGCCGGGGCGCTCGGCGCGGGGCGGCCCGCGGGGCGTACGAGGGTGACGACCTTGCCCTCCAGGAGGAAGCCGCGCGGTTCCATCGGGAAGACGCGGTGCTTGCCGAAGCGGTCCTCCAGGGTGACCGTCGGGCCCTGCGCCGACTTCTCGCAGCGGATCACCGCGCCGCAGAAGCCCGTGGTGACCTCCTCGACCACCAGATCGGGCTCGGCCGCCACTTCGGGGGCGGGGCGCTGCTTCTTCCAGGGCGGGGTGAGGTCGGCGTTGTAGCGCTTGCTCTGCATGGGGTCTGCGGACCTGTTCTGTGGCGAAGGGCGCGGGGCGCTCGGTGGGCACGGAAGGGCGGTGCAAAGGTGTCGGCACCGCGGCGGGGCGGTGCGGAAGATACGGGGAAGGCGCCGGTCAGGCGGGGGACACGCCGAAGCGGGCGGCGAGCGTGTCGCGCTGCTCACGGACGAAACGGGCATCCACAACAGCACCGTGCCCCGGCACGTACACGGCGTCCTCACCGCCCAGGGCCAGCAGCCGGTCCAGCGCGGCGGGCCACTGCCGTACCAGCGCGTCCGGCCCTGCGGACGGTTCGCCGGACTCCTCGACCAGGTCGCCGCAGAAGACGACTTCGGGTGCGCCGGGCCGGTCCGCGGCGAGTACCGCCAGGTCGTGCGCGGTGTGGCCGGGGCCGACGTTGGCGAGCAGCACCTGCCGGCCGCCGAGGTCCACGGTCAGCTCGCCGTGCACGAGACGGTGCGGGCGCACCAGCAGGTCGGCGGCGTCCGCGGCCGCGTCCGGATCGACGCCGTGCCGCACCGCGTCGAGCCGCAGGGCGTCGCCCCCGCGCGCCAGCAGCTCGTCCATCCCGGCCGCGGCGAACACCTGCACCCCGGCGAAGGCCGCGGCGCCCAGCACGTGGTCGAAGTGGGGATGGGTCAGCGCGAGATGCGTCACGTCGCGGCCGAGCACCGTGAGGACGGAGCGGCGCAGGCCGGCGCCGTCGCGCAGGGTCGCGCCGGTGTCCACCAGCAGGACGCCATCCGTTCCCGCGATGACGCCGACGGTCTCGTCCCAGCCCGGCATCCGGCGTCTGGCGATGTGCTCACCGAGCCGTTCCCACCCGGCCTCTTCCCAAGTCGTGCGCATGCCGAGACGCTATCGGTATCGCGATAGCGTTGCCCGGCGGATCAGGGGTCGCGGACGGTGTTCCTGGCGGGCGCCCTTGCCCCGGCCGTGCTACCCGGCCGTACACTGGATCGGTGTTTGGCACTCGGCCCGGGTGAGTGCCAGGCGGACGCAGCGGCCCGGACGGCAGGACTGGAGGTGTGCGCCATGCTCAGTGAACGCAGGCTTGAGGTGCTGCGTGCCATCGTCCAGGACTATGTCGGCACCGAGGAGCCGGTCGGCTCGAAGGCGCTGACCGAGCGCCATCAGCTCGGCGTCTCCCCGGCGACGGTCCGCAACGACATGGCCTTCCTGGAGGACGAGGGATTCATCGCCCAGCCGCACACCAGCGCGGGCCGGATCCCCACCGACAAGGGCTACCGCCTGTTCGTCGACAGGCTGGCCGGCGTCAAGCCGCTGTCCAGCCCGGAGCGCCGGGCCATCCAGAACTTCCTGGACGGCGCGGTCGATCTCGACGACGTGGTGGGCCGCACGGTCCGGCTCCTGGCGCAGCTGACCCGGCAGGTCGCGGTCGTGCAGTACCCCTCGCTGACCCGGTCAACGGTCCGGCACGTGGAGTTGCTGTCGCTGGCGCCCGCCCGGCTGATGCTCGTCCTGATCACGGACACCGGCCGGGTCGAGCAGCGGCTGATCGACTGCCAGGCGCCGTTCGGCGAAACGTCCCTGGCCGATCTGCGGGCCCGGCTCAACAGCCGGGTCGTGGGCCGCCGGTTCGCGGATGTGCCGCAATTGGTGCAGGATCTTCCGGACTCCTTCGAGCAGGAGGACCGCGGCACCGTCTCGATGGTGCTCTCGGTGCTGTTGGAGACTTTGGTGGAGGAGACCGAGGAGCGTCTGGTGATCGGCGGAACCGCCAATCTCACGCGCTTCGGGCACGATTTCCCACTGACCATCCGGCCGGTGCTGGAAGCCCTTGAGGAGCACGTGGTGCTGCTCAAGCTGCTCGGGGAGGCCAAAGACTCGGGCATGACCGTACGTATCGGGCATGAGAATGCCCACGAAGGGCTGGCGGCCACATCGGTGGTCGCGGTCGGCTACGGTTCGGGCGACGAGGCAGTCGCCAAACTCGGCGTGGTCGGACCGACCCGCATGGACTACCCCGGAACGATGGGAGCGGTACGCGCAGTGGCACGTTACGTCGGACAGATCCTGGCGGAGTCGTAAGTGGCCACGGACTATTACACGGTCCTCGGTGTCGGCCGCGACGCCTCGCAGGACCAGATCAAGAAGGCATTCCGGCGGCTGGCCCGCGAGCTGCACCCGGATGTGAACCCGGATCCCAAGACCCAGGAGCGGTTCAAGGAGATCAACGCCGCTTACGAGGTGCTGTCGGACCCGCAGAAGAAGCAGGTCTACGACCTCGGCGGCGACCCGCTCTCGCAGGCGGGCGGCGGTGGCGGGGCCGGCGGCTTCGGCGCGGGCTTCGGCAACTTCTCCGACATCATGGATGCGTTCTTCGGTGCTTCCTCGCAGCGCGGCCCGCGCTCGCGGACCCGGCGCGGCCAGGACGCGATGATCCGGCTCGACATCGAGCTGAACGAAGCGGCCTTCGGCACGACCAAGGACATCCAGGTCGACACCGCCATCGTGTGCACCACGTGCACCGGCGAGGGCGCGGCGCCCGGCACCTCGGCGCAGACCTGCGACATGTGCCGCGGCCGCGGTGAGGTCTCGCAGGTCACCCGCTCCTTCCTCGGCCAGGTCATGACGTCCAGGCCGTGCCCGCAGTGCCAGGGCTTCGGCACGGTCGTGCCGACGCCGTGCCCCGAGTGCGCGGGCGACGGGCGGATCCGCTCGCGCCGCACCCTCACGGTGAAGATCCCGGCGGGTGTCGACAACGGCACCCGGATCCAGCTCGCCGGCGAGGGTGAGGTCGGTCCCGGTGGCGGCCCGGCCGGTGACCTCTACGTCGAGATCCACGAGCTGGCCCACTCCGTCTTCCAGCGGCGCGGCGACGACCTGCACTGCACGGTCACCATCCCGATGACCGCGGCGTCCCTGGGCACGAAGTGTCCGCTGGAGACGCTCGACGGGATGGAGGAGATCGACGTACGGCCCGGCACCCAGTCCGGCCAGTCGATCCCGCTGCACCAGCGCGGCGTGACCCATCTGCGCGGCGGCGGCCGCGGCGACCTGATCGTCCACGTCGAGGTGCTGACGCCCTCCAAGCTCGATGCCGAGCAGGAAGAGCTGCTCCGGCGGCTGGCCAAGCTCCGTGGTGAAGAGCGCCCCACGGGCCAGTTTCAACCCGGACAGCAAGGGCTCTTCTCGCGGTTGAAGGATGCGTTCAACGGGCGGTAGGTGAACGGCTCGTAGGGCCGGGCACGGTGTGCCCGGCCCGGTGCGGGACAGCGCGGTGGGCGTGGCACGATGTGGTCATGTCCACCGCGCTGACCGATTTCTGCCGCCATCCGATCGTGCAGGCCCCGATGGCAGGCGGCATCTCCGGGCCTGAGCTGGCCGCCGCCGTCAGTGACGCCGGCGGCCTCGGATTCCTCGCCGCCGGCTACAAAACCGCCGACGGCATGTACCAGGAGATCAAACGGCTGCGCGGACTGACCGGCCGGCCGTTCGGCGTGAACCTCTTCATGCCGCAGCCCGCGCTCGCCGACACCGCGGCCGTCGACGTCTACCGCGACCAGCTCGCCGGCGAGGCCGGCTGGTACGAGACGCCGCTCGGCGAGGTCGACGCGTGCGGCGGTGCCGACGACGGATACGAGGCCAAGCTGGCGATCCTGCGCGAGGATCCGGTGCCGGTCGTCTCGTTCGTCTTCGGCTGCCCCTCCCGCGCCGTGCTGGACGCGTTCGCCGCGGTCGGCACGTACACCATCGTCACGGCCACCACCCCCGCCGAGGCGCAGGCCGCGCAGTGGTCGGGCGCGGACGCGGTCTGTGTCCAGGGCATCGAGGCCGGCGGCCACCAGGGCACCCACCGCGACGACCCGCAGGCCGACGGGACGGGCGCCGGTATCGGGCTGCTCTCGCTGATCACGCAGGTCCGCGAGGCCGTGCAGATTCCCGTCGTCGCGGCGGGCGGGCTGATGCGCGGGGCGCAGATCGCCGCCGTGCTGACCGCGGGCGCCACCCTGGCGCAGCTCGGCACCGCCTTCCTGATCACCCCGGAGTCCGGCGCGCACGAGCTGCACAAGCGGGCGCTGACCAATCCGCTGTTCACCCGCACCGAGCTGACCCGGGCGTTCACCGGGCGCCCGGCCCGCGGCCTGGTCAACCGCTTCCTGCGGGAGCACGGCCCGTACGCGCCGGCCGCCTACCCGGCCGTCCACCAGCTCACCTCGGGGCTGCGCAAGGCCGCGGCGAAGACCGGGGACGCGCAGGGCATGTCGCTGTGGGCCGGGCAGGGCCACCGGATGGCGCGCGAGCTGCCGGCCGGTGAGCTGGTGGAGCTGCTGGTGTCCGAACTGGACGCGGCACGCGGCGGGTTGAGCCACGAGAGTGCGGGGGACGCGGCATGACGGCGCCGGTTTTTCTGGTCGAGTCCCTGGCGGACGTGCGGGCCGGCGGCACGCTGACGCTGGAAGGCCCCGAGGGGCGGCATGCGGTGTCGGTGCGCCGGCTGCGGGTCGGCGAGGAGGTCGTGCTGACGGACGGCACCGGGTCCGGCGCCGGGGGCACGGTCGCCGCCGTCGAGGGCAAGGACCGGCTGACGGTCGCGGTGACGGAGCTGCGCAGTGAGCCGGAGCCCCCGGTGCGGATCACCGTCGTGCAGGCGCTGCCCAAGGGCGACCGCGGCGAGCTGGCCGTGGAGACCATGACGGAGACCGGCGTGGACGCCATCGTCCCCTGGGCGGCGTCGCGTTGCGTCACCCAGTGGAAGGGCGAGCGGGCCGCGAAGTCGCTGGCCAAGTGGCGGGCCACGGCCCGTGAGGCCGGCAAGCAGTCGCGTCGGCTGGTCTTCCCCGAGGTCGCGGAGGCGTGCACGACCCGGCAGGTCGCGGCGCTGCTCGCGGAGGCGGACCTCGCCGCGGTGCTGCACGAGGAGGGCAGCACCCCGCTGGCCACCGCCGCGCTGCCGGCAAGCGGCAGCATCGTGCTCGTCGTCGGCCCCGAGGGCGGGGTGGCGCCGGACGAGCTGGCCGCGTTCGCCGACGCGGGCGCCCGGCCCTACCGCCTCGGCCCGACCGTCCTGCGCACCTCCACCGCGGGCACCGCGGCCACCGCGCTGCTGCTGGGGCGCACCGGCCGCTGGAGCTGACCTCGCGCCCGCACGCGAACGGTGCGCCGGCCGGCCCGAGGGCCCGTCGGCGCACCGCAGTTCACCGCCGCGAGGGCGGCCGGATCAGACCAGCTTCGCGTCGAGGGTGATGTTCTTGACGCCGGCCAGCGCCTGGCTCACCGGGCAGTTGGCCTTGGCGTCCTGGGCCGCGGCCTGGAACTCCTCTTCCGACAGGCCGGGGACGCGGGCCCTGACGGACAGTGCGATGCCGGTGATGCCCTCGCCGGGCTGGAACGTCACGTCGGCCTGGGTGTCGACGGCCTCGACGGTGTAGCCCTTGCCCGCCAGGCCGTGCGAGAAGGCCATGGAGTAGCAGGAGGAGTGGGCGGCGGCGATCAGCTCCTCGGGGCTGGTGACGCCGTTCGGCTGCTCCGAGCGGGCCGGCCAGTTCACGTCGTACGTGCCGACCTTGGAGGAGTCCAGGGCGACGGAGCCCTTGCCCTCCAGGAGGTTGCCTTCCCAGTGGGTCTTCGCGGTGCGCGTGGTTGCCATGGTGCACTGACTCCCGGTTGTGGGCGGTATGCGGTCTGCGAGGCCAGCTTAGGGGTGCGCGCACAAGGGGCGCCTGATCGGCCCGGTAGCATCCGAGTGCGTACGCACGGTGCGTACGGCGCCTGCCGCGTACGCCGTGACGCGACCCGGTGCGGCCACGACGCGGCTCGCCACGGTCCGTCCGGCGCAGCGGCGGGCGAAGACCCGGGAGGAGTCCACCGGTGGCGGGAGAACCGCAGGCCGACTGCCTGTTCTGCAAGATCGTGGCGGGGGAGGTGCCGGCGACCATCGTCCGGGAGACCGAGACCACCGTCGCCTTCCGCGACATCAACCCCCAGGCCCCGACCCATGTCCTGGTGATCCCCAAGGTCCACTACGCGAACGCCCTGGAACTGGCCGCCGCTGAGCCGGTCATCGCCGGTGACGTGCTGCGCGAGGCGGGCAAGGTGGCCGGTGACGAGAAGGTCGACGCGACCGGCTACCGCATCGTGTTCAACACCGGTCCCGGCGCGGGGCAGACGGTCTTCCACGCCCATGCGCACGTACTGGGCGGCCGCGACCTCCAGCGCCTGGTCTGACGGGACCGGGGAAGCGAGTTGTCCGTACGCGAACTGGTCGTCCTCGGCACCGCGAGCCAGGTGCCGACCCGGCACCGCAACCACAACGGCTACCTCCTGCGCTGGGACGGCCAGGGGCTGCTGTTCGACCCCGGCGAGGGCACCCAGCGGCAGATGCTGCGCGCCGGGGTCGCCGCGCACGACCTCAACCGGATCTGCGTCACGCACTTCCACGGCGACCATTCGCTGGGCCTCGCCGGGGTGATCCAGCGGATCAACCTCGACCGGGTGCCGCATCCCGTCACCGCGCACTACCCGGCCGGCGGGCAGCACTTCTTCGACCGACTGCGGTACTCCACCGCGTACCGCGAGACGGTCCGGCTGGTGGAGCGGCCGGTGGCCACCGACGGCGAGCTGGAGCGCTCGGATGCGTACAGCCTTCAGGCGCACCGGCTCTCGCACCCCGTCGAGTCGTACGGCTACCGGCTGGTGGAGCCGGACACCCGGCGGATGCTGCCCGAGCTGCTGGCGGCGCGCGGCATCGCAGGTCCTGACGTCGGGCGGCTCCAGCGTGCGGGGGAGCTGAACGGTGTGACGCTGGACGAGGTGAGCGAGATGCGGCCGGGACAGCGGTTCGCGTTCGTCATGGACACCCGGCTGTGCGACGGCGTGCACGTCCTCGCCGACGGCGCCGACCTGCTGGTGATCGAGTCGACCTTCCTCGACGAGGACGTGCAGCTGGCCACCGACCACGGCCATCTGACGGCGGGCCAGGCGGCCGCGGTGGCGGTGCGGGCCGGGGTGCGGCATCTGGTGCTGACGCACTTCTCGCAGCGCTATGCCGACCCCGGCGAGTTCGAACGGCAGGCGCGGGCCGCCGGGTTCACCGGCGAACTCACCGTCGCCCGCGACCTGATGCGGGTTCCGGTCCCCAAGCGGCGCTGAACGCACGGCACTTCGGTGCGGCCGTCATCGTTGTCGGCGACGGCGCGGGGATCGGCCCGCTGCTGCCCGAAGATCCGCGGGAGACCGCCGGATACCGGCTGCTCGGCCGGATCGGCGAGGGCGGCATGGGCACCGTCTCCCTCTCAAGGACCCGCGGCGGGCAGCCGATGGCGCTCAAGCTGGTCCTGTCCCGGTACCGGCGGGACGAGGGGTTCCGGCTCCGCTTCGAGCGGGAGGCGCAGGCCGCCCGCCGGGCCCCACCCCGCAGGACGCCGTCGCGCAGAGCGCGGCTGCACGCTCTACGACACCCGCCGCGGCACCGCCGTACGCCTGCCGTCCATGCGCCGCGGGGTGCCGCTGCGCGAGCTGCACCGCACCCCGCTCGCCGACGACGGCCCGCGCACCGGCATCGCCCAGCTCAAGCTGCTGGTCGACGACGCCTGCGTGCACCGCTTCACCCTCGACGCGGGCACCACCGCCGCCCTGGGACGCGCGCCGGGCGAAGGCGGCATCCCGCTGTACGGGCTGCCGCCCGACCCGCTGCTGCGCCGGATCAGCCGCCGGCACGTGGCGGCCTGGCAGCGCGCCGCCCGGCAGGTCCCCGACGGCCCGGCCCGCGCGGTCACCCGGCCGCACTGAGCGGGCCGGGGTGCGGGCCGGGGACGTGGGTTGGCCCTACGGCAGGTAGTACATCGGGTTCGGCAGCTTGAAGGTGCGGTCGGACGCGCCGCCGCTCAGATCGCTGTACTGGTCCCCGAAGTTGGCGACGATGTTGTAGCCGAGCGACTCGATGTGCTTGCGGGTGCCCGACTTGTACTCGATGGTCGAGCAGGTGGCGCCGCAGGGCAGGTAGGCCGGCGGGTGCTCCTTGTTCTTCAGGTAGACGTGCGAGCGGTCCAGCGGGACGCCGTAGCCGACGTTCTTGAGGTTGCGCACGCTCCAGTCCCGCTGCGCCTCCTTGCGGCCGGTGAGGAAGAAGACCTCGGCGCCCTGCGAGTGCGCCCAGTTGACCAGCCGGTCCATGCCGAAGACCGCGCCCATGTCGGTCGATTCGAGGTACTTGTCCTGGGTCTCTTCGGTGTAGTGGAAGCCGACCTGGAGCTCGTAGTTGTAGGTGAGCAGGGTGGTGTCGTCCATGTCGAGGACGATCGCGGGCTTCTTGGCGTGCTTGCCCGCGGGCTTGCCGGTCTTTGCACCGGCGGCCTGCGCGGTGTGGCCGTGCTGCCGGTCGAGCGCGCGGGTCAGGTAGGCGCGGGCCTTCGCCTCGATGCCGCGGACCTGGCGGGCGTAGTTGCTGTGCGGGGACGCGTAGTGCTCGCCGTCCGCGGTGACCGTGTCGCCGTAGTACGCCTTGATCCGGTCCTGGACCAGGGTGAGGTTCGGGATCTCCTTGTCGGTACGGGGCACCGCGTGCTCGGCGGTGGCCTGGCCTACGCCGAACACCGCGGTCCCGGCGACGAGGGCGGTGACCGTCGCGGCGCCTATACGGGCGCGGCGGGAGAGGGCGGGGAGGGGCATGGCACGGCTCCTTCGGGGAATCTGAGCGGACTCCCGTAGGTCTAACAGAGGCTCAGTGCCGGTTCTACGCGCGAAGATTCAACGGTTGGTAAAGGAAGAGGTGAGGCGGTGTAGGCGGCCGGGCCGGTGTGCGTTGCGTCCGATGCAGGGGCGCGGGGAACCAGGGCGTGCCGGGTGGTGGTCTGGAGGGGTGCGTCCTGCGCACCGGAACCGCCGTAGAGAGGGAACCACTGTGAGAACCGTCGAAACCCGTCCGAACCGCCGCACCGTACTCGCCCTGGGTGCCGGGACGGCGCTCGCCGCCGCCGTGTCCACGGGCGGACCGGCCCAGGCGGCCGCACCGCGCGCCGACGACGGCATCGCGCAGGCGCTGCGCGACCTGGAACGGGAACACGGCGCCAGGCTCGGGGTGTTCGCGCGGCACCTGGGCACCGGCAGGAGCGTGCGCCACCGCGCGGACGAGACCTTTCCGGTCTGCTCGGTGATCAAGACGGCCGCCGCAGCCGCCATCCTGAGAGACCTCGACAGGAACGGCGAATTCCTCGCCCGGCGCATCAAGTACACCGAAAAGGACGTAGCGGACTCCGGCTACGCCCCCGTCACCGGCACACCGGAGCACCTCGCGAACGGCATGACCGTCGCCGAACTGTGCGCGGCCGCCATCGAATACAGCGACAACGCCGCGGCCAACCTCATGCTGCGCGAGCTGGGCGGCCCCACCGCCGTCACCCGCTTCTGCCGCTCGATCGGCGACCGGACCACCCGGCTCGACCGGTGGGAGCCCGAGCTGAACTCGGCCGAACCGTGGCGTACGACGGACCTCACGAGCCCGGCCGCCATCGCGGGAACCTACGCGAAGCTCACCCTCGGCAGCGCGCTGAACCACCGGGACCGTCGGCAGCTGACCTCCTGGCTGCGCGCCAACACCACCAGCGGGGCACGCTTCCGCGCCGGCCTGCCGCGTGACTGGACGGTCGCGGACAAGACCGGCACCGGCGAGTACGGCACCGCCAACGACGTCGGCATCGCCTGGACGCCGGACGGCGCGCCGGTCGTGCTCGCCGTCCTGTCCACCCGGCCCGATGCCGAAGCCCCGGTGGACGAACCGCTGGTGGCCAGGACCGCGGAACTGCTGGCGGCGGCGCTCGTCTAGGACCGGACCGGGGCCGGGATCTTCCCGAACTCCGGGGAGGTCCCGGCCCGTTGGGCGGTATTGACGCCCGGGTGCCGCCCTCCTAGCCTCCCTCTGCATCCATGGAGGTCATCTTCATATGGAGACAGGAGCGTCACCTTGGTCACCACCGACGCCGCGCGCCGGGCCGCCGCCGACGCCACGGGCCTCACCATCACCGAAGTCCGGCTCACCCCGATCCTGATCGCCGACCCGCCGCTGCTCAACACCCAGGGCGTGCACCAGCCGTACACCCCGCGGCTGATCATCGAAGTGGTCACCGCGGGCGGCGCCACCGGGCTCGGCGAGACCTACGGCGACACCAAGTACCTCGATCTGGCCCGCCCGTTGGCCGACGCCCTGACCGGCCGCCTGGTCACCGACCTGAACACGCTGCCCGCGCTCGCCGACCGGGTCTGCGGCGAATCGCCCGCCGCCACCGACGCCGCAGCGGTCGACGCCGGCGGGCTGCGCGGCGTCCAGACCGCCGACAAGCTCCGGCTCTCCGTACTCTCCGGCTTCGAGGTCGCCTGCCTGGACGCCTGGGGCCACGCGGCCCGGCTCCCCGTCCACGCGCTGCTCGGCGGCAAGGTCCGCGACCGCGTCGACTACAGCGCCTACCTCTTCTACCGCTGGGCGCAGCACCCCGAAGGCCGCGGTGAGCCCGACGACTGGGGCGCGGCCCTCGACCCGGCCGGCATCGTCGCCCAGGCCCGCCGCTTCGCCGGCACGTACGGCTTCGCTTCCTTCAAGCTCAAGGGCGGCGTTTTCGCACCCGACCAGGAGATCGCGGCGGTCAAGGCGCTGGCCGCCGCGTTCCCCGGGCAGCCGCTGCGCCTGGAC
Source organism: Streptomyces pinistramenti (assembly GCF_020564935.1). Taxonomy (GTDB): domain Bacteria; phylum Actinomycetota; class Actinomycetes; order Streptomycetales; family Streptomycetaceae; genus Streptomyces; species Streptomyces pinistramenti. The sequence continues at coordinate 144,902 of NZ_JAJCXB010000004.1, forward strand.
CCCAACGGCGCCTGGAGCGTCCCGACCTCGCTGGCGGTCGCGGCCGAGCTGCACGACGTCCTGGAATACCTGGAGGACCCGGCGAGCGGCACCGACCGGATGACCGAGGTGGCCGCCGCACTCCGCGAGGCCGGGCCCGGCGGCCACGCCCTCCCGCTGGCCACCAACATGTGCGTGACGACCTTCGACGAGATCGAGGCGGCCTTCACCCGCCGCGCCGTGCAGATCGTCCTCTGCGACCACCACTACTGGGGCGGGCTGCGCGCCACCCGCGAACTCGCCGCGCTCTGCCGCGCCTTCGGCGTCGGCCTGTCCATGCACTCCAACACCCACCTGGGCATCAGCCTCGCCGCCATGACCCACGTCGCGGCGACCGTCCCCGGCCTCGGCCACGCCTGCGACACCCACTACCCGTGGCAGTCCGAAGATGTCCTCACCGAGCGGCTCACCTTCCGCGACGGCGCCCTCGACGTGTCCGACGCACCCGGCCTCGGCGTCGCCGTCGACCGCGACCGGCTGGCCGCGCTGCACCGCCGCTGGCTGGCCGACGACGGCGGGCTGCGCTCCCGCGACGACGCCGCCGCGATGCGCGTCGCGGACCCCGGCTGGGTCACCCCGGCCGTGCCGCGCTGGTGACCTCGGCCCGGGGACGGGATCATGGATACGGCCGTGATTTCGCGCGCGGTGGCGCCGCGCGCGTACGGTGTGGCGCGGCTCGGTGGCGGTACGCCACAGTGGTCCCGTACGTGATCTTTTGAGAGGGGCTGTACCGATGGCACAGGAAGTGCGCGGCGTCATTGCGCCGGGGAAGAACGAGCCGGTCCGGCTGGAGACGATCCTGGTGCCCGACCCGGGCCCCGGCGAGGCCGTGGTGGCGATCCAGGCGTGCGGGGTGTGCCACACCGACCTGCACTACAAGCAGGGCGGCATCAACGACGAGTTCCCCTTCCTGCTCGGCCACGAGGCCGCGGGTGTGGTGGAGTCGGTCGGCGCCGGCGTCACGGACGTCGCGCCGGGAGACTTCGTCGTCCTCAACTGGCGCGCGGTGTGCGGGCAGTGCCGGGCGTGTCTGCGCGGCCGCCCGCAGTACTGCTTCGACACCCACAACGCCAAGCAGAAGATGACGCTGAAGGACGGCACGGAGCTGAGCCCGGCCCTCGGCATCGGCGCGTTCGCCGACAAGACGCTGGTCGCCGCCGGACAGTGCACCAAGGTCGACCCGGAGGTCTCGCCCGCCGTCGCCGGACTGCTGGGCTGCGGCGTGATGGCCGGCATCGGCGCCGCCATCAACACCGGCAACGTCGGCCGCGGCGACAGCGTGGCGGTGATCGGCTGCGGCGGCGTCGGTGACGCGGCCGTGGTCGGCGCCCGGCTGGCCGGCGCCGCGAAGATCATCGCGGTGGACGTCGACGACCGGAAGCTGGCGACCGCCCGCTCCATGGGCGCCACCCACACCGTCAACTCCCGCACCACCGACCCCGTCGAGGCCATCCGGGAGCTGACCGGAGGCTTCGGCGCGGACGTCGTCATCGAGGCGGTCGGCCGCCCCGAGACGTACCAGCAGGCGTTCTACGCCCGCGACCTGGCCGGCACCGTCGTCCTGGTCGGCGTCCCCACCCCCGACATGACCCTGGAACTCCCCCTCCTGGACGTCTTCGGCCGCGGCGGCGCACTCAAGTCCTCCTGGTACGGCGACTGCCTGCCGTCCCGCGACTTCCCGATGCTCGTCGACCTGCACCAGCAGGGCCGCATCGACCTCGGCGCGTTCGTCACCGAGACCATCGGCATCGAAGACGTGGAGCAGGCATTCGAGCGGATGCACGCGGGCGACGTCCTGCGCTCGGTGGTGACGCTCTGATGACGGCCCGCATCGACCACCTCGTCACCTCCGGCACCTTCTCGCTCGACGGCGGCACCTGGGACGTCGACAACAACGTCTGGATCGTCGGCGACGACGACGAAGCGCTCGTCATCGACGCCGCCCACGACGCCGACGCCATCCTCGAAGCCCTCGGCGGCCGCACCCTGCGTGCGATCATCTGCACCCACGCGCACAACGACCACATCGACGCGGCCCCCGCCCTCGCGGCCCGTACGGGTGCCCTGATCCACCTGCACCCGGACGACCTGCCGCTGTGGAAGCAGACCCACCCCGGCACCCCGCCGGACCGCGAACTGGCCGACGGGCAGGTCCTGACCCTCGCGGGCGTGGACCTGACGGTGCTGCACACACCGGGCCACGCGCCCGGCGGAGTCTGCCTGCACGCGCCCGCCCTGGACACGGTCTTCACCGGCGACACCCTCTTCCAGGGCGGCCCCGGCGCCACCGGCAGGTCCTTCTCGGACTTCCCGACCCTCGTCGGCTCGATCCGCGACCGGCTGCTGTCCCTGCCCCCGCACACCGTCGTCCGCACCGGGCACGGCGACCCCACCACCATCGGCGACGAGGCTCCGCACCTGGAGGAATGGATCAAGCGGGGCCACTGACCCGACCGGGGTCCGTACGCAGGCGCCTACGCCTCCTTGGCCGCCCGCTCCAGAATGCGGGCGGCCACCGCCGGGGAGTCCACCAGCGGATGCAGCGCCAGCGCGCGCAGCGCCGCGCCCCTGTCCTTGAACATCGCCGCCTCGACCGCCGCCCGCTCCACCGCCTTGAGCTGGAGCATCAGCCCCAACTGGTCCGCGCGCAGCGGCGCGCAGGGCAGCGGCCGCGGCCCGTTTGCACCCACCTCGCACACCGTCTCCACGATCGCGTCGGGCGCCAGCTGCGGCACCGTCGTGCGATTGCGGACGTTGAGGATCAGCCGGGTGCTGCCGCCGTCCACCAGGGCCCGCATCAGCGCGAGCGCCACCCGGTCGTAGCCACCGCCCTCCAGATCACAGCTGTCCCGCTGCCAACCGCCGCTCGCCTTGCGGCTGTCGGCCAGATACGTCTCCTCGCGCTCCAGCCGGGTCCGCTCCCACAGCGCATACGCGTCCCCGGGGCCGCCGGCCGCCGCCCGCTCGAAGAAGCCGCCCTGCTGCTGGTCGAGGAACTCGCCCCGGGTCTCGCTCGCCCCGCGCACCGACGCCAGGGTCTCCCGGCGGAAGTAGTAGTAGTGCAGGTACTCGTTGGGCAGGGCCCCCAGGACGCGCAGCCAGTCCGCGCCGAACAGCCGCCCCTCCTCGAAGGACCCCAGCGCCGCCGCGTCCCCCAGCAGCCCCGGCAGCAGCTCCCGCCCGTCGACCGCCAACGACCGCAGCCAGCCGAGGTGGTTGAGGCCGACGTAGTCGTACGTCACCCGGCCCGGCGTGCCGAACGCCGACGGGTCCGCCCCCGCGGCGCGGGCCGCCCGGTGCACCAGGCCCACCGGCGAATCGCAGATCCCCACCACCCGGTCGCCCAGCACCTGCGCCATCGCCTCGGTCACCATGCCCGCCGGGTTGGTGAAGTTGATGACCCAGGCCCGCGGCGCCAGGGCCGCGACCCGCTCCGCGATGTGCAGCGCCACCGGGATCGTCCGCAGCCCGTAGAGCACCCCGCCCGCGCCCACCGTCTCCTGCCCGAGCACGCCCTCGTCCAGCGGGATCCGCTCGTCACGCACCCGCCCCGCGGTGCCGCCCACCCGGATCGCGGAGAAGACGAAATCGGCCCCGGTCAGCGCGTCGTCCAGGCCGTCCGCGAGCCGGACCCGTACCGGCGCCCGATGCCCTTCGGCCTGCCGCGCCAGCACCTCGGCGATGACCGAGAGCCGCCGCGGATCGGTGTCGTACAGCGTCAGCTCGGATACGGAGTGTTCCGGGTCGTCCAGCAGCGCGCGGTGCACCAGCGGCACCCGGAAACCGCCGCCGCCGAGAATCGTGAGCCTCATGGGGCGGAACGTACCTCAGCATCAGGCAGACTGGCGGCACCTGCCGGGACGAGAGGGGCGAGCACGGTGATCGGTGGCCGACGAGAAGACCAGCAGCCCACGCGGCCGGGAGCCGCGGCGGCGGCACTCGACCCGCTGGCCGCGCTGAGAGCCCCAGGCGACCCGGCCACCGACGTCTATCTCACCGGTACGGTCTTCCTCGACATCATCTTCACCGGCCTGGACTCCGCACCGGTACGCGGCACCGAATCCTGGGCCCGCGGCATGGGCTCCAGCCCCGGCGGCGTCGCCAACATGGCCACCGCCCTGGCCCGGCTGGGACTGCGCACCTCGCTGGCCGCCGCGTTCGGCGACGACATGTACGGCGAATACTGCTGGGACGCGCTCGACCGGGGCGAAGGCATCGACCTCACCCTGTCCCGCACGGTCCCCGGCTGGCACTCCCCGGTCACCGTCTCCATGGCCTACGAGGGCGAACGCACGATGGTCTCGCACGGCCACGAGGCGCCGCAGCCCGAGAACGTCTTCGACGGCGGCCACGCCCCTGGCTGCCCGCCCGCATCCCGCGCCTGCGTCGCCTCGCTGGTGCCCGGCAGGCGGGAGGGCTGGCTGGCCTGCGCCGCCGCCCGCGGCAGCCGCATCTTCGCCGACGTCGGCTGGGACGACAGCGGCCGCTGGGATCCCGCCGACCTCGAAGGCATCGAACACTGCGAGGCGTTCCTGCCCAACGCCGAGGAAGCGATGCGCTACACCCGCACGTCCGACCCGCGCGCCGCCGCCCGCAAGCTCGCCGAGCGGGTGCCGCTCGCCGTGGTCACCATGGGTTCCGAGGGCGCCTGCGCCGTCGACGGACGCACCGGCGAGAGCGCCGAGGTGCCCGCCATCGCCGTCGAGGCGCTGGATCCGACCGGCGCCGGTGACGTGTTCGTCGCGGGCTTCGTCACCGGCACCCTCGCCGAGTGGCCGCTCACCGACCGGCTGGCCTTCGCCGGGCTGACCGCCGCCCTGTCCGTGCAGGAATTCGGCGGCTCGCTCTCCGCGCCGGGCTGGGCGGAGATCGCCGCCTGGTGGCAGCAGGTGCGCCGCTGCACCGCGGGCGCACCGGCCGGCCTGCGCCGCCAGTACGCCTTCCTGGACGCGGTGCTGCCCGCGGCAGACCGCTGCTCCCCGCTGGCCCGCGCCGTCCCGACCATCGGTTTCCGCAGGCCGGCCTGAACGCGGGGCGCCCGGGGCCGGTTTCGTCCTGCGGGCCGGAAAAACTTTCGGGGTTGTCGGTGCACCGTCGTACTCTGGAGATCCAAGGAGTCGAGCCGCAGGCACCTCTTAGCAGCAAAGGACGGGGGTTGAGCAGGCCACAGCGCCGGCCCATGACTCAGACACCCAGCCAACCGCAGGCGAGCGCCCAGTTCACCGTCCCGGCCAAGCACCCCATGGTGACGGTCCTGGGATCGGGAGACTCGCTTCTGCGCGTGATCGAGAAAGCGTTCCCCGCGACGGACATCCATGTCCGGGGCAATGACGTCAGCGCTGTCGGCGACGCCCGGGAAGTCGCCCTCGTCCAGCGCCTGTTCGACGAGATGATGCTGGTGCTCCGCACCGGACAACCGATGACGGAGGACGCCGTGGAACGCTCCATCGCGATGCTGCGCGCGGCGGAGAACGGCGAGGGCACCGAAGGCGAGACACCGGCCGAGGTCCTCACCCAGAACATCCTCTCCAACCGCGGCCGCACCATCCGCCCCAAGACCCTCAACCAGAAGCGCTACGTCGACGCCATCGACCAGCACACCATCGTCTTCGGCATCGGCCCCGCGGGCACCGGCAAGACCTACCTCGCGATGGCCAAGGCGGTCCAGGCACTCCAGGCCAAGCAGGTCAACCGCATCATCCTGACCCGCCCCGCCGTCGAGGCGGGCGAACGCCTGGGCTTCCTGCCCGGCACCCTCTACGAAAAGATCGACCCGTACCTGCGCCCCCTCTACGACGCCCTGCACGACATGCTCGACCCGGATTCGATTCCGCGCCTGATGGCGGCGGGCACGATCGAGGTCGCGCCGCTGGCTTATATGCGGGGCCGCACCTTGAATGACGCCTTCATCATTCTCGACGAGGCGCAGAACACCAGCCGCGAGCAGATGAAGATGTTCCTCACCCGCCTCGGCTTCGATTCGAAGATCGTCATCACGGGCGACATCACCCAGATCGACCTTCCCGGAGGCGGCGGCAAGAGCGGCCTGCGGCAGGTCCAGGAGATCCTGGAGAACGTCGACGACGTGCATTTCTCCCGCCTCACCAGCCAGGACGTCGTACGGCACAAACTGGTGGGCCGTATCGTCGACGCATACGAGAAGTACGACAGCCGCAACAGCGGCTAGCCCCAGGGCCGGTCCGGCCCGCGGACGAGAAGCGAGAAGTCAGCCCCCTCATGTCGATCGACGTCAACAACGAGTCCGGAACGGACATCGACGAGCAGGCCGTCCTGGACGTCGCCCGCTACGCCATCGCCCGGATGCGTATCCACCCGCTCTCCGAGCTGTCCGTGATCGTCGTGGACGCCGAGGCCATGGAGCAGCTCCACATCCAGTGGATGGACCTCCCGGGCCCGACCGATGTCATGTCCTTCCCGATGGACGAACTCCGTCCGCCGGCCAAGGACGACGAGGAGCCCCCGCAGGGGCTCCTCGGTGACATCGTGCTCTGCCCCGAGGTCGCCAAGCAGCAGGGCGAAGCGGCCCCGACCGGGCACTCCATGGACGAGGAACTCCAACTCCTCACCGTCCACGGCCTGCTGCACCTCCTCGGGTACGACCACGAAGAGCCGGACGAGAAGGCGGAGATGTTCGGCCTCCAGGCGGCCATCATCGACGGCTGGCGCGCCGAACGGGGCCTGGAAGGCCCGTCCCCGGCCCCCACCCTGACGTGACCGGACGCCGCGCATGACCACCCAACTGATCGCGGTAGCGGTACTGCTCGTCGTGATCGCCTGGCTCGCCGCCTGCGCGGAGGCCGGCCTGGCCCGCACCACCAGCTTCCGCGCCGATGAAGCGGTCCGCTCCGGCCGCCGCGGCAGCGCCAAGCTCGCCGCCGTCGCCGCCGACCCCACCCGCTACCTGAACGTCGCCCTGCTGGTGCGCGTCGGCTGCGAGATGGCGGCCGGCGTCCTGGTCACGTACGCCTGCCTCCGCTCGTTCGAGGCGACGTGGCAGGCGCTGACGGTCGCCATCGGCGTGATGGTGCTCGTCTCGTACGTCGCGGTCGGCGTCTCGCCGCGCACCATCGGCCGCCAGCACCCGCTGAACACCGCCACCGCCGCCGCGTACGTCCTGCTGCCGCTGGCCCGGATCATGGGCCCGGTCCCGCAGCTGCTGATCCTCCTCGGCAATGCCCTCACCCCCGGCAAGGGCTTCCGCAAGGGCCCGTTCGCCTCCGAGGCGGAGCTGCGGTCGCTGGTCGACCTCGCCGAGAAGGAGTCGCTGATCGAGGACGAGGAGCGCCGGATGGTGCACTCCGTCTTCCAGCTCGGCGACACCCTCGTGCGCGAGGTGATGGTGCCGCGTACGGACCTGGTGGCCGTCGAGCGGTACAAGACCATCCGCCAGGCGCTGACCCTCGCGCTGCGCTCCGGCTTCTCGCGGATCCCGGTGACCGGCGAGAACGAGGACGACATCGTCGGCGTGGTCTACCTCAAGGACCTCGCCCGCAAGGTGCACGTCAGCCGGGACGCCGAGACCGAGCTGGTCTCCTCCGCGATGCGCCAGGCGGTCTTCGTGCCGGACACCAAGAACGCCGGTGACCTGCTGCGCGAGATGCAGCAGGACCGCAACCACGTCGCCGTGGTCATCGACGAGTACGGCGGCACGGCGGGCATCGTCACCATCGAGGACATCCTGGAGGAGATCGTCGGCGAGATCACCGACGAGTACGACAGGGAGCTGCCGCCGGTCGAGGAGCTGGGCGACGGCCGCTACCGTGTCACCGCCCGCCTGGACATCGGCGACCTCGGCGAGCTGTACGGCCTGGCCGAGCTGGACGACGAGGACGTCGAGACGGTCGGCGGGCTGCTCGCCAAGCTGCTGGGCCGGGTGCCGATCGCCGGGGCGACGGCCGAGGTCGACCTCTCCGACGACAGGTACGACCCGGACCTGACCGCGCTGCGGCTGACCGCCGAGTCGCCGGCCGGCCGCCGCAACAAGATCATGACCGTGCTGTGCGAGCCGGTCCGTGCCACCGCGGGGGCGGGCCCCGGCGCGGGCGGCGGGACATCGGCCGGCTGAACCGGCACGGCCGGGGGAGCACGGCGGCCGCGGGCCTGGGGCCGTGCGCCTGTGCCAAGCTGACGGCGGCGGAAGGCGCGCAAGGGGAGTGCGAGCGGGGGGAGTTCGATGGCAGGCACCGAAGGAGCGGGCGCGGCCGGCCCGGCGCCGGAGGCCCGCCCGCAGGGGCTGTGGGACCTGCGTGCCACGGACACCGTCCCGGCCGCCCTCAGCTATCCGCCGGGCGCCGTCGTCGTGGCCTCCGGGCTGCCGGGCAGCGGGAAGAGCACGGTGCTGCACCGCTGGTCGGCAGCGGCAGCGGCAGCGGCGGCGGTGATCGACCCGCGCACGGTCCACGTCGCCTGCGAGGCGGTGATGCCGGACTGGCTGCCGTACGCCGTCTACCGGCCCTGGGCGCGCGCCAGGCTCCTGCTGTGGCTGCGCGCCGGGCTGGGCCGGGACCGGCCGCTGCTGGTGCACGACTGCGGCAGCCGGCCGTGGCTGCGGCGCCTGCTGGCGCGCAGTGCCGCGCGGCGGGGCCGGAGCCTGCATCTCGTGGTGCTGGACGTCGGGCCGGCCGTCGCTCTGTCGGGCCAGCGGGCCCGCGACCGCTGGGTCCGCCGCCGGGTCTTCGCCCGGCACTGCCGCGGCCTCGGCCGGCTGCTGGGCACCCTGCCGCGGCCCGGCGCCCCGGCCGCCGCCGCGCTCCCCGCCGCGCTCGCCGGCGTGGCCTCGGTGGTGCTGCTCGACGAGGCGTCGCGCGCGAAGGTGCGGGCCGTGCGGTTCACGGCCGCTGCGGGGCAGCTCCCGGAGCCGGGCGTCGGCGCCGCGGCCGCGTCCTCCGTACTGCCGCCGGAGCCGTCCCGGGACGCTGTGCCGCCGTCGCCGGATTCGGTGCGCATCGCCGGGCCGCCGCGTCCGTGACCCGCGGTCGGCACGGTCCTTCGTGCCGCGCCCCGCGGGGCCGTGCCGGCGCCGCCCCGCATATGCTCGGCCGTATGAGTGAAGCCGCTGCACTGGACCCGGAAGACCGCAAGATCATCACGCTCGCGCGCTCGGCGCGGGCCCGCAACGGCGTGCCCGAGGGCGCCGCCGTGCGCGACGAGACCGGACGCACCTACGTCGCCGGCACCGTGGCCCTGGACTCGCTGCGGCTCAGCGCGCTGCAGACGGCCGTGGCGATGGCCGTGGCCAGCGGCGCGCAGTCCCTGGAGGCCGCCGCGGTGGTCACCGAGGCCGACGACGCGGCTGATGCCGACCGCGCGGCGGTACGTGATCTCGGCGGCCCCGGCACGCCGGTCCTGGTCGCGGGCCCCGACGGCACCCTGCGCGGCAGCAGCCCGGCGGGCGGCCGGCAGCTCTGAGCGACGGCCGGGCGGCCGCCGCCGACCGGTCTCCCGCACCGGCCGATCCGGCCGCCCGCCGGTACGCGTACGACCATGCCCCGGCGCCCGTACGGCGGCCGTCCCGGCGACCGGGCGTACGCCGGTGGTCGGAGCGGCCCCGGGGATCGGGGACAATGGGCGCCATGAGCGCTCGTACAGACTCCTCAGCCCCGCACCGCGCCGGCTTCGCCTGCTTCGTCGGCCGCCCCAACGCGGGCAAGTCCACCCTCACGAACGCTCTGGTCGGCACGAAGGTGGCCATCACCTCCAACCGGCCGCAGACCACCCGCCACACCGTCCGCGGCATCGTGCACCGGCCCGAGGCGCAGCTCGTCCTCGTCGACACCCCGGGCCTGCACAAGCCGCGCACCCTGCTCGGCGAGCGGCTCAACGACGTGGTGCGCACCACCTGGGCCGAGGTCGACGTCATCGGCTTCTGCCTGCCCGCCGACCAGAAGCTCGGCCCCGGCGACCGCTACATCGCCGCCGAACTGGCCGGCATCAAGAAGACCCCGAAGGTCGCCGTCGTCACCAAGACCGACCTGGTCGACTCCAAGGCGCTGGCCGAACAGCTGCTGGCCATCGACAGGCTCGGCCAGGACCTGGGCATCGAGTGGGCCGAGATCATCCCGGTCTCCGCCGTCGGCGACAAGCAGGTCGGCCTGCTCGCCGACCTGCTCGTGCCGCTGCTGCCGGAGAGCCCGCCGCTCTACCCGGAGGGCGACCTCACCGACGAGCCCGAGCAGGTCATGGTCGCCGAGCTGATCCGCGAGGCCGCCCTGGAAGGCGTACGCGACGAGCTGCCGCACTCCATCGCCGTGGTCGTCGAGGAGATGATCCCGCGCGGCGACCGGCCCGCCGACAAGCCGCTCCTCGACATCCACGCCAACGTCTACATCGAGCGCCCGAGCCAGAAGGGCATCATCATCGGCCCGAAGGGCAAGCGCCTCAAGGAAGTCGGCACCAAGTCGCGCAAGCACATCGAGGCGCTGCTCGGGACGCCGGTCTTCCTCGACCTGCACGTCAAGGTCGCCAAGGACTGGCAGCGCGACCCGAAGCAGCTGCGCAAGCTGGGCTTCTAGGGCGACCCGTCGGACACGCCCCGGGCCGGCTCGTCCAGGGCGGGGCCGCCCGTCCGTCGGAGGACGGGCCACGCGGCCCGTACCGGTCCTGGCCGTACGTAGGAGGACGGCCGGAGCCGGCCCGTCACCGTCAGGAAGGCGACGAAGGCGGCCAGCACGATCCAGCCGGGCCAGCCGTTGATCCCCATGTGCAGGGGGTCGAGCGTGGCGGCGGGATCGGCGAACTCCTTGACCATCACCACGCTCACCGAGCTGATGAACGCATGGCCGATGACGGCGGGCACGACCGAGCCCGAGCGCAGCCGCAGCCAGGTGAAGACCGGCAGGATGAGGACGCAGCTCACCAGCATCGCGGGCACCGACACGTACCAGGGGCGTCCCGGGTACTGGCCGCCCATCAGCAGCGTGGGCAGGTGCCACAGGGCGAAGGCCGTGCCGGTGACCAGGTACGCCCCCACCAGGCCGAGGCGGCCGCCGTCCCGTGCCAGGCGGGGGAAGAGGTAGCCCTGCCAGCCCAGTTCCTCACCGAAGAACAGCGGAAGCGACAGCAGCATCTGGCCCGCCGCCGCGGCCGCCCACGCACCGAGCCCGCTCCAGTGCACGCCGCCGAAGGGGTAGCTGCCCGCGAGGGTGCCGATGGTGAGGGCGGCGACGGTGAGTCCGGCGGGCACCGCGAAGGCCGCCAGGCAGGCGCTTACGGCACGGCCCCAGGGCCGGGGCCACCGCAGGGCGAGCGTTTCCCGTACCCGTCCGCTGCGCTCGGCCCAGCGGACGGCGACGAGCGCGGCGAGGGCGGGGGCGAGCATCGCGGCCGAGATGCAGGTCTGCTCCAGCGCCCCGGTGTCCTGCCGGGCGTCGCCCCGCTGGAAGCCGCCGGCCAGGAGCGGCGACATGGCCAGCCACATGCCGGCGTAGGCCAGGCCGAGGTAGAGAAGCAGGCTGCGGCGCCGGCGGGCGGTCGGTAAGGGCTCGGTGGAGAGGATCATGCCGGGACGCTACGGCGCGGGTGGACGGCGCAGAATCCGGCTGGTCCCCCCTCCGGTGTAGGGGCTTCCCCACCGGCCGGGCTTCCCCACCGGCCGGCCATCCGGCCGACCGCCCGCGCCCGGACCGCCCGTCCCCGCCTCACGCCACCCCGCGGATCCGCCGGACCAGCAGCGCACCCAGCAGGCCGGTCGCGGCCGCGACGAGATACAGCGCGCGGTAGCCGCCGAGGTGGGCGACGATCGGGGCGGCCAGCGCCGGGGCCGCCACCTGCGGCAGCGAGTTGGCGATATTGAGGACGCCGAGGTCCTTGCCGCGGTGCGCGGCGGCCGGCAGCACGTCCGTCATCAGTGCGAAGTCGACGGACGTGAACACGCCGAAGCCGACGCCCAGCAGCGCGGCGGCGGCCAGCGCGCCGGGCCAGGTCTGCCAGCAGGCCAGCAGCACGGCGGCGACCGCCATGATCACGCCGGACCACAGCACGAACGGCAGCCGCCGCCCGACCCGGTCCGACCAGAAGCCGCCCGCGACGACCGTGCCCAGCAGCGTCACGCCGTTGACCGCCGTCAGGATCAGCACGCCGCCCTGCGGATCGGGCCGGTGCAGCGCGTCCCGCAGGAAGTACAGGAGATACAGCAGGGCCAGCGCGTTGCCGAGGTTGATCAGGAAGCGGGTCAGCCAGGCCCAGCCGAGGTCCGGGTGGCGGCGTGGGTCGAACCCGAAGCCGGCGAGGAAGGACCGCCAGGTGAACGGCGGCCGGGCGCCCGCGGGCAGCACGAGGTCCCGGTGCAGCAGCAGATACGGCAGTGTGGCCAGGACGGTGAACGCGGCGCAGGCCAGGTAGCCGGCCGCGAGCCCGCCGGCCGACGTCGCAAGACCGGTCCCGGCCAGCACGCCCAGGATCTGCGCCGCGCCCAGCCAGCCGCCCACCGCACCCCGCTGCCGCCGCGGCACCCGGTCCGGCACGGCCGCGGTCACCGCGGCGAACGCGGCGTTCAGCGCCAGCTGCACCAGGCACCAGCCGGCCGCCATCGCCGGCACCGTCCGCGCCCCGGCCAGCAGCGCCAGCGCCGCCGCCCCGCCCAGCACCCCGGCGGCGATCCACGGCGTACGCCGCCCGTACCGCGAGGTCGTACGGTCCGACAGCGCGCCGAACAGCGGATTGGCGACCAGCGAGACCACGGCGCCGGCGCCCGTCACCCAGGCCAGGACCGCTTCCTTGGACGTGCCGGGCGGCGCCAGCTCGGCGGCCTGCAGGGCGAGCAGGATCTGCAGCGGGCCGTACCAGCCGACCCAGATCGCGCCGTTCGCCAGCGACAGCGCGGCCGTCCAGCCGCCGCCCACCGGTTCGGCCGGCTCCGCGAGCGCCCCGGCGTCCGCGGCCGGGGCGGTCATCCCCGCGCCTGGTCCCGGAGCGCGTCGCGCAGCCAGCGGAAGGACGCCTTCGGGGTCCGTGCCAGCGTCGCGTAGTCGATGTGCACCAGACCGAAGCGGCGCGCGTAGCCCTCCGCCCACTCGAAGTTGTCCATCAACGACCAGACGAAATAGCCGCGTACGTCGACGCCGGCCGCCATCGCCTCGTGCAGCGCCCGCAGATGTCCGTCGAGGAACGCGATCCGCTCGTGGTCGTCGAGCCCGTTGTACGCGCAGCCGTTCTCCGTGATCATCACAGGCGGCAGGCTCGCGCCGTACCGTTCGCGGAAGGTCAGCAGCAGCTCGGTCAGGGCCTCGGGGACCACCGGCCAGCCGAAGTCCGTCCGCGGGTAGCCCTCGATCTCCCGTGGCGCGAACGGGAGTTCCGACGGAATCCGGACCCCGCCGAAGTCCGTGGGGCCGCCGCTGCCGCCCGGCTCCGGGGCGCCGACCACCGTCGGCTGGTAGTAGTTGATCCCGTACCAGTCCAGCGGCTGGGAGATGACCTTCAGGTCCTCGGCCACCGGCCCCGGCAGCATCGCCGCCAGGCCCTCGTCCGGGTAGCGGCCGAGCAGCAGCGGCTCCGCGAACAGCCGGTTGAGCAGCAGATCGTAGAGATCGGCCGCCGCGGCATCCGCCTCCTCGTCGGAGGCCCGCCAGGTCGGCCCGTGCGAGTTGGCGATGCCGATGCTTTCGGCGCCCCGGGCACGCAGGGCCTGGACGGCGAGGCCGTGGCCCAGCAACTGGTGATGCGCCGCGGGCAACGCGTCGAAGACCAGCTGCCGGCCGGGTGCGTGCTGCCCGATGCCGTAGCCGAGCAGCGTCAGCTCGGCCGGTTCGTTGAGGGTGATCCACCGCCGCACGCGGTCCCCGAGCCGCGCCGCGACGGCATCCGCGTACGCCGCGAAGTGCTCGGCCGTCTCCCTTCGGAGCCACCCGCCGTGCTCCTCCAGCGCCTGCGGCGTGTCCCAGTGGAACAGCGTCGGCAGCGGCTCGACCCCGGCCGCCAGCAACGCGTCCACCAGCCGGTCGTAGAAGTCGAGCCCGGCCGCGTTGACCGCCCCGCTCCCGTCCGGCACCACCCGCGGCCACGCCACCGAGAACCGGTACGCCCCGACCCCCAGCTCCCGCAGCAGCCCCACGTCCTCCCGGTACCGGTGGTAGTGATCGACCGCCACCCCCGGATCCGACCCGTCCTTGATCCGCCCACCCTCCCCGGCAAACACATCCCACGCCGACCGCCCCCGCCCGCCCTCACCCACGGCCCCCTCGATCTGCTGCGCCGAAGTGGACACCCCCCAGAGGAAGTTGCGGGGGAAACGGGGGAGGGAGGACGGACGTGCCGATGTCGTATCCATGAGGCGGATCTTCTTAACCGCCGGTAACCCCGTCAAGGGGTCGCGGGCGGATACGGGCGGGGGCCACCTGTGCCGAGGGCTTCCGACGGCAGTGTGGCGCTGGATCACTCCGTGTCACTTCCGCCTGCCGAAGTAAACCCCGCATGGCGACGACGTCTGTCGAATCGCCCCGCAAGGGGGAGCCCTCGACGTCGTGTCCGGCCCGCCCGGCCCGCTCCAACGAGGCGTCCTCCGCGGGCGCTTGATCGATCAAACCGGAAAGTCCGCTTCAGGAGGCGATTCCACCGGTGCGACCCGGAGCCCTTTCGGACGCGCTCGGTGTGGCCTCTATGACCCCTACGCCCCCTCCTTCAGAACCCGTGTGATCAGCTTTCGCTGTTCCTCGGTCAGGCGGGGGTCGGAGCAGTAGACAGTCCGCCCGTCGACGGTGATCTGGTAGCTGAAGCCGTCCGGAACCCCGACCGGGGGCTCGTCGTGGCCCTGGGCGAGGGACTGGGTGGCGAGGGTGTGCCAGTCGTCGGCGTCGGGGCGCGCCGAGGTGTCGATCTCGGCGCGGCGCTCGATGCCGGCGAAGCCACCGGTGCGTCGGATGTGAATGCGCATGGGTGGCTCCTACCCAGGAGGACGGGCCGGACGTCCCCGGGGTGCGCTATTCGGTGGGGGTGACGCCCACCTGCGACCACGCCTTGACCATGGCCTCGTGTTCGGCGCCCGCGCCGTAGCGGGCCTGGGCCGCCGCGATGGTGAGGGCCGCGAAGTCGGCGAACTTGGCGTTCTTGGCGAGGTGGCCGCCGGTCAGCACGTCGTACCAGACCTGGCCCGCGCGCTCCCAGGCGTTGCCGCCGATGGTGGTCGCGGCGACGTAGAACGCGTGGTTGGGGATGCCGGAGTTGAGGTGGACGCCGCCGTTGTCGTCCTGCGTCTCGACGTAGTTCTTCATCTTGGCGGGCTGCGGGTCCTTGCCGAGTACGTCGTCGTCGTACGCGGTTCCCGGTGCCTTCATGGAGCGCAGGGCCTTGCCGGTGACGTTCGGGCCGAGGAGGTCGGCGCCGATCAGCCAGTCGGCCTGCGCGGCGCTCTGGCCGAGGGCGTACTGCTTGATCAGCGAACCGAAGACGTCCGAGATGGACTCGTTGAGTGCGCCGGACTGGCCGCTGTAGTCGAGGTTGGCGGTGTACTGCGTGACGCCGTGGGTCAGTTCGTGCCCGATCACGTCGACGGGGATGGTGAAGTCGAGGAACAGGTCGTTGTCGCCGTCGCCGAACACCATCCGCTGGCCGTCCCAGAAGGCGTTGTCGTACTTCTGGCCGTAGTGGACGGTGGCGTTGAGCGGCAGGTCGGCGCCGTCGATGGAGTGCCGGCCGTAGACCTTGAGATAGAGGTTGAAGGTCGCACCGAGACCGGCGTGCGCGCGGTTGACCGAGGCGTCCTTGGACGGACTGTCGGCCTCGCTGTGGACCTTGGTGCCGGGGAGCGTCTCGGTGTGGCCGGCGTCGTAGATGGTGCGGTTGGGCTTGTCGGACGCGGCTTCGGGGACGGCGCGGGCGGTGGTGGCGAGGGCGCTCTCGTAACGGCGGGTGCGGTGGCGCGCGTCGTGGTCGAGGGTGCGGCGGGCCGGCTCGTTGCGGGCAGGATCGTCGGATTGCGCCAGCTTGTCGAGGAGGTGGGGCGGCACGATGGTGCAGAAGACCGGGGTGGCCGGGGTGTCCGGCGTTGAGGTGACGTCCATCCTGCAAATGTCGCATTGCGTGACGCGGTTGTCACTGCCCGCTGCTGAGATTCCCGAAAACGTGTGGTTGATCGCAGTCAGGCGGTTACGTCCCCTCGGTCCCGCATACTGATACGGGCCGCCGGAGCTCGCCGCCCTCGGTTAGGGTGCTGTGCATCATGCGTTTCGGGCTGCTTCTCCTTAGCTGCCGCGGTGAGGGCCTGTAGTCGTAGGCCGACCCCCTCCCCGCGGAGTTCGGTGCTGCGATTCATCGCCCCGTCGGCCGGTCCAGCGGACACACGAGGAGCCTACGCATCATGACGAATCCGTCGAGCCACGCCGAGAACGCTGTCGGCCGCCCCACCCCGGTCACCAACGCCACCGCCCTGCAGAAGCCCTCCGGGATGCCGGTGCACAAGTACGGCCGCTACGAGGCCGTCGAGATCCCGGACCGCACCTGGCCCGACAACCGGATCACCAAGGCCCCCCGCTGGCTGTCGACGGACCTGCGGGACGGCAACCAGGCGCTGATCGACCCGATGTCGCCGGCCCGCAAGCGCGAGATGTTCGATCTGCTGGTGTCGATGGGCTACAAGGAGATCGAGGTCGGCTTCCCGTCGTCCGGCGAGACCGACTTCGCGTTCGTCCGCTCGATCATCGAAGAGGGCGCGATCCCCGATGACGTGACGATCTCCGTGCTGACGCAGGCGCGTGAGGAGCTGATCGAGCGGACCGTGGAGTCGCTGCGCGGCGCCCGCCGGGCCACCGTCCACCTCTACAACGCCACCGCGCCCACCTTCCGCCGGGTCGTGTTCCGCGGTTCGAAGGAGCAGGTCAAGCAGATCGCGGTGGACGGTACGCGGCTGGTCATGGAGTACGCGGACAAGATCCTGGGCGACGAGACGATCTTCGGCTACCAGTACAGCCCGGAGATCTTCACCGACACCGAGCTGGACTTCGCGCTGGAGGTCTGCGAGGCGGTCTGTGACGTCTGGCAGCCCGAGGAGGGCCGCGAGATCATCCTGAACCTGCCGGCCACCGTGGAGCGTTCGACGCCGTCCACGCACGCCGACCGCTTCGAGTGGATGTCGCGCCACCTGTCCCGCCGCGAGCACGTATGCCTGTCCGTGCACCCGCACAACGACCGCGGCACCGCGGTGGCCGCCGCCGAGCTGGCGATCATGGCGGGCGCGGACCGTATCGAGGGCTGCCTGTTCGGGCAGGGCGAGCGGACCGGCAACGTCGACCTGGTCACGCTGGGCATGAACCTGTTCTCGCAGGGCGTCGACCCGCAGATCGACTTCTCGCAGATCGACGAGATCCGCCGCACCAGCGAGTACTGCAACCAGATGGAGGTCCACCCGCGCCACCCCTACGCGGGCGACCTGGTCTACACCGCCTTCTCCGGCTCCCACCAGGACGCCATCAAGAAGGGCTTCGACGCCATGGAGGCCGAGGCGGCCGCCGCGGGCAGGACCGTGGACGAGATCGAGTGGGCGGTGCCGTACCTGCCCATCGACCCCAAGGACGTCGGCCGCTCCTACGAAGCCGTCATCCGCGTCAACTCGCAGTCCGGCAAGGGCGGTATCGCCTACGTGCTGAAGAACGACCACAAGCTGGACCTGCCGCGCCGGATGCAGATCGAGTTCTCCCGGACCATCCAGGAGAAGACCGACTCGGAGGGCGGCGAGGTCACCCCGGCCGCGATCTGGGCCACCTTCCAGGACGAGTACCTGCCCACCCCGGACCACGCCTGGGGCCGGATCGCGCTGCGTTCCGCGCAGACCTCGACCACCAGTGAGGGCACCGACGCACTGACCGTCGAAGCCGTGGTGGACGGCGCCGACACGGTCCTGACCGGGTCGGGCAACGGCCCGCTGGCCGCGTTCATCGACTCGCTGCACGCCATCGACGCGGACGTCCGGGTCCTGGACTACGTCGAGCACACGATGAGCGAGGGCGCGGGCGCCCAGGCCGCCGCCTACGTCGAGTGCGCGATCGGCGACAAGGTCCTGTGGGGCGTCGGCATCGACGCGAACATCGTGCGCGCGTCCATCAAGGCCGTCGCCTCCGCGGTCAACCGCGCCGGCCGCTGACCGTTCCGGAGGGCGGGCCGCCGAGCGCGAGCCCGCCCTTCGGCCACTTTCCCGGTGCCCCGGCGCCGCGTACGCCGCCCGTACGCCGCGCCGGGGCACCGTGTCAGTTGGCCACGTTCCCGCTCCCACCTGCTCTTACCTGCTTACGGAAGGCCGCAGTTCGCTTCCGGCGGGCACTGTCGGCAGGCCGTCAGCCGCGGCCTGTGCGCGAGGTACACCCTTCGTCATTCGGCCAGTTGTCCGTTCGAGGTGCTGACGCCACATCACGGATGTGGCTAACATCACGTCAATACGGCGACGTGGCCACGGTGTTACTTCCCGTGTCCTGAAGGCTGCGGGGGAGTTACGGAGGTCTGGCGTGAGGCACAAGATGTGTGTGCTGGGCGTGTGCACGTCCTGGCGTACCGTCGCCGATGGTGAGTTCTTCTGCCCCGACTGCGGCGGCGACCGCAACTACCTCCGCAGGACCGGCCACCGGCGCCTGACCGTCCTCGGCATCCCGCTGCTCTCGCGCGGCGCGGCCGACCCGGTCATCGAATGCTCCGCCTGCCGCGGCCACTTCGGCCCTGACGTGCTGGACCACCCCACCACCGTGCGGCTCTCCGCGATGCTCCGCGACGCCGTGCACACCGTCACCCTCGCCGTACTCGCGGCCGGCGGCACGTCCTCCCGTGCGGTGCGCGACACCGCCGTCGGCACCGTCCGCGCGGCCGGCTTCGCGGACTGCTCGGAGGACCAGCTGCTCACCCTCCTCGCCGCGCTCGCCGCCGACACCGGAGCCCTCAGCGGCACGGCCGAGGCCCTCGGCGCGGGCGACCGCCGTCCCCGCGGCGGCCTCGACCCCTGCGGCACGGCCCTCGCCATCGAGCTGCACGCGTCCCTGGAGCCGCTGACGCCGCACCTCGCCCAGGCGGGCCGCGAATCGCTGCTCTTCCAGGGCGCCCGCATCGCCCTCGCCGACGGCTCCTACACCCCCGCCGAACGCGAGGTGCTCGGCACCGTCGGCGCCGCCCTGATGCTCTGCCCCGCCGACACCGACCGTCTGCTGGTGGCGGCCCGCACCCCGTCCTGACCGGCGCCTCGGCCCGGATACGCCGCCGGCCCCGCCGCCCGTGGAGGGAGGCGGGGCCGGCGGCCGTGCGAGCGGGTCAGCCGCGCGTCAGGCGAACGGGCAGCGTGCGGAAGCCGCCGACGATGAAGCCGCCCGACGGCTCCAGGGACGCGGCGGGAGCGGCGAACTCCAGGTCGGGGAAACGCTCGAAGAGCGCCGGGAGGGCGACCCTGGCCTCCATGCGGGCCAGCGGGGAGCCCAGGCAGCGGTGGACGCCGTGGCCGAAGCTGAGGTGCTCCACGTCGGCCCGCAGGATGTTGAACTCGCCTGCGGTGGGGCCGTGTTGCTCGGGGTCGCGTCCGGTGGCCGCGATAGCGGCCAGGATCGCCTCGCCCTTGCGGATGGTCGGGCCGTCCGGGATGGCGATGTCCTCGACGGCGAAGCGGAGCGGGAGGTTGGCGACGCTGGGGGTCCAGCGCAGGGTCTCCTCGATGACGTCGTTCCAGGACGCCTTCCCGTCGCGCACCAGCTGGAGCTGGTCCGGGTGCGTGAGCAGGTTGTGCACCGCGTTGCCGATGAGGTTGACGGTGGTCTCGTGGCCGGCGATCAGGACCAGCAGGAGCGTGTCGATCAGCTCCTGCTCGCTCATCGTGTGGCCCTCGTCGTCCCGTTCGGACACCAGCAGGCTGGTCAGGTCCTCGCCGGGCTCCCGCCGCTTCGACGCGACCAGACCGCCCAGCAGTTCCTGGGTCGCCACCAGCGTGATCCCGGCCTCTTCCGGGTCGACGCTGGTCATGATGATCTCGGCGAGCCGGGCCAGCTCCGAGCGGGTCTCGCCCTCGGGAATGCCGAACAGCTCGCAGATGACCTGCATGGGCAGCGGGTGCGCGAAGCCCTCGCGCAGGTCGGTGACGGCGCCGGCCTGGGCTGCCGCGAGGTCGTCGATCAGAGCCGTGGTGATGCGCTCGACGGACGGCAGCATGGCGTCGGTGCGGCGCGCGGTGAAGGCCGGCGCGATCAGCTTGCGCAGCCGCCGGTGGTCGGCGCCGTACGCGGTGAACATGTTGCTGACGCCGACCCAGGTCTGCAGCCAGGTCTCGTGGTACTCGCCGCGTTGCCAGGCGGGCCAGTGCTCCCGTGCGTTCTTGGAGACCCGCGGGTCGGTCAGCAGCTCCTTGAGGAGCTTGTGGCTGTTGATCGACCACGCCTCCGGTCCGTCGGGGAGCTGAACCAGGGTGGCGCGGCCTAGCTCGCGGAGGCGGTCTGCCTCTGCGTGGATATCGGATCCGGTCGGGTCGATGGCGATGAGCTGCTGTCCCACGGGGTGGCTCCTGCCTGATCGGGGGTGATGGGGGTGAAGCGGGCCGGAAGAGCTGCGAGAGCCCGTTGGAACCCGCCGGGCCGCCACTGCAACTCTTCTGCCGGGACAGAGAGTTCGATGTCGGAGAGCCAGGCGGTGAGGCGTTCGATCGCGGTGGTCGCGATCACCAGCGCATGGCGCTGCACGGGGCAGGAGTGCGGACCCGACGCCCAGGCCAGGTGCGCGCCGCTGCCCGAGCGGTCGTCCAGCGCGACCTCGCCGAACTGCGTGTTGGCGGCCGCGTACGAGACCAGCACCAGCTGTCCCGCGCGCACCCACGTGCCGTGGAAGAACACGTCGCGGCGCGGGTAGTGGGCGGAGTAGTTGGCCATCGGCGGGTCGTTCCACAGCACCTCGTTGATGGCGTCCTGCGCGGTCAGCGCGCCGCCGGACAGGGTGCTGTAGTAACGGTCGTCGGAGAGCATCCGGGACAGCGCGTTGCCGATGAGGTTGGCCAGCGGCTCGTTGCCCGCGGCCATGGTCACGACGATCTGCGCGATGACCTCGTCGTCGGACAGGCCGTTGAGGTGGTCGAGGAACCAGGAGGTGAGGTCGGGACCGCGCTGGTTCTTCTTCCGGGTGACCAGCTCCATGATGTACGCCGAGAACGCCGCGTCGGCGCTCGCCGCCTCCTCGGGCGTCGCGCCGTCCATCAGCCCGCCCATGGCCGCGATCAGCTGCTCGCCGTACTCGTCGGGCATACCGAAGAGGGTGTTGAACATCAGCAGCGGCAACTGCTGGGCGTACTCCGGGACGAGGTCCACCTCGCCGCGCGCGCCGAACTTCCGGATGAGGCTGTCCGCGGCGCGGCGCACCCGGGCGCGCAGTTCGTGCGGTTCGACGAGCTGGAAGCTGTCGGTGATGACCTGGCGCAGGCGCCGGTGCACGTCACCGTCGGCGAACAGGGCGTTGGGCCGCCAGCCCAGCATCGGCAGCACCGCCGAGTCGGCCGGCACGGTCGCCTGCCAGCTGCGGGAGTCCTTCGACCAGGTGGTGTCGTCGTTCAGCAGGTCGAGCGCGGCCCGGTAGTCGGTGACCAGCATGGCGGTCACGCCGGTGGCGATCTCGACGGGCGCCAGGGCGCCGTACTGCCGCAGGTAGGCGTAGAAGCGGTGCGGGTCGGCCGCGAACTCCGGGTCGTAGAGCCGCACGAGCGCGTTCTGCTCGGTCCGCTCCAGCGGGTGGCCGCCCTGCACGGGGGCCTCCTGCGCATAGCCGTCCTGGGCGTAGCCGTCCTGGACGTAGGAGCCCTGGGCGTAGGCGTCCTGGCCGAAGGCGTCCGCCGGCCCGGTGGCCGCGCCGCCGTGGGCGTGCGCGGGGCAGCCGGGTGGCGGGGTGGCGCCCGGCTGGTACGGGGAAGTCACGAGGTCTGGTTCTCCTGGGGCGTATGGGCGAGAACGTGGCCGACGAGCGAGATCAGCGCGTCGACGGACTGGTCACGGTCACGGGCGTCGCACATCACGAGCGGCGTATCGGGGTGCAGGTCGAGGGCGTCGCGCAGCGAGTGGATGGTGTGCTGCGGCGCGTCGGGGAAGGTGTTGACCGCGACGGCGTAGCGCAGCCCCGCCTCCTCGATGATGTCCATCACCTCGAACGAGTCCGCCAGGCGGCGGGTGTCCGCGAGGACCAGCGCCCCGAGTGCGCCGCGGGCGATGTCCTGCCACAGCGGCCGGAAGCGCTTCTGGCCCGGCGTGCCGAACAGGTACAGGACCAGGTCGCCGGGGAGCGTGAGCCGCCCGAAGTCGATGGCGACGGTGGTCGTGGTCTTCTCCCGCACCCCGGCGAGATCGTCGACGAACGCGCCGGACTGCGTCATCACCTCTTCGGTGTGCAGCGGCGGCGTCTCCGACAGCGCACGGATGAGGGTGGTCTTGCCGACCCCGAACGGCCCCGCGACAAGGAGCTTGACCAGGGTCTGGTCGGCCCCGGAAAGGTACATGCCGTCGGTTCCGGGGCCGCTGCTAGGACTTGAGAGAGCGGAGTCCATCGAGAACCCTCTCCAGGATCTGCCGGTCGAATTGCTCGGCTTCGGGTATGGGGACACGGGCGTGCAGGCGGCCGGCATCGACGAGGTCGGCCACCAGCACCTTCACCACGCTGACGGGCAGGTGGAGATGGGCTGCGACCTCGGCCAGAGACAGGGCACCGGGCTGGAGCAGCTCCAGGATCCGGTGCTCTTCCGGTCGTACCTCACTGGTGATCGGCATCCCCCCGCTGTGCAGCAGGGTGAGCCGGTCGAACGTGTTGCGGCTGGGCTGGGCGCGTCCGCCGGTCGCCAGATAGGCCGGTACGAGGCGCCTGTTGCTCTGGCGCGGGGTCATGCGGGGCTGCCGAGATCCCGAGCCGGGCTGTTCATGACCTTGTTGCCCAGGGTCGTGACCTGGATCTGCATGTGGTGCGCGACGACTCCCATGTTGACCTCGGGACCGGCGAAGACGGCCAGGCAGGTGTTCTCGCCCGAGGGGATGGCGAAGACCCAGCCCTGTTCGGATTCGATGACGGTCTGCCGCAGCTTGGCATCGTCCTGTTCGGCGAACGCCGCGGTCACCGCGCGCCCCGCTCCCTGGAGCGCGGACATCATGGCGGCGACACCTTCGGCGGCCTCACGCTTCAGGCCGGGCGACGCCCCTTCGATGAATCCGTCACCGGAGATCACGGCGGCGTGGATAACATGCGGCAGCTCCAGGAGGGGGGCCAGCACCCAGGACTTGTCCTCGGTGACACGGCGGCGTGCGGGGCTGTTCATGGCTGGGCGTTCCCTTCGGGACTGCGAGGGGGCTCTGACTGGGCTGCGGCGCGGCCGGATTCGGTGCCTTGCTGGAGGGCGCCCCAGCGGTTGGCGGCCTCTTCCGGGGTGCGTTCGTGGACCGGCTCGGCGCGCGGCAGGCTCTGCTCCTGCTCCGATACCGGCTTCCGGCGGCGCCTGCGCGGCAGTTCGCCCTCGGCGGGCGTCTCGGCGGGCGCGTCGGAGAGTCCTGGCTGTGCGGGTGCGGGTGCGGGTGCGGGTGCGGCGTGGGCGGGCGCGGCGTGCGCCGGTGCCGCGTGCGCGGGCGCGGCGTGCGCGGGAGCCGCGTGCGAGGGAGCCGCGTGGCTCGGCGCCGCGTGCGCGGGGGTGTGCGAGGCGGCGGGCGATGAGGCACCGGTCGGCAGGACGGCGGACCGGTCCGTAGCGCCGGACCTGTGCGGCAGCGGGGCCATCACGGACATGGGCTGTCGGCTCTCGTCGAGGACGGTGAGAAGGGGATCGCCGGGGACGTAGACCACGGCCCGCACCCCGCCGTACGGCGACGACTCGACGTGTACCCCGAAGCCGTACTGGCGCACCAGCTGGCCGGCCGCCGCGAAACCGGAGCGCGGCGGGTCGCCGAGCTGGGTCAGCATCACGTCGTCCTCACCGGACAGCAGCGCCATCGCGTGCTGGACCTCGTCGGCGTGCATACCGACGCCGTAGTCGTCGATGATCACCGAGGCGCCGCGGTTGCCCTGCTGGAGGGTGACGGTGACGGGCAGTTCACGGTGCGAGTGGTGCAGCGCGTTCGCCAGCAGCTCGGTGACGGTGATCGCCACCGGCTCGACGGCACGGGCGACGACCGCCACCGGGTCGCGCAGCTGGTTGCTGACCTGGACGCGCTCGTAGCCGCGCAGCCGGGAGGCGGAGCCGACGACCAGTTCGGCGAGGTAGGAGTCCTCACGGGTGAGGCCGGGCCAGGCGCCGCACACGACACCGGTGGCCTGAATGCGCCGCAGCGCCTGCTCGTTGAGGAAGTCCGCGTTCAGCAGGTCCTGCGCGACGTCCGGGTCGTCGTAGCGGTGCTGCATGTCCTGGAGCGCCGTCTGGAGGCGGTAGAGCAGCGCCTGAATGGTGGTGGTCGCACCGCGCAGGGTGGACTGGGCGGCCGCGTCGACGCGCAGCCGCTCCTTGTTGACCGCTTCGCTGATCTGGTCGAGAACGGCGGTCAGCGCGTGGTCGGTCTCGGAACCGGCGAACCGGGGGTCGAGCAGCCCGCGTACGGGCACGTGCGGGTGGGCGAGCGCTGTGGTGAGATCCGGGATCCGGGCACCGGCGAGATGCCGGATCTCCGCCTCGGTGGCCCGCAGCCTGGCGGTCAGTTCGGTGTTGCTGTGCACCGTGGCCGCGGCCTGTTCCTCGGACGCGGTCAGGCGCTCGGTGAGCCCGTTCCGCTGCGTCCGTGCTCGGAACAGGAAAACCGCCAGCACCACGGCGGCGGCCGATCCTGCACTGAGGCACCACAACAGCGCCTCCGGTATGGATGTCATCGGGATCCTCGTGGGGAACGGGGGCGGCCGGTCGTCACGGCGTCGAGCACCCGAAGCCGCCGGAGCGGCCTCCGGTGGCATCGCGTGGAGCGGCCGATCATGACGGGATGCTACCGGCGTGTCGGCGCTTCGTGAGGGCCCGTTCCTGCGGTCGTCGGAGAAGTGCGGAAGGTCACGTTCCGTCCCCGTTGCGCGAAGTGGGCGCGATCCGGACATGGTGAGGCCCCGTCACGGGCAGCCGGACGGGGCCGGGATGGGGCGACGACGTACCTCAGCCGCTCGTGAACCCGTCCACCTTCACGGCCGCCACGAACGCCGACCAGCCGGTGGCGGCGAAGACGAGCGCGGGGCCTGCGGGGTTCTTGCTGTCGCGGACGGGGACGATGCCGGGGTGGTGGTCGGAGACCTCGACACAGTTGCCGTTGTTGTGGTCGCTGTAGCTGCTCTTACGCCACTGGGCGGTGCTCAGGTCGTACTCGCGCATCGTCTGTAGTCCTCCGCCGCCGATTCGATCAGGGCCAGGGACGCCTCCGGCGACAGCGCGGCGGCCCTGATCAGATCGTAGTCCTGTTGTGCGCGCTTCACTATGGCTGGATCGTCCAGCAGATTCCCCGAATACACGCCTTCCGTATAGGCCGTTGGCGGGGCGTCGTCGAACTCCATGAGCCTCAGCATCTTGCCCACGGATGGGTAGGGGCCCGCGGCGAACGGGAGGACCTGTACGAGGATCTTGTGCTCGCGTGCGGTTTGGACGATGTGCTCCAACTGCGCGGCCATGACGGTTGGACCGCCCACGGGGAGCCGCAGCACAGCTTCGTGCAGCACCGCCCAATACGTGGGGCGTGTAGCGCACCCGAGGATGACAGCCCGGTCCGCTCGGGAGCGGACGCCCTCTTCGATCAACTCGTCCGCCGTGAACGGGCTGCCTGCACGCATGACTGCCCGTGTGTACGCCGAGGTCTGTAGCAGTCCCGGCACGACCATCGACTCGAACTCGCAGATCTTCGTCGCCAGTCGTTCCAGGTCAGCCGCTGCCGCGAAGTAATCCGCATACCGCTTGTCGTCGATCAGTTGTCGCCAGGTCCGCTCGAAAAAGCCCTCGGTTTGTAGAATTTCATCGATCCGAATCGCCACATCCAACTGCGGCTTACGAATCGCCTGCTCGAACTGCCCGATATAGCCGCCGGAGACGAAAACCAGGGCTCCCAGGGCGTCCTGGGTGAGGCTCGCATTCTCCCTTCGCCGTTTCAGTTCCGCCCCGAAGAACTCCCAGGCGGCCTGCCGTTGACCGCTCTGTGGACCTTTGGCCATGACCTACTCCCCTTGTCTGCCCGGCAGTTGCAGTCTGCCGCTGGTTGCGCAGCCTAGTTCCGTACCGGCACGCTGGGAATCCGAACGCGGAAATATCTCAGCGAAAGCGTGGAGGGCCGATGGACCGCACCAAAGAAGTTGAAGAGGCCACAAAGGAATTGGAGGAAGCGCTCGCAGGCGTCGGTATCGTGCTGCCGTCACTCGGTCCCGACATCGTCTCCTACACGCATTTCTCACTGCCCCCGCTCGTCGAATTGGGCCGTTGCAGCACCGAGGTGGCGCGGCGGCTGGCGGCGGTGCTGAGGGAGCGGCGGTGACGGCGGACCGGCCGCCGCTGCGGACCTTCGCGGTGGACACCCGTACGGGGCGGGTCGGCAAGGTCATGGCGTACGACGGGCCCCGCCTCTGCCTGCGGCCGATCGGCGGCGGCAGGGAGTGGGACTGCCCCGCCGACGCCGCCCGCCAGGCAACCGTCGCCGAACGCCTCAGCGCGACCACGGCATACCTGAACGCCCGCAGCAGGGGGGAGGTGGCCTGACGTCACGTGGGTGTTGCTGCCGCACGACGATGCCCGGCGGGGGACCGTGTGCGGCGGTTGTGGCACCGTATGCGGCCCTGGCCTTCTGCGCCGCACCGCCACAGGCCAACCGTCGGACACCACTTTCCCGGCGGCGGAATCCCTTCGGTTCCGCTGCCGGAACGGACCCGTACAAGGATCAATATGCGCGTACGATGCGTCGTTCCGCTCTGTGCCGCCGCCGTCCTCGCCGCCGGTTGTTCCCAGGGAGAGGCCCGCGAGAGCGAGGAAACGGATTCCGTTTCGGCGGAGTCGTCGGCGCTTTCCGATCAGGAGGGGACGGCATCGGGCGGACGTGTTCGCGAATGGAACCCCAAGAGGGCGTTGCAGCGGGCCAACCGGGCATTGCGCTACGACGACGATGACGCGTCCCATCCCGTGCTCGTGGCGACCGAAGGTCCCTATATCGCGACGGGTATGGCAAAGAAATTCAAGGCGACGGGAAAACGGAACTATCGCCTCGATACCACCTGTGACACCCAGGGCGTCGGTGAACTCACACTCACCCTGTCCCGCGGCGATGTCGAGCAGCCCTACGGGATCACCTGCGGGGATCACCGGGCGGATCAGTTCAATATTCCGCCGGGCGAACCGTTCACGGCCACCATCGATCCGGTCAAGGACGGCACCGGGCTGATCCTTTGGGAGCTGAACACCGTCGCCCCGGACAAGGTGCGTGACTGCCCCGACGACATCAAGGGCTGCGACTACTGAGCACCGTCCGGTCACGGAACCGTCCGGCCGATGCGCGAGAATGGCGCCATGAGTCTGTTCCGCGACGACGGCATCGTGCTGCGCACCCAGAAGCTGGGTGAGGCGGACCGGATCATCACGCTGCTCACCCGCGGTCACGGCCGGGTACGGGCGGTGGCGCGGGGCGTGCGGCGGACGAAGTCGAAGTTCGGGGCGCGCCTCGAACCGTTCTCGCACGTCGACGTACAGTTCTTCGCGCGCGGCAGCGAGCTGATCGGGCGCGGGCTGCCGCTGTGCACGCAGAGCGAGACGATCGCGGCGTACGGCGGCGGGATCGTCACCGACTACGGCCGCTACACGGCCGGCACGGCGATGCTGGAGACGGCGGAGCGGTTCACCGATCACGAGGGCGAGCCGGCGGTGCAGCAGTATCTGCTGCTGGTCGGCGGGCTGCGGACGCTGGCGCGCGGGGAGCACGAGCCGCATCTGGTTCTGGACGCGTTCCTGCTGCGCTCGCTGGCCGTCAACGGCTACGCGCCGAGCTTCGACAACTGCGCGAAATGCGGACTGCCGGGACCGAACCGGTTCTTCTCGGTCGGTTCGGGAGGTGTGGTGTGCGGCGACTGCCGGGTGCCGGGAAGCGTCGTACCCTCCTCTGAGGCCATCGGGCTCCTCAGCGCGCTGCTGACCGGCGACTGGGAGACGGCGGACGCGAGTGAGCCGCGGCATGTCCGCGAGGGCAGCGGGCTCGTCGCCGCGTATCTGCACTGGCATCTGGAGCGGGGCCTGCGCTCTCTCCGGTACGTGGAGAAATAGCACGTGGCGGGGTGGCGCGCGGCTCGGCGTCCAGTGAGCGACGAGACGCAGGACGAGACGTAATCCGGCCCGGTCCGGCCTGATCCGGTCTGGGCGATTGAGATATTTGGGAGACGTGGGGCGCATGGCACGACGCGGGATTCTGGGCCGTAACCGGCGTGAATACGAGACGCCCGAGCCGCATCCTTCCGGCGCGCGTCCGCCGAAGATTCCCGGGGAGCTGGTGCCGGAGCACGTCGCCGTCGTCATGGACGGGAACGGCCGCTGGGCCAAGGAGCGCGGGCTGCCGCGCACCGAGGGGCACAAGGTCGGCGAAGGCGTCGTCCTGGACGTCCTCAAGGGCTGCATCGAAATGGGTGTGAAGAACCTTTCGCTGTACGCCTTCTCGACGGAGAACTGGAAGCGGTCACCCGACGAGGTGCGTTTCCTGATGAATTTCAACCGGGACGTCATCCGGCGGCGGCGTGACGAGATGGATGCGCTGGGTATCCGTATCCGGTGGGTCGGGCGGATGCCGAAGCTGTGGAAGTCCGTCGTCCAGGAACTCCAGGTCGCGCAGGAGCAGACCAAGGACAACGATGCGATGACGCTGTATTTCTGCGTGAATTACGGCGGCCGGGCGGAGATCGCCGACGCGGCGGCCGGTATCGCGGCGGATGTGAGGGCCGGGAAGCTCGACCCGTCGAAGGTCAACGAGAAGACCCTCGCGAAGTACCTGTACTACCCGGACATGCCGGACGTGGACCTCTTCGTGCGGCCGTCCGGCGAGCAGCGCACGTCGAATTACCTGATCTGGCAGAGCGCCTACGCCGAGATGGTGTTCCAGGACATTCTCTGGCCGGATTTCGACCGCCGGAACCTCTGGGAAGCCTGCCTGGAGTACGCGAAGCGGGACCGCAGGTTCGGCGCGGCACCGGTCGCCGAGGGCGAGTCGGCGACGTAGCGGCGGCGGAATGCCGAACGGGCCGCCTCCCCGAATCCGGGGGAGGCGGCCCGTTCGCTCGCGGCTGCGGCGGCTACGCCTGCGCCGCGTCCGGCCGCTCGCCCGCGCAGTCGCCGCAGGTGCCGAAGATCTCGATGGTGTGCGCCACGTCGCGGAAGCCGTGCTCCGCGGCGATCTGGTCGGCCCACTTCTCCACCGCCGGGCCCTCGACCTCGACGGCCTTGCCGCAGGCCCGGCACACCAGGTGGTGGTGATGGTCGTCGGTGCTGCACCGGCGGTAGACCGCCTCGCCCTCGCTGGTGCGCAGCACGTCCACTTCGCCGGCGTCGGCGAGGGACTGCAGTGTGCGGTACACGGTGGTCAGTCCGACCGAGTCGCCGCGGTGCTTGAGCATGTCGTGCAGCTCCTGCGCACTGCGGAACTCGTCGACCTCGTCGAGTGCGGCCGACACCGCGGTCCGCTGTCGCGTCGACCGGCCGCGTACCGGAGATCCCGCGCTCGTCGCCACCGTTGCCTCCCTAGGTCGTGGCCGTCCCCCTTGGACGGGTGGGGCCATTGTGCCAGGTGATGACCAGTACACCGAGGGAACACTTACCGGCTTCCCCGGGCGGCTCACCCGCACTCCTGACCTGCCCCGTCACCAGGTACCTACCCATACGGTCAGACGCTCACGTCGTCCGCCGCGGCCCGGCTGCCGGGTACTTCCAGGGTGCACCCCTGCGCGCCGTCGGCGGCAGCCCGCGCGCGTTTTTTCGCGAGCGGCGCGGCGAGCGCGGTGAAGAGCACGAACAGGACGATGGCGAAGAGCACGATGGTCGCGCCGGACGGGACGTCTACGTAGTACGAGGTGGCGGTGCCGGTCAGGGTCACGCCGACGCCGATCGCCACGGCCAGCACGAAGGTCACCGCGAAGCTGCGGGTGATCTGTTGGGCGGCGGCGACCGGGATCACCATCAGCGCGGAGACCAGCAGCAGGCCGACGACCCGCATGGCGACCGTGACGGTGACCGCGGCGGTGACCGCGACCAGCAGGTTCAGCAGCCGGACCGGCAGTCCGGTGACCCGGGCGAACTCCTCGTCCTGGCAGACCGCGAAGAGCTGGCGGCGCAGCCCGATGGTGATCGCGAGGACCACGGCGGCCAGCACACAGATCGTCGTCATGTCCTGCGAGGAGACGGTGGTGATCGAACCGAAGAGGTAGGTGCTGAGGTTGGCGTTGGAGCCCGCGTCGGACAGGTTCATCAGCATCACGCCGCCCGCCATGCCGCCGTAGAACAGCATGGCCAGCGCGAGATCGCCGCGGGTCCTGCCGTACCAGCGGATCAGCTCCATCGCGACGGAGCCGCCGATGGCGACGAAGGTGGCGACCCAGACCGGACTGGCCCAGATCGAGCCGCTGTTGATCAGGAAGCCGAGGCCGACGCCGGTCAGCGCGACATGGCCGATGCCGTCGCCCATCAGGGACTGCCGCCGCTGGACGAGATAGATGCCGATGGCGGGGGCGGTGATGCCGACGATCAGGGCGGCGAGCAGGGCCCGCTGCATGAAGGTGTAGTCGAGGATTTCCATGTCAGCTCAGCAGTCCCGTACGGATCGGCGCCGGGTCGGCGTGCGATCCCATGCAGTGGTGCGAAGCGCCTCCACTTGGGGCGGCGGCGGGCGACGGGTGGGCGTGGTCGTGGCCGGGCAGGGCGTGCTGGCCGACGGCCTCCGGCGGCGGCCCGTCGTGCACGACGCAGCCGTCCCGCAGCACCACGGCCCGGTCGATCAGCGGCTCCAGCGGGCCCAGTTCGTGCAGCACGAGCAGGACGGTGGTGCCGCGGGCGACCTGCTCGCGCAGCGCGCCGGCCAGCACCTCCTGGCTGGCCAGGTCGACGCCGGCCATCGGCTCGTCCATGATCAGCAGTTCCGGCTCGACGGCCAGCGCGCGGGCGATCAGCACCCGCTGGTGCTGGCCGCCGGAGAGCGCGCTCGCCGAGTCCTTGGCGCGGTCGGCCATCCCGACCAGCTCCAGGGCGTGGTGCACGGCGGCCCGGTCGGCCTTGCGCAGGATGCCGAACTTCGTACGGGCCAGCCGTCCGGCCGTGACGATCTCGCTGACGGTGGCGGGGACGCCGCCCGCGGCCGTGGTGCGCTGCGGCACGTACCCGATCCGCGCCCAGTCCTTGAAGCGGCGGAACTCCGTGCCGAAGAGCGACAGCGTGCCGCCGGTGAGCGGCACCTGGCCGATCACCGACCGTACGGCGGTGGACTTGCCCGAGCCGTTGGCGCCGAGCAGCGCGACGACCTCGCCGGAGTGGACGGTGAGGTCGACGCCGCGCAGGACCGGGCGGGCGCCCAGGGTCGCGGTGGCCGCGCGCAGGTCGATGACCGGCTGCCGGTCCGGCTGGTGCGCCGGTGTGTTCATGGTGGCCTCCGTCACGGCGTGCGGGCCGGGGTGGGTGGTTGAGGGGTGGGTCACTTGCTGCCGAGCGCCTTCTGGAGGGCGGCGAGGTTGGACTGCATCACCTCGAAGTAGTCCCGGCCGCGGGTCTTGTCCGTGATCCCTTCGAGCGGGTCGAGGACATCGGTCTTCAGGTGCAGGTCGCCCGCCAGGGACTTGGCGGTGGCCGGGTTGGCGAGGGTCTCGAAGAACACCGTGGAGACGTGGTGCTTGTCGGCGAGGGTGTGCAGGGCCTTGATGCGGTTGGCGCTGGGCTCGGACTCGGGGTCGAGGCCGCTGATGGCCTCCTCGGTCAGGCCGTAGCGCTCGGCGAGGTAGCCGAAGGCCGCGTGGGTGGTGATGAAGGTGTCCGACGTGCGGTTCTTCAGGCCGTTCTCGAAGGCGGTGTTCAGCCCGTCCAGCTTCTTGACCAGAGTGTCGGTGTTCTTCTGGTAGTCGGCCCTGTGGCCCGGGTCGGCCTTGGCGAGGGTCTTGTTCACGCCCTTGGCGACCTCGGCGTACTTCACGGGGTCGAGCCAGATGTGCGGGTCGTCGCCGGCCTCGGCCTCGGACCCGGAGTGCGAGTGGTTGTCGCCGGTGGTGTGGTGGTGGCCGTCGACCTCGGAACCGTGCTCCTCCATCGAGGTCATCGCGGCGGCGTCGGCGATGTTCTTGACGCCGGACTGCTTGATCGCCTCGTCGACGGCCGGCTGGAGGCCCTTGAGGTAGACGATCGCGCCGGACTCGCCGAGCGCGCCGGTCTGCCGCGGGGACAGCTCCAGGTCGTGCGGTTCGACGCCGGGCTTGGTGAGGTTGGACACCTCGACGTGGTCGCCGCCGATCTGCTCGGCGAGGAACTGCATCGGATAGAACGACGCCGTCACCTTCAGCTTGCCGTTGTCGCGGCCCGCTCCATCGGACGTGGAGCAGGCGGACAGAGCCAGGAGGCCGAGGACGGAGACTCCGGCGACGGCAGTGGTCGGTATGAGGCGGCGTATGTTCATGACAGTCATTTTCAACAAAGTTGGAAACGATTGTCAACAAAGCGGATGATCGGAAGAACGTCGAAGGGGCAGGGAAGGGCGGGTTCCGGGACGAAGCGGGAAGCGGCGGGAATCCGATTTGGCCCGGGGGGTACGGCCGCCGGTAACCTGAAGCATTCGCCCGCCGTCTTTTGATCACCACCCCGCATCGTGGCGCTGTGCGCCACCCCCCATCCATCGTTCGTCGTCGTATGAAGAGAGCACCGTGGCCGCCGACAAGATCGATAGCATCGTCAGCCTGAGCAAGCGCCGTGGCTTCGTCTACCCCTGCAGTGAGATCTACGGCGGTTCCCGGGCCGCCTGGGATTACGGTCCGCTGGGTGTCGAGCTCAAGGAGAACCTCAAGCGTCAGTGGTGGCGCTCCATGGTCACCTCGCGCGACGACGTCGTCGGCCTCGACTCGTCCGTGATCCTGGCCCCCGAGGTCTGGGTGGCCTCCGGTCACGTCGCCACCTTCACCGACCCGCTCACCGAGTGCACCTCCTGCCACAAGCGCTTCCGCGCCGACCACCTGGAAGAGGCGTACGAGGCGAAGCACGGACGGCTGCCCGAGAACGGCCTGGCCGACCTGAACTGCCCGCACTGCGGCAACAAGGGCTCCTTCACCGAGCCCAAGCAGTTCTCCGGCCTGCTCTCCACCCACCTCGGCCCCTCGCAGGACACCGCGTCGGTCGCCTACCTGCGCCCCGAGACCGCGCAGGGCATCTTCACCAACTTCGCCCAGGTCCAGCAGACCTCCCGCAAGAAGCCGCCGTTCGGCATCGCGCAGATGGGCAAGTCCTTCCGGAATGAGATCACTCCGGGCAACTTCATCTTCCGCACCCGCGAGTTCGAGCAGATGGAGATGGAGTTCTTCGTCAAGCCGGGCGAGGACGAGCAGTGGCACGAGTACTGGATGGAGCAGCGCTGGAACTGGTACCGCGACCTCGGTATCCGTGAGGAGAACATCCGGTGGTACGACCACCCCAAGGAGAAGCTCTCCCACTACTCCAAGCGCACCGCTGACATCGAGTACCGCTTCAACTTCGGCGGCACCGAGTTCTCCGAGCTGGAGGGTGTGGCCAACCGCACCGACTTCGACCTGTCCGCGCACTCCAAGGCATCCGGCCAGGACCTGTCGTACTTCGACCAGGAGGCCGGCGAGCGCTGGACTCCGTACGTCATCGAGCCGGCGGCCGGCGTGAACCGCGCCATGCTCGCCTTCATGCTCGACGCGTACATCGAGGACGAGGCGCCGAACGCCAAGGGCAAGATGGAGAAGCGCACGGTCATGCGCCTCGACCCGCGCCTGGCGCCGGTCAAGGTCGCGGTGCTGCCGCTGTCCCGCAACCCGCAGCTGTCGCCGAAGGCCAAGGGCCTCGCCGCCGACCTGCGCAAGAACTGGAACATCGAGTTCGACGACGCGGGCGCCATCGGCCGCCGCTACCGCCGCCAGGACGAGATCGGCACCCCGTTCTGCGTCACCGTCGACTTCGACACCCTCGACGACAACGCGGTGACCGTGCGCGAGCGCGACACCATGAAGCAGGAGCGCGTCTCCCTGGACCAGATCCAGGCGTACCTGGGCGCGCGGCTGCTGGGCTGCTAGGGCCTCTCGTTCGGGGGCTGGGGCTCTTCCCCGGCCCGCCGTCCGCCCGTCAAACAGGCGCCGTCCCGCCCGGGTTCGCTCGGGGGGACGGCGCCTGACGCGTGCGCGGGGGGGCGATGGCGGGGCCGGATCAGCGGCCGTCCGCCGCGGCCGGGCGTATCGCGAGCCGCGTGCACAGGGCCGCCAGCGGGAGTTCCGCGGCGAGCGCCATCGCCAGGGCGGTGGCCAGGTCCTGGCCGGTGGCGGTGGCGACGTCCACGACGGCGTCGACGGCCAGCAGCGCAGCGGCGGCGGCCGCGGCCGCGCGGTGGCCCGGTGTGCCGCGCCGCAGACGGGCCCCGGCGGTCAGCAGGGCCGCTGCCTCCAGGAGGTCGAGGGTGATCCAGGCGGCGGCCTGCCGGGGCGGCAGCGTGGCGGCGAGGCAGACCGACCACGGCAACAGGGCGAGCCCCGCGCCGGTCAGTACCCGGCCCTGCCACCGGTGTCCGAACCCGGCCTGTGCAGGACGCCAACCACCGTTCGGAACAGGGGAGTTGAGAGTGACAAGGGCCATGGTCCGGACCGCTTTCGGTGAGGAGGAACCCGGCTCTCGGGCTCGGCTTCCACTCTTCCGATCCGGGCCGCCCGCGTCGGTAGCCCGGCTGCCCGACCTGGGGTGGCACCAGCTACACCCCCGATCCGGAAGCCGGCGTCAGTGCGGCGCCGCGAGCGCCCCGCATAGCGTGGGCTCATGACCATTCCGCCCCGGTTGCGCCGCCTGCTGCGGCTGCGGCGTGACCTCCTCTACCTCGCCGCAGGTGTGCTCCCGCATCTGCTGACCGCCCCGCTGTTCTTCTGGGCGGCGGTGCTCACCGGGCAGACCCTGGCCGGCACCTCGTCCGACGCCCCGGTGATCCTGTCCGTCCCGCTGACCCTGCTCGTCGCCGCCGGATACGGCCTGACGGAGGCTCAGCGGTGGCGGTTCCGTGCACTGTGCGGGGTGGAGCTGCCGCGGCTCGGATTCCGGCGCGCACGGCGGCAGTTCGGCTACCACTTCCTGGTCGGACCGCTGCTCGGCGGTCTCGAACTCCTGCTGCTCGCCCTGCTGTCGGCGGGCATCGCGGCATCGACGGTACTGATATGGATCTGGACCGTGCCCTGGCAGTGGCGCATCGGACACCCCGGCTATTCGACCCAGGCCGCCTACGTCACCGCGCTCGGCCTGCTCGCACTGGCCGCGGTGCCGCCGCTGGCCGCCGGGCTCGTACGGCTGGAGGACCTCGTCGGTCGGGCGGTGCTGGGGGTCAGCCGGTCCGACGAACTGGAGCGGAGGGTCGAGGACCTGACCGAGAGCCGGGCGGGCGCGGTGGACGCGGCGGACGCCGAACGCCGCCGGATCGAACGGGACCTGCACGACGGCGCCCAGCAGCGCCTGGTCTCGCTGGCGCTCAACCTCGGGCTGGCGAAGGCGACGCTCACCGATCTGCCTCCCGAGGTCAAGGACGTCATCGACGCGGCGCACCGCGAGGCGAAGGACGCGATCGAGGAGCTGAACAGCCTGGTGCGCGGGCTGCACCCCGCCGTACTCGACGAACTCGGCCTGGACGCCGCGCTGTCGGGGCTCGCGGCCCGCGCGCCGCTGCCGGTGCGGCTGCGGGTCGATCTGCCGGAGCGGGCCGCGGCGCCGGTCGAGGCCGTCGCGTACTTCGTCGTCTCGGAGGCGCTGACCAACGTGGCCAAGCACGCGCGGGACGCGACCCGGGCGGAGGTGACCGTCACCCGGCTCGGCGGAATACTGCGGGTGGTGATAGCCGACGACGGGGCGGGCGGCGCCGACGCGTCCCGGGGGAGCGGACTGAAGGGGCTTGCCCAGCGGGTGCGTTCGGTGGACGGGACGTTCCGGATGAGCAGCCCCGTAGGAGGCCCGACCATGATGAGAGTGGAGTTGCCGTGCCCGATGTGAGCAGTGCCGTGGTTGCCGGGGGGACCGCCGGGAGATCCGCCGTGATCGCCGAGGACTCCGTCCTGCTGCGGATCGGTCTGGTGAAGGTGCTGGAGATGGCCGGGTTCACGGTGGTGGCCGAAGCGGGCGACGCGGAGGAACTGCTGGCCGCCGTCGCCGCACACCGGCCCGACCTCGCGGTGGTGGACGTCCGGATGCCGCCGGGCTTCACGGACGAAGGGGTGCGGGCCGCGCTGTCCATCCGCCGGGAGCGGCCGGGGACCGCGGTGCTGATGCTGTCCCAGTACGTGGAGGAGCGTTACGCGGCCGATCTGCTCGCGACCCACACCAGCGGGGTGGGCTACCTCCTCAAGCAACGGGTCGCGGACGTCGAGGAGTTCATCGAGGCGCTGCGGCGGGTCGCGGACGGCGGCACCGCGCTCGACCCGCAGGTCGTCGCGCAGCTGCTGGTGCGCAGGGCGAGCGACCCGATGGAGCGGCTGACCGGACGCGAGCGCGAGGTGCTGGCGCTGATGGCCGAGGGCCGCTCCAACGCGGGGATCGCCGCGCAGCTCGTGGTGAGCGAGAGCGCGGTCGCCAAGCACATCAACAGCATCCTGACCAAGCTCGACCTGCCGGTGGCGGACGCCGACCACCGGCGGGTGCTGGCGGTACTCCGCTTTCTGGGCGTGGGCTGACGGGGCCGGCCCGCGGGGGAACGGGCCGCGGCCGGGCCCGGCGGTCGCCGTCCGCCTGACGTCCGCCCCCGGCGTCAGGCGCCCAGGCCGCGCAGGACGAGGTCGCGTACCGCTTCGAAGGCCGGGGCGATGTCGGGGCGGGACCACTCGGGCGCGTAGGCGGGGTCGTGGAAACGGCCGGTGGCGTCGAAGACGGCGCGGGCGGTGACGGCGGGGGACCGGGTGGCGAAGGCGCCCTGGGTCACACCGGCTTCGATGATGGCGGTGAGCTGGGATTCCAGGTCGGTGATGTGCCGGTCGACGACGCCGCCGCTCTCTCCTATCAGCGTCATGTACGTCGCGAAGAGTTCGGGGTCGTCGCCCGCCTTGTGGCGCTTGGCCTCGAACAGGGCGGTCAGCCAGCGGTCCAGGCGCTCCGGGGCCGGGCCCCCTTCCGTGACGATCTCCGACAACTGCTCGCTGGTGCGGTCCAGCCAGCGTGCCGTGACCGCCTCGCGCAGCGCCGCCTTCGTACGGAAGTGGCGGTAGACGCTGCCGTGGCTGACTCCCAGGGCGCGCGCGACATCGACGACCGTGGCCTTCGCCGGGCCGTAGCGGCGCAGCACGTCCTCGGTGGCTTCGAGGATGCGCTCGGGGGTCAGGGTCTCGGAGGACATGACGCGGGCCGGCCTTTCGGAGGGACGGGGCGGGGTGCGGACGCATCCGGCGGGTGTGCCCGTCCGGCACCCGCCGGATGAGGCGGACGCGCGGGCACACGCACGCCGGGTACATACGGGACCGTACCCGGCGCCT
Organism: Streptomyces pinistramenti; assembly: GCF_020564935.1. Classification (GTDB taxonomy): domain Bacteria; phylum Actinomycetota; class Actinomycetes; order Streptomycetales; family Streptomycetaceae; genus Streptomyces; species Streptomyces pinistramenti. The sequence continues at coordinate 182,525 of NZ_JAJCXB010000004.1, forward strand.
GCCCCGGGTACGTACGGGACCGTACCCGGCGGCCGCGGCGCGCGCCCCGGGGGTCACCGCTCGCTGTCCAGGTCCGCCATCGCCTCGCTGGGGTAGCGGTCGCCGGACGCCGCGCCGGCGGGGACCGCGGCCTCGATCGCGGCGAGGTCATCGGCGCCCCGCGCGAGGTCGGCGGCGCCCAGGGCCTCGGCCAGCCGGTCGCGGCGGCGGGCGCCGACCAGCGGCACGATGTCCTCGCCACGGGAGAGCACCCAGGCGATGGCGGTCTGGGCGACCGAGACACCCCGCTGCTCGGCGATCTTGCGCAGCGCATCCACCAGGTCGAGATTGTGATCGAGGTTCTCGCCCTGGAAGCGCGGGCTCATCCCGCGGAAGTCGTTCGCCGCGAGCTTGCGGTCGCGCTGCCAGTGCCCGCTGATCAGGCCGCGGGCGAGGACGCCGTACGCGGTGACGCCGATGCCCAGTTCACGGGCGGTGGGCAGGATGCTGTCCTCGACGCCGCGGGAGATGAGGGAGTACTCGATCTGGAGGTCGGAGATCGGGGCGACGGCCGCGGCCCTGCGCAGCGTGTCCGCGCCGACCTCGGACAGGCCGATGTGCCGGACGTGGCCGGCCTCGACCAGTTCGGCGATGGCGCCGACCGTCTCCTCGATCGGGACGTCCGCGTCGATCCGGGCGATCCGGTAGATGTCGATGTGGTCGACGCCCAGCCGCTGGAGGGAGTAGGCGGCGAAGTTCTTGACCGCGGCGGGGCGGCCGTCGTAGCCGTTGAAGGCGCCTTCGACGCTGCGCAGGGCGCCGAACTTGACGCTGGTCAGGGCCTTTTCGCGGGCGGCTGCCGGGGCGGTGCGCAGGGCTTCGCCGATGAGGAGTTCGTTGTGCCCCATGCCGTAGAAGTCGCCGGTGTCGAGCAGGGTGATGCCGGCGTCGAGGGCGGCGTGCAGGGTGGCGATGGACTCGGCGCGGTCGGCGTCGCCGTAGAGGGCGGACATGCCCATGCAGCCGAGGCCGAGGGCGGAGGTCCGGGGGCCTGTGGTGCCGAGGGTGCGGGTGCGCACGATGTGCTCCTTGACGAGAACGGGAAGGCGGCGTGCACCCAGCATGACATGACGACTGACAGATTTCAATATCTGTCAGTCGTCATGTGTGGGATGTGCGCCGGAACGGGCCGCGCGCCCCGCCCCGGCCCCGCTCAGCGCAGCGTGCGCGGCAGCCGGAAGCCCAGAACGGTGGTGCCCATGACGATCACCAGCTGGGTGAGCAGGGCCGCGAGCAGCGCGTCACGGATGCCGGCCGACGGCACCAGGGACAGGAAGAGCGTGCCGAGCGTGGCCACGCCCAGCGCCAGGCCGGACTGCTGCGTGGTCACCATGACGCCGCCGCCGCCCCGGCCTGCGCCACCGGCAGCTCACTCAGCACGATCCGCAGCAGCACCGGCAGCACCAGCCCCTGGCCCAGCCCGAGAACCGCCATGCTCGGGGCCAGCCCGGCCACCGAAATGTCGGGCCACCCACCGTGCACGGTCAGCGTCAGGGCGACCAGCCCGGCCGCCTGGATCACCGACCCGGCCAGCACCACCCGTCGGCCGAACCTCCCCACCAGCCGCGGCCCGGCGAGCGAGGCCAGGAAGAACGTGACGCACAGCGGCACCAGCGAAAGACCGGCGGCGAACGGCCCGTAGCGCAGGCCGTCCTGGAGGGCGACGGCCACCACGAACATGAAGCCGCCGAAGCCGACCGAGAACGGAACGATCATGGTGAGGCCGCTGCGCACGGACGGAATGCGGAGCAGGGACGGCGGGACGAGCGGGCTGCGCCCGGTACGTTCGGCACGGCGCTCGACGGTGACGAACGCGGCGGCGGAGAACGGAAACACGGCGAGCAGCACCCAGGACCACAGCGGCCAGCCGGCCGCCCGGCCCTCGGTCAGCGGCAGCAGCAGCGAGATCAGGGCGGCGGCCAGCAGCGCGGTGCCGGGACCGTCGACCCGTGCCGGGTGCGGCGAGCGGGTCTCGGGGACGGTGCGGAGGGCGAGCAGCCAGGCGGCGGCCGCGATCGGCACGTTCACCAGGAAGACCGCCCGCCAGCCGGTGCCCGCCAGATCGGCGGAGACCAGCAGCCCGCCGAGCACCTGGCCGACGGCGCTGGAGACCCCGGCGTGCCGCCGTACAGGCTGACGGCCCTGGCCCGGTGCGCGCCGCTCGTCGTGGCCTGGATGGTGGCCAGCACCTGCGGCAGCATCAGTGCGGCGGCCGCGCCCTGGGCGACCCGCGCGGCCACCAGCGTCCAGGCGTCCGGCGCCAGTCCGCAGGCCAGCGAGGTCACACCGAACGCGGCCAGGCCCCACAGGAACAGCCGCCTGCGGCCCGCCATGTCGCCGAGCCTGCCGCCCAGGACGAGCAGCATCGCGTACGCGACGCCGTAGCCCGCCACCACCATTTCCAGCATCGCCGGGCCCGCGGCCAGGTCGCGGTCGATGGTCGGCAGGGCGACGTTGACGATGAAGAAGTCGATCATCGGCAGGGCCGCGCCCAGGAGGACGGTCAGCAGGCCGACGGGGGTCAGGAGGGACGGTGCGGCGCCGGGCGCGGGCGCTGCGGAGGCGCCGCGGACGGCCGTCGGCGCCACGGTCTCGGGACCGGCGGAAACGGTGGTGGGTATTCGGGTATCGCTCACGGAGACGACGATCGTCGTCCGCTCAGCCTGGTACCAGAGTGTCTTTATCCTGGTACCACTGCCACCTGGTAACCGGCTGAGCCCTGTTGCACTCTGGACACATGACGGTGACCGTGTCCACCCCCCGGACCCAGACGCAGATCCAGGCCCCTCCCCCCGACCTGGCCAAGGCCGGTGCCGCGCCCCTCCGGCAGGCCGGGCCGCGCACCGACGCCGAGATCCGGCGGGCCGAGCTGGCGAGCTTCCTGCGCAGCCGCCGGGAGCGGATCACCCCGGAACAGGTCAGCCTGCCCCGTGGCAGGCGCCGCCGCACTCCGGGGCTGCGCCGCGAGGAGGTCGCGCAGCTCGCCGCCGTCGGCGTCACTTGGTACACGTGGCTGGAGCAGGCCAGGGACATCCACGTCTCGACGCAGGTGCTGGACGCCATCGCCAAGGGCCTGCTGCTCGACCGTGCCGAGCGCAGCCATCTGTTCGCGCTCGCCGGTGAGGCCGACCCGCAGCCCGGCAAGGAGTGCACGGGCGTGCCCGACGCGCTGCGGCAGGTGGTCGACCAGCTGTCGCCGTTCCCCGCCGTCATCCAGAACAGCAGGTTCGATCTCCTCGCGTACAACGCCACCTACGGGCGGCTGCTGTGCGACCTGGACGCGCTGCCGGAGGAGGACCGCAACTGCCTGTGGCTGGCGTTCACCAACGAGGAGTGGCGGGCCCGGCTCGTCGACCTGGACGCCACGGTGCGGACGATGGCGGCGAAGTTCCGGGCCGCGATGGCCGATCATGTCGCCGAACACGACTGGAAATCGCTGCTGGCGCGGCTGACCGACGCGTCACCGGAGTTCCGCGAGATCTGGGCCCGGCACGAAGTCGTCCGCCCGGTGAGCCGGACCAAGGTCTTCCGGCACCCGCAGGTGGGCGTCGTCCAGCTCGCCGTCACGTCGCTGTGGACGGGCCCCAACCGCGGCCCCAAGCTGCTCACGTACACGCCGGTCGACGACGCGTCCCGTGAGCGGCTGGAAGCCCTGGCCCGCCAGGAGTAGCACCGGCTGCCCGGCGTGCCCCGGGCGGCTTGCCGACGTCAGGCGCCGGTGGCCGCAGACGACTGCCCGCGGGCCGGCTCCTCGTGGAACAGGGCGGCGGTGTGCCGGGCGGTGGCGCGTGCCCAGCGGCCGGTGGTCAGCGCGCCGAGCAGGAGGACGGCGGTGCCGCAGCCGGTGAGGATCCACCAGGCGGGGCGGGCGGCCGCGACGAAGTCGGCGGCGGCTCCCGAGGGCACCGGGTGCACGGTGGTGTGCACGCCGCCCGCCAGCACCGCGCCGATCACCGCGACCCCCAGCGACTGCCCGACCTGCCTGCTGGTCGAGGCGACGGCCGCGGCGACCCCCGCCTGGGCGCGCGGCATCCCGGATACGGCGGTATTGGTGATCGGCGCGTTGACCAGGCCGAATCCGATGCCGAAGAGCACATAGCCGGTGAACAGCAGCGCGTTGTCCGCCTCCGCGTCGAACCCCGCGAACAGCAGCCCGCTGACGCCCATCGCGCTGCCCGCGAGCAGCAGCGGAAGCCGGGGGCCGCGGCTGCCGACCAGCCGCCCTGACAACGGGGCGAACAGCAGCGTCATGCCGGCCATCGGGAGCATGTAGAGCCCGGCCTCCAGGGCGGACAGGCCGCGGATGTTCTGGAGGTAGAGCGTGTTCATGAAGAGGAAGCCGCCGAGAGAGGCGAACGCGCAGACCGCGACGACGGTGGCGCCGCTGAACGGCGCGCTGTGGAAGAACCGCAGATCGATCAGCGGATCGCGGCGCCGCCGTTCGTAACCGATCAGCCCGGCCAGCGAGGCCAGCGTGACCACGGCGAGGGCGAGGATTTCGGGGGAGTGCCAGCCGGCGTCCGGCGCCTCGATGATCGCGTACGTGAGCGAGCCGAGCAGGGCGATGATCAGCAGCTGGCCGACCGGATCGACCCGGCGCGGCCTCGGGGCGCGGGATTCGGGGACGTAGCGCAGGGTCAGGAAGAGGGCCAGGGCGCCGATCGGGACGTTGATCCAGAAGATCGAGCGCCAGCCGACGGACTCCACCAGCAGACCGCCGATGACCGGCCCGGCCGCCATGCTGATGCCGACCACGCCGCCCCACACGCCGATCGCGCGGGCCCGCTCGCGGGGTTCGGTGAAGGTGTTGGTGATGATCGACATCGCGACGGGGTTGAGCATCGAGCCGCCGATCGCCTGCACCATCCGGAAGACCACCAGCCATTCCAGGCCGGGCGCCAGGCTGCACAGCAGCGACCCGAGAGAGAAGACGACCAGGCCGGTCAGGAAGACCCGGCGTCTGCCGAGCCGGTCGGCGGTCGAGCCGGACAGCATCAGCAAGGAGGCCAGGACGAGCGTGTACGCGTCGATGGTCCACTGCATGCCGGAGACCGAGGCGTGCAGGTCGTGCTGTACGGAGGGCAGGGCGACGTTGAGGATGGTGTTGTCGAGGCTGACGATCAGCAGGCTCATACAGCAGATGGCCAGCACGAGCAGGCGCCGCCGGTGACTGAGCTCGGGCATGGTTGAACGCTACAACGACCGGCGGCCGGTGGCTCTGCCGGGCCCGGTCGACGGATGCGGGACAATGGGAGGTCGCACGGCGGCCCGCCACGGCGCCGCGCCGCCATCCGTCCTCCGACCGCCGAAGGAATCCGCTGCCATGACCTTGCTCCAGATCGGACCGCACACGGTGCAGCCGCCGGTGGTGCTCGCACCGATGGCCGGGATCACCAACGCCCCGTTCCGGACGCTGTGCCGGGAGTTCTCGGGCGGCAAGGGCCTGTTCGTCAGCGAGATGATCACGACGCGGGCGCTGGTCGAGCGCAACGAGAAGACCATGCAGCTGATCCACTTCGACGCGACCGAGAAGCCGCGCTCGATCCAGCTGTACGGCGTCGACCCGGACACCGTCGGCAAGGCCGTCCGCATGATCGCCGAGGAGGACCTGGCCGACCACATCGACCTGAACTTCGGCTGCCCGGTCCCGAAGGTGACCCGCAAGGGCGGCGGCTCCGCGCTGCCGTACAAGCGGAATCTGCTGCGCGCGATCCTGCGGGACGCGGTGGCTAACGCGGGCGCGCTGCCGGTGACGATGAAGATGCGCAAGGGCATCGACGACGATCACCTCACCTACCTCGACGCCGGGCGGATCGCGGCGGAGGAAGGCATCACCGCCATCGCGCTGCACGGCCGGACGGCGGCCCAGCACTACAGCGGCACCGCCGACTGGGACGCCATCGCCCGCCTCAAGGAGCACGTCCCGGAGCTTCCGGTGCTGGGCAACGGCGACATCTGGTCGGCGGACGACGCGCTGCGGATGGTGCGCGAGACCGGCTGCGACGGCGTCGTCGTGGGGCGCGGCTGCCTGGGGCGGCCGTGGCTGTTCGGCGATCTGGTGGCCGCGTTCGAGGGCACCGGGACGTACACCGAGCCGACGTTCAAGGAGGTCGCGGCCGTGATGGTGCGGCACGCGACGCTGCTCGGCGAGTGGATCGGAGACGAGACGCGCGGCGTGATCGACTTCCGCAAGCACGTCGCCTGGTACACCAAGGGCTTCTCGATCGGCTCCGAGATGCGCCGGAGCCTGGCCGTCACCTCGTCGCTGGACGAGCTGGACGGCCTGCTCCAGCAGCTGGACCTCGACCAGCCCTGGCCGGCCGGCGCCGACGGTCCGCGCGGCCGCACCTCGGGCCGTGACCGCGTGGTCCTGCCCGACGGCTGGCTGGACGACCCGTACGACTGCACGGGCGTGGGCGCGGAAGCGGAGCTGGACACCTCCGGCGGCTGACGGCCCCGGGCGGCCCGCTGTCAGGGACGTCCCGCGGGCGGCACCTCCTCGCCCGTGGGGACCGGCCCCGGCGGGGTGCCGTCCCCGAACGGCGTGCCGCCCAGCTCCTCGCGGTGGTGCGGCGTGAGCCAGCCGTCGAGGTCAGGCCCGAGCGGCACGATGCCGGTCGGGTTCACGCCCGTGTGCACCCGGTAGTAGTGCTGCTTGATGTGGTGGAAATCGACCGTGTCACCAAAGCCGGGTGTCTGGTAGAGGTCCTTCACGTACGCCCACAGCACCGGGTCCTCGGCGAGCTTGAAGCGGTTGCACTTGAAGTGGCCGTGGTAGACGGCGTCGAACCGCACCAGAGTGGTGAACAGCCGGATGTCGGCCTCCGTGACGGAACGGCCCACCAGGTAGCGCTGTTCCGACAGCCGCTCGGACAACGCTTCCAGGCGCGCGAACAGGGCCGCGCACGCCTCGTCGTACTCGCGCTGCCCGGTGGCGAACCCGGCCTTGTACACGCCGTTGTTGACGTCGCGGTAGACCGCCTCCATGACCTCGTCGATCTCCGCGCGCAGCGGCTCCGGGTACAGGTCGGGGGCGCCGGGCCGGTGCAGCGCCGTCCACTCGGTGGCCAGGTCCAGGGTGATCTGCTGGAAGTCGTTGGTGACCAGCTGCCCGCTGGGCACGTCCACGATCGCCGGCACGCTGACACCGCCCGGGTAGCCGGATTCGCGCGCGTCGTACGCCTCGCTGAGGTACCGGATGCCGAGGACCGGGTCGCGCCCGCCCGGGTCCAGGGTGAAGCGCCAGCTGCGCTCGTCCTGGATCGGGTCGGCGATGCCGAGCGAGAGGGCGTCCTCCAGGCCGAGCAGCCGGCGGGAGACCAGCACCCGGCTCGCCCACGGGCAGGCCCGGCTGGCCAGCAGCCGGTAGCGGCCGGCCTCGACCGGCCAGCCGTCCCTGCCGTCGGCCGTGATGCGGTCGGCGAAGTGGCTCCGGGACCGGTGGAACGGCTTCTGCCCGTACGTCGCGTTGCCGAACTCTCCGGCGGAGCCGCCTTGTTCACGGTCCTCGCCGGCTGCGGCGGTGGGGCGGGCGTCGCCCGGGTGGCTGTCGGTGGGGCCGGTCAACGTTGGCTCCTTGCCGTGTGCGGCGCTCGGTGTGCTGTCCTCACCAGCCTGCCCGCCGGGTGGGGTGCCATCCCCGCGCGCTCGGCCGACCGGCCGCAGCGCCGTGCCGGCTGTGGCCCGGAAGGCGGAGCCGACGGCCGTCGGCTCCGCGGAACTATGACCGGATCCCGCCGTCCGGCTCCCCCGGGCCGAGGGGAGGCCCGGATCGAGACGGGAAGGGCTGCTGCTGCGTGCCACTCGCGGCGCCCCCTGTCGCTCGAATGAGTGGCTCGGGCCTCGCTAGAGCGCGTGATTCTCGCCACCCTTGATAGGGGGTCCGCTCAGATGAGCACTACAGGGAGGGCTCCATCTCTCCAACGATGGCACTGGGTGCCATGGATTCACTGTTCGATAGATCGACGGAAGTTGCACTCTCCGTAGCTGATCTGCATGCATCCCGTTGCACAGCGAATTGATGCATTCAGGTAGTGAATTTACGCCCCAACGACGGGAAACTTTCGATCTGGTGGCGGACGGCGGGTTACACGCGTATGTCGACCAAGTGGACGTACCCAGACGCCTTCGATCTGGGTATGTTCCTCGCCGTCAGGGCAGCCGTCCGCGAGGAGTCCAGTCCCGTGTCGGAAACACAGAATCCCCACGTAAACCAGCCTGCGTCCGCGAAGTTCGTCTACGACTTCACCGAAGGCAACAAGGACCTGAAGGACCTCCTCGGTGGCAAGGGCGCCAACCTCGCCGAGATGACCAACCTGGGGCTCCCCGTCCCGCCCGGCTTCACCATCACCACCGAAGCCTGCAAGGTGTACCTCGACAGCGGCGAGGAGCCCGCGGCACTGCGTGCCGAGGTGTCGGAGCACCTTGATGCCCTTGAGCGGCAGATGGGCAAGAAGCTCGGCCAGGCGGACAACCCCCTGCTCGTATCGGTGCGTTCAGGGGCGAAGTTCTCCATGCCCGGCATGATGGACACCGTCCTCAACATCGGACTCTCCGATGCGTCGGTTTCCGGCCTCGCCGCACAGGCCGGCGACGAGCGGTTCGCGTGGGACTCCTACCGCCGCCTCATCCAGATGTTCGGCAAGACCGTGCTGGACGTCGATGGTGACCTCTTCGAGGAGGCGCTGGAGGAGGCCAAGAAGGACAAGGGCGTCACCGTCGACGTCGACCTGGACGCCGCCGACCTCAAGGCGCTGGTCGACCGGTTCAAGGCCATCGTCGCCGAGGAGACGGGGCGCGACTTCCCGCAGGAGCCGCGCGAGCAGATGGACCTCGCGGTCCGCGCGGTCTTCGACTCCTGGAACACCGACCGCGCCAAGCTCTACCGCCGCCAGGAGCGCATCCCCGGCGACCTCGGCACCGCGGTCAACGTCTGTTCCATGGTCTTCGGCAACCTCGGCCCCGACTCCGGCACCGGCGTCGCCTTCACCCGCGACCCGGCCAGCGGCCAGCAGGGCGTCTACGGCGACTACCTGCAGAACGCGCAGGGCGAGGACGTCGTCGCCGGTATCCGCAACACCGTGCCGCTGGCCGACCTGGAGGGCATCGACAAGACCTCCTACGACCAGCTGATGCAGATCATGGAAACGCTCGAAACGCACTACAAGGACCTGTGCGACATCGAGTTCACCATCGAACGCGGCAAGCTGTGGATGCTCCAGACCCGGGTCGGCAAGCGCACCGCGGGCGCCGCCTTCCGCATCGCCACCCAGCTCGTCGACCAGGGCCTGATCGACGAGGCCGAGGCCCTCCAGCGGGTCAACGGCGCGCAGCTCGCCCAGCTGATGTTCCCGCGCTTCGACATCGACGCGAAGTCCGAGACCATCGGCCGCGGCATCGCCGCATCGCCCGGCGCCGCCGTCGGCAAGGCCGTCTTCGACTCGTACACCGCCGTCAAGTGGTCCCGCTCGGGCGAGAAGGTCATCCTCATCCGCCGCGAGACCAACCCCGACGACCTCAACGGCATGATCGCCGCCGAGGGCATCCTCACCTCCCGCGGCGGCAAGACCTCGCACGCCGCCGTCGTCGCCCGCGGCATGGGCAAGACCTGCGTCTGCGGCGCCGAGGAGCTGGAGGTCGACACCAAGACCCGCCGGATGACGACCAAGGGCGGCGTCGTCATCGAGGAGGGCGACGTCGTCTCGATCGACGGCTCGTCGGGCAAGGTCTACATCGGCGAGGTGCCGGTCGTGCCGTCGCCCGTCGTCGAGTACTTCGAGGGCCGGATGCACGCCGGTGCCGACGACGCCGACGAGCTGGTCAAGGCCGTTCACCGGATCATGGCGTACGCGGACCGGGTGCGCCGGCTGCGGGTGCGTGCCAACGCCGACAACGCCGAGGACGCCGCCCGCGCCCGCCGGTTCGGCGCCCAGGGCATCGGCCTGTGCCGCACCGAGCACATGTTCCTCGGTGAGCGCCGCGAGATGGTCGAGCGCCTCGTCCTGGCCGACACCGATGCCGACCGGGAGGCCGCGCTCCACGAGCTGCTGCCGCTCCAGAAGGCCGACTTCATCGAGCTGTTCGAGTCGATGGACGGGCTGCCGGTGACCGTACGGCTGCTGGACCCGCCGCTGCACGAGTTCCTGCCCGACATCACCGAGCTGTCGGTCCGGGTCGCGCTCGCCGAGGCCCGCAAGGACGCCAACGAGAACGACCTGCGCCTCCTCCAGGCAGTGCACAAGCTGCACGAGCAGAACCCGATGCTGGGTCTGCGCGGTGTGCGCCTCGGTCTGGTCATCCCCGGCCTGTTCGCCATGCAGGTGCGGGCCATCGCCGAGGCCGCGGCCGAGCGGAAGAACGCCAAGGGCGACCCGCGTGCGGAGGTCATGATTCCGCTGGTAGGTACCGTCCAGGAGCTGGAGATCGTCCGCGACGAGGCCGAGCAGGTCATCGCCGAGGTCGAAAAGGCCCGCGGAGTCAGCCTCAAGCTCACCCTCGGCACCATGATCGAGCTGCCCCGCGCCGCCCTGACGGCGGGCCAGATCGCCGAGTCCGCCGACTTCTTCTCCTTCGGCACCAACGACCTCACGCAGACCGTCTGGGGCTTCTCCCGCGACGACGTCGAGGCCAGCTTCTTCACCGCCTACCTGGAGAAGGGCATCTTCGGCGTCAGCCCGTTCGAGACCATCGACAAGGACGGCGTGGGCAAGCTCGTACGGGACGCCGCAGCGGCCGGCCGGGCCACCCGTCCCGACCTCAAGCTCGGCGTCTGCGGCGAGCACGGCGGCGACCCGGAGTCGGTGCACTTCTTCCACGAAGTGGGCCTGGACTACGTCTCCTGCTCGCCGTTCCGCATCCCCGTCGCCCGCCTGGAAGCGGGCCGCGCGGCCGCCGAGTCGAAGGGGAGCGACAGCCGCTGAACCGACGGGTACCGCGGGCGCCCGGCGCGTGCGGTACCCGGGATGCGACCACCGGACCGGCGGCCTGGCCCCCAGACCCTCAGCCTCGCGGCCGGCTCCGGCACCACAACGAGGGCGGCACCTGTGCGGAGGTGCCGCCCTCGCCTTTTTCCGGACTCCCCCCTCGGGAGCTGCCGCCTCCCATGTCGGCGTGGGAAGGCGGCCTTCAACGGGGAATGCCGAACGGCCGGGTCTTTGCCCATCACCCCCCACGGGATCGAGCAATCCGAGCCGCACGTACCGCCGTTGAATTGAGTACAGCATTCCCGCTGACCACCGGGGCGCGCGACCCTTTTCAACTCTGGCCAAAAGGGCATGGTGACCGCGTGTGTCGGCGTGCATACTCAGGCGTGCCGGGGGGCAACCGAGGAAGCCATGGGTGGGGGTTCGGTGTTACGCGTCCATTTCAGTGGACTCGATCTGGCCCGCGTGCGGATAGCCGCGCGTCCGGATGTGCTGTGGGAGACGATCCTCAGTTTTCACCGACTACGCGACCGACGTGACGACACGGCGTTCGGAAAATGGCGCGCAGAAACACGCGGAAAGTTGAATGGCGAAACGCGTCTGCTGGCGCCGCTCGTTCCCACCCGGGGCTATTTCCCGGATTTCCTCACCCCGCCCGAAGGGCTGCTGGGCCTCGACAATGCGCTGTGCGCACTGCGCGAGACGCCGCCCGCGCGGGTGCACACCGAGCTTTCCCGGCTCTCCCACGCCCGCCCGCTGCCGTCCTGGATACGGGCCATGGGGGACGGCGACGTCCGCCAGATCGGCCGCCTCGCCGGCACCCTCCATCGCTACCACGACGTCGCCGTCGCGCCCTACTGGCCACGGCTCCAGGCCCGCATAGAGGCCGACCGTGCGGCCCGCGGCCGGGCCCTGCTGGACGGTGGCGCCGACCGGCTGCTGGCGAGCCTCCCGCCGATGCTGCGCTGGCGCGCCCCGGTTCTGGAGGCCGACTACCCCGTCGACCGCGATCTGCATCTCGACGGCCGCGGCCTGCTGTTGATGCCCTCGTACTTCTGCCGCCGCACGCCGGTCACCTTCCACAATCCGGACCTCACGCCCGTCCTGGTCTATCCCGTGGAGCACCCGGTGCCGCGGGCCGTCCCCGCGCTGCCGCCCGAACGCTCCCTGGGACGGCTCGTCGGACGTACCCGCTCGGCGATCCTCCAGGGCATCGGCGTCGGCTGCACCACCAGCGAACTCGCCCGCCGCGTGGACGTCTCGCTCGCCTCGGCCAGCCAGCATGCGACGGTCCTGCGCGACGCGGGCCTGCTCGTCACGCTCCGGCAGGGCAACGCCGTGCTGCACACGCTGACGCCGCTGGGGGCCGCACTGCTGCGCGGCGGCGTCCCGGCGGAGGCGGCGTACGAGCGGTCGGGGTGCGGCTGAGGGGGCGGCGGCCCGCCAAGTCGGCCCGCCGCCCGCCACGTTCGGCGCGGGCGCTCAGTACGGCCGGTCGCCCGCGATGGCGACGCGTTCGGCGACCCGGCGGTGCGGGGCGTAGTCGGCGACGGCGTAGTGCTGGGTGGCGCGGTTGTCCCAGAAGGCGATGTCGCCGGGCTGCCAGCGGAAGCGGACCTGGAACTCCGGTACGTGCGCCTGCTGGAAGAGCAGGCGCAGCAGCCGGTCGCTCTCGGCTTCCGGAAGGCCCGCGATGTGGGTGGTGAACGACGTGTTGACGAACAGCATCCGGCGGCCGGTCTCGGGATGGCGGCGGACCACCGGGTGTTCCACCGGAGGGAATTCCTCCTGGAGCGGGGCGAGCCGTTCCGCGGAATAGAAGCGCGCGAATCCCGGCAGGTAGTCGTGCACCGCCCGTGCGCCGTCGATGAGTTCCTTGATGTCCGACGTCAGGTTGTCGTATGCCGCGGCCATATCGGCCCACATGGTGTCCCCGCCGGCCGGTGGCACCTCCCGCAGCTGCAACACGGCGCCCAGCGCGGGCCGTTCGCGGAACGTGACGTCCGTATGCCAGACATTTTCGAACGTCGGTACGGCGCCGGCGCCCTTGTCGAAGCGCACCACGTCCTTCTCCGAGCCCGTCGCCAGGAGTGGATTGGTCTCCAACTCCCCCCAGTTGGCAGCGAATTCACGTTGAGCGGCAGAGGTCAGATGCTGGCTCCTGAAGAACAGCACCTTCCATTCGATGAGTGCCCGGTTCAGCTCCGCGCGCAGCTCGGCGGAGAGCGGACGGGACAGGTCGAGACCGCGAATTTCGGCCCCGATGGTCCGTCCCTGCGGCACGATCTCGAACAGGTCGTACGGCCGGTCCTGCCAGCCGTCGGGAGTGCGGCGCAGAACGCGGTCGCCCTCGTACAGGCCGTCGGCGGGAATGCGGTGCGGGCGCAGAACGGGGGCGGCGGCGGGGCGCGGGGTGTCGGTGAGAGCCGTCAACTGATCCTCCTGGTAGGGGAGAAGAGGGCAGGGGAGGGGAAGGGAGGGGAGAGAGCGTCGTGACGGGGGCGGGAGGCCGCGGGCGCGGCCGGGTGCCGGGGGCGTCGTCAGGACGTACAGAGGGCGGCGGGGGGAGAGCCCACCCGGCCGCGGCGGCGCAGGAAGCTCAGGCCGCGGAGCGCGCACTCGCCGTGGGGGCCGCGGTGTCGCGGCTCCGCCTCACGGACGATCGGGTGCGTGCTCATGCCTCGCACCGTACCTCATCCCCCGGCCGCCGATGCCGCCGCCCGCATCCGGCTCCGGGCGGCCGCGGCTTCAGTCGTCGATACCCGACCGCTCCACACCCGCGACGATGTACCGCTGGAGCACCAGGAACACGACGACCAGCGGGGCGATCGAGACGGCCGCGGCGACGAACAGCTCGTGGAGGTTGAGGTTCTGCGCGGTGGTGAACGTCGACAGGGCGACCTGCACCGTCCACGACTGCTGGTCCTGGCCGATCACCAGCGGCCACAGGAAGGCGTTCCAGGCGCCGATGAAGACGATGGTGGAGACCGCGGCGAACACCGGGCGGGCATTGGGCACCACGATCCGCCAGTACGTCCGCCAGTACCCCAGGCCGTCGACCCGGGCCGCGTCCTCCAGCTCCTTGGGGAAGCCGAGGAAGTACTGCCGGAAGATGAAGCAGGCGAACGCGCTGAACAGCGTCGGGATGACCAGGCCGCGCAGCGTGGAGATCCAGCCGAGCGTCGAGACCAGCACGAAGCTCGGGACGAAGGTGACGGCCGCCGGGACCATCAGGGTGCCGAGGATCGCGTAGAAGACCACGTTCGCGCCGCGGTAGGGGATCTTGGCCAGGCCGTAGCCGGCGAGCGAGGCCAGCAGCACCGTGCCGACGGTCGTGGAGACGGCGATCAGCGTGGAGTTGAGCAGCGCCCGGCCCATGGGGAGGTTCGGGTCGTCGAAGACCTCGGTGAGATTCGACCACTGGAGGGTGTGCGGGAAGAGCGTCCAGTCCGGCGCGGTGATGTCCGCCTCGGTCGCCAGGCCGTTGCGCACCAGCAGGTAGAACGGGATCAGGAACAGCAGGGCCAGCGCGAGCAGCAGCGCCACCCGCAGCGCGCGGCCCGCCCGGGTCAGAGCGTCGTGCATCGCGGTCAGTCCTCCTTGCGGCCGAGGCCGAACCAGCGGGCCTGGACGACGGTCGCCACCGCGATGATCAGTGCCAGGATCACCGCGCCCGCGCTGCCGAGCCCCAGATTCTGTTCCCGGCCGAGCGCCGTGTAGTAGAGGTAGACCAGCGGCGGGCGGGCGTACGGCGGATAGCCGCGGGCATCGCTGAGCAGGTTGTAGAACTCGTCGAACGCCTGGAACGCGTTGATCACCAGCAGCAGCACCACCGCGACGGACGTGGCGCGCAGCTGCGGGAAGGTGAGGTGCCTGAAGACCTGCCAGCCGGGCCGCGCGCCGTCCACCGCGGCCGCCTCGTACAGCTGCGGGGAGATCCGCTGGAGCCCGGCCAGGAACAGGATCATGTAGAAACCGGCCTGGAGCCACAGCCGCACGGTCACGATGACCAGCCAGTACCAGGGCGGGTCGGTGGTGGAGAGCCAGGCGGTCTGGTCGGCGCCGAACCAGCCGAGGACGGTATTGGCCAGGCCGAACCGCACCCCGTTGAACAGCGACAGCTTCCAGATCAGCGACGCCACGACGTAGGAGCAGGCGGTCGGCAGGAAGAACACCGAGCGGAAGAACGCCTGGGCGAACCGCAGCCGGTTGACCATCAGGGCGAGGGACAGCGACAGGACGTACGTCGCCGGCACGATGAAGGCAGTGAACAGCAGGAACGTGCCCAGGCTCGACAGGAACGCGCGATCGGTCAGCATCGACGTGTAGTTGCCGAGGCCGACGAAGTCCGTGGGGCTGACGGTGTTGTGCGCGTCGAAGAAGCTGAGGTAGACGCTCCACGCCAGCGGCACGTACGTGAACAGGCCGAGCCCGAGGGCGAACGGGCCGACGAACACCCAGAACCAGAGGGTGCGGCGCTGTGGGCCGAGCCAGCGGGAGGGGCGCGCGGGCTGTGCGGCGCCTGCCGGTTGTGCCCCGGCGGCCGGCCCGCCCGCCGCATCCGTCGTCTTGACGGTCACGTCTTCCCGACCCGCGCCAGCTCGGCGTTGACCTTGCGCACCACGGACTTCAGCTCGCTCTCCGGGGACGCCCCGTCCTTGATGATGCGGCTCAGCGCGTCCTGATAGGCGGTACGGGACGCGGACGTCCACAGGAGCGGCTCGGCGTAGCCGTAATCCGTCGCGAACCTGACCGCGTCCGCCGCGGCGCCCTTCCGCAGCTTCGCGGCCTTCTTCGCCAGCGAGGTCCTGGCCGGGATGTGGAAGCCGTACGACAGCGCGAAGTCCTGCTGGAAATCGGTGCGTTCCACCCACAGCCACTTCGCGAAGGCCCTGGCCTGTGCCTGGTGCGCGCTGCGGGCGCTGACCGCCGCGCCGTACGCGCCCACCGGCACGGAGGGCCGGCCGTCCGGACCGTCCTTCGGGAACGCCAGGATCCCGAAGTCGTCACCGAACGCCTTCTCGACCTGCGGCAGTGCCCACAGCCCCGACCACTGCATCGCCGTCAGCCCCTGGAGGAACGCCGACGGGTCGGACCAGTCGGTCGGCGCGCCCAGCAGCAGTGACTTGTCGGCGTAGAGCCGGCGGATCTTGCCGAGCGTCCGGGCGGCCGCCGGATCGTCGAAGCCGACCTTGCCGTCCTCGGTGATCAGGCTCAGCCCGGCGGCGAACAGCGGGGTGCCGCTCAGCACCCCGACACCGCCGTCGTTCCCCAGGAACAGGCCCTTGGTCTTCTTCGACGTCAGCTTCTTCGCCGCGTCCACCAACGCGTCGAGCGTCTGCGGGGGTTGCAGCCCGGCGTCCCTCAGCAGGCTCTTGCGGTAGTAGAGCATCTGCATGTCGATGGCCTGCGGGATGCCCCAGATCTTGTCCTGCCAGATCTTCGGGGCGAGCACCGCCTGGTTGAAGTCGTCCTTGACGGGCTCGACCTCCGAGGTCAGGTCGACGACCTGGCCGCCGCGGATCTGGTCCAGCAGCGGCCCGTTGGCCTCGAACACGTCGGGGCCCGAAGCGGTCAGCAGCGCCGCCGAGGTCTGCCGGTCGTAGTCGCCCGGCCGCCACTGCACGGTGACCCGCGCCTTCCGGTACGCGGCGGCGTACCGCTTCACGGCCTGCTCGACGCCGCTCTCGCCGTACTGGTGGTACCACTGGCTTATCCCAAGGCCCGAACCGCCGCCGCCCCGGCCGGTGTTGGAGCCGCAGGCGGCGAGGGCGCCGGTCAGCGCGAGACCGCCGCCGGCGGCCAGCAGCCGTCGTCTGTCGATGCCCTTGCCGGTGCCTGTGCCCGTCATGGCCCCTCGTCCCCTGCCGTACGGCTCATCGGTGATCGTCGATCAACGTGCGGTGCCCGACCACTGTGCCGTACGCACGTGAAGAACGCATGGCAACCGTGCAAATCCGCCCCGTGACACGCCGCTACGGGCGCGGGCGCCCCGCCGTCGCCTGGTATTCCCCGGGCCGGGTGCCGATGACGACGGTGGCGTACAGCTCTTCGGAGGTCACCGCGCGGGCACTCAGGCCGCCGCCTGCGAAGAGGGCGGCGGCCCGGTCGGCCTGGCGCTCGCTGGTCTCGACCAGCAGGCTTCCGCCGGGCGTCAGCCACGCCGACGCCGAAGCCGTCACCCGCCTCAGGACGTCGAGCCCGTCCGTGCCGCCGTCCAGCGCCACCAGCGGCTCGTGCTCGCGGGCTTCCGGGGGCAGCAGCCCGACCTCTTCGGTGGGGACGTAGGGCACGTTGGCCAGCAGCACACCGATCCGGCCGCGGAGCGCAGCCGGCAGCGCCGCGAAGAGGTCGCCTTCGTGGACCCGGCCACCGGCGGCGGTGACGTTGGCGCGGGCGCAGCGCACCGCGGCCGGGTCGATGTCGGCCGCGTGCAGCTCGACCCCCGCCACCCGTGCGGCCAGCGCCGCGCCCAGCGCCCCCGATCCGCAGCACAGGTCGACGACGACGGCGCCGGGCGCGGCGAGCGCCGCGGCCTGCCGGACGAGGAGTTCGCTACGGCGCCTGGGCACGAACACGCCGGGGCCCACGACCATCCGCAGGCCGCAGAACTCGGCCCAGCCCAGGACGTGTTCGAGCGGCAGGCCGTCCCCGCGGCGCCGCACCATGGCGGCCAGTTCCGCCGGGGTGCGGGCGGCCGACAGGAGCAGCTCCGCCTCGTCCTCGGCGAAGACGCAGCCGGCGGCGCGCAGCCGGGCGACGACGGCAGGGCAGGAAAGCGGTGCGGCGGGAGACGCGGGGGCGCGGGAGGGGGATGCCGAGAAGGGGGAAACAGGGGAAGGATGTGCGGACATGAGGGCCTTTCGGGATACCGAAGGGCGCTCTCCCGGTCACCTCTGCCTGGTGAACCGCACGGTCGCGAGGCGAGAGCACCCAGCTGATACAGCGGTAATGGGTCTCACCTCCTGGTCGTGTCCACTGCTGAAGTCGCCCACTTTACCCCGGGGGCAGCGGGAAGCGCAGGGCGGACCGCGGCGACGGGGCGCGGGCGCGAGCCGGCCGTCGAGCACGGCCGGGGCCTCGTCCGCGTAGGGCGTCAGGTCGCGGAATCGGGCGCTCGGCCGGGGAGCCGCGGTTCAGAGCGGGGCCGGGGCGGAGAAGTCGTAGCGGACGCCGGTGAGGCGTTCCGACGCGTCCCACAGACGGGCGGAGAGCACGTCGTTCGTGGTCCAGGGGGCACGCGCGGACGGGGCCGGGGCGCCGCGCAGGCCGCCGTGCGGGCCGACGAAGGCGTCCGGCTTCATGTGCGGGGCGGTGGCCGCGCACAAGGTGGGCAGCGCCCCGCCCTCCGGGGGCTGGCCGATGAGGCGGTTGCCCAGCTCCACCACGCGTTCGGCGGACCTGCGGCCCTCCATCCTGACGCCGGCGGTCTGCAGGTTGGTCGACGCGTAGCCGGGGTGCGCGGCCGCGGCGACCACCTGCGATCCGGCCGCGGCCAGCCGGTTCGCCAGCTCGTGGACGAACAGCAGGTTGGCGCTCTTGGACCGGGCGTAGGCGATCCAACGGTGGTAGGAGCGGCTGCTGTTGAGGTCGTCCGGGTCGACGCTCGCGAGGAAGTGGAGCTGGCTGGAGACGGTGACGATCCGGGCGCCCGGGGTGGCGAGCAGCCGGGGGAGCAGCAGGCCGGTGAGGGCGAAGTGGCCGAGGTGGTTCGTGCCGAACTGGCTCTCGAAGCCGTCGGCCGTGGTGCGGTACGGCAGCGCCATCACGCCGGCGTTGTTGACGAGCAGGTCGAGGCGGCTGCCGTCGAAGGTGTCGAGCCCGGCGGCGAAGGCGCGTACGGATGACAGGTCGGCGAGGTCGAGGATACGGAACTCGGCCTCGGCTGCCGGGACTTCGGTGCGCAGCCGGTCCAGGGCCGCGCTGCCGCGCGCTTCGCTGCGGCAGGCCAGCAGGACGCGGGCGCCGCGGCGGGCCAGCTCGCGGGCGGTGACATAGCCGATGCCGCTGTTGGCGCCCGTGACGACGGCGCAGCGGCCGGTCTGGTCCGGAATGTGACGGGTGTTCCACCGTGGCACGCCTGGCTCCTCTGTCGGGGAATCCCAGCGTACGCCGGGGGTTCTGCCGTGGGGCGGGGGGAGTTGGGTGCCGGACCGGCCGCGCCCCGGGGCGGCTGGGAGCGCGCGGCTAAGCGCCGGGCCCGTCCGCCGTTCCGGGCTCCTCCACGCCGGATGCCGTCCCCGGGCCGGTGCCGGGTGCGGACTCCGACAGGTGCTTGATGGCGGACAGGCGGCCGTCCCAGTCGGCGGCGATGCGGCCCATCCGGCGGGCGGTGGCGCCGAGGCGGGCGGGGAGGACGGTGTAGCGCGCCTCGCGGCCCTCCCGGTGGCCGGCGACGAGACCGGCGCGGTCGAGGACGGCGAGGTGCTTGACGATGGCCTGGCGGCTGACCGGCAGCTGTGCCGCCAGGGTCGTGGCGGTCGCCTCGCCACGGGCGGCGAGGGCGTCGAGTATCCGGCGGCGGGTCGGATCCGCCAGGGCGGACAGCACGTCCGCCACGGTGTCCAGGGGGGATTCGGCGCTCATGCCGCGAGCCGCTCCGCGTACTGCCGGATGTTCTCGGCCTGCCCGCTCCAGCCCTCGGCGTGGCTCTCGTACGAGGCGCCCGTGCGCTCCTCGGGGATGTCCAGGGCGTCGAAGCCGGACTCCACGACCCGCAGCCGGGTGCCGCCGTCCTCTGGGGTGAGGGCGAATTCCACGAGGGTGGAGTTGCCCTCCACCGCGACCTCGCCCGGGTAGGCGCTCGCCCAGCGGTAGGCGAAGCGGTGCGGCGGCTCGACCCGCACAATGGTGGTCGTGAACCGGCCGTAGGGGCCGTGGTCGAGGTGCATGAGGCCGCCGGGGCGCAGGTCGATCGGGGTGGGCGCGCCTTGCCCGAACCAGTTGCCGACGTGCTCGGGCTCGGTGAGCACCGCCCAGACGCGTTCCACCGGCGCCGCGATGCTGATCTCCCGTTCGATGCGGTCGGTGCTGTGGGTCATGAGGTACCTCCTGGTCGCCGCTCTCCGCGATATGCAACCTGTTGGTTGCGCATCACGAGCGTCGCACGTCCTGGAGAGTCCCGCAACCAGACGGTTGCATGTCAGGTTTCCGTTCACCCCTCCCCGATCCGCGCCCGGCAGACCGGGACCGTGACCTCCGGATCGTCCAGGCAGGCCCAGGTCGCCAGGTCGAAGCACTGCTTGAGCAGGGGGGAGGCGACGAACGGGCGGCCGTCCGACGTACAGGATCCAGCCGTGCGAGGCGGCGATGACGCCGAAGTCCTTGCCGCGGGCCTCCGCGCACTCGCGGGCGCAGCCGCAGACCGCCGACTTGAGCCTGTGCGGCGACCGCAGGCCCCGGTAGCGCAGCTCCAGGCCGATCGCCATCCGGATGGAGTCCTGGACGCCGCAGCGTCACCAGGTCTGCCCGACGCAGGACTTCACGGTGCGCAGCGCCTTGCCGTAGGCGTGCCCGGACTCGAAGCCGGCCGCCACCAGACGCGCCCGGATCTGCGGGAACTGCTCGACGCGGGCGCCGAACAGGTCGATCCGCCGGCCGCCGGTGATCTTCGTGTAGAGGCCGAAGCCGCGGGCCACCTCGCCGATGACGATCAGCTTCTCCGGGGTGATCCCGCCGCCGGGCGCAGGCACTGGAGCGCCTCACCCCGCGCGAACGCGACGCGCTGACGCTGATGGCCGAGGGCCGCAGCAACCGGTCCGTCGCCGCCGCGCTGACCGTCACGGAGCGCGCGGTCGAGAAGCACATCGCCGGCATCCTCACCAAGCCCGACCTGTCGCCATCGGACACCGAACACCGCAGGGTGCTCGCCGTGCTGCGCTACCTGGAGGCCGCCGGCCGGACGGACGCCCGACCGTCCGGCCCGCGGCCCCGCCTCAGCCGGCCGCCTGCGCCGGGCACAGCCGGCGCGGCGCCTCGTCCCCGCGCAGCCGCGCGTCCACGCAGCCGCCCGGCAGCCCCTGGTGCGCCGAGTCCCCGAAGTTGGCGGTCACCGTCAGCACGCCGTCACCGAACACCGTCCGCTGCACCTTCCGGTCCTCGGTCAACCACCGGAAGGACGTCATCCGCTCGGTGCCCGCCGCCCGGTGCAGCGGCGAGAAGTAGCGCTGCAACGCCGCCAGTTCGCCGCCGTCACGCTGGAGCGAAGGGCCGTCGAGCACATAGTTCAGCGGGGTGTTGTAGAGCATCGCGAGCAGCGCCCTGGTGGTCTTCTGCGCCGGCAGCTTCTCGTACGACAGCTCCCAGCGCTCGGCGTTCACCAGCGAACCGTGCAGCGCCGTCTCGTACAGCGGCACCCGGTACCTCGGGTCGTACATCGCCGTGGCCACATCCGCCGGCAGCCGCACCGGCTTGAAGAAGAACTTCGGGGCCTTCTCGGGGTAGTACGCGCCCCACGCCTCCTTGTCGCGCTCCAGCTTCCACAGCCCGTCGGCGACCGGCGTGCCCGAACCGTGGTCGAAGGCCAGCACCTTGTTGGCCCACGGCTGCGCGCTCTCCGAGCCCAGCACCAGATGCTGCGAAATCCGCCGCATCCGGGCGAGCCGCATCGCGCGGTCCTCCTCCTTGGTCATCCGGTGGCCCGCGGCGTGATCGCGGAACAGCTCACCGGTCGCGTCCACATCGAGGAAGTAACTGTCCGCGCCGTTGGCGACCATCGTCCGGGTACGGTCCGCGAGATAGTGCTTGCGCGGCTCGGCCTTCTCGAACGCGCGCGAGCTGAGGTAGCAGCCACGGCCGTGGAAACCGCTCTCCGGCGAGCCGTCCGCCCGGCGCACGCAGAAGTCCGGATAGACCCGGCCGGGCCACACGGACGTGGGACTGTCCGCGCTCTTCGGATCCTGCCCGTTGGCGAACGAGTCGTACGGGCCGACCAGATACCCCGCGCCCTTCGCCGCCCGCACCGCCGCCGCGTCCATCGGCCCGGGACCTGCGTCGTACCCCAGCCACATCCGGTCGACGCCGAGCTTCTTCAGCCGCCCGACACCGTCCGCGGTGCGCGCATCGCCCCACAGGTACGCGTGGAAGGCGCCCAGCAGCTTGCCGTTGGCCGGATTCTTACGGATCTTCTCGCGCAGGCTGCCCAGCTTCCCCTGCTGCGCGAGCAGCGAACGGTAGTCGGCCGCGGGCGCCACCGGGTCGCCGTCGGTCAGCGCGAAGGACACCTCGTACGCACGGGTGCCCTCGCCGGCGTCGAAGGCGTGGGACGCCGTGGTCCGCAGCCGGCCGCCGGTGGAGGCGAAGCGCAGGGACGTGCCGATGTCGGTGGGGGTCAGATAGCTGACACCGTGCCGGCCACCGGAGCCACCCAGGCTGTAGCCCCACAGGGGGAGGGCCGGATCGGCACCCATGTCGACCGTGCTGTCCGCCAGGCCGCCCTTGGACGAGTTCCAGAACGCGTCCCGTACCGGGATGTCCAGCCCTTCACCGCGCGCCACCTGGAGGGAAGAAGCGGACGGATCGGTACCGGTCACCGGCCAGGTGACCGACCCGTCGCGGTCCGCGCGCAGCGCGATCCGCAGCCGCCCGTGATCGGCGCGCGCGGTCACGCTCAGCCCCTTCGCCGGATAGCTCCAGCGCGCCCCCGAAGCCGTACGCCGCACCGGCCCCGGCGCGCCCAGATCGCCGGCGGCAGGACCGGACAGCGTCATCGTCCGCCCGTCGTCGGCGTGCGCGGTGACCGCGAGCGTGCCGGTGTCGACGACGGCGCTGCCGCCGCTCACCGGGAGTTCGACGTGCCGCCCTTCGACCGTGCCCGCTGCCGCGCTGCCACAGCCGGCGACGCCGAAGGCGGTGGCGGCCAGCGCGAGGGACGCGGCCAGCCCGCGGGTCGCACGACGGTGGCCGACGGGCGGTCCTGGCCGCCGGGTCAGGTCGGTGCGCCCGGTGTGCCCGGTGTGCCCGGTGCGCCTGGTGGCGGCGCCTGCGGCGTCTCTGTCGGTGATCTCGGAATCCATGGTGCAGGGATAGTCGGCGGGCTTAAGAGAGTTCTAAGAGGAGCTAACAGAAAGAGCTGGGGAGGCCATGTCTGGTACCTGGGTGGGTCGTTGGGCCGGGTATGGGGAAGGGCAATGGTCCGCCGTGGGTGGTGTCGGACGATCTTTGGGCACGTATTGAGCCGCTGTTGCCGGTCAGGCGGCGCCGGTCGTGCAACCCGGGGCGGCTGCCCCTGGACGACCGTGGCTGCCTGCAGGGCATCCTGTTCGTGTTGCATACCGGGATCCAATGGCAATGGCTGCCGCAGGAACTCGGGTTCGGCTCCGGCATGACGTGCTGGCGTCGGCTTCGGGACTGGCACGAGGCCGGCGTCTGGGACCGGCTTCACCAGGTGTTACTGACCGAGCTGCACCGCGCGGGGAAGCTGGACTGGTCCCGGGCGGTGATCGACGGCTCGCACCGGCAGGCCCGTCGGGGCGGCCCAAAACCGGGCCGAGCCCGGTCGACCGCGCCCGGCCCGGCTCGAAGCACCACATCGTCACCGACGCCGACGGCACCCCACTAGCCATCACTCTGACCGGCGGGAACCGCCACGACGTCACGCAGTTGCTGCCCCTGCTCGATGCGATCCCCCGAATCCGAGGAGCCACCGGCCGACCGCGCCACCGCCCCCGGCAGCTGTTCGCTGACCGCGGCTACGACTACGACAAGTACCGCCGCCTGCTGCGGAAACGCGGCATCAAGCCGGTCATCGCCCGCCGGGGAGTGCCCCACGGATCCGGCCTGGGCGCCGTCCGGTGGGTCGTCGAGCGCACGAACGCCTGGATCCACGGCTTCAGACGGCTACGGATCCGCTGGGACATCCGAGACGACATCCACGAGGCATTCCTCAAACTCGCCTGCTGCGTGATCACCTACAGACGAGTCCAAGCATTGTGTTAGCTCCTCTAAGAGGGCGCCCGGCAGGGCTGGTTGGCGGCCGGACAGTCGCGCAGACCCGGGCCCTCTCCGGACGCCGCGACGGGGAGGTGCGCCGATCTGCCGGGCGAAGGTCCCGGGACCTCGGGAATCAGCGACCGGTCCCGCTGCACCCCCTCGGCCGCCGACAACCAGCTGCGGGACGTGACGACCCCGTATCCGCACGAGGGGCCGCACGGCGTGGACCTCGCCGTGATCGCCAACTCCAAGGAACGCGGCAGGCCGTGCCTGGACCTGCCGGGAGGCGCCGGCCGGCCGGCCGGGCCGCATCCCGCACCGCAGCCCCCCCCGCCCCGCTACGCCGGACCCGCCGCCTTCGCCAGCCGCCGCGCCGCCAGCTCCGCGTACACCGCAGCCCCGTCGGCCAGCACCGCGTCATCGAACTCGGCCAGCGGAGAATGGTTGTTGGCGCTGCGCTCGTGGTCGGCTCCGGCGGGCGGCGCACCCAGCGTCAGCATCGCCCCAGGCACTTCGGCCAGCACGCGGGAGAAGTCCTCCGAGCCGTGCAGCGGCTGCGGCAGCGCACCGTAACGCTCCTCACCGAGCGCCTCACGCACCACACCGGCCACGAAATCCGCCTCCGCGTGATCGTTGACGGTGACCGGGTACTGCGCAGCGAACTCCGCATCCACCCCCACCCCGTACGCCGCGGCGATCCCCCGGCACACCTCCACCGTGCCGTCCTTCACCGCGGCCTGGGCCACCGGCGAGAAACTCCGCACCGTCGCCTCGAACTCCGCGGTGTCCGGGATGACGTTCTGCTGCGTACCGGCGTGGAACGTGCCCACCGTGAGGATCACCGGGTCGAAGACGTCGAAAGTACGGGTGATCCACGCCTGCAACGCCGTCACCATCGCGCACGCCGCCTGCACCGGATCCTTCGCACGGTGCGGCATCGAACCGTGCCCGCCCGCACCGCGTACGGTCACCCGCAGCACATTGGACGCCGCCAGCGCCGGGCCGCCACGGGTACCGAAGACGCCGCTGGGATGGCCCGCCGACATCACATGGATCGCATACGCCGCCTCCGGCCGCCGCCCCGCGGCATCCAGCAGCCCCTCGGCCAGCATGTACCGCGCGCCGTCGAAGCCCTCCTCGCCCGGCTGGAACATGAACAGCACATCGCCCGCCAGCCGTTCGCGGTGCGCGGACAGCAGCTTGGCGGCCCCGGCGAGCATCGTGGTGTGCAGGTCGTGGCCGCAGGCGTGCATCCGGCCGGTGTCCGCCGCGAAGTTCAGGCCGGTCCGCTCGGACACCGGCAACGCATCCATATCGCCCCGCAGCAGCACCGTCGGGCCCGGCAGCCCGCCCCGCAGCACGGCGGTCACCGAGCTGAGCCCGTCACCGGTACGTACTTCGAGCGGCAGCGCGTCCAGCTCGGCCAGCACCGCCTCCTGAGTACGCGGCAGATGGAGCCCGACCTCGGGGATGCGGTGCAGCGCATGGCGCAGCCGCACCAGATCGCCGGAGAGAGCACGGGCGTCGTCACGCAGATTCATCACTGCTCCTTGTGGTGGGAGGTGAGGAACGGGTGGTGGGGTGCGGAGGCTGGCGGGGTGCGGTACGAGTGGGGTGGTGCAGACGCGGTACGAGGAACGGGGCGGCTGGGCGGGGCGGGGGAGAGGGCGGAGGCGGGTGCGCACACCGGGGCGGCCCCCGGGTCCGCCCCGCCACCAGGCACCCCTCCCTCTTCTGCCTTCCCTCCCCTCACACCGGCCCCTTCGGCAACCTGATCAGGAACGTCGCGCCGAAGGACACCGCCGCTGCGCCCGCAGCCCACACCGGGACAAGCGACAGCTGCCCGGCCCTGCCGAGCGCCTGCGCCAGCAGCGGAAAGGTGCCGCCGAACAACCCCGTCGCCACCGTGGACGGCACGCCCATCGCCACCACCCGCACCGCCACCGGGAACAGCCGCGCGAACAGCACGTTCGCCAGCCCCAACGGCGCCGCGATCAGCACCAGGTAGACGACGGTCACCAGCCACATCGGCAGCGCCCGGTGCGCCAGCGCCAGCATCAGCGGCACCGTCCCCAGGGCCAGCACCCCCAGCCCCGCGCGCACGGTGCGCAGCGCGCCCACCCGGTCGCCGACCCGCCCGATACCGACCATCGCCCCGATCAGCACCAGCAGCGGTAACAGCATCGAAGCCGCCGACTCCGCCTCCGACGCGACCCCCAACTGGTGCGCGTACTGCGGCAGATACGTGGTCCCGAAGTAGTACCCGACGGTGATGCCGAACGTGATCAGGAACACCGCCGCGCTGTCGCGCGTATGCGCCCGGTACAACGCGCGCCGCCCGGCAGCCGTACGGGCCGCACCGCTCGCCCGCTGCTCGGCGAACTCCCCGCTCTCCTCGGCGCTGCGCCGGATCCACAGCGCCGTCAGCCCCAGCACCGCCGCCACCAGGAAGCCGATCCGCCAGCCGCCGGCGGTCACGCCGTCCGCGCCGAGAGTCGCAAGCAGCAGCGCCAGCACGCCGAACGAGAGGATGTTGCCGACGACGACACCGGAGTAGGAAATCGAGCTGTAGACGAAGCGCATCCGGCGCGGCGCGGTCTCGGCGACGTACGCGGCGGCGCTCGGATTCGCGCCGCCCATCGACACGCCCTGCACCAGCCGCAGCAGCATCAGCAGAACCGGCGCACCGGCCCCGATCGCCCCGGCTGTCGGCACCACCGCGACCAGCGCACTCGCCGCCGCGGTGAGCGCCATGCCGAGCGTCAGCCCGAAACGCCGCCCTCGCGCATCGCTGATCCGCCCCATCACGTACGAGCCGAAGGGCCGGACGATGAAGCCGACCGCGAAGCCCAGATACGCGCCCAGCACCGCCGTCACCGGATCGTCGCCGGGGAACAGCTGCACGGCGAAGTACGGCGCGAGGACGGCGTAGAGCGTCCAGTCGAAGGAGTCGACGATCCCGCCGACCGTGGCGGCCAGCAGTGCCCTGCGGCCCGCTGCACCGTCCTGCCCCGGCTTCGTCGCACTGTCCGCCGCGCTGCCCGCGGCCGCCGAAGTCATCTCCTGAAGCCATCGCCTGAAGTCATCACCAACCTCTTCCCATGGGGCCCGGAAAGCATCCGGATTCCAGCGGTTCCTGGAGGGGCGGACATGCTGCTGAGCGCGGAAACCGTGGCCTACGGCCGCAGACGCCGTGACCTACGACTGCGGACACCGTGACCTACGAACTACCCGCGGTGCGTGGGAAATCCACCAACGGACGGCCACCGTGCGGCCTTTGGGTGTTCACGGGCCCGTGGCTCTCCCCGCACCGCCGCACCGCCGCACCGCCGTGCCACGGCCCCTGCCCGGGTGCGGAGTCGTGACCCGTTTCGTGTTCCGCATTCTTCGGTTCGGGTCAGGTCGGCCCGGCCGCGTTCGTAGGATCACCTGGTGCCCGCTGACATATCACTCACCGTCCTGTCCCTGCTGTGTCTGGCGGCTCTCACCGCCGGCTGGATCGATGCCGTCGTGGGGGGAGGTGGACTGCTGTTGCTCCCCGCGCTGCTGGTCGGACTGCCGCACACCCCCGCCGCCTTCATCCTCGGCACCAACAAATCCACCGCCATCGTCGGTACGACGGCAGCCACCGTGACCTACCTCCGCAAGACCCCGATCGACGTACGCATCGCCCTGCGTATCGGCCTTGCCGCGCTTGCCGGTTCGCTCGCGGGGGCCTTCTTCGCCGCCGGGATCAACAGTGATGTGCTGCGGCCGGTGATCATGGTCGTCCTCCTCGCCGTGCTCGTGTTCGTGCTCGTGCGCCCCGCCTTCGGGACCGCTCCCGCGCCCTCCGGGCCCGTCACCCGGCAGCGGGTGCTGGCGGCCGTCCTCATCGCCGGCCTGGGTATCGGCTTCTACGACGGCCTGATCGGCCCCGGCACCGGCGCCTTCCTCGTCGTCGCGCTCGCCGCCGTCCTGCACATGGACCTGGTCACCTCATCCGCCACCGCCAAGGTCATCAACGTGTGCACCAACGCCGGAGCGCTCACGATGTTCGCCTTCCAGGGCACCGTCATGTGGCAACTCGGCGGGCTGCTCGCGCTGTTCAACCTCGTCGGCGGCATGGTGGGCGCCAGGATGGCGCTCAAGCGGGGCGCCGGATTCGTGCGGGGCGTGCTCGTGGTCGTGGTCGTCGCCCTGCTGTGCAAGCTGGCCTTCGACCAGTGGTTCGCGGCCTGACCTCCGTAATCTCGTGACCTCCCGCCGCGCCGCCCCGGATGCCCACGGAGGGCTGCCCCGCGACACCTGCTGCCTACGGGCGGAACCGGCAGTGATACATCCGGTCCATGTTGCGTATCGGGGGAACCAGGGCGGCGATGCGGGCGGCCAGGCGGTAGCCGGCCGGCGGCTTCTCCAGGCCGGGTGTCTGCTGAAGGCGCCGAGGGCCGGCTCCCCGTTCGGCGCATGCGCCATCAGCCGCCGCAGCAGCGCCGTGCCGCTTTCCTCGGTCAGGTACATGAGCAGGCCCTCGGCCACGATCATCGTCGGCTGGTCCGACGGCAGTCCCGCCGTCCAGTCGATCCGTGACGGACGACGGTATGCCCGTCCAGCCGGGCCGCTCCGGGTGCAACTGCCGCCGCAGATCGATCACTTCGGGATCGTCGATGTCGAACCACCGCACCCGGGGCCCCGGATCGAGGCGGTGGACGCGGTTGTCGAGGCCGCAGCCGAGATGGACCACCGTGGCGCGCTGGTGCGTCGCGAGGAACTGTGCCGTCCACACGTCCAACTGGCGGCCGCGCGGGGCGATGGCGGCCGCGTCACCGGTGCTTATACGCACCCTGGAGAAGTCGTGGTCGATGCGCCGCACCGCGTCCACGGCCGTCGGGTCACCGAGGATCGGCCGCTTCGAGCGGCTGTCGGTCGCCCTGCCGTAGGGCGCGGCGAGCAGGGTTCCCCGCGCCCCGGTCAGCGGCACCTTCGCGTGCACCTTCGAACTGGTCATGCCTGGAGTCTACGCAACATTCAGAAAAATATGAAGTCTGAAAAGGGGTCGGTTGGATCGGCGGGTTGGTTGGCTGGCTTGGTTGGGGCGGTTGGGCCTGCTGGGGACGTGCGGAGTGACGTAAGCGGCCGGTGCCGGGGTGGGGTGCGGCGGTCCTGTCAGCCCTGTGCGGTTGCCGTGCCGGTCGTCGCGGGGGCCGGTTCCGCTACCGCGGTGACCGCCGTGAGCAGCACGGCACAGTCCTCGACGGCGCGCAGCCCGTGCCGCTCGTGCGGGATCGGCACGATCTCCCCCGCCCGCAGCTCCCGGTTCCCGCCCGCCGCGGTCAGCCGTACCCGGCCGCGCAGCACCTGGAGGCTGGCCGCGGGCGGCGCGTTGTGCTCGTCCAGTGCGGAGCCGGCGGTCAGCGCGATCACGGTCTGCCGCAGCGGTCCGTCGTGCAGGAAGAAGTGTGCGCTGCGGCCGTGCGCGGAGGCCCTGGCGTCGTCGAGTTGATCGCGGACGAGAGCGTTCAGGTCGTTGCGGTCATCGTCCATGGTGCGGCCTTTCCGATCCGGGGCCGGCAGCGTGGCCTTCCATTCCATCGTGGACCGCGCCACGTCCGACGCAAGCCGGGCCCCGGACGGCACCGCGCGGTCGGTACCGGATCCGCCCCGCCCGGCCCCGGCCTCACGCACGGCTCCGCTTCCCGGCGGCCACCGGGCCGATCACCACAAGCAGGCGATCCTGAGCGGCCGGTGGCCCGAGTAGGCGTCGACCTCCGTACGCTGCCGCCCGTACGCTGCGCATGATCGTTTTCATCGCCAAGCCAAGCCAAGCCAAGCCAAGCCAAGCCAAGCCAAGCCAAGCCAAGCCAAGCCAAGCCAAGCCAAGCCAAGCTGCGGCCGAGGCCGTGGTTCGTGCCGCCGTCCCGACCCCGAAGGGTGCGCACCCGTGACCGATCCGTACGAGCCCGTCGATCCGGTGATCCCAGGCCCCGACGAGGGGTCGCCCCGCTGTCTGACCGTGCTGACGACCACCGACAGCGAGCCGAAGGCCGAGGAACTGGCGCGTGGTGCCATCGAGGCCAAGGTGGCGGCCTGCGCGCAGATCAGTGCGCCGGTGACCTCGGTGTACCGGTGGCAGAACGCCGTGGAGACCAGCCAGGAGTGGCAGGTGGTGTTCAAGACCACGGCCGACCGCTACGACGCGCTGGAGGCCCACATCCTGGCGGCGCACGACTACGACACCCCCGAGATCATCGCCACTCCGGTGGTCCGCGGAGCAGCCGGCTATCTGGCCTGGGTCGCAGAGGAGACGCGCTGACATGACGCGACGACGGATGAGGGTGGCCGCTGCCGCACTCGGCACCGGGCTCGGACTGTGCCTGGCGGCCGTTTCCCTGAACCAGGCCGGCGCCACCCCGGGCGACTCACCTCCCCCCGGCACCACGGCTACGCCCTCACACCACACCGGCACCAACGACGGCCCAGGTACCGGCACCAACGACAGCGCGGCCACCGGCCCCCACACCAAAATCACACCGCGCATAGCCGCCGAAACCGCCGACCCCGCCTGGAACACCACCGCGGCCGCCGGCTTCTGGACGCCCCGCAAGATGGCGGCCGCCGTTCCCGGAGGGAGCGCCGAGCCCCGCCGCCCCCCGGAGTCGTCCGCGAGTGAGCCCTCCACCGGGGAGCCCGCTGCCACCACCGTCACGCACGGATCCGTCCTCCGCCCTGCCACGGCCGCCCCGACCGCCCGGCACTTCGACGGCATCCCGTCCGTCGGCGTGCTGTTTTCCGTGGACAAGAACTCCCGCGCCCACCACTGCACCGCGAGCGTGGTGCGCAGCCCGCACCGCAACCTCATCCTCACCGCGGGCCACTGCAACCCGGGAACGAACGCCGCGTTCGTCCCGCAGTACCGCTCCGGGGCGGCCACTCAGCCGTACGGCGTGTGGGCGATCACCGGCTCCTTCACCTATCCGGGACACGACACCGCAGGCGACGGATCGGACCTGGACTTCGCGTTCGCCACCGTCGCCCCCGACCGGCGCGGCCGCCGGATCGAGGCGGTGACCGGCGGCAACGCCCTCACCCCGACGCCGGGTTACACCAACGACGTCTCCGTCATCGGCTACCCCTCCGTCCGCAACGACCCGAAGGACCGGGCCGTGCGCTGCGAAACCCGCACCGTCCGCCTCGCCGGCCACCGTCAACTGCGCATGGAATGCGGCGGGTTCTACGGCGGCACCTCCGGGAGCCCCTGGATGACCGACTTCGACGAGGACACCAGGACCGGCCACATCATCGGCAACATCGGCGGCCTCAACGGCGGCGGCCCGAGCGGCCCGCACGCGGACCGGATCTCCTACAGCCCGTACTACGGAACCGAACTCCTCACCCTGTACACCCGCGCCACCATGGCCTGAACGCGCACGAGGAAGCCGTACGTGGCCCGAGTCCCCCGGGCGGACGCGTCACCGAAGCCCCCCCCGGGGCGCACGCGCCGCCGAAGCCGTCGCTCCGGTTACCGCACCGCCGCCGCGAGGCCCCCCTCGCGCGGGCCCAGGAAGTGCGGATCGGGCCGCAGCGCCGCGTCGGCCGCGGCCTTGCCCGCCGCGAAGATCTCCCGCACGCCGCCGTACGCCCAGGTCACATCGCGCGGCGTGGCGACGCCGACCCCGTACGCGTCGATACCGGCCGCATCGCACAGCGCCAGCGCCCGCCGGATGTGGAAGCCCTGGCTGACCAGCACCGCACGGTCCACGCCGAAGATCCGGTGGGCGCGGCTGCACGAGTCCCAGGTGTCGAAGCCCGCATGGTCGCCGACGATCCGGCGGGCGGGCACGCCGTGGTGCTCCAGATAGCCGCGCATCGCGCCCGGCTCGTCGTAGTCGTCGCGGCTGTTGTCGCCGGTCACCAGGATCGCCCGCACCGTTCCGCGCCGGTACAACTCGGCGGCGGCGTCCAGCCGGTCGGCGAGATACGGCGACGGCTCGCCGTCCCACAGCCCGGCCCCGAACACCACGGCGACCGGCGCGTGCGGAGCCCCGGCGACCGTGCGCACCCGCGGGCCCGCCGCGGTGTTCAGCCACGTCGCGGGCGCCAGTGCGAGCACCGTCAGCACCACCACGGCCTGGTACGTACGCCGCCATCCCCGCCGGGTACGTGGCAGCCGCATCCGCCGCACCAGCTCCCGCCCGCGCATCCCCGCTCCTCCGCCCCGCCCAGGCACATCCCGTGCCGGCGGTCTCCCCGCCTCCCCAGCAGCGACGCGGCACACGCCGGCATGGTTGCAGGAGAAGCCCCGTCTGCCCCGGGGAGGCACCGGTCCCAGGGAGGCACCCCACCCTGGGGGAGTACCCGAACGAGAGGAGGCCGATCCCATGCCCGTGGAGCCCGTGAAGGTGCGCCCCGACCGCCTGCCGTTCTTCGTCTACGGAACGCTGCGCCCCGGCGGGCGCCATCACGCGCGGACACTGCGCGGCAGGACCGCATTGGATGAGCCCGCCACGATCACCGGCGCCCTGCTCTACGAAGGCCCCGGCTACCCCTACGCCGTCGCGGGCCCCGAGGACGCCCGGATCCACGGCGCCCTGATCACCCCGCGCGCCGCCGACTACGAAGACGTGCGCTGCGCCCTCGACCTCCTTGAGGGCTACACACCCGGCGGCCGGGACAACCTCTACGAGCGCGTCGAAACCCTGGCGGCCCGCTCCGACGGCCGGACCGTACGGGCCTGGGTGTACTTCGCAGCCGAGCCGCTCGCCGCCCGGCTGCGCGCCTCCGGCACCCCCGTCGAAGGCGGCGACTGGCCGGCCGGCGGCCCGTCCCGCACCCCGGCTAACCTGGACGACTCCTCCCGCAGCGAGGACCCTCCCGGTACCGATGACCTTTCCCGTACGGAGGGCCCTTCGCGTACGGAGGACCCTTCCCGACCCGCAGAACAGGTGTGACCCGCGTGCCTTCCTCCCCGTCCGCAGCCCCCGCCCGCCAGACCCCGCTCCCCAAAGCGGAGCTGCATCTGCACATCGAGGGCACCCTGGAGCCCGAGCTGGCCTTCGCCCTCGCCGAGCGGAACGGCGTGACCCTGCCGTACGCCACCGAGGACGAGCTGCGTCGCGCCTACTCCTTCGCCGACCTCCAGTCCTTCCTGAACCTCTACTACGCGCTGATGGCCGTCCTGCGCACCGAGGACGACTTCGCCGACCTCGCGGACGCCTACCTGGCCCGCGCGCAGGCCCAGGGCGTACGGCACGCCGAGATCTTCTTCGACCCGCAGGCGCACACCGCGCGCGGCGTCCCGATCGGCACCGTCATCGACGGCCTGTCCCGCGCCCTGGACACCGCCCAGGAGACGTACGGCATCAGCACCCGCCTGATCATGTGCTTCCTGCGCGACGAGAGCGCCGAATCGGCCCTGACGACCTTCGAGGCGGCCCGCCCGCACCTCCACCGGATCGCCGCCGTCGGCCTGGACTCGGCCGAGGTCGGGCACCCGCCGTCGAAGTTCCAGGAGGTCTACGCGCTGGCACGGGAAGCCGGCCTCAAGTGCGTGGCGCACGCGGGCGAGGAGGGCCCGCCCGCGTACGTCTGGGAGGCCCTGGACCTCCTCGGCGTGGACCGCATCGACCACGGCGTGCGCTGCATGGAGGACGAGCGGCTGGTGGCCCGCCTGGTGGCCGAGCAGATCCCGCTCACCGTCTGCCCGCTGTCGAACGTCCGGCTCCGCGTCATCGACGACCTCGCCGACCACCCGCTGCCCGCGATGCTGGACGCCGGCCTGCTGGTCACCGTCAACTCCGACGACCCGGCCTACTTCGGCGGCTACGCCGACGACAACTTCACCGCCGTACGCGACGCACTCCGGCTGGACGAGGAAACGCTGCGCACCCTGGCCCGCAACTCGTTCCGCGCGGCCTTCCTGGACGAGGTGACCCGCGAGAAGTACCTCAAGGAAGTGGATGCGCACCAGGCGTAGATCGGGCGCTGACGGAGTACGCGGAAGGGTGCGCGCCACCGGGTGGGACGGTTGTCCCGCCCAGTGGCGCGTAACCGGCCGCCTCCCCACCTGACCGGCAGGACCGCCGCGCCCCTGGGCCCGCACCCGCTGCTCGCCGAAGCGCTGCCCGGCCGCCTGGAGGAGGCCGGGTTCACCCCGGAGACCGGTCACCCGCGCCCCGCCCCAAAGGCGGCACTCCGCAGGCGCCCCGCCCCGGGGCCGCACCGCCGTCATCCTGGCCGCCGCCGGCTCCCGTGCCCCCGTTCCGCCTCCGGCACGGCCGCCCTCGCGGAGCTGCTCCCGGCCCGGCGCGGCGGCATCCCCGTCCTGTCCGCCTACGCGTCGGCCGCCCGCCCCACCGTCGCCGGAACGGTGCGGGCGCTGACCGCCCGCGCCCACCACAGGATCGCCGTCGCCTCCCGCTTCACCGCCCCCGGACGCTTCGCCGCCCGGTGCGCCGCCGACGCCCCCGGGACCGCGGCGGCGCCCCGGGTGACCACCCCGCACCGGCCCGCCTCGTACTGCACCACTACGACCAGGTGCTCCTGGCGCGTAGCGGTTCCGGCCCGCTCGGCACCGGGGCGGCTACCGTCGCAGCATGACGGGCACACCATCGAGCACCGGCCGGGACGCGGACACCCGCGGCGCCGGCCCCGACGCCACCGGCGGGCCGGCCGCCGCAGGGCCCGGTGCACGCGGGGACGCCCCGCCGGGCCGCCCGCCCGGCGGGCACGACGTCCCCGGCTATACACCGTCCGACGCCGAACGCTGGGTCGACGAACCGGACAAACGACCCGGCCGCACCGCCTTCCAGCGTGACCGGGCCCGCGTCCTGCACTCCGCCGCGCTGCGCAGGCTCGCCGGCAAGACCCAGGTCGTCACCCCCGGCAGCCTCAGCCACCTCTGGGACGCCAGCCCGCGCACCCGGCTCACGCACTCCCTGGAATGCGCCCAGGTCGGCCGCGAACTGGGCGCCGCACTCGGCTGCGACCCCGACCTCGTCGAGACCGCCTGCCTGGCGCACGATCTCGGCCACCCGCCCTTCGGGCACAACGGCGAACAGGCGCTCAACCAAGTCGCCGCGCCCTGGGGCGGCTTCGAGGGCAACGCCCAGTCGCTGCGGCTGCTGGCCCGCCTGGAACCCAAGCGGTTCTGCCCGGCGGCCGACGGCAGCGCGGTCAGCGTCGGCCTCAACCTCACCCGCGCCGCCCTCGACGCCGCCACCAAGTACCCCTGGCCGCGCGGCGCGCACCCCACCGACCCGGGCTCTTCGAAGTTCGGCGTCTACGAGGACGACCTGCCGGTCTTCGAATGGTTCCGGCAGGGCGCCCCCGCGACGGAACGCAGCTTCGAAGCGCAGGTCATGGACTGGTCCGACGACGTCGCGTACTCCGTGCACGACGTCGAGGACGGCCTGCACGCCGGGCACCTCGACCCCAACCTCCTGCTCGCCGACGCCGAACGCGCCGAGATCTTCGACGTCGCCGCCGCGCGCTACGCACCGGGCGCCGCCCCCGCCGAGCTGGCCGCCGCCCTCGACCGCCTCCTGGACCAGGAATGGTGGCCGCACGGCTACGACGGCTCCGCGCTCGCCCAGGCCCGCCTCAAGGACGCCACCAGCCAACTGATCGGCCGCTTCTGCCTGGCCGCGGAATCGGCCACCCGCGCCGCATACGGCACCGGGCGCCTCACCCGTTACCGCGCCACCCTGGTGGTTCCGGACGAAACCCGGCTGGAATGTGCCGTTCTCAAGGCCGTCGCCGACCGCTACGTCATGCAACGGCCCGACCAGGAAGCGCTCCGCGCCGACCAGCGCATCGTGATCGCCGAACTGGCCGATGCCCTCCAGGTCAGAGCCCCCGACGGCCTCGACCCGCAGTTCCGGTCGCTGTTCGACGCGGCGGACGACGACACCGCCAGGATGCGGGCCGTCATCGACCAGATCGCGGCCCTCACCGACGCCTCGGCCCGTAGCCTGCACACCCGCCTCACCCGGCCCCCCGGAACACCGCCGGACAACCGAGGGTGATCCGGGAGGGACGGACCCTCTTCCGTCCTCACGTTCCGTGCGGGACGCTCGGACACCACGGGTGCCGCGGATCCGACGCCGCCGGGCGGCGCCGGACGCTCCGGGTGTCGCCGCGGGCGACACCTCCCGTGACGCCGGAGCAGAAGGGAAGGTAAACGGGAGGAACGGGGGAGTGCATACCGGGGGAACACATCACCGGGGGACGATCGGGGACGTGCACGGCCGCACGAGCGGACGTACGGCACCGAGAACGAGGAGGAAGCAAGTGGTCGAAGCACACCAGACGTTCGTCATCGTCGGAGGTGGACTGGCCGGCGCAAAAGCCGCCGAGACCCTCCGCGCGGAGGGCTTCACCGGCCGGGTGATCCTCATCTGCGACGAGCGCGACCACCCGTACGAGCGCCCGCCGCTGTCCAAGGGATACCTGCTCGGCAAGGAGGAGCGCGACAGCGTCTTCGTCCACGAACCCGGCTGGTACGCCCAGGCCGACATCGAACTGCACCTCGGCCAGCCCGCCGTCCACCTGGACCCCGAGGCCAGGACCGTACGCCTGGGCGACGGCACCCTCATCGTCTACGACAAGCTGCTGCTGGCCACCGGCGCCGAACCGCGCCGCCTCGACATCCCCGGCACCGGCCTCGCCGGCGTCCACCACCTGCGCCGCCTCGCGCACGCCGAACGCCTGCGCGGCGTCCTCGCCTCCCTCGGCCGGGACAACGGCCACCTCGTCATCGCCGGCGCCGGCTGGATCGGCCTGGAGGTCGCCGCGGCCGCCCGCTCCTACGGTGCCGAGGTCACCGTCGTCGAGACCGCACCGACGCCGCTGCACGCCGTGCTGGGCCCCGAACTCGGCGGCCTCTTCACCGACCTGCACCAAGAACACGGCGTCCGCTTCCACTTCGGCGCCCGCTTCACCGAGATCGTCGGCCAGGACGGCATGGTGCTGGCCGTACGCACCGACGACGGCGAGGAACACCCCGCCCACGACGTGCTCGCCGCGATCGGCGCCGCCCCGCGCACCGCACTCGCCGAACAGGCAGGACTGGCCCTCGCCGACCGCTCGGCAGGCGGCGGCATCGCCGTCGACGCCGCGCTGCGCACCTCCGACCCGCACATCTACGCGGCCGGCGACGTCGCGGCCGCCGACCACCCCCTCCTGGACGCCCGGCTACGCGTCGAGCACTGGGCCAACGCGCTCAACGGCGGCCCCGCAGCGGCCCGCGCGATGCTCGGCCAGGACGTCAGCTACGACCGCGTCCCGTACTTCTTCTCCGACCAGTACGACGTCGGCATGGAGTACTCCGGCTACGCCCCGCCCGGCTCCTACGACCAGGTCGTCTGCCGCGGCGATGTCGCGAAACGCGAATTCATCGCCTTCTGGCTCGCCGAAGGCCGGCTGCTCGCCGGGATGAACGTCAACGTCTGGGACGTCGCAGGCCCCGTCCAGCAACTGATCCGCGCCGGGCACCAGTTGGACGTCGAGAAGCTGGCGAATCCGGAGGTTCCGCTGGAATCGCTGCTGCCGTAGCGTGAGGCCATGAGCCTCAGCCCCGGTGGCCGCACAGGCCCCGCCCAGCCCACCGGCCCCGCCGCGGCCGTCACCCTCGACACCATCCGTGCCGCCGCGGCGCGACTGGCGGGCATCGCCCACCGCACACCGGTACTGCGCTCGGGCACCCTGGACGCGCTGGTGGGCGCCGAGGTCTTCCTCAAGTGCGAGTCCTTCCAGCGCATGGGGGCCTTCAAGTTCCGCGGCGCCTACAACGCCCTCTCCCGCCTGACGCCCGAGCAGCGCCGCCGCGGGGTCGCCGCGTACTCCTCGGGCAACCACGCCCAGGCCGTCGCGCTCGCCGCCAGGGAACTGGGCACCACCGCCGTCATCCTCATGCCCGAGGACGCCCCGCGCTCCAAGCGGGACGCCACGCTCGGCTACGGCGCCGAGGTCGTCACCTACGACCGCTACACCGGCGACCGCACCGCCCTCGCCGATCAGCTCGCCGCCGACCGCGGGCTCACCCTGATCCCGCCCTACGACCACCCGGACGTGATGGCCGGACAGGGCACCGCGGCCCTGGAACTGATCGAGGAGACCGGACCGCTGGACGCGCTGCTCACCCCGGTCGGCGGCGGCGGCCTGATGGCCGGATGCGCCACCGCCGCCACCGCGCTCGTCCCCGGTATCCGCATGATCGGCGTGGAGCCCGAGGCGGGCGACGACACCCACCGCTCCCTGGAGGCCGGCCGGCCCGTCACGATCCCCGTCCCGCAGACCATCGCCGACGGACAGGCCACCGAAGCCCCCGGAGAACTGACCTTCGCGGTCAACCGCGAGCTGCTCGACTCCGTCGTCCTGGTCAGCGACGACGAGATCCGCACCGCCATGAAGTTCGCCTTCGAGCGGCTGAAGATCGTCACGGAGCCCAGCGGCGCCTGCGCCCTCGCCGCCCTGACCGCAGGCCGCGTCGACCCGCTGCCGGCCCGGATCGGCGTGATCATCTCCGGCGGCAACATCGGCCAGGACCGCTTCGTGGAGCTGATGGCCACCGCCCCCGACGCCCGCTGAACCGGAGGCGTGGAGGGGACTGTCCGACCCCGGCCGTAGAATTCACGCGTGGCAGGACGGATCAACGATGACGACGTGAAGGCGGTTCGGGACGCGGTCCCGATCGACGCCGTTGTGTCCGAATACCTCCAGCTCCGCAACGCCGGCGGCGGCAATCTCAAGGGCCTGTGCCCCTTCCACGACGAGAAGTCCCCGTCCTTCCACGTCAGTACCGCCAAGGGGCTCTACCACTGCTTCGGCTGCCAGGAGGGCGGCGACACCGTCGACTTCATCATGAAGATCGACCACCTCTCCTTCGCCGAAACCATCGAACGCCTCGCCTCCCAGGCGGGCATCACCCTGCGCTACGAAGAGGGCGGCTACGCACCCGGCCGCCAGCAGGGCGAACGCACCCGCCTGGTGGAGGCCCACAAAGTCGCCGCCCAGTTCTACGCCGAGCAGCTGGACGGCCCCGAGGCCGAGATCGGCCGCGCCTTCCTCGCCGACCGCGGCTTCGAGCGGGCCGCGGCCCAGCACTTCGGCGTCGGCTACAGCCCGGCCGGCTGGGACCACCTCACCCGCTTCCTGCGCGGCCGCGGCTTCACCGACAAGGAACTGATCCTCTCCGGCCTCTCCCAGGACGGCCGCCGCGGCCCCATCGACCGCTTCCGCGGCCGCCTGATGTGGCCCATCCGCGACATCTCCGGCGAAGTCGTCGGCTTCGGCGCCCGCAAGCTCCGCGACGACGACAACGGCCCCAAGTACCTCAACACCCCCGAAACCCCCATCTACCGCAAGTCCCAGGTCCTCTACGGCATCGACCTCGCCAAGAAGGAGATCGCCAAGACCAGCCGGGCCGTCGTCGTCGAGGGCTACACCGACGTCATGGCCTGCCACCTGGCCGGCGTCACCACCGCCATCGCCACCTGCGGCACGTCCTTCGGCGAAGGCCACATCAAGATCCTCCGCCGGCTGCTGATGGACCACTCCGGATCCGAGGTCATCTTCACCTTCGACGGCGACGCCGCAGGCCAGAAGGCCGCCCTGCGCGCCTTCGAGGACGACCAGAAATTCGCCGCCGAGACCTCCATCGCCATCACCCCCGGCGGCATGGACCCCTGCGACCTCCGCCTCGCC
This sequence comes from Streptomyces pinistramenti, assembly GCF_020564935.1. GTDB lineage: Bacteria > Actinomycetota > Actinomycetes > Streptomycetales > Streptomycetaceae > Streptomyces > Streptomyces pinistramenti. Next base: position 222,097 of record NZ_JAJCXB010000004.1, read on the forward strand.
AAGGGGGACACGGCCGTCACCGACCTCGTCGAGTCCCGCACCCCGCTCTTCGAGTTCGCCCTGCGGCACCTCGTCTCCCGGCACAACCTCGACACCACCGTCGGCCGCGCCGCCGCCCTCGACGAAGCGGCGCCCATCGTCGCGCACATCAAGAACAGCTCCATCCAGCACGAATCGGCCGTCCAGCTGGCCGGCATGCTCGGCATCCTGGACACCCAGTTCGTCGTCCGCCGTGTCGGCCAGCTCGCCCGCTGGGCCCGCGAACGCGGCCGGGACGGCGGCCAGGACCAGGGCCGCAGACCCCCCCGCGGCCAGGAGCGGGCCGCCGAACAGGAACGCCCGGCCCCCGGCCCCCGCGGCCCCGCCCTCAACCTCCGCAGCCCCGCCCACCGCGTCGAACGCGAACTGCTCAAGCTCGCCCTGCAACGCCCCGACCTCGTCTCCCCGGCCTTCGACGCCTACGGCATCGACGAGTTCACCGCCCCGCCCTACGCCACGGTCCGCCGCTGCATCGAGGACGCCGGCGGCGCCACGGCAGGCGCGGCCGACGACGGCTACGTCCAGCGGGTGCGCGAGGCCGCCCCCGACGACACCGTCCGCGCCATGGTCACCGAGCTCTTCGTCGAACCCCTCCACACCCGCCGCGACCCCGACGAGGCGTACGCCGGCGTACAGCTCGTCGCCGTCCGCCTGGCCGCCGTCAACCAACGCGTCACCGAAATCCGCGGCACCCTCCAGCGCCTCGGCCCACGCGCCGACCCCGAGCACCTCAATGCCGTCCAGAACGAACTCTGGGTCCTCCAGCAGTACGGTCAGTCCCTCCGCGAACGCGGCTACGCCGCTCTCTGAGCCGCCCCTCCCGGGGGCGCATACGGCCGCCGCGCCGCGCCCTCCCACCGCACCCCGACGTAGCCACCCGGTTACGGAACGGACTCAAAAAGTGGGCGCACGCCCCTCGTGGCGGGCCTGTGTCGTACCCCACACTGAAAGCGGTGCCTGAGAGTTCGGAGCGCGGCGCGCCCGGTCACCCGGATCGTGCATCCCCCGCGCAGCCACTCGCGATGTACGGGACGGACAGCGGCTCGGCCGCGGCCGCTCCCGGCCTTTCCGCCGCCTTCGCAGCGATCACCCTGGAGGTCGCCCCGTGCAGACCCAGACGCTCCCCGACGCGCCGGCCGGCGCCCCGCAGGCCGCGCCCGAGAAGGCCCTGCCCCAGCCGGCCGGGGACGCAGCGGCAGGCGCCCGCCCGGTCACCGTGCCGCAGCAGGCCGAACCCCCGGCCGCCGAAACGATCGCCGACGACCCCGCCCCCGAGCCGCCGCCCCGCCCCGACACCGGCGGCCCGTCATCCGACCTCTTCCGCCAGTACCTCCGTGAGATCGGCCGGATCCCGCTGCTCACCGCCGCCGACGAGGTCGACCTCGCACGCCGCGTCGAAGCGGGCCTCTTCGCCGAGGAAAAACTCTCCGGCACCCCCGACCTGGACTCCCAACTCGCCTTCGACCTCGACAAGTTGGTGGTACTCGGCCGGATGGCCAAGCGCCGGCTCATCGAGGCCAACCTCCGCCTCGTCGTCTCCGTCGCCAAGCGCTACATCGGCCGCGGACTGACCATGCTCGACCTCGTCCAGGAGGGAAACCTCGGACTGATCCGCGCCGTCGAGAAGTTCGACTACGCCCGTGGCTACAAGTTCTCCACCTACGCGACCTGGTGGATCCGCCAGGCGATGTCCCGCGCCCTCGCCGACCAGGCCCGCACCATCCGCGTCCCGGTCCACGTCGTCGAACTCATCAACCGCGTGGTCCGCGTCCAGCGCCGGATGCTCCAGGAACGCGGCTGCGAACCGACGCCCGAAGAGGTGGCGGCCCAGCTCGGCCTCACCCCGGAACGCGTCGGCGAGGTACTGCGCCTGGCCCAGGAACCGGTCTCGCTGCACGCCCCCGTCGGCGAGGAGGACGAGGTCGCGTTCGGCGATCTCATCGAGGACGGCGACGCCGCCTCACCCGCCGAATCCGCCGCCTTCCTGCTGCTGCGCGAACACCTCGACACCGTCCTGTCCACCCTCGGCGAACGCGAACGCAAGGTCGTCCAGCTCCGCTACGGCCTCGCCGACGGCCGCCCCCGCACCCTGGAGGAGATCGGCCGGATCTTCGGCGTCACCCGCGAACGGATACGGCAGATCGAATCCAAGACCCTCAACAAACTCCGCGACCACGCCTTCGCCGACCAACTGCGCGGCTACCTCGACTGAAACCGCACACCCCACCGGACCCCGCGGCCACGCCGGCTCAGCCCTCAGGCCCGAACACCCCCGGATACGCCTCATCGCGCACCGCCGTGTACTGCTGGCGCACCGCCTGGCCCACCGGCAGCTCCTCGCCCGGCTCGAAGACCTGGCTCGCGGCCGACGGCCACTGCGGCGGCTCGACCCAGCCGCCGTCGTTCGGCGCGAGCGTGCCGTGCGCAGCGCCCAGCGCCCAGGCCGCCTGCCGCGCCGCGCCCAGCGCCGCGTACTCGGCCGGCTGCGGCACCACGACCTGCACCCCGAACACCGCGGGCGCCGCCGCCTGCACGGCACCCAGCTCGGCCGCCCCGCCCAGCAGGAACACCCGGCGCACCGCCACACCGCGCCCGCGCAGCACGTCCAGCGCGTCGGCCAGCCCGCAGAGCATGCCCTCCACCGCGGCCCGCGCCAGATGCTCAGGCTTCATGCTCTCCCGGCGCATCCCGTGCAACGACCCGGCGGTATGCGGCAGATGAGGGGTCCGCTCGCCCTCCAGATACGGCAGCATCACCATGCCGTACGCGCCGGGCGACGACTTCAGCGCCAGCTCGGACAGGCCCTCCAGATCCGTGCCGAGCATCTCCGCCGTACCGCGCAGCACCCGGACCGCGTTGCTGGTGTGCACCACCGGAAGATGGCGCCCCGTCGCGTCGGCGAACGAGGTGATCGTGCCGTCCGGATCGACCAGCGCCTCGTGATGGATGCCGAACACCGACCCCGACGCGCCCAGCGACACCACCGCGTCGCCGACCCCGACACCGAGCCCGAACGCCGCCGCCATCGTGTCGCCCGTGCCGGCCGAGATCAGCAGCCCCTCGGGCGTGAACCCGGCCGTCCCTGACGGGCCGAGCACCTCGGGCAGCCGCACCTGATGGCCCAGCGCCAGCTCCACCAGATCCGGCCGGTACGCCTCGTCGGCCGCCGACCAGAACCCGGTGGCCGAAGCACCGCCGCGGTCCGTCGTACGCCGCGCAGGCCGCCCCAGCAGCTGCCACGCCAGCCAGTCGTGGGGCTGCATGACCTCGGTGATCCGGGCCGCGTTCGCCGGCTCGGTGCGCGCCAGCCAGCGCAGCTTCGTCACCGGATGCGTCGCCTGCGGCACCGCCCCTATCGCCTGCGCCCACGCGCTCCGCCCGCCCAGCGAGTCGATCAGGTCGGCCGCGGCACTCTGCCCCCGCTTGTCGTTACCGAGCAGCGCGGGCCGTACGAGATTGCCCTCGGCGTCCAACGGCACCAGCCCGTGCTGCTGCGCGGAAACGCCGATCGCCTGCACGCCCTCCAACAGGCCGTTGCCCGCCGCCTCGCCGAGTGACATCAGCCACGCCTGCGGGTCGACCTCCGGCCCCTTCTCGGCAGGGTGTGGCGCGTACCCCTGCCTGATGACGGCACCTGTGTCCGTATCGCAGACGACGATCCGTGTGCTCTCGGACGAACTGTCCAATCCGGCGACTTTCCCCATGGCCCCAGATGATGCCCCATCCGGCGGACAGCGGGGGCGTCAGGGCATACCCCGGGGACAGCCGGGGACGCACGGCCGCCTCAGGTGTTGCTGGTGCCCCAGTCGTCAGGGTCGGGTGTGCGCTGCTCACGCAGCGACCGGACCCGGTCGGTGACCGAGTGCGGCAGCCGGTCCCCGACCTTGGCCGAAACCCGGTCGAACGCCTTCGTCGCCGCCTCCCTGCCGCCCATCGCCGCGGACTCCGCGGTGTTACGGACCGCAGGATTCTGCGAGATCCGCCGGGCCCCCTTGCGCAGCTGCTCGTACCGCTCCCGGCCGGCCCGCGTGCCGAGCACGTATCCGACGGCCAGTCCCGCGATGAACGTGAGCCGGTAGCGCATCGCTCCACCCTTTCCTCTCGCCGGTGCGCACCCGCCGCAGTCGGCCCGTGTCATCCCTGCTGCCGCGCCGCGTACCGGTAACGCTCGATCCCGTCCGGTGCCGAGTGCACCGGATCACCGGGCTGTGCCGCGCCTGCCCTGCGGGCTTGGTGATCACCCATGGCGATACCGATTGGCGGAGCACCCCCCTGCTTGCGCTAATGTATGTGTCGCAGCGAGCGCGCGCCGTCCGGAAGCCCGGACAGCGACGCATTCGAGGCACACAGAGCATTCCCCTGTAGCTCAATTGGCAGAGCAGCCGGCTGTTAACCGGCAGGTTACTGGTTCGAGTCCAGTCGGGGGAGCTCGGTCCCCTGTAGCTCAATTGGCAGAGCATTCGGCTGTTAACCGGAGGGTTACTGGTTCGAGTCCAGTCGGGGGAGCAGAAGGAAGAGGACCCCGGAAGGGGTCCTTTTTCGTGTGCCGTGGAACCGAACACCCCATGATCGAAGTCCTCTTGGGCGTGCATGGTCACCGGACGAGGGCCCTCACGGGCAACAGATCGTATGAGCGGCTATGCTGCGGCAGACGGCGCGCACAAATGTGCGCGGCGCGCCGTGACGGGGGCGGTAGCTCAGCCGGTTAGAGCAGCGGACTCATAATCCGTCGGCCGTGGGTTCGAGTCCCACCCGCCCCACTCACGAAATTCGATCTGCCCTGCGAAAACGCCACAGGGCGGACTTCCGGTCAGGTTCGTCGCCTCACCGTTGCCGCGCAAGGCGCCTTTACGGTGCTTGTCACGGCACCCATCAAGACCTGCACGAGCAAGTCTGGCTCCATGCCGCGCGGCTCGTCCGGCGTGTCGGTGGCCCCCGAGATGGCCGGTGGCGCCGGGAGAGCTGCGTCGAGGAAGCTGCGGCGAAGCGCTTCCGTGCCTTGGTGAACGGTCACGGATAGGAATGGCCGCCGGGCTGGGTCAAGAGGGAGAGCTTTATTGAGCCGGTCGAACCTGAGTGTCCCGGCGCGGAGAAGTTCACGGCCTACGCTCACAACTCCGCCAGGGCACTAACGGACATATCGGATTACGCAAGATCGAACTATACCAAGTTCATCGATAACCATATGAAACCTTGGATCGGGGATCTTTCCGTGTCGGCCCGCGGAAGCAAGCTCGGTCGCGACCATGTCGGTCAGTGGGCACTCGACCTTCAGAAGGGGAATCCCGGGTCTCTCCATGGGCAGGGAACCGTGCGTCGGCCATACGCCCCGAAGGCGATTGCCGACTTGATCGCCAACTTTCACGGCTTGCTCTTCAGCGTCCTCTCGGCGGCCGTAGATGCGCGTCCTGTCTTGCGTGATTCGACCCTGTGCGCCGTCCGCACTCGCCCGTCGACCCGGTACGGGCACCCGGCCGTACCGACGTTCCCCCGGGGTCGTTCTTCGCAAGTCCGTTCCGTAGCTCAAGGTTTGCTGATCGTCGTCTGACAGCTTTCTGACCTCCGTTCCGTACGGTTCCGGGCATGACCACATCATTCGACCGCGCAGGCGGTCCGCGGAGCCCGGCAGGTAGGCGCCTACGAGGCACGGTTGCCCTGGCCGCGGCGATGTTCGCCATCGGGATCCCGCTGTCGGCTCCCGCCTCGGCTGCGCCTTCGGGAGCTGGGCCCTTGACCGCCCCCGCGGAAGTGGCCGTCCATCAGCAGGCGGTCAGCAAGGCCGAGCAGAAGGCTGTCCTCGACTACTGGACTCCGCAGCGGATCGCGGCGTTGACCGGGCCGTCGGCGGACAAGCCGCCCAAGAGCGGGCCCGACGGTGCGCCGTGGACCAACCAGAACGCCCTGCCCCGGACGGTGGGCCGGCTCTTCTTCACCGACCACGGTGAGGACAGCAGCTGCACCGCCACTGTTGTGGACAGTGCCAACGGCAGCACCGTGGTGACGGCGGGGCACTGCGTGAACAGCGGCAACCTCCTCGGCGAGGACAACCAGTGGTCGGCGAACGTGATGTTCGTCCCCGGGTACCACGACGGTGAGGCGCCCTACGGGAAGTTCGTCGGCCGCCTCGGGGTCGCGGCTGCCACCTGGCTGAAGAACGACGCGCAGCACTCCGAGAAGTTCGACGCGTACGACCAGGCATTCGTGGTGCTGAATCCGGATGCGCAGGGCGGACGACTCCGGAGCGCGGTCGGTGCCGCTCAGCAGATCGGGTTCGACCAGCCCGGCGATCGTCCGGTCCACCAGTTCGGATATCCCCGCGCGGCCTCGGACCCGGCGCGCGAAGGGCTCGCGGAGTACACCGGAGCGCGGCTCGCGTACTGCACCGGTCAGGCCGAGGAGTACCCGGGCACCCCGGACTGGCCGGAGCCGAAGGGACAGTGGGGCACCGCGTGTGTGATGGGAGGCGGCTCCAGCGGAGGCCCGCGGATAGCTGACGTCGATCCCAAGTCAGGGCTGGGCACGGTGGTCGGCGACAACGCCACGAGCGGCTACCTCAACAGCGCCGGCCATGCCTGCGGCCACGACGACCCGGCCTGCACTCGTCACCTCGTCGGCCCGCAGTTCACCTCGGCCATCACCAAGCCGCTCTACGAACGCGCCCAGCGGACGCCGTGACCCGGCCCCGGGCGAGGTAGCCCGCAGTCCTGGGCGTGTTGTCCCAGCACGTTGGTGGCGGGCGACATGCCTTTCATGGTGCTTGACCGAGGTGAGGGCCTTCTGGCGCGGTGTGGATTGCGACGTCTACGCCGATGACAGGAGGCCCTCGTGTCATCGGCGTAATGCCCCACCGATGCCTGCTGGCAGGCTGCGTCCGGCCCGGTACGTAGTCGAGGACGTTGGCCGCTGCACCGGGCCGGGATGGGGGACCGTCCCAGCCGCCCGCGTCACCGGCCTGTTCGGTCACCGCACCTGGGGCCCGCTCGTTGGCAGGCGCTACCGCCTCGCCCGTGGTGCGAGCACCCGGAGCTCGTCGACGACCTGTGCGGCCTGTTCGGTGGCGGCTGCCGTGGCGGGCCGGTGGTGGTTACCAGGTAGCCGGCAGGTGCAGAGGGCTTCGCGTGATGGTGCCCAGCCGCCACTCGACGGCGTCGGCCGATGTGGTCAGGTGCAGTCCGGGAAGGCGGGCGGCGAGTCGGTGCAGTCCGAGCTGTAGTTCGGTGCGGGCCAGCCAGGTACCCGGGCAGTAGTGCCGGCCGCCGCCGAAGGCCAGGGTCGGGTTTTCCAGTGGTGCGAACAGGTCGCTGAAGGGGTCGTCCGAGAACGCCGCCGGATCCCGGTTGGCCGCGGCGCGGTCGACGACGGCGATCTCGCCGGCCCGGAGGGCGACGCCGCCGACTTCGATGTCCTCGGTGGCCTGGAGGGGGTTGGGCCGTTCGTCGGGGTCGCCGAGCGGGATCAGGTGCAGCATGCGCTCGGTCAGGAGTCCGGCCGCGGCTTCGTCGGAGCCCAGGCGGGCCCATACCTCGGGGCGCTCGTCGAGCAGGTAGAGCAGGGAGTTGCTGAGCATGGTCATCGCGGTGTCATGGCCGCCCACCACCAGCGTGCTGACCAGGTTGACGAGCTGCGGCTCGGTGATGCCTCCTTCGTCGTCGGCGGCCTGGACGAGGGAGCTGATCAGGTCCGGTCCCGGAGCACGCCGCCGCTGGGCGAGCAGCTCGATGGTGAAGTCGGTGAACTCCTGGGTGGCCTCGGCGGTCTTCGCCAGGTCCGTCGTGGCGCCGGCGAAGGCGTGCTCGGCCCAGTGGAGCAGGCGGGTGTCATCGACTTCGTGTACCCCGGTCAGCCTGCGCATGACGGCGATGGGCAGCGGCTGGGTGTAGTGGGTGACGAGGTCCACCGACGGGCCGTGGTCGACGAGCGTGTCGAGCAGTTGGTCGACGACGCCGGCCACCCACGGCGCCATGCGCGCGATGGCGCGGGGGCTGAACGCGCGCTGGATGGCGCGGCGCAGCCGGAGATGCTGGTCATCGTGCTGGTTGGCGACGGCGTCGGGGGCGTCCACCAAGTTGGTGGTGTCGGCGTCCGGTGCGGGCAGCGGGGCACGTCGGAACGTGGCGTGGTTGATGATGAAGCGGACGTCGGTGTAGCGGCTGAAGAGCCAGGCGGGGTTGCCGTCGGGCAGGGTCGTGCGGCGGGGAGCGGCGGGCTGGGCGAATGCCAGACGGTGCAGAGGGCGGATGGTGTCGGTGGTGGGCATGATTCTCCCGCCCGCGCGCCGGAGCGGCGGGCTGTTGGCGTAGGCGGTTTCGTTGTTGCCGACCGCACGGTGGATCCCTTGGCAGGGCCGCGCAGGAAGCGGCATGTGTGGTCAGGTGCCCCGTGCTCATTGCGAGCCGGACGCGGCCTGCGCTCTGTTCACGCACCGCCTTGCGCTGCCGGGCCGGTATGCGCTCGGCTGAGGATCCTTCGCCGGGCTCCAGGTCCGGAGCCCGCCGCAGATCCCCGGTCATCCTGAGTACAGATCTTGCTCAAGTGCCAATGAATCATGGGGAATTCACCCTCACGTGGGGTGCTGCCGGGCGGCCCGGCCGGACGCCGGACGGACAGGCGGGCGCACCGCACTGGCGTTCCCCCCGGGGCGACGGATCCGGAGCCCCGCCGTGCCGCTGCATCCGGATGGGTGAATCCGGGCGACCGTGACGGGGCCTTTGCGCTCGCGCCCGCGGCAGAGCTTGTGGGCGTGTCGCGCCCTTCGCCCCCCAACGCCTCCGACTCGCCCGTTGCGACGCCCCCGCCCGCGGGCTCCCGCGCTTTCCAGGAGAGCTTTTTAGTTCATTCAGGGACTATCTGACGCCGATTCGACCCATTTCTGGCGTTATCTCATGTTTTCATCTGGCCATGGAGGCGATCGGATGATGACTGGAGACGGACAACAGGGCACGCGTACACGGGCAATCACCTCGCGGCGACGCTTGCTTGCCGCGGCCGCGGTGGCGCCGATGCTGGCCGGGGCGGGGCCGGGTGCCGCGCAGGCCCTGCCTGCCAGGGAGGCCGGGGCGGAGCGCTGGGCCGTCGAGCCGGTGCGCACCGGAGAAGCGGACTGGGAGGACGTGGCGAACGCGCTCGGCCGCCGCGGCAACATGCTGCGCGGGACCATCTACCACACGGGCTTCCCGCGCCGGGATCTCTACGTGATCTCCGACGGTGTCCTCGTCACGCCGGGGCTTGCGCTGGGCACGCATGTGGCCTTCGTCCGCTACGCCGACGGCAGCACGATGGCGATGGGCGATGTGGTGGTCACCGAGGACGAAACACAGCAGGTGTGCGACGCCTGGCAGGCGCACGGAATCGAGCAGACCGCGCTCCACAAGCATCTGCTCGCCCAGACCCCCGACCTCTGGTGGGCCCACGTCCACGCGCACGGCGACGACCCGGTGGCCCTGGCCCGCGGCCTGCGCGCGGGATTCGACCGCACCGGGACTCCGCCCGCCGGACCGCCGGGCCGACAGGGCTCCGTCGACCTGGACGTCGCCGGAGTCGAAGCCGCGCTGGACGTCAGGGGAACCACCGAGGACGGGCTCTACAAGTGCCTCTTCGTCCGCCGCGAGACCATCGTCGACGGCCGTCTGGTTCTGCCCGCCGGGCTCGGGGCGACCTGCGCGTTCAACTTCCAGCCGGTGGGCGGCGGCCGGGTCGCGCTCAGCGGTGACTTCGCCATGGTCGCCGAGGAGGTGCAGGACGTGCTGAGGCTGCTGCGGCGCGGCGGGATCAAGCTCGTCGAGCTGCACAACCACCACCTGACGGAGACCCCCCGGCTGTTCTTCACCCACTTCTGGGCCGTGGGCGACGCCGTCGAACTCGCACGCGCCCTGCGGTCCGCGGTGGAAGCCGCCAACGTCGCGCCGGCCGTCAACGTCGTGCCGGCCGGCTGAACGAGGCGGGAGGGGGCGGATCGGTGGCGTGGTCCGCTCCCGGGTGGTTCGCGTCATATGGGGCAATTGGGCCGGTGCGGTGCGTGCCTCGACGGGCGATCGGGTACCTCTGCCCCGTCCATCCCAGCAGGCGGCGAATCGCCCATCAGATCCCCTATCTGGAGTCCCGTATGGAACCAGCGTCCACCCCGCGGAACTGCCCGTTCGACTATGCCGAGGCCCTCGAATTCGATCCGCAGCTCAGACAGCTGCAGAACGAAGCGCCCGTCTCCCGTATCCGGCTGCCGCACGGCGACGGGGAAGCGTGGCTCGTCACCGGCTACGACGACGTGCGCACGGTGACCACCGACCGGCGATTCAGCCGCAGCGCCATCATCGGCAAGAACTTCCCGCGCATGACTCCTGAACCCATCGTTCAGGACGAGGCGATCAACGTGATGGACCCGCCGGCCAGCAGCCGCCTGCGCAGCCTGATCTCCAAAGGCTTCGCGCCACGCCACGTGGAACGCATGAAGGCGCGCACCCAGCACGTGGTGGACGAGCTGCTGGACCGGATGGAGGAGCACGGTTCCCCCGCCGACCTCTTCGAGCACCTGGCGGCCCCCCTGCCGCTGACCACGATCTGCGAGGTCCTCGACATCCCCGAGGGCGACCGCGCGCAACTGCGCGCGCACGCGCGGACCATGATGAACACCCGCGTCGACAACAAGGACAACGCGGTGCGGTCCAAGGCCGATATGCGCGCCTACTTCGCGAAGCTGACGGCCGAGCGGCGCGCGAACCCGGGCGACGACCTGATCAGCGCGCTGGCCACGGCTCGCGACGGGGACGAACTCCTCAACGAGCGGGAACTGACCGTGATGGCCATGGTGCTGCTCATCACCGGCCAGGACACCACCACGTACCAGATCGGGAACATCGCCTACGCCCTGCTCACCCGGCCCAAGGAACTCGCCATGCTGCGGGCCCGCCCCGAGATGCTCCCGCAGGCCCTGGAGGAGCTGCTGCGCTTCATCCCCTTCCGTAAGGGGGTCGGCATCCCGCGCGTCGCCATCGAAGATGTGGAGCTGAGCGGGGTCCAGATCCGGAAGGGGGACATCGTCCACGTCTCCTACCTGACGGCCAACCGGGACGCCCGGAAATTCGACCGGCCCGACGAGCTGGATCTGGACCGCGTCGGTCCGTCCCACATGACCTTCGGGTGGGGCGGCCACCACTGTCTCGGCGCTCCGCTCGCCGCCACGGAACTCCAGGTCGCACTCGGAACCCTCCTGGAGCGCTTCCCGGACCTGGAGCTGGCGAAGCCGGCCGAGGACGTGCAGTGGAACAAGAATTCGATCTGGCGTTATCCGCTCGCCCTGCCCGTCATCTGGTGACGGCGGTATCCCGGGCAATGCCGGTGGGTCAGGCCCGCGGACCGGGATACGGGTAACGCGGAACGTCGGCGGGGCAGCGCCGTCCCGTTCCAGGGCCTGAGCCCGGGGGGTGAGCCCGTGTGACCGTGGGCCGGTGGCGGTCGTGCGTATGCCGGCCGGCATCCGGCTCCGGGTGCCCCGGTTCCGCGCGCGTGACCAGGGGGACGGATGCTGCGTCAGCCCCCGGAAAGCGGCAACCGGAACGGGCCGTACCGCCGTGCAGCGCGGCATGCCGTCCGACATGCAGCCGTCACCTGACTGCCGTAGCGTGAGGCGAGGGCCAACCAAGCGCTACACCACCTGCCCATACGGCGAGAAATCAGTCTTCCGACGGTCGGCCCGTCCGCGCCCTACAGGGAATTCGGAACTCGGCGCCGCGAAGCGCCGGTGGGCCGTGTCGCGTCATGTCGCGCGTACGCCGCCGCAGTGGAAACCGGCGGCCGGCGAACGCCCTGCATCCGACCCTTGGGGCTCAGCCGTGTGGAGCACCGTCCGCTAGGAGGAGTCCATGGCGGTTCTCTGCAAGCCGGCAATCGCAGTCCCCGAGCACGTCATCACCAACGAGGAAACCCTCGAACTGGCGCGGCGGTTACACGGTGACCATCCGCAACTCGGGCTGGTTCTCCGGCTGATCGAACACACCGGGGTGCAGAAGCGGCATCTGATCCAGCCGATCGAAGAGACGCTGCGGCACCCGGGTCTGGACGCCCGCAGCATCGTCTACGAGGCGCACACCAAGGACCGGGTACCGGCGGTGGTGCGGCAGGCACTGGACCACGCACAACTTGAGGCGCAGCAGATCGACTTGATCATCTACGTCTCCTGCACCGGCTTCATGATGCCGCCGCCGACCTCGTGGCTCATCAACGCGATGGGGTTCAGGCCGGAGACGCGCCAGTTGCCGATCGCCCAACTCGGGTGCGCCGCAGGCGGTGCGGCCGTCAACCGGGCCCACGACTTCTGCCGTGCGTACCCCGACGCCAACGTGCTGATCGTCGCCTGCGAGTTCTGTTCGCTGTGCTACCAGCCCACCGACCTGGGCGTGGGATCCCTGCTGTCCAACGGCTTGTTCGGCGACGGGATCGCCGCCGCCGTGCTGCGGGGCAACGGCGGCACCGGAATCCGCCTGGAGCGCAGCAGCTCGTACATCATCCCGAACACCGAGGAGTGGATCTCCTACGCGGTCCGTTCCACGGGATTCCACTTCCAGCTCGACAAGCGGGTGCCCGGGACCATGGAGCCCCTCGCCCCGGCCCTGAGCCGCGCAGCGGAACAGCACCAATGGAACGCCGGGAAGATGGACTTCTACATCATCCACGCAGGCGGTCCGCGCATCCTGGATGACCTCAGCTTCTTCCTCGACGTCCCTCCGGAGGCATTCCGCTTCAGCCGGGCGACGCTCACCGAGTACGGCAACATAGCCAGCGCGGTGGTGCTCGACGCCATGGCCAGGTTGTTCGACGAGGCGTCGGCGTTCGACGGCGACCGCGGGCTGATGGCCGGTTTCGGGCCCGGCATCACGGCCGAGATCACCCTGGGCAGCTGGGCCTCGGAGCCCGAGACGGGGGAGTGAGCCGCCCGCGGCACGCCATTCGGCGACCGCCTTGACCCTGGCCCCGGCCCCTAGGAGGCGCTCGGGGCCTGGGGCGTGGTCGCGTGCTTGACGGTCGGGTGGGGGGTTTCTAGAGTCGTCCGGCCCTGCGTAGTCCGTAATCCGGCAAGGTGATTTCGCTTTGCGGAAGATGGGGTTGTTTCGTTGGGTGAGTGGATCGGGCGGGTGTGACTCGGGAGGGGCGTGGCATGCAGGGGTGGGAATTGCTGGAGCCGGTTCGGGAGTCGACGAAGCGGTTTGTCGGCACAGTTTCGGGGCTGACGGAGAGAGACGTGCGCGGGCCGAGCCTGGTGCCGCCGTGGACGCGGGGGCACGTCATCACGCATGTGGCCCGTGCGGCGGACAGCCTGTGCCGGCTCCTGGAATGGGCGCGTACCGGGGTGGAGACGCCGCAGTACGCGAGCATGGACGCGCGCGCCGCCGAGATCGAGGACGGGGCGCGGCGGCCGGTGGCCGTGCTGGTCGACGACGTCGTGGAGAGCGCCGCGCGGTTCGACGCCGCGGTGCGTGCGCTGCCGGGACCGGCATGGCTGCGCCACGTGCGGCCGCGTACGGGCGAGCTGTGTTCGCCCGAGCGTCTGGTGGCGATGCGGCTGCGGGAACTCGAAGTGCATCACGCGGACCTGGCGGCCGGGTACACGTTCGCCGATGTGCCGGAGCCGGCCGCGCGCTGGATCATCGATGACATCGTCGCCGCCCAGGCCCGGCGGGACGGTACGCAGGCGCTGCGTATCGAGGCCACCGATGCCGGGCTGGTCCGTGAGTGGGGCACCGGCGGCCCGGTGGTCAGCGGACCCCTGGCGGGGCTGCTGGCGTGGCTCAGCGGGCGGGCGGCCGGGGAGTCGTCGGCCGTCTCCGGGGCCGAGGGGATTCCCGAGGCTCCCTACTGGATCTGAGGAGCGGCCGGGGGTCCGGGAGGGCGCTCGGGCGGGTGTTTCCCGACGTGTGGTTTCGCACCCGATCGGGATGTCTAGGACGGCGTGCGGTGGGCAGGGGAGCGGGACGGTCCGGTCTGCGGAATACGTCGCGGGTTGATCTCGTTGCCGCAGCTGGACACCGACTGGACATTTCTCGACAGACCGGAAGCAGGGAAGCACGCATGAGCACGGTAGAGCTCACCAAGGAAAACTTCGACGAGATCGTCTCCGGCAACGATTTCGTCCTGATCGACTTCTGGGCCGAGTGGTGCGGCCCGTGCAAGCAGTTCGGCCCGGTCTTCGAGCGGTCGTCCGACAAGCACGACGACCTGGTCTTCGCCAAGATCGACACGGAGGCGCAGCCCGAGCTGGCCTCCGCGTTCCAGATCCAGTCGATCCCGACGCTGATGATCGTCCGTGACAACATCGCCGTGTTCGCCCAGCCGGGTGCGCTGCCGGAGGCCGCCCTGGAGGACGTCATCGGCCAGGCCCGCGGCCTGGACATGGACGAGGTCCGCGCATCGGTCGCCGAGGCCCAGAAGGACGAGCAGGCGCAGGGCGAGTGAGCGAGCTGCTGCTGATCCGGCACGGCGAGACCGAGTGGAGCCGGACGGGACGTCACACCAGCTGGACCGACCTGCCGCTCACCGCCGACGGCGAGGAGCAGGCCCGCGCCCTGCGGCCGCTCCTCGCCGGCCGGAAGATCGCGCATGTCTACGCCAGTCCGATGGCGCGGGCGCTGCGCACCGCCGAGCTGGCGGGCCTCGCCCGGCCCGAGATCGACGACGGCCTGCGGGAATGGGACTACGGCGGCTACGAGGGCATCTCCACCCCCGACATCCACCGTGACAGGCCCGACTGGTTCCTCTTCACCCACGGCGCCGTCCCCGGGCCCGCCGGGCACCCCGGGGAGTCCCCCGAGGAGGTCGGCTCCCGCGCCGACGGGGTGCTGGGGCGGATCGCGCCGCAGCTGGCCGCGGACGAGGGGGACGTGGCGCTGGTCGCCCATGCCCACTTCCTGCGGGTGCTGACCGCCCGCAGGCTGGGGCTTCCGGCCGCCGGCGGCGCGCTGTTCACGTTCGAGACCGGGGCGGTCGGCGTCCTGGGGACCGAACACGGCCGCCCTGCCGTGGTGGCCTGGAACACCCGGACGCCGTAGGGGCACCGGGCGGGCCGCGCCCGCCCGCGTGGCTACGGAGCCATCGAATCGAGGTGCAGGGGTTCCACCTTGCCCTCGATCATGGCGCCCAGCCCCTGGACGGCACAGGTGTCGGGGCGGTCGGCGATGTGTACCGGCATCGTGGTGGCCTGGCGGATCATCGACTCCAGGCCGGGGATGAGGGCGCTGCCGCCGGCGAGCATGATGCCACGCTCCCCGAGGTCGGCGACCAGATCCGGCGGGCAGCGCCGCAGCACCGCTCCGATGGCGTCGAGAATGGCGGTGAGCGGGGTGGCGATGGCGCGCCTGACCCGCTCCGTGTCCACCTGCACGGACCGCGCCAGGCCGCTGATCACGTCGCGGCCGTGCACCTCCGTCGAGCCCGGGGCGAGCCCACCGGTGCTGGAGAGCATCAGATGCAGCGGGCGGACGGACTGCCCAGGGAGCATCAACTCGTGGTGCAGGCGCAGGTGCTGCACCACCGCGTGGTCGATGGCGTTGCCGCCGACCGGCACCGATTCGGCCGCCACGATCGAGCCGAGCGAGAGCACCGCGATCTGCGTGGTGCCCGCGCCGCACACCACGACCATGGTCGCCTCGGGTTGTTCCACGGGCAGGCCGCAGCCGACCGCGGCGGCGACCAGCGTGTCCACCAGCTCGACGCGCCGCGCCCCGAGACCGCTCAGCGTCTCCACGGCGGCCCGCTGCGCCAGCGGCTCGCTGCCGTACGGCTGGCAGACCGCCGCCCGCATCGTGGGCCGGCGCCGCCAGGTCTTGCGCAGCTTGTCGCCGACCAGTTGCCGCAGCAGCCGCTGGGCCATGTCGATGTCCACCACCGTGCCGTTCGCCACCGGGTACACCACGCGGATGTAGTCCGGCGTACGCCCGTCCATCACGGCGGCGTCGGCGCCGACGGCCAGCAGCGCGCCGGTACGGATGTTCACGGCGGCGACGGTCGGCTCGTCGACGATCAGCCCCTGGTTCTTGACGTACACCCTGGTCCGGGCCGCTCCGAGGTCGACGGCCACCGAGCAACGGCGCAATTGGGCGAGGCTTATGGTCATGGAAGTTTCCTCCCCTGTGGGCCGGTATGGGTGGAGCGTTCGCAAGGACCACTCATCGCCATCCTGTGGGGGCGGGTGCTCAGCTGCCCGCTGGAGAGGTCCGGTCGGGGGACGGGTGCGGGGGCGGGGACCGGCAGGTGGGGAGAGGCGCCGGACGCCGGTCAGTTGAGGTGGCGCTGGAGCAGTCCCCAGGTGAACTCCAGCACGATGTCGTGGAGTTCGCCCGCCGGGTCGGGGACCGTGCAGCCCAGACGCCACCGGGTGGGTGCGCTGCCCTCCATCGGGCGGGCCGGGGCGAAGGCGCGGGCCGCCTCGTCGACCGTGCACGACCAGAGCGTGAGGTCGGCGGTGGTGCGCAGGTCAGGGGCCGGGGCACCGGGGGCGCGTACGAGCCAGGCGTTCCAGACGGCGCCGCCCGGCGCGGTGAGGACCTCGAAGCGCAGGTCCGGCCAGAGCGGCACGGGCCAGAGCAGCGCCTCGCAGGTCAGGTCGCCGATGCGGCGGGTGGCGACGGATTCGGGGGCGCCGAGCAGGGCGCGGTAGGGCTGGACACCGCCGCGGGCCCGGGGCGCGTGCATCCGGGCCTGCCAGCGGCGGTTGGCCTCGCGCAGATCCGCGCGGGAGACCCCCAGTTCGCGCAGCGCCTCCTCGACGGCGCCCGGCTGGTGGTCGGCCATCCGGCGCAGCAGAACGAGCTGGAAGGCGAGGGGTCCTGGCAGGTCGGCAGGGGTGCCGGGGCCGTGCGGAGGGTCGTTGTCAGTGGTGGGGTTCATGATGGACATGGTCGTGGACGGTGGGGGTGCCGGGGGGTCCGGGGCGGTCGCCGTCGGGGAGGAACAGCACGGAATTGACGTAGCGGCGGTGCGGCGCGAGGGAGCGGCGCAGCAGGCCGTGTTCGGCGACGTGGGAGGTGCGGGACTGATGAGCGGGCAGATCGAAGTCGGCCAGTGGGGTCCAGTGGTCGTGCGGCAGGACCCAGCCGCGATAGCCGCGGGCCGCCGTCCAGTCCAGAACCGGCGTCAGTGGCTGGATGCGGGACTCCAACTCGACGAAGAGCGCCGGGTGTTCCCGCGCGATGGTCTCCGCTGCCCCGCGCAGCACCGCGAGTTCCGCGCCGTCCACATCGATCTTGATGACGGTGACCTCGGAAAGGCTCAGCGCATCGAGGGGGAGGCAGGGCACGTCCAGGGTGGTGCGGTGCAGTTCGCGGCGTACGAGCGAGGAGACCCCGCGGTCGCCGCGCCCGCCGGGCGGCAGCCAGAGCGTGGCGCAGCCCGCGTGGTCGGTGGCGGCGGCGGGCACGACATCGACGTGCGGCGGGGTGACGGAGGCGATCAGCCGGGCCAGGTGGGGGACGGGCTCCAGGGTCACGACCCGTTGCGCGCGCCGCGCCAGCCGTCGTGTCCAGGGGCCGTACCAGCCGCCGACGTCGACGGCGGTGCCGCCGCGGGGGCAGAAGTCGGCCAGCCGCCGCAGCTCGGGTTCGAAACGGGGATAGAGACCGGCGGCCACGGCCGATACGAATCGGGGCGGCAGCCGCGGGCCGAGCCGGGCGGCGAGCGTCACGAGCCTGCCTCCTGGTCGGCGGCGGGAGTGGGCGCCAGGCGCCGGAGGATACCGGCGTGTTCCGCGTCGGTGACCTCCTCGCCCGATACGGGGAGGAGCTGGGGGATGCCGTCCAGGATCGGGTAGCGGCGGCGCAGCCGGGGGTTGTAGAGGGCGGCGCCGTCGGCGAGCAGGGACAGCGGGCCCTTGTCGAGCGGGCAGGCGAGGAGCGTCAGCAGCGGGTCATCGGGGGTCATGGCTCAACTCCGGTGTTCCGGTGGGGGGTTGGTGGTCGTCTGGAGTGTCCGGGGGGTGTGGGACGGGGGTGTCGTGGCGGGGCAGGGCGAGCAGGACGGACAGGGCGACGGCGGTGCCGCCCAGGCGCAGCGCGAGCCGTACGGGATCGGCCGGCAGCGGTTCGCCGAACGCGACGGTGCCGCAGGCCACGGTGAAGACGCAGGTGACGGTGGTGCAGACGGGGACGATGAGGGAGGCACGGCAGCGTTGCAGCGCGGTCTGGGACAGCACGAGACCGGTGGCTCCGGTGAACAGGAGGAGATACGGATAGGGCGAGCGCAGCAGCCCGACGGCGGCCCCCGGCAGGTCGCGGGAGGCCAGCAGGCCGGAGACGCCCTTGATGGCCAGTGAGCTGACGCCGTAGAGCAGGCCGACGGCCACGCCGTAGGGGACGCCGGCGGTGGGCAGCCGGTGGCGGCGCCGGGCCCGTCGTTCCGCCGAGCGGTAGAGCAGCAGCCCGGCCGCCAGGGACGGTACGGCGAGGGCGAGCAGGGTGCCGGGCGGTGCGGTGCGGGCGATGGTATCGGCGTCGCCGCCCCGCAGAGAGGCGACGACCATCACCAGCGCGACGAGGATCGCCACGATGCCCTGCCGCTCCCGCCCGCTGGTCCGTTCGCCCAGCACCACGGACGACAGCAGAAGCAGCAGAACGAGCCCGGAGACGAACAGGCCCTGGGCCGCGGCGAGGGGGAGGGCGCGGTAGACGGCGAGTTGGGCGGCGAAGCCGGCGGCCAGGGAGAGGGCGCCACCGATCCACAGGGGACTGCCGAGGAGGTGGCGTACGACCCGGGCGGGCTGCCGGGTGCTCAGGGCGGGCAGCGCGGACAGGGCGCGTTTCTCCAGTACGAAGCCGGTGCTGTACAGGACGTTGGCGAGCAGCGCGGACGCCACGCCCCACCACAGCATCGCCCTACTCCCTTCTCCGCCGGGCATGGACGAGCAGGATCGAGGCCAGGGACGGGAGGTGGCAGGCGGCGCGGTCGAGGGGGCGCAGCGGGCGCGGCACGTCGTGGTACGGAGCCCCGGCGATCCGTACGACGTCGAAGCCGGAGGAGGTGAGGAAGCCGCGGAGCGCGCGGGCGGTGTAGAGGCGCAGATGGCCGACCACCTGGCTGCCCGGCCTGCCGTGAATACCGCGCAGGCTCACTTCGGAGAAGACGGGCTGGACTCCGGCGAGCAGCAGACCGCGGTTGTACCAGGCGGCGAGGTTGGGGGTGGAGAGCATCAGATGGCCGCCGGGGCGCAGGACCCGGTGCAGTTCGTCCAGGGCCGCGTCGGGGTCGACGAGATGTTCGACGACCTCGCTGAAGAGCACCGCGTCTGCGGAGCCGGCCGCGAACGGCAGGCCGCCGTCGGTCAGTTCGCCGCGTACGGCATGCGGGATGCGGTGCGCGGCGCGGCGCAGCGCGTCCTGCGACCAGTCGACGCCGACGAGCCGGTGACCGGCCAGCACCTGCGTGGCGGTGGCCGCCGCGGTGCCGTCGCCGCAGCCGATGTCCAGGACGGTGGCCGCCGTGCCGCCGCGCACCGGGCCCAGCGCGCGGGCCAGCAGCCGTGCCTGTTTGAGGCTGCGGGCGTCACCGGAGGCGACGGGCACGTCCGGGTTCTCGTAGAAGTCCCGGAGAGAGGACGGGGGTTGGTGAGGTGAGGGGGGAGGGGGTGCGGGTGCAGGTGAGAGCGAGGGGGGTGACGCCGGTGGCGTGGCCGGGGGGGGGGTCATGGGGCGTCTCCTTCCTGGGCCTGTGGTGGGGGGGGCGGGCCGGGAGGGGGCGG
>NZ_JAJCXB010000040.1 GCF_020564935.1 Streptomyces pinistramenti
CGTCCTCCTCCGGAGGAACGACGCATGACCCTACGGGTCATAAAGACGCACCCCCCTCCGGGGGGTAAGCCAATTCCTCCGGAATTGGCTTTGAATTCCTCCGGAATTCACGCGGTGCAATGAGGGAGTGTGAAGGATTATTCGGCGGGTGACTCAAGTCTTGTGGATCTGTTCAAACTGGGCTACCTACAGGCAGAGTGAGGGTGCGTCTATTCTTGTCGACTGTGCGTGGTCGCGGGTGACGGAGCGTTAGTGACTGATGGAATGTCACCATCTTATTTCCAGGCCGACCTGCAGGCGTCTGGCCCTGTCCCCCGACGCTCATCTACACCTTCCATGTCTACCCGTACGAACGTGATGCATCACTCCGTGATGCTGGGTAGAGTCTGTGAAAACACTGCACTATCTCAAGTGCTGGGTCCGACAGGTCATCACTGGGAGTCCCTTCAGGCTGTCGCGTTGAATTCTTGGGATTGAGAATTCGTTGAATTGCTGAATTGCTGAGATTGGAGGGTTGTGGAATGGGTGGTATTCCGCTTCGGCCGCATCAGGTGGAGGCCGTGGACGCGATTATCAAGGAGCTTTCGGGGCCGGCGGGTGGGGTGGTGCCTGCCCGGGGGTTGCGGGGGACGGTTGTGTCGTCCACCGGGTCGGGCAAGACGGTCACAGCCGCCATGGCGGCGCTGCGGATAGCGCCGAGAGGGCTGGTGGGGGTGCTGGTGCCGACGTTGGACCTGCTGGCGCAGACCGTCGAAGCGTGGCGCGCGGTGGGTCACACGGGCCCTGCGGTGGCGGTGTGTTCGCTGGGGTCTGATCCGCTGCTGGAGTCGCTGGACGTACGCTGCACCACCAATCCCACCCA
This sequence comes from Streptomyces pinistramenti, assembly GCF_020564935.1. Classification (GTDB taxonomy): domain Bacteria; phylum Actinomycetota; class Actinomycetes; order Streptomycetales; family Streptomycetaceae; genus Streptomyces; species Streptomyces pinistramenti. The sequence continues at coordinate 863 of NZ_JAJCXB010000040.1, forward strand.
GCTGGCACTGTGGGCCGGGAGCGGGCCGATGGTGGTGTTCGCGACGTACGCGTCGCTGTCGCCTCAGGGGCTGGAGGACGACCAGGACGTGGAGGGCGGGGCCGGCAGCGAGGGTGCGGTGGCGCCGGGGGTGCTGGAGCAGGCCATGCGCGGCAGCTACGGGCAGCAGCTTGCCCCCTTCGACCTCCTGGTGGTCGATGAAGCCCACCGCACCTCAGGGGACTTGGGCAAGGCGTGGGCGGCGGTGCACGACCAGGCGCGGATCCCGGCGGTGCGGCGGCTGTACATGACGGCCACGCCCCGCCTGTGGGCCACCTCCCCGAGCGCCGCCGAAGGAACGGCGCGGCAGGGCGCATCGGGCGGTGGCGGTTCTGGGGGTGCTTGTGGGGCCTTGGGTGGGCGTCTGGTGGCGTCCATGGACGACGAAGAGCTCTACGGTCCGGTGTTGTACGAACTCGCGCTGATGGAGAGTGTGGAGCGGGAGATTCTCGCCTCCTTCGAGATTGATGTGCTGGAGATCAGGGATCCCGAGGCGCCGGGGCCGGACGCGTCTGCGGAGGAGCAGCGTGGTCGGCGGCTAGCCGCGCTGCAGGCCGCGTTGCTCAAGCATGCGGATGCCACTGGTGCCCGGTCGTTGATGACGTTTCACTCGCGCACGATCGATGCGATGGCGTTTGCGCGGGCGTTGCCGGAGACGGCCGCCGAGCTGTATGAGACCGATCCGGCGGTCTACCCGAAGCGGGTGGTGGCGGAGTGGCTGTGCGGCGAGCACCCTGCGGCGCGTCGGCGGGTGGTGCTGGACCGGTTCGCGGATGGTGTGGACTCCGAGGGGTGGGTGAACGACTTTCAGGTTTTGGCGTCCTGCCGGGTGCTGGGCGAAGGCGTCGACATCCGCGGCAGGCGTGGTGTCGGTGGCGTGGTGTTCGCCGACACGCGGAGTTCGCCGGTGGAGATCGTGCAGATCACCGGCCGGGGCCTCCGCCAGGATCCGGGCGAGGGGAAGGTGGCGCGGCTGATCGTGCCCGTCTTCCTGCGGCCGGGCGAAGATCCCGAGGACATGATGGCCTCCCCCAGCTACCGGCCGTTGGTCGCCGTCCTGCAGGGATTGCGGGCGCACGACGAGCGGATCATCGAACGGATGGCGCTGCGGACCACCACCGCCCGCGGGAAGGCCACTTCCGTCGTCGCCCTCGATCCCGTGCGCGAGGAAGACGAGCACGAGGAGGACGAAGAGGGGCAGCTGGCCGCCGACGCGGACGGGACGGATGGTGAGGCCGGCAAGGGCCAGGAGGCCGAGGAGCAGGAGGAGAGTGCCGAGCGCGCGGCCGGCGGCCGCGGCGACGAGGACGGGGAGGACAAAGGTGGGGGTGTGCCGTTGCTGCGGTTCTCCCTGCCGCGCAACCCCGACGTCATCGCCTCCTTCCTGCGCACGCGAGTGCTGCGGCCTGACAGTGAGGTGTGGCTGTCCGGGCTCAACGCCCTGCGCAAGTGGGTGGAAGCCGAAGGCCATGCCCAGGTGCCGATGGACACCGTTGTCCCCATCGGGACGACCGAGAGCAACGGCGACGACGGCAACGGCGGCACGTATGCGCTGGGGGCCTGGGTCAGCGAGCAGCGCCGGGCCTTCCGTGCGGGGACGCTGAAGGCGTGGCGGGCCGAACTGCTGGATGAGCTGGGCATGGTGTGGTCGGTCGTCGATGCACGGTTCTGGAAGAACCTGGCCGCCGCCCGCGGCTACTTCGCTGTGCACGGGACGCTGGCTGCGCCGAAGGACGCGTCCGTGGATGGGGTCGCGGTGGGCCAGTGGCTGGCTAATTGCCGCAAAACCGGGGGTCTCGGCCAGGATGAAGAGCGGGCGGAGGAACGTCGGCAGGCGCTGGCGGCCATCGACCCCGACTGGAACCCGGGGTGGCCCATCGACTGGCAACGCCGGTATGCCGACTTCGCTGCGGCCCTCGCCGGCGGTGCCACGCCGGCCGAGATCCTGCCCGGCGTCACCATTCACGGCCAGGACATCGGCTTGTGGCTGCAGGCGCAGCGGGCGGGGTGGGAGCAGCTGGGTGTGGGGCAACGCGAACGCCTGGCGCAGCATGGTGTCGAGCCGCTGCCCGCATGGGGGGAAGCTCCGGCGAAGGGCTGTAGGGGCGGGGTGGGGGCCTTCGAACGTGGCATCAGTGCCTTGGCTCAGTACAAGGAACGCGAAGGGCACGTGACCGTCCCCAGAACGCACGTTGAGACCGTTGTGGTTGACGGCCAGGCGCACGCGGTGAAGCTCGGGGTGTTCCTGTCCAACAGCAAGAGCAGGCGCGGCAAACTCGCCGAGGGCAAACTCCAGGCCCTCGCGGAGTTGGGCTTGGAGTGGACGTGACGCCGCCTCTGGCCGGTCGCTGAACCGGCCCGTCATGCAGAGTGCAGCAAAGCCCCGGGCACGTCTCCCCGGGGCTTTGCACCTGTCAGCCCTCCAGGGCGGGAAGACCGGCCAGATCGGTGTCGAGATGATGCGGAAGACTGTTTCGCGGCTCTGGTGCTCTTCGATGAACCGACGCTTGGGGTCAAACGGCAACGGCGGCTGGAGGGCGATGAGTTGGAGCTGCTCGCCTAAGTGGGGCGTGCTGCGCCGGGCAGGGCGGCCCCGTGTGGCCCCGGTCGTTGGTTTTCGATGAGCTGGTCGAGGATCTTCTGCAGTTGGGCAGTTGGCACTGTCCCTTCTGGTGTCGGATGTTCGCGGTGGAGCAGCGCAGTGTGTTGTCGTAACCGCCGTCGTCCTGCTCTGTCAGGTCCGCTTCCATGTGTGTGGGCCATTCGCAGCCGTTGGGTGCGACTTGGTCGTGCAGGTACTGGCGTACGGCGCCGGGGCGGTGGTGTTGGGGCAGGGTGTGGGGTGCAGCGTCGGGTGGTGCGAGGTGAGGTGTCCTTCCAGGGCTTTTCCGTCTTGGTTGTGGTCGGCTTGTACTTCTCCGGGTACAGGGTGGTCGCCCGTTCCTGGGTGGCGTCGGTGGCTGCGTGGGCCGCCGGGTTCAGGTGGGTCGGCATGATCTGGGCCGGGGTCTCGGTGAGCGGTTCGACGGTGTCCTGGGTGTGGGTGGTGTCTCGGTCGGCGGCCCGCCCTGCTCTTCGATGTTCGGTGAACGCAGTGTGGTCGTGGCTGGGCTCGGGGCGGCGCGCCGGGCGTCGGCGGTTGGTCAGGTCCTGCGCGTGTCGGGGCGGCGGGGTGTGGGTGTCCGGGTCAGGGCAGGGCGGCGGGGTGTGGGTGTCCGGGTCAGGGCAGGGCGGCGGGCGGGGCCGGTCTTGCTCACCCGAGGGCGTCGAGCAGCAGGTTTGCGGCCATCGTCGCTCCATCGGTGTGGATTTTGGTGCTCAGAGCTTTTGCCCGCTCCTGGGTCTCGGGCGCCAGGGCTGTCTTGAACGCGATGCTCAGGGATTCGATGGTCGGGGCCGGGCCGTTGAGTGCCGCGCCGATGTCCAGGTCTGCCACGCGGCCGGCCCAGTATGGGTTGTCCGATATCTGGGCGGCTACCACCACTTGCGGCACGCCTGCCTGTGCGGCTGTCATCGTCGTGCCGGCGCCGCCGTGGTGTACGACGGCGGCCACCTTGCCGAACAGACGTTGTTGGTTGACCTCGCCGATGGCGAAGCAGTCGTCTCGGTCGTCGATCAGGCCCAGGTCTGCCCAGCCGCGGGAGACGAGTGCGCGGTGTCCCTGTGCGCGGAGTGCCTCGATGGCTCTGCGGGCGATGTCCTGCGACGGGCTCAGGCTGCCGAAGCCTATGTAGATGGGCGGTGTGCCTGCCTCCAGGAACGTCACCAGGTCGGCGGGGAGTGGGCGTTCGTCTGTCAGGCTCCATGCGCCCGTCTGGATCACGTCGAGGTCCGGGGTCTCCTGCCACGGTGCCAGGGCCGGGTCTGCTGCCAGCCACGGCTGGTCGGTGAAGACGTGGTCGCGGACGTTGTCCACCGGTGGCAGGCCGAGTGATGCCCGGTGGCTATTGAGTGTCTCGCCGAATTGCGTGTTCACGTTGTGGGCGTCCAGCTCCCACAGCGTCCGGTTGTCGTTCGGCTCCGGCTCCGGCCAGCCCGGCCGTGGCGGGGGCGCGTGGTGCGGCGACGGCAGGTGGACCGCCGCGTAGCTGGCGTATATGTAGCGGGTGTCCGTGGCCTCGGCCACGGACCGTGCGGCTATCTGTGCCAGGCCGGCTGCCACCAGCGCGTCACATCCGTCGACCGCTGTGGGGAAGATGTCGAACTGTGCGTCGACCAGCTCGGTCCGGTACCGGGACAGGTCTGCTGCCGACGGCAGAGTCGCCCCGCGCATCAATGCTCGCACCGGTGGCCCGACCGGCACCAGTTGCACGCCGATATCTGCCAGCCGTTCCGCGAACTCCTCGTCCGGCGGGGCGCACATCCGTACCTCGGCGCCGAGTTCCCGTAGCCGTGCCGCGAGTGCCACCAGTGGTTCGACATCGCCACGTGTCCCGTATGTCGACAGCAGCACCCGCATTCCGCGTCCTCTTTCGTTCTGTCGTCCCATGAGTATCGGTCGTGCCGTCAGCTTTCGAACGGTCCGCGTCGGCGGCGATGTGTCTGCCGTGGCAGATATGCGGGCAGCAGTGTACGTCGTGGGGTGCTCAACGCAGAGGTTGTCCCTGAACAGCGGGGTGCCTGGGGTTCACGTGTGCCTTGCTCTCGGCCTCGGCCGGTCGTAGCCGCCCCGCGTGCGGCGGCGGCTTTCTCGACGACGGTCCTTCGAGGTCGTGCCGGTCGGGCCAGTACGCGAGCGCGGGGGCGTGGTGCTCGCTCCGGGATGCAGGTCGTCCCAGTTGCCTGCCTCGTTCCATGCCTCCAGGTGCCGCCTGTAGGTTATGCCGGAGTCGTATCCGGGCTTCTGGGGCAGTGCTCCCGCTGGGTGCCGGTGGTCAGCGCGGGCAGGATCCCGTGCAGGCCTTGCCGGTCCGGCACTCGTGGACGGCCCTGCATCCGCTTCGGCGCCGGCTGCGGCTGCAACGGCTCGGTCAGCGGCCGCAGTTCGTCCGATACGGGCCACGGCTGCGGCTGTCTCCCCCACATTTCGCTCACGGGGTGACAAGTCGTCAGTCGCACCAACCGTGACTTTTGTCAGGGTTTTCAAGGGTCAACTCGGTGCTGTGGGTGTCGACTTCTTCCTCTGGAGATGGCGTCGGGTGTCCGCCGGGCTTTTCGCGGACGATCTCGTCGATCAATGCTCCGGTCTCGCGTGGAGCCGTCTTCGGTGATTACGGTGAGCGCCCAGCGTGCCTTCCGGTCGACGTTGCGGTGTCGGCCTTGGGCCGCCTGTAGTCGGCGAGGTGCGCAGGGTTCTGGATCGTCCGCACAACCGGAGAGCCACTCGATGCCTGGATCGTCCGCGTCCGTCCCTGATGTTTCGATCATCTTGCCCTGTGCCGGATTCGGAACGCGCTTCAGTGCGCCCTACTCGAAGGAGCTGCACTCTCTGGCTCCTGGGGTCACTGTGCTTGACCGCAGTCTGGAAGCCGTTGTCGAGCTCGCCAAGAGCGGGCTCAACGTGCGTCTGGTCGTGGTGTTCAGGGCTCACAAGCTCGACACGGTGAGTTATCTTGCGCGCTACGCTGAATCCTTTCAAATGGTCTTTGTCTACCAAGATGATTCGTTGGAATCGGGCCTCGACGGCGCGATCCGGTCCGCCTTGCCGATGACGCAAGGGCCGGTGGCCCTTGTCCTGCCTGACATCGTCATTACCGGCGCGGACAGTACGGGCAGTCTTCTCGCCGCATTGCGACGAATAGGGGCGACGGGCTGGAGCGTAGTGGCCGTCGAGGAGCGGGATCCCGACACGCTGCAGCAGGTGGGTGCGCTGGCCGTGGTCGAGGAGAACGGTGTCGTGACCGTCAGGTCGGCTGTCGAAAAGCCGTCAGATCCTTCGGGTTTCAACGCGTTCTGGGGCATGGTGACGGTCACCGAGGAAGAGGCGCACCGGTTGCCTGACGTGGTGAGCAAGGGTGCGGACAACCCTCTGGCCGGGGCGGCCGCTTTCATGGTGGAGGGAATCGTCAACTACAACACCGCCGTTGGTTGACTCCCTGGCGTCAACGAGCCGTGCGGGGGGATGTCCCGCAGTGCAGCCGCAACCGGCGGCCCGGCCCGTCGCGCACCAGGGCCTCGTTGCCGGCGGTGGAGGCGGACCTCTCCTCCACCGTGACGGCTTTGCCGTTGTGCTTCAGCTTCGTGCCCACCCTGGCCCGCGCCGGGGCTGCGCTCCAGCCGCGCCGGGGCTTGTCCCGGGTGATGCCATGGCACAGCTCCAGCACCTGGGGGTGCTGTGATCGGCCGGTGGCCATGCGGCCTGAGGGGTTGGCGGGGCCCGGATCACCGGGTCCAGCGCCGGCCACGACGAGGTGACGTGCTCGATGGCCGTCCCAGCACGGTCGCCCGCCGCGCGGCGGCCGGGTCGGCGCCTGCCTCCGGGGGCTCGCGCTCGACCCGGTCGGTGTCCGGGCCGGCCCTCCTTCAGGAGCGGTTCAGCCTGCCGCTCAGACCCGTCTCCCGGGCTGTCAGGCCGAGCGCGGCCAGCCCGGCCCGTCCGGCGGCCGGGCGGGACATCGGCCTTGTTCTGGGCGGCGCGCAGCGGCTTGCCCGCAGGACGGTGGCCGTCGTCGACCGTCACGCTGCGGAAGTGGTGCGTGACGTGGTGACTTTCTGTTACCGCGTCACGGAAGGAGAACTCGTTTCCGAAGAAGCCGGAAGCCAGCCCGGCCGAACATCTGCCGTTTGAGCATCGTGATCCGGTTGACGTGCCCTTCGACGACACCGGAGTTCCTGGGCAGGGTGAGGCCGGCGACGACGGCTTCGCGGTCGATGCCAGCGGCAAGGGTGTGGAGGCCCGAGAACGGGCGGCACAGCTGATACGGACCGGGGCGCAAGAGGGGCCGAGGGTGGCGACCAGCACAGCGGTGACGGTGGTGAGCGACTGTTCTGCGTCATTGCTTCCTGCGGCCAGGGATCAGTTCACGGTTGCTGATCGGAGTGCGGGTGTGTCTGTGAGGGCTGTCCACGACGCGCGTTCGGCGACCAGGCGGCGCGACGTGCGTACCCGGCGGGGGGTGTTCCAGCCGAGTACGCCGACCACCCTCCCGTGGTGGCCGTAGGCGGCGGCGAAGTAACCGTCGACCGGGTCGCCGTGGACGATCCGCACGTCCGCGTCGGGTGGGAAAATGCCGTACGCCTGGATCCTGGTGTCGTACTGGTCCGTCCAGAAGTAGGGCACGGGAGCAAACGGTTCGGCGTCGCCGAGCAGGTTGCCGGCCGCGGCCATGGCCTGTTCGGTGGCGTTCATCCGGTGTTCCAGTCGCATGCGGGTGCAGAAGCGCTGGTTGTGCCAGGAGGCGATGTCGCCGGCGGCGTAGATGCCGGGTGCGGCCTGGCACAGTGCGTCGCACTCCACCCCGTCCCCCAGTCGCAGACCCGAGCCGGTCAGCCAGCGGGTCGCGGGCGCGGAGCCGAGGGCCAGGACGACGACGTCGGCCGGCAGCGTGGTGCCGTCGCCGAGGTCCGCCCCGGTCACCCGGCCGGCTGCGCCGCGCAGCCGGCGCACCGGTATCCCGCAGCGCAGGCGCGTTCCGTGATCGCGGTGCAGTTCGCCGACGAGTGCGCCGATGCGGTCGCCGAACGGGCGCCGCACCGGGACGGGCTCCGGCTCGACCACGGTCACCTTCAGGTTCATGGTCCGGGTGGCCGCGGCGACTTCGGTGCCGAGGAGTCCGGCGCCGACCACGACCACTCGGGGCCCGGTGGGCAGCGCGGCGCGTAGGTGGAGGGCGTCGTCGAGTGTGCGCAGGACGTGGACCCCAGCCAGATCGCTGTCAGGAAGGCGCCGGGGGGCTACGCCGGTGGCGATGATGAGTGCGTCGAAGCCGATGGTCTCGCGGTTGTCCAGGCGCACCTGGCGGCCCGCCACGTCGAGGGCGGTGGCGCGCTGTCCGAGCCGCAGGTCGGTCTCCAGCCGCGCCAGGTCCTGCGGGGGGGCGCAGGGTGGCCCGTTCGGGCTCCCAGGCGCCGGTGAGGATCTGCTTGGACGGTGGCGGCCGGTCGTACGGCGGATGGAGCTCCTCACCGATCAGGGTGAGGTCACCGCCCCAGCCTCGGTGGCGGAGGGTCTCGGCCGCGGTCAGGCCCGCGGCCGAGGCTCCGACGATGACGGTCCGCTTCACTCCTTCTGCTCCTGTTCTTCCACCCAGATCACCCGGGCCGGGCAGAGGGCGGTGGCCTGCCGGACGTCGTCAGCCAGGTGCTCGGGCGGGGTCTCGGTGAGGAGGACGACGATGCCGTCCTCCTCGCGCTGGTCGAACACCTCCGGTGCGCTCAGCACGCACTGGCCGGAGGCGACACACTTGTTCTGGTCGACGATCACCTTCATCGGATTCTCCTTCCCTGCGCGGCACTTGGCCGCGTTCACCAGGTGATGGGCAGTTCGTAGACGCCGTAGACGAGGGCGTCGTGCCTGAAGGGGATCCCGTCGAGATCTACCGGCAGTTGCAGGGTCGGGATGCGGCGGTACAGGGTGCTGTAGACGACCTGCGGCTCGACCCGGGCCAGCGGCTGGCCCAGGCACTGGTGGACGCCGAAGCCGAAGGCCACGTGGTGGCGGGCGTTGCGGCCGATGTCGAGCCGGTCGGGGTCGGGGAAGTCGGCGGGATCGCGGTTGCCGATGTCGTTGGCGCGGATGGTCTGGCCGCCGATCTCGATGTCCTCCAGGGCCACGCGGCGCCGTCCGCTGTGCACGATCGTCAGGTAGCGCAGGAGTTCCTCGACCGCCGAGGCCACCAGCTGCGGATCGCCGCTTTCGCGCAACTGAGCCAGCTGGTCGGGGTGTTGCAGCAGGGCCAGGGTGCCCAGTGCGATCATGTTCGCCGTCGTCTCGTGACCGGCGATCAGCAGCAGCATCCCCGTGTCGGCCGCTTCATGCCGGGAGAGTTCGCCGGCGCGGACCCGTTCGGCCAGCGTGGAGAGCAGGTCGTCTGCCGGGTGGGCGAGCTTGTCGCCGATTGTCCCGTCCAGGTAGTCGATCAGCCGCTGGGTGGCCGCCCGCGCCTGCTCGCGCGTTGTGTCGCGGTTGATCAGCGTCTTGCTGTTGGACTGGAAGAAGTCGTGGTCGGCGTACGGGACGCCCAGCAGTTCGCAGATCACCAGCGAGGGCACCGGCAACGCGAACGCCTGGACGAGGTCCACCGGCCTGGGTCCGGCGAGCATGGTGTCGATCAGGCCGTCGACGATTTTCTGGATCGTCGGCCGCAGCGCCTCCACGTGCTTGATGGAGAAGGCCGCGGTGGCCATCCGGCGCAGCCGGGCGTGCTCCGGGTCGTCCATCGCGATGAAGGCCCGCGACTGCGTCCGGCGCTCCTTCGGGCCGGGGCCTTGATGGGGGTAGTGCGGGCGGGTGCTGTCCGAGCTGATCCGCGGATCGGCCAGCAGCGTCCGCATGTCCTCATAGCGAGTGGCCAGCCACGGGGTGCTGCCGTCCCATAGCCTCACCCGGCTGACAGGAGCCTGGGCCTGCCGCATGTACAGGGCTGGCGGCGGGTCGAACGGGCAGCCGGTCGCCCGGGGCATGGGGTAGTCCGACACCTCCGCCGACGGGGCATCAGTGCCGGGTGCCGAGATGGTGTTCATGGTTCTCCGCCCTTCTCCGGAAGTCCGATATGGCGGGCAGGCGCGAGGACCGGGGCCCGACACGCGTGCGGCGCGACGGGGCAGCGGAGCAGGTCCTGCCTGCAGGAGGAGACACCGAAGAGCGCACCCCGGGGGTCAGGAAGCCGTACCGCCGCGGGTGGTGCGCGGAGCTTCCCGGAGCATGCGCCGGACGATGGGCAGAGCCGTGTGCATGGCCTCGTCGCCGACGGAGGTGCTGCCGCCACGGACGGCGGCCGGGCATCCAGCTGCGCTCCCGGCGAGCACGGCCGCGGACTGGAGATCATCGATCAGCTCACCGCCGCGCACGGCGACCGCCAGGAGCCCGGACACGCCGTCCACTGGGCCGACGTGAACACACGCGCCTGACCGGACCTCGCATGGCTTGTCGCCCCGCCGGAGCCGTCTCTGCCCCGCACCAGGCGGTTATCGGTCAGCCCCGGTCGATCTGCGCGTGGCGAGCGTGAGAAGCGTGCAGCACGACCCGAACCCGTCTGCCGATCAGCCGGATCGGAACCGAATAACGGATGGTGCGGACCGGGATCTGGCCGCAGCGGTCAACCCGCGGCGTGAACAGCCCGCCCGTCTCGAACGGCTCCTCGGGCAGCGGCCTCAACAGCGGCTGTTCGACCGCGAAGCAGCCGGCAACGGTCTTGGGCCTGGAACCGATCCGGCGGGTGCCGTCCTGCCGGTCCCACTGATCAACCATCTCGTTCAGCTCGGCGAGCGAGGAAACCTCGGCAACGAGGACGAAGTGATGACGGCGGAAGCAGCCGATCCGGCCCTCGACTCCGCCCTTCTCGCGGGCGCCTTCGACGCCCGGCCGGCAGCAGAAACTCTCGATAACGAGTGAACGGCCCCAGCCTGCCGATCTACAGCTGACATGCGACGTCGGCAGGACAGGCCGCCACGAACGGACCCGCACGTACTCCGCCGATGAAGGGAGTCACCGACTTCCGCGGCGTCTGCGCGCTCACCTGGGCGCCGAACGCGCGCCCGACGTCGTACGGCGCGGAAAGGCGCTGCGGGGCACGGCACATCGTGTGGCGCCGGGCCGGCACCCACAACATCGTCTCCGGGGCGTAGGCGGCTCCGGCGGCAAGGCCGTCTGCGACCGCCGGCGCCAGGACGCTCCTCCCCTTCGGCCGGACAAGCTGAGCGCAGCCCCCGCCGCCGGGAGGCACACGGCATCCGCGTGCTGCGGGCCCGGCGAACGGCACCGGCTGCTCTTTCCCGCGACGTGGCGTACCGGCCGGGAAGCGGCCGGCGCGCGGGCGTACCGCGGGGCGGGGCCGCGGCCGAATCAGGGGGAGATCCCGAGGAGTTGACGGTGCAAGAGCGGCCGATTGCTGACTTGTAAAGGTCGTTGCCTGCGTGGTGGCCTTATCGCTTGCGGGGCAACTGATGCTCAAGGAGGCGCACGAGTCTCATGATCAAGCGAATAGCCGCCGTGGCGGCCCTGATACCGGCCATGCTGGGTACTGCGGCCGGAGGCGTTTCGGCGCAGTCCGCGCCGAAGGCGACCGCAGCGGTGGTCACCCTGACCTACGACGCCAGCCAAGCAGGGCAGTGGGCAGGCGCGATCACGCAGGCAGCGCAGAACTGGAACGCCGTGGTGCACAACGTGCACCTGCAGCCGGCGAGTTCGCCCGGTTCGGCGGACTACGTCTACAAGGCGACCGGCGGCTGGCCCCAGTCGACGCTGGGGCCGGTGTTCCCGGGCGGTAGCGGTGAGGTGCAGCTGGGCCAGGAAGCGGTGGACGAGGGCTATGACCTGGCCCGGGTCGCGACGCACGAGACCGGGCACATCCTCGGGCTGCCCGACGACTACAGCGGCCCGTGCTCGGAGATCATGTCCGGCCACGGCCCCGGCCCCTCGTGCACGAACGCCAAGCCGAACGCGGCCGAGGCAGCGCAGGTCGACCAGAACTACGCGGGCGGCACGTCGGCAACGCGCCCGAAGCCCCATCAGGTCGTGATCGACATCTGGCACAACCCGGTCCTCGCCCGCTCGCACTGACCGGCCGGCAGACGCACAGGCGGACACAGTGTGCCGGTCATCCGGGCGAGCAGACCCGGCCCGAGCCGGGAAGCGTGAGATGCCCGCGGCAGGCGATCAGCGCCGCCTGCCGCGGGTACCGGCACAAAGACACCCCACCGCTCCCCGGAGGGCTCGTCGCGGAGGCCAAAGGGCCGTCCCGTTCCGGGGATTGGCAGGTTCCGCCGCCCGGCCTGAGCCGGGCGGCGGGGGCCTACCGGTTGCCGTCGGGTACCAGGGAGCCGTCGGAGGTGCTGGGCAGGGCCTGGCGGCGCTGGGCCTTGCGCGGGCCGGAGACGGACCCGTTGAGGTCCGTGTGGACCTTCCGGGCGATGTTCTCTATCACCGCGACGCTGGCGGGCATGTCGGTGTTGTCGGCGCTCAGGACGACGAGGCCGTAATCATGCCCCTGTCCGGTGAACGCGCCGACACTGTGCACCCGCCATCCGCCGCCGGTTCGCTGCAGCCAGCCGTTCTTGACATGCACTGTCGCATCGCTCGGTGCGCCGGCCGGGACGCCCCAGCGCTGAGAGGGGATCACCCGGTTCAACAGGTCCAGCGCACAGGCACGGTGGCCGTCGTCGAGAACGGAGTTCGCCGAGGTGAGCAGCGCCATCAGTCTGAGCTGGTCGGAGGCGTTGATCTGCGTCAGCCCCCAGTAGCCGTCCGGGTCGGGGGACGTGTGCTCCATGCCTGCCAGGTGCAGGAAACCCGAGATGCGGGCGAGACCGAGCTGTTTCCACAAGGTGGTCGTCGCGTCGTTGTCCGACGTCGTGATCATGTTGGTGGCGAGCGTGCGCTCGGACGCGGTCAGGTCCCGGTGCTCGTCCTGAGCCTGGCGCAGGAGCGTGCCCAAAACGATGACCTTGACGGCGCTCGCCGAGTCGTACTGCTGGTCCGCGTTGAACGCGCACCGGGTTCCTGTGGTGCGGTCATACAAGGCAACGGAGACCCGTCCCTTGAGTGCGGCGTCTTCCACCACGGCCTTGATGTCCTTGCCGAGCTGGGTCGCAAGGCCGGTCTTGGCGGACGTGCAGGAGACCTGAGGCCGGGGCTGCTCCGCACCCGTGACCGGCATCGCGCTCGCCGGGGAGGCTGTGGCCACGATCGCGGCGGCGGTGCCGACGAGGACTGAAACGGTCGAGGTGCGCCGCAGGCCACGGGGACGGGTTGATATGTGGGGAGACAAGCGTTTCCTTACGTGAGGTGCGGGGGGGTGGGCCGAGGCAGAGCAGGGTGGCTCCGGTGTCGGCAGAGGCACGCTATGCCGGGGCAGCCGGTGCGGTGGGCGGAGGATCGGAACGGTCACGGAGCTGTTACGAAGCCCCGCGCCCTGAGTCCGGGCCGGGAGCCGAGCGGCTTTGGCTGTGGCCGTACCGTGCGGCGGAGTCGTCTCAGGGCCCGCGCGGAGCAGCGCGACGCGTCCGACGCAGCGCGGGCGCCGGCCCTCGGCGGGGAGTGACGGTCCGGCAAGGGGCAGGAGTTCGGCACCGCTACGGCGTTGAGTGCCCACCCGGGGTGTTGCAGCGGTGCGTCGCGCCGGGCGGCGCACCGACGGCGATGCCGGGCCGCTGGTTCCACGGCGGCCGCGCACCAGACGCCCTCCTCGTCCACGCCTGGCAACGATTACGGCAAACCGTCGGCCGACTGCCCATCAGCACGCCGGCCTGCGAACTCGGCTGCACCCGAGGCCACTTGGAAGGACGCTTCAGCGAGGCCGGCCGGTGCCCCTCTCCCCCTGCCGGGGTGGCCCAGCCGTACGGCGGGACAGAGGCCGTCCGGTGGGCGCGAGCGGCGCGCAGCCCGGCGATGCGGGCGGCGTCCGTGCCCATGCCCATGCCGGCGTGGGATGCCCTGGCGCTATGGGCCGAGGGTGAACTCCCCAGGGCCGTGGTGTGAACCAGGGTCAGACACCGGTTGTGACCTGGGAAATCAGGCGCACGGCCCTGGATATCCTGGGGTGTTAGCCGTTGCTGAGTGCGTCGGTGAAGGCGAAGGGCGACTGAGCGACGCCGCTGCACACCGGCGAGGCCGCCGGCTTCATGGTCTGCGTGGCGTCCCTGCCGCCCTTGGCCGGCGTCTTCGCAGCCGAGTTGCACGCCTGGTCGCGGCTGACGGACCAGAGGGACATCCGGCCGACCCCGTTGCTCGCCGCCCAGCTCGCCACCGAGGCGGCGTCGGCCAGGCTGAAGGTGGAGCCGTCGTCGTTCACGCCGATCATCGGGGTGATGCCGAGGTTGGCGTAGGTGTAGCCGGGGTCCACGGACTGCATCTGGGCCAGGGTGGCCTTGCTCGCGCTGATCGCGGCCGCGCCCATGTCGGTGCCGGTGCCCTGCCCGTAGTCCATCGTCATGATGTTGACGTTGTCCAGCTTCACGCCGGCCGTCTTGGCGGCTTTCAGCACGTTGACGCCGTCGGTGGTCAGGCCGGTGGGCATCACCGGCAGCGTCACCGAGGCGGTCAGCCCGGAGTTGTTCGCCTTCAGGTCCTTGATCGCGGTCATCTGCCGGGCCACGCCCGCAGTGTCCGCGACGGCCGCGCCCTCGATGTCGAAGTCCAGGGATTTGGTGCCGTAGGCGGTGATCTCCTTCTGGTAGCCCGCGTCGATCTGGCTCTGGTCGGTACAGGTGAAGGCCAGCGGCTCACCGCTTGCTCCGCCGGAGGAGATGATCACGCCGGCGCCCTCGGCCTTGGCCTTGGCGATCTCCGGATCGGTGTACGGGTCGTTGCCGACGGGGAGCGTGTCGCCCCAGATGTTGCTGCAGCCGGCGCCGATGGTGAAAGCGGCGGTGTAGGTCTTCACGTCATGGCTGGTGATGGCTGTGTCGAGCCGGCCTTCGGCGGAGTTGCTCATGTCCACGTACGGGGCGAACTGCGCCGCGTCCAAGCGGGCAGCCGGGCGGATCGCCTGCGGGTGCGCGGTGTCCGCGCCGGCGGCGGTGATTCCGGCGGTGGACAAGGCTCCGGCGGCTGCCGTGGCCAGGGCTATGCGGATCGGCTTCCTCATCAGGTGTCCGGTCCTTCCGTGGGGAGGGAAAGGGGGGAGAACATGAGCGCCCACCGACAAAAGTTGGACTGGACCAAGGCTGACGTCAAGAGTTCTGCAGGCCCCAACCGCCCCGTCTTTGACACCACTTGGGGAATTCCTGGAGCACAGGTTGCCGTTCAGGCGGAGATCGAGGCATCTCCCGAACCCGGTCAATCGCCGCGGCAACTGCCGTACGCCACAGCCGCCTTCGCCCGACCTGTGCTCCGTCCTGGAAACCGACAGGCCAGGTGCTGTCGGTGCCGGCCTGCCGGACCTCGTCCATCCGGGCGTGGAGCTGGGCTCGGTGCGGCGCGCCCCGCCCTCGCCCACGTCGCCGGGAGGCTCCCGCCTCCGGTGACGCCTTCACTCGTCCCCCGCAGGGAGCAACCGTCCAGCCGGCGGTTCAGCCGCCTGCCGGTGCAACCCCCTGCGCGGCCGGGGCGGGCTGCGGCAGGCTTGGTGTGGGCCAGGCCGGCTCCCACCGCCAGGACGTCCACGCGGAGGTGTCGGCGAAGGGGCCGGAGCGTTCCTTGAGCATCGCGAGGACCTGGGCGCGGGCGTCGTCGACGGCCTGGTGCTCGGTGTCCGTGACGATGCCGAGCCGCCTCACGTGGTCGTACTCGTCTTCGTCCTTCCACTGCCACCGGCTCAGGTCGGGGTCGACGACCAGGTCCACGGTGAGGTCGAAGGTGTCGAACCCGTCGGCCGTGCGGCGGGTGGGGTGCTCGAAGTTCACGTACCAGTTCCGCAGCCCGGCCGCGGTGTAGAAGGCGTTGACGCTGAACCACGCGCCCGGCGCCTTCCACAGCCGCAGCCCGGTCTCCTGCCACCGGCCGGGCGCAAGCTCCCACTCCCCCGTCGCCATCGCGTCGAACGCCTCCGTGCGCACCGAGCGGTCGCCGTCGGCGCGGGCCCTGGCGTACAGGGCGGGCCAGCGGGTCTCCGCTCCCGGCGCGCAGGCGGTCACCAGGGCCTCGCTCGTGTCGGCGACGACGCGCAGCGCGTGCTCGCTCCACACGCGGCCTGTGCGGTGCACGTCGCGCCGTACGGCTGTCTCTCCTGCCTCGAAGGTGCGCACCGGCCTCTCCTCTCTCCGTCCCGGCCGGGATGCCCGGCGCAGGCAGCAGCCCAGCACCGGTCCGGTTGCCGGGCAAGCCACCGCACGGGAGACCTTGCCCACGGTCACCTTCGGCCCACCCGGGCCAGGCCCGCCGGCGGAACAGGCCGCGGCGCTTGCCCGGCTCCTGGTCGCGGTCGTCCTCCGGCTCCGGCTCCGGCTGTACGGCGGCGTTCCTCTTCCGCGTCGGCCTGTGCGACCTGGCGGCGGTGGAGGGCGTCGCCGCCGGGGTTGCCGAGCACTTGGTGCAGCGTCTGTTCGCCCGCCCGCCCCGGGCGCCGCCGCGTCCGCGCCGCGGGTGTGCAGTTGCTCCAGGGCGGTGGCGACGACGGGCACGGCCCGGTGGCAGTCCCGGGCAGGAGCCGTGCCGGTACATGTCGAAGCGGCGGGGCGCCCAGTACCGGCGGACCGGCCAGCAGTCCGCCGGCCGGTGACAACGGCAAAACGTCCCGCCCCTCACCTGGAGGAGCGGGACTGATCGAGCGCTGGGCAGGCCTTGCACCTGCATCTCCCCGCAGGAAGCGGGGCGTCTTTCCTTGGACCACCAACGCCGGGCGCAGCAACCGGAATTCCGGCCCCGCGCTCAAGATCAACTATAAGGCATGCTGTGGCCGGCCGCCTCCACGGGAAGGGGGTGCCGATACCGACGAGGGCCACCGGCTCGCACGAGTTGTGGCACAGGGCTGAGCAGGTGTCGCGTGAGATGCCTTGCGCAGGCCACGGGCCAACAGGCCGCGCAGCGGAGCGAGGACGCCGGCGTCGGCGGAGCCGGGGAGGCAGGCCGGGGCGACCGGCCGCTCGCCCGCGGGAGTGCTGCGCGCAGGCCGGTTCAGGCGGCCCAGCCGACGGAGGCGACGTTGGTGTAGGCGTCGTAGTCGGAGCCGAGGCCGGTGATGATCTCGTCCCAGGTGGCGTCCAGGGTCTGTTCGTCGCCGGTGAGCCAGGCGTCGATGGCGGTGTCCCATACGCCGCGGACGTTGAGGGTGCGGGTTTCCAGGGCGCGTTGGTGGCGGCCTTCGACGTGGGACTGGTCGACGGGGTCGATCTCGATGCGGGTGCCGCGGCTGTGATTGTTGAGGCGGCGCTTGAGGTCGGTGGCGACGTTGTGGCGGCGCAGGTCCCAGTAGGCGGTGTCCAGGCGGGCGAGGTTGGCGGGGTTGGGGGTGCGTTCCTCGGCGAGCCAGGCGATGAGGGTGCGGGGTGTGATGCGGATGCCGGCGCGGTCCATGGCCTCGTATCCGGTGCCGGATGCGGTGAGGTAGCGCAGGCGGGCCGCCAGACCGCGCTCGGTGGTGACGGGGGATTCGATGCCCGTCACCATGCGGTCGATGCCGTGGGCCAGGGCGAGCCGGCCGGGGATGCCTTCGGCGCCGTAGTGGCCCAGATCCATCCAGCGGCCGGCCATCAGCGGGCCACCGTGCCGACGGTGTACTCACCGGACGCTTTGGCGTCACTGTGCTTGATCTTCATCTGGGCCAGGCCGCGGCCTTCGGGGAAGACCTGGCGCCAGTCGCCGGTGACGTGCAGTTCGTCGGTGCCCGTCATGGCGATGATGTCCAGGCCGGCCTGGTGGGCCTTGTATGCCTTGCCCCAGAGGTTCGCATAAGCCTGACTGTGGATGAGGTGCATCCAGTCCGGGCGGACCATGTCCCGGTTGTGGATCGACTCCCCCATGGTCGAAACGAACTTCGAGTACATCGCCTTGACGTACTCCAGGGTGATCGTGTCCTCCTGCTCGATGGCCGTCTCCCGAGCGGCAGCCAGCGTCTTGCGCAGGGCATCGAGAAAGTTCTCTGTCGCCCCCGACGTCCACGACTCGTGCACGGTCGGCCGGTCGGCCAACCCGTGTTTCGGGCCGGCCAGGCGCAGCAGGAGGCGCAGCGTGGCGTCGGTGACCCACAGGGCTCCGGGTTCGTCGCGGTCGCCGAGGGGGTCGGGCAGGTGCGGGTGGTGCCAGGGGGCGGGGGTGATCAGGTGGACGCCGGAGCGTTTGGGGCCGACGCCGTCGGTGCCGGGGGTGTGCTCCAACTTGCCGATCGGCAGCCAGCACTTGAGGGCGGAGAGGTAGGCGGCGTTGGCGTCCAGGGCGGTGACCTGGACGCTGCCGGGGATCTTCAGGGAGTAGCCGGGGTGGTGGAAGTTCGGGCGGGCCTCCCAGATCTGGTCCGGCTCCCTCTTCGAGGGCTTCTTGAGGATGTCGGGCAGGGCCGGGTAGGCGGTGTAGGTGTAGCGGGCGGTTGCCCTCGTCTCGTCGAACATCGCCATGACGTCCGGGATCGCGCGTTTGGTCAGGGCCTTCAGTGCGGCCTCTGTGTCGCCGTCGGCGCGTTCCAGTTCTTCGTGTACGGCCTGGTGGATCAGGCTGCTGGTCTCTGCTTGTGCGCGGGCTGCTGACTTCGCGCGGCGTTGCGGTCGTGAGGGCACCGGGGCTGGTGTGGGTGAGGCCACAGGGGCAGGGCTGGGGGGTGCGGTTGGTGTGCCGGCGGCCTTGGGTGCGGGGGCCGGGGTGCCGGCGGACGGCGGTGTGGTGGCCGGTGTGAGGGGCTGGCACATGGCGCCGGCGTGCAGGGGGTGGCCGTCGGTGGACCGGTAGGCCGTTTCCGCGCCGCAGCGGATGCACGGGCCGGGCTCGCCTTGCAGGGCGCGGCCGTCGGGGCCCCACGCGGTCTGGGCGGCGAGGTCCGGGGCCACAGTGATGGAGTCGGCAGGCCGAGGTGCTGCGTTCTCGGGTGGCGTGAGGTCAGAGGGCGGCTGCTGGGATTGTGGTGCTGTCGCCGCGTTGGCGGCGTCGGCTGTGCCGGGGGGGCCGGCTTCAGGTGCCGGCGTGGCGGTGGCTTCCGGGTGGGTGGATGCCGTCGGGGCCGACGGTGTGTCAGGGGCCGGGTAGCGGTGGGCGAGGCCGTCGAGCAGCCTGCGGTACGCCTCCAGGCGCTGCCCCTTGGGCTCGGCGCGGCCCGCCTCCCACGCCTGGATGCTCTGCACGCGCACCCCCAGGGCCTGGGCGACGGCGGCTTCGGTCAGTCCGGCTGCCTTGCGCAGGCGGATGCGTTCCGCGGGTGCGGGCAGCAAGGTGTTGTCGTCGACGGCTTGAAGGAGCGAGTCGATGGCGTCGAACAATCCTTGCGGCTGGTCGGTCATCTGCTGTTTCTCTCTTACCGGATGCCTTGGCGGATTTCTTCGAGGCGGGTGGTCAGCCGCTGGTAGCGCTGGGAGGCGGCCTGGGAGGAGTTGAAGCCCTGGTGCTGGGAGATCTGCTTCCAGTCCATGCCGCAGCGTCGGGCCTCCATGACCACCTGTGTCTCCAACTGGTCCATCGCCAGGCGCATCTGGTCGAACAGGCTCAGTGCCGCGGCGACCTCGTCCGTCATGTCCCCCTGCCGGCCGGCGCTTTGCCGTTGGCCGGCGGTGGTGAGCAGTCGCCTCAGCAGGGCGGCGTCCTGTTCCAGGTGGTGGGCGGGAGCGCAATCGGCGGCGGGGCCGTCCGCCAGTGCGGCCAGTCGCCGGCGCGCTGCGTCCCGAGCGTCTTGTGCCATGTGGCGACCCTACCGCACATGCACAATGAGACAACAGATCGTTGTTTCATTGTGGGGCCAGGTGTCGCCTGGTCATCGACGTCGAGGGCGTCCGCCGCGACCCGGCCGCCGCGACCGGCCGACGGCGACGGCGAGCCGGGTGCCGGCGTCGAGGGCGACCTGGTGACGGGGCGAGTGGTGGTAGTTCTTCGACTGCCAGGCGATGGGGTGGTCGCGGGCGGGGACCAGGGTGCCGTCCGCGATCAGCACGGCGTCGCGGCAAACCGCTTACGCTGCCGGAGCACGAGCGAGGGCCCGAGGTGCCGACGATGCGGCCGGCGGCCGACTTCGGCACCCCGAACAGCGGCCCCGGTTGGCGCAGCGCGAGGTCGGTCCGCCCGTAGGCGGCGGCCGGCAGCGCCCGGTCCCCCAGCGGCAGGCTCCACGGCCGGCCCCTGCGCACGGGTGGGTGCCCTCGCGCCGCAACGTGGTGATCAGCTTGCCGAACCGCCAAGGGATCAGCCCGGTGAACGGGGCTGCCCAGGCGGCTCCGACGCCGTGATCACACCAGCCATGTCAAGATCATCTCACCCGTGGCCCGCAGTTACGGGGCAGCCTTCAGCCTCCGAACCCGGCGGCAGCCGGGGCCATTTGGAGCAGCCTTCGGCGAGCAGGCGGGCTTTCCGCCAAGGCCGTCGCACGGGTATGGCGCCCCGACGCAAGCGAGCATGCTCAGCGCCCCGGCGAGGTCCGGTCGGTACCGGAGATCGTGCACCTGCGCGGCTGCGCCGACCAGGCCCGCCTCAGCCACGGCTTGCGCGCACCGGCCTGCCGCTGCCCCGGCCGCGCTCGCAGGCGGACGGGCGCCCGGTCGCCGGAAGCCAAGGAATCTTGCATGTTCATGCGTCTTTATGCATACTCTTGCCATGTCTAAGGTTCTCACCTCCCTTCCCGCCGGCGAGCGCGTCGGCATCGCCTTCTCGGGCGGCCTCGACACCTCGGTCGCGGTCGCGTGGATGCGCGACAAGGGCGCCGTCCCGTGCACCTACACCGCCGACATCGGCCAGTACGACGAGCCCGACATCGCCTCGGTGCCCGGCCGTGCGAAGACCTACGGTGCCGAGATCGCGCGCCTGGTCGACTGCCGCGCGGCGCTGGTCGAGGAGGGCCTGGCCGCGCTCACCTGCGGGGCGTTCCACATCCGCTCGGGCGGGCGTGCCTACTTCAACACCACGCCGCTCGGCCGCGCCGTCACGGGCACTCTCCTGGTCCGGGCGATGCTCGAGGACAACGTGCAGATCTGGGGCGACGGCTCGACTTTCAAGGGCAACGACATCGAGCGGTTCTACCGGTACGGCCTGCTCGCCAACCCGCACCTGCGGATCTACAAGCCGTGGCTGGATGCGGACTTCGTGACCGAGCTCGGCGGTCGCAAGGAAATGTCGGAGTGGCTTCTCGCCCACGACCTGCCCTACCGCGACAGCACAGAGAAGGCGTACTCCACCGACGCCAATATCTGGGGCGCCACCCACGAAGCCAAGACCCTGGAGCACCTGGATACCGGCGTGGAGACCGTGGAGCCGATCATGGGCGTGCGGTTTTGGGACTTTGAGGTCGAGATCGCCGCCGAGGACGTGACGATCGGCTTCGACCAGGGCCGCCCGGTGACGATCAACGGCAAGGAATTCGCCTCCCCCGTCGACCTGGTGATGGAGGCGAACTCGGTCGGCGGCCGGCACGGCATGGGCATGTCGGACCAGATCGAGAACCGGATCATCGAGGCCAAGAGCCGCGGCATCTACGAGGCGCCCGGCATGGCCCTGCTGCACGCGGCGTACGAGCGCCTGGTCAACGCGATCCACAACGAGGACACCCTCGCCCAGTACCACAACGAGGGCCGGCGCCTCGGCCGGCTGATGTACGAGGGACGCTGGCTGGATCCGCAGGCCCTGATGGTGCGCGAGTCGCTGCAGCGCTGGGTCGGCGCGGCCGTCACCGGCGAGGTGACGCTGCGGCTGCGGCGCGGTGAGGACTACTCGATCCTCGACACCACGGGCCCGGCGTTCAGCTACCACCCGGACAAGCTGTCCATGGAGCGCACCGAGGACTCGGCGTTCGGTCCGGTGGACCGGATCGGCCAGCTCACCATGCGCAACCTCGACATCGCCGACTCACGTGCCAAGCTGGAGCAGTACGCCGGGCTTGGACTGATCGGCGCAGCCAACCCCGCCATCGGTGCCGCTCAGGCGGCCGCGACCGGGCTGATCGGCGCCATGCCGGAGGGCGGCGCCGAGGCCATCGCCTCTCGCGGCGAGGTCTGCGGTGACGACGAGATGCTGGACCGCGCCGCGATGGAGTCCGGCACGGACTGACCAGCCCCATCGAGCAAAAGGCCGGGCACCGCGAGCACAGGAATGGGCCGGTTCGACGCCGTTGGCTTCGAGCCGGCCCATTCCGTTGCCCGGAGCCGGTGCTCAGGAGGAGCAGGAGGCGCCGTCGCGCCGATGCCGTCCCTTCCCGACCGGCCGAAGCCTGACGACCTCGTGCGTGGCCGACGGGGAGGCGTCGAAGGCCGGGGGCCCGCCGCTGTGTTCGCCTTCGCGGCTCGCCGGGCAGGGTGGCGCCCGGCTGAGGGGCAGCAGTCCGGCGACGGGTCGGGTCCTGTGCTCGCGCCGACCGTGGCGGGCGGCGGGGACGGGGGAATCCGGCGATGCGGGCGGGGCCGTATTCCTTGATGGTGTGGGATCTGGTCGGCGGCCGCGACCTCCAGGGCCTCGTCCCGGCCGATCCGTACGAAGCCGCCGTGTCCGCGTGCCGACCGGTAGCGGCGTCGCTTGTCCGGGTCCGAGGTGATCTCCGCGCGGGCGGCGACCGGGTCGCCGCCGTGCCGCTGTTTCGCTTCCCGGAAGAGTGCGACGAGGACCCCGCGGGCCAGGGGACGGCGTACCCGGGTCGGTGAGTAGGTGTACCAGGAGAAAGAGGCGCCGCGGGGGCAGTCGCGTGGTTCGTACTCCGGCCGGCCGGGGCCGGCCGAGGGGTGGCCGGTCTGCTGGGTCTCCCAGGCGATCAGGCCGTCCTTGACGTACACCTTCCAGGGGCAGGAGCCGGCGCAGTTGACGCCGCGTGCGGAGCGGACCGCTGTGTCGTGGGCCCAACGCTCGTGGTAGGGCTGGTCGTTGACGGCCCGGTCGGTGCGGTGGACGGCTCGCAGGCCGGGGGCGGCCGGCGTCCTGCGTAACAACCGGCCTGCCCTGAGGAGCCGTTCGGCCGCATCGGCCGCGGCCCGCGCCGCCTGTGCCTTCGCCTTCGCTTTTCCCCGTACCGCGGACGGTCACCGCCCTCTTGCGCACACGGCAGAGCAGCGCCGACCGGGAGGCGGGCGCGCTTGCCTGCCCGCCCGGCATGCCGCTGCCGAGGGCCGGGAAATCGCCGCGTCCCGGGCGTTCGGAGAGAGGCAGCCAGGTCTTTTCTTGCACTTGCCACACTTGTCGCGCGCATGTTTTTTACGGATCGCCCGCCGCGGCAGGCGCGGTCCTTGGCTGCCGCGGGTCGGCGGAACTGCGCGGCGGGATCAATGAGTTCCTCCTGCTTGCCACGGCAAGTAATGTGCAACAAGCTGGTTCGACTCTTACGTGACACTCAAGATGCGGAGCCTGTCATGCCCCGTTCAGTGCCGGATGCCGGACCGCAGCGCGTCCTTGCCGCCTCGAACTTCGTCTATACCGTCGGCAGCGGCCTCTTCCTGACCGCCGGGGTGCTGTACTTCACCCAGGCGGTGCACCTTCCCGCGAGCCAGGTGGGCCTGGGACTCGGTATCGCAGGTTTCGTCTCGCTGGCCGTGGGCATCGGCGTCGGTCATCTCGCGGACACCCGTGGCGCACGCGGCGTCTACGCGGCCACCCTCGCCGTCCAGGCGCTGGCAACGGCCGGCTTCCTGCTGGCGGACAGCTTCTGGCCGTTCACTCTCGCCGTCGGCGCGGCCACCGGGGCGAAAGCCGCGGGACTGGCCGCGCGCAGTCCGCTCATCAGGCACTACGGAGGAGACCGGCCGCAGGCCTTTCGCGCCTACCTCCGCGCCGTGACCAATATCGGTATTTCGCTCGGTGCCCTGCTGGCGGGCTGGGTCGTCCAGGTCGGCACCCTCACCGCCTACCAGCTCCTGGTCATCGGCAACGCGGTCGCCTTCGCGGCCTCCGCGTCGATCCTGCTCTTCCTGCCGCCGGTCACGCCGGGCCCCGCCGCCGGCGGCCCCCGCTGGATCGCCCTGCGGGACTGGCCCTACCTTGCGCTCACCGCGCTCGACGGCGTCATGGCCATCCAGTTCAAGGTCCTCACCGTGGCCATCCCCCTCTGGCTGATCGCCGCCACCACCGCCCCGCGCTGGCTCGTCTCGGGCACCATGCTCATCAACACCGTCATGGTCATCGCGCTTCAGGTACGAGCCAGCCGCCACATCGACTCCCCCACCAGGAGCGCCGCCGCCTACCGCCGGGCCGGCGTGGCCTTCCTCGTCTCCTGCTCGCTCATCTCACTGTCCGCGGGGATACCGGCATGGGCTGCCGCCACGCTGCTCATGACGGCCGTCGTGATCCATACCGTCGGCGAACTGTGGCACTCCGCCGCAGGCTTCGAAGCGTCCTTCGCCCTCGCCCCGCCACACGCCACCGGCCAGTACCTGGGCGTGTTCGGACTCGGGGCCGGCCTGTCCGAAGCCCTGGGACCGGGTCTGCTGATCGCGCTCTGCATCACCTGGGGCCGCCCCGGCTGGTACGTCGTGGGGGCACTGTTCACCCTGACGGGCCTGACCGCACCGCTCATCGTCCGCTGGGCCCAGCGCCGGCAGCACGCCCGGCAGGCACACCCCCAGGCCGCGGCAAAGACAGCGGCCGCTTGAACCGCCCGAACCGCTCCCGGCCCGGCCGGCGGTCAGCGGCGCCGTCCGCATCTCCTCCTGCTGGAGCGGCGGTTCACGGTCCGCACCGGGACCGGCCGGCGCTCAGGAGGAGACGAGGTCGGTGATCAGGTAGAGGTTCAGGCCGATCACGAGGGCGGCGAGGGCGGCAGCCGCGGCCGTGGTGTGGGGGCGGTTGGCCAGGGGCCCCATGATCGTGCGGTTGCCGGTGAGCCAGACCAGCGGGACCAGGGCGAAGGGGATTCCGAAGGACAGGGCGACCTGGGACCACACCAGAGCGGCCGTGGGGTCGACGCCCGCACACAGGAGGGCCACCGCCGGCAGGAGGGTGATCGCGCGGCGCAGCGTGAGCGGCAGGGACCTGTTGAGGAATCCCGACATGATCACTTGGCCCGCGTAGGTGCCGACCGATGAGGAGGCGAAGCCGGAGGCGAGCAGCGCGAGGGCGAAGGCGAGCGCTGCGGGGGCGCCGAGCATGTCGCCCAGCCCTGCGTGGACCTCGCTGATGCTGTCCGCACGGCGGCCTGCGGGGTGGAAGAGCCGGGCGGCGATGACGAGCATGGCGGCGTTTGCCAGGCCGGCCAGTCCCAGGCCGACCAGGACGTCCCGCCGTACGGGCCGCATCAGCCGTTTGCGGTCGGCGGCCCGCTCGCCGTGGTCGATGTCGTGCGTGTGCGCGCTGGTGAGGCTGGAATGCAGGTAGATCACGTGCGGCATGACGGTTGCGCCCAGGATTCCCGTGGCGAGCAGCACGCTGTGCGGTCCCGAGAATCCGGGAACGGCTCCCCCGGCCATGCCGGGCAGGTCGATGCCTGCCAGCACGGTGTCGAAAAGGAATCCCAGGAGGATCACCAGGAAGAGTCCTGCCACGGCCAGTTCGAATCGCCGGTACCCACGGGATTCCAGGCTCAGCAGCACAAAGGCGACGGCGCCTGTGATGACGCCTCCGGCGGGCAGCGGAATTCCGAGCAGGAGGTTGAGGGCGATGGCCCCGCCGATCACCTCCGCGAGGTCGGTGGCGACGGCTATCAGTTCCGCCTGCACCCACAGTCCGAGCACCACAGGGCGGGGGAAGTGGCGGCGGCACAGGTGCGGGAGGTCGTATCCGGTGGCGAGGCCGAGCTTGGCGGACAGCATTTGCACGAGTACGGCCATGAGGTTGGCCGCGATGATCACCCACAGCAGGAGATAGCCGAATGCGGAGCCGGCGGCGAAGTTGGTGACGAAGTTCCCGGGATCGACGTAGGCGATGGCGGCGACGAACGCGGGTCCGTACATCATCGCCCGGCGCTGGGCCGGCTTTCTGCGGGGCGCGGTGGTCGTGGCCGTCACAGCGTGTCTCCTCTACTGGCTTTCTCTCAGGCTTGCCCCGGTCGGGGCAGCGGGCAGCGGCAGAAGGCAGGTGATGGATTCGCGTCCGGGGGCGGGGCGGGCGGCCGGGATGTCACGAGGTGTCAGGCCGCGCCGGGGCCGGTGTGGTCCGCCGGCGGGCGGCCAGCCACAGTCCCAGCATCTCCCAGAGCGTCAGGCCGAGGCCGGCGGCCGCCAGTGCGCTCCCGGAGCGCAGGCCGCCGCCGAGCACCATCGCCCCGCCCAGCAGCGCCATCCCCACGCCGATGCCGGCGAACACCCGGAGCCTGCCGGCGTGGGTGGCCGGGAGGAGGCCGGCCGGGAGACGGGCCTGGGTCATCAGTTCTCCAGTACCTGGTCCGCGAGGCGCCGCCCGATGTCGAGTGCGGCGGTGGCGGCGGGCGAGGGGGCGTTGAGCACATGGACCTGGTTGCGGGCCCGCACCAGGAGGAAGTCGTCGACCAGGGTGCCGTCGGGGCGCAGTGCCTGTGCCCGGACGCCGGAGCCTGCCCTGACCACGTCGCCGGCCCCGATCGCGGGCACCAGGCGTGCCAGGCTCCGGGCGAACCGCCGCTGGGACAGTGACCTGGCGACTTCGCTCACGGCGGTGTGCGGATACCGTTTCGCCAGCCGCCACAGTCCCGGATAGCGGGCGGCCGACGCCAGGTCGCGGATGCAGACGTCACGCCACCGGTAGCCCTCGCGGCCGAGCGCGAGTACGGCGTTGGGGCCTGCGTGGACGGTGCCGTCCAGCATGCGCGTCAGGTGCACGCCCAGGAACGGCAGCGTCGGGTCCGGTACGGGGTAGATCAGCCCGCGGACGAGGTGCTGGGCGGCGGGCCGCAGTTGGTAGTACTCGCCGCGGAACGGCACGATCTGGACCGGTGGCCGCAGTCCGGCCATTGTGGCTATCCGGTCGGCGTGAAGGCCCGCGCAGTTCACCAGGCGGTCGGCGCGGACGGTGCCGTGGGGGGTGGCGACTTCGACGCCGCTGCCCCGGTGGCGGATGTCCAGTGCGGGGGCCGCGAGCCTCAGGTCGGCCCCGCCCTGGGTGAGTTCGTCGACGATGCGGGCGCACACGCCGGGGAAGTCGACCGCTGCGGTGGACTCGATGTGCAGTGCCTGCAGGCAGGAGACGTGCGGTTCGAACTCCCTGGCCTGTGGCGGGCCGATCAGCCTGGCCGGCACGCCGTTCGCCGCTGCCCGCGCGGCGAGCGTTTGCAGCCCGGGGAGTTCGGCGGGGGTCGTGGCCACGATGAGTTTGCCGCACACGTCCACGGCGACGCCCCGGCTGCGGGCGTAGGCGACGATGGACCGGTTGCCGGCGACTGCCAGCAGTGCCTTGTGGGAGCCGGGCGCGTAGTAGGCCCCGGAGTGGGCGACTTGCGAGTTGTGGCCGGTCTGGTGTGCAGCCCAGTGGTCCTCCTTCTCGCAGACCGTGACGTGTGATCCGCGGGCCTGGAGTTCGCGTGCGACGGCGAGTCCGACGATGCCGCCGCCGATCACCACGACGCGGGGCCGCGGGCTGCGCGGCGTGGGCGGGGCCGCCTGGGCTTCAGGGGGGTCTCCCGCGGCGGAAGGGGGCGTGGGCGAGGTGTTCATGGCTTTTTCCCGGCTGGGTTTCACCCCGCGGCCCCGGTGAGGAGCGTGCGGATGCGCTGCATGCCCTCGGCCAGGTCGTCGTCGTGGAGTGCGTAGGACAGGCGGAGGTAGCCCGGGGTGCCGAAGGCTTCGCCGGGTACGACGGCCACTTCGGCTTCGTCGAGGAGCAGGGCGGCCAGCTCGGCTGTCGTTGTGATGCGCCGGCCCCGGATCGTCCTGCCGAGCAGTTCCCTGGCCGAGGCGTAGACGTAGAACGCGCCCTCGGGTTCGGGGCAGTTGATGCCGTCGATGGCGTTGAGCATCCGCACGATCGTGCGTCGTCGGCGGTCGAAGGCCGTCCGCATGGCGGAGACGGCCCGGAGGTCTCCGGAGACGGCTGTGAGGGCGGCGGTCTGGGCGATGTTGCAGACGTGGGAGGTGGCCTGGGACTGCAGGGTCGTCATGGCCGTGACGATGTCGGGCGGGGCGATGGCCCAGCCGACCCGCCAGCCGGGCATGGCGTAGGACTTGGCGACGCCGTTGACGACGACGCAGCGGTCCTGGATGCCGGGGGTGACGACGGGGAGGGAGTGGAACTGCGCGTCGCCGTAGACCATGTGCTCGTAGATCTCGTCCGAGAGCACCCACAGGTCGTGCTCGGCCGCCCAGTCGCCGATGGCCTGGATCTGCTCGCGTGGGTAGACCGCGCCGGTCGGGTTGGCGGGAGAGCAGAAGACCAGCATGGTCGTGCTGTCCGTGCGGGCGCGTTCGAGCTGTTCGACCGTGACGCGGTATCCGGTGGACTCGTCGGCGAGGACGGGCACGGGTGTGGCGCCGGCGAGCGCGATGGTCTCGGGATAGGTCTGCCAGTACGGTGCGGGCACGAGTACCTCGTCACCGGGGTTCAGGAGTGTGGCGAACGCCTGGTGGATGGCCTGTTTGCCGCCGTTGGTGACGATGATCTGCGACGCGTCGACGCGGTAGCCGGAGTCGCGGTACGTCTTCGCCGCTATCGCCTCTCTCAGCTCGGGCAGGCCGCCGGAGGGTGAGTAGCGGTGGTGCCGCGGATCGCGGCAGGCGGCTGCCGCGGCCTCCACCACCTGTGGCGGTGTGGGGAAGTCCGGTTCGCCGGAGCCGAAGATGATGACGGGGCGTCCGGCGCGTTTGAGTGCCTTGGCTTTGGCGTCCGCGGCGAGCGTGGCCGACTCGGCGATGGCGGCGACGCGGTCGGAGACCCGGGGGCGGGTTGCCGGGCGCGCGGGGTTGTTCCGGTGCGTATGTGCGGTGTTCCGGCGGGGTGTGGGGACGGCGTTGGTGGTGGTGTCGTTGTGTCGCACAGTTCGGGTTCACCTTGTCTGAAGAGGGCGGGGCGGGGCGTGCGGTGCGCCCGCCGGCCGGGCCGTGCGGGCGGGCCGGCGTGCGGTGTCGGACGTGCCGCACGCCGGCCGGTCCCGGTGTGCGGGTCAGTCCTCGACGGGGTTGCTGAGTTCGAGCAGGTTCCCGTCCGGGTCGCGGACGTAGACGCTGTTGATGGGGCCGAGCACGCCGATGCGGACCACCGGGCCGTCTTCGATCACCGCGTTCTGTGCCTCCAGGTGGGCGATGACCTCTTCGATGGGGTCCGAGACGATGAAGCAGAGGTGCTCGGTGCCGGAGCCGGGGTTCTGGGCGGTCGGCTGGATCTCCTTGCCGACCTCGTGGAGGTTGATCTTGCTGTCGCCGAACCGGAGCGCCTTGCGGTCGTTCACGAGCATGCTGAAGGTGACGACTTCCATGCCGAGCACGCGGGTGTAGAAGTCGATGGTGGCGTCGATGTCGTTGACGGTGAGGACGGTGTGGTCGAGCCGTTCGTACTTCACGGGATCTGCCTCCGGTGGTGGGTGGTTGCTGTGGTCACGACTCAGGAGTCGTAGGTCAGGGAAGAAACGGGGTCGATGCCGACGAAGTGAGCGATGGCGTCGAGATCGGCCAGGACGGATTCCAGTACGGGGACGCCGTTGGCCAGCCGCATTTCGGTGACCAGGCGCCGGCGGTCGCCGGGGATGCGCACCGAGGTCTCCGGTTCGACGGGGGTGCCGTCTCTGACCTCCCGGGACAGCTGCTCGATCTCGGCGCTGATGGCGTCCGGGTCGCCGAGGGCGGCGGTGTTCAGGCAGAGCACGAAGTGGCCGAGGCCGGCTTCGCCGCCCTGGTAGGTGTGGCGGCTCCACCGGGCGCCGGCGAGCGGGCCGCACAGCAGCTCGGCGAAGAGGCCCAGCGCCGACCCCTTGTGCCCGCCGTGTTCCCGGCTGCCGCCGCCGAGCGGCAGCAGCGCGTATCCCTTGCGGTTGATGAGGCCGGTGACGGTTTCGGCGGCCTCGGTGGCGGGCCGGCCGTCGGGGCCCAGTGCCCAGCCGGGCTGCATCGGTTCCTGGAGCCGGTCGAGTTGTTCGAGTTTGCCGCGGGAGACGGTGCTGGTGGCGCCGTCGAAGCAGAGCGTTCCCTCGGTGGTGGGGGCGGCGTAGCAGAACGGGTTGGTGCCGAACATCGGCTCGTTGGTGCCCATCGGCGCCACCTGCGGGACGGCGTTGGTGGTGACCATGGCGAACATGCCCGCCCGTGCGGCGCGTTCGGCGAACCAGCCGGCGATGCCCATGTGGTTCGAGCGGCGGACCATCACCGCGGAGATGCCGGAGCGGGTGGCCCGGTCGACGGCGAGGTCGACGGCCGTGCACAGGGCCGGCTGGCCCAGGCCGTTGTGTGCGTCCAGGACGCACACGCTGCCGTTGTCGGTCACGACCTCGGGCACCGCGGAGCTGTTGATGTCGCCGTTGCGGACCCCTTCGACGTAGCGGCGCAGCCGGGCGACGCCGTGGCTTTCGACTCCGCCGAGGTCCGCTGCGACCAGTACCTCTGCGGTCACCGCGGCGTCGTCATGGCGTGCGCCTGCGGTGCGCAGTGCCTCGGTGGTGAATCGTGTGAGTTCGGCTGCTTCGATCAGCCGTCGCCACCCAGGGTGGCTGTCGGTGAGCGTCATGGTGTTTTCCTGTCTGACGGAAGGGGGCAGCACGCTGCTCATCGAGGTGACTGCGGCGCGATGGCCGCGACGCGTGGTGCTGTGCGTCGCTCGTCGGTGCGGGAGGGCGGAGCGCCGAGGTGCCAACGGGGGCGGGACGGGGCGGGCGCCGGGGCGGGAGGTGCCGGCGCCGGGGTGCCGGCCGCCGGTGCCTCCCGTGCTCTCATCCTGTGGGGTCGGTGTCGATCGTGACGGCCTGGCGGATCCGGGCTTCTTCGGCGTCGATGTCGGCGTCGAGCGGCGCGTCGAAGATGGCGGTCACGGCCCGGTTCGACGATTCGGTGAGCGGGAACAGTTCGTCGCCGCGCGGCTTGAGCACGAACAGTTCGTGCACCGTTGCGGGGGCGTGCTCGTCCACCGGGGCCAGGGCCGGCCAGATTCCGGTGGTGTCCGCCAGCCAGCGCGGGGTGGTTCCTTCGAGGCCGTCGGCCGTGACGTCGCGCAGGATTCCGGGGGTGTGCGCGAAGTAGACCTGCCGGCCGCGGCGCCGGAACACCGCCTGGTAGTCGGTGGGCCGGCCCATGGCGATGTCGATGAGCACCGGTTCCACCGCCTGTCCCGTGCTCAGGTGGTACAGGTGCAGGCAGGCGTCCCCCGGTGCGCGTGCCGCGATCTCCATCAGTGCGACCCGGCCGTCGTCGTCGATGCGGTATTCGGCGTGGGCGAATCCGTTCTCGAAGGCGAGCCGCTGGATGACGCCGTGCTGGGCGTCGACGATCAGGCCCGTTTCGCGGTCGTCCAGGTTGTCGGGGGGCGTGGTGTGGATGAGTTCGACGAAGTAGGCGGTGGAGTCCTCGTTGGTGCCCTTCTGCGTGAGCATCGTGACGAGGGGCTTCCCGTCGACGACGAGGGAGTCCACGTTGTACTCCCGGCCCTGGACGCGTTCTTCCACCAGGAGGCGGCTGCCGGGGTCGAGTTCGGCGATGGCGTCGATGAGTGCGGGGGTGTCCTCCACGACGCGGACGCCGATGCTGGACTCGCGGTCGAGCGGCTTGACGGCGGCCGGGAAGGGCCCGTCGTAGTGCTCGGCCAGCTGCGCCGCCCGGGGGCGGCCGGCGTCGGCCGCGGGGCCGGTGATGAGCACCGACTTCGGGCTCCACTCATCGAGGTAGCGGCGCTGGAGCAGCTTGTTGCGGCACACCCGCGAGGCGCGCCATCCCGGTGCGGGGAGTCCGAGGAGGTCGCTGACGGTCTGTCCGGCCTCCACGTAGACCTCGGCGCCCACGAGCACGCCGGCGATGTCGTAGTCCTGGGCCCAGCGGGATGCCTGGTCGGCTATTCCGCTGAGGTCTTCGGCGTCGCGCAGGCTGACGTCCGTGATGCCGGCGAAGGGGTGGTCGGGCTTGCCGAGCAGTCCGATGCCCCGCTGGACCATGGCCGAGCCCTGCTTCTGCGAGACCGCCAGCACCGCCAGGCCGCGTGCGCGCAGTTCGGTCAGGTACGGGCCGATCTTGGACAGGTCGCTGAAGATGATGAATGCCGATTGCTTTGCGGCTGAACCCACGGAAATGGTCCTTTTGCTAGTGGTGTCAGTGGTGTTGCGGGTCAGGTGAGCTGGACGGCGTCGGAGGCGGCGCGGAAGAGGGCCAGTGCCTCGGCGAGTTCGGCCTCGGATGTGGTGACCGGCGGCATGATCTTGAGCATGGCTCCGCCGAGCGTGGAGGGCACGCACACCAGCAGGCCGCTCTCGACACACTTGGCGGCCACTTCCCGGGCCACCTGCGGGTCGAAGGTCCCGTCCTGCCGGGTGAAGACCACGCCGGCGATCATGCCCATGGTTCCCACCACCCGGCGGCCGTCGGGCTGTTGCGAGGCCCAGGCGGCCAGTCCTTCGGCGAGCTGTCGGCCGCGCTGTGCGGCTTCGGCGACCAGTTGTCCGTCGGCGAAGAGGGCGAGGTTGGCCTCCGCCGCGGCGAGCGAGACCGGGTTGCCGCTGTGCGTGCTGGTGAGCTCGCCGGGACGGAGGTCCTCGGTGAAGCGCGGATCGCCCACGAGGACCGCCGAGACCGGCAGCGACCCGGAAAGGCCCTTGGCGCACAGGAGGAGGTCGGGGCGGACGCCGATGTGCTCGTAGGCGAAGAGCGCGCCGGTGCGGCCGAAGCCGGACTGGATCTCGTCGAAGACGAGCAGTGCTCCGTGCCGGGTGCACCACTCCCGCAGGGCGCGGCCCGATTCCGGGTCGATTCGGCGCAGGGTGGAGCCCTGGTACAACTCGCCCACCACGCAGGCCACGTCGTCCGGTCCTGCGCCGGCCTCGCGCAGGGCCGCCTCGATGACCTGGGGGCTCCACGACTCGCCGCGGGCCGGGTAGGGCACGCGCAGGAAGATGTCGTCACGGTCCGGAGCCCAGTCGCGCTGTGCGGGCAGGCCGCCGGCGAGCTGGGCGCCGAGGGTCCGGCCGTGGAAGGCGCCCTCGAAGCTGACGATCACGGCGCGGCGGCCGCGTGTGCGGGCGTATCGGCGGGAGATCTTCAGTGCGCCCTCGACCGCTTCGGCGCCTGTTGTGTAGAGGACGGACTGGGGGAAGCCGGTGAGTTGGGCCAGGTCTCGCACGACGCGGGCCCGCACGCGGGTCGGGAACATGTATGCGTGGAGCAGTCCCTGCTGGGCCTGTGCGCGGATCGCGTCGACGACTTCGGGGCGTGCGTGGCCGGCGTTGGCGGTGAGGATCCCGCTGGTCCAGTCCAGCCAGGAGCGGCCCTGCCGGTCGAAGATGCGGCTGCCGGCGGCGTGGTCCCACACCACCGGGTGCTGGGTGTGCATGGTGGCGGGTTCGTGGCGCCGGAGGGTTTCGATCACCCAGGCGTCGTCCTCGGCCTCGGGGTGGCGTGCGGCGGGGTTCGTCGGGCTGGTGGCGTCCGTGCCGGCTCCTGTGCTGGTCGCGGTTGCCATGTCAGCGCACCGTCCAGGCGGTCCCGGTGGTGTCCGAGGCGGTCACCGCCACGGCCACCAGGTGTTCGTCACCGGTGTTGACCAGGCCGTAGAAGAGGCCGGCGGGGGCCATGCCGGCGGTGCCGGGGCCGACGTGGTGGCGGCTGGGCTCGGGCAGTGCCCGCTTCTGCGGTGCGTCGAGGGGGTAGTGCGCGGAGGGGACATAGGCTCCGGCGGCCTCGGGCTCTTCGGTGTCGAAAACCTGGAACTCGCCGTGGCCTTCGAGGACAATGATCATTCCGTCGGCCTGGGGGTGCATGCGTGCCGAGATTTCCTGTCCCGGGTTGAGCCGCCAGGCGGCCGCCTGCATCCGTTCGCCGGCCCACAGGCCCAGCTTGCGCGGGACGGGGTCATTGCAGGGTTTCGTCGGTACGGAAACAGTTCGCATGGGCATCGAAAGCATCGCCTTTCTGAGGGGTGGCAGTGCCGGTGAATCTTTCGACGGGCAGTTCGGTCAGGATTCG
Organism: Streptomyces pinistramenti; assembly: GCF_020564935.1. Classification (GTDB taxonomy): domain Bacteria; phylum Actinomycetota; class Actinomycetes; order Streptomycetales; family Streptomycetaceae; genus Streptomyces; species Streptomyces pinistramenti. The sequence continues at coordinate 34,529 of NZ_JAJCXB010000040.1, forward strand.
AGGAGCTGTATCTGCATGATCTGGGTGAAGTACTTTCCGCTGGGGCGGATTTCCACCCCGCCGGTCTCGACCCGGATACGCCTGGTCGCCACCGGTTCGAGATCGCCTTCCCACCACTCCCCTGCGTCTGCGGAGATGCCTTCCGCGGACAGGAGTGTCTTTTCGCCGCCCTGTTCCGGGTAGGCGATCACGTGCAGGGAGCCGGGGAATCCGGTGCGGATGACGGGGACGGGGCGGCGCTGGAGGCGGATCTTCACGGGGACGCGTATCTCGCCGAGGTCGATTTCCAGGTACTCGGGGTGGGGTTCGTTCCGGCTCAGCGAGCCCCAGCCGGTGTGGGGGCTGCCGTCGAAGAGGTGCTGCTCGTTCCAGAAGTCGTACCGGTGGCAGCCGGACGAATCGGTGACGTAGCAGTCCTGGATGACACGGAGCTGTTGGACGGGCATGACTGTTTCCCTTTCCGGAGTTTCACTTCCTGAGCAGTTCGCGTGCGGCACTCATTTCGGTGAGGGCGTCCGGTACCCCGGCGAGATCGTCCACGACGGTGTCCGCTTCCGCTCGCGCCGCATCGGAGTGGGGCAGACGCCGGTCGATGAGGATGGTGGTCATTCCTACGCCCCGGGCGCCGAGCAGTTCGTGGTGCTGTCCGTCGCCGATGAAGGCGCAGGACGGGCCGGCGATACCCAGCTCATCGATGGCGTGCAGGTAGATGTCGGGGTGCGGCTTGAGGCGCTTCACCCGGTGGGAGAAAACGGTGGCGTCGAAGTACTCGCGCAGGCCGAGGTGGTCGAATATCCATTCGGCGTGGTCGGAGGCGTTCGACACCAGCGCGAGGGAGCATCCCTGCTCACGGAGTTGGTCGAGCAGCGGTGTGGCCTGGGGGTCGACCTCGAAGCTTGCGGCCATGCCGGGGAAGTGGCGCTCGACCGCCGCGTGGACCGCTTGCGTGGAGCAGGGGGTGCCGGCGATTGTGGCCGACAGGGAAATGCGTCCCACTATTCCCGGGACGACGCCTTCCATTGTTTCGTCGTGGAGTTTGTCGTAGGCGGGCTTCCAGGTTTCCAGGTCCAGGTCGAGGTCCTTTGCGACGTGACGAAAGAATGGATTATCCGGCGTCCTGTGCACCAGCGTCGAAAAAAGGTCGAAGCAGACCCCTTGGAAGGCGCTAATGATTGTTCCTCCTGATCGAATCGGCAGGGTCGGCGGGTCGTGAATGATCACGTCGACTGCAGTGACCTGTCCGGGAGTGGGTTCGCCGGCCGGCCGAGCGGAAACTGGCGCTGCTGGAAGAAGAGGTTCTGTTTGACCCAGTTCAGGCCCATGCGCTCAAAGATCACATCGTGATCGGTTTCGACCTGTGCGCCGTTCGCGGCCAGTTCGTTGATCACTGTCTCGGCGAGGTCGCAGTTGTCTGCGAGGTGCAGGGCGCCGTCCGCGTCGACCGCGTACGGGGTGTCCTCCATACCGAATCGGATGATGTCCACGCCGCTGTCCTTCTGGGCGGCGTAGGTCGCAAGGCGGCGCAGTGCGCAAGCGGACCGGCCGCGGCGGGCTCCCACGTCGAGCGGGGTGAAATGCTCGCCGGCCTGTTCCGGCAGTACCGCGGCGCCGACGGTGACGGTCACGTGGCGTTTCTTCACGCCCGGCTCGGCGAGGTCGTATTCCAGTTTCTTTGCGCTGTCCACGACCTGTTTGAACTCGGCGTAGTTCTTCGGGAACGGGAGTCGCGGGGAGAAGCCGAAGAGCAGTGTGATGTTCAGCTGCCCGCTGCCGCCGAGGTTCATGTCCGGGTGCTCGACGGCGTACCGGGTCATCGCGTAGCTCCGCGGGAACTGGACCCATTCCACTTCGCAGAAGAGGCCGAGCTGCCGGCGGGCCTGAATCGCGTTGCGGTAGACCTCGGACTGGATGGCCGGGGAGGTCCGGCCGTAGTTGGCCCCGTTGCTCGTGGAGTAGGTTTCGAGGCTGGCCGTTGTCAGGCGGTTGGACGGCTGGTAGTCGGCGATGACCTTGCTGAATTCCTCACTGTCGATGAAGTCGAGGCTCATGTCGCCGTACTGCCGCTCGATCTCGCACATCAGCTGGAGTTCGACGGCTGCTTGGAGGGTGACAAAATGTGCGCCGCCGAGGTGCAGCGGAAGGCTGCTCTGGCTGATGCGTTCCCACTCGCCGAACCTGTGGATGCTGTCCCGTACTTCGGGGCCGTTCCGGCTCGCCCCGAAGCTGATCAGCATCTCCTTGCACCGGCGTTGCAGGGGCCTGCTTATTGCCTGGTAGATTTCGTTGCTGGTGGACTGTTCGTGGGTCTTCGGGTTTCGTGCGTGGTAATGGTAGTAGCGGCACCCCATTCCGTGGAGAGCTTCTGCTTCGGCGATCAGTGCCAGCGGTGAATTCTTGATGGTAGCGCCGGTGTTGATCTTGTCGAGAAGTGTATCGCCGGTCGCTCGGTGGTTTCCGGGGGTGAACTTGGCGCCAGTCGATGCACAACCAAGTATCAGGTTCTTCTCGCCTGTCACGGGTTCCATTTCTCCCCAAACGGTGTCTGCTTTTTCCGGCAAGCGCCGTCCGCGAGCCGGAAATATCCGGCCGGCGGTGACGGCGCTCTCTGAGGCCGATTGCCGCATCGGCTCAGCGCACGGGTGGTGCATGGTCACGGTGCTTCTGCGGGCCCGTGGGAATCCGGCGCGTGTGCGCGGCCGGTCCGGGCCCGCAGACCGCCGCGTGCCGCGCGGCCGCCGGGTGCGGGCAGGGCCGGCGCCCGGGTGTGCCGGGCTTTTTCCGGGCCGGCGGCCGGCCGGCGGCTCCCGGGCCGCACTGCCGGCGGGGCGGCTCCCGGGCGGAAGGCTTCGGTTACGCCGGCACTGCCGGGAAGGCGGCCCGCGGTGTTTTGCGGGAAACTCCCGTCAGACCGGGCCGGAGTCCTGGCCCGGCTCGTGGCGGCCGGGGCGGAGAATGCCCGGGAGGCTCCGGATCAATGCGGGAGTGCGGCTCTGCGTCTGTGAAGACGGTTCTGCGCCCGGCTGCTTCGCCTTTGTCGCCGCGTCTCCCCAATTCCCGGCCCGAGTGCTTCGGCGTTCGGCTCCGGCAGGCATCTAGCCCCACCCCAGGTCGTCTTCGTCGTGCGCGGGCCTCTCGCCGCCGGCCTTCGTCACCGTGCTGTGCGCCGCGTCGCGAGCTGCCACCTTCGTTGTCTGCGCGGAGCCGAAGCCTGCGAACAGAAATATGGCGAAGGAGGTGCTCCGACATATTGACTTTCTGGCGACCATCGTGTTTCCCCCAAAAAACTCCGCTTCGTGCTCGGTTTGTTCAGCACAATGACCTTCGCACGTACGATCGCCCGATCCAAGATCGCTAAAGGGTCCTATGTTGAGCAGGCATGTTTAGGAGGGGTTCAAATCATGCAGCAACCGACAGATTCGGACGCAAGCGGTGTGAGCGCGGATGCGCTGAGGATCTACGACACGGTCCACTCCTCCCCCGGCATCCCCCGCACCGCGTTACGCGATCTCGTGCCGCTCCCGCCGGAGGACACGGCGGTGGCCACGGACCGGCTGCTGGAACTCGGACTGCTGGAGTCGGACGAGGGCGACTGCCTCTTCGCCGTGGCCACCACGTCCGTGGTCCTGCGTACCTGCATCGCGGTCGCCCGGGCCGCCACCGAGGGGCAGCGGCAGGCCCAGCGGCTGGCGTCGCTGGTCACCAACATGGACGCCCTGCGCACCATGACCGGCGCCGGGTCCACGGAACGGCTGGTGAACCTGGAGGCCGTCCGCCAGACCATCGCGCAACTGGCCGCCCAGGCGCAGTTCGAGATCCTCACGTCCCAGCCCGGCGGTCCGCGCCCCGACGAGCAGCTCGAAGAGTCCCTCGGCCGGACCCGGGGGGTCCTTGAGCGCGGCGTGAAGATGCGGACCCTGTATCAGTGGTCCGCGCAGTTCAGTCCCACGACCACCGAGTACGTCAGCTATCTCATCGGGCTCGGCGCGGAGGTGCGTGCCACCCACGACTCGTTCATGCGTCTGCTGGTCTTCGACCGGAAGGTCGCGCTCATGTCTCTCAAGGAAGCCCCGCACGGGGCGCTGGTGGTGCACGAGCCCGACATCGTGGGCTTCGCCGTGGAAGCCTACGAACGGGCCTGGACGGCGAGCCGGCCCTTCCCGACCCACTACGTCAAGGACTCGGTGCTCGCCACGTCGGACGACATCAAACTGTCCATCATGCGGCTGCTCACCGAGGGCCACGAGGTCACGGCGATCGGCAAACGCCTCGGCATCTCGCAGCGGACCTGCCAGCGGCACATCTCCGAGATCATGCAGCGGCTGGGTGCCCGCAACCGTCTCCACGCCGGCTACTTGATCAGCCAGAAGGGACTGCTGGACGCGCCTGTTTCCGCGCACCGTCTGCCCGGGGCAGCCCTGTAGTCCGCCGAGATGGCGCTCCCCGGGGGCCGCGGCCTCCGTCCGGCCCAGGTCTTCGAGGCCCGAACTTCCGGTTCGGTCCTCAGCGTTGCCCAAGGGCCGCCGGCCGGGCCGGTGCACGCGGGCGCCGGGCCGGTGGCGGCGGGGCCGAAAAGCGCTCACGTGCGGGTTCGGGGGTGCGCCGGGCATGTGCCGGGCGGTCGTGACCGGGGGCGGCGGCGGGCGGCGGGGCCGGGCCTGCGGGGGCGGTGCGGTGGTGCCGGGGTGGGGCGGGGCGGCTCTGAGCAGGCCGGATGTCCCGGTGGGGGCCCGGTACCCCGTGTTTGCGGGATGCCGGGTGTCACCTACGTGTTCACGTGATGATCGGGAGTTCCGCTGCGTTTACGGTGACTGCAGATCGGCCAGTGACCATTGTGGCTCTGGCTGTCAACGAGGTCAGGGGGAACTCGGTGACCGACGTGCGTTCCACTTCCCGAAAGCCCGGCCGCCACGGCCTGCGGCCCGTGCAGCTGCCGCCTCCCACGAGCCGGGCCCCCGGTGACCACGGGGCCGCCGCGGCAGCCCGGCCGGCACCGTCGTTCTTCCGGTGAGCACCGGCTGACGCGCGGACCTCCCGCCCGTCACACGTCACCGGCCCGCCACGGCGGGCCACGCGCCCTGCCACACACCCGCCCGCCATGGCCCGGACCCCGTGCCGTCCCGTGCAGTCCTGCACCGCCCCGCACGGGCTCCGTCGCGTCCCGGCCCGCTCCGGCCTCACCTCGCTTCGCCCTCTCCTGCATGCACACACCCGGGACCGCCATCCAGGCCCGGGTGCCGGCCCACGCCGCCCGCACCGCATCTACGGAAAGAGACGATGACCCTCCCGCACACCGCAGATCACACGACTCCCACCGCCGCGAACCCCGCAGGCGCCTCCCCTGACCACCGCCGCAGCGCGCCCGCCACGGCGGGCGCCGACCCCGTCGCCCTCGTGCGACGCCACCTCATCCAGGAGCCGCCCACCGGCCTCCCGGTGCCGGTGATCGAGCGTCAGAACGGCGCCCGGATCGAGGCCCGGGACGGCACGGTCTGGCTCGACGCCGCCGGCGGCGGGTTCGGCGGCGGCCACCTCGCCGTGCGGGCCGCGCTCGCCGAACAGGCCCGCCGCACCGCCCTGTCCAGCCGCATCCTCCTCAGCCGGCCGCTGGCCGGCGCGGTCACCGACCTGGCCGCCTTCTGCCCGGGTCCGCTGTCCGTCAGCTACCTGTGCAACAGCGGCAACGAGGCACTCGACGCGTCGCTCAAGCTGGCCAAGGGAACCCACCCCGGCCGGGGCACCGTCCTGGGCATCCGGGGCGAGTCCTACGGGACGCTCAGCCACGGCCAGTCCCTGCGGTCGGGGCGCCCCGTCCTGCCCGGCGCGCCGCTGCGCCCCGAGACCGTCCCGGCCGACGCGCCCGAGACCCTGCTGGAGCGGGTGGATGCCTCCGTGGCGGCGGTGGTGATCGCGCCTGCCGCGCCCGGCCGCCCGCTGGAGCGGCTGCCGCGCTCCTGGTGGGTCCAGCTGCGCGAGCGCTGCCACCGCACCGGTGCGCTGCTGGTCCTCGACGAGCGGCTCACCGGCCCGGCCCGCCTGGGCAGTGACCTGGGCGCCGGCGCCCTCGGCATCTTCCCCGACGTGCTGCTGCTGGGTGAGACGCTCGGCGCGGACGCGGTGCCGGTCGGCGCCGCCGTCATGACGGCCGCCGCCTACCAGCGGGTCTACGGCCGGCGCAATCCCAGCCTGCACGGCTCCACCTTCGGCGCGAACCCGCTGTCCGCGGCCGCCGTCTCGGCCGTGCTCGGCGCCGTCACCTCCGACCGACTGGCCGAGCGGCAACGGGAGTTCGCCGCCGAGGCGGGCCGGCTGCGTGAGGGGCCGGCCGGTCTGGGCGACACCGTGCGCGAGCTGCACGCCGACGGCTCGCTGCTGTGGGTGCGTGCCCGGGACGCGGCGGGGGCCGCCGCCCTGGCCGGTGCGCTCGCCCGGCGTGCGGTGCTCACCCGCCCGCCGTCCGGTGACCTGCTCACCCTGCTGCCGCCGCTCACCGCGGAGCGGACGGACACCGACCAGATCCTGGCGCGCCTGGCCGACGCTCTCAAGGACGTCGCCGCGCACCGGACCGAGGAGGCCACCGCATGAGCGCCACCACCGCCGCGACGTGGGACCGGCAGCGGATTCTCACCGCCCTGGGCCGGCACTGGAACTCCACCGCCGCGCTGATGCTCGCCGCGACCTCCCGCCAGGTCGAGTCGCACGCCCGCGGCAGCGAGGTCTTCGCCGAGGACGGCTCCGCCTACCTGGACTTCGCCGGCAGCTACGGCGTCTTCCTCGTCGGCCACCAGAACGACGCGGTGCGCGCCGCCGTCCTGGACGCGCTGGAGCGGGCGCCTGCCGCCCTGCCGGGCACCGTGCACCCGGCGGCCGCCGATCTGTTCGCGCAGCTGACCGAGGTCCTTCCGGCCCAGCTGGACCGTTTCACCCTGGGCTGCTCCGGCGCGGAGGTCTCCGAGGCCGCGCTGCGTGCCGTGTTCCTGGCCCGGCCGGGGCGCCGCAAGGTGGTCATCGTCGACGGCGGCTACCACGGCAAGACGCTGGGCGCGCTGACCGTGCTCGGCCAGGAGGAGCACCGCCGCGATTTTCTGCCCCGCGACCCGGATCTGGTCACCGTGGCGCCCGGTGACGCGGCCGCGGTGCGCCGCGCGCTGGCCGGCGGGGACGTCGCCGCGGTGTTCGTCGAACCCGTCCTGGGCGGCGCCTACTTGCGCGTCCCGCCGCGCGAGTTCCTGCCGGAGGTGGCCCGCGCCTGCCAAGAGAGCGGGACGCTGCTGGTGGCGGACGAGATCCAGACCGGGTTCGGGCGTACCGGCGCGCTGTTCGCCATCGAGCATTCCGGTGTCGTGCCGGACATCATCCTGCTGTCGAAGGCGCTCACCGGGGGTTTCCTGCCGGTTGCGGTGGCGGCCATGACCGGTGACGTCCTGGAGGCGGCGCGGCGCTCGCCGGACTGGCACCCCGGTGTGCTGGAGGGCACGGTGCCGTCGGGGGCGGCGATGGCCGCGGCGGCCGCCACCATCCGTGAGGTGCGCAGCCGGGATCTGCCGGCGCGCGCCGAGCGGGTCGGCAAGGCGCTGCGGGAGGGGCTGCGGGAGGCGGTGCGCCGGCATCCGCGGCACCTGGTCGATGCTCCGGGTATCGGGCTGATGACCGGGCTGCGGACCCGCAACCCGTCGGTGGAGAACCTCATTTCGATGCAGATGGCCGCGCGCGGCATCCATCTGGGGCATTCCCTGAACGAGCAGATGGATCAGCCGGTGCTGCGGTTCTATCCGCCGCTGACGGTGGAGGCGGCCGATATCCAGCGGGTCCTGACGGCGCTGGAGGAGTCCCTGGAGTGGCTGGACCGCCGGCCGGCGTGGCTGATGGAGCGGATCACCTGGCTGCTGCGCCGTCAGTACCGGCTGCCGCCGGCGCTCGTCCTCAAGCTCATGCACTCGAACCTCAAGGTGAACTGGTAAATCGGTAGGGGGAGACATGGAGATCGCCATCACCGCCGCCCGCTCGCCCCAGTGGCACGAGGCGCGGGATTTTGCCCGGGAGAATTACCGGGCCATGTACGGGGCGCTGACCGCGCCCGAGCCGGATCTTTTCGTGACCGTGCGGGAGAGCGCCGACGGCCCGGTGCTTGCGTGTGCCGGGCTGAGCAATGCCGAGCGCGGGGCGTTTTTTTCGGAGAACTATCTGGGGGCGCGCGTCGAGGATGCCCTGGCGGGTCTCTCGCCCGATCCGGTGCGGCGCGGTGAGGTGGTGGAGGTCGGGCCGCTGGCGGGTACGGGGGGTGCCGGGAAGGAGCTGATCCGGCTGCTGCCGATCATTGCCTGGTGCCAGGGGAAACGTTTCATTCTGGCGACCGTCACCGACCAGGTGCGGGGGCTGATGTCCCGTCTGCACGTCCCGTTCGTGCCGCTCGCGCCGGCCGACCCGGCCTGGATGGACGCGGTGGAGCGCCGTAGGTGGGGGACCTATTACGAGCGGACGCCGACGGCCGGTGCGGTGCCGCTCGACGACATCGGCCGGCTGATCAACAGTTCCACCGGCCGGTACAGCTTCGGCGATCTGGTCGTGCGCACTCCTGTCCCGCTGACCGAGGCGGTGGCCGGTGCGCACGCTTGAGCAGACGCTGAGCGCTCTGGCGGATGATCCGCGGCCGCTGGTGGAGGTGCTGGCGGCCGACGGGTCGGTGGCGCGTTCGCTGTCCTACCGTGAGGGTCTCGCGGCGGCTTCGGCGCTCGCCGCCGGGCTGCGTGCGCTCCCGGTGGCCGGGCGCGGGCCCCGTCCGGACGGTGATCCCACCGATCCCGGTCAGCTGCACGTCGGTGTGGTCATGGGCAACAGTGCGGAGTTCGTGGTCGCCGACCTCGCCGTGCTGGCCGCGGGTGCCGCGCAGGTGCCGGTGCCGCTGGCGTTCACCGCCGAGCAGGCCGCCTCGATGCTGTCGGAGGTGGACATCTGCCTGGTCGATGCGGAGGGCCAGGAGCAGCTGGCGGTCTGGGGCCGGGAGCAGGTCCTGCCGGCGGCGGCTGCTCTGGAGGTGGTGGACGTCGCGCGGCTCGCCGCTGCGGGGCCTGGCGCCGTCGCCGTGCCGCCGGCGGCGGGGCGGATCTGCAAGGTCATTCACACCTCGGGCACGACCTCGCGGCCCAAGGGTGTCTGCATCCGGGCGGACGGTCTGGAGGCGCTGCTGGCCTCGCTGCGCGGTGCGATGCCCGAGCGTGCCTACCGCCGTTACCTGTCGCTGGTGCCGTTCAGTCTGCTCATCGAGCAGGTCACCGGGATCTATCTGGTGGTGTGTGACGGTGGCACGGTCGTGCTGCTGCCGCCGGATGTGCCCCTGGTCGGGACGTCCTCGTTCGCTCCCGAGGCCGTTCTGCCGTATCTGGCGGCGGCCCGGCCGACCGCGCTGGTGGCCACTCCTGCGCTGGCCGAGTCCCTGGCGGCGCGGGCCGGTGCCGCGCGCGCCGCCGGACGCTCCCCCGTCCGGGAGCTGTTCGGTGCCGCCGAGGCGCCTCTGGTGTGCTGCGGTGGTGCGCCGGTCGATCCGCGGACCCTGGAGAAGCTGGACGGTTACGGCATCGCGGTGTACGAGGGGTACGGGCTGAGTGAGAACAGCTCCGTGGTGAGCTGGAACACTCCCGCGGCCCGGCGGATCGGCACCGTCGGCCGGCCGCTCGCCCATGTGCGGGTGGCCACCGCTGCCGATGGTGAGCTGCTCGTCAAGAGCAGTTCGCTGTTCGCCGGTTACAAGGGCGGTGATCCTTCGGGCTGTGAGGTGGATGCGGACGGCTGGCTGCACACCGGGGATCTCGCCGAGATCGAGGACGGCTATCTGCGGATCAAGGGCCGCAAGAAGAGCGTCATCATCACCGCGGCCGGCCGCAATGTGGCGCCGGAGTGGGTCGAGGCCCAGTACCGGTCGGTGCCCGGCATCCGGGCGGTGGCGGTGGTGGGTGACGGGCTGCCCGCGTTGCACGGCCTGTTCCTCATCGATCCGGCGGCCGACGCCGATGCCGTGCGGGCGCAGCTCGATGCCGTCGCGCGCAGTCGTCTGTCGCAGGTCGAGCGGGTGGAGGTGGCGCATGTGCTGCCGGCTGACGAGGGCCTGCACGCCGAGTACTTCACGGTGACCGGCCGGCCGCGGCGCACCGTGATCCAGCAGGCGGTGACCACGGGCCGCCTCGCCTGATGATCCCTGTTTGTCCGTTGCGAGGAGAGACCGGTCTTGACGCTCCCTCCTGAGGGAGGGGGTCTCACGGCTCGCGCCGTGATGCTTTCTGTTTCATCGCCGACTGTCCTGCTGCGCAGGAGTCCGTTTCCTCTCCGTCCTGAAGGCGGAGTATCCACGGAGGAATCTGATGACCGAGAACACCGAGATCATCGAGAACGCTGTCGTCACCCCGTACGGCTCGGGGACCGGGTTGCTGGTGCAGCCGCGCGGCGGCCGCAGGGACCTGTCGGCGCTGGTGCCGGCGGAGGTGGTGCGTGCTTTGGGGAGGGCCGGGTTCCTGCTGTTGCGGGGCTGGGAGGCGGGTCTGGAGGCGTTTTCCGCGTTCGTCGAGTCGCACTCCGAGCGGGTCACTCTCGATCCGGCCCGTTCCTTTCACGGTGGTACCACCGCGCAGAAGGTGGATGCCGGGTATGACGCGGTGGGGCTGCATCTGGAGAACGGCAACAGTCCGTTCGCGCCGACGCTCACCTGGTTCTACTGCCAGAAGGCGGCGTCGGCCGGTTCGCAGACCACGGTGTGTGACGGCTACCGGGTCTGGGAGGCGCTGAGCCCGCAGACCCGTGCGCTCTTCGATGCCCGGGACATTGTGTATACGCGGCGGGTGGAGGAGGCGAAGTGGAAGGGGTTCGCGGCTTTCCATCTGGGGACCGAGGATGTTGCTTCGGTGACCGTGGAGCAGTTGCGGGAGCTGGCGCGGGGGGAGGGTGAGACCGTGATCGAGCCTCTTGGTGACGGTGCGATCCGTTATGCGTACCGGATCCCGGCTGTGCACGGCACGGTCTTCGGGGCGCGTCCGGCGTTTGCCAACAGCATTCTGGGCCCCTCGAATCACTATGAGAAGCCGCGGATCACGTTCCCTGACGGTGTGGATGTTCCCGAGGCGGTGCTGGCGGAGCTGGCGGAGGTCACCGAGGAGCAGACCGAGCAGCTGGACTGGGTGGACGGTGATGTCGCTTTGATCGACAACACGCGGGTCATGCACGGCCGTCGGCCGATCGTCGATGCGCAGCGCACGATCTTCAATGCCCAGAGCGACCTGGATAGGCAGCTTCTGGCCGTGTGAGCGGGGCGTCTGCCCGGCTTCGGGCCCCGGTCGGCAGTTGCCGGCCGGGGCCCGGTCGTGTCAGGAGGCGTCGGGTGTGCCGGTGTGTGCCTGCCAGAGTTCTTCGCGTCCCGGCTCCAGGAGGGAGGGGCGGATGGTGTCGGCGGGGGTGGCGCCGAGGGTGCGGATGGCGGGGCGGTCGGGGTGGTGGGCGGGCCAGTTGGTGTGGGGGGCGGGGGTGCCGGTGCGGACGAAGGCGCCCCACAGGGCGCGCATCTGGCGGCGCAGGTGGGTCATGGTGTTCTGGTCGGTGCCTTCGAAGAGGGGGGCGTGGCGGGCTTCTTCGCGGCCCAGCAGGAAGGGGATGTCCAGGCAGTGGCAGGCCCGCAGGGCCTGGTGGCGGCCGGGGAGCTGCCAGTCGAAGCGGTAGAGCCAGGTGCGGGCGCCGTGGGTGTGCAGGGTGTCGGCGAAGTCCTGGGTGGGTGCGGCGAAGAACGCGTCGGTTTTGAGGTCCTCGAATGCGGCGGTCAGTGCCTGGGAGGGTGCGGGGGCGGCGGCTGTGTAGCGTGCCAGCGCTTCGTCGGCGCGGGGGCCGAACTCGGCGCGGAATTGGGCCAGTACCGCTTCCCGGTCGGGTCCTTCGGTCTGCCGGCCGAACCACAGGGCGCATTCGTGGCGGGTGGTGCCGAGCAGGATTTCGGTGCCGTCCAGGGGCGGGGAGTGGCGTAGTGCCCGGGTGAGGTCTGCGGCGACGACGGTGGTGTCCGCGACGAGCTGGAAGGGGGGCCGTACGTCGCCGGGCGGGCGGGGGCGGGTCAGTATGTGCTGCTGGGCGGCGCGTATCTGTTCGGCCGATGCCGTGCGCAGTTGCTGTGGGCCGGCCGCGCCCGCCGCGGTGCGGAAGAGGTCGGCGGTTTCGGCGGCTGCCTGCCGGGTCAGCGGGGCCATGCCGAGGGGGGCGCTGTGCAGCAGTGCGCGCCGGAACAGCGGGCGTACCTGGGGCAGGGCCAGCAGGGCGGCCAGGGCTTGTCCGCCGGCCGACTGTCCGGCGACCGCGATGCGTTCGGGGTCGCCGCCGAATGCGGTGATCTCTGCCCGGATCCAGCGCAGGGCCGCGATCTGGTCGAGCAGGCCGGCGTTGGTGGTGAAGCCGTCCGGGGAGGCGGTGCGGAAGGTCAGCTGTGTGCCGGTGCCTTCGATCGTTGCGGGTTCGGCTTCGTGTGGTGCGAGGAATCCCAGTGCGCCCAGGCGGTAGTTGACGAGGACGACGACCAGGTTTTCCTGGGCGGCCAGTTCCGCGCCGTCGTAGCGCGGCAGGTCGGCGCCGCCGGTCAGGAAGCTGCCGCCGGGCAGCCACACCAGTACCGGGCGTGCGCGGCCGCCGGGGCCCGGGGTCCAGATGTTCACCGTCAGGCAGGCTTCGGTCTGTGGCGTCTGGGGGTCGGCCATCAACGTGCCGACGGGTGAGGGGAGTTGGAGGGGGACGGTGCCGCGGGGGCCGGCGGCGTCGAGCGGTTCGTGCCACGGTGGCGGCTCGGCGGGCGGGGCGAAGCGCAGGGGTCCTGTGGGGGGCGCGGCGTAGGGCACGCCGCGGAAGGCGGCCACGCGTGCGTCGGGCCCTTCGCGCCGGCCGCGTACGGGCCCCTGGGAGACCTGTACGTGGACGTCTGCGCTCTGGTTCGTCAGTGCCATGCGTCGGTTCTTCTTCCTCTGCTGTGCGGTCACCGGGCGGGTTCCGCGGTCATTTGGCGATCCGGCTGGGTGTCCGGCCGGACGGGGTGTTCGCCAGCACGTGGCGGGCGAGTTCCACCCGCCGGGAGATTCCCAGCTTGGCGAAGGAGTGCCGCAGGTGGGAGTCGATGGTGTGGGTGGACAGGGAGAGCCGGCTGGCTACTTGGCGGTTGGTCAGTCCGTCGGCGACCAGCCGCACCACGCGCAGCTCCGACGGTGTCAGGTTGCTCCAGCCCTCGCCCGGCCCGCCCGCCTCCGTCTGCTGGGGGGCCGGCCCGTCGGGCGGGCGGGGCGGCTCCCCCGGGCCCCGCACCGCGGCCGTTTTGACGGTGCCGGGCGTGGTGCCGGGGGTGGTGCCGGGGGCTGGGGGGCTGCCCAGCCGGCGCTGGATCCGGTTGCGGCCCTGGACCGCGCCGCTGGTCATGTAGATCCGCTGGGCCTCGGTCAGCCGGGCGGCGGCGTCGCGTTGCCGTCCGGCCCGCAGTGCCGCCGCCCCGGCGTCCTCCAGGGCGGAGGCCAGTGCCAGCGGGTGGCTGCTGCCGCGCAGGACGCGGACCGCCCGGCCCAGTGCGGCCGGGTCGCCGGTCTGGAGGCCCTGGGCGTGCAGTGCCGCTCCCGTGACGGCGGGGACGCCGGGGTTGCGGCGGGCCAGCTGCTGTGCGGCCGCGGTCATTTCCGCTGCCTGCCGGTCGGCTCCTGCCCGGCGTGCCATGCGTACCAGGTGCGGCAGGACGAGGGGGTCGGCGGTCAGGAACGGCAGGTGTTCGGCGGGGGTGTCGTAGAGGTGGCGCAGGTGTGCGACGGCGGCGCCGGAGTGTCCTTGTGCGTCGAGGTGGACCGCGCCGGCGAATGCCGCGAGTGAGCCCAGCAGTCCTGGCGGGCCGGTCTCGGCGGGTGTGACGCGGACGAGGACGCCGGCTGCTTCTCCCGGGTCGTCGCGCAGGGTGGCGATGAGGGAGAGCAGGGCGGACAGTGCCCCTTCCAGTGGCGAGGTGCCGGTGCCGGCTGCGGCCTGCAGGCCGAGCTGTGCCTGGTGTGCGGCCTGGGTCAGCCGTCCGCAGGCCCATTCCTGCTGTGCTTTGACCAGGTGCAGGGCCGGGGCGGGGCCGGGGCGGCCGGGGCGGTCGTGGACTTCGCGCAGTACGTCGGCGGCTTCCAGCGGGTGGCCGTAGGAGGTCAGTGCGGAGGCCAGCCACAGCCGGAGCAGTTCGCCGGTGCCGTCTTCGGTGCTGTCGTGGTGGGTGTGGGCGGTGACGGCCTCGTGTGCCCGGTGTGCCGAGCAGGCGAGGTCGCCGGTGTCCCGGGCGGTCAGGCTGAGGGCGGCGTCGGCCAGGGCCACCACGGTCCGGTCGCCGAGCACTGCGCCCAGTTGGAGGGCGCAGCGTGCGGTGCGGTCGGCTTCCTGGCGGCCGCCGGGGCGCAGTGCCGCGCAGAGGGCTTGGAGGGCGTAGACCTGGGCGCGCAGGCTCCGTTGCGGTGCGGCCTCGCGCAGTGCCCGCTCCAGGTGGCCGGCGAGGTCGGCGGCGTGGCCGGTGTGGAGGGTGAGTACGGCCAGTTCCCGGGCCGCGCGGGCGCCGGTGGGGGTTTCCCAGCGGGCCTGGGCCAGTGCTTCGCGGGCCAGGGCGGCTGCCTGTGGTGCGTCGCCGGTCTCGGTGAGCAGGTGCACGGCGGTGGTGACGGGGGTGGCGGCGACGGGTTCGTAGGCGCGCAGGCGGCGCAGCAGCCGGCGTGCGGTGTCCCGGGCTGCGGGTGCCGGGTCCGGTGCGGGTGTCTGGGGCTGCAGGAGGTGGGCTGCGGGTTCGGTGTTCTCGGTGTCGCTGCCGAGTACGGCGTGGGTGGTCACTTCGGTGCCGCGGCGGCCTTCTGCCCGGTAGGTGCGGGCCACTTCGGCGTGCAGTGCCTGGCGTACGGGGCCGAGGAGGGTGGTGTAGAGGGCCTGGCGGACGAGCGGGGCGCGGAAGGCGAGCAGGGGTCCGGTGTCTGCGAGGAGTCCGGCGTCGACTGCTTCCTGGGCTGCCGCTGCCAGTGCCATGGTGGTGGTGTCGGCCAGGGCGGCGGCGTGTCTGAGGGAGAAGGCGTCGCCTAATAAGGAGCCGGTGCGCAGGACGTCGTAGGTCTTCTGGGACAGTCCGTGCCAGAGGGGGGCGATGGCCTGGGCGCAGCCTTCGGGCAGTTCCCGGCCGCGTATGCGTGTGGTGCCGTTTTCGGTGTGTATGCGTCCTTCGGTGTGCAGGAGGCGGATGAGTTTTGTGAGCAGGAAGGGGTTGCCGGCGGTGGTGGCGAGGAGCTGGTCGGCGGCCGGGTCGGGGGTGCCGCCGAGCAGTTGGCCGGCCAGTTGGCGGGTGGCCGGGCCGTCCAGTGGTGCCAGGGGGATCACGTGGGCGGCTTCTTCGGCGAACCGGGTGAATGCCTCGCGGGCGGAGCGTTCGCGTGGCACGTCGGTGTGGGCCAGCAGCCACAGGACGGGTGCGTCGGCCAGGCGGTGGACGAGGTCGGTCAGTGCGGCGAGGGTGAGGGGGTCCGCCCACTGGGTGCCGTCGATGGTGAGGAGCAGTCCGCTGCGGGCGGCGCGGCGGGTGATCAGGGTGCCCAGGTGGGTGATGAGCCGTCCCCAGCCTGCGGGTTGGGCGGGCAGGGCGGCGAGTTCTTCTGCTTCGCGGGGGTCGATGACCGGTAGCGGTCCGTCGCTCAGGGCGGCGAACAGTGGGCCCAGGGCGGTGCGTGGGGCGAGTTCGGCGACTCTGGTGCCGGCGGCGTTGATGCCGCGTGCGGCGGCTTCGCGGGCGGTGGCTTCCAGCAGTCGGCGTTTGCCCAGTCCGAAGGGTCCGGTCAGTACCAGGCAGCGTCCTTGGCCGGCCGCGGTGGCGTCCAGGCCGGCCCGCAGTAGTGCCAGTTCCGTTTCCCGTCCGGTAAGAGGGCGTTCCTCTGCGGCCGGTGCCCAGCTCTTGTGCTCCACCACGTTCACCTCTCTGCGATCCGGTTACCGCTGCCGTCTGGTGCTCCTGGCGTTGTGGCGTGCCAGCAGGCCGTCCAGGGCGTCCAGGCTGGCACGGGCGATCTGCCGGGCCGCTGCGGAGGCGTCTTCGGGGCGTCCGTCCTGGATTGCCTGGACCAGCGTTTCGTGGGGCTGTGCCCGGTAGGTGGGCTGGATGTCCTGTCGGGTGAAGAGGTCCAGGCTCTGCTGGAGGCGTCCGGCGAAGAAGCGGTAGCTCTCGGTCAGTGCGGCGTTGTGGGCGGCGCCGACGACGGCCAGGTGCATCGAGGCGTCCCGGCGGGCGAGGTTGCCGGTTTCGTCCGCGGCGGCCTGGCGGCGTTCGCGGAGCAGTTCCCACAGGCGGGTCAGGTCGCGTTCGGTGCGGCGTTGTGCGGCGAAGTGGGCGACCTGCACGTCGAAGCAGAGCTGTATCTCGAACACGTCGCGGACCGAGGCGAGTTCGATCTCGCGGAGCATCGGCACGGGGCTGCAGGTCGAGCGTACGTAGGTGCCTTTGCCGCGCTGGGGGGCCAGCATGCCGGTGTGTACCAGTGCGCTGACCGCCTCGCGGATGCTGGGGCGGCTGACTCCGAGGCGGGATGCCAGTTCCCCTTCGGAGGGGATGCGGGAGCCGATGGGCCAGCTGCCGCTCTCCAGTTCGTCGTGGAGGAGGGCGATGACTTCGTGGACGGTGCGCTGCTTGCCGATGTGCCGCAGGGTCACGTGGTGTCCTCGGTGTCCTGGGTCCTCAGTTGTCTGGTAACTGGTGCCGGCGTCGGGGGTTTGATGATTCCCGGTGGCGGCGGGTGCGGGCCGGTCGGCGGCGATGAATCGGCGTGAACATGCGGACGGGCCGGGCCGGCGGGAAGTCGTCGCGGGCGGCGGTCCGGTGGGGCGGGCGGTCCGGTGGGGCGCCCGCCCCGTGCGTTCAGCGTTCGGCGTCCGCGACCGGCAGGCCGTCCGTCTGCTGTGGGGGTGTGCCGTGTGCGGCGGCCTGGTCCTGTGTGCCGTCCGTGGCGCCTGGGCGGCGCCAGGCGGCGGTGCCGCGCCATACGCACCAGGCGCCCAGCAGGCCGGCGAGTCCGATGCCGCAGAGCGAGAGCCGGGCCTCGCCCGCGGAGGCGGGGCCGCCGAGGTGGACGAGTACGCCGGCGATGGCGGAGCCGATGGCGTTGGAGACGAGCTGGACGGTGTTGATCGCGGCGGCGGCGGTGTCGCCCTCGTCTTCCGAGCGGACGCCGCCCATGATGCGGGTGGCCACGTGCGGCCAGGCGATGCCGATGCCGGCTCCGCCCAGCAGCAGGCCCACCACCCAGGCCGCGACGACCGGGGCGCCCATGTCCTGGGTGGCCAGCAGCCCGGTGACCACGAAGCCCGCCGTGATCAGCAGTGGCCCGGCCGATGCGACGCGGCTCTTGCTGCGCAGGCGGGCGACGCTCGCGCTGGGGATCTCGCCCAGGGTCCAGCCCAGGGCGATGGCGGCGCCCACGAAGCCGGCCAGCAGCGGGGCCAGGCCGGCCAGCCGCTGTCCGAACAGCGGGATGAACGCCTCGATCTGCGAGGCCATCGACAGCAGGGCGACGGCGGCGTAGCACCAGGGCAGCGGTGAGGAGAGGGAGAAGGCGGAGCGGGGCAGGATGCGCCCGCCGCGGTGCCGGTCGTGTGCGAGCGCTGCCGTCAGTGCGGCGACCGCGGCGACCAGCAGGGCGGCGAGCAGGGCTGTTGAGCCGACCACGTTGCCGATGCTGACCAGCAGGACCGCGCCGACCAGCAGGATGACGGTCAGCGGGGAGGCGACCGGGGGCACGTCGCCGGCCTTGGTCGCCGGGACGGCCAGCGGTACGACGGCGGTCACCAGCAGCGTCGCTGCCAGCAGTGTCACCAGCGCGCCGCGCCACAGGTCGAACTGGGCGAAGGCGCCGCCGACGGCCGGGCCCAGGAACGTTCCCACGCCCCACATGCCGGATACCAGTGCGGTGCCCAGCGACCACAGCCGGTCCGGCAGCAGTGACCTGATCAGGGCGTATCCGAGCCCTGCCAGGAGGCCGCCGCCCAGTCCCTGGACGAACCGGCCGGCCAGCATCGTCTCCATGGTCGGTGCCAGCGCGCACACGACCGTGCCGGCCGCGAAGGATCCGAGTGCCAGGAAGTAGGAGTTGCGGGCGCCCAGCCGCGGCAGGACCGTGCTGACCAGTGTCGAGGAGATCACCGATGCCAGCAGGAAGACCGTGGTCACCCAGGCGTAGAACTGTCCGCCGCCGATGTCCTGTACCGCGGCGGGCAGCAGGCTCGTCGTCAGGAAGACGTTTGTCGCGTACAGTCCGACGCCGCCGGCCAGCACCACGGCGACCCGCCGGTGCTCTCTTCCGAGTAAGTCCCCCCAACTGCCGTGCCCTGACGGCCCGTTTGCCTGCGCATCCTGCTCACCCTGATCACTGGACATGCGGCGAAGATAAAACCTCATCAGGACATGAGGTCAACCCCGTATCGTCCGGGGCATGTCGAACGCCCATCAGCTGCTCACCGTCGGGGAGGCCGCGCACCGCAGCGGGGCCACGGTCGCCGCCCTCCACCACTACGAGGACCTCGGCCTGCTCAGCCCGCAGCGCACCGCGGGAAACCAGCGGCGCTATCCCCGTCATCTGCTGCGCCGCATCGCGCTGATCCGTATGGCCTCAAGTGTCGGTATCCCTCTGGCCGACATCCGCGAGGCGATGCGCACGCTCCCCGAGGACCGCGCTCCCAACCGCACCGAGTGGGAACACCTGACGGGCCTGTGGCGCGATGCCATCGAGGAGCGCATCCAGACGCTTCAGCAGATGCGTTCCCAGTTCATCGAGTGCATCGGCTGCGGCTGTCTGTCGATGAGCCGCTGCACCATCGTCAATCCGGGCGACGAACTCGCCCCGCCGGGGACGCATTTGGGGCGGGGTGGGGGCAGGGGGCGCCGGAGGGAGGACTGAGGCGGGTCGGGCGTCCGGGCCGGCGGGGTTCGGCTGTGGTGTCAAGTGGTGTGGGGGGCACGGGGGTTGCGGGGGGTGTCCCGGAAATGGCAACGAAAATTGCGTGTGCGGGAGGGGGGTCGCACTCTGGCGGCGGAGGTGATCGCTGTGAGCGGCACGCAGGATGTGACGGGCAAGGATGCGGTGTACGACGTGGTGGTGGTCGGGGGCGGGGCCGGCGGGCTGAGTGCCGCGCTGGTGCTGGCTCGGGCGCGCCGCAGGGTGGCGGTGATCGATGCCGGGGCGCCGCGTAATGCGCCTTCGGCGCACATGCACGGGTTCCTGTCGCGGGACGGGATACCTCCGGGCTCGCTGCTGGAGGTGGGGCGGGCCGAAGTTGCCGGTTATGGCGTGGAGGTGATCGACGGTCAGGTGGAGGCGGTCGAGCCGGGGTTCCGTGTGCAGCTGGCGGGCGGGCCGGTGCTCGGTGCGCGGCGGATCGTGCTGGCGGCGGGGCTGCGCGATGAGCTGCCTGACATTCCTGGTGTGCGGGAGCGGTGGGGCAGGGACGTGGTGTTCTGCCCGTACTGCCACGGCTATGAGGTGCGGGACGAGCCGATCGCGGTGCTCGGCGTGCATCCGGTGTCGGTGGAGCAGGCGTTGCTGCTGCGGCAGTGGTCGGATGACGTCGTGTACTTCCCGCACGGTGGTGAGCTGAGTGCGGCGGAGCGGGAGCGGCTGGCGGCGCGGGGGGTCCGGGTTGCCGAGGGGGTCGTCAAGCGGGTGGTCGTCGAGGGCGACCGGGTGCGCGGGGTGGAGCTGGCGGACGGGCGGACGGTGCCGCGGTCGGCGGTGTTCCTGTTCCCGCGGATGACGCCGAACGACGGGATGCTGGACGGCCTTGAGTGCAAGCGGGATGAGCGCGGCTGGCTGGTGACGGATCGTTCCGGCAAGACCAGTGAGCCCGGTGTGTACGCGGTCGGCAATGTCATCGATCCCCGGGCGCAGGTGGTGACCGCGGCCGGGATGGGTGCGGCGGCGGCGTTCGCGATGAATCACGACCTGGTGGATGAGGACGTCGAGCGGGCGGTGGAGGCGCGGCGGGTGCAGCAGGAGTCGCCGGTGCCGGTGGCGGGGGATGTCTGGTAGGTCGCAGGTGTCCGGTGGGCCGGCGGTGCCGGCGGTCTGCCGGTGGGCCGGGGCCCGGTGGGCGTCTCCCCCGTGGCGGCTGCCGGTGTTGCCCCTGGTGACGGCCGCCCCGCAGGTGTTGCTTGCGGGGCGGCCGGATCTCCGGCCCGGTGATCGGCCGGTGTGGCGGTTGCCGCTGCGCCGTGCGGGCCGTGCCGCGTGTGTGCGGTGGGCGGCAGGGACGAGGAGAAGAGGAGAGAAGGGGTGGTGTCATGTCGCAGTCGAAGTCCGTGGATGCGCTGACGGAGGAGACCTTTGCCGGCCGGGTGCTGGAGGCGAAGGGCAATGTGCTGATCCAGTTCTGGGCTCCGTGGTGCGGGCCGTGCCGGATGGTGTCGCCGATCGTGGCGCAGCTGGCGGCGGAGCATGCCGGGGTGCTGGATGTGGTGAAGGTCAATGTGGATGAGGAGCCGGGGCTGGCGGCGCGGCACGGGGTGTCCTCGATTCCGGCGTTCGCCGTGTACCGCGGCGGGGTGGTGCAGGAGGCGTGGGTGGGGGCGGCGCCGAAGGCGGTGCTGGAGAAGAGTCTGGCGCCGTATCTGCGCTGAGTGCCGGTCCGTTGGCGGGCGGCTGCGTGCGCGGTGTGCGTGGCCGGGTTGCGGGAGGGCTGCGCCGCACGCTCCTTGTCCGGGGGCGTGCGGCGCGGTCGTGTGAGGGGTTACAGGCCCAGGGAGCGGCCGATGAGTTCTTTCATGACTTCGGTGGTGCCGCCGTAGATGGTCTGGACGCGGCTGTTGGTCCATTCGCGGGAGATGGCGGATTCCTTGAGGTAGCCGAAGCCGCCGTGGAGCTGGAGGCAGCGGCCTGCGACGTCGACCTGGAGTTCGGTGGTCCACCATTTGGCTTTGGCGGCGTCGGTGACCGAGAGGCGGCCGGCGTTGAGTTCGCTGATGCAGTGGTCGAGGTAGACCTGGGCGATGGTGATTTCGGTGTCCATGGTGGCGAGCTGGAAGCGGTTGTGCTGGAAGCTGCCGATGTTCTGGCCGAATGCCTGGCGGGTGCGGGCGTAGTCGAGGGTGTCGGTGAGCATGCGTTGGGCGGCGGCGACGGCGACGGTGGCGATGCTCAGGCGTTCGCGTGGCAGGCCGGCCATCATGTGGGCGAGGCCGGCGTTCTCCTTGCCGATGAGGTTGCCGGCCGGGATGCGGCAGTCGTCGAAGAAGAGTTCGCAGGTGTCGCTGGCGTGCCAGCCGAGTTTGTCCATGCGGCGGCCGCGGGTGAAGCCGGGGGTGCCGCGTTCGACGGCCAGGAAGCTGATGCCCTGGGCGCCGCGCTGGGGGGCGGTTTTGGCGGCGACGACGATCAGGTCGGCGTTCTCGCCGTTGGTGATGAAGGACTTGGTGCCGTTGAGGAGGTAGGTGTCGCCGTCGCGGTGGGCGGTGGTGCGGATGTCGGCGACGTTGGAGCCGGCGTCGGGTTCGCTCATGGCGATGGCGGCGATCGTCTCGCCTGCGCACAGGCCGGGCAGCCAGCGTTTTTTCTGCTCGTCGGTGGTGCGGGGGGCGAGGTAGGAGGCGATGACGTCGTTGTGGGCGACGAAGCCGGGGGCGGTGGCGCGGGCGTGCATGATCTCCTGGGAGAAGACGGCGGGGAAGCGGAAGTCGCTTTCGCCGCCGCCGCCGTACTCGGTGGGCACGCCGATGCCCAGCAGGCCGGCGGCTCCTGCCTTGCGCCATACCTCGCGGCTGACGATGCCGTCCTTCTCCCACCGGGCGTGGTGCGGGAGGACCTCGCGGGCCAGGAACTCGCGGCACAGGGCGCGGAAGTCCTCGTGCTGCGGCTCGTAGCGGTCAGGGGACATGCGGCTCACCGGTTTCTGCTCGTCGTGTGCCGTCGCCGGGGTGGCCGGTGGTGTCGGCGGCGATGAGGGCGAGGGTGTCGCGGGGGTGGTGGATGGCGGCGAAGTGGCCGCCGGGGATGGTTACTTGGCGTATTGGGCCGGTGGTGTGTGCGGCCCACTGCCGCATTGCTTCCGGTGGTGCGTAGGGGTCGTCGCGGGCGGCGATGAGGGTGAGGGGGGCGGTGGTCTGCAAGGTGGCGGCCTCGGTGGGAAAGGCGCGGCGGACGGTGTGGTCCTGGCGCAGCATCCGCAGCAGGAGGGTGCGCATGGCGGGGTGGGCGAGGACCTGGGGCGGGGTGCCGCCGTCGGCGGCGGTCTTGGCCAGCAGGTCTTCGTCGGGGAGGTCGGCGAGGTTGTCGGGGGGCTGCAGGCGGGGCGGGAGGGCTGCGGAGAGGTAGGCGCGGGCGGGGGGTTGGCCGGTTTCCTGGGTGACGGCGGCGGCGACGGCCAGGCTCAGGGTGGCGCCGAAGCTGTGGCCGAAGGTGGCGTAGGTGAGGGTGCCGCTGTGCTCGCGGGTGGTGAGGAGGTCGGCGGTCAGGTGTGCGGCCAGGGTTTTGACGAGGGCGTGGTAGTCGGTCACGGGGGTTTCGCGGGTGCGGGTGCCGCGGCCGGGGGCGTCGATGCCGTGCAGGTGGAGGCTGTGGGGGCGAGGGGCTGCCAGGGGCGGTAGAGGAGGGAGGTGGCGCCGGCGTGCGGGAAGAGGTAGAGGCGCAGCGGGGGGCGGGGTGGCGGGGTCATGTCTCGTCCTTGAGGGTGCTGAGGATTTTCTCGGCGAGCATGAGGGTGGTCAGGTTGGTGGGGGCGGAGGGGATGGCGGGGAAGAGGGAGGCGTCGATGATGCGCAGGTTTTGCAGGCCGTGGACGCGGCCTTCCTGGTCGGTGACGGCCATCGGGTCCTGGGGGGTGCCCATGCGGGCGGAGCCGGTGGCGTGCCAGCCGGGGTTCATGATGTGGCGCACGCCGCTGCGCAGGGCGCTGTGGGTGGCGACCATCCTGTCGGTCCAGAACTGGGTTTTCTCCAGCTTGGCGGCCAGGTGTGGGGAGCGCAGGAAGGTCCAGGCGCGGCGGACGCCGTGGCAGAGGCGGTCGGTGTCCTGGGGGTGGGTGCCCAGGCCGAGTTCGATGACGGGGTTCGTGTGCGGGTCGGCGGTGTCGAGGAAGACGCGGCCGCGGGAGCGGGGGCGCAGCAGCATGACGGAGAGGCCGACGACCATGGGCCAGCCCAGGCGGTCGGCGAAGCCGGGGATGGTGTGGCTTTCGACGTTGTTGAGCAGGCCCATCTGGATGTCGGTGTCGGTGTCGTAGCCGCTGGGGATGCGGGCGGCGACCTGGCGCCAGGGCAGGCCGGGGGTGCACACGCCGTCGTGGGGTTTGGACCAGATGACGACGGAGGGGTGGTCGGTGAGGTTTTCGCCGACGCCGGGCAGGGCGGCGGTGACGGGGATGCCCAGGGCGTGCAGGAGGGCGGGGTTGCCGACGCCGGAGCGTTGCAGGACGGCGGGGGTGCCGATGGCGCCGGCGCAGAGGATGACGTGCCGGGCGCGCAGGCGGGCCGGGGTGCCGTTGTGGTCGGTTTCGACGCCGGTGGCGCGGGTGCCGGTGAACAGGACGCGGGTGACGCGCAGTTGGGTGCGGACGGTGAGGTTGGGCAGGTGGCGGGCCTGGTGCAGGAAGGTGGTGGCGGCGTCCATGCGTTCGCCGTCCGCGGTGTTGCTGGGGATGGGTCCGACGCCGGTTTCGGTGCCGGCGTTCAGGTCGGGCAGGTCGGGGATGCCCTGGTCGTTGCATTCCTGCCAGAACGCGGCGTCCAGGGTGTGCAGGGCGGTGCGCGGGGTGCGGTGGACGGGCAGCGGGCCGCGGGTGCCGTGCAGGGGGCCGGGGTGGTCGGTGTCGGTCTCGGTGGCCTTGTAGAAGGGCAGGACGTCGCTCCAGGACCAGCCGGGGTTGCCGTGGGCGGTCCACTGGTCGAAGTCGCGGGGCAGGCCGCGCATGGCGATGGCGCCGTTGACGGCGGAGCCGCCGCCGATGACTTTGCCCAGCTGGTAGGGGAAGCGTTCGAACAGGGCGCGGGCGGCGGGGCGTTCGGGGATCCGGCCGGGGGTGGTGGCGTTGATGAGGTCGTCCAGGCGGGTGCTGGTGCGCAGGTGGGCGCGGTAGTCCCAGTTGTAGCCGCTCAGGATGAGGCGGCCGGCGTCGGCGAGGGGGTGGCTTGGGGGGCGGGGGGTGGGCTGGTCGGTGCCGGCTTCCAGGAGGAGGACGGTTTTGCCCTGGGTGGCGAGGCGGGCGGCGGTGACGGTGCCGGCGGAGCCGCCGCCGACGATGACGTATTCCCACTCGCGTTCGGCCGTATCCGCCGGGTCGTGGGGGCTCATGCGGTTGCCTCCTCGGTGATCTGCCCGGTCGGGGCGGTCTGTCCGGTGGGGGTGTGCTGGGTGATCAGTTCGGCGAAGGCGGTGATGGTGGCGTTCATGAACAGGCCCTCGATGATGTCCCCTTCGGCTTGTGGGCCGATGCCGAATTCGGCGCGCAGCAGGCCGAGGATGCCCACGGCGTGCAGGGAGTCCCCGCCGACGTCGAAGAAGCCTTCTTCGGTGCCGAAGTCCTGGTGGCCGAGCTGTTGTGCCCACAGGGCCAGCAGTTTCTCCTCCGTCTCGGTGCGGGGTGCGGCCCGTGTGCCGGGGGTGGGTTCGGTGTCGTTCCACGGGGTGGGCAGGGCTTTTTGGTCGATCTTGCCGTTGGGGGTGAGCGGGAAGGTGGTGAGCGGGACGAAGCGGGCGGGCAGCATGTAGCTGGGCAGGACCTGGGCGAGTGCTTCGCGCAGCTGGGCGGGGTCGGGGAGGCGGTCGGGGTCGTCGGCGACCAGGTAGGCGGCCAGTTGCCGCTGGCCGGTGCGGGCGTGCAGTGGTGCGGTCACCAGGGCGGTGCGGATGCCGGGTTGGCGGACGAGGGCGGCTTCGATTTCGCCGAGTTCCACCCGGTAGCCGTTGATCTTCACCTGGAAGTCCTCGCGGCCCAGGATCTCGATGGTGCCGCCGGGCAGGTAGCGGCCCAGGTCGCCGGTTTTGTAGAGGCGCTCGCCGGTGTGGGGGTGGGTCAGGAAGCGTTCGGCGGTGCGCTGTTCGTCGCCGAGGTAGCCCTGGGCGACGCCGGTGCCGCCGATGTAGATCTCGCCGGTGACGTGGACCGGGGAGGGGGCGAGCCAGGAGTTGTGGACGTGCATGGTCTGGTTGGCCAGTGGTGTGCCGTACGGGATGCTCGTCCAGGTGGGGTCGACCGTTTCGATGGGGTGGTGGATGGACCAGATGGAGCCTTCGGTGGCGCCGCCGAGGCTGATGACCTGCATGGCGGGGAGGTGGGCGCGGATCTGGTCGGGCAGGCCGATGGGGATCCAGTCGCCGCTGAGCAGGGCCAGGCGCAGCCGGCAGCCGCGGGGTGCGCCGGTGGAGGTCAGTGATTCGGTCCACATGCGCATCGGGGCGGGCACGCTGTTCCAGAGGGTCACGCCGTAGCGGGAGATCAGCTGTGTCCAGTGGGCGGGGTCGGTGGCGTGGGCCGGGTCGGGGACGATGACGGTGCCGCCGGCTCCCAGGACTCCGAACAGGTCGTAGACGGACAGGTCGAAGCCGGTGGGGGCGAGGGCCATCACCCGGTCGTCGGGGCCGACGTGGAAGCGGCGGTTGATGTCCTGGACGGTGTTGGCGGCGCTGCGGTGGGTGATCATGACGCCCTTGGGTTCGCCGGTGGAGCCCGAGGTGAAGATGACGTACGCGAGGTCGTCGACGCCCTGGCGGGTGTGGGGGGCGGTGGCCGGGTGGGCGGTGGTGGCGTCCTCGTGGAGGGTGAGGGGGCGGGTGCCGGCGGGCCAGGTGAGGGACTGGTGCTGGTCTGCGTCGGTGACCACGAGGGTGGCGGCGCAGCGTTCGATGAGGCGGTGGCGGCGCTCGGCCGGCAGGTCGGGGTCGATGGCCACGTATGCGGCGCCGGCGTGCAGGATGCCCAGCAGTGCGGCGTACTGGTCGGCGCCCGGCCGCATCGAGACGGCCACCAGGGTGTTCGGGGTGCCGGCGCCTTCGGCGCGCAGCCGGTGGGCCAGCCGGTGGGCCCGCTGGGTGAGTTGGCGGTAGGTGGTCTCGGTGCCGGCGGCGATGACCGCCACCGCGTCGGGGCTGCGGGTGGCGGCGGCGTTCACCAGGTCGTGCAGGCGGGCGGCGGGCAGCTGTGCGTCGGCGGTGGCGTTGGCCCGGTCGCGTTCGGCGGCCTGGCCGGCGGAGAGCGGCACGACGCTGCCGGTGTTCTGCCAGGTGTCCTCGTCGTCCGTCAGGCGGGTGAGCAGTGCGCCGTAGGCGTCGAACATCGCGTCCAGGACGCCGTCGGGGAACAGGTCCTTGACGGCGTTCCAGTGGAGGGTCAGCGAGCCGCCGGCGCTGTGGGAGATCTGGTTTTCCAGCCATACCTGCGGGGTCTGGCTCAGGGCGTCCACCAGGGTGCCGAAGCCCTCCAGTGCGGCCCCGGAGGGGAGGCGGGGGTCGGTGAGGGTGGAGGAGAAGACCACCGGCATCGCGGTGCGGCCCGAGTCCTGGCGGCGGGCCAGTTCGCGCAGGACGGTGATGCCGCTGTGTGTGCTGTGGGCCAGGTCGGCCAGCCACTGGCGCTGCATGCCGGCTGCCCGCTGCGCGAAGGTCTGGGAGGCGGTGCCGGTGATGGCGAGCAGGGCGGGGGTCAGGAAGTCTCCGGCGATCTCGTCGACCTGGGGGTGCAGGGGCAGCCGGTGGAACTGGGTCAGGGTGAGGGTGAATTCCTGCCGTTTGGACCAGGTGCGCAGCACTTCCGCGTATGCCGCAAGGAGTAGGGCAGTGAGGGTCAGGCCGTGGCGTTCGGCGGCCTGCTGCAGGGCTGTGGAGCGGTCGGGGGCCAGGGTGGTGCGGCGGCGTTCGAAGGCGGGGCGGCCCAGTTGTTCCGGGGCGCTTGCCAGGGGGAGTTCGGGGGCCGGGGGCAGTGTGGCGAGGCGGCCTTGCCAGTAGGCGGCGGCTTGGGTGCCCAGGTCGTGGCGGGGCAGGTCCTGGTGGGCCAGGACGTAGTCGCGGAAGGAGAGGTCCAGCGGTGCGGGGGTCCAGGCGGGGTCGTCGTAGAAGCGGCGCCAGTCGGCGAAGATGCGGAAGACGCTGTGCATGTCGATGAAGAGCAGGTCGATGCTGGCGTGCAGGCGCAGGCTGTCCTGGGTGAGGTGGGTGATGCGGATGTCGAAGGGGGGTGCCTGGTCGGTGGGCAGCATCTGGTCGGTCAGTTCGGTGCGGATCGCGGCCAGTGCTTCGTCCTGTTCGGGGGCCGGTTTGCCGCGCAGGTCGGTGACGGCGATCTCGTAGGGCGTGAGGTGGCCGGCGGGCAGGATGCGCTGGGTGCCGTCCGCGGTGGTGTGCGCGCGCAGCATCTCGTGGCGTGCGATGACTTGGCGCAGTGCCGTTTGCAGGCGCGGCACGTCCAGGGCGGGGCAGGCGAATTCCAGGTAGTGGTGGCTGGCCACGCCGCCCAGTTCCAGGCCCTTGTGACGGCCGATCACGTATGCCTGCTGGATGTCGGTCAGGGCGAACGGCTCGTTGCGTGCCGCGCTGTGCGCGGTGAGGGCGGGCAGGCCCGCCGGGCGGGGGCGGCCGGCCAGCGCCGCGGCCAGTTCCTCCTGGCGGCCGGCCACCGCCTCGGCCAGCTGCGGTGGCAGCGCGCCGCCGTCCGCTGCGTGGGCCGTTACGCGGCCCTTGGCCTGACGCAGATCGATCCGACGGTTGTGCAACTCGCTCAGAAGGTCTTCCATCAGCTTCCCGCCTCTCATCGGTGGCGCGTACGGCCTGGTGCTGCCGGCCGCGGCCGCAGTGCGTGGACCGCGGTACGTGGATGGAGCGGCCGCCCGCGTAGACGGGTGCGCGCCGCGCGGCGTGTGCCGTCGTTCGCGGGCGTGCTCGTTGCGCCCGGTGTCCGCGCTCTCGCGTCCGCATTCCGTATCCGCATTCCGCTTTCGCGTTCACTCGCGTTCACGTTTGCGTTTGTGTTTGTGTTTGCGTGGGTGGGCGCGGTGCGCGGGTGCGGAATTTCCGGTGGCCTGGATTTCCGGTGTCCTGGCAGCGGCCACCGGAATTCACGGGCAGTCACGGCGAAGATAGGAGCGGGCGCACGTGACCTCAATACGGTGCCACCGAAGGGCCGACCGAAGGATTGCCCGCGGCGGGCCGAAGTCTCACCGAAGGGCCTTGGTTCACCGGCCGAAGCCGGGCCGCAGGGGCGGGGTTTGTGCTGGTCACGGGGTTTCGGGGCGGGTGGTGCGGGGGCGGCGTGGTTTGCGCCGGGTTCCTTTATGGAGTCTATAAGGATTCCTTGGCGGCAGGGAAAGCGGTCTGTGGCGGGCCGTCAGGAGAGCGTACTCGAATCCCGCTTGAGCCTAACCGGAACCTGTCTGCAGGTGCCTGGTCCGGCATTGACCGGGGCGGCCGCGTGGGCATGATGGAGCGCATGGAAAAGCCACATCCCCCGGACCTCGGCGGAAAACGCATCCTGATCGGCGCCACCGGCTCCATAGCGGTCGCCCAGCTTCCCGTTTATATCGGCGCGATGCGCCGGCACATCGCGGGCAGCAGCTTCACCGTGCTGATGACGCACACCGCCGCGAAGTTCCTCTCCCCCGCCGCGGCGGGCCTGTGTGCCGAACGCGTCGTGGCCGGTGAGTCCCCGGCCGACTGGCCCACCGACAAGCCCTCGCGTCTGGCCGCCGACCACGATCTGGTGGCCGTCCTGCCGGCCACCGCCCACACGCTCGCCGCCGCTGCCACCGGCGCTGCCCCCAACCGCCTGATGACCGTCGCCCTGTCGGTCGGGTACCCCGTCATCTACTTTCCCGTCATGGGCGCCCAGATGTGGCACAGGCCCGCGGTCCAGCGCAACATCGCCCAGATCCGCGCGGACGGCCATCTCGTCAACGAGCCTCTGTGGCACGACAGTTACGACGTCTCCTCCGGCGCCACCAGCCACCATCCCGCCCTGCCCGCACCGCAGGACGTGGCCCGGGCCGTCGGCGGTCTGCTCGCCGCGCCGCGGGGCTGAAGGGGCGCGGCGGGCGCCGGGGGCCGCCTCGTGCCACCGGTGCGCGGTGACCGGGGGCGGCCGGGCGCGGTGGCCGGGGGCGGGCCCGGCGGTGTGCGGGGCGGCGTCGAACTGCCGGTTGCGGGCGGGGGGTTGGCCGGACGGCGGGCGGGGTGCGGGGGGGCGGGCGCTTGTGGTCTCCGCGTCCCGGTATCGGCAACAAATGTTGTGTGCCTGTCACGGCTGGTTCCAGCATGGGCCTGTGGTGACCACCACGGTCACGTGGTGGATTGCCGGGCGTCCGTGCCCAGCGCGCGGCTGACGAGGGGGCCAGGACATGGCGGTGGCGTGGGAGCGGCCGGGTGCAGCGGCGCTGCCGGCGTCCGGCGGGCCGGGTGCCCGTGCCGTGGCCGCCGTGGGCCCCGGGGCCGGTGCCGCCTTCGCTCCCGGCGTTGGTGTGCCGGGTGCGGGGGCCGGGCGGGCCGTTCGGCGGCGCCGCATCCCGGCCGTCCGGTAGGCCGCGCCCGCCCGATCCGCGCACCGAACAACCCGAACAAGGAGACCGCGCATGCGTTTAACCGCCCCTGGGCTGATGAGTTCCGCCACCGCGCCGCCCTGTCCCGCGCGCATTTCGCCCGTCCGGCCGGCACACCCCGCCGGGGCGGCCGGGTGTGCCACGACCGTGCGGGCGGGGGGCGGCGAGCGATGAGCGTCGAGACCGGACAGGAAGCGTCGGCTTCCGGTACCGCTTCCAAGAGGCTGCCGATGGCGGTCTATCTGCTCGCGTTCAGTCTGTTCGCGATGGGCAGTGCGGAGTTCCTGCTCGCCGGGGTCCTGCCGGCGATCGCTGACGACCTGAAGATCTCCCTGTCCTCCGCCGGTGCGCTGATCTCCGCGTTCGCCATCGGTGTGGTCATCGGCGGGCCGCCGCTGGCCGTGCTGACCCTGCGCTGGCCGCGGCGGACCACGCTGGTGACCTCGCAGGCCCTCTTCGCCGTCTCGGTGGCGATCGGCCTGGTGACCGACAACTACGGTGTGCTGCTGGCGACCCGCTTCGTGTGCGGCCTTGCCTATGCCGGGTTCTGGGCGGTCGCCGCGGTCACCGCGATCGGCCTGGTCACCCCCGACCGCACCGCGCGCGCCTCCGGCGTGGTCGTCAGCGGGCTGAGCATCGCGATGGTGGGCGGCGGCCCGGCCGGCGCGCTGATCAGTCACTTCACCGGCTGGCAGGGCGGGTTCTGGGCGGTGGTCGCCCTCACCGCCGTCGGCGGGCTCCTGACGCTCGTCGCCGTGCCCGCGACCCGGGCGGCCGAGGAGCCCAGTGTGCGGCGGGAGCTGCGCACGATGAAGCAGCCGCAGCTGTGGGTGGTCTATGCCGCCACCCTGCTGAGCACCGCCGCCTACATGATCTCGTACAACTACCTCGCGGCCTTCCTCACCGACCTCACCGGCATTCCCTCCGTGTGGGTTCCCGGGATTCTCACGCTGTTCGGTGTCGGCGCGTTCATCGGCCTCTCCATCGGCGGCAGGATCGCCGACAAGCGTCCCCATCACGCGCTTTTGGCCGGGGCGGGCGGGATCCTTCTCACGTCCGTTCTGCTCGCGCTCCTCGCCCCGCACGCCGTGGCCGTCATCCCCCTCGTCCTGCTCCTGGGGATCGCGGGGTTCGTGCTGAACCCGGCCATCTACGGGCGGGTGTTCACCCTCGCCTCACAGGCGCCCACCCTTGCCGGTGCCACCGCCGTCTCGGCGTTCCAGCTCGGCATCAGCATCGTTCCCGTCCTGGCAGGCGTCGCTCTCAGCGCCGGCGCCGGCCTCACCTCCGTCCCCTGGCTCGGTGCCGGCCTGGCCGTGCTCACCGTCCCGGCCGTCCTCATCGACCGTGCGGTCACCCGCAAGCGGGCACAGACCCCCCGGCCCACCGAAAACTGACCCCACTCCCCGACCCCACCCGCCGTTCAGCGATCACCCTTCACTGCGCCGTTGCCCGGCGCCGTGTTCATGCCCGCTGCCGCCCCGCCCCGGCTCTTCACCTGACGGAATTCAGCAAAACGCCGCAGGGAACTCGTATAACGCCGGGGCGGGGCCGGCCGCGCCGGGGCCGTGTGCGGCTCCAAGAATTCTTGCCGCCTTTCCGGGAAAATGATTGACCGCGAAAACCGGTCCGTGGAAAAGTGAAGCCCGGAAAGCGGTGCCGAAGGCCCGGCCGGAAAATCCGGCGGCGGAGCCGGTACCACCCGGCGTGACCGGCGTCATTCCACCAGAATTCCACCGCCGGGATCCGCAGAGAAAAACTCCGACTCATCTGCCCTGCGGCTCCCATGAGGGAGGATTTACATGGACAACAAGCTCGGTTTCGAACTGGGAAGCTTGGTCCTTTCGCAGATCGACAGCCCGGACCGTCCGGCACGGACGACGTTTTCGCTGCTGGACAGGGAATGGGACCTGCTCCCCGAGGTATTTCCCCCCTACACGGACCCGGGCCCCGGCCTGTTCGCGTCCTGGGTGCCCTACGAGAAGGGCTCGCGGTTTTTGGAGATGGGCTGCGGCGCGGGCATCGCCGCGGTGCTCGCCGCGCAGCGTGGCTGCGAGCGCGTGGTGGCGACGGACATCAACCCCGCGGCGGTGGCGAACACCCGGCGCAACGCCGCCCGGCACGGCGTGGCCGGCCAGGTGACGGCGCTGGCCGGCGACCTGTTCGACGCCCTGGACGCGGCCGAGGTGCTCGACATCGTCTTCTGGAACACCCCGTTCATCGAAGCGCCCGAAGACCGCCCCTACGGCCCGCAGATCGAACGGGCGGTCTTCGACCCCGGCTACGCGCTGCAGCGCAGGTTCTTCTGTGACGTGGGGCCCCATCTGGCGGCGGACGGGCGGATTTACCTGGGCACCAGCGAGGCCATGGGAAACCCGGCGAAAATGCTGCGGGCGGCCGCCGATGCGGGTTTCGGGGGCCGCAGGTACCGCAGCGAGTCCGTCGAACTCCCGGCGGTGGACCTCGGCGATTCCCCGGAGGTCAAGGCCCACACCAACGAGCGCGGCACGGTGGACATGGACTTCACCATGTATGAGTTCCAGCGCCGCTGAATACGAGCTCCAGCGCCGCTGGATTGGGGTTTTGGCGCCGCTGATTGTGCAGCGCCCCGGGCCGGATGAGGCGCCGGGTGGAACTGCTCATCCCACGCCCCGCCCGGCCGGTATGCCGGCTGACGGGCCGGCCGGGCCGGGGCAATCACCGTATTGCCACCGGGCCATCGGTACAGACGGATTTCAATTCAGCTCTGGGTGCTGCACAGCAGCGCCCCGGAAGATTGGAATGTCATGAACGCAGGCGGGAACGCGGACGGCACCGGCTTTGATGTGGTCGTCGTCGGAAACGGAGTCCTGGGGCTCTCGCTCGCACGGGTCCTTGCGCGGCGGGGGCAGCGGGTGGCGGTGCTGGGCCGGCCGCACCGGCCCTGGGCCGGCTCGACCGCGGCCGGCGCGATGCTCGGCTGCTTCGGTGAGGTCACCACCTCGCTGCTGGCCAGCGAGCACGGCCGGGCCAAGCTGGAACTCGGGATCCAGGCCGGCCGGATGTGGCCCCAGTGGCTGGCGGAGCTGGAGGAGGAGACCGACGGCACCGCCGTCAAGACCGCCGAGGGCACCACCGTCATCCTCAACACCATCGGCACGGCCGAGATCGACGACACCAACTACCAGGCCATCCGCGCCGAACTCACCCGCCACTCGGAGCCGTTCGAGGACATCGAGCCCGCCGACCTCGACTGGGTGGACGCCGATCCGATCTCCCGCCCGCTCAAGGCGTTCCACATCCCCGGCGAACACGCGGTCAACTCCGCCGCCCTCCTGGAACGGCTCGAATCCGCGGTCGTCCAAGCCGGCGGCACCCTCATCGCCGAACCCGCAGCCCGCGTCGTGCACCAGGGCGACCGGGTGACCGGCGTCGTCCTGGCCTCCGGGGAAAAGATCGGCGCCGACCACGTGATGCTGGCCGCCGGAGCCCGCACCCAAGAACTCCTGGACACCCTGCCCGTCGGCCCCCGCATCCCCCGCCTGGTCAGCGGCTACGGCGTCTCCACCCTCGTCAGGACCGTGGACGCCACCACACCGGACAGCGTCATCCGCACCCCGAACCGCTCCTTCGCCTGCGGACTCCACGTCGTCCCCCGAAGCGAGGGCCACGTCTACCTCGGCGCCACCAACGTCATCTCCGTGGAACCACGCGACACCGCCGAAATGCGCGACCTGGTCTTCCTCCTGCAGTGCGCCCACCGCCAGGTCCGCCGCAACCTGTGGAACAGCGACGTCACCAAGGTCCAGGCCGGAAACCGCCCCGTGTCCATGGACGCCTTCCCCCTGCTCGGCGAGGGCGGCATGGACGGCCTGTGGATCATGACCGGCACCTACCGGGACGGCCTGCACCTCTCCCCCCTGCTGGCCCAGGAGTTCGCCGCCAGGATCCTGGGCGAGCAGACCCGGACCGACCTGGAACCCTTCACCCCCCTGCGGCAGCCCATCCAGGCATGGACCCGCGAGGAGAGCGTCGGCATCGTCGTCGACCACCAGATAGGCATCGGATACGAGCAGGACTGGACCATCCCCGTCGACTGGCACCACTGGATCGAAATGGACCTGCGCCCGGCCACCTTGAACTGGGCGAACGAGATCGACCCCGAGTTCACGCCCCCGCCGGAGCTCCTGTTCGCCTCCCGCTTCGACCCCGAACTCGTCAGCATCCTGCGCAAGTACTACGCCACCTGCCGCGAACACAGCTGACCACCCGCCGGCCGCATCCCAGCGCCGGCCGGCCGCACTCCCCGCACCACGCACCGGACCGCCGTTGCGCCTGCCGCAGGCGCAACGGTGCCCGCCCGCAGGCCCTTCGAGAAAGGACAGAACATGGCTGTTGAGACCATGGATCCCCCCGGCCTTCCCCAGCCCGACGGATGGCGGCAGCTCGCCATCGGCACCGGAAGCCGCGTGGTGTTCCTCAGCGGACAGGTCGCCCGCACCGCCACCGGCGAACCGGTGGGACCGGGAGACCTGGCAGCACAGACCGAACAGGCCTACCTCAACATCGGCACCGCGCTGGCCGCCGCCGGCGGCACCTTCGACGACGTCCTGCGCCTGACCGTCTACGCCGTGGACTGGTCACTCGACAAGTGGGCCGACATCACCGCGGGCGCCCAGCGCGCGGCCGCCCGCCTCGACGCCGACGTCATCCGGCCCACCACCCTCATCGGAGTCGCCACCCTCGCCGAACCCGACTTCCTCATCGAAATCGAAGCCAGCGCCATCCTCCCCTGACAGCCACAGCACCAGGAGCGGCTCCCGGCCGGGACGATCC
>NZ_JAJCXB010000041.1 GCF_020564935.1 Streptomyces pinistramenti
GCGCAGCGCGGCCGGAGCGAAGGGCCCCGGCGGCCCGCCGCCCGTCCGTCCGGCAGGCCCGCGGCCGGCAAACAGGCGGCGCCGAAAGGCGGCAGGGCCGGCGCGTCCGGCAAGCCTCCGGCGGCCCGCCGCCCCTCGGGAGCGGCGCGCCCCGCCCGTCCCCGGCCCGCGGGTCCGATCCGGCTCGGCAATCCCCGGCCCCGGCTCCGGCTGGTCGCCGTGGCGCTGACGCTGGTCATGCTGGTCTTCGCGGTGCGGCTGTTCCAGGTGCAGGCCGTCGATGCCGCCGCGTACGCGGCCAGGGCCAACGTGAACCGCTACGTCCCGGTCAAGCTGGCCGCCGAACGCGGCACCATCACCGACCGGAGCGGCGTGGACCTCGCCACCACCGTCGACGCGTACGACATCACCGCGGACCCGAGCCTGCTGGCGCCCGACAAGACCAAGATCGACGACGCGCCGCAGCAGGCCGCCGCGCTGCTCGCGCCGATCCTCGGTGAGGACCGGGCGACCCTCGCCGAGAAGCTCGGCAAGTCCTCGTCCCGTTACGTCCTGCTGGCGCACCAGCAGACCCCGCAGGTGTGGAAGCGGATCAAGGACCTGCGGTCGGGCCTCAACGCGAAGGCCGCCGCCGCGCCCAAGACGGCGCCGCGCCCGAACGTCCTGGTCGGCATCTTCGCCGACCGGCACAGCAAGCGCGTCTACCCGAACAACGAACTGGCCGCCGGCGTCCTCGGCTTCGTCAACAGCGAGGGCAAGGGCGCGGGCGGCCTGGAGGCCCGGCTCGACACGAAGCTCGCCGGCAAGGACGGCAAGCTGGTCTACGCGCAGTCCGGAGGCCGCCGGGTGCCGACGGCCGATGCCCAGGAACACCCCGCGGTCCCCGGCACCAACGTCCAGCTCACCCTCGACCGTGACATCCAGTGGGCCGCCCAGAAAGCCATCTCCGAGCAGGTCACGAAGTCCAAGGCCGACCGCGGCTACGTCGTCGTCCAGGACACCAGGACGGGCAAGATCCTCGCGCTCGCCAACGCGCCCGGCTTCGACCCCAACCACATCGCCAGGGCCGACCCGGCGGCGCTGGGCAACGCGGCGCTCACCGATGCCTTCGAACCGGGTTCCACCAGCAAGCTGATGTCGATGGCCGCCATCCTGGAGGAGGGCGCGGCGACCCCGGCGACCCGGGTCACCGTGCCCAACCGGCTGCACCGCGGCGACCGGCTCTTCTCCGACGACGTCGACCACCCCACCTGGCACCTCACGCTCAACGGCGTCCTCGCCAAGTCCAGCAACATCGGCACCATCCTCGCCGCAGGACAGCTCGGCAAGACACAGCCCGAAGCCAACCGGGTGCTCTACTCCTACCTCCACAAGTTCGGCATCGGCCGGCCCACCGGACTCGGCTTCCCCGGGGAGACCGACGGCATCCTGGCCGAGCCCCAGGACTGGAACACCTCGCAGCAGTACACGATCCCGTTCGGCCAGGGCCTGTCCCTCAACGCCGTCCAGGCCGCGTCCGTGTACTCCACGATCGCGAACGGCGGCGAGCGCATCGCCCCCACCCTGGTCAGCGGCACCACCGGCCCCGACGGGCAGTACGTCCCTGCGCCCGCGCCGGAGAAGAACCGGGTGGTGAGCCCGAAGACCGCAACGCAGCTCGCCACCATGCTCGAATCGGTGGTCGACGACGAAGCGGGCACCGGAGCCAAGGCGAAGATCGACGGGTACCGCGTCGGCGGTAAGACCGGCACGTCCAACCGGGTGGATCCGAAGACCGGCAAATACCACGGCTACACCGCGTCCTTCGCCGGTTTCGCGCCCGCTGACAAGCCCCGTATCACCGTCTACTGCGCCGTCCAGAACCCCACCAAGGGGAGCTATTTCGGCGGCTCGGTCTGCGGCCCGATCTACCAGCAGGTCATGCAGTTCGCGCTGAAAACCCTGCAGGTCCCGCCGAGCGGCGTGAAGGCGCCGCGGCTGCCCGTCACCTTCACGCCAGGCGAATGAAATCGAGGCAACATCGCCGTGACGACCATCACCCCCCACGGGACTCCACACCCCGGCAACGGTTCCTCCGCAGACCCCTCACTTCGCCTCGGAGCCGCCGAGCCCGGTACGCTCACCGCCGTGTCACATGCTGATCAGTCCCCCAACGCCCAGAAGGACGCACCCGGTAAATACCCGGGAGCGCCCCGCCCCGAGCAGGTCCGCCCCACCCCCCTGGCGGTACTCGCCGAGCAGCTGGGCACCCCGGCTCCGGCCTCCGGCGCGCTCGACGTCACCGGCATCACCCATGACTCCCGTGCGGTCCGCCCCGGTGACGTCTATGCCGCGCTGCCCGGTGCCCGTCTGCACGGTGCCGACTTCGTCGCGCAGGCCGCCGACCTCGGCGCGGCCGCCGTCCTGACCGACCCGTCGGGCGAGGAACGCGCCGCGGCGACCGGCCTCCCGGTGCTCGTCGTCGACGACCCGCGCTCCCGGATGGGCGCCCTGGCCGTCTCCATCTACGGGGCGCCGGGCGAGGACCTCCTCCAGATCGGCATCACGGGCACCTCCGGGAAGACCACCACCGCGTACCTCATCGAGGGGGGCCTGCGGGCCGCGGCGGCCAAGGGTGACGGCGGGCTGACCGGCCTGATCGGCACCGTCGAGACCCGTATCGGCGACGAGCGGATCAAGTCCGAGCGCACCACCCCCGAGGCCACCGAGCTGCAGGCGCTGTTCGCCGTCATGCGCGAGCGCGGTGTCCGCGCGGTCGCCATGGAGGTCTCCAGCCACGCCCTGGTCCTGGGCCGGGTCGACGGCTGCGTCTTCGACGTCGCGATCTTCAACAACCTCAGCCCGGAGCACATGGAGTTCCACTCCGGCATGGAGGACTACTTCCAGGCCAAGGCCCGGCTGTTCACCAGGGCCCGCAGCCGCGCCGGCGTCGTCAACCTCGACGACCCGTACGGCAAGCGGCTGGCCGAGGGCGAGTCCGAGGTCCCGGTCACCACCTTCTCCGCCGAGGGCCACCCCGACGCGGACTGGCGGGCCGCGGACGTCGAGGTCGGTACCCTCGGCTCGACGTTCACCGTGCTCGGCCCCAACGGCGAGCACCTGAAGGCCGCCTCGCCGATCGCCGGACCGTTCAACGTCGCCAACGCACTCGCTGCCATCACCTCGCTGGTCGTCGCGGGCATCGACCCGCAGACCGCGGCCGACGGCGTCGCCGCGGTCCCCGGCGTCCCCGGCCGCCTGGAGCGTATCGACGCCGGCCAGCCCTACCTCGCCGTCGTCGACTACGCGCACAAGACGGACGCCGTCGAATCGGTTCTGCGGGCGCTGCGCAAGGTGACCGACGGCAAGCTGCACGCCGTGCTCGGCTGCGGCGGCGACCGCGACCCGCACAAGCGCCTCCCGATGGGCGCCGCCGTCGCGCGGCTCGCCGACACGGCCGTGCTGACCTCCGACAACCCGCGCTCCGAAGACCCGCTGGCGATCCTCGCCACCATGCTCTCCGGCGCCGCCGAGGTGCCGATCCACGAGCGCGGCACCGTCCTCGTCGAGGAGGAGCGTGCGGCCGCCATCGCCGCAGCCGTCGCCCGCGCCGAGCCGGGCGACACCGTGATCGTCGCGGGCAAGGGCCACGAGCAGGGCCAGGACATCGCCGGAGTGGTCCGGCCCTTCGACGACCGCCAGGTGTTGCGCGAGGCCATCGAAGCCTCGTTGACCGTGCAGCAGCCGAACCACCAGGGATGACACACCGCCATGCGCGCACAACCCTTCTGTTGGCAATTTCCGCCGCTTGCCGGGGGTGACCTGTGATCTCCCTGTCCCTCGCCGAGATCGCGAGCATCGTCGGCGGGCAGCAGCACGACATACCGGATCCTGAACTCCAGGTCACCGGACCGGTCGTGAAGGACTCCCGCGAGGTCCGCCCCGGCAGCCTGTTCGTGGCCTTCGCCGGCGAACGCGCCGACGGCCACGACTTCGCGCAGCGTGCCGTCGGCGACGGAGCGGCAGCCGTGCTCGCCGCCCGTCCGGTCGGCGTCCCGGCGATCGTCGTCGACGACGTGATCGCCGCGCTCGGGGCGCTGGCCCGCGCCGTCGTCGAACGCCTCGGCACGAACGTCGTCGCGCTCACCGGCTCGGCCGGCAAGACCAGCACCAAGGACCTGATCGCCCAGCTCCTGGAGCGGAACGGCCCGACCGTCTGGCCGGACGGCAACCTCAACAACGAGATCGGCCTGCCGCTCACCGCGCTGCGCGCCGACGACGGCACCCGGCATCTCGTCCTGGAGATGGGCGCCCGCGGCGTCGGCCACATCCGGTACCTCGCGGCGCTCACCCCGCCGAAGATCGGTGTGGTGCTCAACGTCGGCACCGCGCACATCGGCGAGTTCGGCGGCCGCGAGCAGATTGCCCTGGCAAAGGGCGAACTCGTCGAGGCGCTCCCCGCGGCGGCCGACGGCGGCGTCGCCGTGCTCAACGCCGACGACCCGTACGTCCGCGCCATGGCGCACCGTACGAAGGCCCGCACGGTGCTGTTCGGCGAGGCGCCGGAAGCCGACGTACGTGCCGAGAATGTCCGGCTCACCGGACTCGGTCAGCCTGCCTTCACGCTTCACACACCCTCCGGGTGCAGCGATGTGACCATGCGGCTGTACGGTGAGCACCACGTGTCGAACGCGCTCGCCGCGGCCGCCGTCGCCCATGAGTCGGGCATGTCCGTGGACGAGATCGCCACCGCGCTCTCCGAAGCCGGCACGCTCTCCCGGTGGCGGATGGAGGTCACCGAGCGCGCGGACGGCGTGACGGTCGTCAACGACGCCTACAACGCGAACCCCGAGTCCATGCGAGCGGCGCTGCGAGCGCTGGTCGCGATGGGCACAGCCGGCAAGGCGACGGGCGGGCGGACGTGGGCGGTGCTCGGTGAGATGGCCGAGCTGGGCGAGGACGCACTTGCCGAACACGACGCGGTCGGACGCCTGGTCGTCCGGCTCAACGTCAGCAAGCTCGTGGCAGTCGGCGGCAGGGAAGCGGCCTGGCTGCAAATGGGCGCCTATAACGAGGGTTCGTGGGGTGAGGAGTCGGTGCACGTGTCCGACACGCGGGCGGCGGTCGACCTGTTGCGCAGCGAGCTGCGGCCGGGGGACGTCGTACTGGTGAAGGCATCCAGGTCGGTGGGCCTTGAGCGGGTCGCAGCGGCATTGCTGGACGGCGAGGGCGTGCAGGGCGCCGAGAGCGGGTCCGCGGCCCGATGAACTCGATGAAGCAGATCCTCTTCTCCGGAATGATCGGGCTCTTCCTGACCCTGATCGGTACCCCGGTGCTGATCAAACTGCTGGCCAAAAAGGGCTACGGGCAGTTCATCCGCGACGACGGACCGCGGGACCACCACAGCAAGCGCGGTACGCCCACCATGGGTGGCATCGCCTTCATCCTGGCCACGATCATCGCGTACGCGCTGACCAAGGTCATCACGAGCAGCGACCCCACCTTCTCCGGTGTGCTGGTGCTGTTCCTGATGGCGGGGATGGGCCTGGTCGGCTTCCTCGACGACTACATCAAGATCGTCAAGCAGCGTTCGCTGGGCCTGCGGGCCAAGGCGAAGATGGCCGGACAGCTGATCGTCGGCATCGCCTTCGCGGTGCTCTCGCTGCAATTCTCCGACCTGCGCGGACAGACGCCAGCATCCGACCGGCTGTCCTTCACCCAGGACTTCGGCTGGCAGATCGGCCCGGTGATCTTCGTGATCTGGGCGCTGTTCATGATCCTGGCGATGTCCAACGGCGTGAACCTCACCGACGGCCTCGACGGCCTGGCCACCGGCGCCTCGGTGATGGTCTTCGGTGCGTACACCTTCATCGGCATCTGGCAGCACCAGGAGTCGTGCGCCAACCAGATCACCGCGGGCCCCGGCTGTTACGAGGTACGCGATCCACTCGACCTCGCGGTCGTCGCCTCCGCCTTGATGGGCGCGTGCTTCGGCTTCCTGTGGTGGAACACCTCGCCCGCCAAGATCTTCATGGGCGACACCGGTTCGCTGGCCCTGGGCGGCGCGCTGGCCGGCCTGGCGATCTGCTCCCGCACCGAGCTGCTGATGGCAGTGCTCGGCGGCCTGTTCGTCCTCATCACGATGTCCGTGGTGATCCAGGTCGGATCCTTCCGCCTGACCGGCAAGCGGGTCTTCCGCATGGCGCCACTTCAACATCACTTCGAATTGAAGGGATGGTCGGAAGTCCTTGTGGTGGTCAGATTCTGGATCATCCAGGGCATGTGCGTGATCGTCGGACTCGGGGTCTTCTACGGCGGTTGGCAGGCGGCCAAGTGACCACGCAGGACTTCGCAGGGCAGCACATCACCGTTGCCGGCCTGGGCGTGAGCGGCATCAGCGCCGCCCGCGCGCTGGCCGGCCTCGGCGCCCGCGTCACGGTCGTGGACGGCGGCGACGGCGACAAGCAGCGCGCCGCAGCCGCCGACCTGGAGGCGCCCGGCATCACGGTGCGCCTCGGCGACGGCACGACCCTGCCCGAGGGCACCGACCTCGTCGTCACCTCGCCCGGCTGGAAGCCGGACAGCCCGCTGTTCGCGGCGGCGGCCGAGGCCGGCGTGGACGTGGTCGGCGACGTCGAGATCGCCTGGCGGCTCCGCGGCCCCGACGCCGCGGCCTGGCTCGCGGTCACCGGCACCAACGGCAAGACCACCACCGTCCGGATGCTGGCCGCGATCCTGGAGGCCGAGGGCCTGCACACCGCGGCCGTCGGCAACATCGGCACCCCGATCATCGACCTCGTCCTCGGCCAGGGGCAGCGCGGCGAACGGCCCTACGACGTCCTCGCCGTGGAGCTCTCCAGCTACCAGCTGCACTGGGCACCTTCGCTGCGGGCGCACTCCGCGGCCGTCCTCAACCTCGCCCCCGACCACCTCGACTGGCACGGCTCCATGAAGGCGTACGCCGCCGACAAGGGCCGGATCTACGAGGGCAACACCGTCGCCTGCGTCTACAACGTGGCCGACAAGGCGACCGAGGACCTGGTGCGCGAGGCCGACGTCGAAGAGGGCTGCCGCGCCGTCGGCTTCACCCTCGGCACCCCGGGGCCCTCCCAGCTCGGCGTCGTCGACGGGCTCCTCGTCGACCGCGCCTTCGTCGAGAACCGGCAGCAACAGGCCCAGGAACTCGCCGAGATCACCGACATCGCGCCCGGCTCAGGCAGCCCCGCCCCGCACAACATCGCCAACGCCCTTGCGGCGGCGGCGCTGGCCCGTGCCTTCGGCGTGCGCCCCGCCTCCGTACGCGAGGGGCTGCGGGCCTTCCACCCGGACGCACACCGCATCCAGCACATCGCGGACATCGCGGACATCACATACATCGACGACTCCAAAGCGACCAACACCCATGCCGCCGAGGCGTCGTTGGCCGCGTACGAGCACATCGTGTGGATCGCCGGCGGGCTCGCCAAGGGCGCGACCTTCGACGAGCTGGTGGCGAAGTCCGCGCAGCGGCTGCGCGGGGTGGTGCTGATCGGCGCCGACCGCGCGCTGATCCGCGAAGCCCTGGCGCGACACGCCCCGGATGTCCCGGTGGTCGACCTCGACCGGACCGACACTGGGGCGATGCCCGAGGCGGTACGCGAAGCGACCGGTCTCGCCGAGCCAGGTGACACGGTCCTGCTGGCCCCGGCCTGCGCCTCGATGGACATGTTCGTGAATTACAACAAGCGGGGCGACGCCTTCGCCGACGCGGTGCGCGAGCTGAGCGCGCGAGCCCAGTAGACCGCTCGTCCCGCTCGCGTCGATGACCTGCGGCGAGCACCTGTGGAGGGGACGAGGATGACGGCCCGATCGGCGAAGGCGGCACCGCCGCGTCCGCGGCGGCGGCTCGTCACCGCGTCCCGCCCGTCACGCGGCAGCCGCTCACGGGGCGGCCCTCGGCGCCTGTACACGCAGGCGAAGCGGGCCTGGGACCGGCCGCTGACGGCGTACTACCTGATCCTCGGCGGCAGCCTGCTGATCACCGTGCTCGGCCTGGTGATGGTCTACTCCGCCTCGCAGATCAAGGCGCTCCAGTCCGGGCTCGCGCCGAGCTTCTTCTTCCGCAAGCAGCTGTTGGCCGCGGTCATCGGCGGCGTCCTGCTGCTGTGTGCCGCGCGGTTTCCGGTACGGCTGCACCGCGCCCTGGCCTATCCGTTGCTGGCGGTCTCGGTCTTCCTGATGTGCCTGGTGCAGGTGCCGGGGATAGGGGTCGCGGTCAACGGCAACCAGAACTGGATCAACCTCGGCGGCCCTTTCCAGATGCAACCCAGCGAGTTCGGCAAACTCGCGCTCGTCCTGTGGGGCGCCGATCTGCTGGCCCGCAAGCAGGAGAAGAAGCTGCTGGCGCAGTGGAAGCACCTGCTGGTGCCCCTGATCCCGGTCGCCCTCCTGCTGCTCGGGCTGATCATGCTCGGCGGGGACATGGGAACCGCGATCATTCTCACGGCGATCCTCTTCGGCCTGCTGTGGCTGGCCGGTGCTCCCACGCGGCTGTTCGTCGGCGTCCTGGGTGCCGCGACGGCCATCGGGGCCCTGCTGATCAAGACCAGCGCCAACCGGATGTCCCGTCTGGCCTGCATCGGGGCGACCGATCCGGGCCCCGGAGACCAGTGCTGGCAGGCCGTGCACGGTATCTACGCTCTGGCCTCAGGCGGATTTTTCGGTTCCGGGCTCGGCGCGAGTATGGAAAAATGGGGTGAACTCCCGGAACCGCACACCGACTTCATCTTCGCCATCACCGGGGAGGAACTGGGTCTGGCGGGGACGCTGTCGGTGCTCGCCCTCTTCGCGGCTCTAGGCTATGCGGGTATCCGCGTGGCCGGACGCACGGAGGACCCCTTCGTGAGGTATGCCGCGGGAGGCGTGACCACCTGGATCACGGCCCAGGCCGTGATCAACATCGGTGCGGTGCTCGGCCTGTTGCCGATCGCCGGCGTCCCGCTCCCGCTGTTCTCCTACGGGGGCTCCGCCCTGCTGCCGATGATGTTCGCCATCGGGCTGATGATCGCCTTCGCGCGTGATGAGCCCGCAGCTCGGGCGGCATTGGCCGCGCTGGCGACGCGGAAGCCGGTTTTCGCAAGGAAATCGGCTGGGGTGAGATGGAAGACGATGAGACGGCGCGTCAAGAAGCGACCGTCCGGAGAGCGGTGAATTTCGGTGCATGTCGTACTCGCCGGTGGGGGGACCGCCGGCCACATCGAGCCCGCGCTCGCCCTCGCGGACGCACTGCGGAGGCAGGACCCGACCGTGGGGATCACGGCACTCGGCACGGAACGGGGCCTGGAGACCCGGCTCGTCCCGGAGCGCGGTTACGAACTGGGTCTGATTCCGGCCGTCCCACTGCCCCGTAAGCCCACCCCCGAACTGATCACCGTCCCCGGGCGGCTGCGCGGCACGATCAAGGCCGCCGAGCAGATCCTGGAGCGCACGAAGGCGGACTGCGTCGTCGGCTTCGGCGGTTACGTGGCGCTGCCCGGCTATCTCGCCGCCAAGCGTCTGGGCGTGCCGATCGTCGTCCACGAGGCGAACGCGCGCCCCGGCCTGGCCAACAAGATCGGTTCGCGGTACGCCAAGTTCGTCGCCGTCAGCACCCCCGAGAGCAAGCTGCGCGGGGCCCGCTACGTCGGCATTCCGCTGCGCCGCACCATCGCCACCCTCGACCGCGCGGCGGTCCGCCCCGAGGCGCGGGCGGCCTTCGGGCTCGACCCCAACCTCCCGACGCTGCTGGTGTCCGGTGGTTCCCAGGGCGCGCGCAGGCTCAACGAAGTCATCCAGGCCGCCGTCCCCGCGCTCCAGCGCTCCGGGATCCAGGTGCTGCACGCGG
Source organism: Streptomyces pinistramenti (assembly GCF_020564935.1). Lineage (GTDB taxonomy): Bacteria > Actinomycetota > Actinomycetes > Streptomycetales > Streptomycetaceae > Streptomyces > Streptomyces pinistramenti. The sequence goes on from NZ_JAJCXB010000041.1 coordinate 9,842, forward strand.
TCGGCCCGAAGAATGAAATGCCGCATGTGGACAACATGCCGGGAATGCCGCCGTATGTGCCGGTACCGTACGTGGACCGGATGGATCTCGCGTACGCCGCGGCCGACATGATGCTCTGCCGCGCGGGCGCGATGACCGTCGCCGAACTGTCCGCCGTCGGGCTGCCCGCCGCTTACGTCCCGTTGCCGATCGGCAACGGCGAACAGCGGCTGAACGCCCAGCCGGTGGTCAACGCCGGTGGTGGCCTGCTGGTCGACGACGCACAACTGACCCCGGAGTGGGTGCAGAACACCGTGCTCCCGGTCCTCGCCGACCCGCACCGGCTGTACGAGATGTCCCGCGCGGCCTCCGAGTTCGGCCGCAGGGACGCGGATGAACTGCTGGTCGGCATGGTGTACGAGGCGATTGCCCAGCAGCACAACTAGCGACGAAAGGCAGGGGGAGCGTGGCCGGACCGACGACCGCCCGGAGCGGTGGAGCGAACGCGTCGTCCGGCCCGCCCGCCGCCGAACCGTCCCGCGCCCGGTGGTTCCGCCGGCTGCGACTCCCGCTTCCCGGACCGCGCCGCCGTGGTCCGATCATCATTCTGATCCTCGTCGTCCTCCTCGGCGGCTTCGCCATCTGGGCGCTCTACGGCTCGAAATGGCTGCGGGTGGAAGGCGTCAAGGCGAGCGGCACCGCGGTGTTGACCCCGCGTGAGGTCGTTGACGCGGCTGATGTTCCGATGAACGCGCCGCTGGCGTCGGTCGATACGGATGCCGTGGCCCGCAGGCTGCGTGAGCGGCTGCCGCGCATCAAGACCGTGGACGTGGTGCGTTCCTGGCCGCACCGCATCGGTCTGAAGGTGACCGAAAGGACGCCCGAACTGATCATGCGATCGGACCGGAAGTTCATCGAAGTGGACGTGGAAGGCGTCCGTTTCGCCACCGTCGCCACCGCGCCGAAGGGCGTTCCGCAACTGGAAATGACGGCGCAGGACGCTCCGAGTCTGCACCGCTTCGGAAACGACCGGTTGCGTCGCGCCGCGGTCACCGCCGCAGCCGATCTGCCCGAAGACGTACGCAAACAGGTCCGCATCGTTCGCGTTCGGTCCTACGACTCGATCACTCTGGAACTGGCCGGGAACCGCACCGTGGTGTGGGGAAGTGGTGAACGCGGGCCGGAGAAGGCCAAGGTGCTCACCGCCTTGCTGAAAGCCGCGCGTGACGCACGCCACTTCGATGTCTCGGTTCCCAGCGCGCCTGCGGTATCGGGGAGTTGACGTACGTCATCGCAGGCCAGCACCCTGGATGGCTACCACTATGGGTGATCACATAGGGTGAAAAGAAAAACGGGAGGTTCGGCGTGTTCGTTGAACGTGCGCCACTTGTCGACTTAGTGTCTCGTTCCAAAGGGGCTTTGCTTCCAAGGAACACAGGCACAGGTAACCCTAAACTTCAACGTTAGGGTTCGGGTCGGCATTACGGACCGTCCCATCGGCATCAGTCGGCGTCCACACGGAATGTGAGGCGACGACACGTAACTCGAGGCGAGAGGCCTTCGACGTGGCAGCACCGCAGAACTACCTCGCAGTCATCAAGGTCGTCGGCATCGGCGGCGGTGGCGTGAACGCCATCAACCGGATGATCGAGGTCGGGCTCAAGGGCGTCGAGTTCATCGCGATCAACACCGATGCGCAGGCGTTGCTGATGAGCGACGCCGACGTCAAGCTCGACGTCGGCCGCGAAATGACCCGCGGACTCGGCGCCGGCGCCAACCCGGACGTGGGCCGCAAGGCGGCCGAGGACCACCGCGAGGAGATCGAAGAGGTCCTCAAGGGGGCCGACATGGTCTTCGTGACCGCGGGCGAGGGCGGCGGCACCGGCACCGGCGGCGCCCCCGTGGTCGCCAACATCGCCCGTTCGCTGGGTGCCCTGACGATCGGTGTGGTCACCCGCCCGTTCACCTTCGAGGGCCGTCGGCGGGCCAACCAGGCGGAGGACGGCATCGCGAGCCTCCGTGAAGAGGTCGACACCCTCATCGTCATCCCCAACGACCGGCTGCTGTCCATCTCGGACCGCCAGGTGAGCGTGCTCGACGCGTTCAAGTCCGCGGACCAGGTGCTGCTGTCGGGTGTCCAGGGCATCACCGATCTGATCACCACGCCCGGCCTGATCAACCTCGACTTCGCCGACGTCAAGTCCGTGATGTCGGAGGCCGGTTCCGCGCTGATGGGCATCGGCTCCGCACGCGGCGACGACCGGGCGGTGGCCGCGGCGGAGATGGCGATTTCCTCGCCGCTCCTGGAAGCCTCCATCGACGGCGCACGCGGCGTGCTGCTCTCCATCTCCGGCGGCTCGGACCTCGGTCTCTTCGAGATCAACGAGGCCGCGCAGCTGGTCAGCGAGGCGGCGCACCCCGAGGCGAACATCATCTTCGGTGCGGTCATCGACGACGCGCTGGGCGACGAGGTGCGGGTGACCGTCATCGCCGCGGGCTTCGACGGCGGTCAGCCGCCGGCCCGTCGGGACACGGTGATCGGGTCGTCCTCCGCCAAGCGTGACGAGCCGGCGCCCGCGCCGAGCCGTCCGGTGGCCCCGGCCGAACCGCGGTCCTCGTCCTTCGGCGGACTCGGCGCGGTGCCCGTACGGGACGAGGAGCCGGCCTCGGCCGAGACCTCCTCGCTGGGTGAGGTGCCGGCCCAGCCGACCGCCACCCCGCAGGTTCCCCCGGCCCGTCCGTACTCGGACAGCGCGGCCGAGGAGCTGGACGTCCCCGACTTCCTGAAGTAGCCGAAACACCCACGTGATAGGGCAACAGCACCACGAGAGCGGCGCGCACTTCGCCTTCACCGACAGGTGGGGCGGGGTGAGCGCCGCTCCGTACGATCAGCTCAATCTCGGCGGCGCGGTCGGCGACGACCCGCAGGCCGTACGGGACAACCGCGCGCTCGCCGCGCGAGGGCTCGGCCTCGACCCGGGCGCCGTCGTCTGGATGAACCAGGTGCACGGCAAGGACGTCGCGGTGGTCGAAGGACCGTGGCGCACGGACGACATCCCGTCCGTGGACGCGGTGGTGACCGCGCGCCGTGGACTCGCGCTCGCGGTACTGACCGCCGACTGCACCCCCGTACTCCTCGCCGACCCGGTCGCCGGGATCGTGGGCGCCGCGCACGCCGGGCGTCCCGGCCTGGTGGCCGGCGTGGCACCGGCGGCCGTCGAGGCGATGGTCCGGCTCGGCGCGCGAGCCGACCGGATCGTCGCGTACACCGGGCCCGCGGTGTGCGGACGGTGCTACGAAGTCCCCGGGGACCTGCGGGAGAAGGTCACCGCAGCGGTGCCCCAGGCGTGGTCGACGACCAGTTGGGGCACTCCGGCCGTGGACATCGCCGCGGGCCTGACGGCCCAACTCGCCGCCGCCGGGGTGCAGATCCGTGAGCATTCCCACATCTGCACCCTGGAATCGGCGGACCATTTCTCTTACCGGCGCGACCGCACAACCGGGCGGCTCGCGAGCTACGTATGGCTGGACGGCTGACGCTGTGACGGATCGCAGGACTGAACTGGCCGGCAATCTGGCGCGGGTGGAGGACCGCATCGCCACCGCATGCGCCGCCGCGGGCCGCAGGCGTGACGAGGTGACCCTGATCGTGGTCACCAAGACCTATCCCGCGAGCGATGTCCGGCTGCTCGCCGAGTTGGGGGTGCGGCAAGTTGCGGAGAACCGCGATCAGGATGCGGCACCCAAAGCTGCCGAATGCGCCGATCTTCCCCTTACTTGGCATTTTGTTGGTCAATTGCAGACCAACAAGGTGCGGTCGGTGGCCGGTTACGCCGGGTTCGTACAGTCGGTGGACCGCGCCAGGCTGGTCACCGCACTCTCCAGGGAAGCGGTGCGCGCGGAGCGGGAGATCGGCTGTCTGATCCAGGTCGCGCTGGACGCCGAGTCGGGGGAGCGGGGCAGTCGTGGCGGGGTGGCGCCGGATGGTGTTCCGGTGCTCGCCGAGGAGATCGCCGGCGCCCAAGGGCTGCGCCTGGACGGTGTGATGACGGTCGCACCGCTGTCGGGCGCCTACGCGGGACGCCAACGCGCCGCTTTCGAGCGGCTGATGGAAATCTCATCCGACCTGCGCGCCGCTTATCCTGCTGCCAACATGGTGTCAGCAGGCATGAGTACGGACCTGGAAGACGCCGTGGCAGCCGGAGCGACACATGTACGCGTCGGCACTGCGGTACTCGGAGTCCGACCACGCCTCGGGTAACGTCGCCAAGAGTCGGACCACAGCACAAAATATGGTCATTACCGCAAGAAGCGGGACAGGCCGAGTGGATCCAAGGCGCCCGGTGACGGAGCCGATCCACCACAGAGCGGAGGACGCAGAGAATGGCCGGCGCGATGCGCAAGATGGCGGTCTACCTCGGCCTCGTGGAGGACGATGGGTACGACGGCCGGGGCTTCGACCCCGACGACGAGTTCGAGCCCGAGCTTGACCCGGAACCGGATCGAGGGCGACGGCAACAGCACCAAGTGCAGCCCGAGACGCGCCCGGAACGGGAGGAACCGGTCAGATCCGTGCAGCCTCCCGCGCCGCGCGAGCCCGTTTCTCTCCCCGTCGAAAGTGGACGACCCGCCCGAATCGCCCCCGTGGCATCCATCACACCCGACCGTCCGAATCTGGAGAAGAACGCACCGGTGATCATGCCCAAAGTTGTGTCCGAGCGGGAGCCTTACCGCATCACCACACTTCACCCGCGGACCTACAACGAAGCCCGTACCATCGGGGAACACTTCCGTGAGGGCACTCCGGTGATCATGAATCTCACGGAGATGGATGACACGGATGCGAAGCGACTTGTCGACTTTGCGGCCGGTCTTGTCTTCGGTCTGCACGGCAGCATTGAGCGGGTGACGCAGAAGGTGTTCCTGTTGTCGCCTGCTAACGTCGATGTCACGGCGGAGGACAAGGCCCGTATCGCTGAGGGCGGGTTCTTCAACCAGAGCTGAGACGCAACACCGGGCACACCAAGGCCGCGAGGCCAACACAGGGATCAAGGGGAGGGACGCGCGAGATGAGTGTCTTTGGGCAGGTGATCTACATCGCGCTGTATTGCTTCCTGATCGTGTTGATCTTCCGGCTGGTGATGGACTATGTCTTCCAGTTCGCCCGTTCATGGCAACCCGGCAAGGCAATGGTCGTCATTCTTGAGGCCACTTACACTGTCACTGATCCGCCACTCAAGCTTCTGCGGCGGGTCATCCCGCCGCTGCGTCTCGGGGGCGTGGCGCTCGACCTGTCCTTCTTCGTATTGATGATCATCGTGTACATCCTGATCACCGTCGTGAGGTCGGTGTTGTTGGTGTGAACGATACGGTCTTGCCGATTGCCGACGACTACGTTGAGGTGAAGTAGAGATGCCGTTGACCCCCGAGGACGTGCGGAACAAGCAGTTCACGACCGTCCGCCTCCGAGAAGGCTATGACGAGGACGAGGTCGATGCCTTCCTCGATGAGGTCGAAGCCGAACTGACCCGCTTGCTGCGGGAGAACGAGGATCTGCGCGCGAAGCTGGCCGCTGCCACGCGGGCCGCCGCGCAGAACCAGCAGCAGGGCCTGCGGAAACAGCAGGACCAGCAGCAGGACCAGCAGCAGCAGCGACCGGGTGCACCGGTGCCCGCCGCCATATCCGGTCCGCAGCCGGTGCCGCCGCAGCAGCAGGGGATGGGTGGACCTCCCCAACTGCCCGGTGGAGCACCTCAGCTGCCCGCAGGTCCCGGTGGCCACGGCCCGCAGGGCGGACCGCACGGTCCTGGCCCGATGGGCCCCGGCGGTCCGATGGGTGGCGGCCCCCTGGGCGGCCCCGGCGGTCCGCAGCAGCTGCCCCAGGCGCAGCAGCAGGGCGGCCCCGGTGGTGACAGTGCCGCTCGCGTGCTGTCGCTGGCTCAGCAGACCGCCGACCAGGCGATTGCGGAGGCCCGTTCCGAGGCCAACAAGATCGTCGGCGAGGCGCGCAGCCGGGCCGAGGGCTTGGAGCGGGACGCCCGCGCCAAGGCCGATGCGCTGGAGCGGGACGCGCAGGAGAAGCACCGTGTGGCGATGGGCTCGTTGGAGTCCGCGCGCGCCACGCTGGAGCGCAAGGTCGAGGACCTGCGCGGCTTCGAGCGCGAGTACCGCACGCGACTGAAGTCGTACCTGGAGAGCCAGCTGCGTCAGTTGGAGAACCAGGCGGACGACTCGCTGGCTCCGCCGCGGACCCCGGCGACCGCTTCGCTGCCGCCGTCGCCCTCGATGGCGTCGGCCGGTGCGGGCAGCATGGGCGGCAACCACACCATGGGTGGCGGTCAGTCGATGGGCAGCCACAACGGCGGTGCCAGCGGCGGTCCTTCGTACGGCGGCCAGCAGCAGATGTCGCCCGCGATGACCCAGCCGATGGCTCCGGTGCGGCCGCAGAGCCCGCAGCCGATGGGGCAGGCGCCGTCGCCGATGCGCGGCTTCCTCATCGACGAGGACGACAACTGACGTACTGACGCTCAGGCGTCGTACACGGTCGGCAATCAAGGCCGGGCCCCGAGGGAAACTTCCCTCGGGGCCCGGCCTTTTGTGTGCCTGTGCCGGGCCGTTGCCTGCGGCGTGTGTACCGGAGGGGCGGGGCCGGCCCGGTGGCGTGTGGTGTGGGACCAACACGCGGGCCCCCGGCGCTGGTGTGCGCCGGGGGCCCGGTGGGGTACGGCGGCCGAAGCCGCCCGGGGGTTACGCCTTGCGCAGCCGGAAGGCGAGTGCCAGGGCCTCGTCGGAGAACCGCTCGCCGTAGCCGTCCGCGGCGTCGGTGGCGTTCTGTTCCGCGGTGAAGGTGGTGGCCAGGACCTCGTCGGCGATCAGGCCGGCGTGGTCGGCGAGTGCCCGTCGGACCTCCTCGTCGGCGGACTCCCAGCGCAGCGCGATCCGGTCGGCGACGTCGAGGCCGCTGTTCTTGCGTGCCTCCTGGATGAGGCGGATGGCGTCACGGGCCAGTCCTGCGCGGCGCAGTTCCGGCGTGATCTCCAGGTCCAGGGCGACGGTCGCGCCGGAGTCGGAGGCCACCGACCAGCCCTCGCGCGGGGTTTCGGTGATGATGACCTCGTCGGGAGCCAGCGTGATGCGTTCGCCCTCGACCTCGACCGCGGCCTCGCCGCCGCGCAGGGCGAGGGAGAGGGCCGCGGCGTCGGCGTCCGCGATGGCCTTCGCGACTGCCTGGACGCCCTTGCCGAACCGCTTGCCCAGCGCACGGAAGTTGGCCTTGGCGGTGGTGTCGACGAGGGAGCCGCCCACCTCGGAGAGCGACGCCAGGGAGGAGACGTTCAGCTCCTCGGCGATCTGCGCGCGCAGGTCGTCGGAGAGGCCGGCGAAGCCGTGCGCCGCGACCAGGGCGCGGGACAGCGGCTGACGGGTCTTCACGCCGGACTCGGCGCGGGTCGCCCGGCCCAGTTCGACGAGCCGGCGGACCAGCAGCATCTGGTCGGACAGCGTCGGGTCGATCCGGTCCTGGTCGGCGAGGGGCCAGGAGGACAGGTGCACGGAGTCCGGTGCGTCCGGGGTGACCGGGACGATCAGGTCCTGCCAGACCCGTTCGGTGATGAACGGGGTGAGCGGCGCCATCAGGCGGGTGACCGTCTCGATGACCTCGTGCAGGGTGCGCAGCGCGGCCGGGTCGCCCTGCCAGAAGCGGCGGCGGGAGCGGCGGACGTACCAGTTGGAGAGGTCGTCGACGAAGGAGGAGAGGAGCTTGCCGGCGCGCTGGGTGTCGTAGACCTCCAGGGACTCCGTGACGCCTTCGACCAGCGTGTTCAGCTCGCCGAGCAGCCAGCGGTCGAGCAGCGGGCGGTCGGCGGGGGCCGGATCGGCCGCGCTGGGCGCCCAGTTGGAGGTGCGGGCGTACAGGGCCTGGAAGGCGACGGTGTTCCAGTAGGTGAGGAGGGTCTTGCGGACGACCTCCTGGATGGTGCTGTGGCCCACTCGGCGGGCGGCCCACGGGGAACCGCCGGCTGCCATGAACCAGCGGACCGCGTCGGCGCCGTGCTGGTCCATCAGCGGGATCGGCTGGAGGATGTTGCCCAGGTGCTTGGACATCTTGCGGCCGTCCTCGGCCAGGATGTGGCCCAGGCAGACGACGTTCTCGTAGCTCGACTTGTCGAAGACCAGGGTGCCGACGGCCATCAGCGTGTAGAACCAGCCGCGGGTCTGGTCGATGGCCTCCGAGATGAACTGCGCCGGGTAGCGCTTCTCGAACAGCTCCTTGTTGCGGTACGGGTAGCCCCACTGCGCGAACGGCATCGAACCCGAGTCGTACCAGGCGTCGATGACCTCGGGGACGCGGGTGGCGGTGGCTCGGCAGGTCGGGCAGGGGAAGGTGACCGCGTCGATGAACGGGCGGTGCGGGTCGAGCGAGGACTGGTCGGTGCCGGTCAGCTCGGTCAGTTCGGCGAGCGAGCCGACGCAGGTGAGGTGGTCCTCGTCGCAGCGCCAGATGGGCAGCGGGGTGCCCCAGTAGCGGTTGCGGGACAGCGCCCAGTCGATGTTGTTCTGGAGCCAGTCGCCGAAGCGGCCGTGCTTGACCGAGTCCGGGAACCAGTTGGTGTTCTCGTTCTCGCGGAGCAGGGCGTCCTTGACCGCGGTGGTGCGGATGTACCAGGACGGCTGGGCGTAGTAGAGCAGCGCGGTGTGACAGCGCCAGCAGTGCGGGTAGCTGTGCTCGTACGGGACGTGGCGGAAAAGCAGGCCGCGGGTGTCCAGGTCGGCGACCAGCGCCTCGTCGGCCTTCTTGAAGAACTGGCCGCCGACGAGGGGAAGTTCCTCACCGAAGGTGCCGTCCGGGCGGACCGGGTTGATCACCGGCAGGCCGTACGCCTTGCAGGTCTTGAGGTCGTCCTCACCGAAGGCCGGGGCCTGGTGGACGAGGCCGGTGCCGTCCTCGGTGGTGACGTAGGTGGCGTTGACGACGAAGTTGGCGCCCTCCAGCTCGACGAGACCGAAGGGGCGCTCGTAGGCCCAGCGTTCCATCTCGCGGCCGGTGAAGGACCGGCCGGTGGGCTGCCAGCCCTCGCCGAGCGCCTTCTCCAGCAGCGGTTCGGCGACGACCAGCTTCTCCGTGCCGTCGGTGGCCTCGACGTAGGTGACGTCCGGGTGCGCGGCGACGGCGGTGTTGGAGACCAGGGTCCAGGGGGTGGTCGTCCAGATCAGCAGGGCGGCCTCGCCGGCCAGCGGGCCCGAGGTCAGCGGGAGCCGGACGAAGACGGACGGGTCGACGACCGTTTCGTAGCCCTGCGCCAGCTCGTGGTCCGAGAGGCCGGTGCCGCAGCGGGGGCACCAGGGGGCGACGCGGTGGTCCTGGACGAGCAGGCCCTTGGAGAAGATTTCCTTGAGGGACCACCACACCGACTGGATGTAGTCGGGGTCCATGGTGCGGTACGGGTCGTCGAGGTCGGTCCAGTACCCCATGCGGGTGGTCAGCTCGGCGAAGGCGTCGGTGTGGCGGGTCACCGATGCGCGGCACTTGGCGTTGAACTCGGCGATGCCGTACGCCTCGATGTCCTTCTTGCCGTTGAAGCCCAGCTCCTTCTCCACGGCCAGCTCGACCGGGAGGCCGTGGCAGTCCCAGCCGGCCTTGCGGCCGACGTGGTAGCCCTGCATCGTGCGGAACCGGGGGAAGACGTCCTTGAAGACGCGCGCCTCGATGTGGTGGGCGCCGGGCATGCCGTTGGCGGTCGGGGGACCTTCGTAGAAGACCCACTCGGGCCGCCCCTCGGACTGCTGGAGGGTGCGGGCGAAGACCTTCTGCTCCTGCCAGAAATCGAGCACGGCGTGCTCAAGGGCGGGGAGGTCTACCTGGGCGGGTACCTGGCGGTACTGGGGCTGCGGACTCATCGGGGGCTTCCTCCGGCGGACACCTGCTGTGTTTTCCGTCCGGAGGGACGAGAGCCGTGCTCCCGCGGTACCACCCTCCTTGGCGGTGACGCTCCACCGCCCCCTCATTGGGGTCGCGCTGCCGGTTCTACTCACCCCGGGGGCGAACCCGCGGGCTTTCTTCCGGCGGCTCCGGGGTGATCTTCACGCCGTGCACGCCTCCGGGCTCGCACCGTCCCCGGATCGCTGCTGGCTGCGTACGACGCTACTCGTCCCGTCGATGCCTTTCGCTGGGCCCAGTGTACGGGGCCGTGGTGACAGCGGCCGACCGGTTTTCCGGCGTCCGCGCACCGGGGGCGATCCGGCGCCGGTGTGACCCGAATGGACAGGGGCGGCCGCGGGGCGCCGGGAGTGAGACGTCCCCGGGGCGCGGCGGATTACCGGGGCGGGAGCGGGGCACAACCGAGGGCAGAGCGGGGGTATGGGCGGTGCGTCCCGTTGCCGCGGTCGGTGCGGCGATTTATCGTTCCCGTCACGATTCGCGAACAAGATCACATATGTGAAGGGGTCGCGGCCATGGTGGCGAAGAAGACCGCCGCGAAGAAGAGCACGACGCCCGCCGAAGAGGCCGGCGCGACGCGGCCCGCTCCCGAGGGAGCGCATGCCGACGCGACGGCCCCGAAGAAGGCCGCGGTGAAGAAGACCTCGGCGAAGAAGACCGCGAAGGCACCGGCCAGGAAGACCGCGAAGACCTCCGCGCAGCCCGCCGCGAAGAAGACCTCGGCGACAAAGACCTCAGCGAAGAAGACCGCGGCGAAGAAGGCCGCGGTGCCCGCGAAGAAGACGGGAGCCAAGACGGTGGTGGCGAAGAAGACCGCGGCCGCGCGGACGGCGGCACACGGTGAGGACTCGGCGGTGCCCAAGGCCCGCGCGGCCGCGGCTCCGGACGAGCTGGCCGTACGGCCCGGCGAGGAACCCTGGACGCCGGAGGAGGTCGCCGATGCGCGGGCCGGCCTGATGAGCGAGGCGGAGCGGCTGCGCGCGGAGATCGCCGCGTCCGAGAGCGCCATCGCCGGGCTGATGCGCGACTCCGGGGACGGTGCGGGCGACGACGAGGCGGACACCGGCACCAAGAACATCACCCGCGAGCACGAGCTGGCCCTGGCCTCCAACGCCCGCGAGATGCTGCTGCAGACCGAGCGGGCGCTGGTCAGGCTGGACGCAGGCACGTACGGGCTGTGCGAGAACTGCGGCAAGCCGATCGGCAAGGCGCGGATGCAGGCGTTCCCGCGCGCGACGCTCTGTGTGGAGTGCAAGCAGAAGCAGGAGCGGCGCGGCTGACGGGCCGCTGCCGGACGTCCTACGGGCCCGGTCGTGCCCGTAGGGCCGTGCCGTACCCTCGTCCTGTGCCAGGCGTGGCCCTGGCCACGGACCGACGGGCTGAGGGACTCACACGTGGCAGAGGCGGAACGCACCACCGGTACACCGGAACCCGGGACGGGTTCCGGCGCGGAACCCGCTGAGGGGTCCGAAGGGGGACGGCCGGCGGAGCCGGAACCGGGCGCGAGCCGCGGGAAGCGGCGGATCTTCGCCCTGCTCCTCGTCGCGCTCGTCGTGTATCTGCTGGATTTGGGCAGCAAGATCCTGGTCGTCGCGAAGCTGGAGCATCACGCGCCTGTCGAGGTGATCGGGACGCTGCTGCAGTTCGAGGTGATCCGTAACCGCGGCGCGGCGTTCAGCATCGGCGAGGCGCTGACGATCTTCCTCTCGCTGATCGCCGCCGCGGTGATCGTGGTGATCGCCAGGATCGCCCGCAAGCTCTACAGCCTTCCCTGGGCCATCGCGCTGGGGCTGCTGCTCGGCGGCGCCTTCGGCAATCTGACCGACCGCATCTTCCGGTCGCCCGGTGTCTTCGAGGGCGCGGTGGTCGACTTCATCGCCCCGGCGCACTTCGCGGTGTTCAACCTCGCCGACTCGGCGATCGTCTGCGGCGGCATCCTCGTCGTGATCCTGTCCTTCCGGGGCCTGGACCCCGACGGCACGCTCCACAAGGACTGACCGCGGCCCGGCGATCCCGGGCCCACGGGCCGCGGATCCACCGCCGGGCAGGTCACCCCTGCCGGACTGCCATACTCGTGGGGTGAGCACCCTTCCCGAGATCCGCACCCTGCCCGTACCGGACGGCCTGGAGGGCGAGCGCGTCGACGCCGCGCTGGCCCGCATGTTCGGCTTTTCCCGTACGAAGGCCGCCGAGCTCGCGGCGGGCGGCAAGGTCCGGGTCGACGGCGCCGAGGTGATGAAGTCCGAGCGGGTGCACGGCGGTGCCTGGCTGGAGGTCGAGATGCCGCAGGCCGCGGCGCCGGTCGAGATCATCGCCGAGCCGGTCGACGGCATGGAGATCGTGCACGACGACGAGGACATCGTGGTGATCGTCAAGCCCGTCGGCGTCGCCGCGCACCCCAGTCCCGGCTGGAGCGGCACCACCGTCATCGGCGGCCTGGCCGCGGCCGGCTACCGCATCTCCACCTCCGGTGCCGCCGAGCGGCAGGGCATCGTGCACCGCCTCGACGTCGGCACCTCGGGGCTGATGGTCGTCGCCAAGTCCGAGCGCGCCTACACGCTGCTCAAGCAGCAGTTCCGCGAGCGCACGGTCGACAAGCGTTACCACGCGCTGGTCCAGGGCCACCCGGACCCGATGAGCGGCACCATCGACGCCCCCATCGGCCGGCACCCGCAGCACGACTACAAGTGGGCGGTCACCGCCGAGGGCAAGGCGTCGGTCACGCACTACGACCTGATCGAGGCGTACCGCGCGGCCAGCCTCCTCGACATCAAGCTGGAGACCGGCCGCACCCATCAGATCCGGGTGCACATGTCCGCGCACCGCCACCCGTGCGTCGGCGACCTCACCTACGGCGCCGACCCCACGCTCGCCAAGCGGCTCGGGCTGACCCGGCAGTGGCTGCACGCCATGCGGCTGGGCTTCGAGCATCCTTCGGACGGCCGCTGGGTCGAGTTCGAGAGTGCCTACCCTCAGGACCTCCAGCGGGCCCTGGACACCGTGCGGGACGAGAGTTCCTGACGCCGGAGCAGGGCGGCGTCAGCACACCGGACGGACCGGGCGAGACCGGTTGCTGTGCGGACATGGCAGGCTTGGGGCGGAATGTGATCGGACTCGACCCCGGAGCGTAACCCCGTGGACCAGCTCGCCCTGCTGTTCTTGCTTCTTCTCGGGGCTGTGGTCACCGTCCCGGTCGGCGACCGGCTGGGGTTGCCCTCGCCGGTGCTGATGACCCTGGCCGGTGCCGTCCTCGCGCTGCTGCCGTTCGTCCCGAACGTCGACATCCCGCCGGAGTACATCCTTCCGCTGGTCCTGCCGCCGCTGCTCTACGCGGCGGTGCAGCGCACCTCCTGGCGGCAGTTCACCGCCAACATCCGGCCCATCTTCCTGCTCGCCGTCGCGCTGGTCTTCGCGACCACCGCGGCCGTCGCGGCGGTCGCCCAGGCCGTGGTGCCGGGTATGCCGCTCGCCGGAGCCGTGGTGCTCGGCGCGATGGTCGCACCGCCCGACCCGGTCGCGGCGACCGCGGTGGCCGGCAAGCTCGGGCTGCCCCGGCGGATGGTCTCCATCCTGGAGGGCGAGGGGCTGTTCAACGACGTCACCGCGATCGTCCTCTACCACGTGGCCCTGGCGGCTGCGGTCAGCGGCACCTTCTCCGCCCCCGGCGCGGTCGGCTCGCTGTTCCTCTCCGCCGTGGTCGCCATAGCGGTCGGACTGGTACTGGGCTGGGTCGCCAACAAGCTGATGGGGCTGCTCGGCGACCCGACGCTCCAGATCGGCCTGACCCTGCTGGTGCCGTTCATCGCCTACGTCATCGCCGAGGAGTTCCACGGCTCCGGCGTCCTGGCCGTGCTGACCACCGCACTCTTCCTCGCCGAGTACGCGGTCGACGCCGACGACGTGATGGGCCGGCTCGCCGGATACACCTTCTGGGAAGTCGTCGACACCCTCGTCACCGGCGTCGCCTTCGGCCTGATCGGCCTGGAGCTGCACAACATCTTCGGCGCCGCGTCGGGCCGCTGGGGCGAGATGCTCGGGGCCGGCGCGGCCGTCGTCGCCGTGGTCGTCGCGGTACGCCTGCTGTGGCTGCTGCCCGCGGCCTGGCTCGCCAAGCGGATGCACAAGCGGCGCGACTACGACGAGGACATCCCGATGAGCTGGCGGGAGACGCTCATCATGTGGTGGTCGGGCATGCGCGGTGTGGCGTCGGTCGCGCTGGCGCTGGCCATTCCGTACACGGTGGACGACGGCGGCGCCTTCCCCGCCCGCGAGGAGATCCTGTTCATCGCCTTCGCCGTGGTGCTCACCACCCTGGTCGTGCAGGGCCTGACGCTGCCCTGGCTGGTGCGCAAGCTGCGGGTGCGGGCCGACACGGAGGCCGAGGACGAGCTGGAGCGGGCGCTGGCGCTGCGCGTCATCAAGGCGTGCAAGCACCGGCTGCGGGAGATCCTGGAGGTCGAGGAGCTGCCCGAGGAGATCAACGATCAGCTGGCCCGCCGCGCCTACGACATCGGGGCCAGGATCGCGCCGGACATCGTGGACGACGACCGGCGCGAGCACTTCGAGAAGCGCATCACGCGGATGAAGAAGGTGCAGCGCATCCAGGGCGAGATGCTGTCGGCGGCGCGGCACGAGGTACTGGCCGCCCGCAGCGAGCCGGGTGTCGACCCGGAGATCGTCGACCGGGTGCTGCGCCAGCTCGACATGCGCAGCCTGCGCGGTACGCCGTGACGGTGTCCCGGCTGCTCAGCGGCCGTCCTTCGTCAGTGGCGGGGCGGCCCGCTGCTCGATGAGGGCGGCCGCGTCGTGGCCCGGGGCCTGCGCGGTGCTGATCCGCGGCAGCGCGTACGGATGCTCGGTCCGCAGCCACTCGATCATCCGCTCGCGTACCTGGCAGCGCACCGTGAAGATGGTGTCCGCGTCCCGGGCGGTGACCAGCGCGCGGACCACCATCGTGGACGGGGTGGTGTCGGTCACCACCAGGCTCCAGGCGCGGCCGTCCCACTCCGGGCACTCCTGGAGGATCTCGTGCAGCCGCGGCCGCATCTTCTCCAGCGGCGCGGAGTGGTCGAGGTGGAAGAAGACCGTGCCGGTCATCTGGGCGCCGCCGCGCGACCAGTTCTCGAACGGCTTGCCGGTGAAGTACGACACCGGCATGGTGATCCGCCGCTCGTCCCAGGTCCGCACGGTCAGGAACGTCAGGGTGATCTCCTCGATCGTGCCCCACTCGCCGTCCACCACGACCGTGTCGCCGATCCGCACCATGTCGCCGAAGGCGATCTGGAGGCCGGCGAAGAGGTTGCCCAGCGTGGACTGGGCGGCGACACCGGCGACGATGCCCAGCAGGCCGGCCGAGGCCAGCACGGACGTGCCGACCGCGCGCATCTCGGGGAACGTCAGCAGCATCGCGGCCGCGGCGACGGTGATCACCACCGCGGTCACCACCCGCTGGATCAGCGTGATCTGGGTGCGTACCCGCCGCACCCGCGCCCGGTCGTGCGCGTTCGCCGCGTAGCGCGAGTACGACGCCTCGACGATCGCCGCCGCCACGCGCACCGCGAGCCAGGCGGACGCCGCGATCAGTACCAGGGTCAGCGCCCGGCCGATGCCCATCGTGTGGTCGTCGACGAGACCGAGGCCGGTCGCGTCGTACGAACCGCGCAACAGGGCCGCGCACAGCAGGAGTTGCAGCGGTATCCGGCAGCGGCGGAGCAGTCCCCACAGCGGGGTCTCCGGGTGGGCGGCGTCGATGCGGCGCAGGGCCAGGTCGGCGAGCCAGCCCAGGGCGAGCGTGATGACGAGCGAGCCGCCGATGACGGTCAGCGGGCGCAGCACGTCCTCCATGGACACGTCGGTTCCTCCTTGGCAGTGCTGATTCCCGGCCGGTGCCGGAGCGGTCCGTTGCCGTCGCGGGGTGTGCGCGGCGCCCGGCGCGAGGCGCGCGTGGCGGTTCCACCGACGGTAACTGGCAGGATGGGGAGAGAGCGATTCAACAACAGGGGTGTGATCTCAGTGCCGGCCTCCACCGAGCCCGCGACCAGCGGTTCTTCGACGATTGTGCTGTTTCATTCGGTGTGCGGGCTGCGTCCCGCGGTGCACGCGGGCGCCGACCGGCTGCGGGCCGCGGGCCATGAGGTGATCGTCCCCGATCTGTTCGACGGCAGGACCGCCGAATCGGTCGCCGACGGCATCGTGATCAAGGACGAGATCGGCAAGGACGAGCTGCTGCGGCGCGCGGTGACGGCGGCCGCCCCGTACTCGGACCGCGGCCTGGTCTACGCCGGTTTCTCCTTCGGCGGCTCGGTGGCCCAGAATCTCGCGCTGGCCGACGAGAAGGCCCGCGGCCTCCTGCTGCTGCACGGCACGTCGGACATCGCGGAGGGCACCGAGGTCGACGAGCTGCCCGTGCAGCTGCATGTCGCCGACCCCGACCCGTTCGAGCCGCACGACTGGCTGACCGCGTGGTACCTCCAGATGCGCCGGTCCGGCGCGGACGTCGAGGTCTTCCGCTACGCGGGCGCCGGGCACCTCTTCACCGACCCCGGCCTCGCGGACTACGACGAGGAAGCGGCGGAGAGCGCCTGGAAGGTGGCGCTGGGGTTCGTGGCGGACCTGTAGCGGACGGCGGCGGCGCGGCCCCCGGTGGTGCCGGGCCCGGCCACGCCGCCCCTGCTTGCTCAGCGCACCGGCGTCCCGCTCCGCTCCACCCGCTGGGTGCCCGAGCGCGTCCGGTACGAGCGCAGCAGGCGGCTGGTGGCCTGCGGGTCGGTCTTGTCGGACACCGCGAAGTAGTCCATCTGCGTCCGCTCGGCGGTGACGTCCAGGACGCCGTAGCCGTGCGAGTCCATGTCCAGCCACTTCACATGCCGGTTGGCGGCCCGTATCGCGGCGGCCCCGGCCAGGGAGACGGTCTGCGGGGCGACGTGCAGGATGTCGTCGACGTTGTCCGATGTGACGGACGTGACCACGAACTCGGTCGCCACCGGCGCGGTCGCCGGGTAGGTGGCCGCCCGCAGCGGCACGTCGTTGGCCCAGGCCATGTGGATGTCGCCGGTCAGGAAGACGGTGTTGCCGATGGAGCGGTCGCTGAGGTGGCCGAGGAGTTCGCGGCGGTCGTCGGTGTAGCCGTCCCACTGGTCGGTGTTGACGGCGAGGCCCTCCTGGGGGAGGCCGAGGATGCCGGCGAGCGGGCCGAGCAGGTGCGCGGGGACGGCGCCGAAGGCCACCTGCGAGATCATCACGGACGTGCCGACCAGCCGCCAGGCGGTGTCCGAGCGCTCAAGTCCGGCCTTGAGCCAGTCCAGTTGGGCCCGTCCGGTGAGCGTGCGGCCCGGATCGTCGACCGCGCCGCTGCCCGGCTTCGCCTGCTCGTCGCGGAACGAGCGCAGGTCCAGCAGGTGCAGATCGGCGAGGGTGCCGAAGCGCAGCCTGCGGTAGGTGGTGCCGGCGGTGGACGGGCGGACCGGCATCCACTCGAAGTACGCCTGCTTCGCCGCCGCCATCCGCGCGCTCCAGGAGCCCTCGGTCTCCGGGGTGTGGTTCACCGCGCCGCCCGACCAGGCGTTGTCGGCGAACTCGTGGTCGTCCCACATGGCGATGACCGGGTGCGCGGCGTGCAGCGCCAGCGCGTCCGGGTCGGTCTTGTGGACGCCGTGCCGGGTGCGGTAGTCGGCGAGCGTGAGGAGTTCGTGGGCGGGGGAGTGGGGGCGTACGACGTGCGGGAAGTCCGGGTATGCGCCGGACTTGTACTCGTAGAGGTAGTCGCCGAGGTGCAGCACGGCGTCCAGGTCGGCGCGGGCCGCGAGGTGGCGGTAGGGCGAGAAGTAGCCGGACTCCCAGTTGGCGCAGGAGACCACGCCGAAGCGGACGTGGCCGGCCGCCGCGTCGTGGGCGGGGGCGGTGCGGGTGCGGCCGACGGGGGAGTGCGCGCCGTGCGCGGTGAAGCGGTAGAAGTAGCGGGTGGCGGGCCGCAGTCCGCGCACGTCGGCCTTGACGGTGTGGTCGGCGGCCGCGGTGGCGGTCGTGCTGCCGCGGGCGACGACGGTGCTGAAGTCCCGGTCGGCGGCCACCTCCCAGCCGACCTCGGTGGCCGGGCCGCGGCCGGATCCCGGCACCGCAGAGGGCGCCGGGGTGACGCGGGTCCACAGCAGGATGCCGTCGGGCAGCGGGTCGCCCGACGCGACGCCGTGGAGGAACAACTGCCCTGGTTCCCGGGCCTCTTGGGCGGTCGCGGCGAAGGCTGCGGGTGCGCCGGCGAGCGGCAGCAGGGCGGCGGTGGCGGCTACGGCCGTGACGGCGGTGCGGCGGGAGATCTGGTCGTGATCGGTCACGGCGGATCACCTTACTGGCCGGTACGAGCGACGGGGAGGGCGCTGTCCGGGAATTCATCCACCCGTCGCCCGTACGGCAGTTACGCGCGGCGCTGCGGCTCAGTGCCCGGCCGTCGGGTCCTTCTCGCCCGCGGCGATGCCCTGGCCGCCGCCTGGGCTCTGACCCTTGCCGTCCTTGCCGCTGCCCTTCGCCGGGCCGAACTCCTTGTCGATCATCTTCCGGAAGTTGGCGTCGGCGTACTCGTTGTACTCCTCCTGCGTCATCCGCTGCTGCGGCACCTCGGGCAGCACCAGCTTCTTGTCGCCGTGCACGAAGGACGGGGTGGCCTTGATGCCCTTGCGGCCGAACAGCGCCGTCATGTCCATCGTCCAGCGGTCGTAGGTGCCCTTCTCGACCGCCGTCTCGAACGCCTTGTTGCCCTTCAGCTCCGGCACCTGGGCGGCGACCTTGAGCAGCGTTGCGTCCTTGGCGAACGCGTCGTCCCGCTCGTCGGGATGGTTCTTCGCGGAGTACAGCGCGGACTTGTACGCGAGGAAGGCGTCCGGGCTGACGTTCAGCGCGGCGCCGAGCGCGCTCAGCGCGTTCTTCGAGCCCTCGCCGCCCTCGCCGCCGTCCAGGAAGGTGTAGAGAGTGAAACGGACGTTGTAGCGGCCGTCCTTGATGTCCTTGATCAGGGACTTGCCCGAACTCTGCTCGAAGGACGCGCACATCGGGCAGCGCAGGTCCTCGAAGACCTCCAGGGTCTCCTTGGCGTTCTTGTCACCTATCAGGATCTCGGTGCCGTTCTTGCCCTGGGTGTGCGCGGGCTTGACCAGCTTCGCCTCCTTGGCGGCCTCCCAGCCGGTGGGCTCGGTCGCCTTGACCACGGCGAAGCCGACGGCGCCCGCGATGACCAGGACGCCCACCACGGCGCCCGCGACGGTGAGTTGGCGGCGCGCCTTCTCCTTCTTCTTCTGCTTCTCCCGCTCGGCGCGGATCCGTTCGCGGGCTGCCGACTTGCCTGCCTGGCTGTTGCGGTTGCTCATGGGGGTCCGATCCCTCGTCGTGGCTGATGGGCGCGTGTGCGGCGTACTCAGGGAGCGACGGCGGCCGGCGGGCCGCGGCGCGGCAGACAGCGGACCAGGAGGGGGAGCCCGTACGCCCGCGGCCGCGGGCCGGGCGGCCGGGTGCGGTGGCGGGGCGGCAGCGGCGCGGCGGCCGGCGCGCGGACCGTGCGCAGCGGCCGGAACGCCTCGGCGGCCGCGGCCCGCAGCAGCCGGTCCAACGCGGCGTCCCCGCGGCGCAGCCAGGCGGCGGCCAGCAGCCCGGCCGCCAGGTGGCCGGCGAGCAGCAGCCAGGGCGCGGCGGGCAGCGGGCCGCCGGGGCGGTCGGCCACCCCGGCCAGCGGGGTGCCCCACTCGCCGCCCCGGCACAGCAGATCGACGCCGACGGAGTGCAGCGGCCCGGTGACGGGCCCGCCGGCCGGCCCGTAGCAGGCGTGCTGGCCCGTGGTGAGGACCGTGTCGGCGGCCAGTTCCAGCGGCACCAGCAGCGCCGCGACCGCGCCGTACCCGCGCTCCCTGCCGGTCAGCGCGTACGCCGCGGCGAACACGGCGGCGCACAGGGCCGCGAGGGTCGCGGTCGGCAGCGGGGTGCGGGAGAGCAGGACATGGGAGGCGGCGGACAGGGTGACGCACAGCGCGGTGAACACCGCGGCGCGCACCGCTCTCAGCCCGGCCCCCGAACGGGCCCGGTGGTCAACTCCGGTCCCTTGCATGCCGGGAGTCTGCCATGAGCACGGCAGACTCCCGGGTCAAGATTTGGCATCGGCCCGCGGACGCAGCGCGGCGGGCGGCGATGCCCAGGCGGGCCGGATCCGGTGGCCGGATCCGGCCGGGATCAGGACTTCTCGGCCTTGTCGACCATGCTGGTGAACTGCTCAGGGGTGGACGGGGCGACCTTGCTGCCCGTCGAGCCCTCGGCGCCCAGGACCGTGCCGTTGAGCTTGACCGTCGGGGTGTTCTTGACGTCCGCGTGCGAGTTGAACTCGTCGGACATCTCCAGCGCCCACCGGTCGTAGGTGCCCTTCTTGACCGCCTTCTGGAAGGCCGCGTTGCCCTTCAGCGCCGGGACGGTGTCCGCGACCTTGATCAGGTAGCTGTCGTCGGCGAACTTGTCGGGGCCCATCTCGTCCGGGTGGTACTCCTTCGAGTACAGCGCTTCCTTGTACGAAAGGAAGGCGTCCGGGCTGACGTTCAGGGAGGCGCCCAGCGCGCTGAGCGCGTTCTTGGAGCCGGTGCCCTTGAGGTTGGCGTCCAGGAAGGTGGCGAGGTGGAAGTGCGCCTTGTACTTGCCGGCCTTGACGTCCTTGCGGACCGTCTCACCCACGTTCTGCTCGAAGTTGGCGCAGCCGGGGCAGCGCGGGTCCTCGAAGAGTTCGAGGGTGTTCTTCGCGTTCGGCTTGCCGACGACGAGGGTGGTGCCCTTGGCGCCCGAGGTGTTGGCCGGCTTGACCAGCTCGGCCTTGGCGGCCTTCGCCCACACCTTGCTGTCGCCCGCGGCCGCGGCGGCGCCCCCGCCATCATCGCCGCCGCCCGAGTTGGCGACCAGCACGCCGATGCCGCCCGCGACGGCCAGCACCGCGACGATCGCGCCGCCGACGGTCAGCTGCCGGCGGACCTTCTCCTTCTTCGCCTGCCGCTCGCGCTCGGCGCGCAGCCGCTCGCGCGCTGCCTGCTTGTTGGCCTGGTTGTTGCGATTGCTCATGACTGATCCTGCTCCGTGGAAGGGACGTGCGTGCTGACGGGACGGCGTACGCGCCCGCTGCGGGCGCCACGCGCGGTGCCGGGCCGTGGCCTCAGGCAGCGAGCACGCAGGGCGGTCCACGGCGTACGACGCAGTGCACGAGCAGGGGGACGGCGCGGGCGGGTGGCCCGGCGGCGCCCCGCGGGACGGCCGGACGGTCCGCAGCGGACACCCGGGCGACCATCGCGACGGCGATCAGCAGCGGGCGGAAGGCGAAGCCGGCGACCGCGCCGAGCAGTTGGGCCAGCGCCGCCTCGCCGCGGCGCAGCCAGGCGGCGGCCAGCAGGCCGATGAGCACATGCGCGCCGAGCAGCAGCAGCCAGGCCGTGGCGGGCGCGCTGCGCGGGTCGTGCTCGGGCAGCTGCGCCAGCGGGGTGCCGACGCTGCCGCCGCCGCACAGCAGGTTCACGCCCAGGGAGCGCAGCGGTCCGGTCACCGGGCCGCTGCCGTAACAGGTGTGCTGGCCGATGCTGAAGGACGCGTCGGCGGCCAGCTCCAGGGGCACCAGCAGGGCCGCGATCCGGCCGTAGCTCCGCTCCCGGCCGGCCAGCGCGTAGGCGAGCGCGAACACGGCGGCGGACAGCACGGCGACGGTGGTCAGCGGCAGCGGCATCCGCGACAGCAGCACGTGGGACGCCGCGGACAGCGTCACGCACAGCGCCGTGAAGAGCGCTGCACGCACCGCCCGCAGGTGCGCCGCCGAGATGTCCATGGCAGCGAGTGTGCCATGGGGCGGGGCAGGGGCCACGAAAGGGGTGGTCACGGAGGGCGCAGCGGAAACGGCGCACGGGACGGGCGGTTCCCGGTGCCGCGTCCCGCCGCCCGGCCCGACCCGGACGGCCCGGCCGCCGCGCGTCACAGCCCCGGTATCCGGCCGTTGCGGAAGAGGTCAACGAAGATCTGGTGGTCGGCGCGGGCGCGGGCGCCGTAGGTGTGCGCGAAGTCCACCAGCAGCTGCCCGAGACCGTCCTCGTCGGCGGCGAGGGCCGCGTCGATGGCCCGCTCCGTCGAGAACGGCACCAGCGAGTGGCCGCTCTCGTCGTCGGCCGACGCGTGCATCGTCGCCGTGGCCCGGCCCAGGTCGGCCACCACCACCGCGATCTCCTCCGGGTCGTCCAGATCCGACCAGTCCAGGTCCACCGCGTACGGCGAGATCTCGGCGACCAGCTGGCCCGCGCCGTCCAGCTCCGTCCAGCCCAGCCACGGGTCGGCGTGCGCCTGCAGGGCGCGCTGCGAGATGACCGTGCGATGGCCCTCGTGCAGGAAGTACGCGCGGGCCTCGGCGTCGGTGATGTGCCGGGAGACCGCGGGGGTCTGCGCCTGCTTCAGGTAGATCACCACGTCGTTCTCCAGGGCGTCGCTGTTGCCCTCCAGGAGGATGTTGTACGAGGGCAGCCCGGCCGAGCCGATGCCGATGCCGCGCCGGCCCACCACATCCTTGACGCGGTAGGAGTCGGGGCGGGACAGGCTGGATTCCGGCAGCGTCTCCAGATAGCCGTCGAAGGCCGCCAGGACCTTGTAGCGGGTCGCCGCGTCCAGCTCCACGGATCCGCCGTCCGCCGCGAAGCGCCGCTCGAAGTCGCGGATCTCGGTCATCGACTCCAGCAGCCCGAACCGGGTCAGCGCACGCGCGTCGCGCAGCGCGCCCAGCAGCGGGCCCTGGGCGGTGTCCAGGGTGAAGGGCGGCAGCTCCTCGTCGGCGGCGCCACCGGACGCGGACGCCAGCGCGTGGATCCGCTCGCGGTAGGCCGCGGCGTAGGTGTGCACCAGGTCCGTGATCTGCCCGTCCGAGAGCGCCTTGGCGTAGCCGACCAGCGCCACGGACGCGGCGAACCGCTTGAGGTCCCAGGTGAACGGGCCGACGTACGCCTCGTCGAAGTCGTTGACGTTGAAGATCAGTCGGCCCGTTGCGTCCATGTACGTGCCGAAATTCTCGGCGTGCAGATCGCCGTGGATCCACACCCGGCCGGTGCGGTCGTCCAGATACGCGCCGCCGTCCGGCTCCGCCTCCAGGTCCTTGTAGAACAGGCACGCCGCCCCGCGGTAGAAGGCGAATGCCGAAGCGGCCATCTTCCGGAACTTGACGCGGAAGGCCGCGGGATCGGCGGCGAGCAGCTCTCCGAAGGCGGTGCCGAAGACCGCGAGGATCTCCTCGCTGCGCTGCGCGGTGTCCTGCGCCGGTGCGTGCTGGGGCGACATCGCCGGGTGCCTCCTGGCTGTGACGATCGGGACGGACGACCGGACGGACGACCGGTGCGGTGCTCCGCCGGTGACAACGCGCGAGGCCGCCCGCGAGTGCCCGGCCGGCCGCCGTCCGTCGCCCTCGCGCAGCGCCCGGCCGGCCGCCGCCGCGGCGGCGATGTCAGTGCCGGGTCGTAGACTTCGAGACCGTCCACCCGTCCGCCGGCACCCCCTCGCCGAGGTGCCGCGTGCCGCTCCGCCCCCACTGTCCGTCACCGTTTCCGGAGGTCTCCAGCCGTGGCCAAGCCGCCCTTCACGCACCTGCACGTCCACACCCAGTACTCCCTGCTGGACGGTGCCGCGCGGCTCAAGGACATGTTCGACGCCTGCAACGACATGGGCATGTCGCACATCGCCATGTCCGACCACGGCAACCTCCACGGCGCCTACGACTTCTTCCACAGCGCCCAGAAGGCCGGCGTGACGCCGATCATCGGCATCGAGGCGTACGTCGCGCCCGAGTCCCGGCGGACCAAACGCAAGATCCAGTGGGGCCAGCCGCACCAGAAGCGGGACGACGTCTCCGGCTCGGGTGGTTACACCCACAAGACGATCTGGGCGGCCGACAAGACCGGCCTGCACAATCTCTTCCGCCTCTCGTCCGACGCGTACGCCGAGGGCTGGCTGCAGAAGTGGCCGCGGATGGACAAGGAGACCATCGCCAAGTGGTCGGAGGGTCTGATCGCCTCCACCGGCTGCCCCTCGGGCGAGCTCCAGACCAGGCTGCGCCTCGGCCAGTACGACGAGGCCCGCAGGGCCGCCGGCGAGTACCAGGAGATCTTCGGCAAGGACCGGTACTTCCTGGAGCTGATGGACCACGGCATCGACATCGAACGCCGGGTGCGCGATGACCTGCTGAGGATCGGCAAGGAGGTGGGCATCCCGCCGCTGGTCACCAACGACTCGCACTACACCTACGCCCATGAGTCCGTCGCGCACGACGCCCTGCTGTGCATCCAGACCGGCAAGAACCTCTCCGACCCGGACCGCTTCCGCTTCGACGGCACCGGCTACTACCTCAAGTCCACTGACGAGATGTACGCCATCGACTCGTCGGACGCCTGGCAGGAGGGCTGCCGCAACACCCTCCTGGTCGCCCAGCAGATCGACACCACCGGGATGTTCGAGAAGCGCGACCTGATGCCGAAGTTCGACATCCCCGACGGCTTCACCGAGGTCACCTGGTTCCAGGAGGAGGTCCGGGTCGGCATGAACCGCCGCTACCCGGGCGGTGTCCCCGAAGACCGCCAGAAGCAGGCGGAGTACGAGATGGACATCATCATCCAGATGGGGTTCCCGGGGTACTTCCTCGTGGTCGCCGACTTCATCATGTGGGCGAAGAACAACGGCATCGCGGTGGGTCCGGGCCGAGGCTCCGCGGCCGGTTCGATCGTGGCGTACGCGATGGGCATCACCGACCTCGACCCCATCACGCACGGGCTGATCTTCGAGCGGTTCCTCAACCCCGAGCGCGTCTCCATGCCCGATGTCGACATCGACTTCGACGAGCGCAGGCGCGTCGAAGTGATCCGGTACGTGACGGAGAAGTACGGCGCCGACAAGGTCGCCATGATCGGCACGTACGGCAAGATCAAGGCCAAGAACGCGATCAAGGACTCCGCGCGCGTGCTCGGATACCCGTACGCGATGGGCGACCGCCTCACCAAGGCCATGCCCGCCGACGTCCTCGGCAAGGGCATCGACCTCAGCGGCATCACCGACCCCAAGCACCCGCGCTACAGCGAGGCGGGCGAGATCCGGGGGATGTACGAGAACGAGCCGGACGTCAAGAAGGTCATCGACACCGCCAAGGGTGTCGAGGGCCTGGTCCGGCAGATGGGTGTGCACGCGGCCGGCGTGATCATGTCCAGCGAGCCGATCGTCGACCACGCCCCGCTCTGGACGCGGCACACCGACAACGTCACCATCACGCAGTGGGACTACCCCCAGTGCGAGTCGCTCGGCCTCCTGAAGATGGACTTCCTGGGCCTGCGAAACCTGACCATCATGGACGACGCCGTCAAGATGGTGAAGGCCAACAAGGGCATCGACCTGGAGATGCTCTCGCTCCCGCTCGACGACCCGAAGACCTTCGAACTGCTCTGCCGCGGTGACACGCTCGGTGTCTTCCAGTTCGACGGCGGCCCGATGCGCTCGCTGCTCCGCCAGATGCAGCCCGACAACTTCGAGGACATTTCCGCCGTTTCGGCCCTGTACCGGCCGGGCCCGATGGGCATGAACTCGCACACGAACTACGCGGAGCGCAAGAACGGCCGCCAGGAGATCACGCCGATCCACCCGGAGCTCGAAGAGCCCCTGAAGGAGACGCTCGGCCTCACCTACGGCCTCATCGTGTACCAGGAGCAGGTGCAGAAGGCCGCGCAGATCATCGCCGGCTACTCGCTCGGCGAGGCCGACATCCTGCGCCGCGTGATGGGCAAGAAGAAGCCCGAGGAACTGGCGAAGAACTTCGTCCTGTTCCAGGAGGGCGCGAAGAAGAACAACTACTCCGACGCGGCGATCCAGGCCCTGTGGGACGTGCTGGTCCCGTTCGCCGGATACGCGTTCAACAAGGCGCACTCCTCGGCGTACGGCCTGGTCACCTACTGGACCGCGTACCTGAAGGCCAACTACCCGGCCGAGTACATGTCGGCGCTGCTCACGTCGGTGCGCGACGACAAGGACAAGTCGGCGGTCTACCTCAACGAGTGCCGCCGCATGGGCATCAAGGTGCTGCCGCCGAATGTCAACGAGTCCGAGGCCAACTTCGCCGCCCAGGGTGACGACGTGATCCTCTTCGGCCTCACCGCGGTCCGCAACGTCGGCACCAACGTCGTCGACGCGATCATCCGCTCGCGCAAGGCCAAGGGAAAGTACGCCTCCTTCCCCGACTACCTGGACAAGGTCGAGGCCGCCGCCTGCAACAAGCGCACCACCGAATCGCTGATCAAGGCCGGCGCGTTCGACGAGATGGGGCACACCCGCAAGGGCCTCACCGCGCAGTACGAGCCGATGATCGACAACGTCGTCCAGGTCAAGCGCAAGGAGGCCGAGGGGCAGTTCGACCTCTTCGGCGGCATGGGCGACGCCGCAGCGGACGAGGGCCCCGGTTTCGGTCTGGACGTCGAGTTCTCGGACATCGAGTGGGACAAGGCGTATCTCCTCGCCCAGGAACGGGAGATGCTGGGCCTGTACGTCTCCGATCACCCGCTGTTCGGGCTTGAACACGTCCTGTCCGACAAGGCGGACGCCGCCATCGCCCAGCTGACCGGCGGCGATTACTCGGACGGCTCGATCGTCACCATCGGCGGCATCATCTCCGGCCTCCAGCGCAAGATGACCAAGCAGGGCAACGCCTGGGCCATCGCGACCGTCGAGGACCTGGCGGGCTCCATCGACTGCATGTTCTTCCCCGCCACCTACCAGCTCGTGTCGACCCAGCTCGTCGAGGACACCGTGGTGTTCGTCAAGGGCCGCCTCGACAAGCGCGAGGACATCCCGCGGCTGGTCGCCATGGAGATGATGGTCCCCGACCTCTCGGAGGCGGGCGCGAACGCGCCGGTCACGATCACCATCCCGACGGTGAAGGTCAGCCCGCCGCTGGTCGAGAAGCTGGGCGAGGTGCTGACCAGCCACCGCGGCTCCACCGAGGTGCGGATCAAGCTCCAGGGCGCCCGTAAGACGACGGTGCTGCGCCTCGACCGGCACCGGGTCACGGCCGATCCCGCGCTGTTCGGCGACCTGAAGGTGCTGCTCGGCCCGTCCTGTCTGGCCGGCTGAGCGGCAGGAACGCACGCGCGAGGGGCGCGCCCGATGCGGGTGCGCCCCTCGACTCCGTTGCGGAATGCGTCAGTTGTGGCCGAAGCGCCGCTGGTGCTTGCGGGCCACGTCCGTCGGGCTGCCCTGCGCGGACTGCTGCGGCTGCGAGATCGCTTCGATGGCCGACTTCTGGGCCTGCTCGCGGCCGTGTTCGGCCGGGCCGCTCTTCTGCTGCTTACTTCGGTCCTTCTTGTGCTTGGCCATGATCTGCCTCCTGAGGGGGATCCTGGGATCGGGGCCGCGACCAGAGTTACATGCCGGACACCACCCTGCATTTCGGGCAATTACCATGAGTGAGAAGGGTAAGTGCCCGGCCCCGCCCGCGGAGCCGCCGAATCCGCCACGCCGATGATCGAGTTCGGGCAGATAACCCCCGTACGGTCGGGCAGACTCGAAGGTAAACCCGAAGGAAACTCGCGCCACAGGCCCGAGTCGGGGGGCGACCGGACTTCAGCACCTCAGGGAAGAGGGTGGAACATGGATCGCTGCGTCGTCCTGGTGGACGCCGGATACTTGCTCGGCGCCGCTGCGAGCCTGCTGGCAGGAGAACCCGCCCGGTCCCGGATCACCGTCGATCACGCCGCCCTCATCCAGGGCCTGCGCCAACGTGCCGAGGCCGACACCGAACAGCCGCTGCTGCGCATCTACTGGTTCGACGGCGCCCCCGACCGCGTCCCCCAGCCCGAACACCGCAGGCTGCGCGTGATGCCCCGGGTCACCGTCCGGCTCGGCGCACTGACCCGCAGCGACGGACGCTGGGCGCAGAAGGGCGTGGACGCGGCCATGCACGCCGAACTGACCGAACTCGCCCGCAACCGCGCCTGTTCCGACATCGTCCTGGTCACCGGCGACGGCGACCTGCTGCCCGGACTGATGTCCGCGAAGGAACACGGCGTCGCCGTCCATCTCTGGGCCGTGCAGGCCGCCGACGGCGACTACAACCAGTCCGAGGATCTCGTCGCCGAGGCCGACGAACGCCGCGTCCTGGACCGCGCCTGGATCACCCGCGCGGTACGCGCCAAGGAACTGGGCGGCCCCTGCGCCCCGCCGCCGGTGCCCCGCCCGGAGATCGCCGCCATCCTCTCCGCGCCCCTCCCCGAATCCGCGGTCGCCGCAGCCGCCGCCGCGGCCTCCGCCTCCGGGCCCGACACCGCCGAAGACAGCCGCGAACGGCACGGCGGCAGCAACGGCAGCGCCCGGCCGGCGGCCGAACACGACGGGGCCGCGGCCGCGAGCGAGAACGGCTCGGGCACCACCAAAGGCGTCCCCACCCCCAAGGACCTCGCCGGGCTCGGCCGCGCGTCCGGCGCCTCCCCGACGCCGGCCGCGCCCCAGCTGCCCGCCCCCAGCGCCACCCTGCGCTGGTCGTCGGACAAGGGCTGGGTGGAGCGCGGCGGCCCGGTCGGCGAGCCGTCCGAGACCGCGCTGCTGCCCACCCTCGCCCAGCTGACCAGCGCCGAACAGCGCTGGGCCGACCGCGAGGAGGACATCACCGCTGTCAGCGGCGACCCGTTCGAGGTCGGCCAGGTCTTCGCCAGGCGCTGGACCGACCGGCTCTCTGGCACCAGCCATCTCCAGCTGCTCTCGACCGAATACCCCCGCATCCCGCACCGCATCGACGGTGAACTCCTGCGCTACGCCGCCCGCTTCGGGCTGCTCGCCCACAAGGACGACCAGATCGACGAGCACGACCGGTACGCGATCAGGGCCGGCTTCTGGCGCGAGGTGGACCTGCGCACCGCCGCCGAACACGCACCGGTCGCAGACTGACCCGCGCGCACCCCCGGCCCCCGAGGCCCTGTCACCGCCGCCCCGCGGGCCGGTGGCGGGCCGGGGACGCGTACCCTCATAGCTCGTGAGGACGGGCGCAAAACAGGCGGACCGCGGCGAGACGGTGTGCGCCGTGCGGGACCTGGTCAAGACGTACCCCGCGATGCGCGGGCGCCGCGGGGCGGCACAGGCGCCTGCCGTACGAGCCAGCGACGGCATCACCCTGGATGTCCACCGCGGCGAGATCTTCGGCCTGCTCGGCCCCAACGGCGCCGGCAAGTCCACCCTGGTACGCCAGCTGACCGGACTGCTGCGGCCCGACGCGGGCAGCGTCCGGATCCTCGGCCACGACGTGGTGCGCCACCCCGAACGCGCCGCCCGGCTGCTCGGCTACCTCGGGCAGGAATCCACCGCCCTGGACGAGATGACCGTCTCCCTGGCCGTGGAGACCACCGGCCGGCTGCGCGGCCTCGACCCGCGCAGGGCACGCGCCGAGCGGGACGCGATCCTCGGCGAACTGGGCCTGGAAGAGCTGGCCGGCCGCCCCCTGAAGAAGCTCTCCGGCGGGCAGCGCCGTCTTGCCTGCTTCGCCACCGTCCTGACCGGCGAGCGGCCGCTGCTGGTCCTGGACGAGCCGACCACCGGCATGGATCCGGTCGCCCGGCGCGCCGTCTGGGCCGCCGTCGACCGCCGCCGGGCCGAGCGCGGCGCGACCGTCCTGCTGGTGACGCACAACGTCCTGGAGGCCGAGAGCGTCCTCGACCGGGTCGCGGTGATCGACAGGGGACAGCTGATCGCCTGCGACACACCCGGCGGGCTGAAGGAACGGGTGAGCGACGAGGTGCGGCTGGAGCTGGTGTGGCGCGACCGGCCGCCGCTCGATGTCCCCGAGGTCGCCGCGCTGCGCTCGGCGGCCCGTGCATCGGGGCGCCGCTGGACCCTGCGGCTGCCCGCCGACGAGGCCCGCGCCGCGGTCGCCGCGGTCACCTCGGGCGCCGCCTTCGCCGCCCTGGACGATTTCACGCTGGCCACCCCGAGCCTGGAGGATGTCTACCTCGCGCTCGGCGGCCGCTCCGAGGGGCTGGTCAAGGCGTGAGGCACGGCGGACGCAGGCCGGGCGGCAGCGGGACGCGGCGCGCCGCGCACCCCCGGCGACGGGCCGTGACGCCGTACCGCCGTACCGAGGAAGGCAGGATGAACGCGTGAGTGTGGTTCCCGTGCAGGCGGTGGCCGAGGCCGGTGCGGTGCCCCCGGGCGCCGGGGAGCGCGACGGGTACGGCCCGGCGGCCACGCTGGCGCCGCGCGCCCGGCTGCTGCCCGCGCTCGGCGCCGTCTACCGCGCCCAGCTCTCCCGGGCCCGGGTCGCGCGGATTCCGCTGCTGTTCGTCGCCACCTTCCAGTCCGTCGGGATCATGGTCCTGATGCGCGGCGTGGTCGACAGCACCGAAGAGGCCCGCGCCGTGGTCTCCGGATCCAGCGTGCTGGTCGTCGCGTTCGTCGCGCTCAACCTCCTGGCCCAGTACTTCGGGCAGCTCAGGGCCGGCGGCGGCCTCGACCACTACGCGACGCTGCCGGTGCCGCCGGCCGCCGTGGTGCTCGGCGCGGCCGGCGCGTACGCCTCGTTCACGGTGCCGGGGACGGTGGTGACCGCCCTCGTCGGCTGCGGCCTCTTCCAGCTGCCGATGGCCAACCTCTGGGTACTGGCCGCCGTGCTCCCGCTGGCGGGCGCGGCCCTGTCGGGCCTCGGCGCCTTCCTCGGCCTGCTCGCCCCGCGCCAGGAACTCGCCACCCTCTGCGGCCAGTTGGGCATGTCGGCCGCGCTGCTGCTGGGTGTGCTGCCGGCCGAGCGGATGCCGACGGTGATCGGCTACGCCCGCGATCTGCTGCCCTCCACCTATGGCGTGGAGGCGCTGTCGCGCACCTTCGAACCGCACCCGGACTGGTTCGCGGTCGGTGCCGACCTGGGGGTCTGCGCCGCCGTCGGACTGCTCTCGCTCGCGCTCGCGACCTGGGCCTTCCGCCGGGCGGCGAGCCGCTGACCGGCGCCGCAGCACCCGACCGCCGTCCTGCTGCCGACAGCACCCCGCCCACCTGGCACGATGACGGGGTGACCGCACCGCTGACGCCCGACAACGAACCGTCCGAAGAGCCGCAGAATCCCTGGGCCGCGCCCGCCACCGGGTCCTCGGCCGACCTGCCCGCCCACCCGCCGTCCGGCGCCGACGACCCGCCGTTCGGCCGCGAGATGCGCGACGCCGCGGTGATCGCGCTGGCGCTGGCGGTCAGCGGCGCGCTGCTCGGCGTGCTGTGGGCCTGGCTGGCGCCGCACATTCCGCTGGTCGCCGACACCCGCAACGTCTACCTCAAGAACACCGAGGGCGAGGAGGCGATCGGCGCCGACGGCACCTTCCTGCTGCTCTCCCTCGGCTTCGGCCTCGTCAGCGGCGCCGTGGTCTTCCTCTTCCGCAGGCGCGGCGGCATCCCGCTGGTGGTCGCCCTGGTCGTCGGCGGACTCCTGGGCGCCGTGCTGGGCTGGCAGCTCGGTATGACGCTCG
Organism: Streptomyces pinistramenti; assembly: GCF_020564935.1. GTDB lineage: Bacteria > Actinomycetota > Actinomycetes > Streptomycetales > Streptomycetaceae > Streptomyces > Streptomyces pinistramenti. The sequence goes on from NZ_JAJCXB010000041.1 coordinate 41,258, forward strand.
GCCCGACCGACGACGTCGTCGCGCACGCCAAGCAGGTCGGTACCGGAGTGACCTTCGACGGACCGCTCCGGTTGCAGGCCATGGGCGTGCTGCTGGGCTGGCCGGTCGGGGCGATGGTGGCGCAGCTGGCACTGACCGGGCTGTTCGGGCCGCGCGACCCGGAGCCGGAGATGTTCGCGGCGCACTGGCCCGACCCGCACGAGCAGCGGCCGCCGGGCGTCTGAGCCGCCCCCGGCCTCCGTTCAGCCGCGCGCGATCGGCGCGACCAGCGCCCCCGTGAGGGCGACCAGGTCGGCGGGGGCCAGCTCGACCTCCAGGCCGCGCCGGCCCGCCGACACACAGACCGTCGCCCGGCCCTCGGCCGAGGCGTCCACGACCGTCCGCAGCCGCTTGCGCTGCCCCAGCGGCGAGATCCCGCCGCGTACGTATCCCGTGCTGCGCTCGGCGGCCGCCGGATCGGCCATCGCGGCGCGCTTGCCGCCCACCGCGGCCGCCAGCGCCTTGAGATCGAGGGCACCGGACACCGGCACCACCGCGACCGTCAGGGCGCCGTCCACCTCGGCCAGCAGCGTCTTGAACACCTGCTCGGGCGCCACTCCGAGCGCCTCGGCCGCCTCTTCGCCGTAGGACGGGGCGGCCGGGTCGTGCACGTAGGAGTGGAGGGTGAAGGGCACGCCGGACGCGGCCAGTACGACGGTCGCGGGGGTGCCGCCCGCTGCGCCCGGCCGGTCCTGCTGCCGGGCCTTCTTCGGCTTCTTGGACAACGTGAGGTGCCTTGGGTCGGTGGGGTGGCAACGTCGGTATGCCGCCGGGCGTACGTCAGTTGGGGCTGGTCGGCTGCCGGGTCAGGTCCACGGCCGGCAGCGAGGGGAGCTTGCCGAGCACCGCCGACTCCTGGCGAAGGACTTTCAGCTCCTGGCCGAGCCGGGCCGCGGTGTCCGGTGCCTCCAGCAGCCGCTGCTTGGCCGGCACGTCCAGGACGGCGGCCGCGGCGACCAGATACGACAGCACCGACGGATCGGCGGGCAGGTCCTGGCCGCTGGAAAGCGTCCGCTCGTTCGCCCAGGCCAGCCGCTTCTGGTAGGTGCGGAACGCCCGCACGACACCGGCGGCGAGGGTGCCCGCGCCGTCCCCCGGCTCCTCGTCCAGCTCTTCCATCTCGGCGGTCAGATACGGGCCCGACGCGTCCACGGACAGCAGCCGGAAGCGGGTGGTGCCGGTGGCCAGCACCTCGTAGCCGGTGTCGTCGTCCGAAGACTTGGCCCGGATGGTTGCCGCGTCCGCGAGGCAGCCCACGGCGTGGAAGGCCGCCATCGGTTCGTCGCCGAAGCCCGCGGCGGGGCCTTCGGCGGCCGGCACCGTCGCGTCCGGCATGCCCTGGGCGGTGGGCGCGACCTCGCGGCCGTCCCTGATCGCGATCACGCCGAAACGGCGGTCGTCCTCGGGGAGCGCGTCGAGGTCGCGCATCATCGCCCGGTACCGCGACTCGAACACGTTCAGCGGGAGTACGAGTCCCGGGAACAGCACCGAGTTCAGCGGGAAGAGCGGCAGGCGCACGGAGGTCACAGCCGGTAAGCCTAGAGGAGTGCGTCCGGCGTCGTGCCCGCCCCCCGGGCGGAGGCCACGCCTCCGCTCCCGCGCCCGGACGGCGGACGCCGGGGCGCGATGCCCGGGAGCCTTCGCGCCACCGGCTCCGCTACTGCCGCCGCAGCAGCCGCGAGGCGCCCGCGGCGACCGTCGTGGCCAGGATCCACCCCGTGATGATCATGACGGCGGCCACCCACTGCGCCTCGCCCGACGGCTTCCACGCGGTCCCCTGATTGAGATCGATCACCGGCAGCAGCAGATCCAGCGCGTACAGATACGGGTTCCACGACGGTGCCTCGTCCGGCTTCATCGGCGGGGGCGGCGAGTGGGAGAAGTACGCCGTGCCGATCGCCCACAGGATCGCCATCCACACCGCGGCCCGGCCCGGCCGGTAGCCGTAGGCCACCGTCCAGTCCTGGAGGAACCCCCACGCCTTGGCGGCCAGCGGCAGCGTCTCCCGGCGCCGCCGCTGCTTGGCCAGCAGCACCTCACGGGCGCCGGCGTCCTCACCGCTGACGCGCAGCGCCGTGGCGAGCATCTCGTACGGCTCCGGCGCGTACTCCGGCGTCGCAGCGGCCACCCACTGGAGCCGCAGCGCCAGTGGGAAGTGCCCGTGCGGTATCAGCGTCTCGTAGGAGAAACCGGCCATCCACAGCCCGCCGAGCCCCGGCCAGCTGGCCGACTTGTCGACGAGGTTGACGACCCGGGCGCCGGAGAGGATGACCCGGCCACGCTGCGGACGCTCCCCGAGGAACCGCAGCTCCGGCGTCTGGATGCGGCGCAGCGACAGCTCCTGGTCGGACTCCATGATGAACCGCGCGTGCTCCAGATCGACCGCGTCCCCGAACCGCCCGTCGTCCAGCCGCATCCCGCCCTCGCACTCGAAGCGCTGCATACGGGTGCCGCGGGCGGGGGTGTGCGGGGTGCCGTACGGGGGAGTGGCACTGCTGGAGAACGGCGAGTTCGCCAGGCCGGCCGCGGTCAGGTGCAGGGTCCGCTCGACGGTCAGCTGCGGGGCGTTCAGCGCCCGGCGGCCGAAGGGATTGCTCAGCCGGCTGCCGCGCAGGCTGAGCGATACGCCCACGGTCGCGCCGCGCAGCGACAGCTCGCCGTACGACTCCATCATCTCGGCCTGGAGGTCCTGGGCGACGGTCAGCCCGTCCGCCATGATCGACCTGCCCTGCCGGTCCTTGTGCACCACGATCTGGTTGAGCAGCAGGTCCGTGCCGATGTGCGCGTCGGTCAGCCGGATGCCGGAATGCACCACGCAGCGCGGCAGATGCAGATCGCCCTCGGTCTGCAGCCGCGCCGCCTCCACCCGGGGTATCGCGCAGTTCACCATCCGCAGCGTCGTGAAACGGCTCTCCGGCAGCACCACCTCGCCCTCGAAGCGGCAGTCCCGCAGCTCCACGAATGGCTTGATCGCACCGCCCGCGAGGTCGAGGATGTCGGTGATGTACGCGCCGGTGAGCTTGAGCGCGGGCACCCGGCCCGGCTGCGGCGGCGGCCCGTCCAGCAGCAGCAGCGCCACCACACGGGCCCGCACCCGGCGGTCGGGCCCCCACAGATGCTGTCCGTGCGGATCGTCCCGGGCCGGATCCCCGATGTGCAGATCGCAGGTGCTGCCGTTGCGAAACGCCTGCCACATGCTCCATTCCGCCGATGTCAGCTGCAGATCGGCCGGCGCGTCGCCGTCCCCGGGCTCGGTCACTGCGGGTTCCCCCTCCCTGTCTCCGTACGGATCCGGCGCATCCCGCCGCCATCCGTACCGGTCGTGTACGGGCCTGCGTACGCCTGTACCAGGCCCATTCCCGCCCGGTGAGCGCCTGAACACGCGCGGTCAGGGCCAACTCCGGTCAACTTCGGCCGGCATCTCCTGACCGTGCGGCGCGTTGTATCACTCAGTGATACGGGCGGCGGGACGCGGGAGCCGGTCTGAGACACTGGGAGGGTGATCTCCCGAATCGATCTGCGCGGTGACGCCCTTCCCGAGGGCGGCGCCCTGCGCGACCTGCTGCCCCGTGCCGAGTTCGACGTGGAAGCCGCCCTGGAGAAGGTGCGGCCCATCTGCGAGGACGTGCGCCATCGCGGCACCGCCGCGCTGATCGACTACGCGCGGCGGTTCGACGGTGTCGAGATCGAGCGGGTACGCGTCCCGGCCGACGCGCTGGACCGGGCCCTGAAGGAACTCGACCCGGCCGTCCGCGCCGCCCTGGAGGAGTCCATCCGGCGCGCCCGGATCGTCCACCGCGAACAGCGCCGCACGGACACCACCACCAAGGTCGTCCCCGGCGGCACGGTCACCGAACGCTGGGTGCCGGTCGAGCGGGTCGGCCTGTACGTCCCCGGCGGGCTGGCGGTCTACCCGTCGTCCGTCGTGATGAACGTCGTCCCGGCCCAGGAAGCCGGCGTCGAGGGCATCGCCGTCACCTCCCCGCCGCAGAAGGAATTCGACGGCCTGCCGCACCCGACGATCCTCGCCGCCTGCGCGCTGCTCGGCGTCGACGAGGTCTACGCGGCCGGCGGCGCCCAGGCCATCGCGATGTTCGCTTACGGCACCGACGAATGCCGCCCGGTCAACCTCGTCACCGGCCCCGGCAACATCTTCGTCGCCTCCGCCAAGCGCCTGCTCAAGGGCCGGATCGGCATCGACGCCGAGGCCGGGCCCACCGAGATCGCGGTGCTCGCCGACGCCACCGCCGACCCCGAGCACGTCGCATCCGACCTGATCAGCCAGGCCGAGCACGACACCCTGGCGGCCGCCGTCCTGGTCACCGACTCGCCCGCGCTCGCCGACGCCGTCGAGGCCGCCCTCGCACCGCAGGTCGCCGCCACCAAGCACGTCGAACGGATCACCGCGGCACTGGCCGGGCAGCAGTCCGCGATCGTCCTCGTCGACGGCGTCGACGAGGGCCTGAAGGTCGTCGACGCCTACGGAGCCGAGCACCTGGAGATCCAGACCGCCGACGCCACGGCCGTCGCCGCCCGGGTCCGCAACGCCGGCGCGGTCTTCGTCGGCCCCTACGCCCCGGTCTCGCTCGGCGACTACTGCGCGGGCTCCAACCACGTCCTGCCCACCGGCGGCTGCGCCTGCCACTCATCGGGCCTGTCCGTGCAGTCCTTCCTGCGCGGCATCCATGTCGTGGACTACTCCCGCGACGCGCTGGCCGAGGTCGCCCACCATGTGGTGACCCTCGCCGAGGCCGAGGACCTCCCGGCCCACGGCGCCGCGCTGAAGGCAAGGTTCGGCTGGAAGGTCCCACAGAACAAGTGAGCAGGCACGTGACCCGCACCCCCGCTGCGACCCGCATCGACGATCTCCCCATCCGGGACGAACTGCGCGGCAAGTCGCCCTACGGCGCACCGCAGCTCGACGTCCCGGTGCGTCTGAACACCAACGAGAACCCCTATCCGCTGCCCGAGCCGCTGGTCCAGCGGATCGCGGAACGCGTCACCGAGGCCGCCAGGAACCTCAACCGCTACCCCGACAGGGACGCGGTCGAACTGCGCACCGGCCTCGCCGCGTACCTCTCCCGCACCGGCGGCCACCACGTCACCACCGCCCAGGTCTGGGCCGCCAACGGCTCCAACGAAGTCATCCAGCAGCTGCTGCAGACCTTCGGCGGCCCCGGCCGCACCGCCCTCGGCTTCGAACCGTCGTACTCCATGCACGCGCTGATCTCGCGCGGCACCGGCACCGGCTGGATCTCCGGAGCCCGCAACGACGACTTCACCATCGACGTCGACGCGGCCCGCGCCGAGATCGCCGCGCACCGGCCCGACGTGGTCTTCATCTGCTCGCCCAACAACCCCACCGGCACCGCCGTCGACGCCGAGACCGTCCTCGCGCTCCACGACGCCGCCCAGGCCGCCAAGGCATCCGCCGCGGGCGCCCTCGTCGTCGTCGACGAGGCGTACGGCGAGTTCAGCCACCGCCCCTCGCTGCTCCCGCTGATCGAGGGCCGCCCGAACCTCGTCGTCTCGCGGACCATGTCCAAGGCGTTCGGCGCCGCGGGACTGCGCCTCGGCTACCTGGCCGCCGACCCCGCCGTCGTCGACGCCGTGCAGCTGGTTCGCCTCCCGTACCACCTCTCGTCGGTCACCCAGGCCACCGCGCTCGCCGCCCTGGAGCACACCGATACCCTCCTGAAGTACGTCCAGCAGCTCAAGGCCGAGCGGGACCGCCTGGTCACCGAGCTGCGCGCGATCGGCTGCGACGTCGTCGCGTCCGACGCCAACTTCGTGCAGTTCGGCCGCTTCGACGACGCGCACGTCGCCTGGCAGGCCCTCCTCGACCACGGCGTACTGGTCCGGGACAACGGAGTACCGGGATGGCTGCGGGTCACCGCGGGCACCCCGGCCGAGAACGACGCGTTCCTCGACGCGGTGCGCGCGCTGTTCACAGAACGCAGCTCGAAGGAGAACCAGCGATGACCCGCGTGGGACGCGTGGAGCGCACAACCAAGGAAACGTCGGTACTGGTCGAGATCGACCTCGACGGCACCGGCCAGGTCGACGTGTCGACCGGGGTCGGCTTCTACGACCACATGCTCGACCAGCTCGGCCGGCACGGCCTCTTCGACCTCACGGTCAAGACCGACGGCGACCTGCACATCGACACCCATCACACCATCGAGGACACCGCCCTCGCGCTGGGCACCGCCTTCCGGCAGGCCCTCGGCGACAAGGTGGGCATCTACCGCTTCGGCAACTGCACCGTCCCGCTGGACGAGTCGCTCGCCCAGGTCACCGTCGACCTCTCCGGCCGCCCCTACCTCGTGCACACCGAGCCCGAGAACATGGCGCCGATGATCGGCAGCTACGACACGACCATGACCCGGCACATCTTCGAGTCGTTCGTCGCGCAGGCCCAGATCGCGCTGCACATCCACGTGCCCTACGGCCGCAACGCCCACCACATCGTGGAGTGCCAGTTCAAGGCCCTGGCACGGGCCCTGCGTTATGCGAGCGAGCGCGACCCGCGCGCCGCCGGAATCCTCCCCTCCACGAAGGGTGCCCTGTGAACGGCCTGTCGACCGCCTTCATCCTGGTCGGTCTCTTCCTCATCGGCGGCGTCTACTCCTTCTGGAAGCAGAAACTTCCCAAGAGCCTGATCACGCTGCTCGCCATCGGCTCCGCCATGTGCCTGGTCGCCGGCGTGATGCGGCTGGAGGTGTGGAATTGACGGCTTCGAAGAAGGTCGTGGTCTTCGACTACGGCTTCGGTAACGTCCGCTCCGCCGAACGCGCCCTCGCGCGCGCCGGCGCCGACGTGGAGATCACCCGCGACTACGACCGCGCGATGAACGCCGACGGGCTGCTGGTCCCCGGCGTCGGCGCGTTCGCCGCCTGCATGCGGGGCCTGCGGGAGGCCCGCGGCGAGTGGATCATCGACCGTCGGCTCTCCGGCGGACGCCCGGTCATGGGCATCTGCGTCGGCATGCAGATCCTCTTCGCCCGCGGCATCGAGCACGGCGTGGAGACCGACGGCCTCGATGAGTGGCCCGGCACCGTCGGCCCCCTCAAGGCCGACGTCGTCCCGCACATGGGCTGGAACACCGTCGACACGGCCGAAGGCACCCGGCTCTTCGCGGGCCTGGACGCCGACGCCCGCTACTACTTCGTGCACTCCTACGCGGCGCGCGAGTGGGAGCTGGAGGTCGGCAACCCGCACATCACCGCGCCCAAGGTCAGCTGGGCCACCCACGGTGAGCCCTTCGTGGCCGCGGTCGAGAACGGTCCGCTGTGGGCCACCCAGTTCCACCCCGAGAAGTCCGGCGATGCCGGTGCCCAGCTCCTGAGTAATTGGATCGAGACTCTGTAATGCACCCGAAGCTCGAACTCCTCCCCGCCGTCGACGTCCGCGACGGCCAGGCCGTCCGCCTCGTGCACGGCGAGTCCGGCTCCGAGACGTCCTACGGCGATCCCCTCCAGGCCGCCCTGGCCTGGCAGCAGGCGGGCGCCGAGTGGCTGCATCTCGTCGACCTCGACGCGGCCTTCGGCACCGGCGACAACCGTGCCCAGATCGCCGAGGTCGCCCGCTCCATGGACATCAAGGTCGAACTGTCCGGCGGCATCCGCGACGACGCCTCGCTGGCCGCCGCCCTCGCCACCGGCTGCCGCCGCGTCAACCTCGGCACCGCGGCCCTGGAAAGCCCCGAGTGGGTCGCCAAGGTCATCGCCGAACACGGTGACAAGATCGCGGTGGGCCTGGACGTCCGCGGCACGACCCTCCGCGGCCGCGGCTGGACCCGCGACGGCGGTGACCTGTACGAGACGCTGACCCGGCTCGACTCCGAGGGCTGCGCCCGCTACGTCGTCACCGACATCAACAAGGACGGCACCCTCCAGGGCCCCAACGTCGAACTGCTCAAGAACGTCTGCGCGGCCACCGACCGGCCGGTCGTCGCCTCCGGCGGCGTCTCCTCGCTCGACGACCTGCGGACCCTCGCGGCTCTGGTGCCCGAAGGTGTCGAGGGCGCGATCGTGGGCAAGGCGCTCTATGCGAAGGCGTTCACCCTGGAAGAGGCGCTGGCAGCAGTGTCGTGACGGTGTAACCGAAAGGCGGCGTGATGACCATCGAGCGCGTACGGACCGGAAGTTCCTGGGAAGAGGCCATCGGCTTCGCGCGCGCCGTGGCGGCCGGCGACCGCGTCCTGGTCGCCGGCACCATGCCGCTGGTGAACGGCGTGCTCCAGGGCGAGGGCGACCCCTACGAACAGACGAAGGCCGCCTTCGGCGTCGCCCTCGCCGCCCTCACCCCGTTCGGCCTGGACAGCGCCGACGTCCTGCGCACCCGCATGTACCTGACCCACGCACGCGACGTCGACGCCGTCGGCCGCGCCCACCACGAGCTGTTCGGCGCCGCCCCGCCCGCCGCGACCCTGGTCGTGGTCTCCGGGTTCCTCGACTCCCGCGTCCTGGTCGAAGTAGAACTAGAAGCTTTCAAGCAACCCTCCTAAGGAGCCGTGACCCATGACCCTGGCGGTCCGAGTCATCCCCTGCCTGGACGTGGACAACGGCCGGGTCGTCAAGGGCGTGAACTTCCAGAACCTGCGCGACGCGGGCGACCCCGTCGAGATGGCCAAGATCTACGGCGAGGAGGGCGCCGACGAGCTGACCTTCCTCGACATCACCGCCTCGTCCGGCAACCGCGAGACCACCTACGACGTGGTCCGCCGCACCGCCGAGCAGGTCTTCATCCCGCTCACCGTCGGCGGCGGCGTGCGCACCCCCGAGGACGTCGACAAGCTGCTGCGGGCCGGCGCCGACAAGGTCGGCATCAACACCGCGGCCCTCGCCCGTCCCGACCTGATCCGCGAGATCGCCGAACGCTTCGGCAGCCAGGTCCTGGTCCTCTCCGTCGACGCCCGCCGCACCGAGAGCGGCTCCTTCGAGGTCACCACGCACGGCGGCCGCCGCCCGGCCGGCGTCGACGCCGTCGAATGGGCCCACCGCGCCGCCGAGTTGGGCGCCGGCGAGATCCTCCTCAACTCCATGGACGCGGACGGCACCAAGGACGGCTACGACGTCGAGATGATCCGGGCGGTCCGCGCGCACGTCAGCATCCCCGTCATCGCCTCGGGCGGCGCCGGCCGGCTCGCCGACTTCCCGCCCGCCGTCGACGCCGGAGCCGACGCGGTCCTCGCCGCGTCCGTCTTCCACTTCGGCGACCTGCGCATCGGTCAGGTCAAGGACGCACTCCGGGACGCCGGGCACCCGGTCCGCTGAACCCGGCCCGCCGGTCCCCGTAGGCTCCGCCCATGAGCCGGGTCAATGATGTGGGCGGGCAGACGGGTTTCGGGGCGCTGGAGATCGAGGCGGACGAACCGCCGTTCCACGCCGACTGGGAGGCACGGGTGTTCGCGCTGAACTCCGTGCTGGTACGCAACGGCGTCTACCGCCTCGACGAGTTCCGCGACACCGTCGAACGGCTGCCGCCGGCCGACTATCTGGCGGCGTCCTACTACGAGCGCTGGCTGGCCGCCATCGAAACGCTCCTGGAGCGCCGCGGGGTGGGCACAGGTGACTGAGTTCCGGGCGGGGGAGCGGGTGCGGGTGCGCGCCACCGACCCCGCGGGGCACACCCGCGCGCCCCGGTACGTCCGCGGGCACACCGGGCGGATCGTCGAGATGCAGGGACGCTGGGCGCTCGCCGACGAGGTCGCGGCGGGCGCCGCGGCGCCGCGCGTGGAGCCCGTCTACACCGTCGCCTTCGCCGCCCGCGACCTGTGGGGCGCCGGAGAGCACGAGGTCACGGTCGACCTCTGGGAGTCGTACATGGAACGGGTGGAGGGGACGCGGGATGAGCGGTGAGCACGCGAGTGTGCCGGTGGCGGCGCGGGTCAGGCGGCTGGAGGAGCGGCTGATCGACGCCGGAGTGGTCGGCCAGGACCAGCTGGACGCGGTCCTCGCCGCGATGCTCAAGGGCGCCACCCCGCTCAACGGAGCCCGGATCGTGGCCCGCGCCTGGAGCGACGACGGCTTCCGCGCCCGGCTGCTGGCCGATGCCAACGCCGCGCTGCCCGAGGTGGGCCTGTCGATGAAGGGCGGCATCCAGGAGCAGCGCCTCAAGGTCGTCGCGAACACCCCACACGCCCACAACGTCCTCGTCTGCACCCTGTGTTCCTGCTACCCCATCGGACTGCTGGGCCCCTCGCCGTCCTGGTACAAGAGCGAGGCGTACCGCTCCCGCGTGGTCCGTGAACCCCGCGCCGTACTCGCCGAGTTCGGGCTGCATCTGCCCGACGACACGGCGATCACGGTGTGGGACTCCAGCGCGGAGAGCCGCTACCTCGTCCTGCCGCGGCGGCCCGACGGCACCGGAGGGCTGAGCGAGCCGGAACTCGCCGCGCTCGTCACCCGGGAAGGGCTCATCGGCACCGCCGCGGTCTGACTCCGCGTCAGCGGCGCTTGCGGGCGGCCCGCACGAACTCCCGGTTCATCGACGTGATGCTGAACAGCGGGATCCCCTTCGGGCAGGCCGTCGCGCACTCCCCGGCCAGGGTGCAGCCGCCGAACCCCTCGTCGTCCATCGTGGAGACCATCTCCAGCACCCGGGACTCGCGCTCCGGGGCGCCCTGCGGCAGCACGTTGAGATGGTTGACCTTCGCCGAGGTGAACAGCATCGCCGAGCCGTTCGGACAGGCCGCCACGCAGGCGCCGCAGCCGATGCACTCGGCGTGCTCGAAGGCGAAGTCGGCGTCCGGCTTCGGCACCGGCGTCGCATGGGCGTCGGGCGCCGCCCCGGTCGGCACGGCGACGTAGCCGCCGGCCTGGATGATCCGGTCGAACGACGACCGGTCCACGACCAGGTCCTTGACGACGGGGAAGGCCGCGGCCCGCCACGGCTCCACATCGATGGTGTCGCCGTCCCGGAAGGACCGCATGTGCAGCTGGCAGGTGGTGGTGCGCTCCGGGCCGTGCGCATCGCCGTTGATCACCAGGCTGCACGCCCCGCAGATCCCCTCGCGGCAGTCGTGGTCGAAGGCGACCGGCTCCTGGCCGCCGAGGATCAGCTCCTCGTTGAGGGTGTCGAGCATCTCCAGGAACGACATGTCCGGCGAAATACCGTCGACTTCATAGGCGGCCATGGCGCCGGGGACATCGGGACTCTTCTGGCGCCAGACGCGCAGGGTGAGCTTCATGCGTAGCTCCGCTGGGTGGGATGGACGTACTCGAAGACCAGGTCTTCCTTGTGCAGGACGGGCGCACCGGGGCCGCCGGATTCGTCTTTGGGGCCGTCCCCGGCCGCCCGGTACTCCCAGGCGGCCGCGTACGAGAACTCCTCGTCGCGCCGGGCCGCTTCGCCGTCCGGCGTCTGCGACTCCTCACGGAAGTGTCCGCCGCAGGACTCGCCGCGATGCAGCGCGTCGAGGCACATCAGCTCGGCCAACTCCAGGTAATCCACGATCCGGTTGGCCTTCTCCAGCGACTGGTTGAACTCCTCGCCGCTGCCCGGCACCTTGATGCGCCGCCAGAATTCGGCCCGGATCTCCGGAATCCGCTCCAGCGCCTTGCGCAGCCCGCTCTCCGTCCGGGCCATCCCGCAGAACTCCCACATGAGTTCACCGATCTCACGGTGGAAGGAATCCGGCGTACGGTCCCCGTCGACGGCCAGCAGCCGCGCCAGCCGCTCCTCCGTCTGCCGCACCACCGCCGCCGCCTGCGGATGACCCGCGTCCACAGCGTCGTCGTGCGGATGCCGCGCGAGATAGTCGTTGATCGTCGACGGCAGGACGAAATAGCCGTCCGCCAGCCCCTGCATCAACGCCGAAGCGCCCAGCCGGTTCGCGCCGTGATCGGAGAAATTGGCCTCACCGATCGCGAACAGGCCGGGGACGGTGGTCTGCAGGTCGTAATCCACCCACAGCCCGCCCATCGTGTAATGCACCGCCGGATAGATCCGCATCGGCACCTCGTACGGATTCTCCGCGGTGATCCGCTCGTACATGTCGAAGAGATTCCCGTACTTCTCCTCGACCTTGGCGCGCCCCATCCGCCCGATGGCATCCGCGAAATCCAGATAGACGCCCTGCCCGCCGGGCCCGACACCGCGCCCCTCGTCACACACGTTCTTCGCGGCCCGGGAGGCGATGTCGCGCGGCACGAGATTGCCGAACGCCGGATAGATCCGCTCCAGGTAGTAGTCCCGCTCGTCCTCCGGAATCTCCCGGGCCGGCCGCAGGTCACCCTTCACCTTCGGCACCCAGATACGGCCGTCGTTGCGCAGCGACTCACTCATCAGCGTCAGCTTCGACTGATGGTCACCGGTCCGCGGAATGCACGTCGGATGGATCTGCGTGAAGCACGGATTGGCGAAGTAGGCACCCCGCCGGTGCGCCCGCCACACGGCCGTCGCATTGGAGTTCATGGCGTTGGTCGACAGGTAGAAGACATTGCCGTAGCCCCCGCTCGCCAGGACCACCGCATCGCCGAAATACGTGGCGATCCGCCCGCTGACCAGATCCCGCGCCACGATGCCGCGGGCCCGCCCGTCCACGACGATCAGGTCCAGCATCTCGGTCCGCGGATGCATCTCCACATTCCCCGCGGCGATCTGCCGGGACAGCGCCTGATAGGCACCCAGCAGCAGCTGCTGGCCCGTCTGCCCGCGTGCGTAGAACGTCCGGGACACCTGCACCCCGCCGAACGAACGGGTGTCGAGAAGGCCCCCGTACTCCCGCGCGAACGGCACGCCCTGCGCCACACACTGGTCGATGATCTCCACCGACACCTGCGCGAGGCGGTGCACATTCGACTCCCGTGACCGGAAGTCGCCGCCTTTCACGGTGTCGTAGAACAACCGGTGCACGGAATCCCCGTCGTTCCGGTAGTTCTTCGCCGCGTTGATGCCGCCCTGCGCCGCGATCGAATGCGCCCGCCGCGGGGAATCCTGATAGCAGAACTGCACCACGTGATAACCCTGTTCGGCCAGCGTCGCACCCGCCGCACCACCGGCGAGACCGGTGCCCACCACGAGGACGCTCTGCTTCCGGCGGTTCGCCGGATTCACCAGCTTCGCCTGGAATCGCCGGGTGTCCCACCGCTCGGCGATCGGCCCGCCGGGAGCCTTCTCGTCAACGACCGGATCCCCGGTCTCGTAATCACTGAAAGCCATGTCAACTCACCCATCCACACAGCACGGCGACCGGCAGGGAAACGAAACCCGCCGTCAGCACCAGCGCAAGAACATCGGCGACGGTCTTCAGTACACGGTCACGGGCACGGCTGCCCACTCCCAGCGTCTGCGCGGCACTCCAGAACCCGTGCCGGATGTGCAGCCCCAACGCGAGCATCGCCACGATGTAGAAGGCCGCCACATACCACCGGTCGAAACTCGCGACGAGATTCTCGTACGGATGCCCGGACTCGGCCCGCGGGTTCACCGTCAGCGTCGTCAGATCGAGAATGTGCCAGACGATGAACAGCGCGAGAATGACCCCGCCCCACCGCATCGTTCGCGTGGCATAACTCGCCCGCCGCCTCTTGTGCACATATCCCGTCGGCCGGGCCGCGATATCCCGCCGGCTCAGCTGATAGGCGGCCACCCCGTGCGTGACGACACACACCACGAGCACCACCCGCGCGATCCACAGGAACCATTCATGGTGCAGAAACGGCTCACCCACCGTCCGCAGCCACTGCCCGTACGCATCGAATTCCCCGGCCCCGAAGAAAATCTTGAGATTGCCCAGCAGATGCGCGACCAGATACAGCAGCATCACCACGCCGCTGACGGCCATCGCCGTCTTCTTGCCGACGGTCGAGCCCCACAGCAGGCCCGCGAAGGACGGCCGTCGATCCGTCCGAGTGTCCAGTGCCATGAGTCCTGACGGTAGGGACCGCCACCCTCATCAGTCCAAGACATGGACCAGCTGATCTCGATAGCCCATGCCTATCGTGGCCTACCATCCCCACCATGCAGCTGCAGCAGCTCCGCTACTTCACCGCGGTCGCCGACACCCGCCACTTCACCCGCGCCGCCGACCGCGAACACGTCGCCCAGCCCTCCCTCTCCCAGCAGATCCGCGCCCTGGAACGGGAGTTGGGCGCCGACCTCTTCCACCGCGCCCGCGGCCACATCACCCTCACCGACGCCGGCGAAACCCTCCTCCCGCTGGCCCGCCGCATCCTCGCCGACACCGAAACGGCCCGCCGCGAGGTCCAGGAAGTCGCCCAGCTCCGCCGCGGCCGCCTGCGCCTGGGCGCCCCGCCCAGCCTCTGCGCCACCCTCGTCCCCGACGTCCTCAGTGCCTTCCACACCCGCTACCCCGGCGTCGACCTGATCGTGAACGAGGACGGCTCCCAGGACCTCGTCCGCGCCCTGGCCGCCGGCGCACTCGACCTGGCCCTGGTCATCACGCCGCTCCCCGTCCAGGCTCCCGCCCTGACCACCACCGAACTCCTCCGCGAGGAACTCGTCGTGGTCTCCTCCCCCGACGCCCCCGCCCCCACAGGCCGCCGCCGCATCCGCGTCGAAGACCTCCGCGACCGCCCGCTGGCGATGTTCCGCCGCGGCTACGACCTCCGTGAATTCACCACCGCCGCCTGCCGCGCGGCCGGCTTCGAACCGGCCTTCACCGTCGAGGGCGGCGAAATGGACGCCGTCCTCGGCTTCGCCCGCGCCGGCCTGGGCATCGCCGTGGTCCCCAGCATGGTCGCCGAACGCTCCGGCCTCCGCATCACCCGCTTCGCCACCCCCGGCATGCACCGCACCATCTCCATGGCCCACCGCGGCGACGTCTCACCCCCACGAGCCGCCAGAGAACTCCAGAACATCCTCCGGTCCCACCTGCCTCCTACCTCCTCATAACCACGACACCGCACCCGGCCCCCTCACACCCCCAGAGCCGCCGTAACCACCCGCCCCACCGCTGCCTCATCCCCCTCCAGCGACACATCTGCCGCCCCCTGCCGCCCGAACGCGAACAACGTCAACTCACCCGGCTCACCCACCACCGTCACCACCGGCACCCCTCGCCGCGCCACCGCCACCCGCCCATCCGGTCGCCGCAGCACCAGCCCCACCGGCGACTTCCGCCCCAGCAGCCGCGCCATCTTCTCCAGGCGCGTCCACAAGGCGTCCGAGAACACGGGATCCAACGCCCGCGGCACCCAGTCCGGCTGAGCCCGGCGCACGTCCTCGGCATGGACGTAGAACTCGACGGTGTTCGACGCCTCGTCGATCTGCTTCAGGGCGAACGGCGACATCCGCGGCGGCCCGCTCCTGATCAGTCCGATCAGCTCGTCGAACGGCTTTTGCGCATACTCCGCCTGCACCCGCTCAAGACGCGCCGCCAACGGCTTGACGAAGAGCCCGCCCGCCGCGTCGGCACGCCGCTCCCGCACCACGACGTGGGCGGCGAGATCCCGGGCCGTCCAGTCCGCGCACAGCGTCGGCGCCGAGGGGCCCGCGCTCTCCAACAGGTCGGCGAGGAGAAGCCGTTCACGCTTCGCATGGGTCGACATACGGCCAGCCTACGACCGCCTCCCGGCCCCTGCCACGCCACCGCACACCCACCCGCCCGGCGCCCCCGAACCCGTCCACGACCACCGCACCACCGCCCGCCGGTCATCCCCCCAGCACAACCCCCAGCACCACCGCCACCACCACGGCCGCCCCGAACACCGCCCCCAGCACCACCACGGCGACCTTCGCCGCCCGATCCGGATCGCCCTCCGGACACGGCCCGCCCTCCGGACACGGCCCGGCCCCCGGACACGGCCCGGCCCCCGGACACGGCCCGGCCCCCGGCCCCGGACACCCGGGCCCCTGGCACCCCGAAGGCGGAACGGACGGCTGCTGCGACGGCATGGCAAGCAGCATGCCGCACACCCCCAGCCCCCGCACGCCCCGCACCCCGAGCGCCCCACCCGCCGACACCACCCGGCACGGCACAATGGCCCCATGAGCAGCCCCGCCCCCGAAACCACCGCCACCGGCCCCGCCGCCCCCGGCAGCACCGCCCTGGATCCCGCCGTCGCCGCCCGCATCAAGCACGGCCCCGACGGCCTCGTCCCCGCCATCGCCCAGCAGTACGACACCGGCGAGGTCCTGATGCTCGGCTGGATGGACGACGAGGCGCTGCACCGCACGCTCACCACAGGACGCTGCACGTACTGGTCCCGCAGCCGCCGCGAGTACTGGGTGAAGGGCGACACATCAGGACACGTCCAGCACGTCAGGTCCGTGGCCCTGGACTGCGACGCCGACACCGTCCTGGTCACCGTCGACCAGGTCGGCGCGGCCTGCCACACCGGTGCCCGCACCTGCTTCGACGCGGACGTACTGATCACCGCACCCACCGCAGCCCAGTAGGCTCCGCTGCCATGACCACGGGAACCACCGGCACCGCCACTCCGGACCTCGACACCTTCCGCACACTCGCCAAGGACCGCCGGGTCATCCCCGTCACCCGGCGCCTCCTCGCCGACGGCGACACCCCGGTGGGGCTCTACCGAAAACTCGCGGACGAACGCCCCGGCACCTTCCTCCTGGAGTCCGCCGAGAACGGCCGCACGTGGTCGCGCTACTCCTTCATCGGCGTCCGCAGCGCCGCGACGCTCACCGCACGCGAAGGCCGGGCCCACTGGCTCGGCACCCCGCCGGTCGGCGTGCCCACCGACGGCGACCCGCTCGCCGCCCTGCGCGCCACCGTCGAGGCGCTGCACACCCCCCGCGACCTCCTGGAGGACGCGGGCCTGCCGCCCTTCACCGGCGGCATGGTCGGCTACCTCGGCTACGACATCGTGCGCCGCCTGGAGAAGATCGCCGAGCAGACCGACGACGAACTCCAACTGCCCGAACTGACCATGCTGCTCACCTCCGACCTCGCCGTCCTCGACCACTGGAACGGCACGGTCTGGCTGATCGCCAACGCCATCAACCACAACGACCTCGACACCGGCGTCGACGAGGCGTACGCGGACGCGGTCGCCCGGCTCGACGCGATGGCCGACGACCTGTCCAGGCCCGCCCCCGCGAGCGCCGCCGCGCTCCCGCCGTCCGCGCTCCCGCCGTTCACCGCCAAGTGGGGCGGCGAGGCGTTCCAGGAGGCCGTCGAGGACGTCAAGGAGCGCATCCGGGCCGGCGAGGCGTTCCAGGTGGTGCCCTCCCAGCGCTTCGAAACCCCCTGCACGGCAAGCGCGTTGGACGTCTACCGCGTCCTGCGGGCCACCAACCCCAGCCCCTACATGTACCTCTTCCGCTTCGAGGGCGGCGTGGACGTCGTCGGGTCCAGCCCGGAGGCGCTGGTCAAGGTCGAGGGCGGGCGGGCGACGGTGCACCCCATCGCCGGCACCCGCCCGCGCGGCGCCACCGTCCAGGAGGACCAGGCGCTCGCCGACGAGCTGATGGGCGACCCCAAGGAACGCGCCGAGCACCTGATGCTCGTCGACCTGGGCCGCAACGACCTGGGCCGGGTCTGCGCGCCGGGCAGCGTCGAGGTCGTCGACTTCATGTCCGTCGAGCGCTACAGCCACGTCATGCACATCGTCTCGACCGTCACCGGACGCGTCGCCGACGGCCGCACCGCCTTCGACGTGCTCACCGCCTGCTTCCCCGCCGGCACCCTCTCCGGCGCCCCCAAGCCGCGCGCCCTCCAGATCATCGAGGAGCTGGAGCCGACCCGGCGCGGCCTGTACGGCGGCTGCGTCGGCTACCTCGACTTCGCCGGCGACTCCGACACCGCCATCGCGATCCGCACCGCCCTGCTGCGCGACGGCACCGCGTACGTGCAGGCAGGCGCCGGTGTCGTCGCCGACTCCGACCCGGTCGCCGAGGACACCGAGTGCCGCAACAAGGCGGCCGCCGTGCTGCGCGCCGTACACACCGCCAACCACCTCGGCGGCTGACCTACGCCGCCGGGTGCGGGCCACCCCGCGCCCGGCCGCCGCGGGCCGTACGCGATAGTGGTACCCGTGAGTGCCGCACCCCAGCCCCGTACAGACGCCGAGCCCGCGCCGGCCGTTGCCCCGCCCCGCAGTGCCCGGCGCAGCCTCGCCGCCGCGCTGCTGCTCGGCGCCGCCGGTGCCGGCCTCGCACTGCTCGCCTCCGGCCGCACCTGGGCCCGTGGCACGGCCGTCCTGGCCCAGGGCGACCTGCCGCGCACCGTGTCCGGCACGGACGTGACCGGCGTGCCCGGCGCGCTCGCCGTCGTCGGCCTCGCCGCCCTGGTCGCCGTCTTCGCGGTACGCCGGGCCGGCCGGTACGCCGTCGCCGCGCTGCTCGCGCTCAGCGGCCTGGGCATCGCGGTCGCCGCGGCGGCCGGCAACTCCGACAATGCGGCGCTGCGCGAGAAGGCCGCCACCGCGGTCGGCCTGTCCGGAACCGATGTGCATCACGTCACGCACACCCTGTGGCCCTGGGTGACCTTTGCGGGCGGTGCACTGCTGTTGATCGCCGGGCTGCTCGCCGTGTTCTGCGGGCGCCACTGGCCTGCGATGTCGGGCCGTTACGAGCGCACGGCGGGCGGCGCCCGCGGCCCGCGCCGCGCCGCGCAGGTGCCGGACCCGGACCGCCCCGAGGAGATCTGGAAGTCCCTCGACCGCGGTGAGGATCCGACCCGGTAGCCGTGCCCCGTCCGGCATCGGTGACAATGGACGACGAGGTATCACCGCGCCCCGACCCCGGCGCGATAGAGCTACGAGGAGCATTCATGTCGAGCAGTGGCCACGGGCACACCCCCGCCGCATGGACCGGCGTCATCATTTCGTTCATCGGCTTCTGTGTCGCGGGCGCCTTCATCGTGATGGCGAACGTGCCCGGATTCTGGGCGGGCATGGTCCTGATCGGCCTCGGTGCCGTCGTCGGTGGCCTGATGCGCGTGGCCGGCCTCGGCGCGGCCCCGAAGCGCGTGGCGAAGCCCGCGCCCAAGGTCCAGCCGCAGGAAGGCTGACCGGCAGCTCGTCCGGCGCCGGGCCCCGGCCCCACGACCGCAGCACCTCACCGAAGGCGCCGCTCCCCGGCCCCCGTCGTACGCCCCGTACGGAGGCCGAGAAGCTGCGCCTTCGCGCATGCCGCAGCACAATCGCAGCGTGAGTGAATCCGTGGCGCAGGTCCGGCCGGAACCCGCCGCACCCCTCCGCGACAGCACCCCCGCGCCCACCGCGCCGGCCCGGTCCGGCGGCCCGCTCCGCAGACTGACCGCGCCCCTGGGCGTCCTGGCGGCCTGCGCCGCCGCCTTCGGCTACGTCGGCGCCGTCGACCCGAACCACCCGGGCCACTACCCCGTCTGCCCGCTGCTGCATCTCACCGGCATCTACTGCCCCGCCTGCGGCGGCCTGCGCAGCGCGCACGCGGTGGCGCACGGCGATCTCGTCACCGCGCTCGGTGCCAACGCCCCGGCGGTGGCCGGCTACGCCGCCTGCGCCGTGTTCTGGGTGGTGTGGACACTCCGTGCGGCGCGCGGCCTGCCGACCGCGCGGCCGCGGCCGCGCGCCGTCCACTGGTGGGCGGCCGGCGCCCTGCTGCTGGCCTTCACGGCCGTCCGCAACCTCCCCTTCGGCACCGCCCTGACGCCGTGACCTGCGGCCACTCGTCACCTGAGTGTCACCCGCAGATGTCCAGGTGGTGGGACCACGGTCCACCGGATGCGGGACCTCGGCCCCCGGCCGGATACCATCGAAGAGCCTGAGGGACGTATCCCGCCCCCTGGGCGACTGTCCCCTCCACCGTTCTAGAAGGAGGCCGCTCGCGTGAGTGTGCTCGACGAGATCATCGACGGAGTCCGCGCCGACCTCGCCGAGCGGCAGGCGCGCGTCAGCCTCGACGAGCTGAAGGAGCGCGCCCGCAAGGCCCGCCCGGCCAAGGACGGTGTCGCCGCCCTCAAGGGCGAGAGTGTCACGGTGATCTGCGAGGTCAAGCGCTCCAGCCCCTCCAAGGGCGCGCTGGCCGCGATTGCCGACCCGGCAGGACTGGCCGCCGACTACGAAGCGGGCGGCGCCGCGGTCATCTCCGTACTCACCGAACAGCGCAAGTTCGGCGGCTCGCTGGCCGACCTCGAAGCGGTCCGCGCCAAGGTCGACATCCCCGTCCTGCGCAAGGACTTCATCGTCACCGCCTACCAGCTGTGGGAGGCCCGCGCGCACGGCGCCGACCTGGCGCTGCTGATCGTCGCCGCGCTGGAGCAGGAGGCGCTGGTCTCGCTCATCGAGCGGGCCGAGTCGATCGGCCTGACGCCGCTGGTCGAGGCGCACGACGAGGAAGAGGCCGCACGGGCGGTCGACGCCGGCGCCCGGATCATCGGCGTCAACGCGCGCAACCTCAAGACCCTGGAGGTCGACCGCGGCAACTTCGCCCGGATCGCCCCCGAGATCCCCGACCACATCGTCAAGATCGCCGAGTCCGGGGTGCGCGGCCCGCACGACCTGATCGCGTACGCCAACGACGGCGCGGACGCCGTCCTCGTCGGCGAGTCCCTCGTCACCGGCAAGGACCCCAGGACCGCCGTCGCCGACCTGGTCGCGGCGGGCTCCCACCCGGCGATCCGGCACGGCCGGTCCTGACCGGCGCCGGCACGGGAACACCGACATGACCGCAGCCGCCACCGGCACCCGCCGCCCCGCCCGGGACACCCTCCCGGGTCCGGCGGGCGCGCGCGCCCTGGCGGCTGCCGTCCGGCTGCCGTATCCGGTAGCCGGGCCCCGCGCGCGTACGGCGGCGTCCCACCGGGCCGGCGCGCGGCCGAGCCGCTGCGCGCTGCCGCCCTGGCACCGTGGCTGCCGG
Source organism: Streptomyces pinistramenti (assembly GCF_020564935.1). GTDB lineage: Bacteria > Actinomycetota > Actinomycetes > Streptomycetales > Streptomycetaceae > Streptomyces > Streptomyces pinistramenti. The sequence goes on from NZ_JAJCXB010000041.1 coordinate 62,072, forward strand.
GCACCCGCCCGCCGCATCCACGGCCGCCGGGTCAGGTACCACATCGGCTCCGAGCCGGGCCAGATCAACGGCATGCGATGGCGCCGGGAGACCGCGGGCTGAGACGCGGCTGGGCTGCGGCGTAGGCCGAAGCCGCGGCCGGGTGCGGTACGGATCGGGCGTGGTTCGCGCTGGAGCGGTTCGGGCCGACCGGACCTGGGCTGAAGGTTGTCCGGGCCGGAGCTTTCCGGGCCGGGTGCAGTCCCCCACCCCCGTAGGGGCGAGGGGGCGGTCCCGTGCTCCGCTCGGCGCCCGCACCGGTTCCGCCGGCCGCGTCCGGCCCCGCTTTCCGTCCGGCGCCCGCCCGGCTCCGCTCGTCACGCGCCGGGCTCGCGGACACTCCGCCATACCCACACTTTCCCGATATTCCAGACATCCCAGATCTCCGGGGCGTTCGCCCCGGCCTAGGAGCGCGTCAGATGTCCTCCGACTTCTTCCTTCCCGACCCCGAGGGGCGGGTTCCCAGCCCCGAAGGCTATTTCGGTGCCTTCGGCGGCAAGTTCATCCCCGAGGCGCTGGTCGCCGCGGTCGACGAGGTCACTGCCGAGTACGAGAAGGCCAAGGCGGACCCCGCGTTCGCCGCCGAGCTGGACGACCTGATGGTCAACTACACGGGGCGTCCCAGTGCGCTCACCGAGGTGCCGCGGTTCGCCGAACACGCGGGCGGCGCCCGGGTGTTCCTCAAGCGTGAGGACCTCAACCACACCGGCTCGCACAAGATCAACAACGTGCTGGGCCAGGCGCTGCTCACCAAGCGGATGGGCAAGACCCGGGTCATCGCCGAGACCGGCGCGGGCCAGCACGGCGTCGCCACCGCCACCGCCTGCGCCCTCTTCGGCCTCGAATGCACCATCTACATGGGCGAGGTCGACACCCGGCGGCAGGCCCTGAACGTCGCGCGGATGCGGATGCTCGGCGCCGAGGTCATCGCCGTGACGTCCGGCAGCCGCACCCTCAAGGACGCCATCAACGAGGCGTTCCGCGACTGGGTCGCCAACGTCGACCGCACGCACTACCTCTTCGGCACGGTCGCGGGCCCGCACCCCTTCCCGGCCCTGGTGCGCGACTTCCACCGCGTCATCGGCGTCGAGGCCCGCCGGCAGATCGTGGAGCGCGCCGGCCGGCTGCCGGACGCCGCGGTGGCCTGCGTGGGCGGCGGATCCAACGCCATCGGGCTCTTCCACGCCTTCCTGCCCGACGAGAGCGTCCGGCTGGTCGGCTGCGAGCCCGGCGGCCACGGCGTGGCGAGCGGCGAGCACGCCGCCACCCTCACCGAGGGCACCCCCGGCATCCTGCACGGCTCGCGTTCGTACGTCCTCCAGGACGAGGACGGGCAGATCACCGAGCCGTACTCGATCTCCGCGGGCCTGGACTACCCGGGCATCGGCCCCGAGCACTCCTACCTCAAGGACATCGGCCGCGCCGAGTACCGTGCGGTCACCGACGACCAGGCCATGCAGGCGCTGCGGCTGCTGTCGCAGACCGAGGGCATCATCCCGGCCATCGAGAGCGCGCACGCCCTGGCCGGAGCGCTGGAGCTGGGCCGTGAGCTGGGCCCCGACGGGCTGCTGCTGGTCAACCTCTCGGGCCGTGGCGACAAGGACATGGACACCGCGGCCCGTTACTTCGGGCTGTACGACAACGACGCCACGGGCGCGGGGGAGAAGTGATGGCGGGCAATTCGGGCACACCGGGCAACATCGCGCTGCTGGAATCGGTGCTGGCGGGCGCCCGCGCCGAGAGGCGGGCCGCGCTCGTCGGCTACCTCCCGGCCGGCTTCCCGTCCGTGGACGGCGGCATCCGCGCGGTGACGGCCATGCTGGAGGGCGGCTGCGACGTCGTCGAGGTCGGGCTGCCGCACAGCGACCCGGTCCTGGACGGGCCGGTCATCCAGACCGCGGACGACATCGCGCTGCGGGCCGGGGTGAAGATCACCGACGTGATCCGCACGGTCCGCGAGGCGCACGCGGCCACCGGGGCGCCGGTGTTGTGCATGACGTACTGGAACCCCGTCGACCGCTACGGCGTCGAGCGGTTCGCCGCCGATCTCGCCGCCGCCGGCGGGGCCGGCTGCATCCTGCCGGACCTGCCGGTCGAGGAGTCCGATGTGTGGCGCAAGGCCGCCGAGGAGCACGGCCTGGCCACCGTCTTCGTGGTCGCGCCGAGCAGCCGCGACGCACGCCTCGCCAAGATCACCGCGGCCGGCAGCGGCTTCGTCTACGCCGCTTCGCTGATGGGTGTCACCGGCACCCGCGAGTCGGTCGGCCGCGAGGCGCAGGAGCTGGTCGCCAGGACCCGGGCCACCACGGACCTCCCGGTGTGCGTCGGACTCGGCGTCTCCAACCCCGAACAGGCCGCGGAGGTCGCGCAGTTCGCCGACGGTGTCATCGTCGGCTCGGCGTTCGTCAAGCGGATGCTGGCCGAGGAGGACGACCTGGAGGCCGGGCTCGCGGGTGTCCGCGCGCTGGCCGGTGAGCTGGCGGCGGGGGTGCGCACGCGCGGATAGCGCCGCCAGGGGACGGATCACGGAAGCGGTGCCGCGGCCGGGCACGTGTGTGCGGCACCGCGGGTTCCGTCCCCCGATAGGGCGAACATCGGGCGGAGGGGGGCAGCGGCACCCCTCCGCTTCGTTGTCCCGGGGGTGAGCCAGAAGAACCATGAAGGTAAGAGCAGCGCCCGCGAGCGGCTGCAGGAACAGCGCGCGAAGGAGAAGGCCCGCGCCCGGCGCAGCCGGCAGGCGATCGTCGCCGGTGCGGTGGTCGTGGTGCTGGCGGTCGGCGGTGGTATCGCCTTCTGGGCGTCGTCGTCCGGGGGGAGCGAGGGCAGTGCCGCCCGGGTGACCGTGCCGAAGGGGGCGGTCGGCGGCGCCAGGCCCGCCGTCCCGGTGGGCGCGCCCGACGCCCCCTCCGCCCTCACGGTCTGGGAGGACTTCCGCTGCCCCGCCTGCCGGCAGTTCGAGACCGGCTTCCGGTCGGTGATCCACGAGCTGGAGGACTCCGGGCAGTTGAGATCCTCGTACCACCTCGCCACGATCATCGACGGCAACGCCGGCGGCATGGGATCCCTCAACGCCGCCAATGCCGCCCTCTGCGCCCAGAACGCCGGCAAGTTCCGCGACTATCACGACGTGCTCTACGCGAACCAGCCGCCCGAGCAGCAGGACAAGTTCGCCGACAAGAAGCTGCTTCTCCAGCTGGCAGGCAAGGTCAAGGGCCTGTCGTCCGGAGCCTTCACCACGTGCGTCAACGACGGGACGTACGACGCGCTGGTCCGCAAGTCCAACGACGCCTTCGCCTCGTCCGGCTACCGCGGTACCCCGACCGTCCTGCTCAACGGCAAGGATCTGGCAAAGGAAAAGAACGGGCAGTTCACGCCCGTGGAATTCAAGAAGATGGTGCTGGACGCCAACAAGGGCAAGCAGCCCGGCAAGAGCGCGGCGCCGTCGTCGTAGGGACCGGCTCCGGTGCGGGGCGGCGCCCGGCGGTGTCGTTACGGAGCCGTTGCCGGGTGGGTTGCCGCCGACCCCGCCCGGCGCGGTAGCGTCGACCCTGCCATGGACCTCGCATTCATTCCCAGCCCGTCGACCGGTGTCGTTCATCTCGGCCCGATCCCGCTCCGCGGCTACGCGTTCTGCATCATCATCGGTGTCTTCCTGGGCGTCTGGCTCGGCAACAAGCGCTGGGTGCAGCGCGGCGGCCGGTCCGGAACGGTCGCGGACATCGCCGTCTGGGCCGTGCCCTTCGGACTCGTCGGCGGACGGCTTTATCACGTCATCACGACGTACGAGCCGTACTTCGGCAAGAACGGCCACCCGCTCGACGCCTTCAAGGTGTGGGAGGGCGGCCTCGGCATCTGGGGCGCGGTGGCGCTCGGCGCGGTCGGCGCCTGGATCGGCTGCCGTCGCCGCGGCATCCCGCTGCCGGCCTACTGCGACGCGCTGGCCCCCGGCCTCGCCATCGGCCAGGCCATCGGCCGCTGGGGCAACTGGTTCAACCAGGAGCTCTACGGCCGTCCGACCGATGTGCCCTGGGCGCTGAAGATCAGCTCCGACCCGGCGATCGGCCGGGTGGGCGGCACGTACCACCCGACATTCCTGTACGAGTGCCTGTGGTGCCTGGGCGTCGCCGCGCTGGTGATCTGGGCCGACAGGCGGTTCCGGCTCGGGCACGGCAGGGCGTTCGCGCTGTACGTCGCCGCGTACTGCGCGGGCCGTGCCTGGATCGAGTGCATGCGCGTCGACGAGGCGCACCACATCCTGGGCCTGCGGCTCAACGTCTGGACCGCGCTGATCGGCCTGGTCCTGGCCCTCGTCTACATGGTGATCTCCGCCCGGAAGGCGCCGGGCCGCGAGGCGGTCGTGGAGCCGGGCGCGCAGCCCGACGACGGCACGGACGGCGCGGGCGGCGGGAGTGCGGAGGCCGAGGGCGGGAAGACCGCGGCGGATGCGCCGGGGAAGCCGTCCGACGGTGACGACGACGGTGACGGTGCGGACGCGAAGGGCGATGCCGGGGCGAAGCGCGCCGAGGACGCCGGGACGGACGCGGCAGCGGATCCCGCCGGGGACGCCGACGCTCCGGCCGGGGCGAAGGGCGGCTCCGAGCCCGCGGAGAGCAGCAGCAAGAAGTCCTGAACACCGCCGCCGCACCCGGTGCGGCGGCCGACCGCCGGACAGTGCCGGGCGGGCCCGATTCCTTCGGGCCCGCCCGGCGTCGTGTGCGGGGGTGTCAGCCGCGGCGGTGCGCCGGCGTGGCCAGGCCGAGCACCCGCGGCCCGGAGAGCGGGCCGGGTGCCGGGGCGGTGTGCGGCGTGGTCATGGAAGGGGTGCCTCCGGCCGGTGGGGGCGGGGGACCGCGAGCGCCGCGGTGCGCCGGGCGAGGGTGTCGAAGCCGTTGCCGTCCGGGCCGTCGATGCTCGTGGCGAGCCGGCCCCGCAGCGGCGCCGTCCAGCGGTCCGGGAGCGCGGCGGGGTCGCCGGCCAGCAGTCCGGCGACCGAGCCGGCCGTCGCGCCGTTCGAGTCGGTGTCCCAACCGCCCGACACGGCACGGCAGATGGAACCGGAGAAGTCGCCGTCGGCGTGGGTGAGGGCGGCGGCCAGCAGCGCGGCGTTCGGTACCGCGTGCACCCAGTGGTGGTGTCCGTAGGCGGCGTGCAGACGGTCGACGACGTCCGTGAAGCCGTCCGGTGTGCCGGTGGGCTCCTCGCGGGCGGCGGCGATGCCGAAGCGGACGGCACGGGCCAGCCGGGAGCGGGCGGGCACGACGGCGAGGCCGGCGCACAGGGCGCCGTGCACATCGCAGGCGCCGCCCGCGGCCTCGGCGAGGGTGGCGGCGGCGAACATCGCGCCGTACACGCCGTTCGCCGTATGGCTGAGGACGGCGTCCCGCCAGACCTCGGCGGCCGCGCCGTACGGGTCGCCGGGCCGGGTCCAGCCGTAGACGTCGGCGCGGATCTGCGCGCCGATCCACTCGCGGAACGGATTGCGGTGGCGGGCGGTGTCCGGCGGCTCGATGCCGTCGAGCAGATTGCGGTACGCGATGCGCTCGGCGGTGAAGGCGCGGCCCGCGGGCAGTTCGTCCAGCCACAGCCGTGCCACGTCGGCGGTGGTGAAGTCGTGGCCGTGGCGTTCGAGGAGGAGCAGGCCGAGCAGCGGGTGGTGGAGATCGTCGTCCTCGGGCATGCCGCGGATGTTCTCGGCGAGTGCGGTGCCGCGGCTGCGGCGGTTCCAGGGGTGGCGGGCGGTGAGAGCCGGATCCACGCCGGCTTCGGTGAACCAGGAGGTGAGCGGCCAGTTGCCGCTCGCGCGGGCGCGCGCACGGATGCCGTCCAGCGGCAGCTTCTCCACCGGTTTGCCGAGCAGACACCCGGCGGCCCGGCCCAGCCAGGCGGCTTCGATGCGGGGGAGCAGGGGGGTGGGGGTGCGCGCGGGTACG
>NZ_JAJCXB010000042.1 GCF_020564935.1 Streptomyces pinistramenti
GGCCGCGGAACAGCCGGTGGACGAGCCGGCGGAGGAGCCGGTGGCGGCGCGGGAGGCGTGAGCGGGGCGGGGCTCGCGGTGTGCGGCGGCCTGTCGTCCGCCGGCGTGTGGCATGCGCCGTCCGCGGCGCGGCGCTGCTGGCGCGGTACGGCCGGTTCGATCGTGTCCGCGCCCTGGTGGTGGGCGGCGGCCGGGATTCCGTCGGGGCCGGGGCGTTCGTTCATCGGGAAGTGCCTCGCATTGTCGTGGGGGACGAGCCCGTCGGCCCGGGGGTCATGCGGACCGCCGCCGCGATGGCGTCGGCGAGGCGGTCGAGGATCGCGTCCGCCTGTTCGTCGGTGATGGTCAGGGGTGGCAGCAGCCGGATGACGGCGCCGTGGCGGCCGCCCGGTTCGACGATCAGGCCGCGGTCCAGGCAGGTGCGCTGGACGGCGGCGGCGAGGTCAGGGGCGGCGGGGCGGGCTCCGGTGGCGTCCGGTGCGGCCTCGGGGTCGATCAGTTCGACGCCGATCATGAGTCCGCGGCCGCGGACGTCGCCGATGCAGGGGTGGGCGGCGGCGAGCGTGCCGAGCTGGGCGAGCATCCGCGCGCCGAGGTCGGCGGCGCGCCGGGCGAGGCCGTTCTCGCGGACGTAGGCGAGGGTGGCGCTGCCTGCGGCCATGGCGAGTTGGTTGCCGCGGAAGACGTCGTGGTGCGCGCCGGGCCGGCGGCAGTCCAGTTCCTCGCGGTGGACGATCACCGCGAGCGGCAGGCTGCCGCCGATCGCCTTCGACAGCACGAGGACGTCGGGGACGATGCCGCTGTGTTCGACGGCCCAGAAGGTGCCGGTGCGCCCGACGCCGGTCCGGGCCTCGTCGACGATCAGCGGGATGCCGCGGGCCGCGGTGGTCGCGCGCATCCGCCGCAGCCAGCTGTCCGGCGCGGGGATGACGCCGCCCTCGCCCTGGACCGGTTCGACGATCAGGCCGGCCGGGTGCGGGATGCCGCTCTCCGGGTCGTCGATGAGGTGCTCGGTCCAGCGCGTGGCGAGGCCGGCGCCGCGCTCGCCGGTGCCGGGCGGGCAGCGGTGGGCGTCGGGGTGGGGCAGTCGGGTCACTGCGGTCCGCCGGGATCCGCCGGGTGCCGCGGGCGCTCCGATGGTCGTGCCGTGGCGGGCCCCGGAGAAGGCCAGCAGGCCGTCCCTGCCGGTGGCGGTGCGTACGAGGCAGGCGGCGGCCTCGACGGCGTCCGTGCCGGCCGGTCCGCAGAATTGGATCCGCGCCTTTTCGGCCAACTCACCGGGCAGGGTGGCGAACAGCTCGGTGGTGAAGGCGTCCTTGACCGGGGTGGCCAGGTCGAGGGCGTGCAGCGGAGCCCCGGAGTCCAGGGCCGTGCGGATGGCTTCGAGCACCACGGGGTGGTTGTGCCCGAGGGCGAGGGTGCCGACGCCGGAGAGACAGTCGAGGTAGCGCCGGCCGTCGGCGCCCTCGATCGTCAGCCCGCGGGCGCGCACCGGGACGATCGGCAGGGAGCGCGCGTAGGTGCGGGCGGCGGACTCACGCAGGGCCTGCCGGCGCAGGATCCCTTCATGGACCGGCGGCGGGGCCGTCGGCACGGTTTCGGTCAACGCCACGGCAGTTGTGTCCTCCTGCTGGTGTGCTGCTCGGATGCGCGCGGGCCCTGGGGAGCAGCCCGGGTATCCCCCATACGTACCAACGACGATTCCCTCAGAGGATCACGGTCACCGGCAAGATCCTTGCAGGCCGGAACCAGGGGCCCGAGTTCCGATGTCCCCGCGGTCAACGGCATAGTGGGGTCCTGCGCCAGGATCTTGAGGTGCATGACAAGCACCGAAATCGGCGTAATTCCGCACAAGCTCAGATCGATGTCATCAGGGGGAGTTCACCCATGCGATCCATACGTCGGCCAGTCCTGGCCGCCGCCGCTCTCACCGCCGTCGTGGCGCTCACCGCCACCGGCTGCGGCCCCGAGAGCGACAACGCGGATGCCAAGCCCAGCGAGTCCGCGGCGCAGGACTCCACGGGCGGGACCGAGATCAAGATCCCCAAGGACATCCAGGAGAAGCTGAAGGCGCACGGCGTCGATCTCGACAAGTGGAAGAACGGCGAGTGGAAGAACTGGGACAAGGACAAGTGGCTCCGGGAGGCCGGGGAGTTCATCAACCCGATCATCAAGAACTTCTGGAACCCTGACAAGATCGAGAAGGTCAAGCCGCCGCAGGACCCGAGCAAGCCCGAGGACATCTCCGAGGACCAGGGCAAGACCGACCCCGAGCCCGCCGCGGTCCAGGCGCAGCCGGTCAAGACCCCGTACACCTCCACCGCTCCCGGTGTCGGCCTGCTGCTGTTCAGCACCCCCAAGGGCGAGTCGCGCTGCTCGGCGACGGTCGTCAAGGACCCGGCGCACCCGGGCAAGTCCAACCTCGTGTGGACCGCGGCGCACTGCGTGCACGCCGGTGAGAACGGCGGCTGGTACCGCAACATGATGTTCGTGCCGAACTTCAACCGGAACGGCGCGCCGGCCACCAAGATGAAGACCACCCCGTTCGAGGACCGTGTCCCGTCGGGCAAGTGGTGGGCCGATGACATGGCGACGTCCGACCAGTGGATCAAGGGCGGCGGCGCGGTGCCCGGCGTGCCGATGGCTCCGTACGACTTCGCGCTGATGCACGTGAAGCCGGAGGAGAGCACCGGCGGCAAGTCGCTGGAGGAGGTGGCCGGCGGCGCGTACAAGGTCGACTTCAACGCACCCGCGATGGCCAAGATCCCGAGCCTGACGGCCCAGGGCTACCCGGCCGAGGCGCCGTTCGACGGTGCGGTGCAGGAGCAGTGCACCGACAAGCCGACCCGCCTGTCGATGGAGGCGCAGAAGCCGACCATGTACCGGATCGGCTGCACCATGACCGGCGGTTCTTCGGGCGGCCCCTGGTTCGCCAAGGGTGCCGACGGCCAGCCGGAACTGATCTCCAACATGTCGATGGGCCCGCGCCCGGCCCGCTGGTCGGCCGGCCCGCACCTCGGCCCGGAGGCCAAGACCATGTTCGAGACGATGAGCAAGAAGTGGGCGGCCAAGGGCTGATGACGGCCTGATGCCATGACGCGGCACCGCCGCGGCACGAAGGCCCGCACCCGGGAGACCGGGTGCGGGCCTTGCGTCGTACGGCGCCGTGTGCGCCCCGGCGTTACGCAGCCGGGACGAACGGCTGGAATTCGGCGGCGAGTTCCTGATGGACCCGCGCCTTGAGGACCGTGCCGTCCGCGGTGTGCTCCTCGGAGATGACCTCGCCCTCGGCGTGCGCCCGCGAGACCAGGGCGCCCTGGGTGTAGGGCACCAGCGCCTCGATCTCGACCTCGGGACGCGGCAGTTCCTCGTCCAGCAGCTCCAGCAGCTCCGTGATGCCCTGGCCGGTACGGGCCGAGACCACGAGGGCGTGCTTCTCCTGGCGCAGCAGGCGCTGCAGCACCAGCGGGTCGGCGGCGTCCGCCTTGTTGACGACCACGATCTCGGGCACGTCCGAAGCGCCGACGTCGCGGATCACCTCGCGCACGGCGGCCAGCTGCTCCTCCGGCACCGGATGCGAACCGTCGACGACGTGCAGGATGAGGTCGGAGTCGCCGACCTCCTCCATCGTGGAGCGGAACGCCTCGACGAGGTGGTGCGGCAGGTGCCGGACGAATCCGACGGTGTCGGCGAGGGTGTAGAGCCGCCCGCTGGGCGTCTCGGCCCGCCGGACGGTCGGGTCCAGGGTGGCGAACAGGGAGTTCTCCACCAGCACTCCGGCGCCGGTGAGGCGGTTGAGCAGGGAGGACTTGCCGGCGTTGGTGTAGCCGGCGATGGCGACCGAGGGGACCTTGTTGCGCCGGCGTTCCTGGCGCTTGATGTCGCGGCCGGTCTTCATCTCCGCGATTTCCCGGCGCATCTTCGCCATCTTCTCGCGGATCCGGCGCCGGTCCGTCTCGATCTTGGTCTCACCGGGGCCACGGGTGGCCATGCCACCGCCGCCGCTGCTGGATCCGCCGCCGCCCATCTGACGGGACAGCGACTGGCCCCAGCCGCGCAGCCTGGGCAGCATGTACTGCATCTGCGCCAGGGAGACCTGCGCCTTGCCCTCACGGGACTTGGCGTGCTGGGCGAAGATGTCGAGGATCAGGGCGGTCCTGTCGACCACCTTGACCTTGACGACGTCCTCCAGGTGAATCAGCTGGCCCGGGGACAGCTCGCCGTCGCACACCACGGTGTCGGCGCCGGATTCGAGCACGATGTCGCGCAGCTCCAGAGCCTTGCCCGAGCCGATGTACGTGGCCGGGTCCGGCTTGTCGCGGCGCTGGATGACGCCGTCGAGCACCATGGCGCCCGCCGTCTCGGCGAGTGCGGACAGCTCGGCGAGGGAGTTCTCCGCGTCGTGCACCGTCCCCGAGGTCCAGACGCCGATGAGCACCACGCGCTCCAGGCGGAGCTGGCGGTACTCGACCTCGGTGACGTCCTCCAGCTCGGTGGACAGACCTGCGACGCGGCGCAGCGCGGCGCGCGCCGATCGGTCGTACTGGTCGCCGTCACGCTCCCCGTCGATCTCGTGGCTCCAGGCGACGTCCTCTTCCATCAGGGCGTCGGCCCGAAGGCTCTCGGGGAGGCGCTGTCGGTCCTGCGGAAGGGAAGAAGAGGAGGTCATTTGATCCTTTGTGTCGTCGGTAAGTCCTCGGGGAGGCCGGTCGGCCCCGCTGGGACTGTCGGTGATGTCAACGTCCGGCGCGCGCCGGAGATTCCCGGGCCCCCGGAGTCGACCCGACGATGGTCGCACGGCGGGTGAGAGCCGTCACGCGGGTTTCCCGGCGTTTCCCGGGTGGGCGCGGCGGCCGTCGCTCACTTGGCGCGCAAGGACGTCCACTCCGGGTGGCCGGGCATCGGCGGGGTCTTCCTGCCGTGGAGCCAGGCGTGCAGGAAGCCGGACTGGTCGTGCCCGGAGACCTCCGATGCCAGGGCGACGAAGTCGGCGGTGCTTGCGGTGCCGTCGCGGTGCCGGGCCACCCAGCTGCGCTCCAGGTGGTCGAAGGCGGCCGGGCCGATCTTCTGGCGCAGCGCGTACAGGACCAGGGCGCTGCCGTCGTAGACGACCGGCCGGAAGATGCTGATCTTCTTGCCCGGGACGGGTGGCTTCGGCGCGGCGGGCGGTCCGCCGGCGGCGCGCCAGCCGTCGGACAACTGGTACGCATGATGCATCCGGGTCTCCAGAGAGGCCCGCTTCATGCCGCCCTTCTCCTGGGCGTAGAGCGCCTCGTACCAGGTGGCGTGGGCTTCGTTGAGCCAGAGGTCGGACCAGCGGTGCGGGCTGACACTGTCGCCGAACCACTGGTGGGACAGCTCGTGCACCATCACCGACTCGACGTACCAGGCGGGCCAGTGCCCGGAGGTGAACAGGCCCTTCTCGAAGAGCGACAGGGTCTGCGTCTCCAGCTCGAAGCCGGTCTGCGCGTCGGCGATCAGCACCCCGTACAGCGGGAACGGGTAGCGGCCGACCTTCCGTTCCATCCAGGCGATCTGGGCGGGTGTCTTGGCCAGCCAGGGCGCGAGAGCCTTGCGGTGCGCCGCAGGCACCACGTCGCGGACGGGCAGGCCGTGCGGCCCGCGGCGGATGAGCACGTCGGACGTCCCGATGGAGACCTGCGCCAGCTCGGTCGCCATGGGGTGGGCGGTGCGGTACGTCCAGGTGCGGCGCGGTCCGCGGTCGCGGCGCCCGGCGGGCAGGCCGTTGGCGACGACGGTCAGCTTCCGGGGCGCGGTGATGTGGAACGTGAAGAACGCCTTGTCGGAGGGGTGGTCGTTGCAGGGGAAGACGCGGTGGGCGGCGTCGGCCTGGTTGGCCATCGCCAGCCCGTCGGTGGTCCGGATCCAGCCGCCGTCGCCGGGGCCGCGCGGGTCGCTGGTGTGCCGGACGACGATGCTCACCTCCTGGCCGGGCACGAGGTGGTAGAGGGGGGTGACCACCAGGTCCTCGCCGTGCTGTGCGTGCTGGGCGGGCAGGCCGTCGACAGTGACGGAACGGACGGCTCCGCGGGCGAAGTCGAGGTTGAGGCGGTCCAGTTCGGTGGTGACGCGTGCGGTGATTTCGGTGACGGCGGTCAGCGGCCGGTCGTTGCGGCCCGGGTAGTCGAGCGCGATGTCGTAGGACGTGACGTCGTAGCCGGGGTTGCCGAGCGTGGGGAAGAGCCGGTCGCCGATACCGCGTGCCCCGGGGGCGGCGGGTGCCGCGGCGCCGATCACGGCGGCGGCCGCCAGCGCGAGGGCGAGGGTGCGGCGGGCGGCCCGGGACGGGCGGCGGGCGGGCGGCAGGACACGGGCGGGGCGGTGGGCTTCGCCGGACGCGCGGCGCGAGGAAAGCGGCATGGGCTACCGCTATCAGCGCGGCTCCCCGCCCCGGGGACGGCACGGCAGCACGGCACCCGAACGGGCGGGGGCTGCGGCGTGCGGCCCGTATGCGCGGCCGGATCGCCGGGCGTCCGTTCGGTGACAGGCCACTCCGGAGTCCGCCGCGGTGACGTTTCTCCTGGAGCGGACCGAACGAGTCGCTCCCTACGGGCGGGCGGCGGCGGCCGGGGCGGCGCGGCCCGCCCGCAGGACGTCGAAGACCCCGGGGACCTGGCGCATCGCGCGCATCAGGGAAGGCAGTTCGGCGGCGTCGGGCAGGTGGAGGGTGTACGTGTGGCGGACCCGCTGCTCGTGCGGCGGTTCCACGGCGGCGGAGACCACTGCGGCGCCCTGGACGGCGATGACTTCGGTGAGGTCGGCCAGCAGATGCGGGCGGCTGAACGCCTCGGCGAGCAGGGTGACCCGGCAGCCGTGGCCGGTGTGTCCCGCGACCCGCCAGCTCACGTCGACGGGCTGCCGGCCGGTGGCCGCCATCCGCGCGACCACGGGGCACAGCGCGCGGTGCACGGTGACGTTGCCACCGCGCACCGCGAATCCGGTGACGGAATCGGGCGGCACCGGCGTACAGCAGCCGGCGAGGCGGACGGCGGCACCGGGCAGGTCGGCCACCGCGAGGACGGACGCGGGGCCGCACCCGGAGGAGGGAGCGGCCGGCAGCGGGCCCGTCCGGTCGTCGGGGCCGGGCTGTTCCGTGGGGCCGTGAAGGCCCGTGGGGTCGGTGTGCTCGCCGGCTGCGGCGGCCGGAGGCCTGGTCCGGCCCGTGGTGCCTGCGGCGGCGGGCGGGGGAACGGCGGGGCGGAGACGACCGGCGGACGCCGCGTCCTCCTGGCCGGTGGCGGGCGGCCGCGTCCCCGGTTCCGCTCCGCCGCCTTCGGCCTCCCCCGGGGTCGCTCCCTCACCGGGGCGCTCCGGCCGGTCCGCCAGCCACCGGGAGATGGCGAGCCGGGCCGCGGGGGTGCGGGCGTGTTCCAGCCACTCGGGCGAGGGGCCCGCCGCGGAGTCCGGGGCCATCAGCAGGTGCAGGCTGTCGCCGTCGCGCAGGACCGTGGACAGCGTCGCGAGGCGGCCGTTGACCCGGGCGCCGATGCAGCAGTGCGCCGGTTCGCCGTGCAGCGCGTACGCGGCGTCCACGCAACTCGCCCCGGCGGGCAGCCCGATGGCGCCGCCGGCCCCCGGGAGCGGGTCGCCGGTGCAGAAGACCGTGATCTCCCGGTCCTGGGCGAGGTCGTCGCGCAGCGAGGTCCAGAAGGTGTCGGGGTCGGGGGTGGCGCTCTGCCACTCCAGCAGCCGGGAGAGCCACCCGGGGCGGGTCGGGTCGGCGCGTTCGCCCTCGGGGGTTTCGGGGCCGTCGGTGGGGGTGTACGGGTTGCCCAGGGCGATCACGCCGGCCTCGGCGACGCGGTGCATCTGGTGGGTGCGGATCAGTGTCTCGGCGATCTCGCCCGTCTCGCCGGCCACCGCGGTGTGCAGCGACTGGTAGAGGTTGAACTTGGGGGCCGCGATGAAGTCCTTGAATTCGGAGATCACGGGAGTGAGGCAGGTGTGCAGTTCGCCCAGTACGGCGTAGCAGTCGGCGTCCTCGGTGACCAGGACGAGCAGCCGTCCGAGGTCCGCGCCGGTCAGCTCGCCACGGCTCCCCCGGACGCGGTGCACGGAGACGAAGTGCCGTGGCCGCACGAGCACTTCGGCGTCGATGCCGGCCTCGGCGAGGGTGCCGCGCACCCGGGCGGCGAGGGCGGCGAGCGGATCGGGCCGGGTTGCGTACTCCGCGACCAGGCGCCGGGTGGCGGCGTACTCCTCGGGGTGCAGGATCGCGAAGACCAGGTCCTCCAGCTCGGTCTTGAGTGCCTGGACGCCGAGGCGTTCGGCGAGCGGGATCAGCACCTCACGGGTGACCTTGGCGATCCTGGCCTGCTTCTCGGGGCGCATCACCCCGAGGGTGCGCATGTTGTGCAGCCGGTCGGCGAGCTTGATGGACATCACGCGGACGTCGTTGCCGGTGGCGACCAGCATCTTGCGGAAGGTCTCCGGCTCGGCCGCCGCGCCGTAGTCGACCTTCTCCAGTTTGGTCACACCGTCGACGAGATAGCAGACCTCGTCGCCGAACGCCGCGCGGACCTGATCGAGCGTCACTTCGGTGTCCTCGACGGTGTCGTGGAGCAGCGAAGCGGTCAACGTCGTGGTTTCGGCGCCCAGTTCGGCAAGGATGAGGGTGACGGCGAGCGGGTGCGTGATGTACGGCTCGCCGCTCTTGCGCATCTGGCCGCGGTGCGAGGACTCGGCGAGGACGTACGCCTTGCTGAGGATGTCGAGGTCGGCGTCCGGATGGTGGCCGCGGTGCACCTTGGCGACGTGTTCCAGGGCGTCGGGCAGGCCGTCGCGCGGGGCCGGTCCCAGCAGCGCCGCACGGCCGATCCTGCGCAGTCCGTGCAGCTCAAGCCGCGCGCGGCCGCGCTTACGGCTCGCCGCTCCAGGGTTACCAGGGTTAGTGGCCTCTGCGCTCATGGGCACCTCCGGCGGCGTCGACCGGCGGTGGCACGCCGCCAGTTGGGCGGCCGGGCCGGTGCTTGATGCTACCGAGCCCACCACGCGGTGCCGTCCACCTCTCCCCCAGCGTGAAACGGATCACCCGTTCGAGCGATTTCCGCGGACGCCCCCGTATCTCCTCGGGGACGGCCGCCACGGTGTGCGTCAGGCGAGCGCGGAGTCGAGCCAGGCCGGGTCGAAGGTGCCCTCGGCGACGATCACGGCCGGTCCTGTCATCTCGACGGTGCCGTCCGGCAGTTCGGTGATCGACAGGCTGCCGCCGAGCACGTCGACGGTGTACGTGACGGGCAGGCCGGTACGTGCGGGGTCGACGCCGTCCCTGCGGGCGGTGGCGACGGCGACCGCGCAGGCGCCCGTGCCGCAGGAGCGGGTCTCGCCGGAGCCGCGCTCGTGCACCCGCATCGCCACATGGCGCGGACCGCGGTCGACGACGAACTCGATGTTGACGCCGCCGGGATAAACCGCTGCTGGGCTGAACGGCGGCACCTCGTACAGGTCGCCCGCGTGGCCGAGGTCCTCGACGAAGGCGACGGCGTGCGGGTTGCCCATGTTGACGTTGCGGGCCGGCCAGCTGCGGCCGCCGAGCGTGACCACGACGCCCGCGTCGGGAAGTTCGGCGCGGCCCATGGCGACCGTGACGTCCCCGGTCTTGCCGAGGTGGACCCGGCGGACACCGGCGCGGGTGGCGAAGGCGAGGTCGCCCGCCTCGGCCAGGCCGGCGTGCAGGAGGTAGCGGGCGAAGACGCGGACGCCGTTGCCGCACATCTCGGCGATCGAGCCGTCGCCGTTGCGGTAGTCCATGAACCACTCGGCCTCGTCGGCCATCGCGCGCGCCTCGGGGTGCGCGGCGGACCGTACGACCCGGAGCATGCCGTCGCCGCCGATGCCGGCCCGCCGGTCGCAGATCCGGGCGACGGCGTCCGGGGTCATCTCCAGGAGGCCGTCCGGGTCGGGAACGATCACGAAGTCGTTCTCGGTGCCGTGGCCCTTGAGGAAGTCGATACGCGCTGCGGTGCTCACCCTGGAATCGTACGGGGCCTGCGGGGCGGGTGGCGTGGGCGGTCCTCCGGTGGCGGTGCCCTACGGGTCAGCGCAGCCGGGCGACGCGCCAGATGGCGAGGGCCGCCAGGACCCCCACCACGGCGGTGTAGACGAGCACCACGCGCCAGTCCGCACGGCGCCCCGAGCCGCGGGCGGGCAGTCCTGGCCAGGTCTGGCCGACGCGGCGGGCGGCCATCATGCCTCCGCCGGCGGCGCAGCAGCACAGCAGCAGGCCGAGCATCGCGATCACCGCGCCGCCGTCACCGCCGAACTCGAAGGCGAGCGGGAAGGCGAACATCAGCGAGCCGAGGGTGCCGAGCGCCACGACCGGCGCGAGCTGCCACAGGCGCAGCCGCCGGGGCGGACGCAGCTCGCGGAAGGACTCGCCGCCCTCGGGCGCCGGCCGGTCCGCGTCGGGGCTGTCCGAGTCGTCCAGGGCGGCGGTGCCCGGTGCGTCCAGAATGGTGGGGTCGCCGAGCGCCGGGGGGCGGCCGACGGGGGCCGGATGCCCGTCTGTGGGGTCCGTGCGGTGCGACGCCGCGGGGTCGTCGTACGCCGCCGTGCCGGTGCCTTCCCGGTCCGGTTGCTGCGCTCTGTTACGAGGGCCGGCCTCCATTGCCACGCGCCCTCCCTGCCGCAGACTGCACGCTCGATCGAAGGTCGATGATGACACGCGCGCAGGGGCCCGGATGACGGCCGGAGCGTCCCGATGCCATGACGTGATCAGGCTGTGACCGGTCGTTCGAGCAACGCCAGCGCGCGGCGGGGAAGTTCCTCCCTGTCGTCGGCCGCGCCGCTGAGCCAGTGGACCCGGGGGTCACGCCGGAACCAGGAGTCCTGGCGCCGGGCGAACCGTTTGGTGGCGCGCACGGTCTCCTCGCGGGCCTCCTGTTCGGTGCACTCCCCCGCCAGCTGCGCGAGCACCTGCTGGTAGCCAAGCGCCCGGGACGCGGTCCGGCCCTCGCGCAGTCCGGCGGCCTCCAGGGCGCGCACCTCGTCGACGAGGCCGGCCTCCCACATCCGGTCCACCCTGCGGGCGATCCGGTCGGCGAGTTCGGGCCGGTCGACGCCGACGCCGATCTGCACGGTGTCGTAGACGGCTTCGTGGCCGGGGAGGTTCGCGGTGAAGGGGCGGCCGGTGATCTCGATGACCTCCAGGGCGCGCACGATGCGGCGGCCGTTGCCGGGCAGGATCGCGGCGGCGGCCTCGGGGTCAGCGGCGGCGAGCCTGGCGTGCAGCGCGCCGCTGCCCCGCTCGGCCAGTTCGTCCTCCAGGCGGGCGCGGACGGCCGGGTCGGTGCCGGGGAATTCGAGGGTGTCGATGGCACCGCGCACGTAGAGGCCGGAGCCGCCCACGAGGACGGGGGTGCGGCCATCGGCGAGCAGCCGGTCGATCTCGGCGCGGGCCAGCCGCTGGTACTCGGCGACGTTGGCGGCCCGGGTGACGTCCCAGACGTCCAGGAGACGGTGCGGTACACCCTGCTGCTCCTGAGGAGTCAGCTTGGCCGTGCCGATGTCCATGCCGCGGTAGAGCTGCATGGAGTCGGCGTTGATCACCTCGCCGCCCAACTGCCGGGCGAGTGCGACGCCCAGATCGGACTTTCCGGCCGCGGTGGGGCCGACGACGGCGATGACCCGCGGAGCGGGAACTGCGGTGTTCACGGCGCCAGTCTCGCAAACATCGGGCACCGACCCCGAATGAGCGACGTGACGGGGCACCTACGGAGGTCGTTGCCTGTTGCGGGATCCCGGGCATCGGCGTGCGGCCGGCGCCCCGTGGGCGGCGCAAGGGCACGCCCCGGGCGGCGCGGGAAATCCGCCACATCGGTAGGGGTTGGAGCAGATATGGGTGTTTTTTCGCGGTTCTCCTGGTTCGGTCGGCGTCCGTCCGGATCCTCACCGGAGGAAGCGGCCGCACCGGCCGTGACCGCCACGGAGGAAACCGGTGACGACACCGGGGCCGCGGGGGACACCGAGGGCCAGGAAAGCGCCGCGGGCCAGGAAAGCACCACGGATTCCGGGCGCAGCGAGGAGACCGCGTCCGAGGCGGCCGAGGAGCCTGCGAAGGCGCCGGAGCCGGCGGCCGCGGTAGGCGGGAGCGAAGAAGCCGGGGCAGGAGAGGGCGAGCCCGGAAAGGACGGAACCGGAGCGGGCGCGACCGGGAAGGAAGAGGCCGCCGAGGCCGGATCCGCGGAAGCCGGGTCCGCCGAGGAAGGGGCCGAGGGCACCGGGATTCCCCGGCAGCAGTCCGCCGCTGCGGCGGCCGACCGGGAGGCCGGTGACGGCGCCCGTAAGTAGGCGGCGACGGGCGGCGGCGCCCACGGGGCCTGCACCGCCCGTCACGCCCGCCGGCAGCCCCGCAAGGGCCGCGCCGCTGAGTCCGCCACGGACGGCCCGGCACCACGCGCCCGGCCCGGGAGCCCCCGCACCACGCGAACGGCCGCGAGCACCCCGCTCGCGGCCGTTCCCGCTGCTGTGCCCGTGCCGGCGGCCGGTGGGCCTAGGACCACGCCGCGACGAAGTACCCCACCCCGTACGGCGCCTGGTCGTACAGCAGCTCGCCGCGGAGCGGGGTGCCTGCTTGGGCGGCGCCCGCGAGGACCTGCCAGCAGGCCCGGCCCGACGCCTTGAGTCCGGCGGCCAGCTCTTCGTCCAGCGCGGTCAGCGCGTCGGTGTCGGCGGCGCCCAGGGCACGGGCCACCTCGGCGTCGAAGGGCTCGGCCCGTTCGTCGAAGTAGCCGGGCGCCTTCACCGTGCGGCAGGCGCTGCCGTCGCCCATCACGAGCAGCGCCACGCGGGCCGATGAGACGGCGATCTCGCGGCCGACCGGCAGGCAGCGGTCCCGGGACAGCGGCTCCCCCACCCCCAGCCCCTCGACGGGTGCGTCGGCCCAGTCCGTACGGGAGAGCAGCCAGGCGCCGACGGCGAGCGAGGGCGGCAGCGGGCGTTCCGGGGTTCGTTCCGCCGCGCCCAGGCGCACCTCGGCCGGCACGCCGAAATCGCGGAAGGAGCCGGTGGCGCCCTGCGGGTACGGGCCGCGTCCTGCCTGTTCCGCGGGACCGATGACGACCAGCCGGTCGGGCCGGGCGGCGGCGAGCACGCCGACCGCGTCGAAGCAGGCGGCGCGCAGGCTGTCCAGCTCGGCGGCGGCGCCGGAGGCGACCTCGGGGACGAGCAGGGGCGGGCACGGGCACAGGGCAGCGGCTACGAGCATGCCACGCAGCGTAACTCCCGCCCCGATCACGCCGGTCCGCCGCTCCGCCTCGCGGGGCGGAGCGGCCCGGGTGGGGTCAGCTGCAGCCGCAGCCCGGTGCGGCTGCCGGTGCGGGCGCCGGGGCTCCGACCGTCGGGAGGCCCAGCATCACGCCCGTGGACTGCGGCGCGGGGGCGGCGTTGCGCTTCTCCCAGGCGTCGCCCGCGCGGGTGCGGCGTACGGAGGTGGTGGGGCCCTCGGCAAGGAGGTGGTGCGGGGCGGCGTAGGTGATGTCCACGGTCACCATGTCGCCGGGGCGTACCGGCTCATCGGGGCGGGTGAAGTGGACGAGGCGGTTGTCGGGCGCGCGGCCGGACAGGCGGCGGGTCGCGTCGTCCTTGCGCCCCTCGCCCTCCGCGACCAGGACCTCCAGGGTGCGTCCGACCTGCTTCTTGTTCTCCTCCCAGGAGATCTCCTCCTGGAGGGCCACCAGGCGTTCGTAGCGCTCCTGGACGACGGCCTTGGGGATCTGGTCGTCCATGTCGGCCGCCGGGGTTCCGGGGCGCTTGGAGTACTGGAAGGTGAACGCCTGGGCGAAGCGGGACTCGCGGACCGTGTGCAGGGTCTGCTCGAAGTCCTCGTCGCTCTCGCCGGGGAAGCCGACGATGATGTCGGTCGACAGGGCGGCGTCCGGCATCGCGGCGCGCACCTTCCCGATGATGCCGAGGTAGCGCTCCTGGCGGTAGGAGCGGCGCATGGCCTTGAGGACCCGGTCGGAGCCGGACTGGAGCGGCATGTGCAGCTGCGGCATGACGTTGGGAGTCTCGGCCATGGCGGCGATGACGTCGTCGGTGAAGTCGCGGGGGTGCGGGGAGGTGAAGCGGACCCGCTCCAGGCCCTCGATCTTTCCGCAGGCGCGCAGCAGCTTGCTGAACGCCTCGCGGTCGCCGATGTCGGAGCCGTAGGCGTTGACGTTCTGGCCGAGCAGGGTGATCTCGCTGACGCCCTCGGCGACCAGTGCCTCGACCTCGGCGAGGATGTCGCCGGGCCGCCGGTCCTTCTCCTTGCCGCGCAGCGCGGGGACGATGCAGAAGGTGCAGGTGTTGTTGCAGCCGACGGAGATGGAGACCCAGGCCGCGTAGGCGCTCTCGCGGCGGGTGGGGAGGGTCGAGGGGAAGGCTTCGAGGGATTCGGCGATCTCGACCTGCGCCTCTTCCTGGACGCGGGCGCGCTCCAGGAGGACCGGCAGCTTCCCGATGTTGTGCGTCCCGAAGACCACGTCGACCCAGGGGGCCTTCTTGACGATGGTGTCGCGGTCCTTCTGGGCGAGGCAGCCGCCGACGGCGATCTGCATGCCGGGCCGTCCGGCCTTCTTCGGGGCGAGCTGGCCGAGGTTGCCGTAGAGCCGGTTGTCGGCGTTCTCCCGCACCGCGCAGGTGTTGAAGACGACGACATCGGCGCCGTCGGCGTCCTTGGGCGCGGGAACGTATCCGGCGTCCTCCAGGAGGCCCGACAGCCGCTCGGAGTCGTGGACGTTCATCTGGCACCCGTAGGTGCGGATCTCGTAACTTCGCTGAACGCCCACGCCATGGCTCCGGTCACTGCTGCTGGTCATCCCTCAAGGGTAAGGGGGCGCGGGGAGCGCACTTTCCCGGGCGGCCGGGACAGGGGTCAGCCCCGCAGCGTCAGCGGCAGCTGGGCGCCGTTCAGGTAGTGGTCGCCGATGTCGCGGAACCTGCGGGGAGAGGCTTCCCGTGCCGTCAGGACGCGGGCGTTGCGCCAGAACCTGTCGAGACCGGGGTCGTCGGCGAAAGGGGCCGCGCCTTCGGTGAGTTCCAGGAGGCGGGTGGTGATGTGCAGGGCGGAGCGGTGGGTGACGGCTTCGGCGGCGGCGACGAGGACGGCGATCTCGGCGCGCTCCTCGACACCGAGCCCCTGCCCCGCGAGCAGGCCGCCGGCCAGGGCCCGGGTCGCGGGTTCGGCGACGGAGGCGGCGGCGTGTGCGGCGGTGACCAGCTCCCCGTAGTGGAGCAGGAGGTAGGGATCGCCGCCCGGCCCGGTCTCGCAGACGCTGCCGTCCGGCTCGACGGCGGCCCAGACGGGCGGGGCGCCGCGGCGGATGACGTCGCGCGCCTCGGCCAGCGCGCCTTCCGCGATGCCCAGGCCGACGTGGACGAGAGCGAGCCGCAGCGCCAGGGGGGCGAGCGTGGCACGGGGCGGTACGTCGTGCTCGTCACGCGGCACGGTGGCCACCACGTCGTGCGGGGGGACGGGGACGCCGTCGAAGCGGACGGTGCCGGCGCCGGTGAGCCGCTGCCCCAGCCGGTCGTGGGCCGGGTCGACCGTCGCGCGGGGGTGGTACGGATCCACGGCCACGATGACCGATTCGCCGGTGCGGGCGTCCGGTGCGCCGATGAGCAGCCGGTCGGCGACGGTGACACCAGCGGCGAAGGACTTCTGTCCGTCGAGGACGTAGCCGTCGCCGGCCGGGGTGAGCGTCAGGCCGACGTCCGCTTCCGGTGTGCGGTCGGCGTCCGGCAGGCTCACGTCCCCGGCCCACAGCCAGCGTCCGTCGAGTGCCCGGCGTTCCACGCCCCGGGCACTTTCCGGGGTGCCGAAGAGGCGGGCGCTCCAGGACAGGACGTAGTGGCGGGCGAGCAGTTCACCGATGGAGCCGTCGGCGGCGGCGATCTCGCGGAGGGCCGCGCAGGCCGTCCGCCAGTCGGCTCCGGTGCCGGTGGCGGGCGGGGTCAGCAGGGCCGGCAGGCCGGCCTCGCGCAGCCGTCCGGCCTCGTCGTGGGGAGGCTTGCCCGCCCGGTCGCGGGCGAGTGCGTCGACGGCGAGATCGTCGGCGACCTCGTGGATGACGCGGGCCCAGGTCCCGTCGTCCGCTGGGGTGTTGGGGCGGGGCGCTGCGGGGGCGAGCTCTTGCGGCGTGGCGCCGGTCACCGTCCCTGCGGGGGTGGCCGGGGCGTGACGCGCGGCCTTGGCACGGCTCGTGCGGGGCACGTGCGCCTCCTCCCGGATGCGTTTCCCAGTTTCCCCACTGAATTAGTAGGGAATCAGAGAATGCGGTGCCGAATCCCGTCAGAGCAAGAGGAGTTCAAGGGTTGGACAGCACCGTCTTGCCATCCGGACGCGTTACGGGTTCGTCCACGCCTCGGGGGCCTCGGCCAGTTCGGACACCTCGCCGGGCAGCTCGGACGCGGCGACGTCGGCGAGTGAGACGCCTTCCAGAATCTGACGCACGTTGGCCCGCAGCGCGATCCACAGCGGCAGCAACGACCGCGCAGGCCCTGAGTACGCCAACTCCGGCGGGCGGACGCCGCGTACCGACACCAGAGGGCCCTCCATGACCCGGATGACGTCCGCGATGCTGATGTCCTGCGCGTCCTTGGCCAGCCGGTAACCACCGCTGCCACCACGCCTGCTGACGACGAGGCCCCCGCGGCGCATGTCGTTGAGGATGCCCTCCAGGAATTTGTGCGGGATGTCCTGGGCATCGGCGATGGCCTCGGCCTTCAGCGGACCCGTCTCCCCGGCCGCCGCGAGCTGCAGCGCGGCCCGCACCGCATAGTCCGCCCTGGCTGAGATCCGCATACCGGCATTATCGCGCAGCGGCCAGGCCGGGCCGCCCGCCGGGCCCGCCCGCCGCAGCGCCCGCCCACGCGGCTCGCGCGGAAGTCTTCCGGGGCCCCGCAGGTGCTGGCAGTATCCGCTCATGGTCACCGCACTCGCCCGCCCCGCCGGCCGCCGCACGCTCCGCGTCGCGGCCGCCGTCCTGGTCGTGCTCGGACTGCTCCTGTGGTGGCTGCTGTCCCCGGGCTCCGCACCGTCGCGCGGCGGGCAGGTGACGCTGGCGACCGGCGTGCCGACCGGCGTGTACGCACGCTACGGGGAGCTGCTCCAGCAGGATCTGGCGCACGACATGCCGGACCTCGACCTGCGGCTGACGCGCAGCGAGGGCTCGGTCGACAACCTGCGCCAACTGGCCTCCGGGAGAGCCGCGTTCACCATCGCGACCGCCGACGCGGTCTCCGATTACCAGGCCCGTGGAGAGAAGGGCGCGGGCTCGCTGCGGGCCTGCGCGCGGCTGTACGACGACTACATGCAGCTGGTGGTGCCCAAGACGTCGCGGCTGCGCTCGGCGACGGAACTGGGCGGGCTGCGGGTGGGGGTGGGCGCCGACGGTTCGGGGGTCCAGCTGATCACCCGGCGGCTCATGAAGGCCGCGGGCCTGGACTTCGACACGGACATCGAGCCGGTGCGGGTCGGCATCGACCGGATGCCCGAGCTGCTGCGGACGGGAAAGCTGGACGCCTTCTTCTGGTCCGGCGGGCTGCCCACCGCCGCCGTGCAGCATCTGGAGGACCGCTTCCCGGTGCGGCTGGTCCAGCTCGGCGACCTGCTCGGCGCGCTGCACCGGCAGGGCCCTCCGACCCGTTACTACCGGGCCGCGGTGATGCCGGCCGACGCCTATCCGCGGGCCCAGGACGGGCAGACGGTGAAGACGATCGCAGTGGCGAATCTGCTGGTGACGACGGACCGGGAGGGCGCAGCCCGCACGGAGGGCATCACCCGGACCGTCATCAACAGCCGGGACGCGATCGGGCGGCAGGTGCACGCCGCCCAGCGGGTGGACCTGCGGACGGCGGTGTTCACCGATCCGCTGCCGCTCCACGAGGGGGCCCGGCGCTACTACGTGTCGGCGAAACCCTGAGTGCGGACAGCAGGCGGACCGCCGGTGAGACCGGCGGCCCGCCCCGGGTGCGCGTCAGGCCCGGGGAGCCCTGGTGGGACGGCGGGCCGGCCTGCTGCGGCGCGGGCGCCGGCGCCCGCCGCCCGCACTGCCGCCGCCACCGGGGCGCGAGCCCGCGGACGGGGCCGCAGCGGGCGCGGTGATCACGACGGGTTCGCCGGTCGGTGTCCTGGCGCCGGTGATCCGTATCAGGTCGGCGTCCCCCGGGCGGACCTTGGCGGTGTCCGGGGTGATCTTCGCCTGGCGCATCAGCCGGGTCATGTCGCGGCGCTGGCCCGGCGTGACGAGGGTGACGACGGTGCCGGACTCGCCCGCGCGGGCGGTGCGGCCACCGCGGTGCAGGTAGTCCTTGGCCTCGGTCGGCGGGTCCACGTTCACGACGAGGTCGAGGCCGTCGATGTGGATGCCACGGGCCGCGACGTTGGTGGCGATCAGCGCGGACGCCTGGCCGGTGCGGAACTGCTCCAGGGTGCGGGTGCGCTGCGGCTGGGACTTGCCGCCGTGCAGCGCCGCGGCGCGCACGCCCTGGGCGAGCAGGTGCTTGGGGAGCCGGTCGGCGCCGCGCTTGGTGTCCACGAACATGATCACGCGGCCTTCGCGGGCGGCGATCTCGGTGGTGGTGGCGCGCTTGTCGGTGTCGTCGACGTACAGGACGTGGTGGTCCATGGTCGTGACGGTGGCGGCCGACGGGTCCACGGAGTGGGTGACCGGGTCGGTCAGGAAGCGGCGCACCAGCTTGTCGACGTTGCGGTCGAGGGTCGCCGAGAACAGCATCCGCTGCCCGTTCGGGTCGACCTTCTCCATCAGGCGGGTGACCTGCGGCAGGAAGCCCATGTCGGTCATCTGGTCGGCCTCGTCGAGGACCGTGACGGTGACCTTGTCGAGGGCACAGGCCCGGCGGTCGAGGAGGTCGGCGAGCCGGCCGGGGGTGGCGACCAGGACTTCGGTGCCGCGGCGCAGCGCGTCGACCTGGCGGTTGATCGAGGTGCCGCCGACGACGGTGGCGATCCGCAGGCCCAGTTCCTTGGCGTAGGGCGTGAGCGCCTCGGCGACCTGTCCCGCGAGTTCGCGGGTGGGAACGAGGACGAGGGCGAGCGGGCGCTTGCTCTCGGCCCGACGGCCCGCCGTGCGGCTGAGCATCGCGAGGCCGAAGGCGAGGGTCTTGCCCGATCCGGTGCGGCCGCGGCCGAGCACGTCACGGCCGGCGAGCGTCGCGGGGAGGGTGGCCGCCTGGATGGGGAACGGCTCGGTGACACCCTGCGCACGCAGCGCGGTGAGGAGGGCCGGGGCCAGCGGAAGCTCGTCGAAGGAGCTGACTGGCGCGGGGGGCGGCGTCCGGGGGGACGTGCTGGGTGCGGCGCTCTGTCGCGGTGCGGTCGCTCGTGTCACTGAAGACCCTTCTGGGGAGGTGAGGCGTGGTCGTGCCGGCCGCGCACTCACCCGTGTGACAGCGCTCGGGGACCGAGGTGTACGGGGGGACGCGGTACTGCTCGCAGGCGAGTGTCCTGCGCATACGGGACGGGGCCCGCACCGGGCTGGCCGGTGCGGGCCCCGTCCGCGAGACACGTGGGTGTCAGGCGGGGCTGATGTTCTCCGCCTGCGGGCCCTTGGGGCCCTGGGTCACGTCGAACGAGACCTTCTGGCCCTCCTGGAGCTCACGGAAGCCCTGGGAGTTGATGTTCGAGTAGTGGGCGAAGACGTCGGGGCCGCCGCCGTCCTGCTCGATGAAGCCGAAGCCCTTTTCCGAGTTGAACCACTTCACGGTGCCGGAAGCCATAATTTTCTCCTTCATGGGGCAAACCGGAGGCCGCACTTCGCGGACTCCACGTCGCCGAGATGATTGCCCCACACCGGATAAAGGTCCGGAAAACAATGAACGCCCGGGGCTTCCAGCCTCCGGGCGCACACAAAGTTCATGGGTACCACAACTGCAACGGCATTCACACTAGCACAGGTCTCCGGCGCGCCCCAGGGAACGTGGCCACCGCCACAGGGCGTCTCACGGGGCGTGCCGCGGCACGGTGACGGTGACCCGCAGGCCCTGCGGCTCGTGCGGGGCGTAGTCGATGCCGGCGCCGCCGGCCGCGAGCAGGGCCCGGGTGATGGACAGGCCGAGACCGGAGCCCGAGACGTTCTGATGGCGGCCGCTGCGCCAGAACCGGTCGCCGATGCGGGCGAGTTCGTCCTCGGTGAGCCCCGGGCCGCCGTCCGCGACGGTGATCCGCACGCCGTCCCCGTCCGGCGCGACACGCACCGTGACCGGGCCGCCGGGCGGGGTGAATTTCAGGGCGTTGTCGACGACGGCGTCCAGGGCACTGGAGAGCGCGACCGGGTCGGCCCATCCGGTGACGGCGCTGTGCCCCTCGTACGTCAGGTGCACCTCCTTGTCGTCGGCCAGCGGGCGCCAGGAGTCGACCCGTTCGGCGGCCAGTGCGGCGACGTCGGTGAGCTGGAGGTCGGCCGCCGTGTGCTCGGCGAGCGCGAGGCCGAGCAGGTCGTCCAGGACCCGGGCCAGCCGCTTGCCCTCGGTGCGGACCGAGGCGATCTCCTCGTTCCCCTCGGGGAGTTCGAGCGCCAGCAGCTCGATGCGCAGCAACAGCGCGGAGAGCGGGTTGCGCAGCTGGTGGGAGGCGTCGGCGACGAAGGCGCGCTGCTGTTCCAGAACCTCTTCGACGTGGTCGGCCATTTCGTTGAACGAGCGGGCCAGGCGCCGCAGTTCGGGCGGTCCCGCGGTGGCGGCGACGCGGGATTTCATCCGGCCGGTGGCGATGTCGTGGCTGGCCGCGTCCAGCACCCGTACCGGGCGCAGTACCCAGCCGGTGAGCCGGAACGCGGCGGCGACGGCGGCGAGCATGGCCGCGCATTCGCCCGCGGCGATCAGCAGCCAGCCGCGCAGGGTGTGGGCGCGCATCTGCCCGGTGGGCGAGTCGGTGAAGACCACCGCCACCACGTCGCCGTCGCGCACGACGGGTGAGGCGACCGGGATGCGGCCGTCGTCGTCCCAGGGCCAGACCTGGCCGGGGTCGTGGCTGCGGTGACCGGCCAGCGCCTCCTTGAACGCCTGGTCGCCCTCGCCCTCGTGCGGTATCCGCCAGCCGCCGGGGGCCGCGGCCATCGGCGAGCGGTCACGGTAGAAGACGCCGGCCCGTATGCCGTACAGGTCGTGGTAGCGGGCCAGTTCGCTGCCGAGGGTGGCCCGCCTCTCGTCCTCGTCGATGCCGCCCGCGGTGCCGTCCGCGTCGGGGCGTGCGGTGACGAACTGGGCGAGGGACGCGAACCGTGCGGCGTCGTCGATGCGGTCGACGACCACCTTCTGCTGTTCCACCCCTGCGGTGATCACCCCGAGCGGGATGCCGAGCGCGAGCAGCACCCCGGCGAGCAGGACGATCAGCAGCGGGAGGAGTCGGGTGCGCATGGAGGGGCGCGGCCGTCAGCGGTTCGGCAATGCGGGCGGCCGGGTGGCGGGCGCTGCGCCGGAGCCGGGGACCACCAGGCGGTAGCCGACCCCTCTGACCGTCTCTATCAGCGCGGGCATCCGCAGCTTGGCGCGCAGCGAGGCGATGTGCACCTCAAGGGTCCTGCCGGTCCCCTCCCAACTGGTGCGCCACACCTCGCTGATGATCTGCTCCCGCCGGAAGACCACACCGGGGCGCTGGGCGAGCAGCGCCAGCAGGTCGAACTCCTTGCGGGTCAGCGGCACCGCGACCCCTGCCACAGACACCTGGCGGGTGGGCAGTTCGACGGTGACCGTGCCCAGCCGCAGCGGGTCGGCGGGGCCGCTCTCCTCGGGGTGCGGCTCGGCGCCGGCGACCGGGGTGCGCCGGCTCACGGCATGGATGCGGGCGAGCAGTTCGCCGGTGTCGTAGGGCTTGACGACGTAGTCGTCGGCGCCGAGGTGGAGGCCGTGTATGCGGGAGCGCACGTCGGAGCGTGCGGTGACCATGATGACGGGGGTGGCGCAGATCCTGCGGATCCGGCCGCAGACCTCGAATCCGTCCTGGTCGGGCAGGCCGAGATCGAGCAGCACCACGGCGAACGGCTCGGCGGCGTCGGGGAGCAGGGCCTGCAGGGCCTCCTCCCCGTTGCGGGCGTGGACGACGGTGAAGCCGTGCCTGGCCAGCACCGCGGACAGGGCCGCTGCGACATGGTCGTCGTCCTCGACGAGCAGCAGTCTCATCGGCCTCCCTCTCGATAGCGTGCACGGGCCACAGGGCATCTACCGCGATGGAGGGTGCGCGCGTCAAGGGGCGGTCACCTCACGGACGCCATCCGTTACGCAGCCGGTACGCCCGCGCCCGCAGGGCCCCTCGCCCGGCGTCCGGCCGGCTCGCGGTATCGGGCCCAGCGCGGCCGGATTGTTACGCTCCGCGGCCGGATCGTTATCCTCAAGTTCCCCTCAGATGTAATGACGCTGGTCGCAGGCCGTCCTAGGGTCCTCCCCAACCGAGGAGGACGGAGCTACCCGCCGATGAGCGAAGTATCGGTGACCAAGAACGCCCAGGGCCCCGCACCGGCCGGGGACCAGCTGGTCGTGCTGGACAACGTGAACAAGCACTTCGGCGCCTTGCACGTGCTCCAGGACATCGACCTGACGATCCACCGCGGCGAGGTCGTCGTGGTGATCGGGCCTTCGGGCTCCGGCAAGTCGACTCTGTGCCGCACGATCAACCGCCTGGAGACGATCGACACCGGCAGCATCAGCATCGACGGCAAGCCGTTGCCGCAGGAGGGACGGGAGTTGGCGCGGCTGCGCGCCGACGTGGGGATGGTTTTCCAGTCCTTCAACCTCTTCGCGCACAAGACGGTGCTGGAGAACGTCATGCTGGGCCAGACCAAGGTCCGCAAGGCCGACAAGACGGCCGCCGCGGAGAAGGCCCGCACCCTGCTGGACCGGGTGGGGGTGGGCACCCAGGCGGACAAGTACCCCGCGCAGCTGTCCGGTGGCCAGCAGCAGCGGGTGGCCATCGCCCGTGCGCTGGCGATGGACCCGAAGGTGATGCTGTTCGACGAGCCGACGTCGGCGCTGGACCCGGAGATGATCAACGAGGTGCTTGAGGTCATGCAGCAGCTCGCCCGGGACGGCATGACGATGGTCGTCGTCACGCACGAGATGGGCTTCGCCCGCTCCGCCGCGAACCGGGTCGTCTTCATGGCGGACGGCCGCATCGTCGAAGAGGCCGAGCCCAACCAGTTCTTCAACAACCCGCGCAGCGACCGCGCGAAGGACTTCCTGTCGAAGATCCTGCATCACTGAGAACCGGTCCGGTCCCCCTGATCGCCCACACCTGTGGAACCAAAGGATGTTCACCATGAGGATGCTCAAGACGGCTGCGGCGGGTGCGGTGGTGCTCGCGCTGGCGGCGACCGCGACCGCATGCGGCGGCGAGTCGGGTACGGCGGGCGACAAGCCGGCCGGCGGCGAGGTCTACAGCGGCGACTACAAGGTCGCGTCGGGGGTCACCGTCGACTCCCCGGTGCTGAAGAAGGCCCAGGCGGCGAAGAAGATCGTCATCGGCGTCAAGGCCGACCAGCCGTTCCTGGGCTTCAAGGACACGGCGGGCACGTACTCCGGCTTCGACATCGAGATCGCCAAGATGGTCGCCGCCGACCTCGGATTCTCCGAGAAGCAGATCAAGTTCGACACGATCGACTCCAACGTGCGCGAGACGACCATCTCCAAGGGCCAGGTCGACTTCTACGTCGGTACCTACACGATCAACGACGAGCGCAAGAAGCAGGTCGGCTTCGCGGGCCCGTACTACACGGCGGGCGCCGACCTCCTGGTGCGCAGGGAGGACAAGTCCATCACCGGGCCGAACTCCCTCAAGGGCAAGAAGGTCTGCTCGATCGTCGGCTCCACGCCGCTCCAGGAGATCAAGAAGCCGAAGTACGGCGCCGACACCGTCCAGCTGTCGAAGTACTCGGACTGCGTCAAGTCCCTGCTCGACGGCCAGGTCGACGCCCTCACCACCGACGACGCGATCCTCAAGGGCTACGCCGCCCAGCGGCACGACAAGCTCCGGGTCGTCGAGAAGCCCTTCACCAAGGAGCCGTACGGCGTCGGCATGAAGAAGGACGACAAGGCGCTGCGCGACGCGATCAGCACAGCACTTGAGCACCACATCAAGAACGGCGACTACGAGAAGGCGTACAACGGCACGCTCGGCAAGTCGGGTTCGCCTTTCACCAAGGACACCGCCCCGGACCTGCCGCTTCCGCGGTACTGAGGCGCCCGCGCACTCCACAGGCCGCGCCGCCCCGTACGCCCGCCGGGTCGGGTGTGCGGGGCGTGCTGTCTTCCGGCCCGTGCGCCCCGGTTCCCCCCGCATTCCCGCCCCTTCCCGCCGCCGACCCGACCGCTACGCGGAGACCCCATGAACGTACTCCTCGATCATCTTCCCGAGTTCCGTGACGGGTTCCTCGGAACCCTGGCGATCACTGCGGCCAGCGCGGTGCTCGCACTGGTGCTCGGCGTCCTCATAGCCGGCTTCCGGGTCTCCCCGGTTCCGCCGCTGCGCGCCTTCGGGACGGCCTGGGTCACGGTGTTGCGCAACACCCCGCTGACGCTGCTCTTCCTGGTCGCCTTCTTCGTGGTGCCGCAGATCCTGTTCCCCGGCACCAGCCCGTTCGTGCTGGCCACGCTGGCGCTCGGCTTCTACACCTCGTCGTTCGTCTGCGAAGCGGTGCGCTCCGGCATCTCGACGGTGCCGGTGGGGCAGGCGGAGGCCGCCCGCAGCATCGGCATGACGTTCGCCCAGACCCTGCGGCTGATCATCCTGCCGCAGGCCACCCGCACCGTGCTGCCGCCGCTGAGCAGCATCTTCATCGCGCTGACGAAGAACTCCGCAATCGCCGGTGCCTTCAGCGTCGCCGAGCTGTTCAGCGTCTCCAAGCTGCTCAGCGACCAGGGCTTCGCCATCGCCTGGATCTTCCTGTGGATCGCCCTGGCCTACCTCGTCATCACCTTCGCCATCAGCGGTGCCTTCCGATTCCTCGAACACCGGATGGGAGTGGCCCGGTGAGCGCGGACAGCAGGCGGATCAGTACGACGTGGGTGCCGCGCGCAGGCGGGGCGGAACGAAACGAGGTATCGGCATGAGCGGCGCCGGCGTTCTCTACGACGCACCGGGCCCGAAGACGAAGGTGCGCAACCGCATCTACACCGTCATCGGTTCGGTCGCGGTGGTGGCCCTGATCGCGTTCATCCTGCAACGGCTGTACGCCAAGGGGCAGTTCAGGCCCGAGGTCTGGAACATCTTCAACAACGCCGGAGTGCGGACCAACATCCGCGACGGTGTGCTCACCACGCTGGAGGTCTTCGCGGTCGCCGCGGTGCTCTCCCTGGCGTTCGGCGTGCTGCTGGCCGTGGCCCGGCTGTCCGACCACAAGCCGGTGCGCTGGCTGGCGACCGGATTCATCGAACTGTTCCGCGCCATCCCGCTGCTGATCACCATCTACGTCCTGTGGGTGATCCTGCTCGCCAACCGTGACGCGCTCGGCCTGTCCGGCAACAGCCCGCAGTTCTGGGCGCTGGTCGTCGGCCTGACCGTCTACAACGGATCGGTGCAGGCCGAGGTGTTGCGGGCCGGCATCAACGCGGTGCCCAAGGGCCAGCGCGAGGCCGCCTACGCACTGGGGATGCGCAAGACGCAGGTCATGGCGACGGTACTGATCCCGCAGGCGGTGCGGGCGATGCTGCCGACGATCATCAGCCAGCTCGTGGTGACGCTGAAGGACACCTCGCTCGGCTACATCATCACGTTCGAGGAACTCCTCTTCACCGCACGCCAGATGAGCACCAACATCATCGTCAACGGCTCGGACACCTACGTGCCGGTCATCATCGTCACCGGCACGATCTACGTCGCGATGTGCCTGGCCCTGTCCGGCCTCGCGACCTGGATCGAGCGGCGCGGCCGGCGCGCCGGAACCGGCATCGGCGTGGCCGGGGCCGGCGAGCCGGTCACCGCGACCGACGCCCTGGACGTGCCGGGCGCCTCCGCTCGGTAAGCGGTACGGCACCCGGGCGGACGGCCCGGCCGTCAGGAACGGCGGCATTCAGGTGTGTACGGAGGCGGCGGTGCGGGTAGCCCCGCCTCCGTCACTTGACGCGGGCGGCCGCAGTGGGTTGCATACGCTGTGTGATCACGCACCGGGCTCCAACTGCCAGTTCCCGCACCGACACGTCGCACCACCGGGGCCGGGGAGCCATGCCGTGGACCCGGTGATCGTCGTCGGGGCGGGTCCGGTCGGCCTCTCCCTCGCGCTGTCCCTGGCCCGGATGGGCGTCCCCTCCCTCGTGCTCGACGACACCACGGGCGAGGAGGCCACCCGCCCCGCCCGCACGGCCGTGCTGCGCGAGGACACCGCGCACTTCGTCGGCCGGCTGGGCTGCGCGGACGCGGTGGATTCCGCGGGTGCCCGCTGGTCGGGCTGGCGCACGGTACGCCGCAGGCGGCTGATGGAACACGTCGCCTTCGGCCCCGGGCAGGCCGGCCCGGAGAACGGCGGGTACCCCGGCGGCGGGACTCCCGAGGCCGGGTCTCCGGTCCACCTCCCCCAGCACGCGCTGACCCGGGCCCTGCGCGCCGCGCTCGCGCGCGAGAAGCTGGCCCGGATCATCACCGGCGACCGGCTGGCCGACCTGGAGCAGGACGCCGACGGCGTCAGCGCGCACACCCGAGGCCCCAACGGCACCTGGTGGCGCGGGAGTTACCTCGTCGGCTGCGACGGCCCGCGCTCGACGGTCCGCAAGCTCCTGGAGATCCGCTTCCCCGGC
This sequence comes from Streptomyces pinistramenti, assembly GCF_020564935.1. Taxonomy (GTDB): domain Bacteria; phylum Actinomycetota; class Actinomycetes; order Streptomycetales; family Streptomycetaceae; genus Streptomyces; species Streptomyces pinistramenti. The sequence goes on from NZ_JAJCXB010000042.1 coordinate 26,743, forward strand.
CGCACGTCCGTCGAGCGCCATGCGGTGGCCGCGGTCCGCACCGAACTGCCCTGGCCCGACGAGGCCCTGTTGCACCGTTCACCAGGACGGCAGGGCGGCGGGCCGGGCGCCGAGGTCTGCGCGCGGCCGCTGCCGGACGGCATCTGGCGGCTGGACTGGCTGCTGCCTCCGGGACGCGAGCTGGTCACCCCGGACGCCCTGGTGGCGCGGATCCGTGACTCGCTGGCGGGCTGGGCCGCCGAGGCGGCCACGCCGGACGGTTCCGGCGGGCGCACCCGGGGCCGCGGAAACGTCCGCCCGGTGCCGCCGTACGAACTGCTCGACACCGGAGTGCACACCGTCCACCACCGGCTGGCCAGGCGCTGGCGGCAGAGCCGCGCCTTCCTGGCGGGGGACGCCGCGCATCTGCTGGGCGCGCTCGGCACCCAGGGCCTGGACGAGGGGCTGCGGGACGCCGAGAACCTCGCCTGGAAGCTGGCCCTCGCCTGGCACCACGGTGCGTCGGAGACGCTGCTCGACAGCTATCAGGCCGAGCGCAGGGGCGCCGTCGCCGCGCGGCTGCGCGCCGCCGACCAGGCGCTGCCGCTGCTGCGGGAGGGCGGCACGGCCGGCCTGCGGCGGGCGCTGCCGGGCGCCGCCCGCGGCCACTGTGCCCTCCTGACCGACGGCTACCTGGGGCGCGGCCCGCTGGGCGCGCCGCCGGCCTACGCCCGCTCCCCGCTCGCCCCGCCCGCCGCGCACACCACGGGGACACCGGTCGGCACCCTGCCGGGGGCGCCGGTCGCCGACGTCCCGGTGACCGCGGCCGACGGCTCGGTGGTGCCGCTGCGCGACCGGCTGGGGCAGGGGCTGCTGGTGATACTGATCGCGCCCGGCACCGGGGTCTGGGACCGCAGGCACTGGCAGTCCGCGGGGCTGATGCCGCGGCTGACCGGCGCGGCCGCCGAACTGCCGATGCAGACCGAGGTGCTGGTCGCCGAGGAGTACCCGGGAGCCGCCGCGCACACCGTCCTGCTGGTGCGGCCCGACGGTCATCTCGTCACCGCCATGTCCGGTGTCCGCCCCACCGAGCTGCGCGCCTGCGCGGTGGCGGTGCGCGGCGGCCCGTCCGGGCGGGCGGCGCGGCACCCGGCGGGCGGGACCGGTAACGGCGGTGCACCGTCCGGGAGTTCGGGGGACAGCGGGGGTGCCGGGGTGCCCGGTCCCGCGGGGTCCGGGGAAGGCGCGGGGGAGGCGGCCGCGGCAGGTCCTGGGACCGGTTCACCGGTTGACCCTGTGGGAACCTCCGTGTGTCACTCCGAAGGTGACTGATCATGGCTCGCGACTGTGGCGGAGGGTCCATCTGGACCTGGTCCGCTACGCGGGCTGCACGTGTCGTCCGTTCTGCTGATCCGCTGCTCCTTCCCGCGCGGCCCCGGCTTCCCGCCGTGGTGGCCGCGCCTCTTCGCGATCATTCAGGACGGTTCCCGTGCCCGACGTACATGCCCCTGCGCGCCCGCAGACCGCCGGAAGTCCCGGCGGCCCCGGCGCGGCCGAACTCCTCGACTTCGTCCGCCGCACCGCCGCGGACCACGCGCTCGTCGACTCCCTCCCGCTCGACCCCGAAGGCCGCACCTGGCTCCGGCTGGACGGGCCGGGCGGCAGTGAGGTGTGGCTGATCGGCTGGCCGCCCGGTACGGGCACCGGCTGGCACGACCACGGCGGCTCGCTCGGCGCCTTCGCCACCGCGCGCGGCGAGCTGACCGAGCAGGCGCTGGCGGTCCGCCTCCCCACCGAGGGCTGGAAGACCCTGGAACTCGCCGACGGCGTCGACCGCGAGCACACCCTGAGTGACGGCCGCGGCCGCGCCTTCGGCCCGCACCACGTGCACGACGTGCTCAACGCCTCGCAGGACAACCACGCGGTGTCCGTGCACGCCTACTACCCGCCGCTGCCGCTGATCCGGCGCTACAGCCGGACCGGCCCGGTGCTCCGTCTCGAAGAGGTCGAGCAGCCGGAGGAGTGGGCGTGAGCGCCGTCGATGACCTGCTGGAGCGGGCCCGCGGAACACTGCACCGCCTGGAGCCCGGACAGGCCGCCGCAGCCCGGGAGGCCGGCGGGCTTCTCGTGGACATCCGTTATGCCGCCCTGCGGGAGCGCGACGGCACCATTCCCGGGGCGCTCATCGTGGAGCGCAACGAGCTGGAGTGGCGGCTCGACCCGACGGGCGACCACCGCCTGCCGGAGGCGGCTCACCACGATCTCCACGTCGTGGTCCTGTGCAACGAGGGGTACGCGTCGAGCCTCGCGGCGGTCTCACTGCACCAGCTGGGGCTGCACCGGGCCACCGATCTGATCGGCGGATTCCAGGCATGGCGGGCCGCTGGCCTGCCGGTCACCAGCGGCTGACCGGGGCGACTGCCCAGGACCAGGGCCGGCCGGCTCGGGCCGGGGCCAGGGCGTGTCCGATGGGGCGCCACGACGCCACAGCGGCCTGTCGGGCACGCCCTAGTCCTGGGCCCACTGCTCCAGGAGTTCCGGGTCCTCGCCCTCCTCTTCCAGGGCCTGCCGGACGACGCGCAGGGCCAGGCCCTGTGGGTACCCCTTGCGGGCCAGCATTCCCGCGAGCCGGCGCAGGCGCTTGTCGCGGTCGAGCCCTCTGGTCGCGCGCAGTTTGCGGTCGACCAGTTCGCGGGCGGTGGACTCCTCCTGCTCGGAGTCGAGGCGCCCGACGGCCTCGTCGATCACCTCGGATTCCACGCCCTTGGTCCGCAGCTCGCGGGCGAGCGCGCGCCGGGCCAGGCCCCGGCCGTGGTGGCGGGACTCCACCCAGGCGTCGGCGAAGGCCGCGTCATCGATGAGGCCGACCTCCACGTAGCGGGACAGCACGGTGTCCGCCACGTCATCGGGGATGTCCCGCTTGCGCAGGGCGTCCGCGAGCTGGCTGCGGGTGCGCGCGGCTCCGGTGAGCAGGCGCAGGCATATCGCCCGTGCCTGCTCCTCGGGTGTCCGCGGTGGTCCCGTCTCGGCCCTCGACGAGGAGGGACCACCACTGTCCTCACGGCCTCTACGGTTCTCGGCGTCGCCCGCAGCACGGCCGGTGCCGTCCTCGCTGCCGGGCCAGTCCGTTCGCCGCGTCATGACGGGCTAGCTCTTGGCCGCGACGGCCTTGGAAGCCTTGGCACCCTTGGCAGCCGGTGCCGGAACCGTCTTGGCCGGCTCGCCCGCGGCCGCCACGTCCGCGCCGGTCTCCGCCGCCGGTTCCTGCGGCTTGACGCCGATGCCCAGCTTCTCCTTGATCTTCCTCTCCACCTCGTTGGCGAGGTCCGGGTTGTCCTTGAGGAAGTTGCGGGCGTTCTCCTTGCCCTGGCCGAGCTGGTCGCCCTCGTACGTGTACCAGGCGCCGGACTTGCGGATGAAGCCGTGCTCCACACCCATGTCGATCAGGCCGCCCTCGCGGCTGATGCCCTGGCCGTAGAGGATGTCGAACTCGGCCTGCTTGAAGGGCGGGGCCACCTTGTTCTTGACGACCTTGCAGCGGGTGCGGTTGCCGACCGCGTCCGTGCCGTCCTTGAGGGTCTCGATACGGCGGATGTCGATACGCACCGAGGCGTAGAACTTCAGCGCGCGGCCACCGGTCGTGGTTTCCGGCGAGCCGAACATCACGCCGATCTTCTCGCGGAGCTGGTTGATGAAGATCGCGGTGGTCTTGGACTGGTTGAGCGCGCTGGTGATCTTGCGCAGGGCCTGGCTCATGAGCCGGGCCTGGAGGCCGACATGGGAGTCGCCCATCTCGCCCTCGATCTCGGCCCGCGGCACCAGGGCGGCGACGGAGTCGATCACGATGAGGTCGAGCGCACCGGAACGGATCAGCATGTCCGTGATCTCCAGCGCCTGCTCGCCGTTGTCCGGCTGGGACAGGATCAGGGCGTCCGTGTCCACGCCGAGCTTCTTGGCGTACTCGGGGTCGAGCGCGTGCTCGGCGTCGATGAACGCCACCGAGCCGCCGGCCTTCTGGGCGTTGGCCACCGCGTGCAGGGTCAGGGTCGTCTTGCCGGAGGACTCCGGGCCGTAGACCTCGACGACGCGGCCGCGGGGGATGCCGCCGACGCCCAGCGCCACGTCGAGCGCGGTCGATCCGGTGGGGATGACCTCGATGGGTTCGTTGGGCCGCTCCCCCATGCGCATCACTGCGCCCTTGCCGAATTGCCGTTCAATCTGTGCGAGCGCGGCGTCGAGCGCCTTCTCGCGGTCAGTGCCTGCCATGGGTTCCACCCGATTTGCTTGAGTCGATCGCTTCACGTCCATGACGCTAACGCCTGCCACTGACAACGCGCCCGGACCCGGCTCCGACCTGTGGATAATTCCGCGGCAATGCTCCAGAACACGGGTCGGATCTCTATGAGAATGGATGTTCGATTTCGGTGTCAAGCACACCGCGGCGGGCGGTGCACCCGCCGTGCCGCGCGCCCGCTCAGCGGTCGTGCAAGGTGCGCCGCACCCGCGCCAGGGCCGCCGCGCCGCGCCCGCGCCGGCCCCTTCCGTGCACCCGGGGATCGTCGGTGACCTCGTAGCGCTTGACGTAGGCGCTCAGGAACGCCTGCAACGTCGCGGTCGCCGGGATCGCGATCAGCGCGCCGACCGCGCCCAGCAGGGCGGTTCCCGCGATGACCGAGCCGAAGGCGACGGCGGGGTGGATGTCCACGGTCCGTGCGGTGATCCGGGGCTGCAGGAGGTAGTTCTCGAACTGCTGGTAGATCACGACGAAGCCGAACACCCACAGCGCGTACCAGGGATCGACGGTGAAGGCGATCAGGATGGGCAGGGCGCCCGCCAGATACGTGCCGATGGTCGGGATGAACTGGGAGACCAGGCCGACCCACATGCCCAGCGCCGGCGCGTAGGGCACCCCCAGGAACTCCAGCAGGACGTAGTGCGCGACGCCGGAGATCAGCGCCATCAGGCCGCGGGAGTAGAGGTAGCCGCCGGTCTTGGCGACGGCTATCTCCCAGGCGCGCAGCACCTCCGCCTGGCGGCTCGGCGGGAGCACCGAGCACAGGGCGCGGCGCAGCCTCGGGCCGTCGGCCGCGAAGTAGAACGAGAACAGCGCCACCGTCAGGAGGTTGAACAGGCTGCCGAGCACCGTGGCCGACACCGCGAGGACGTTGTTGGCGCTGTCCTGGACGTACTTCTGGAGCCAGTCGGAGTTGAGGAGGTTGTTCTGCACCTCAAGGCGCGAGAGGTGGGTGTGGAAGGTGCTGTTCATCCAGCTGATGACGTCGTCCAGGTACTGCGGGAACTCCTCGACCATCTTGGCGATCTGGCCGGCCAGCATCGACCCGAGGAGCGCGAAGAAGCCCGCGGCGGCGATCAGGATGCCGAAGAAGACCAGGCCGGTGGCCAGCCCGCGCCGCACCCCGCGGGCCGCCATCCAGTCCACCGCGGGCTCGACGGCCAGCGCCAGGAAGAACGCGATCAGGATGTTCAGGAGCAGGTTGATCAGTTGGTGGAACCCCCAGCTGGCGAGCTGGAAGCAGGCCACCAGGGCGAGCGCGAGCACCATGGCGCGCGGCAGCCAGCGCGGCATCCGCGCACCGGTCGCCTCCTGGGGCTGTCGGTCGTCATTGCTGGTCGTGTCTTCAATCGCGGGCACGGAGCCAGTCTCGCGCACGGGTGGGACAGTCCCTGCCGTACCCCGGAGTTCCGCCGGGCACAGGCGCCGCGGGGCGCTCACCGCTTGCTCTCCGGCACGTCCATCGTGGCGCAGACCACTCGCCACACGTCCTTGGCGTTCCACCCCGCGGCCAGCGCCTCCTGGACGGTCCGGCCGCCGAGTCCGGACATCACATGATCGCGGGCGAACGAGTCGGCGTACGCCGCTCCGAAGTGATCCGCCATCCGCTGCCAGAAGACCGTCAACCGCATGAATCCCGCTCCGTACCCGCTCTGTACTGCACGTTTTCCGTGTTCCCGCCCCTGCTCGACCGCCGGGGGAATCCGGGGAGTTCCCTCCCCGCCGCACCAAGCATCCACGGCGGCGCGACCTCGTGCGCCCCGTTGGGCATGCGGTGCGGATACGTACGCAGAGTAGAGCGTTCGCCGGTCCCGGGCGCCCGGAGGCGACGGCCCGCTTCCGGGCGCCCGTCAGCGCCGCAGGACGTTGACCCGCTCCGCGCCCAGCAGCGGCGCCCCCAACGGGCCCCTGACGTGCTGCGACACCCACACCGGGCGGTGCGCCTCGCGCGCGGGCAGCCACTGCTTGCGCCAGTGTCCGCGGACCAGCCACTGGTGGTGGTACTCCCGCCGTCCCCGCGCACCGGAGGGCTGCCCGTCGGCCGCGGCACGGCGCAGCTGGACGTAGCTGATCCGGGTCGGCACGCCGGGGTCCAGCCGTCTGATGCGGCGGACGGCGGAGCGCGGTGCCTGCTCCTCCGAGGCGTGGACGAGGGGCTGCCCCATCAGCAGCCAGGTGGCCAGCACGGTCCGCTCGGCGCGGGCGTGCCAGTCGTAGTCCTGCTCCGACTCCCATCCGGCCGGCCCGAGCCAACGGGGCAGCTGCCCGTACGGCAGGACGCTGGAGGCTATCCGGTCCAGCGCCGGGAGCTGGGCGCGCAGCCGGGTCCCCGAGACCCGCGAGAGGCGTTCCTGCTCGGCGATCCGGTCGTCGGTCAGGCCCCACAGGATGACTTCGACGCCGTCTCCGTGCGGCCACCACGACGCCGCGCGTACCGGAACCCGCAGCGCCCCCATCCGGTAGACGGTGCAGGGGACTTCCCAGATCAGCAGCCCGCGCTCGGCGGGCAGCTCCTCGTGGTGCAGCCGGTAGGCGGGCAGCCGCTCGCCGGCCGCCGCGGCCAGCTGCGCCATCTCGCCCGCCACGTAGTACATCTCGGCGGCGCGCAGTCCCGCGGCGGCCCGCCGGGCGAGGGCGGCGGCGGCACCGTACGGGGCGGACCGGTACTCCTGCGGCAGTTCCGCGGCGCTTCGCAGGGCGAACTCGCGTCCCCAGTGGGCGCCGCCGGCCTCCGCGAGCCAGGAGGTCAGTTCGGCCCGGATCTCGGGCACGTCGGCCGCGCGCAGCCGCCCGGTCATGTCGCGCCCCGCTCTGCGCGCGCGGAGCCTGCGCCGGTGGCCGTGGCGGCGGTGCGGCGGGCGAAGAGCAGGCGCGTCCGCATCCGGTAGACCTGCGCGCCGTCCTGGTTCGCGGCGGTGACCAGGAAGCTCACCACACCGGTGCCGGGCCGCTTGTGGTGTGGTTCGGCCGCCTCGACCTCCGCGTGCGCCGCCAACTCGTCGCCGGGCCGCACCGGTTGCAGGAACCTGACCTCGTCCATGCCGTACGACCCCTGGCACGCGGAGTCGGCCAGCAGGGTGCGGACGAACCGGCCCATCACCACGGCCCCCGTGTGCCATCCGCTGGCCACCAGCCCGCCGAAGGGGGAGCTGCGCGCCGTCTCCTCGCTGAGGTGGAAGGGCATCGGGTCGAAGCGGCGCGCGTAGTCGGTGATGTCGGCCGCGGTCAGGCGCTCCCGGCCGAGGTCGTGGGTGCGGCCGGCGGGGAAGTCCTCGTAGTGGTACTGCATGTGTCCTCCTGTGGGTGCCGCGGCCGGGACCGGGCCTGCTCGCGGTACAACTGGGCGGCGTGGAAGGCGAGATCCGTCGACCGGCGGCGGTTGAGCCGGGGGCCGCAGGAGGTCTCGCAGCGCAGATGCAGGTCTTCGGGCGCCACGTCGTCACCACCACCCGGGCATCCGGTGACGGCGCCGCCGGTGAGTTCGGCACGGATGCCGCCTGGATGCGTGCCGAGTCCCCGGTGGACCTCGAAGAAGCCGGTCACCTTCTGGACGGTGCCGTCGAAGTGGCGGGGCTTGTGCCCGGTGGGGGCCTCGATGGTGTTGCCGTGCATCGGGGCGCAGACCCGGGCGACGAGGGACGGCGCGTCCTCGGGGCGGCCGGTCGGCGAGGTCCTGGCCAAGCGGCGGCGAACGGCGGCGGCTTCCGGCGCGAGCGCCGGGGCGGCGGGTGCCGACGGTGCGCCGGAGGAATCCAGGAGGCTGCGCAGCGCGAACCCGGCGCACGCCCCTTCGGGGTCCGGACCGGGAAAACTCCGTGCTTCCGTAGCGATCACGAGCTCAAGAGTGGGCTGCCGGGGCGGGCCGCGACAGTCGCCTCCTCGTTGTAGATCGCGAGTACTAGGGCGTATCCGGTGGGGCGCCGTGGCGTCGCGGTGGCCCATCGGACATGCCCCAGGGGACTGTGTGCCCGGCTGCCCCTACCTGTGAGCAGCCGGGAAATCCGCCGCCACCGGGCGGGCGGACGTGCGCTTCAAGAGCCGCCCGTCGGCTGGTTGACGGGCGGTCCGGCGCATGACGCAGCGTCAACGCGCGGTGGGGTGCCGCCGCTTGAAGCTCGACTTCTTCTCCTTGTTGCCGCACAGGTCCATCGAGCACCACCGCCGGCTGTTCGTACGCGACTGGTCGAGGAAGACGACCATGCAGGTCTCCCCCGCGCACTCCCGCAGCCGGCCGGCGTCGACGTCCGTGAGCAGCTCCACCGCGTCCCGGGCCAGCGAGGCGAGCATGCCGGTCACCGTCTCCGTGTCCGCCCATGCCCGGCTCCGCCCGTCGGCGCTCAGGGCCAGCGGCAGCGGCGCGCACCGCGCCCAGCGGTTGACCTCCGCGATGTCCGCGCGGCGCGGAATACCGCCGTCCATCTTGGCCCGTACGGCGCGGTAGAGGGACTCGCGCAGACCGCACGCCTCCCGCACGGTGCGCTCCGTGGCCTCCCCCGCTCCGCCGTCGTCCGGGAGCAGCCCCGCCTCGATTCCCCACTGCGTCAGATGGTCCGGGGCGCCGATGCGTTCGGTGCCACGGTGTCCGCATCCGCCCCTGGTGGCCGCGAAGTCCAGGCACGGCCGTCCGGAGAAGAAGAGGAAGGGTAACCGGTGTTCGTGGCGGCCGGGTTCGTGCGATGCGTTTCCGCACGGAGTCGACATATTCGACATGTGAACCATCATAGCCGGTTCCAATGTTGTATGGTTTCGATAGCCATTGATCCACTCGTTGACCTGACAGCAGAAGGTCGCAGGGAATATGCCAGCCAATGGAATCCCCCATGCCTTAGTCCGGCCCTCGTCGGTGCGCGGAACATGACACTCAACCAACAGCGCACCCCCCACACGAAATTGACGGATCGCGAAGTCCAAGTTCTGGCAGCGATTGTAAAGGGCATGTCAAATCGTGGAATAGGCCGCGAGTTGCGGATTTCCGAACACACCGTCAAAGCCCACATTCGGTCCATCTTCACCAAGCTTCGCGTGGCCTCACGCACCCAGGCCGCCGTCACCGCGTTACAGGCGGGTGTCATCCCGCCCGTCTGAGCCGTCCGAGCCCTCCACCGTCCACGCCGCCCGCACAGCCAGGGGCCGGCTCCCGCATCCGGGGAGCCGGCCCCCTTTCCTGTACCGGGAACGGCGACGCCCGGCGCACTGCCCGGCGCGCGGGTGGCACCGTTGAGGCCGGGGGCCCGGACGGAGACGGGCGGAGCGGAAGCCATGACCCCATGCTCGGCGGTCCGCAAGGATGAGTCCAGCGACGAAACCGCCCCAGGGCATTAAGCACGCCTTAACGCTGGGCAGCAGAACCGTGCCGCAGGTCAGCACCCCGGGACACCGGGCCGGCAGTCCGCTTCCGGTACGCATCGAGCGCACCCGCCCGGGGCGGCCACCGGCACTACGCGTCGCCCGGCGGACCCTGCATCGCGATGTGCCCGTCGCGCAGCGCGAGCACCGCCGCTTCGGTACGTGTGGACACATCCAGCTTGATGAAAATCGACCGAATGTGGACTTTCACGGTGCATTCGGAAATTCCGAGCCGTCGCCCTATCCTGCGATTCGAAAGCCCGGCCGCGACCGCCTGAGTAACCTCGATCTCGCGTCGGGTCAATTGGGGCCCCGTCGACCTTTGGCCGATATCGCCACCGCCCCCGGACAACCGGAGCGAGCCTGACATACGAGAATCCATTGAATGATCCGTCCGTGCGTCGTATTCGCCGACCGCACAGGGCATGCCGCGCATGCATGGTGATACGCCCCCGTACAAGGGAAAATCGTACGAAGCCAGAGTTCGGGTGTCAACGTTTTTGTCTTGTTTTTGGCACAGGCAAAGCACGATTAAAAAAACCGGCGGGACTTTTTGATATGCGTTCCGTGCGGGAGAACTCGCCATCACCGCCGCACCGAAAGGCCGAAAACACACGAGCCGGTAAGGACCCCACCCCGCGTAGGCATACTACGGGGCCACTCACCGGGCCACCGCCGATTCCCGCGCATTCGCTTCGCATTCACGGAACAACGAGGCATCGCCGTCCGGCAGCCCCCGGGCCGAACACCCCTTCGCGCGGGAGTCCGCCGCCCCGGGAACGTCAACCACGAGCCTCCCGCTTCCCGCCCTGGGAGGGCACAGGCACCGGAGCCGGTGTGCCCGCCGTGATCCGGCTTTACCGTCAGGCCATGGCCGAAAATGTAAGCCCATCGCCGACCCCTCTGGCCCGAGCGGAGCGCTTCGTCTGGCTCACCGCCCGGGTGCTCGAACAGCGGCTCTTCGCCTACCACTTCCTCGACGGCGGCGCCGGACCGGTGGAGACCGCGCTCGTCGCGTACCGCAACGACGACGGCGGTTACGGCCATGCGCTGGAGCCCGATCTGCGCGGCCCGGTCAGCCAGCCGCTGCACACCGCGCACGCGCTGGACGTCCTGGACCGCATCGAACGCTGCGACAGCCGGCACATCGAGCACATCTGCCGCTCTCTGACGCACATTTCGACACCGGAGGGCGCCCTGCCCGCGCTGCACCCCTCACTGCGCGGCTATCCGGCCGCCCCCTGGATCCCGGTGGTCGACGATCCGCCGAGCTCCCTGCTGGCCACCGGCCCGGTGGTGGGCGCGCTGCACCGCAACGATGCCTGGCACGCCTGGCTGTTCCGGGCCACCGACTACTGCTGGGCCACGGTGGAGTCGCTGGAGCAGACCCACCCGTACGAGGTCCGGGCGGCGGTGGCCTTCCTGGACGGCGCCCCGGACCGCCCGCGGGCCGCCGCGGCAGCCCGCCGGCTGGGCACGCTGGTGCGGGACCGTGGCCTGGTCGTACTGGATCCCGCACGGGCGGCGGAAGCCACGGTGCCGGAGGGGTACGCCCCCGGGGAGCACCACTTCGTGTACGACTACGCGGCCACGCCCGGTTCGTGGGCCCGTAGTTGGTTCACGGACGCGGAGCTCGACCGGGCGCTCGGCCATCTCGCCTCGCTCCAGCAGGAGGACGGTGGCTGGCCGGTCAACTGGCGCCTCTGGGCGCCCGGAACGGCCCTGGAGTGCCGCCCGGTGGTCACTCTCCAGGCGCTGCTGACCCTGCGCGCCTATGGGTGGGACATCGGCTGACAGGGGGCGTTGCCCGGAAGGCGGCACCCCGGTGGGCCACGCCCCGGCTCCCCCAGCGTCAGCCGCCCAGGGCCCGTACCCCGGCCGTGACGGCCACCGCGACCGCGATGACCAGGAGGAACGGTGCCCGCAGTACGAGCGCCACGGCGGCCGCCGCCACCCCCGCCGCCTTGGCGTCGAGCAGCAGGTGCGAGCCGTCGCCGAACGTCTGCTGCGCGGTGAGGGCGGCCAGCAGCGCCACCGGGAGGAGCGTCGCCAACCGCTTGACCAGGGGGAGCTCCAGCAGCCCTGAAGGCGCCAGCAGGCCGAGGTACTTGGCCAGGTAGCAGCCGACGGCAGTGGCGCCGATCGCGATCCAGGTGTTCATGTCCGGTTCTCCTCCGGGTCCTTCGGTCCGGCGCCGTTGTCGTGGGCCCGTCCCCGGGTGCGGTCCCGCCGGCCCCTGGCCACCAGGACCGCCGGGGCGGCGAGCGCCGACAGGAGCACCGGCACGCCCGTGGGCAGCAACGGCAGGGTCACCATGGCGAGCAGCACGGCGAGGCCCGCCGTGGCCCGCTCGGCGCTGCTCTTGAGCATCGGGGCGAGCAGCGCCAGGAAGACGGCGGGTCCGGCCGCGTCCAGGCCCCAGGCTCCGGTGTCGCCGAGCGCCCCGGCGCCCAGGGCACCGGCGAGCGTGGTGAGGTTCCACAGCAGGTAGAGCGTGAGGCCGGTGACCGTGAAGCCGAGCCGGGCGCTGCGCCGGTCGGGCTGGGCGAGGGTGACGGCCGCGGTCTCGTCGATGATCCAGTGCGCGGCGAGCGGCCGCACCGCGGGCCGGTGGCCGAGGAGGGCCGAGAGGCGCAGCCCGTAGAAGGCGTTGCGGGTGCCGAGGAAGAACGCGCCGGCCGCGGCGGTGAGCGGGCTGCCGCCCGCGGCGAGCGCGCCGACCAGGGCGAACTGCGAGGCCCCGGTGAAGACCAGCAGGCTCAGCGCGCAGGTCTGCAGCAGGCCGATTCCCGCGCCCACCGAGGTGACGCCGAAGGCGAAGCCGGAGAGCCCGACGGCGACGCCGACACCGAGGGCGTCCCTGATGACGGCGGAGTCCGGCCTGGCCGGATCGCCGGTACCTGCGGGTCCGGGAACGGGCCGCCCCGGTGGAGCGGCCGGCTCCGCTCTGGATATCTCTGTCTGTTCAGCCACACCCGGGACGCTAGGCGGCGCTCGCCTCCCCGGTCTTGTACGTTCTTGCGCGGCCGCGACGCCGCCTCGCTCAGCGGGGGCGGGCGGCCCGCTCCCTCCGGTAGGCGCCGGGCGGCACCCCGACGATCCGGGTGAAGTGCCGGTTGAGGTGCGGCTGGTCGGTGAAGCCGACGGCCACGGCGGCCGCGGCCGGTGCCGCGCCCCGCTCCAGGAGGGCGCGGGCGCGCCGGACCCGGGCGTCGGTGAGCCAGGTGTGCGGCGGCATCCCGTAGGCGGCCTTGAAGGCGCGCAGCAGCGCGAACGGGCTGCCGCCGACCTCATGGGCCAGCTGCTCCAGGGAGGGCGGGCCGGTCATCCGCTGCTCCAGGAGGTCCTTGGCGCGGGCCGCGGCGCCGGCGCCCGCCGTACGGGGCGTGCGGGCCGCCGACGGGCCTCCGTAGCGGCCCAGCAGCCGGGCGAGCACCAACCGCAGCAGGCTGTCGGCGGCGAGCGCGTCGCCCGCCTCGGCCGCCCGGTGCACCTCGGTGATCAGCCGGCCGATCTGCGGGGCATCGGCGACGGTCTCGGTCAACCCAGGGGCGCCGCGCAGTCCGGTCGTCTCCCGGGCGACGTCGGCGACGAGCCGCGCGGAGGGGTAGAGCGTGTCGTACGACCAGCCCTCGCGCTCCCCTGCCCGTGCGCTGTGCGGCACCTCCGGGTTGAGCATGACGACGCCGCCGTGCCCGGCCCGGACGGCGCCGCCGGACAGTCCGACCTCTTCGATCCCTCCGGTGACGACGGCGATGACGAAGCCGTCGTGGGAGTGCCGGGGGAAGGCGTGCCGTACGTAGCGGGCGCGCAGCAGGTCGAGGCCGGGGAGCCCGGCGTACTGCCAGTGGCGTGCCCATTCGCCGTCCGCCCGCGGCGCGACGGCCGCCGGGGGCCCGCCGTCCGCGGCCGTGCCGTGTGCGCCGCAGGTGGTCATGGCGCCATTCTGCGTCCACGCATCCGGCCGGTGGCCTGCGTGTCCGTACCGCGGACGCGGCGCGGGCGGGGCGGCGGCGCGGGCGCTGCGGGCGGCGTTGTCAGTGGTGCGGTGCACGATGGGGAACATGGCGAAGGCAGCGCTCGACTCGTTCTCCCCCGCGACCCGCGGCTGGTTCACGGGGGCCTTCAGCGCGCCCACCGCGGCGCAGGAGGGCGCCTGGAGGGCGATCGGCGAGGGTTCGGACGTCCTGGTGGTGGCGCCGACGGGCTCGGGCAAGACGCTCGCCGCGTTCCTCGCCTCGCTGGACGCGCTGGCGAGCGAGCCGCCGCCGGCCGAGCCGAAGAAGCGCTGCCGGGTGCTGTACGTCTCGCCGATGAAGGCGCTGGCCGTCGACGTCGAACGCAATCTGCGCAGCCCGCTGACCGGTATCCGCCAGGAGTCGGTCCGGCTCGGGCTGCCCGAGCCGGACCGTCGGCATCCGCTCCGGCGACACCCCGCCCGCCGAGCGCCGTTCGCTCGCCAACCGCCCGCCGGACATCCTGATCACGACGCCCGAGTCGCTGTTCCTGATGCTGACGTCGTCCGCGCGGGAGGCGCTGGCCGGTGTCGAGACGGTGATCCTGGACGAGGTGCACGCCGTGGCGGGCACGAAACGCGGCGCGCACCTGGCGCTGTCCCTGGAGCGGCTGGACGAGCTGCTGCCGCGTCCGGCCCGCCGGATCGGTCTGTCGGCGACGGTCCGGCCGGTGGAGGAGGTGGCCCGCTATCTGTCGCCGCGGCGCCGGGTGGAGATCGTGCAGCCGCCGTCCGGGAAGCGGTTCGACCTGTCGGTGGTCGTCCCGGTGGAGGACATGGGCGAGCTGGGCGGCTCGCCGGTCCAGGAGGGGGAGAGCGGGCAGAAGCCGTCCATCTGGCCGCAGGTCGAGGAGAAGATCGCCGATCTGGTCCAGGCGCACCGATCCACGATCGTCTTCGCCAACTCCCGCCGCCTGGCCGAGCGCCTGTGCAACAGGCTCAACGAAATCGCCTACGAACGCGCGACGGGCGAGCCACTGCCCGAACACCACTCCCCCGCCGAGCTGATGGCCGAGTCCGGCGTCGCCAAGGGCGCCCCCGCGGTGCTGGCCCGCGCCCACCACGGTTCGGTCTCCAAGGAGCAGCGCGCCCAGGTGGAGGAGGACCTGAAGGCGGGCCGGCTGCCGGCCGTCGTCGCCACCTCCAGCCTGGAGCTGGGCATCGACATGGGTGCCGTCGATCTGGTCGTCCAGGTGGAATCGCCGCCGTCGGTGGCGTCCGGCCTGCAACGGGTGGGCCGGGCGGGCCACCAGGTGGGCGCGGTGTCGACAGGCATCGTCTTCCCGAAGTACCGCGGCGATCTGGTGCAGGCCGCCGTGGTCACCGAGCGGATGCGGGCCGGCGCGATCGAGGCACTGCGGGTACCGGCCAATCCGCTGGACGTCCTCGCCCAGCAGATCGTGGCGATGACCGCGATGGACACCTGGGACGTCGAGGAACTGCTGGCCGTGGCGCGCCGGGCCGCCCCGTTCGCCGCGCTCCCGGAGTCCGCGTTCACCTCCGTGCTCGACATGCTGGCCGGGCGCTACCCGTCGGACGCCTTCGCCGAGCTGCGGCCGCGCCTGGTGTGGGACCGCATCGCGCAGACCGTGACCGGCCGCCCCGGGGCCCAGCGGCTCGCCGTCACCTCCGGTGGCACGATCCCCGACCGCGGCCTGTTCGGCGTCTTCCTGGCGGGCGGCGACTCCGGCAAAGGGAGTGGCGGCCGCCGGGTCGGAGAGCTGGACGAGGAGATGGTCTACGAGTCCCGCGTCGGCGACGTCTTCACGCTCGGCACGACCTCCTGGCGGATCGAGGACATCACCCGCGACCGGGTGCTGGTCACCCCCGCCCCCGGGGTGCCGGGCCGCCTGCCGTTCTGGAAGGGCGACCAGCTGGGCCGCCCGCTCGAACTGGGCCGCGCGCTCGGCGCGTTCCTCCGCGAGATCGGCTCGCTGACACCGGACGACGCGCGCGCCCGGCTGCAGGCCGCCGGCCTGGACGACTGGGCGGCGGGCAATGTCCTGAGCTACCTCGCCGAGCAGAAGCAAGCCTGCGGCCACGTCCCCGACGACCGCACGATCGTCGTGGAGCGGTTCCGCGACGAGCTGGGCGACTGGCGGATCGTGGTGCATTCCCCCTTCGGCGCCCAGGTGCACGCCCCCTGGGCGCTCGCGCTCGGCGCCCGGCTGGCCGAGCGCTACGGCATGGACGCCCAGGTGATGCACGCCGACGACGGCATCGTGCTGCGGCTGCCGGACGCGGACCTGATGGGCCTCGACCTCCTCGAAGGGCCCGGTACGGACGGCGTCCAACCGGCAGCGTCCGGCGCGGAGTTCGACCCCGAACAGTCCCCGGTGGGCGCCGCCGACACCGTCTTCGACCACGGCGAGATCGACCAGCTGGTCACCGACCAGGTGGGCGGCTCGGCGCTGTTCGCCTCCCGGTTCCGGGAGTGCGCGGCGCGCGCCCTGCTGCTGCCGCGGCGCAGCCCCGGCAAGCGCACCCCGCTGTGGCAGCAGCGCCAGCGCGCCGCCCAACTCCTCCAGGTGGCAAGCGAGTTCGGGTCGTTCCCGATCGTCCTGGAGGCGGTCCGCGAATGCCTCCAGGACGTCTTCGACGTACCGGGCCTGACGGAGCTGATGAGCGACATCGAGGCCCGCCGGGTCCGCCTCGTGGAGGTCACCACCCCCGAACCGTCGCCATTCGCCCGCTCGCTGCTGTTCGGCTACGTCGCCCAGTTCCTCTACGAAGGCGACTCCCCCCTGGCCGAACGCCGCGCGGCCGCGCTCTCCCTGGACTCCCGGCTGCTCGCCGAACTGCTGGGCCAGGCCGAACTGCGGGAGCTGCTGGACCCCGAGGTGCTGGCCGGGCTCGAACGGGAGCTGCAGTGGCTCACGGACGACCGGCGCGCCAAGGACACCGAGTCGGTCGCCGATCTGCTGCGTCTGCTCGGCCCGCTGACCGACGCCGAACTCGCCGAGCGGGGCGCCGATCCCGCCTGGCCCCGGGAGCTGGCCGCGGCCCGCCGCGCGATCCCGGTGCGCATCGCGGGCGCCGACCACTGGGCGGCCGTCGAGGACGCCGGACGCCTGCGGGACGCCCTGGGCACCGCCCTCCCGGTGGGCATCCCGGAGTCGTTCACCGAACCGGTCAAGGACCCGCTCGGCGACCTCCTCTCCCGGTACGCCCGCACCCACGGCCCGTTCACCTCCGAACAGGCCGCCGCCCGCTTCGGCCTGGGCACCGCCGTCACCGACGGCGCCCTGCACCGCCTGGCCGCCGCCGGCCGCCTCGTCCAGGGCGAGTTCCGCCCGCCCGTTGCCCATCCGTCGTCACCACAAGCGCAGGGCGCCGCGCCCGTGTACGGCATCGGCCAGGAGTGGTGCGACGCCCAGGTACTGCGCCGGCTGCGCCGCCGCTCGCTCGCCGCCCTGCGCGAGGAACTGGAGCCGGTGCCACCCGCCGCGCTGGCCGCCTTCCGGCCCCAGTGGCAGCAGGTCGGCGCCCCGCGCCCCGCCCCGTCGCCCGGCACCCGGCCACCGCTGGGCGCCCCGCCCGGCCTGCGCGGGATCGACGGCCTGGTGCGTGCCGTCGAGCAGCTCCAGGGTGCCCCGGTGCCCGCTTCGGCCCTGGAAAAGCTCGTGCTGCCGTCCCGCGTCGCCGACTACACCCCCGCGATGCTGGACGAACTCACCTCCACCGGCGAGGTGTTGTGGGCCGGAGCGGGCGCGCTGCCCGGCAAGGACGGCTGGCTCTCGCTCCATCTCGCCGACACCGCGCCCCTGTTGCTCCCGCCGCCGCTCCCCCTCGAACTCTCCGCGCTGCACACGTCCGTGCTGACCGCACTCGCGCCCGGTTACGGCCTGTTCTTCCGCCAGCTCGCCGACCAGGTGCGCGCCACCACTCACCCCGACGCCACCGACCCGCAGCTCGCCGACGCCCTGTGGGAGCTGGCCTGGTCGGGCCGGCTCACCAACGACACGCTCGCCCCGCTGCGGTCACTCCTGGGTTCGGGCCGCACGGCCGGGTCCACCGCCCACCGCGCCCGCCGCGCCGTCCCGCGCGGCCGCTACGGCTCGCTGACCGCGGCCACCGGCCGCACCGGCCGCACCGGCCGCACCGGCCGCCCCACCGCCTCGCGCTCCGGACCGCCGACGGTCGGCGGCCGCTGGTCCCTGCTGCCCGCGCCCGAGACGGATCCCACCCACCGCGCCCACGCCCTGGCCCGCGCGCTCCTGGACCGGCACGGCATCGTCACCCGGGGCGCGGTCGCCGCCGAGGGCGTCGCGGGCGGATTCTCGGCCGCCTACCGCGTGCTGGCGGTGTTCGAGGAGACCGGCCAGGCCCGCCGCGGGTACGTCGTCGAGGGCCTGGGAGCCGCCCAGTTCGCGATGGACGGCGCGGTCGACCGGCTGCGCGCGGTGAGCGCCCGGCGCGACCGTACGGCAGGCGAAACGGCCCCGGCGCCCCACGACGGCCGCGGCACCCGCCCCGAAGACCCGCAGCGGGCCGTCGTGCTGGCCGCCGCCGACCCGGCCAACGCCTATGGCGCCGCGCTCCCCTGGCCCGACCCACCCGAGGGGTCGACCCACAAACCGGGCCGCAAGGCGGGCTCCCTCGTCGTCCTGGTCGACGGCGAACTGGCCCTCTACATGGAGCGCGGCGGCAAAACCCTGCTGCTGTGGCCACTGACCCGGGACGCGTCCGCCGCCCCCGCCGATGCACGGCTGCGGCAGGCGGTGGAGGCGCTGACGGCCACCGCCCGCGCGGGCGCCGTCGGCACGATCACCACCGAGCGGATCAACGGCACCTCCGCCCTGTCCTCCCCCTTCGCCCCCCTGCTGGAGCACGCCGGCTTCCACCCGACCCCCCGCGGCCTGCGCCTACGCGGCTGACCGAGCCGCAAACACCCCGCCCGCCGAGACCGCCACCGCACCCCACGACCGACCGAGCCCCCACCCGGCATCATGGATGTCATGCCCGAAGGTGACACGGTCTGGCGCACCGCCCGGCGGCTGCACGACGCCCTGGCCGGCCGGGTGCTGACCCGGTGCGACCTACGGGTACCCCGCCTGGCGACGGCCGACCTCTCCGGCCGCACGGTCCAGGAGGTACTACCGCGCGGCAAACACCTGCTGACCCGCATCGAGGGCGGCCTCACCCTGCACTCGCACCTCCGGATGGACGGCGCCTGGCAGGTCTACGCCGCCGGCGAGCGCTGGCGCGGTGGCCCCGCCCACCAGATCAGGGCGGTACTGGGCACCGCCGAGCGCACCGCGGTCGGCTACCGCCTGCCCGTCCTCGACCTGCTGCGCACCGTGGACGAGCCCCGGGTCGTCGGCCACCTGGGCCCCGACCTCCTCGGCCCCGACTGGGACGCCGCCGAAGCGCTGCGCAGGCTGCTCGGCACCCCGCGACGCCCGCTCGGCGAGGCGCTGCGCGACCAGCGCACCCTCGCCGGCCTCGGCAATGTCTACGTCTGCGAACTGTGCTTCCTGCTGCGCGCCTCGCCCTGGCTGCCCGTCGGCCGCCTCCCCGACCCGTGGCGCGCTCCCGAGCTGGCCAAGAAACTCCTGGAGGCCAACAAGAACCGCGCGGCACGCATCACCACCGGCAGCGCCCGCCCCGACCGGCGCCTGTGGGTCTACGGCCGGGCCGGCCGCCCGTGCGCCCGCTGCGGGGCGACCGTGCGCAGCGCGGGGCAGGGCCCGGCAACCGCAGCGCGCCCCACCTACTGGTGCCCGTCCTGCCAGCCGCCCCCCGGCCCCGCCGACCCCACCCGCGATCCGCCCCCACCCCCCAATTGACGCTCCGTCAGCTAACTCCCTACCCTCACCTCATGCCCGTCACGGCGTACGACCTCACCGGCCGCACCGCACTCGTCACCGGAGCGGCCGGCGGCATCGGACGCGCCACGGCCGCCCTCCTCGCCGAGGCCGGCGCCACCGTCCACTGCGCGGACGTCGATGAACAGGGCGTCCGCGCCACCGCCGCGGCCCTCACCGCGACCGGCGCCGCCGCCCGAGCGCACCGCGTCGATGTCACCGCACGCGACCAGGTCGCCGCCGTGGTCGACACGGCCCGCCGCGCCACCGGGCGGCTCGACATACTCGCCGCGGTCGCCGGGATCATGCACAGCTCCACCGTCCTGGAGACCAAAGAGGCGGACCTCGACCGGGTCTGGAACACCAACTTCAAGGGTGTGCTGCACAGTTGCCAGGAGGCCGCCCGCGCCATGATCGCCACCGGCACCGGCGGCAGCATCGTCACCATGGCCTCCGGGGCGGTCGACACCGGCGCACCCGGCCTGCTCTGCTACGGCGCGTCGAAGGCCGCCGTCATCCAGCTCACCAAGACGCTCGCCACCGAGGTCGGCCGCCACGGAATCCGGGTCAACGCCGTGGCGCCCGGCTGGATCCGTACGCCGATGACCACCCGGCACACCACCGACGCGCAACAGCAGGCCGAGCGCCCCATGGCCCGCATGTCCCCGCTGGGCCGGGTGGGTGAGGCGGAGGACGTCGCCCACGCCGTACTGCATCTGGCTTCGGACGCCGCCGCCTTCACGACCGGCCAGATCCTCCGCCCGAACGGTGGCGTCGCCATGCCCTGGTGAACGCCGCCCGCACCCTCCGCTCCGCCCCTCCCCGGGGCCCGCCGTCCCGCCACTCCGGCAACCCCGCCCGCGGCTCACGAGGCCCTGCCACCTGCGCCCGCCGCCCGGCCCACGGCACGCAGTGCACCGGCAGCAGACTCAGCCCCCAGCCGCCCGCCGCCACCGCGCCCTCGACCGGCCCCGCCGACGCGGGCCACAGCGTCAGCCGCAGCACGGCCCACCACCACAGCAGGCCGACGAGCACCGCGGCCGCCCACCTGCCCGGCCGGGCGCGCGGACGCCCCAGGGCGCCGGATATGCGACCGCCGCGACTCCGGCCGGCCGGGTCGCGCCTCCCACCGCCGTGCCCTGTCATCGCTGCCTCCTCCGGCCGACGCTAGACGGCCCCCGCCGCCCCACGGGAGGGCGCACCGGGGCATTCCCGGCGCGCACGGAACGCCCTGGGCCCGTCCGGGACGGCGGCCCGACGGCCGTCAGTGGGATTCGGCCTGGAACATCCAGTGGTGCTTCTCCAGGTCACGGGTGAGGCCGATGAGGATGTCCTGGCTGACCGGGTCGGGCGCATCGGTCACCTCGATCCGCTGTCGCATCCGCCCGATGACCGCACTCAGGGCCGCCACCAGCGTCGTGACCGCGTCAACGTCCTTGATCCAGCCGTCGGGCACCTCCTTGATGCCGGTCGTGTTGGCGACGGTGACGGCCCGGCCGTCCGGCGTCACACCGATCGCCGACGACCGCTCGGCGACCGTGTCCGCGTGCGCCCGCGCGGTGGCGACCACATCGTCGAGCTGCAGGTGGATGGAACGGAACCGCGGGCCGACGACGTTCCAGTGCACCTGCTTGGCGACCAGGGAGAGGTCCACGAGGTCGACCAGGGCTCCCTGCAGGGCCTCTCCGACGACGGAGCGGTCGGCCTCGGACAGCGTGCTCTTGACCACAGACATCCAGCTACTCCTGTTCGGGACGAACACCCGGAGCGGATAGCAGCCCGAAGTGTTCGGGAATGTGCAGATTCGCCCATCGTATAAACGATGCGTGCGTTCCGAGCAGTCGAGCCGTCCACTCGGGCAGCCGCCCCGCACTCACCGGCACCGGACAGCGCGACGCCCCGCCCGGCTGCTGCCGTGCGGGGCATCGGTGCTCTGGAGGCTCTGCGTCAGGCGGCGACGACGTCCACGACGTCCGTCGGAGCCTTGATGGTCACGCGGTCTTCCGGCACGCCCGTCAGGGACGTGACGGACACGGAGTTGAACGTGGGCCGCACCGGTGCGGGCACCGGGTCGGTCGCTGCCGCGGACTGTGCCAGTTCGGCGAGCGCCAGCTCATCGCTGACCTCGCGCATCAGCTCGGACATGCGCACATCCAGCGCATCACAGATCGACGAGAGCAGTTCGGACGACGCCTCTTTCTGCCCTCGCTCGACCTCGGACAAATAGCCGAGCGACACCCGGGCGGAGGAAGAGACCTCGCGCAGGGTTCGGCCTTGGCGCTGACGCTGTCGGCGCAGCACGTCACCCAGCAGGCGACGAAGCAGAATCATCGCTGGCTCCCTCCTCGGACCTCGGATCCGGATCCTTCTCGCCCCACCGTACCGCCTCGGACCGCAGCCGTGCCGGGCGTGAGTTCGTGTTCACTCAGGGCTGCAAACATCCATTCCCCCCGTGTTGTTCCGTATCCTGTGCCCCTGTATTTTCTGTCAGTTCGCTCAGCAGCAGGTCGAGAACGGCCGCGACGCTGTCCCGGCGGATCCGCTCGCGATCCCCCTCCAGCGCCAGGCTCCGCACCCGCCCCGTGCCCTCGGGGCCGCACACCGCGACGTGGACGGTTCCCACGGGCTGCCCGTCCTGCGGGGCGGGACCGGCCACTCCCGTGGTGGCGATACCCCAGTCGGCATCCAGCACACGCCGCACACCGCACGCCATCTGCCGGGCGACCTCGCCGTCCACCGCACCCCGCGCGGCCAGCAGCGCGCCGTCCACTCCCAGGACCGCCTGCTTGACGTCGGTGGCGTACGCGGTCACCGAGCCCCGCACGACCTGCGAGGCCCCGGAGACCGCGGTCAGCTCGCCCGCGACCAGCCCGCCCGTCAGCGACTCGGCCGCCGCCAGGGTCTGCCCGCGCCCGGCGAGCAGCGCCAGCACACCGGCCGCCGCACCACCCGCCGGCCCGGTCACCGTACGGCGTCCCGCGCCGTGCGCTCCCTGGCCAGACCGTTCCTGCGCAGCACAACGGCCTGGCGCACGTAGTCCAGGCCGGTCACGACGGTCAGCAGCACGGCCACCGCCATCACCCACCAGCGGAAGGTGGCCAGCGGGCCGGAGAGCACGAGGACGTACATCCCGACGGCGGTGCCCTGCGCCAATGTCTTGATTTTGCCGCCACGACTGGCCGGAATCACGCCGTGCTTGATCACCCAGAACCGCATGAGCGTGATGCCCAGCTCGCGGAAGAGGATCACGCCGGTCACCCACCACGGCAGGTCACCGAGGACCGAAAGGCAGATCAGCGCCGCGCCCATGATCGCCTTGTCGGCTATCGGGTCGGCGATCTTCCCGAAGTCGGTGACGAGGTTGTACGCGCGCGCCAGATGCCCGTCGAAGACATCGGTGATCATCGCGACGGCGAACGCGGCCCAGGCGAACGCGCGCCAGGCCGGGTCGTTGCCGTCGTTGTGCATCAGCAGCAGCACGAAGGCCGGCACCAGCACCAGCCGCAGCATCGTCAGGACGTTGGCGATGTTCCACAGCCCGGCCTGCCGGACGGCCGACGCCGAGCGCGGCCCGCCGGTTGCGGAAGCCGGGACTCCGCTCATCTGGCCGCCTCCTCGGAACACGCCACACCCTCGACCGACAACACCTCGGCCACGAGGTCCACACCCTCGCTCGCGATCACCTTTGCTTCGACCATAAGACCGGGCGACAGTTCCCCGCTGGTCGACAGCAGAGTGACACCGTCGGTCTCCGGCGCCTGGTGCGCGGCCCGCCCGACGACTCCGTCCTCCTCGTCGATCCGGTCGACCAGCACCCGGACCGTGCTGCCGACCCGCTCCTCAGCACGCTGCGCCGTCAGCTCATCGGCCAGCCGGGACACCCGCGCGAGCCGCTCGGCAACCACATCGGGATCGACCTTGTCCGCATACGAGGCCGCTTCCGTACCGTCCTCGTCGGAGTACCCGAAGACGCCGATGGCATCCAGCCGGGCCTCGCTGATGAAGCGTTCCAGCTCGGCGAGGTCGTCCTCGCTCTCGCCGGGGAAGCCGACGATGAAGTTGGACCGGGCACCCGCCTCGGGCGCCTTGGCGCGGATCTGTTCCAGCAGTTCCAGGAAGCGGTCGGTGTCACCGAAGCGCCGCATCGCGCGCAGCACGCCGGGCGCCGAGTGCTGGAAGGACAGGTCGAAGTAGGGCGCCACCTTGTCGGTGCCGGTCAGCACGTCGATGAGCCCCGGCCGCATCTCGGCGGGCTGGAGATAGCTGACCCGGATCCGCTCGATGCCGTCCACCGCGGCCAGCTCCGGCAGCAGGGTCTCCAGCAGGCGGATGTCGCCGAGGTCCTTGCCGTAGGACGTGTTGTTCTCGGAGACCAGCATGATCTCCTTGACGCCCTGCTCGGCCAGCCAGCGGGTCTCACCGAGCACGTCGGATGGCCGGCGGGAGATGAAGGAGCCGCGGAAGGACGGGATGGCGCAGAACGAGCAGCGCCGGTCGCAGCCGGACGCGAGCTTCACGGACGCCACCGGGTTGCTGCCCAGCCTGCGGCGCAGCGGCGCACGCGGCCCGGAGGCGGGCGCCAGGCCCTCCGGCAGATCCTCCGGCGGGGTGTCCTGCGCGTGCCCCGGCAGCGCCACGTCGGCGGCCTGCCGCTCGGCGGGGCTGATCGGCAGCAGCTTGCGCCGGTCGCGCGGCGTGTGCGAGGCGTGGATGCCGCCGTTGAGGATGGTCTGGAGGCGGTCGGAGATGTCGCTGTAGTCGTCGAAGCCGAGCACACCGTCGGCCTCGGGCAGGGCCGTGGCCAGCTCCTTGCCGTAGCGCTCGGCCATGCAGCCGACGGCGACCACGGCCTGGGTCTTGCCGTGGTCCTTCAGATCGTTGGCTTCGAGCAGGGCATCGACGGAGTCCTTCTTGGCGGCCTCGACGAATCCACAGGTGTTGACGACGGCGACATCGGCATCGGCGGCGTCCTCGACGAGGTCCCAGCCGTCCGCTGCCAGGCGGCCTGCGAGCTCCTCCGAGTCCACCTCGTTACGGGCGCAGCCAAGAGTGACAAGGGCGACGGTACGGCGTTCGGGCATGGGGCTCAGCCTACTTCGTCCCGGCCGCACCCATGGCGTGCAGGTCCGCCACCGCCGTCACCGGGGCGCCCCGGGCGGGCGGCGGACCTGCCGGCCGCCCGGCCTCAGCCCGCCTGCGGGTCTCCCGGCGTGTAGCTCAGCCGCTCGACGGAGCCCTTGTCGCCGACCTGCTTGACCTCCTTGCCGTTGACGTACAGCTGCACGACACCGGCATTGCCGAGGACCAGATCGATGCGTTCCTTGTCGGTGAAGGTCTTGGAATCGCCCTGCTTGAGGAGGCCGTCCTCCAGGAGCTTGCCGTTGGAGTCCTTGGCCGAGATCCAGCTCTGGCCGTCGCGGGCGGTGACCTTGATCGTCACCTTGTCCTTGGGCAGCCCCGCGATGGCACTGTCGGAGGGCTCGGGCTCCGTGGTGTGCTTGGCCGGTGCGGTGGGGTCCGGCTTCGGCGCCGGCTTCTCGGCGTTGGCGTCACCGCCGGCCACCGGGATGCCGCCGCCCTTCTGCCCGTCGCTGAACAACGTGAAGCCGACGAAGCCGATGACCGCGACGATCGCGGCGACCATCGCGGCGGTCCAGTTGGGGCGGCGCCGCTCGGGACGGATCCGCTCGGCCTCGAAGAGCGGCGCGGCCGGCGTCGGCGCGGGCCTGCCGCCGTGCTCGGCATCGAACTGATCGACCAGCGGCCCGGGATCGAGGTTGACGGCGCGGGCGAGCGTACGGATATGCCCCCGGGCGTAGACGTCGCCGCCGCAACGCGAGAAATCGTCCTGCTCGATCGCGTGCACGAGGGGGATGCGCACCCGTGTCGACGAACTGACCTCTTCGACGGTCAGCCGCGCATCGATACGGGCCTGCTGGATGGCTCGACCGACGGAAGGCCGGTCGTCTGATGGGGAGTTGCCGATGGACACGGGGGCGCCTTTCGAGCGTGTAGCCACCTGCTGGACGTTCAGTCTAGGGGTGGACCGAAAGGGACGGGCGAACGGGCGGACGGGGTTTAACACCATCAATAGACCCGCCGGCGACGCCTTCGGGCCCCATGGTGAAGCATCGTTCCCTCACCTCCCTCAACTTGACGTATCGGCAGGAGAAACGGTTGCTTCCCTCCCGTACGAGTGACTCGCACGGGTGAAACGAGAGCCTGTCCCTACCCGGAAGCCTCCCCCCGGATCACGGCCAGCACTCCGTCCAATTCATCCGGCTTCACCATGACATCGCGGGCCTTGGAACCCTCGCTCGGCCCGACGATGTTGCGCGATTCCATCAGGTCCATCAGCCGTCCGGCCTTGGCGAAGCCCACCCGCAGCTTGCGCTGGAGCATCGACGTCGACCCGAACTGGGTGGAGACCACCAGCTCCGCGGCCTGGCACAGCAGGTCGAGATCGTCGCCGATGTCCTCGTCGATCTCCTTCTTCTGCTGCGTGCCGACCGTGACGTCGTCCCGGAAGACCGGCGCCATCTGATCCTTGCAGTGCTGGACCACCTCCGCGACCTCGGCCTCGGTCACGAAGGCGCCCTGCATACGGACCGGCTTGTTCGCGCCCATCGGCAGGAAGAGGCCGTCGCCCTTGCCGATCAGCTTCTCGGCGCCCGGCTGGTCGAGGATGACCCGGCTGTCCGCGAGCGAGGAGGTGGCGAACGCGAGCCGGGACGGGACGTTCGCCTTGATCAGGCCCGTGACGACGTCGACCGACGGACGCTGGGTGGCCAGGACCAGGTGGATACCGGCCGCGCGGGCGAGCTGCGTGATCCGGACGATCGCGTCCTCGACGTCCCGCGGCGCCACCATCATCAGGTCCGCCAGCTCGTCGACGATCACCAGCAGATACGGGTAGGGCGACAGTTCCCGCTCGCTGCCCTCGGGCGGGCTGACCTTGCCGTTGCGGACCGCTTCGTTGAAGTCGTCGATGTGCCGGAAGCCGTACGCCGCCAGGTCGTCGTAGCGCAGGTCCATCTCGCGCACCACCCACTGGAGCGCCTCGGCGGCCCGCTTGGGGTTGGTGATGATAGGCGTGATCAGGTGCGGGATGCCCTCGTAGGCCGTCAGCTCGACGCGCTTGGGGTCGACCAGCACCATCCGCACGTCCTCCGGGGTGGCCCGGACCATCACGGACGTGATCAGGCAATTGATGCAGGAGGACTTGCCGGAACCGGTGGCGCCGGCGACCAGGACGTGCGGCATCTTCGTCAGGTTGGCCATGACGTAGCCGCCCTCGACGTCCTTGCCGAGCGCCACCAGCATCGGGTGCTCGTCGCCCGCCGCGTCGGCCAGCCGCAGCACGTCGCCGAGGTTGACCATCTCGCGGTCGGTGTTCGGGATCTCGATGCCGACGGCGGACTTGCCGGGGATCGGGCTGATGATGCGGACATCCGGGCTGGCCACCGCGTAGGCGATGTTCTTGGCCAGCGCGGTGATCTTCTCGACCTTGACGGCCGGGCCCAGCTCCACCTCGTAGCGGGTGACCGTCGGGCCGCGGGTGAAGCCGGTGACCGCAGCGTCGACCTTGAACTCCTGGAAGACCGTCGTCAGCGAGGCCACTATCGCGTCGTTCGCGGCACTGCGGGTCTTGCCGGGGCCGCCGCGGGCGAGCAGATCCAGGGACGGCAGCGAGTAGGTGATGTCGCCGGCCAGCTGAAGCTGTTCGGCGCGGGCCGGCAGATCGCCGGACGGCTCCGGCGGGGCCTTGGTGAAGTCGGGCACCGCCGGGGTGTCCTCCGCGGGCGCCGGCTGCGCGCCACGGGCCTGCGGCACCGCTCCGCTCTGCCCTCCGGTGTCCTCGCCGCGGTCCCGCCGCTCCCCCGAGATGCTGCTGCTCAGCCCGGCGACCAGCGGCGAGGGCTGGACGCCGTGCAGGACGGCGCCGTCCAGCGCCGCCGCGGCCGCCGCTGCCACGTCCACCGCGTCCATCGTCCGGTCCGCCGCGGGCTGTCCGGACTCCTTGCGCGGCCGGCGGCGCTTGGCCAGCGCCTCCTCCTCTATCGCGTCCGGATCCGCCGCCGGCGCAGCGGCCCGGCGCGGCCGCCGCGCCGGCTGCTCGCGCCACTCCTCGGCGTACTCCTCCGCGTCCTCCGGATCCGCCTCCTCCAGCACGCCGAGCCGGGCGCCGAGCGCCCGCAGCCGCTGCGGGATGGCGTTGACCGGGGTCGCGGTGACCACCAGCAGCCCGAAGACCGTCAACAGCACCAGCAGCGCCACGGCCAGCGTCTGCCCCACGGTGAAGATCAGGGGCTTGGACGCCACCCAGCCGACATAGCCGCCCGCATCCTGGAGGGCCGCGATGCCGTCGCCGCGGCCCGGCGATCCGCAGGCCATGGCGACCTGCCCGAGGACTCCGATGACCAGCGCGGACAGGCCGATGACGATCCGGCCGTTGGCCTCGGGCTGCTCGGGGTGCCGGATCAGCCGTACGGCGATCCCGCCGAGCAGTATCGGCACGACCAGGTCGAGCCGGCCGAAGGCGCCGGTGACCAGGAGTTCGACGAGATCGCCGACGGGGCCGCTGAGATTGGACCAGGTACCGGCCGCGACGACCAGCGCCAGGCCGAGCAGCAGCAGCCCGAGACCGTCCTTGCGGTGCGCCGGGTCGAGGTTCTTCGCGCCGCGTCCCATGCCGCGGAACACCGCTCCTATGGCGTGCGCGAGACCCAGCCAGCAGGCTCGCGCGAGGCGGTAGACGCCACCGGTCGGAGAAGGCGCCGGCTTGGGCGGGGCCTTCTTCGCGGGCGCCTTGCGCGCCGGTGCCTTCTTGGCAGCCACGGGCTTCTTCGCCGGCGGCTTCCTGGCCGGTGCCTTCTTCGCCGCGGCCTTCTTGGCTGCGCCCCCGGACGATCCGGCGCGCTGTTTCGAGGGGCCCGCCGTGCTCTGGGTTCCCTTGCCGGTCGTACGTGAGGCCATGGTGACGAGATTACAGCCGTCGCCTGGCATCACACGAGCGCACAGCACTTCACCCGATCGTGTCGTGCGCTCGTGTCAGGACGCGCCGCGTGCCCCCGGCATGAGAGGGCGTCAGTCAGCTGACCACGCCGCCGGCGCCCGGCTCCAGCGCGTCCAGAGCCCTGCGCAGCCCGGTCAGTTTGCGCTCCAGATGCGCGGCGGTGGCCACCGCCGCGGCGTCCGCCGACTCGTCCAACTGCTTGGACAGCGCCTCGGCCTGCTCCTCGACGGCCGCCAGCCGCGCCGACAACTCGGCGAGCAGCCCCGCCGACTCCTTGGCGTCATCGGCGGCCGCCCTGCCGCCTTCCAGCTGGAGCCTCAGCAGCGCGGCCTGCTCCCGCAGTTGGCAGTTCTTCATGTACAGCTCGACGAAGACCGAGACCTTCGCCCGCAGCACCCACGGGTCGAACGGCTTGGAGATGTAGTCGACCGCGCCGGCCGCGTAGCCGCGGAAGGTGTGGTGCGGGCCGTGGTTGATCGCCGTGAGGAAGATGATCGGGATGTCACGGGTCCGCTCGCGGCGCTTGATGTGCGCCGCGGTCTCGAATCCGTCCATCCCCGGCATCTGCACGTCGAGCAGGATCACCGCGAAATCATCCGTGAGCAACGCCTTGAGCGCTTCCTCCCCGGACGATGCCCGTACCAGTGTCTGATCGAGCGCAGAGAGGATCGCCTCCAGCGCCAGCAGATTCTCCGGCCGGTCATCGACCAGGAGGATCTTGGCCTTCTGCACCATGGCCCGACCTCCTCGCCCCGGCATGGGGCCTCCCCTGTCCGAAGGACTTGGGGAAGAACCGGACGCCGCCCCAGGGGACGACTCCGTCATGCCGCCCGTCCTTGTGCCGGTCATGGTAGCTGCACCCCGCTCGTCGCCACACCCTGTCACCGCGATGTCACTGCGTACGTAGCGGAAACGCGGGACGAGACCGGAAGGTTCCCGGACATCCGCGTTTCCTCACGTCCACGGCCACACTGCGTCAGCACGCGGTGATCCTCTTTCGACTCCATACTGGACGCTCCGTCACTCCGCGCGCATCCATTGCTCCATGACCGACAACAGATGATCGGTGTCCACCGGCTTGGTGACGTAGTCCGATGCGCCGGAGTCGATGCTCTTCTCCCGGTCGCCCTTCATCGCCTTCGCGGTGAGCGCGATGATCGGCAGCCCGGCGAACTGCGGCATCCGCCGGATCGCCGCGGTGGTCGCGTAGCCGTCCATCTCCGGCATCATGATGTCCATCAGCACCAGCACCACGTCGTCGTGCTGCTCCAGCACCTCGATGCCCTCGCGGCCGTTCTCCGCGTACAGCACCGACAGTCCGTGCTGCTCCAGGACGCTGGTGAGCGCGAAGACGTTGCGGATGTCGTCGTCGACGATCAGCACCTTCTCGCCGTGGAAGCCGCCCGCGAAGGCCGGGTCCTCCACCAGGTCCTGGCCGTTGCCGAGCCAGGGCTCCGCGGCGGGCCGGGGAGTGGCCGGCTGCGACGGCGGCTCAGGAGCGGCCTGCCGCTGCGGGGTGGACGGCGCCGCGGCGGGCAGTGCGGCACGCCGGGCCGAGCCCGAAATCCCGCGCCGGCGACGGCGGTTGAGCGCCGTGGCCGACGCCTGCTCCTCGGCCTCCCGCGCGGCATCCTCGGCGGCCTGCCTGCCGACCTCGGTCTCGCGCGCCTCGGCGTCCATCGCGAAGCCGCCGGCCACCAGCGCCGGGTAGCCCTGCGGCGGCAGCCCGCCCGGATTCTGCGGCAGGTACAGCGTGAACGTCGAGCCGCGGCCCGGCTCGCTGGCCGCGTGGATCTCGCCGCCCAGCAGCCGGGCGATCTCCCGGCTGATGGACAGCCCCAGGCCGGTGCCGCCGTACTTGCGGCTGGTCGTGCCGTCCGCCTGCTTGAACGCCTCGAAGATGACCCGCATCTTGGTGGACGCGATGCCGATACCGGTGTCGGTCACCGAGAAGGCGATCATGTCGGCCTCCGGATCGCGCAACGACCCGTGTTCCAGGAGCTGTTCCCGGATCGGCACCGGGACGTCCGCGCCGGCCGGCCGGATGACCAGCTCCACATTGCCACTGTCGGTGAACTTCACCGCATTCGACAGGAGGTTGCGCAGCACCTGCAGCAGCCGCTGTTCGTCGGTGTGCAGGGTGGACGGCAGGTCCGGGGAGACCCGTACAGCGAATTCCAGGCCCTTCTCGGCGGTCAGCGGCCGGAACGTCGCCTCGACGTAGTCGACGAGCTGGACCAGCGCGATCCGCGTCGGGCTGACATCCATCTTGCCCGCCTCGACCTTCGACAGGTCGAGGATGTCGTTGATCAGCTGGAGCAGGTCCGAGCCCGCGCCGTGGATGGTCTCGGCGAACTCCACCTGCTTCGGCGAGAGGTTCCCCTCGGCATTGTCGGCCAGCAACTTGGCCAGGATCAGCAGGGAGTTGAGCGGCGTGCGCAGCTCGTGCGACATGTTCGCCAGGAACTCCGACTTGTAGCGCATCGAGACCGCGAGCTGCTCGGCGCGCTCCTCCAGGACCTGCCGCGCCTCCTCGATCTCGGTGTTCTTCACTTCGATGTCACGGTTCTGCGCCCGCAGCTGCTCGGCCTTCTCCTCCAGTTCGGAGTTGGACAGCTCCAGCGCCTTCTGCCGGCTCTCCAGCTCGCCGGAGCGCTCCTTTAGCTGCTCGGTCAGCTCCTGCGACTGCTTGAGCAGCACCTCGGTCTTGGTGTTGACCGAGATGGTGTTGACGCTCGTCGCGATCATCTCGGCGATCTGGCTGAGGAAGTCCTTCTGGATCTGGGTGAACGGCTGGAAGGACGCCAGCTCGATCACGCCGAGCACCTTGTCCTCGAAGAGCACCGGCAGCACGATGACGTTGGCCGGCGGCGCCTCACCGAGCCCGGAGGCGATCTTCAGGTAGCCGGACGGCACGTTCTCCACCAGGATCGTGCGGCCCTCCTCTGCCGCCGTCCCGATCAGCGTCTCGCCGGGCCGGAACGTCGTCGGCATCCCGCCCATCGCGTAGCCGTAGGAGCCCATCAGCCGCAGCTCGTACGCGCCGGCCTCGCCGCCGTCCGCACCGATCTCCTGGCTGTCGGGCTGCGCGGCGAGGAAGAACGCGCCGTGCTGCGCGGAGACCGCGGGCGACAGCTCGCTCATGATGAGGGTGGCGACGTCCTTGAGGTCGCGCCTGCCCTGCATCAGGCCGGAGATCCGGGCCAAGTTGCCCTTCAGCCAGTCCTGTTCCTCGTTGGCGAGGGTGGTCTCGCGGAGTGTGGAGATCATGGTGTTGACGTTGTCCTGGAGCTCCAGGATCTCGCCGGCCGCGTCCACGTCGATACGGACGTTGTGGTCGCCGAGGGTCACGGCCGCGGCGACCGCGGCGATGGCCCGCACCTGGCGGGTGAGATTGCCCGCCATCTCGTTCACCGACTCGGTCAGGTCCTTCCAGGTGCCGGCCACGCCGCGCACCTGCGCCTGACCGCCCAACTGGCCTTCCGTGCCCACCTCGCGCGCCACCCTGGTGACCTGCTCGGCGAAGGACGACAGCTGGTCGACCATGGTGTTGATGGTGGTCTTCAGCGCGAGGATCTCGCCCCGCGCATCGACGTCGATCTTCTTGGTCAGATCGCCCTTGGCCACCGCGGTGGTGACCATCGCGATGTTGCGGACCTGGCCCGTGAGGTTGTTGGCCATCGAGTTCACGGACTCGGTGAGGTCCTTCCACGTACCGGCGACGCCGGGGACGCGGGCCTGGCCGCCCAGGATGCCGTCGGTGCCCACCTCACGGGCCACCCGGGTCACCTCGTCGGCGAACGACGACAGCGTCGTGACCATGGTGTTGACGGTGTCGGCGAGCTGCGCGACCTCGCCGCGCGCCTCGACCGTGACCTTCTTCGTCAGGTCACCGTTGGCGACCGCCGCCGAGACCTGCGAGATGTTGCGCACCTGGATGGTCAGGTTGTTGGCCATCAGGTTCACGTTGTCGCTGAGGTCCAGCCAGATACCGGTGGCACCCGGCACCCGCGCCTGACCGCCCAACTGGCCCTCGGTACCCACCTCGCGGGCCACCCGGGTCACCTGCTCGGCGAACGACGACAGCTGGTCGACCATCGTGTTGACGGTCGTGACCAGTTCGAGGATCTCGCCCTTGGCATCGACAGTGATCTTCTTCGACAGATCGCCGCGGGCCACCGCCGTCGTCACCTCGGCGATGTTGCGCACCTGCGACGTCAGGTTGTTCGCCATGAAGTTGACGGACTGGGTGAGGTCTTTCCACGTCCCGCTGACGCCCTGCACCTCGGCCTGGCCGCCCAGGATGCCCTCGGTGCCCACCTCACGGGCGACCCGCGTGACCTGCTCCGCGAAGGAGGACAGCTGATCCACCATCGTGTTCAGGGTGTTCTTCAGCTCCAGGATCTCGCCCCGGGCGTCCACGTCGATCTTCTGCGACAGGTCACCGCGCGCGACCGCCGTGGCGACCTGCGCGATGTTGCGGACCTGGGCCGTCAGGTTGCCCGCCATGCCGTTCACGGAATCGGTCAGATCGCGCCAGACGCCGGCGACGCCGGGCACCTGCGCCTGGCCGCCCAGCCTGCCGTCCGTACCGACCTCCCGGGCGACCCGGGTGACCTGCTCGGCGAACGCGGAGAGCTGGTCGACCATCGTGTTGATGGTGTTCTTCAGCTCCAGGATCTCGCCGCGCGCATCCACGTCGATCTTCTGGGAGAGGTCGCCGCGCGCGACCGCCGTGGTCACCTGCGCGATCTGCCGCACCTGCGAAGTCAGGTTCCCCGCCATGAAGTTGACGGAGTCGGTCAGTTCCTTCCAGGTGCCGCTGACGCCGTCCACCCGGGCCTGGCCGCCGAGGCGGCCCTCCGTGCCCACGTCCCTGGCCATCCGCGTGACCTGGTCGGCGAACGAGGACAGCTGATCCACCATCGTGTTCACGGTGTTCTTGAGCTGGAGCATCTCGCCGGAGACGTCGACGGTGACCTTCTGCGACAGGTCACCGTTGGCGACCGCCGTGGTCACCTGCGCGATGTTGCGCACCTGCCCGGTGAGGTTGCGGAACGCGGTGTTCACCGAGTCCGTGAGGTCCTTCCACGTACCCGCCGCGCCCGGCACCGCCGCCTGGCCGCCCAGCTCGCCCTCGACGCCGATCTCCCGCGCGACGCGCGTCACCTCGGCGCCGAACGAGGACAGCTGGCCCACCATCGTATTGACGGTGTTCTTCAACTCCAGCATTTCCCCGGCGACATCGACCGTGACGGTCTGCGAGAGGTCACCGTTGGCGACCGCCGTCGTCACCTGCGCGATGTCCCGCACCTGCGCCGTGAGGTTGCGGAAGGCCGTGTTGACGGAATCCGTCAGGTCCTTCCAGGTGCCGGCCGCGCCGGGTACCTGCGCCTGCCCGCCGAGCTGTCCCTCGGCGCCGACCTCGTTCGCCACCCGCGTCACTTCGTCCGCGAAGGTGCGCAGCGTCTCGGTCATGGTGTTGATGGTGTCGGCGAGCTGCGCGACCTCGCCGCGCGCGCTGACCGTGACCTTCTGCGACAGATCGCCGTTCGCGACCGCAGTCGTGACCTGCGCGATGCCGCGGACCTGCGCGGTGAGGTTTCCGGCCATGAGGTTGACCGAATCCGTCAGGTCCTTCCACACCCCGGCGACACCGGGCACCTGCGCCTGACCGCCCAGCTCGCCTTCCGTACCGACCTCACGGGCGACGCGCGTCACCTCGGAGGCGAACGACGAGAGCTGGTCCACCATCGTGTTGACGGTGTTCTTCAGCTCCAGCATCTCGCCGGCGACGTGCACCGTGACCTTCCGGGACAGGTCACCCTTCGCCACCGCAGTGGTGACGAGAGCAATGTCACGCACCTGCGCCGTCAGCCGCGAGGCCATGGTGTTGACGGATTCCGTGAGGTCCTTCCACGAACCCGACATTCCGCGCACCCGCGCCTGACCGCCGAGCTTGCCCTCCGTACCGACCTCACTGGCCACCCGCGTGACCTCGTCGGTGAACGCCGAGAGTTGATCGACCAGGCCGTTGACCGTGCGCCCGACCTTCAGGAACTCGCCCCGCAGCGGATGCTCGGACGAACTGTCCGAACTGCGCGAACGCAGATCCATCCGCTGCTCCAGGTCGCCCTCGGAGACCGCCGACAGCACCCGCCCCACCTCGGAGACCGGCCGCACCAGGTCGTCCACCAGGGCGTTCGAGGCATCGATCGCCGCCGCCCAGGACCCCTCGCAGGCCGCGACCTCCAGCCGCTCCGTGAGCTTTCCCTCACGCCCGACGACCCTGCGCACCCGCGCCAGCTCGCCCGTCAGGTGCAGATTTCGGTCCGCCACCTCATTGAAAACCGCCGCGATTTCCGACATGACGCCTTCGCCGGAGACCGTCAACCGCTTGCGGAAGTTGCCGTCCCTCATGGCGACGAGAGCGACCAGCAATCGGTTCAGGGCAGCTGTATCCACCTCGGTCGTCCCGTTGTTCCGGGATCGTCCGCCTTTTGCGCGCGTGCTTGTGCCCCGCGCGGCTGCGCCAGACTCCACCGTGTCCCTCCCGCAGGGTCGACCGTTCTACCCGGGTTTTCTCCTGATGCCTGCCCAGTGTTTCACTCTGGCCCACCGGTGCGGCAAAGAGTCGAAACGTAACCACACCGCGGGGCATTCGTCGCGGCCGGGCACGGCTCGCACACCGTCACTCTTCACGGCGCCGCGCGTCCCCGATAAGGGGCGGAGTCAACACAGTTCGGCAGCGTCCCCCCACGGGACGTAGCAACGGCCGGCCACGCCCCGGCGACCCTGCGCATTCCCCGGCGGCGCCCACCTCGCCACCCCGGTCCGCCTGATGCCGGACGGCACTCCTTCGTTCCCACCGCTCGGACCGACCGACTAGCCTGGCATTCGCATCGATGCCACGAGAAACGGGCACAGGACCCTGGGGAGCGACGAAAAACCAATGGGGAGTGCTGTGATCACCGCGCGGGCCGCTGCCACGTTCGAACCGGTGGGGCGCTCCGTCGCCACCGCCCGCGCCTTCGTCCGCGACACCCTCCAGGGCTGGGGCTACGGCGACATCGTCGACGACGCGGTCGTCCTCACCAGCGAACTGGTCACCAACGCCGTGGTGCACGCGGGCACCGCGGCGGACGTGCTGTGCCTGCGCCAGGACGGCGGGGTCCGCATCTCCGTCGCCGACCGCTACCCGGAGCGGGAGATTCCGCTCCAGAACGCCGGCCAGACCCTCGTCCACCCCGACCGCGAGGGCGGCCGCGGCCTGCTCCTGTGCGGCGCCCTCGCCACCCGCTGGGGCGTCGAGTACACCGCGGCCCAGAAGCACGTATGGTTCCAGCTCGACCTGCCCGACCGCCCGGCCGGCACCCGCTCCGCAGGACCCGCACTCCCCATCGACGCGCTCCCCGTCGCCGACACCCGGGTACGCGTCGCCGTCATCCAGGTCGACCGCGGCGGCTGCATCAGCTTCTGGAACGACGACGCCCAGGGCCTCTTCCAGTTCGAGGCCGAGCAGGTCATCGGCAAGCCCCTCACCGAATTCGCCGCCTGGCCGCACACCCCGGGCACCGGCACCGGCATCGCCGAAGCCCTCCGGCTCTCCCGCTGGGAAGGGTCCTACGGCATAAGAGGCGCCGACGGCCGCGTACTTCCCGTCTACGCCTCCCACCTCCGCGTCCGCGACGCCGACGGGGAGGCGTCCACCGTCTGCCTCCTGGTCCGCGACCACGAACGCGCCATCCTCCAGAGCCCCCAGCGCACCCCGGCACCGGACGCCGCCTCCCATCCCGAAGGCCGCCCGTCCGACCCGTTCGAGGTCTTCATCGGCTCGCCGGCCCCCGACGACCTGGACGGCCTCCTCCAGCGCACCGTCGAACGCGCCCGCGACATGCTCGACGGCGACGCCGCCTACCTCCTGCTCGCCACCGACGACGAGACCGAACTGGAGGTCCGCGCCTCCACCGGCCTGCCCTCCGCCCGCCAGCGGTTCGCCCGCGTCCCCGTGGAGACCGGATCCGGACGCTACGGCTCCGCCCGGATGCCGTCCGTCCACGAAGACCTCGCCGCGGTCCCCGGCGCCGTCCCCCTCCTCTCCGGCACCGGCATGCGCTCGGTCGTCACCGTCCCGCTCAAGGTCGAGGGCCGGCTCACCGGATCGCTCGGCGTCGCCGCGGAAGGCGCCGGCCGCTACACCAACGAAGAGGCCCTGCGCCTCCAGTTCGCCGCCGACCGCATCGCACTCGCCGTCGAACGCGCCCGCCTGACCGAGCTGGAACGGCTGCGCCGCGGCTCCCTCTCCTTCCTCGTCGAGGCGTCCGACCTCCTGGCCGGCACCCTCGACCGCGACCAGACCCTGGCCCTGATGGCCCAGATGACGGTCCCCACCCTCGCCACCTGGTGCGCCGTCTACACCGTCGCCGACCAGGCGTCCGAACCGGAGCTCTCCTACGTTCTGCACGAGGACGAGGACCGCATCGACGGCCTCAAGACCCTGCTGAAAAAGGTCGATCCGCCCGAGCCGGTCCCCACCCCGGGCGCCCGCGTGTGGACCGCCCCCACCGACGCCGCACACGACGCCGCCCTGCGCACCACCCTGCGCAGCCTGGGACTCGGCAACTCCGCCCGCCCCTCGACCGGCCCCGGCGCCACCCTCGCCACCGCATCGGCCGTCGGCGGCGAGACCGTCGTCCTGCCCCTGGTCGCCCGCAACCGCGTCATCGGCATGCTCACCCTCGGCAAGCCCACCGAGGAACACTTCCGCCAGGAAATCCTCGAACTCGCCGAAGACCTCTCCCGGCGTGCCGCCCTCGCCCTGGACAACGCCCGCCTCTACTCCGAGCGCACGGCGATCAGCCAGTCCCTCCAGCGCAGCCTGCTCCCCCCGGAACTGCCCGAAGTCCCCGGCGTCGAGGTCGAGGTCATCTACCGCGCGGCCGGCGAGGGCAACGAAGTCGGCGGCGACTTCTACGACCTCTTCCCGATCCGCGACGGCGCCTACGGCTTCGCCATCGGCGACGTCTGCGGCACCGGCCCGGAAGCCGCGGCCGTCACCGGCCTGGCCCGGCACGCCCTGCGCCTCCTCGCCCGCGAGGGCTTCGGCGGCCCCGCCGTCCTCGAACGTCTCAACGCCGCGATCCTCGACGAGGGCGCCCGCAGCCGCTTCCTCACCCTCCTCTACGGCGAACTGTGGCCCCAGGAGGACGGCAGCGCCCTCCTCAAAGTCGTCTGCGCGGGCCACCCCCTGCCGCTCCGCCTGCGCCAGGACGGCACGGTCGAACCGGCCGCCGAACCCCAGCCCCTCCTCGGCGTCATGGACGACCTCGAACTCTACGAACAGACCATCACCCTCGACCCCGGCGACGTCCTCCTGTGCGTCACCGACGGCGTCACCGAACGCCGCGAAGGCACCCGCATGCTGGGCGACGACGGCCTCTCCGACGTCCTGACGACGTGTACGGGCCTGACCGCGGGCGCGGTCGCCACCCGGGTACTGCGCGCCGTCGAACGCTTCGCCGCGGAACCCGCATCCGACGACATGGCCATCCTCGCCATGCGCGTCCCCCAGTAGGACGCCGGCGCCCGCACCCCGCCCCTGTGGTCTGCGTCACCATCCGACACGACCGCTCCCCACCAGCCAGGAAACCTGCGCCCGACGCACTCCCGCCCTGCCTCCGCTGCACTGGCGACACTCCCCCCAGCCGCCCAGGCTGAGGCACATGACTTCCACCGCACGACGCACAACGGGCGACCAGCTGGCCGTCGTCAGCCAGACCGGCCCCACCGTCACCTTCTTCGACGCCGCCACCCACGAGCGGCTCGACGTCCTGCCGATGCCGGCCCAGCCCCACGAACTGTGCTTCGACCCGGACCACCGCCTGCTGTACTGCGCCAGCACCTACCGCTCCGGCTTCTACGGAGCCCACCAGGGCCGCGCCCACGAACTCACCGTCATCGACGCCGACACCCGCACCGTCGTCGACACCCTCGACCTCTCGCCCGACCACGCCCCGCACGGCCTCGCCCTGGACCGCGCCCGCGCCCGTCTCTACGTCACCGTCGAGGCCACCGAGAACGAACCGGGAGGCATCGTCGTCATCGACACCCCCACCCGCACCCGCGTCGGCCGCATCCCGGCCATGGCCCCCGGCCCCCACTGGTTCGCCCTCACCCCCGACGGCACCCGCGGCTACACCACCAACAAGGAAGCCCCCTTCCTCTCCACCATCGACCTGGAACGCGGCGAGTTCACAGGCCGCATCGAGATCCCCGGCAGCGAAGGACTGGCCGTCTCCCGCGACGGCCGCTACGTCTACGCCGCCGCCCCCAAGGTCGACAACGCGGACGCCCAGCCGGGCATCCGCGTCATCGACACCCGCACCGCCACCGTCGTCCGCACCCTGCCGGCCCGGGGACCGGTCATGCCGGTGCACGTCACCGCCACCGGCGCCGTCCTGGCCGGCGAGATCCGCACCGGCGCCACCACGGACGGCCCGCTCGGCCGCCAACTCCCCGGCGTCCTCACCGTCTTCGCCCCCGACACCCTGGAGCCCGCCGCGGACATCCCCGTCGGCGTCTTCCCCCTGACCATCACGTCCTCCCCCGACGGCAGCACCGCCTACGTATCCGGCAACCTCTCCAGCACCGTCACGGTCGTCGATCTGCCCAGCCGCACCGTCCTCGCCACACTGGAAGTCGACCGTCAGGACGTCTCAGGCGCCCACGGCCTCGCCTATATCCCGGCACCAACGGCCTGACCCGGCCCGGACATACGAAAAGGCCCCCGCCATAACAGCGGGGGCCTTTCTCTCTTGAGCCCCAATACGGAATCGAACCGTAGACCTTCTCCTTACCATGGAGACGCTCTGCCGACTGAGCTATTGGGGCGCGCCAGCGGAATAGATCTTACATGAATCCCCCGGCACCTCCGAATCGCGCCCGACGGCCCGCCTCCGTGCCT
The DNA here is from genome assembly GCF_020564935.1 of Streptomyces pinistramenti. Classification (GTDB taxonomy): domain Bacteria; phylum Actinomycetota; class Actinomycetes; order Streptomycetales; family Streptomycetaceae; genus Streptomyces; species Streptomyces pinistramenti. The sequence continues at coordinate 66,163 of NZ_JAJCXB010000042.1, forward strand.
AAAAGGCCGGCTGCAACAATCCGCCCAACGCATTGCACGCACCCACCATCCGCTGCAACTCCCGCCGCGACATTCCCGCGTGCACCGGCAACGCCAGCGTCTCGTCGACGGCCCGCTCGGTCTCCGGCAGAAACACCTCCCGGCGCAGCCCAGGTATCCGGTACACCGGAACCTGCACAGGAACGCGGCAGGCCACCCCCTTGGCCCGCAACGCCCGTGCGAACGCATCCCGGTCCGGCCGGCCGTTCCCCGGTACCCGCACCACATACTGCTCGTACGTGTGCCCCGCGGCCGCCGCCGGCGTACGGACCCCGTTGAGCCTGGCGTCCAGATACGCCGCATGCAGCCGCCGCTGCTCCAACCCGTCGCCCGCCCCGCCGGGTTCGTCCTCCACCATGACCAACAGTCCGTGCCGCTGGCCCACTTCACGGATCCATCCGTCGTCCGCCCGCCGCCCGAAGCGGTGTACGGCCACGATCGCCGCGGTACGGCCCGTCAGGACATCGGACACGGCGGCCGGGTCGAGGCAGTAACTGCCCGCGTCGACATCGGCGAACACGGGCAGCGCCCCCATCCGCACGACCGCTTCGGCCACTTCGGCGTTCCCGTAGGCCGGCACCACGACCTCGTCACCGGCACGGACGCCGGCCGACTTGAGCGTTCCAAGTGTCCCCATGCCGCGGATCCTGGCGACGCAAGGTGAACAAGGCGTTACACACACGCCCTCAATGAGGGAACAAAAAAGCTCCGGTTCCTGAACCAAAAGGTTCAGGAACCGGAGCTGAATAATTGTTCGGCGGCGTCCTACTCTCCCACAGAGTCCCCTCTGCAGTACCATCGGCGCTGAAAGGCTTAGCTTCCGGGTTCGAAATGTAACCGGGCGTTTCCCTAACGCAATGACCACCGAAACACTA
>NZ_JAJCXB010000043.1 GCF_020564935.1 Streptomyces pinistramenti
GTACGGCCGAGGCGCTGACCCGTCTCGGCCGGCACTTCGAGGCCCACCAGATCCTCGCGGCGGTGCTGGCAGGACTCCGCCGGGCGCGGGGCGACGACCACCCCGGCACCCTCAGCTGCCGTCACGACCTCGCGGTCGGCCTGGGCCTTCTCGGCCGCCTGGAGGACGCGTACCGCACGGCCCGCGAGGTGGCAGGCGCGCGGGCCGCGGTGCTCGGCGACCGGCATCCCGACACGTGGTGCACCCGCGGTGAAGTCGCCGCTCTGGCCGGTCGGTTGGGCCGCTGGACCGAGGCGCTGGGGGAGTACCGCAGGATCGCCGACGCGCGAGCGGCGGCCTGCGGCGCCGACCATCCCGACACGCTCGCCGCCCGCTACGAGGTCGGCGTCACCCTGGGCAGGCTCGGCCGCGCGGCCGAGGCGCTCGACGTCCACCGCGAGCTGGTCGCGGCCCACACCCGGACGCACGGCCCCGACGCGGCCGTGACGCTCCGGGTCCGGCACGGGCTCGGTGTCGGCCTCGGCCGCCTGGGCCGCTGGGAGGAGGCGCTCGCCGAGGCCGGGGCGGTGGCCGCGCGGCGCGCCGCCACGCTCGGCCCCGGCCACCCCGACACCCTGGTCAGCCTGCGCGAGCGGGCGGTGGCGCTGGGCTGGCTGGACCGCTGGGCCGAGGCGCAGAGCCTGTACCGCGAGGTCGCGGACGCCAGGGAACGGGCGCTGGGCGCGGCCCATCCCGACACCCTCGCCAGCCGCGCCGACGAGGCCCAGTGCCTGGAGCGGCTGGGCCGCACCGCCGAGGCCGCCGCCCTCTACCGCCGGGCCGCCGCGCTCCGCAGGGACCGCGCGGACCGCAGGTGACCCGCGAACCGGCGGCGGTGAGGCGGCTCCGCAGGCCGGGCGGACGACGGGATTGGGCCTGTGCTCACCGTCGTTCGGCGCCCGGTTCCCGCGCCGGCAGGCCCCGGAGGAGGGTGCCGAGGAACAGCTCGAAGCGCGGGGCGCCGTGGCCGAGGTCGAGAGGGTTCTCCTGGACGGCGAGCCAGCCGACGACGGAGGTGATGAAGATGTACCAGCTCTGCTCGGCCGGCTCGGGCTCCACTCCGGCGTCCGTGAACGCGGTGACGACCTCCTGCCGCAGCCGCCCGAAGGAGGGGGAGTGGCGGTGCGGCCGTGAGGTGCGGGTGGCGTAGCCGGGCACGGCGAGGAACTGGTCGTGCATGGCCCAGGCGACGCGGGCGAGCCAGGGCCGCCAGTGACCGCCGTGCGGTCCTTCGGGGGGAAGGATGCGCTCGACCATGACCTCGTTGACCAGGTCGAACAGCTGGTCGCGGTTTCTGACCCAACGGTAGAGGGCCCCGTGGGTGACCCCCAGGCGGGCCGCGAGTTCCCGCATGGTCAGCGCGTCGAGGTTCCCGGCCGAGAGGGCGGCGTCGACGATCCGCTCGCGGCTGATCCGCGCGGGGCGCCCCGGGCGCTGTCGGGTGTTCGCGGCATCAGCCATGGCCACGACTATACGGAACCGCCGTCGGCGGCCATCGGCGGCGGGGTCTCCGCCGCGAGGTGAGGACAGCTGGCCTCCGTTATTTGTAACCAGCGGTCATTAATTGAATTAGGGTGCTGTGGTGTCCGGAACTTCCGGACGCCATAACGGCCTTGGGAGGAAGCGATGGCGGAGAGCCATGCGGTACGGGGCACCGTGGCCGACGGGTTCGAGCCGGTACGGGACGAGTTCGCCGCGGTCGCGGCCGCTGAAGACAGCGACTTCGCCGCACAGGTGGTGGCGTATCGGCACGGCGAGCGGGTCGTGGATCTGTGGACCGGCCCGGAGATCACCGGCGATTCACTGCTCGGCGCGTTCTCCGCGAGCAAGGGCGCCGCGCATCTCGTCGTCGCCCTGCTCGTCCAGGACGGTGTGCTGGACCTGGATCGAAAAGTCAGCCACTACTGGCCGGAATTCGCCGTGGAAGGCAAGCAGGACATCACCCTTCGCGAGTTGCTGTCGCACCGGGCCGGACTGGTCGGTGCGGACACGGGGTTCACGCTCGATGAACTCGCCGATGACCGGATCGTCGCCGAACGCCTCGGCAGGCAGCGTCCGTACTGGCGGCCGGGCAGCGCGTTCGGCTACCACGCGCTGGTCATCTCGGCGCTGAGCGGCGAGGTGGTACGCCGCGCCACCGGACGGACCATCCAGGAACACTTCGCCGCCCGCGTGCGGGACGCCCGCGCGGTGGACGTCCACCTCGGGCTGCCGGAGGACCAGGAATCCCGTTTCCTGAGCGCACAACCGGCGGTGGCGACCCCCGGGCGGGCGGGCGGACCGGCAGCGCCCGAGAGCGGTGCGAACAGCCTGTCCGGCATCGCGTTCAACCGGAATCACCCGCAGAACCCGGAACTGTGGACGCTGCCCAACCACCGGACGGTACGGGCCCAGGGGCCGGCCTCGCTGGGCGGCGTGGCGTCGGCTCGCGGCCTGGCCCGGATGTACGCGGCCGCGATCGGCTCACCGGACGGCACGGCGGCGCTGCTGAAGCCGGACACCGCCGCCGCGTTCGCACAGATCCACTCCATCGGTCACGACCTGGTCACCCGCGAGCAGAAGGCGTTCGGGGTCGGCTTCCACGCCACGTCCGAGGTGTATCCGGTGCTGGGACAGGGCGCGTTCGGGCACAGCGGCGCGGGCGGCCAGCAGGCGTTCGCCGATCCGCGCAACGGTCTGGCCTACGGCTACAGCCGCCGGCGGTTCCCCGTCCCCAACGGCCCCGCCCCGGAGAACCACCGCCTGATCCGCGCGCTGCACGCTGCCGCCGACGGGCGCTGGACCGCGTCTTCAAGCGATCTTGCACGGTGGATCGTGGTGGGGTGATCCGGCGCCATGAACTGCCGGACGTGGAGCGGTGGTTCGTCCGGGCGCTGCTGCCCGGGTCATTGCGGGCCGGAGGCGGCCGGACGACCGCGCTGTGCTCGACGCGGCCGTATCGCTCCTGACGCGGGCGTGACACCTGGGCGATGATCCCTGGCTAGGGGAGCTTGAGAAGCAGTTCGCTGAGTTCGCCCGGCATGGTGATCATGCAGTCGTGGCCGGTCGGTAGCTCCCGGACCTGCGCGGCAGTGCCGTTGGGTTGCAGGGGAGGGACAGGGCGGCGGGTGACGCCCGCCGGCATGGCGCCGACATTGTGGATGTGCGTGCGCGGGATCGCGTGCACGGCCGGGTTGTCCAGTCGCACCGGCTGCTGCAGACAGCGCACCGGCTGGTCCGAGAGCATCCCGCGCAGCCAGGCAACGTCCGCCGGGTCTGTGACGCCGAACAGACCGAAGGGCGCAGGCTGTTCGGGCATCGGCGGCACGCGCCAGCCGCTCTCGGACTTCTCGGCGAGTTCGATCAGTTGCCGTGTCGCGGGTTGGACGTCGACTGCGGACTCACCGTCCTCCGGAACCATCGCGTCGAGGTAGACCAGGTGCGCGATGCGTTCCGGAATCCGGTTGGCCGCGGCGGAGATCACCAGCCCCGCGTAGCTGTGGCCAACGAGTACGACGTCGCTGAGGTTCTCCTCGGCGACCAGCCCGACCAAGTCGTCGACGTGCGTATCGAGCCCCACCTCCGGACCGAGCAGGTGTGCCTTGTCGCCATGGCCGGTCAGGGACGGCGCGAACACCCGGTGCCCGGCAGCCTCCAGCAGCGGCACCACCCGGTCCCAGCACCGTCCGTTGTGCCAAGCGCCGTGTATCAGCAGGAATGTGGACATGAGTGAATCAATCTTCCTTCGCAGCAGCAGAAGGGCACGGCCACGCGCATGCCGCCGGTTCGCGGCTGATGGTTACCGTTCGTGCCTCGGTACTGTTTGAGTACCAAGAGCATGCTGGTGCACACGACGCGCCACAGGCAATAAGGCACTTTTCGGTGCCCCGGTTCTCTGGAGGTAACCATGGACGCGGCACAAGGCGATCCACGGCCGGCGGCGCGGCCCAGCGACGCGTGCCGGACCCGGGTGGTGCTCGACATCGTCGGAGACAAGTGGTCGCTGCTGGTCGTGCGCCATCTCAGGGACGGACCACGCCGTTTCACCGAGCTCAAAAAGGCCATCGACGGAATCAGCCAGCGCATGCTCACCGTGACGCTGCGCAGCCTGGAGCGTGACGGAATCCTGACACGCACCGTTCGTGACGTGATGCCGCCGCATGTCAGCTATGAGCTCACCGAGATGGGCATCACCCTGCGCGAGGCCACCGCGCCCCTGCTCGAATGGAGCGTCGCGCACCTCGTCCGGATCGACGATGCCCGCGCCGCCTACGACACCCGCAGGGATCCACCGGCGGCCTCGTAGCGGGCCGGCACGTCGATGGTCACGCGGCAATCCCGCTGTGAAGGCACGCCCTAGCGTGCACTGATCCGGTACAGCACCGTGGCGTGCGGCGGGAGGTCCTTCGCGGTGATGGCGCCGCGGCTGCGGGTGGTGCGTCCGGTGGTCAGGTCGCGCAGGCGGTAGGAGCCGGCGGCCGGGAGTCCGGCGGCGGCCGCGGTGGTGGACACCGTTTGCGGGCTGTCGCCGGAGTTGAAGAGCGCCACCGCGCGGTCGCCGTTCTTCAGCGCCTTCGACAGCACCGCCGATCCCGCGTCGCGGTGCACCAGCGTGCCCTGGACGCCCAGCGGGTCCTGGTCGACGGCGATGATCTCCCGGTTGCCGAGCACGTCGAGCGCCGTGGGCGAGAGCCGGGTCAGGTCGGTGCTGGAGATCAGCGGGGCGGCCATCATCGCCCAGAGCGCCATCTGGCTGTGGATCTCCGCTCCCGTCAGACCCGAGTCGCCGGCCAGCAGGTAGTCGGGGTCGTTCCAGCGGCCGGGCTTCTGGAGGCGGGCCAGACGGGCGTTGTAGTCGAAGTTGTAGAGGATGGAGGACCACTTGGCGGCCGGTGCGTGCTTCTCCAGCGCGATGTCCCGGCCCTCCCGCCAGAGGTTGCCGACCTCGGCCGACCAGCCGATGACCTGGTGCCAGGTCCGCTCGTCGTCGTACTGGAAGTAGGCCGGAGCGGACACCGAGAAGGTGATGGAGCGGCCGGTGCCGCGCAGCTCCCGGCTCATCCGGCCGTAGGCGTCGCGGTAGGTCTGCTCCTTGGTGAGCCCCTGCTGGGTGGGCAGGTTGCAGCCGTCGAACTTGAGGTAGTCGACCTTCCAGCCGGCGAACATCTGGGCGTCCTGCCGGTAGTGGCCCAGGCTGCCCGGGTACTTCTCGCAGGTGGCCGTCCCCGCGTCCTCGTAGATGCCGAACCGCAGGCCCAGTGAGTGCAGTTGGCGGCCGATGTACGCCATGCCGTGCGGGAACTTCACCGGGTCGGCCACCAGTTCGCCCTGCGGGCCACGCTGCTTGGCCATCCAGCAGTCGTCGACGGTGACGGTGTCGTAGCCCTTCTTCGCCAGGCCGCTGCGGACCAGCGCTCTGGCGTTGTCGATGACGGTCTTCTCGTTGATGTCGCACATGTAGTACGACCAGTTGTTCCAGCCCATCGGCGGGGTCGGGGCCAGGTTCGGATAGGGCCCTGCGGTCTGCCGGGCGCCGGACGTGCCGGGGGGTTCCGGTGTGGCGGAAGCCGGCTCCGAGGCCGCCAGCAGGCCCGCGGTACAGGCGGCTGCGGCGGTCAGTCCGGCGAGGGTGCGGCCGATGCGGGAAACCGGAAGAGGGGGCACGGGTCACCTCAAGGGGGTGGGCGGAGCGCGGCTCCTGGGTGAGTGGGGTCCGGGACCGCGCCCGTCCGGTGGGCCGGGCGGGCGCGGCTCCGGACCCACTCATCCAGCAGCCGCCCCCGTCCGGTCAAGACGCCCCGCTGTCGGGGGGCGAGGATTCAGCCTCCTGCGCCTGGCGAGCCGCGAACACCGCGTGCTACCAAGAGGGATGCCGGAACGGACTTCGTATGACGTGGTCATCGTCGGCGGCGGGCACAACGGACTGGTGGCCGCCGCCTATCTCGCACGCGCCGGACGCAGCGTGCTGGTGCTGGAGCGGCTGGAGAACACCGGTGGTGCCGCCGTGTCGACCCGGGTGTTCGCCGGGGTGGACGCCCGGCTGTCCCGATACTCCTACCTCGTGAGCCTGCTGCCGCCGAAGATCGTGCGGGACCTCGGGCTGCGCTTCGCGGTCCGCACACGCCCCGTCTCCTCCTACACCCCGACGCTGCGCGACGGACGGCCGACCGGCCTCCTGGTCGGCGGCGGCCGGGACCGCACCCGCAGATCCTTCGCCGAACTCACCGGATCCGACGCGGAGTTCGCGGCATGGGAGCGCTTCCGCGCGGCCACCGGACGGGTCGCACAGCGGGTCTTCCCGACCCTCACGCAGCCGCTGCCCGACCGGGCCGCGCTGCGTGCCGCCGTCGATGACGACGCCGCGTGGGAGGCGCTGTTCGAGCGCCCACTGGGGGAGGCGATCGAGGAGACCTTCGCCGACGACCTGGTGCGCGGCGTGGTCCTCACCGATGCCCTGATCGGCACCTTCGCCACCGCCCACGACCCGTCGCTGCGGCAGAACCGCTGCTTCCTCTACCACGTCATCGGCGGCGGCACCGGCAGCTGGGACGTCCCGATCGGCGGGATGGGTGCGCTCACCGACGCGCTGGCCGACGCCGCCCGCCGGGCCGGTGCGGAGATCGTCACCCGCTGCCCGGTCACGGCCCTGGCGGCGGACGGCAAGGGCGCCGAGGTGACCTGCGAGACGGGCACGGTCGGCGCCCGGCGGGTGCTGGTCAACGCCGCGCCACGGGAGCTGGCCCGGCTGCTGGGCGAGCGGCCGCCGCCCGTGGCGGAAGGCGCCCAGCTCAAGGTCAACATGCTGCTGACCCGGCTGCCGCGGCTGCGGGACACCCGCATCGACCCGCGCGAGGCGTTCTCCGGAACCTTCCATGTCGCCGAGGGATACGGCCAGTTGGAGGCCGCACACCGGCAGGCCGCGGCCGGCCGGCTGCCCGCAGCGCCGCCGTCGGAGCTGTACTGCCACTCGCTGACCGACCCCTCCATCCTCGGCGCCGGCCTGATCCGCAAGGGCTTCCAGACACTCACCCTCTTCGGGCTGCACACCCCGGCCGGGCTGTTCGCAGGCGACACTCCCGCGCGTGCGGACACCCGGGACCGGCTGCTCACCGCCACCCTCGCCGAGCTGGACCGTCACCTGGCGGAGCCGCTCGCCGACTGCCTCGCCCGTGACGCCGGAGGCCGCCCGTGCATCGAGGCCCGCAGCCCGCTCGACCTGGACCGCGAACTGGGCCTGCCCGGCGGCAACATCTTCCACCGCGAGCTGGCCTTCCCGTATGCGGATCCGGAGAGCGGGGCGGCCGCCACCGCCGCCGGGCGCTGGGGAGTGGCGACCGGGCATCCGAACGTCCTGCTCTGCGGGGCGGGCGCGGTGCGCGGCGGGGGAGTGAGCGGCATCCCCGGGCACAACGCGGCGATGGCGGTGCTGGAGGAGGGGTGACCCGCGCGCCGGGAGGGGCGGGTCCGCCCACACTTCCCAGAAACTGACGCTGCATCAGAAAAGCTCTTCCCTGATGCGGCGCGCTGCGGCATCCTGCGCCCATGCAGACGGAGCTGAGCACCACGCTGGGCGTCGAGCACGCCGTCTTCGGATTCACCCCGTTCCCCGCGGTCGCCGCCGCGATCACCCGGGCCGGCGGCTTCGGCGTGCTGGGCGCGGTCCGCTACACCGCCCCCGACGACCTCGCCCGCGACCTGGACTGGATGCAGCAGCACACCGAAGGGCTGCCGTACGGGCTCGACGTGGTGATGCCCGCCAAGAAGGTCGAAGGGGTCAGCGAATCCGACGTCGAGGCGATGATCCCGGAGGGCCACCGCCGCTACGCCGCCGAGATCCTCGCCAAGCACCACGTCCCGCCGCTCGCCGCGGGCGAGGCATCCGGCTGGCGGATCACCGGCTGGATGGAGGAAGTCGCCCGCAACCAGCTCGACGTGGCCTTCGACTACCCGATCGCCCTCCTCGCCAACGCGCTCGGCTCGCCGCCGCCCGACGTCATCGCCCGCGCCCACGACCACGGCGTCCGCGTCGCCGCACTGGCCGGCAGCCCTCGGCACGCCCGCCACCACAAGGCCGCCGGCATCGACATCGTCGTCGCCCAGGGCTACGAGGCCGGCGGGCACACCGGCGAGATCGCCACCATGGTCCTCACCCCCGAGGTCGTCGCGGCGGTGGACCCGCTGCCGGTGCTGGCGGCCGGCGGGATCGGCACCGGCGAACAGATCGCGGCCGGGCTCGCGCTCGGCGCCCAGGGCGTCTGGCTCGGCTCGCTCTGGCTGACCACCGAAGAGGCCGAACTGCACTCCCGCAGACTCACCGCCAAGCTCCTCGCGGCCGGCCCCGGCGACACCGTCCGCTCCCGCGCCCTGACCGGCAAACCCGCCCGCCAGCTGCGCACCGAATGGACCGACGCCTGGGACGACCCGAGCGGCCCCGGCACCCTCCCGATGCCGCTCCAGGGCCTCCTGGTCGCCGAGGCCAACTCCCGTATCCAGCGCCATGAGGTCGAACCGCTGCTGGGTACCCCGGTCGGCCAGATCGTCGGCCGGATGAACAGCGAACGCAGCGTGCAGGCCGTCTTCGACGATCTCACCCGCGGCTTCGAGCGGGCCATCGACCGCATCAACCGCATCGCGGGACGCGCCTGACCCCTGGAGGAGGAAGCACCATGACGGACAACTCCGCACCGCCCCCCGGCTTCTGGGCGCAGGCCGCGGCCGACCCGGACCGCACCGTGCTGATCGCCCCGGACGGCGAGGAGTGGACCGCGGGACGGCTGCACGCCGCGAGCAACCAGCTGGTCCACGGACTGCGCGCGGCGGGCCTGGAACGCGGCGACGCCTTCGCCGCCGTCCTGCCCAACGGCGTCGAGTTCTTCACCGCCTACCTCGCCGCCTCCCAAGCCGGCCTCTACCTCGTGCCCGTCAACCACCACCTCGTCGGCCCGGAGATCGCCTGGATCGTCGCCGACTCCGGCGCCAAGGTGCTGATCGCCCACGAACGGTTCGCCGAAGCGGCCAGGTTCGCCGCCGACGAGGCCGAGCTGCCGACCACCCACCGTTACGCCGTCGGGCACGTCGAGGGATTCCGGCCGTACCGCCAACTCCTGGACGGACAGCAGCCCGCGCCCCCGGAGGAGCGCACCCTCGGCTGGGTCATGAACTACACATCCGGCACCACCGGACGCCCCCGGGGCATCCGCCGTCCGCTGCCCGGAATCCGGCCCGAGGAATCCCACCTCGGCGGCTTCCTCGGGATCTTCGGCATTCGGCCCTTCGACGGCAACGTCCACCTGGTCTGCTCGCCGCTCTACCACACCGCCGTGCTCCAATTCGCCGGCGCCTCCCTGCACATCGGGCACCGGCTGGTCCTGATGGACCGCTGGACGCCCCAGGAGATGCTCCGCCTGATCGACGCGCACCGGTGCACCCACACCCACATGGTCCCCACCCAGTTCCACCGGCTGCTCGCCCTCCCCCAGGAGACCCGCGCGGGCTACGACGTGACCTCCATGCGGCACGCCATCCACGGGGCGGCGCCCTGCCCCGGCCACGTGAAGCGCGCCATGATCGACTGGTGGGGCGACTGCGTCGAGGAGTACTACGCGGCGAGCGAGGGCGGCGGCGCCTTCGCGACCGCAGCCGACTGGCTCCGCAAGCCCGGCACGGTCGGCAGAGCCTGGCCGATCAGCGAACTGGCCGTCTTCGACGACGAAGGAAACCGGCTGCCCGCGGGCGAACTCGGCACCGTCTACATGAAGATGAGCACCGGCGGCTTCAGCTACCACAAGGACGAGGGAAAGACCCGCAGGAACCGGATCGGCGACTTCTTCACCGTCGGCGACCTCGGCCTGCTCGACGAGGACGGCTACCTCTTCCTCCGCGACCGCAAGATCGACATGATCATCTCAGGCGGGGTCAACATCTACCCGGCCGAGATCGAGTCCGCACTGCTCGGCCACCCCGCCGTCGCCGACGCCGCCGTCTTCGGCATCCCGCACGACGACTGGGGCGAGGAGGTCAAGGCCGTCGTCGAGGCCGCCGAAGGACACCGCGCCGGCCCCGAACTCGCCGCGGAACTCCTCGTGTTCTGCGCCGAGCAGCTGGCCGGCTACAAACGCCCCAAAACCGTCGACTTCATCGCCGCCATGCCCCGCGACCCCAACGGCAAGCTCTACAAGCGACGGCTGCGCGCACCGTACTGGGAGGGCCGCGAGCGCGCGGTGTAGCCGCCCCGGCCGCTCCGCACCGACCGCTCCGTGCCGGTGCCTTGACCCGGCACGGGGCGCGTCCGAGGATCGCGCCATGACGCAAGCGCGGAGCAATACGGTCGACGGAGTGCTGCGGCGCAGCGCGCGACGGGTGCCGGGACGGACGGCGGTGCGCTACGCCGAGCGGGCCTGGACCTACCGGGAGCTGGACGCCGCGGTGACCGCGGCGGCGCGGGTACTGCGCGGCGCCGGACTCGCCACGGGCGACCGGGTCGCCGCCTACGGACACAACTCCGACGCCTACCTCATCGGCTTCCTGGCCTGCGCCCGCGCCGGCCTGGTCCACGTACCGGTCAACCACGCCCTCACCGGCGACGACCTGCACTATCTCCTCGACCAGTCCGGCAGCGCCCTGGTCCTGACCGACCCGGAACTGGCGCACCGCCTGCCGCCGTCCCGCCCCGCCATGCCGCTGCGCGACGCGCCCGACGGCCTGCTGGAACGGCTCCGCGCGGAGCCGGCGGCGGACGGGGCGCGGGCCGACGAGCCCGCCGACGAGCCCGCCGGTGTGCCCGACGACGCGCTCGTCCAGCTCCTCTACACCTCGGGAACCACCGCACTCCCCAAGGGCGCGATGATGACGCACCGCGCGCTGGTCCACGAGTACACCAGCGCCGTCGTCGCCCTGGACCTCAAGGAGACCGACCGGCCGCTGCACGCCCTGCCCCTGTACCACTCCGCGCAACTGCACGCCTTCCTGCTGCCCTACCTGGCGGTGGGCGCGGAGAACACCATCGTGGCCGGGCCCGACCCGCGGCAGATCTTCGACCTGGTGGAGGCGGGCCGGGTCGACAGCCTCTTCGCGCCGCCGACCGTATGGATCACGCTGGCGAACCACCCGGAGTTCCCCGCCCGTGACCTCGGCGCGCTGCGCAAGGCGTACTACGGCGCCTCGATCATGCCGGTGCCGGTCCTGGAGCGGCTGCGGGCCCGCCTGCCGCAGCTCGCCTTCCGCAACTGCTTCGGGCAGAGCGAGATCGGCCCGCTGGCCACCGTCCTGGGCCCCGCGGAGCACGAGGGCCGGATGGATTCCTGCGGGCGCCCGGTGCTGTTCGTGGAGGCGCGGGTGGTGGACGAGACGGGCGCCGAGGTGCCCGACGGCGAGCGCGGCGAGATCGTCTACCGCTCTCCCCAGCTGTGCACCGGCTACTGGGACAAGCCGCAGGAGACCGCCGAGGCATTCCGGAACGGCTGGTTCCACTCCGGCGACCTGGCGGTGCGCGACGCCGAGGGCTATTTCACCGTCGTCGACCGGGTCAAGGACGTCATCAACTCCGGCGGCGTGCTGGTCGCCTCGCGCCAGGTGGAGGACGTGCTGTACGCGCACCCGGAGGTGGCGGAGGTCGCGGTCATCGGGCTCCCCGACTCCCGCTGGATCGAGGCGGTGACCGCCGTCGTCGTACGGCGCACACCGGCCGCGGACGGTGCGGGGGACGGCCCGGAGGCGGGCGGTCCGGTGGGGGAGCGGGAGCTGATCGACGCCGTGCGGGCCCGGCTCGCGGCCTTCAAGACACCCAAACGGGTCCTGTTCGTGGACGCACTGCCGCGCAACGCCAGCGGCAAGGTTCTCAAGCGCGAGCTGCGCGCCCGCTTCGCCGACGGCTGAGCCTCCGGGGAGCCCGGGGGCCGGCGGTGCGGGGCCGTGCCGTCCGGACAGCCGCGGGTGCCGGATGTACGGAGAGCGACTGTCAGTGCCCCCTGGCATGCTGAGAAATGGCCGGAACCCGTGCTGACGATAACTCTCCGTCGCCGTCAGTCGAGTCGCAGCCGCACCACCGTTCACAGCTCTTCGCGGGACCGGCCGGCACCACCCCGGCCCCGTACGGCTCGGCGCATCACGCAGCGCGCGCACCCGCGCAGGACGAAGGACACCGGAGGACCACCCATGCTGACCACCGACTACGTACCGGGCTCACCGAACTGGCTCGACCTCGGCGCCCCCGACACCGACGCCGCGGCCGCCTTCTACTCCGCCGTCCTCGGCTGGACCTTCCGGTCGGCGGGCCCGGACGCCGGCGGCTACGGCTTCTTCCAGCGGGGCGGCAGGACGGTCGGTGGCCTCGGCCCGCTGACGGAGACCGGTGCGTCCGCCGCCTGGACGGTGTACTTCCACACCCCGGACGCCGATGCCACCCGCGAGCGCGTCGAGCAGGCCGGCGGCTCGGTCCGCGTCCCGCCGCAAGACGTCTTCACCGCCGGCCGGATGGCGGCCTTCACGGACCCCGCAGGCGCCGACTTCGGTGTCTGGCAGCCCGGCGACGTCCCGGGCCTGGAGACGGTGTCGGAGCCCAACTCGCTGTGCTGGACGGAGCTTTACACCACCGACGCCGCCGTGGCGAAGTCCTTCTACCGCTCGGTGTTCTCCTGGGAGGCCCAGGACATGCCGATGGACGGCGGCATCGTCTACAGCGTCGTGTCCTCACCCGGCGGCGGCAAGGGCGAGGACACCGGTCAGGGCGGCATCATGCAGCTGCCCCAGGAGAACCTGGACGCAGGATCGACACCCGAGTGGCACCCGTACTTCGGCGTCACCGACTGCGACGCCGTCTTCGCCGTGGCCACCGCGAACGGCGCGGACGTCCTGATGCCGCCCACCGATGTCCCCGGCGTCGGCCGGCTCGCCGCACTCAAGGACCCCGCGGGAGCCCCGTTCTCCCTGATCACGGGCGAGCCGTCATGACGTGAGCGGGACCGGACGAGCCGGCGCCTCGGCGGCCACCGGCCGTTCCGCGGCGGACAGGAGCCGGGGGATCAGCCCACGGCGAACGGGCCAGAGGCGTGGCGCCGACGGCTCACGGGTACGCCGAGCCCATGAGTGACGTACGGAAGGTGCAGGTCGGCGACGTGCGGCTGGCATACCGGGTGTGGGGCGACGAAGCGGCGCCCCCGGCCGTGCTGCTGCACTGCCTGGGGGAGGACGGCGAGGACTGGCGCGGCGTGGTCGGGCGGCTGGCAGGCACCCACCGCGTCTACGCACCCGACCAGCGCGGCCACGGCGACAGTGACTGGCCGGGCGAGTACGGCTTCGCCCGCTGGCGGGACGACGCGATCGGCTTCCTGGCGGCGCTCGGCCTGGAGCGGGTGACGCTGATCGGCCACTCGCTGGGCGCGGTCGCCGCGCTGCTGCTGGCTTCCGGCCGGCCCGAACTGGTGGAACGGCTCGTCCTGGAGGAAGCCGCGCCCCCGCTGCCCGCCGATCCGCCGCAGGACGTTCCCGAGCCGCCGCCGGGACCGGCGTCCTTCGACTGGCGCGCCAAGGCCGCGGTGGTGGCGGAGCGCAACACCCCCGACCCGCTGTGGTGGGAGGGCCTGGCGCGGATCACCGCTCCCACACTGGTCATCGGTGGCGGCCCGGCCAGCCACATCCCGCAGCACCAACTGGCCGCCATGGCCGCACGGATCCCCGACGCCAGGCTGGTGACCGTGGCGGGCGCGGGCCACCTCGTCCACGCAGAGCGCCCGCACGAATTCCTCGACGCGGTCGTCCCGTTCCTGGGCCCGGGAAGATAGGAGCACCCGCCCGCCCGGTCTCACTCCGGCCGGGTCGCGCTGCCGAGCAGGGCCACGGCCGGGAGCGCCACGAAGCCGTCGCCGACCGCGTGGGCGGCCACCTTGCGGTCGTACGTCCGGCGTACGGCCGCCAGGGAAGCGGGATCGAGCCGGGAGACGACGGTACCGGTCAGCGGGGTGCCGGTGGTGACGTCGGACCACCACCGGTCGGGGTCGACGCGGTGCAGCAGGCGGAGGGTATCCACGTCGGCCGACGCGAAACCGGCGTCGGCCAGCAGCCGGTAGAAGGCCGTGGGCAGGTCCGGGGCCGTGGAGTCGGCCAGGAACGGGCCGGACAGCGGCACCCCGTCCGGGTAGGGCACCCCGGACTCGGCGACGGACTCGCCGAACAGCGCCAGCGCCCGCATCGCCTCCTTCTCCCAGCAGGTCAGCGCCAGCCGCCCGCCCGGGGCCAGGACCCGGCGGATCTCCGCGAGCCCGGCGGCCGGATCGCCCAGGTGGTTGATGACGAAATTGCCGACCAGTGCGGTGAACTGCCCGTCGGGGAAGGGGAGTTCGTCGAGCAGGGCGGTCCTGACGTCGAGGCCGGGATGGGTGCGGGACGCGAGGGCGGCCATTTCGGGCGAGGCGTCCACCGCGGTCACCTCCGCGCCCCGCCGCAGGGCCGCGGCGGACACCGTTCCCGGCCCGCAGCCCACGTCCAGGACACGCGTGCCCGTGCCGACCCCCGCGGCGTCCAGCAGCGGTTCGACGAAGCGGGCGGCCAGGCGCCCGAATCCGTCGCGGTAGGCGTCGGAACGGCCGCTCCAGCCGGCCCGCTCGAAACGGTCGAACGATTCCGCGTCCCAGGTCACGGCGGGCCCTGCCTCTCGTAGCTGATCTCCCATGGTGCCAGAGGCGGTTGGCGCCACGGGGCGAGTGGACCCGGGGCCGCATGGCCGGTTCTGCGGGTACGGTCGGGCGGAGAAATCCGGTTCGAGAAGGGCTGATCGTGCACCTGACCACTTTGCCGCGCCGCCTGCTGGCCGCCGGCGCCGCAGCCACCGTCCTGTTCACCGTGACGGGCGCCGCGACCGGCACCGCGGCGGCCGCGTCACCAGCCCCGGCGGCCCACCGGGCACCCGCCGCGCACTCCTCCTACGCCGCGCTGCGGCCGCTCGCCGCGCTGTCGGCCGAGCGGGACGCGGTCGGCGATCTGGTGGCCGCCGCCAAGTGGGGTACCGGCGGGCCGATCGACGATCCGGCCCGTGAGCAGCAGGTCCTGGACGCGGTGGCGGCGCAGGCGCGGCAGTGGGGCGCGGACCCCGCGGCCACGAAGCGGATCTTCCGGGACCAGATCGAGGCGAGCAAGGTCATCCAGCGGGAGCTGCACCGCCGGTGGACGGCCGATCCCGCGCAGGTGCCGACCGAGCGCCCGGACCTGAACGAGGTCCGCGAGAAGATCAACCGCATCAACACCGGCCTGGTGCGGGCCATCGCCGCATCGGACACCGCGCGCTCCGCGCCGTACTGCCCGGTGGTGCTGGGCGCGGCAGCCGGACAGGTGCAGCACGCGCAGCGGCTCGACGCGCTGCACACCGCCGCGCTGGCCCGTGCCCTGCGGTCGGTGTGCGGCGGCTGACCGGCCGTAGACGTGGCGGGGATGCCCCCGCCCGCTCATCCCTCCCGCGCGCCCGTCGCGACCGCCTTCGCCCAGCGGTAGTCCGCCTTGCCGCTGGGGGAGCGCTGGATGCGGCGGGTGAGCACGAGGGCGCGCGGGATCTTGTATCCGGCCAGCCGGGTGCGGCAGTGGTCCTGAATGTCCGTGAGGCCCAACCGCTCGGCACCGTCGCGCAGTTGCACAACGGCGGCGACCCGGCTGCCCCACCGCTCGTCCGGTACGCCGGCCACCAGCGCGTCGTAGACGTCGGGATGGGCCTTGAGCGCCTGCTCGACCTCTTCCGGGTAGATCTTCTCGCCGCCGGAGTTGATGCACTGCGAGCCCCGGCCCAG
This sequence comes from Streptomyces pinistramenti, assembly GCF_020564935.1. Taxonomy (GTDB): domain Bacteria; phylum Actinomycetota; class Actinomycetes; order Streptomycetales; family Streptomycetaceae; genus Streptomyces; species Streptomyces pinistramenti. The sequence goes on from NZ_JAJCXB010000043.1 coordinate 15,789, forward strand.
CACGGTGACGATGCCGTCCTCGTCAACGGTCGCCATGTCGCCCAGCAGTACCCACCGGTCGCCGTGCGCCTCGAAGAACGTCTCGGCGCTCTTGGCCGGGTCGTTGTAGTAGCCCAGCGGCACATGGCCGCGCAGCGCGATCCGGCCCACCTCGCCCGCCGCGACCGGCTCGCGCGTCGCCGGATCGACCACAGCCGTACGGGCGTTGACGCGCAGCCGGAAGCCCTTCTCGGGCCCGGAGTCGTCGGTCGCCGTGCCGTTGAAGCCGGATTCGGACGAGCCGAAGTTGTTGAGCAGCATGGCCTGCGGGACCAGTGCGGCGAACTGCGCGCGCACCGTGTCCGAGAGGATCGCGCCCGAACTGCTCACGCTGAACAGGGAGGAGCAGTCGGTGCCCTTGAGCGGCCCGCCCAGCGCGTCGGCCAGCGGACGCAGCATCGCGTCACCGACCAGCGAGACGCTGGTGACCTTCTCCCGTTCGATGGTGCGCAGCACCTCTTCCGGCACGAACTTGCGGTGCACGACGACCTTCTGGCCGAAGTGGAAGGCGATGAAGGCGGTGAGGGTGGACGTGCCGTGCATCAGCGGCGGGGCGGGGAAGAAGACGAGCCCTTCGCCTCCCGCGGCGACCCGTTCGGCGAGTTCTTCGGGCCGTTTCACCGGCTCTGCGGTCGGCGCGCCGCCGCCCATCCCGGAGAAGAACAGGTCTTCGTGGCGCCACATCACGCCCTTGGGCATCCCGGTGGTGCCGCCGGTGTAGACGATGATCTGGTCGTCCGCGGAGCGCGGGCCGAATCCGCGTTCCGGCGACCCGTCCGCCTCGGCGGCGGCCAGCGGCACGGGCGCGACGGCCGGTTCCGGCGCGCCTGCCGGCGGTGCGCCGACCCGTACGAGGTGGCGCAGCTTCGGGGCCCTGGGCAGGGCGGCGGCCACCCGGGCGGTGAACTCCCCGTCGAAGACCAGCCCGGCCAGGTCGGCGTCCCGGTAGAGGTAGGCCAACTCCTCTTCGACATACCGGTAGTTGACGTTCACGGGGACGGCACGGATCTTCAGGCAGGCGTAGAGGGCCTGGAGGTACTCGATGCCGTTGTAGAGGTGCAGCCCGACGTGCTGACCGGGGCCGATGCCGCGTCCGGCGAGGTGGTGGGCGAGGCGGTTGGCGGCGCGGTCCAGCTCGGCGTAGGTCAGCCGGCGTTCCGCTCCGCTGCCCGGGTGCTCGGCGTACACCAGCGCCTCGCGATCGGGGACCGTGTCGGCGATCGATTCGAAGAGGTCGGCAAGGTTGTACTCCACGTCTCCTCCAGACCGTACCGGGCGTCGGCTCGGCGGCCATTAGAGCGCCGTGCGCAGCGGCAGGGAAGGGGCACGGCGAAGAAAACTGACTACCTGTCAGAAAACTCTTGAAGTCGCCGTACGCCTACTGCAACCTGTTCTACGTCTGGAGACGGGAGGACGGAATGGGCGGGACGGAACATCTCACCGTGCGGCGCGTCGGCGCGACACTGGTGCTCACCCTCAACCGGCCGGAGGCGAAGAACGCACTCTCGCTGCCGATGCTGGTGGGCCTGTACGACGGCTGGATCGCCGCCGACGAGGACGACGCGATCCGCTCGGTCGTCCTCACCGGCGCCGGCGGAACGTTCTGCGCCGGCATGGACCTCAAGGCCCTCGCGGGCGACGGAATGGCCGGGCAGCACTACCGCGACCGGCTGCGCGACGACCCCGACCTGCACTGGAAGGCGATGCTGCGCCACCACCGCCCCCGCAAGCCGGTGATCGCCGCCGTCGAGGGGCACTGCGTCGCGGGCGGCACCGAAATCCTCCAGGGCACCGACATCCGGGTCGCGGGCGAGAGCGCGACCTTCGGCCTCTACGAAGTGAAACGGGGACTGTTCCCCATCGGCGGCTCCACCGTCCGCCTCGCCCGCCAGATCCCGCGCACCCACGCCCTGGAAATGCTGCTCACCGGCCGCCCCTACCCGGCACCCGAGGCCGCACGGATCGGCCTGATCGGACACGTCGTCCCCGACGGCACCGCCCTGGAGAAGGCCCTGGAGATCGCCGAACGGGTCAACTCCTGCGGCCCGCTCGCCGTCGAGGCCGTCAAGGCGTCCGTCTACGAGACCGCAGAGATGACCGAGACCGACGGGCTCGCGGCCGAACTCGCCCGCGGCTGGCCGGTTTTCGACACCGCGGACGCCAAGGAGGGCTCCCGGGCCTTCGCGGAGAAGCGTCCGCCCGTCTTCCGGCGCGCCTGACCGGGAGCGCCGGTCCTCACGGCCCGGGGGAGCGCACCCTTCCGCGGCGTCCGGCCCCAGGCGCCACGCCACCGCGCCCCACCCAAGGAGTCCGCATGTCAGAGGTCCTCACGGCGCCCCTCGTCGTGGAATTCCCCTTCACCCGCTCGCTCGGCCCCGTTCAGAGCGCCTTCCTCACCGGACTGCGCGAAGGCACCGTCCTCGGCGTCCGGGCGGGCGACGGCCGCATCGTCGTGCCACCCACCGAATACGACCCGGTCACCGCCGAAGAGACCCGCGAGCTGGTCGAGGTCGCCCCGGCCGGCACCGTCACCACCTGGGCCTGGAATCCGGCCCCGCGCCGCGGGCAGCCGCTCGCCACACCCTTCGCCTGGGTCCTGGTCCGGCTCGACGGCGCCGACACCGCCCTGCTGCACGCGCTGGACGCGCCCGGCCCGGACGCCGTACGCACCGGCATGCGGGTCCGCATCCGCTGGGCCGCCGAACGGACCGGCGCCATCACCGACATCGCCTGCTTCGAACCGCACGACCAGCCTCCGGACGAGGGACAACCGGCGGCCCACGACGGCCACTTCGCCGCCCCCGTCACCGGCATCACCACCCCCGCCCGCCTCGACTACACCTACGCGCCGGGCCGCGCCCAGTCCCGCTACCTCCAGGCGCTCGGCGGGCGCAAGACCATCGGCGAACGCTGCCCCTCCTGCCGCAAGGTCTACGTACCGCCCCGTGGCGCCTGCCCCACCTGCGGTGTCGCCACCGACACCCAGGTCGAGGTCGGCCCGCGCGGCACCGTCACCACCTTCTGCATCGTCAACATCAAGGCCCGCAACGTCGACATCGAAGTCCCCTACGTCTACGCCCACATCGCCCTGGACGGCGCCGACCTGGCCCTGCACGCACGCATCGGAGGCATCCCCTACGACCAGGTCCGGATGGGCCTGCGCGTCGAACCGGTCTGGACCGAGGACGGGCGCTACCCCGACCACTACCGGCCCACCGGCGAACCCGATGCCGACTACGACAGCTACAAGGAGCTGATCTGATGCCCGACCCGATGCGCGAGGTCGCCGTCGTCGCCTTCGGGCAGAGCGACCACGTCCGCGACAGTGCGGAGACCTCCGAGGTCGAGATGCTGATGCCGGTCCTGCACGACGTCCTCGGCCAGGCTGGGCTCAAGGCCCGCGACATCGGCTTCACCTGCTCGGGCTCGTCCGACTACCTCGCCGGCCGCGCCTTCTCCTTCACCATGGCCCTGGACGGCGTCGGCGCCTGGCCCCCGATCGCCGAATCGCACGTCGAGACGGACGGCGCCTGGGCGCTGTACGAGGCATGGGTCAAGATCCTCACCGGTGAGGCCGACACCGCCCTGGTCTACGCGTACGGCAAGTCCTCGCCCGGCGACGTCCGCGAGGTCCTCACCCGCCAGCTCGACCCGTACTACGTCGCCCCGCTCTGGCCCGACTCCGTCGCGCTCGCCGCCCTCCAGGCGCAGGCCCTGATCGACGCCGGGCACACCGACGAGCGCGAACTGGCCAGGATCGCCGCCCGCAGCCGCACCGCCGCGGCGGACAACCCGCACGCCCAGCTGACCGGCAGCGTCCCCGCAGGCGACTACCTCGTTGCCCCGCTGCGGGCCGGCGACTGCCCGCCCGTCAGCGACGGCGCCGCCGCCGTCGTCCTCGCCGCAGGCGACACCGCCCGCCGGCTGACCGATCGCCCCGCCTGGATCCGTGGCATCGACCACCGCATCGAAGCCCACAGCCTCGGCGTACGCGACCTGGCCGCATCCCCGTCCACCCGGCTCGCCGCCGAACGCGCCGGATACTTCGAACACCCCGTGGACACCGCCGAGTTGCACGCCCCCTTCACCTCCCAGGAGGTCGTCCTGCGCCGCGCCCTGGACCTCGACGGCGCCGACACGCAGGTGGTCGTGAACCCCTCGGGCGGCGCCCTGGCCGCCAACCCCGTCATGGCCGCCGGACTGATCCGCATCGGCGAGGCCGCCGACCGCATCCGGCGCGGCGCGTCCGACCGGGCGCTCGCACACGCCACGTCGGGCCCCTGCCTGCAACAGAACCTGGTCGCCGTCCTGGAGGGGGAGTCATGACCAAGGAACCCGTGGCCGTCGTAGGTATCGGCCAGACCGCGCACGTCGCCGCCCGCCGCGACGTCTCCCTCGCAGGGCTCGTCCGCGAAGCCGCCCAACGTGCCCTGGACGACGCCGGGTTGGCCTGGGCCGACATCGACGCCGTGGTGCTCGGCAAGGCCCCCGACTTCTTCGAGGGCGTGATGATGCCCGAGCTGTACCTCGCCGACGCCCTGGGCGCCGTCGGGAAGCCCATGCTGCGGGTGCACACCGCGGGATCGGTCGGCGGCTCCACCGCGCTGGTCGCCGCCAACCTCGTCGCCGCCCGCGTCCACCGCACCGTCCTGACCCTCGCCTTCGAAAAACAGTCCGAGTCCAACGCCATGTGGGGCCTGTCCCTGCCCATCCCCTTCCAGCAGCCGCTGCTGGCCGGCGCCGGCGGCTTCTTCGCCCCGCACATACGCGCCTACATGCGCCGCTCCGGCGCGCCCGGCACCATCGGCTCCCTGGTCGCCTACAAAGACCGCCGCAATGCCCTCAAGAACCCGTACGCACACCTCCACGAGCAGGACCTCACCCTGGAGAAGGTGCAGTCCTCGCCCATGCTCTGGGATCCCATCCGCTACTCCGAGACCTGCCCCTCGTCCGACGGCGCCTGCGCGATGATCCTCGCCGACCGCGCCGGGGCCGCCCGGTCACCGCACCCGCCCGCCTGGGTCCACGGCGGGGCGATGCGCAGCGAGCCCACCCTCTTCGCCGGCAAGGACTTCGTCTCCCCCCAGGCCGGCAAGGACTGCGCGGCCGACGTCTACCGGCAGGCCGGCATCACCGACCCGCGGCGGGAGATCGACGCGGTGGAGATGTACGTGCCCTTCAGCTGGTACGAGCCGATGTGGCTGGAGAACCTCGGCTTCGCCGCCGAGGGCGAGGGCTGGAAGCTCACCGAATCCGGCGCCACCGAACTCGACGGCGACCTCCCCGTCAACCCCTCCGGCGGCGTCCTGTCCACCAACCCGATCGGCGCCTCCGGAATGCTCCGTTTCGCCGAAGCCGCCCTTCAGGTCCGCGGCCGGGCCGGAGCGCACCAAGTGGACGGTGCCCGGCGGGCGTTGGGCCACGCCTACGGCGGCGGCGCCCAGTTCTTCTCGATGTGGCTGGTGGGGGCGGAACCGCCGGTGTGACGGGGGCGGAGGGTATCGGGGGCCGCCGGTCGCCGTCGCGGTCGCGACCGTCACCGCCCGTTTCCTGGCGACCGGGCGACCGCGGAACCCGGCACCGTAGAGTGCCGGCCATGGCAGGCGAACGTGATCTCCGCACACTGCTGCGCGGCATGCGCCCCGAGCTGCACCCGGGCCGCTACGTCTTCACGACCGTGCCGGGCGCCGCCCCGCCGGACCTGGCCCCGGTCGTCACCGTCACCGAGGACGAGGGCACCACCCTCGTGCTGCGCCAGGAGGACGCCGACCGCGCGGGCCTCGGCTACGACTACATCGCCGCCCGGATCACGCTGCGGGTGCACTCCGCCCTGGAGGCCGTCGGCCTGACCGCCGCCGTCGCCGGGGCGCTCGCCGATGCCGGGATCAGCTGCAACGTCGTCGCCGGCTTCCACCACGACCACCTCTTCGTCCCGCACCCGCAGGCCGACCGTACGCTGCGGATCCTGGACACCCTCGCGGCCCGCTCCTGACCCCGCAGCGCCTCCGCCGGCAAGGCGTCCGACCTCGGGCGATCCCCGTCCCGCAGGCTCCCCGCGGCCCGGCCGCACCGCTCGTCACCCGTGCCGCCATCCGCCGCGGCAGCCGCGCCGCGGCCACGTACGATGGCGGCATGTCCTTCCTCCGCCGCCGCAGCGCAGCCACGCCCGCAGGGCCTGACTTCGACGTCCTCGCCATGGATCCCGGCGACTGGCCCGGCAACCTCGGAGCCGGGCTGCTGCCCGCGCCCGACGGGACGTGCCAGGGCGTCTTCCTCCGCTACGACCTGTTCGGCGGCCGCGGCCCCGCGATGATCATCGGGAACCTTCCCGAGGGCTCACCGGCCCGTGAGCTGGACGACGGCGAGGTCCCCTTCGAGGTGGCCCAGCTGCTGGCAGCGCTCGACAACGACGAGCCGGTGGTCGTCGTCGAGAGCGAGGACACCCCGGTGATGCACGACGACAACCTGCTGATCGTCAAGCGCATCAAGTGTTCCGAGAGCCGCATCTCCTGCGCCCAGTTCGACCGCAGCGACGGCGTGCTCGTCACCATCGCCAGCTGGGACCGGCCGATCACCGACGACCTCTACGCCCTCCTCAAGCCGCTGCCCGCCGAGCTGTTCCAGCAGGGCTGAGAGCCCGCCCCCGTGCACCGGAACGGGCCGGGAAGCCGCAGCTTCCCGGCCCGTTCCGGTGCACGGGGGCGGTACGCGCTACCCGCCCGACCGCCGGATGTCGACATCGGCGGCGCGCACATAGCCGACCCGGTGCCCGACCTGGATCTCGTAGTAGACGTCCTCGCCGCGGACCACGACGTGTTTGCCGACGTCGAAGGTCGGCGCATAGAGGTAATCACCGTGGACCCTGAGCCCGACCGCGTACCGCTGGCCTGCGAGGAGCTTGTACGGCAGCGGTGAGACGCTCTGCACGGGGACGCCGGCCGGGTAGGCCGCCTTCTCCGGGTAGGCCCGGCCGTACACCGGGATCTCCTCGCGGCCCGGCTTCGGCGTCGCCACCGTGCCCCGGGAGCGGGCCGCCGTCGGGTCGGCCGCCGGGTCGTGGAACCACGCCCGCTGCCCGAGGTACCAGATCGCCGTCCAGTCGCCCTGCCGCCCGGCGACCGCGAACTGCTGCCCGGTGCTTGCCCGTGCGCCCGTGTCGTTCACCCCGGTCGTCGAGTCGCCGCCGTCCGGACGCAGCCCGGCATCCTTGACGAGCGGGGCCTTCTCGTCGGGCGCGGTGTGCAGCCGCACCGCCTCCGAGCCGTGCGGGGCACAGGGCTCACCAGCCTTCTCGCAGCCGGTGTAGAGGGGCTCGTTCGTGTGGTAGTCCGGGTTGATGGTGACCAGGCCGCCGGCGGAGGCGGGCCGGCCGGCGGGCCGCGGGAACGGCTTGCCGAGCAGCGTGAAGTAGTGCGCCCAGTCCCAGTAAGGACCCGGGTCGGTGTGCATGTCGGGGATCGTGGCCGTCGTCGTGCCGGGCACGTTGTCGTGGCCCAGGATGTGCTGCCGGTCGAGCGGGATGCCGTACTTGCGGCTCAGGTACGTCACCAGCCGGGCCGACGTGCGGTACATCGCCTCCGTGTACCAGGCGTCGGGCGCGGCCAGGAAGCCCTCGTGCTCGATGCCGACGGAGTGCGCGTTGACGTACCAGTTGCCCGCGTGCCAGGCGACGTCCTTCGTCGGCACGTGCTGCGCAATCAGCCCGTCGGACGACCGGATCGTGTAGTTCCAGGAGACGTTCTTGGGGTCCTTGACGCTCTCCAGCGTGCTGTCCCAGTAGCCCTCGGTGTCGTGGATGACGATCGTGTTGATCTTCAGGTCCTCGGGGCGGTCCGCCTTGTCGTGGTTGCCGTAGTCCCCGTCCCCGAACTCCGCGTACGCCGCGGGAACCGACAGACAGGCGACGCTGGACGGACACTCCGGCTTCGCCACAGGGGCGGCCGTCCGGACCTTCGCCGTGGCGGAGGCGATACGTTTCGCCTGCGCGCTGTCGGGCCGCAGCGAAGGCCGTCCCGCCAGGGCCACCCGCTGGCCCGCGTCGGTGGTACGCGCCCGGCCCCGGCGCAGCACCTCGTACACCTCGTCGGCGAAGCCCCGCCCGCCGTCGCCCCCACCGCCGTAGCGGGCCACCGCCGCGTACCAGTCGGCCGGGTCCGCACTGTCCGCCAGGCCCAGCGCGCGCTGTTCCGCCGCGAGCAGCGCCGCGCCGCCGAGCACGTTCGCCGCGGGGTCCGTGCGCAGCTTCCCGGCCGGAAGACCGGCCAGCCGGGCCGCACGCGGCAACGTCCGCAAACGGCCGGGGAGTTCGGCGGGCAGCGCCTGCCGGGGAGCGCCGCTCAGCGCCCGGTGACCGGCGGCGCCCGCCGGCCGGGCGGCGTCGCCCCGGGGATCGCCGGCGCCCTCGCTGCGCTGCCCCGCCGCCCGGGACACCGCCGCGCGGGCGTCCGTCAGATGCATCGGCCCGTATCCGCCGGAGACGCTGGGCGCGCCGCCGTGCCCGTCCCAGCGGCTCTCCAGGTACGCGACGCCGAGCAGCACGCTGCGGGGTACGTGGGTGCGGGCGGCGGCCTCGGTGAAGGCCCGCTCCAGATCGCCGGGCCCGGCCGTGGCGGCGCCCGCCGACGGCGCGGCCGAGACCAGCGGGAGCAGCAGCCCGGCGGCCGCCACACCGACGGCGGACCTGCGCAGGAGCGGGCGGGCGGTTCTCTTCTCGTCTTCCGGGGCGGATCCTCGCAAAGCAGCCTCCTCAAGCCGGCCCCAGCCGGGATGGTGTGACGGATGGTGCGCGAACGGCCGTGCGGGGCGGGACTCGACGGGAGTCCCTGACACCGCCTAGAGCTACCGCCTGTCCGATGGGCCGTCAATCACCGTGCGCGGCCGGGTTTTCGGCTCCGCGGCGCCCTCCGCGGCGCACCGAACGAGGGGCCTGTGCCGCGCCGGGCACCGCGTACGCACCGGTCCGCGCGCCGAAGAGCCCCCGTACGGGCTATCGGCCGGCCCGGGGGCGGGCGCAGACATGGGTGAGCGGCGCTTCCCCCGTATCGGGTGCGCCGCTCACAGTCCCCCGTGATGGGTCAGCGGGTGCCGACCGCCGCCCTCACCGCACGCCGCGCCATCTGGCAGTCGTCGTGCAGCCGTCGGAGCAGCAGCCGCTGCTCCTCGCCCGCCGCCATGGCGCCGGGCACCATCGCGCCCGGCGTCTCCGCCGGCGCGGGTTCGCGCATCGACCGCTGGACCGCGGTCTCGTACCGCCGGATCTCGCGGGTCAGCACCAGCATCAGGTTCACCAGGAACGCGTCCCGGGCCGCAGGTCCCGCCGCCTGGGCGAGCTGGCTGACCTGACGGCGGGCGGCCGGCGCCTCGCCGAGCACCGACCACAGTGTCGCCAGGTCGTAGCCGGGCAGGTACCAGCCGGCGTTGTCCCAGTCCAGCAGCACCGGTCCTGCGGGCGAGAGCAGCACGTTGTTCAGCAGTGCGTCGCCGTGCGAGAACTGGCCCTGGATGTGCGAGAGGCCGTGCATCAGCTTCTGCAGGTCGCCCAGATCACGGTCGGTGAGCAGTCCCAGGTCGTGGTACCTGGCGATCCGCCGTCCGTAGTCCAGCGGGGCGTCGAACAGCCCGGCCGGCGGACGCCACAGGTTGACCCGGCAGATCGCGCCGAGCGCCGCCCGTACGTCCGCGCGGGCCGGCGCCTCGGACGGATGGCGTTGCAGGGCGGCGACCCGGCCCGGCATGCGCTCCACGACCAGCGTGCAGTCGTCGGGGTCCGCAGCCACCAGCCGTGGCACCCGTACCGGCGGCCGGTGCCGGACGAACGCCCGGTATGCCGCTATTTCCTGCTGGAACCTTTCCGCCCACGCGGGAGAGTGGTCCATTAAGCACTTCGCGACCGCCGTCATCCGCCCCACCGTCCCCACGAGAAGGACGGACCTGCCACCCCGACGCAGCACCTGCACCGGATGGAACTCCGGACAGATGCGCTGCACCGAAGCGACGGCGGCGCGCAGCTGAGCACCCTGCGGGCCGGACAGGTCGAGCCTCCCGCTGAGCGGTTGGGTGCCCGTCCCCTGTGCCCGCCGGGTACGGCCGCCGGGGATGCCGGCCACCGTCCCCGTTCCGGGGGCCGGGGCGAGATACGGCCCGCTGCCGCTGGGCTGCGGGCGGTACGGCCGGGTGGGGGCGGTCACGGCGGACGATGCTGCGTACATGGGTGAGACAGATCCCTTCGTGCGCCGACGAGTTGCGTGCGCTCCCGCCCCGGTGGCGGGAGCCCGTTGGACCGGCTCCATGCAGAGAGCCGGTCCAACGAGCCCCTGTACAGGGCTCGCACCCTGGGGAATGCGGTCCCGCCACCGGGCCGGGGGCTGCAGGTCTACAGAACATGCGGGAGCGGGTGGCAGACCATCTGGCGCACCCTGGCGAAACCCTGGCGAATGCTGTCGCGCATGTGGCGGGCCGTTACTGTCAACTCAGTCGAGGAACCTGGGGGCTTGACGTGGACAGGGAGCCGAACACCCGTCTTGCGGACCTTTTCGGCCTGGCGGGCTGGTCCAAGGGAGAGCTGGCGAGAATGGTCAACCGGCAGGCGGCGGCCATGGGCCATCCGCAGCTGGCGACCGACACCTCGCGAGTGCGTCGCTGGATCGACATGGGGGAGACCCCCAGAGATCCGGTCCCCAAGGTACTGGCAGCCCTGTTCACCGAGCGCCTCGGCCGTGTCGTAACCATCGAGGACCTCGGGTTCGCCCGAACCGGTCGCTCGGGGAGACGGCAGGCCGCGGACGGTCTGCCGTGGGCGCCCGAACGGACCGCAGCGGTCCTCACGGAATTCACGGGAATGGACCTCATGCTCAACCGACGCGGCTTGGTGGGCGCGGGCGCTGCGCTCGCCGCGGGCTCCGCACTCACCGGCGCCATGTACGACTGGCTCCACACCGACCCGGCCCTGCCGGCCGACTCCTCACCCGCCCACGATCCGTACGCCGCCGACTCCTTCGACCAGATCGGCTTCGACCGCTACGAGGCGGCCCCCGTGGGGTCGCAGGAAATCGACGCCCTGGAGCGCTCCGTCGAGGTGTTCCGCGCCTGGGACGCGGCCCGGGGCGGCGGCCTCCAGCGCAAGGCCGTGGTCGGCCAGCTCAACGAAGTGGGCGGCATGCTCGCCTACCACCACCCCGACCATCTCCAGCGCAGGCTCTGGGGGGTGGCGGCCAACCTCGCGGTGCTGGCCGGCTGGATGTCCCATGACGTGGGCCTGGAGCCGACCGCCCAGAAGTACTTCATCATCGCCGCGCACGCGGCGCGGGAGGGCGGCGACCGCCCGCGCGCGGGAGAAGCGCTCTCCCGCGCCGCCCGCCAGATGGTGCACCTGGGACGGCCCGACGACGCACTCGACCTGATGAACCTCGCCAAGTCCGGTTCGGGCGAGGCCACTCTGCCGCGCACCCGCGCCATGCTGCACACGATCGAGGCATGGGCGCAGGCGTCCAAGGGGAACGGCCAGGCGATGCGCCGCACACTGGGTGAGGCCGAGGAGCTGTTCGTCTCCGACAACGGCGATGTGCCGCCGCCGAGTTGGATGCAGATGTTCGACGAGGCGGATCTGCACGGCATGGAGGCGCTCGCGTACCGCACCCTCGCCGAGCACGAACCGTCGGCGGCGAAGATCGCCCAGAGCCACGCCAAGCAGGCCCTGGAGCTGCGGGCGGGCGGCCGCCAGCGTTCGCAGATCTTCGACTACATCTCGCTGGCGTCGGCCTGCTTCATCGGCGACGACCCCGAACAGGCCGACCGATACGCCCGGTTGGCGCTGGTCTCCATCGGGGAGAACTCCTCGCATCGCACCTGGGACCGGCTGCGCGAGATGTACAGGCTCACCGGGCAGTACGCCGGCTACCCGAAGATCCAGGACCTGCGCGCCGAGATCAAACACGTCCTGCCGAAGGCGAAGCCCAAGGCGAAGGTGCCGGCGCCCACGCCGGATCTGGATGCGCGGTTCGGCAGGAACTTCACGGTCTGACGCGATGAAGGACACCGCAGCCGCCGACGCCGTGTGCGCCGGCCACCGGGCGCCCCGGGCCGCTCACTTACCGCCCCGCGCCCGTACGACCGGCACACCCCCGCCACTTACCGCCGCCTGCCGCCTGTCCGGTGTGCCCCCTCCTGCCGGCATCCGTCCCGTGGTGGTCAGGTGCTCACCCTGGCGACCAGCACACATGCGTCGTCCTCACGCTCGGCTCCGCCGAATTCCTCGATGGCGATGCGGATGCAGTCCTGCGCGCTGCGGGCGGCCGTGAACCGCGGTGCCAGCGCGAGCAGTTGTTCCGTGCCCTCGTGGGCGGCGTCCGTGCCGTGGACGCGGCGCGGCAGCAGACCGTCGGTGTGCAGAACGAGCAGATCGCCGGGCTCCAGCTGCTCGGTGCGCTGGCCGTAGTCCGCGCTCGACGTGGCCCCGAGCAGTACGCCGTCCGGCGGGTCCAGCGCGCGTCCCGTGCCGCCGCGGAACAGCAGCGGCGCGGGGTGCCCGGCCTGGGCCCACTCCAGCAGGCGGGTGGCGGGGTCGAAGCGGCAGCACACCGCGCTGCCCAGGGCGGGCTGGGCAGCGGTGTCCAGAAGCTGGTTGAGGAAGCCCATCAGCGGTCCGGGCCGGTGGCCTGCCACGGCCATGCCGCGGAGCGCGCCGAGCACCATCGCCATGCCCGATGTGGCGGTGGCGCCGTGCCCTGTGAGGTCGCCGACGCTCAACAGCGTGGTGCTGTCCGGGAGTTGCAGGGCGTCGTACCAGTCGCCGCCGATCAGTGCGCTGGTGGCGGCCGGGAGGTAGTGCCCGGCGAGGTCGAGCGAGACCGGGCCGCCCTGCGGGAAGCGGAGCGGGCCGCGCCACGGAGGCAGCACGGCCTCCTGGAGCTCGACCGCGAGCCGGTGTTCGGTCCGCGCGGCGTGCCGCTGGCGCTGGAGCGAGTCACGGGTCTCGCACACCGCCCGCTGGCTGCGGCGCAGCTCGCTGACGTCCCGCAGCACCGCCCACATGCAGGCCGTGCCGCCGTCGGCGTCGAGCACCGGCTCGCCCGCCATGTGCACGGTGCGCACGCTCGCGTCGGGCCGCACGATCCGGAATTCGCCGTCGATCGGCCGCCCGTCCACCAGGCAGTCGGTCACCATCGTGGCGAGCCCTTCCTGGTCATCGGAGAAGACCAGCGACGGCAGCTCGTCGAGGGTGAGCGGGCCTTCGGCGGGCTCCCTGCCGAACATCGTGAACAGCTCGTCCGACCAGCTCGCCTCGTCCGTCAGCAGATTCCACTCGGCGCTGCCGACCCGGCTCAGCAGCGAGCCGCGCCGGTGCTCCTCGGGCGCGGGCGGTGCGGCGTACGCGCCCTCGTCCGCGCCGTCGGCGGGCAGGCCCTCTCTCAGCTGGTCGAGATGGCCGTCGAGATCGTCGAGGTGGTGGACGGCGAGATCGCACAGCGCGCGCTGCCAGCGCAGCTGCGGATCGGCGGTCACATCGACGGTGGCCGACGATTCGCGTACGGCGTCGAGGCCGCCGCGCAGGCGGCGGGCCTGCGTGATGAGCGCATCGACGGTGTCACGCTCGGGTGGCTGGGCGGCTGGGTGGTCCGCGGAGCGGGGGGACGGCATGTGTTCTCCGTGATCAGGCGGCGCCGGGCCACGGCGTGTCCTGTCCCTGTCCGCAGGACGCGCCCTGGGGCTGGCATGAGGGCCGGGTGACGACTGTTGCACAGCCTGCGACGGACCGTAAGGGCTTTGGCATGACCCGATACGGTGGTGCTAGGGGCATATGCCAGCGGCCTTCATGGTGCATCACGGGGCCGAATCGGCGGAATGACAGATTCCAGGCTAGGCTGCGGCCGCCGCCACGCTGATGAGCCCGCCGATCCACGGTGGGAACGAGGCATACGGCCCGCGGTCACCGGCAAGAATGCCGGTCAGCGGAAATCCCGTTGCCAGCCTGTCCCCCGCACCGGATGCTGACCTCATGTTCGATCCAGACATAGCGCCCAGTGGCACCCTGCTCGGCCTCCTTCAGCGAGGCCGCGGCGACGGGACACTGCATGCCCTCGCGGCGCCGCGGGCCGAGGCGCTCGCGGCACTCAACGACAGCGTGCTGCGCGATCCCCGGCGTGACTGGCAGGTCGAGAACCGCTCCTTGTACTACGCGCGCCTCTACATGCAGCTCGACGGCGGGCTCGAAGAGATCGAACGGCACCTCTTCCGCCCCGACGACCGCATCGACACCGGCGAGGAACGCACCGGCCTCGCCCTGTCCGTACTGGGCCACCTCGCCGCCTACGGCAAGGACGCCGCCCGCCTGCTGCTGCGCAGCTACGCGGCGGCAGGCAGCAACTGGCGCTGGGCCCTGGACGAGCTGGCGCTGCGCGACGACGATGCCGGCCTCGCGGGCCTGGCCCCCGCCGTCCTGGCCCGCTTCCCCGCCACTCCCGAGGGCGAGGCCGAGCTGGCCGCGGCGGTGCGTGACGCCTTCGAGCCCCGCCCCTGGCGTCTGTGGGCACAGGACCCCCGCTACGCGGACCGGCTGGCCGCCGCGGGCGAGCAGGGCTCCTTCGACCGCTGGCAGCGGCAGCTGCGCCCGCGCGGCCCGCGGCCCGGCTGGAGCGTGACCGAAGTGCTCCAGTGGGCACAGGACGGCCTGGAGATGGGGCAGGACGAGGGCCGGCACATCGCCGCCGCCCGCTGCCTGGCCGCCGTCGTCGGCCCCGCCGACCACCCGCAGCTGCTGGCCGCCGCGCGCAGCGGTCCCGACGCGGCCCGTGCCGCCGTACACCACCACCTCGCCGACCGCGGCGATCCCGACGCCCTCGACCTGATCGGGGCCGCGGCCTGCGACCCCACCGCGAGTGCACAGCTGGTCGCCGCCGCCCTGGCCGCGTTCGCGCGGATGCGCAGTGCCGCCGCCGTCGGACGGGCCCGCGTCTGGGCCCGGAGTGACGACCGGCTCGGCGCAGCGGCCGCCGCCGTGCTCGCCCGCCGGGGCGCCGCACGGGACGCCGATGCGGTGCTGGCCGCGCTGCGCCGCACGGTGTGCACCGAGGGCCCGGACGCGGACGGGCTGTGGGAACTGGTCGACGGCGTCGGCCGCCTCGGCGTGGCCTGCGCCGCCCCCGTCCTGCGGCACGTCTACCGCGAGACGTCCTCATCCCACCTGCGCGGGCGGGCGGCCGGGGCGCTCGCCGCCACCGATCCCGGCTTCGCCGCGGGCTTCGCCGTCGAATGCCTCTGGGACTGCGAGGAGACCACCAGGGAGCTGGCCGCCCGGCACGCCGCGACCGGCGACGACCGGGTCGTCGAACAGCTCCGCAGGCTCGCCGCCGACCCGGCGGAGGAGGCCGAGGTACAGACCGCGGTCCGCAGCAGATTCGGCCCGGACGCCTCGGCGGTCTGAGCCGCGTACGACGCGGGGGCGCACGGCGGCGCCCCCTGGCGCGTCCGGCGTCCGCTGCCACAATGGCCGGATGACCGGACGCTGGGAGTTCTGGATCGACCGCGGTGGCACCTTCACGGACGTCGTCGGCAGACGGCCGGACGGGCAGCTGGTCACCGGGAAACTGCTCTCGCACCACCCGGAGCGCTACCGCGACGCCGCGGTGGCCGGTATCCGGATGATGCTGGGCCTCGGCCCGGACGAACCGGTGCCCGCCGCGCAGGTGTCCGTCGTCAAGATGGGCACCACCGTCGCCACCAACGCCCTTCTGGAGCGCACCGGCGAGCCCACCGTCCTGCTCACCACCGAAGGCTTCCGGGACGCGCTGCGCATCGCCTACCAGAACCGGCCGCGGATCTTCGACCGGCACATCGTGCTGCCCGACGCGCTGTACGAGCGGGTCATCGAGGTCCCCGAACGGGTGGACGCACACGGCGGATTGGTCCGGCCGCTGGACGTGGCGGCGGTCCGCGCGGCGCTGCTGCGGGCCCGCGCCGACGGGCTGCGCAGCGCGGCCGTCGTCCTGATGCACGGCTACCGTTACGCCGCTCATGAGAAGGTCGTCGCCGATCTCGCGAGGCGGGCCGGGTTCACGCAGGTCAGCTGCTCGCACGAGGTCAGCCCGCTGATGAAGCTGGTGCCCCGTGGCGACACCACCGTCGTCGACGCCTACCTCTCCCCGATCCTGGGACGCTACGTCGACGAGGTGGCGGCCCAACTGCCCGGCATCCGGCTGATGTTCATGCAGTCCAACGGCGGGCTGCGGCAGGCGGAGCACTTCCGCGGCAAGGACGCGGTGCTGTCGGGACCGGCCGGCGGCGTGGTCGGGATGGTCCGCTCGGCCGCCGAGGCGGGGCCGGGCCACGACCGGGTGATCGGCTTCGACATGGGCGGTACGTCGACCGATGTCTCGCACTACGCGGGCG
Organism: Streptomyces pinistramenti; assembly: GCF_020564935.1. Classification (GTDB taxonomy): domain Bacteria; phylum Actinomycetota; class Actinomycetes; order Streptomycetales; family Streptomycetaceae; genus Streptomyces; species Streptomyces pinistramenti. Next base: position 32,211 of record NZ_JAJCXB010000043.1, read on the forward strand.
AGTTCGAGCGGGTCTTCGGCAGCGAGGTGGCCGGGGTGCGGATGCGGGCGCCGATGATGAACATCCACACCGTCGCGGCCGGCGGCGGATCGGTGCTGCACTTCGACGGCCGCCGTTACCGCGTAGGCCCCGACTCGGCGGGCGCGGTCCCCGGGCCCGCCTGTTACCGCAGGGGCGGGCCGCTGACCGTCACCGACGCCAACGTCATGCTCGGCCGGGTACAGCCGGACCACTTCCCCGCGGTCTTCGGACCCGGGGGCGATCAGCCGCTGGACGCCCAGGCCGTACGGGACCGGTTCGCCGAGCTGGCCGCGCGGGCCGCCGATGCCGTGGGCGACGACCGCGGGCCCGAGGACGTCGCGGCCGGCTTCCTGGACATCGCCGTGCTCAACATGGCCAACGCGGTCAAGAAGATCTCCGTCCAGCGCGGCCACGACATCACCCGCTACACGCTCACCAGCTTCGGCGGCGCGGGCGGCCAGCACGCCTGCGCGGTCGCCGACGCGCTCGGCATCTCCGCCGTGCTCGTCCCGCCGCTCGCCGGTGTGCTCTCCGCGTACGGCATCGGCGTCGCGGACGCCACCGCGATGCGCGAGCGGGCCGTCGAGACGGAACTCACCGGCGAAGCGGCGGCCGGCCGGGTGCGCGCGGTCTGCGACGACCTCGCCCGGCAGACCCGGCGCGAACTCCTCGACGACGGCGTGCCCGAGGAGAGCATCACCACCCGCGCCCGGGTCCTCATCCGCTACGCCGGCACGGACGCGGCCATCGGCGTCCCGCTCGCAGGCGCCGCCGAGATGGCCGCGGAATTCGTCCGCACGCACCGGGCCCGCTACGCCTTCACGATGGACAAGCCGCTGGTGGCCGAGGCGGTGTCGGTCGAGGCGATCGGCGCCGCCGGGGGCGCGCAGCGGCGTGACGTGCGCCCTGCCGCGCGCACCGGGGAACTACGGCCTGCGGCGACGGTGCGGATGTACGCACAGGGCGCCTGGCGGGACACCGCGCTCCACTTGCGTGCCGCACTGGCCGCAGGGGACACCCTCGACGGACCCGCGCTGATCGCCGAGGACGACGCGACCACGGTCGTCGAACCGGGCTGGCGGGCGACCGTCGGCGACCGCGGGCACCTCCTGCTGCGCCGCAGCGCACCGCGCCCCGGCACGGCCGCCGTCGGCACCGGCGCCGACCCGGTGATGCTGGAGGTCTTCAACAGCCTCTTCATGGCCATCGCCGAGCAGATGGGGGTGCGCCTGGAGAACACCGCGCACTCCGTCAACATCAAGGAGCGGCTCGACTTCTCGTGCGCCCTCTTCGACGCCGAGGGCAATCTGATCGCCAACGCCCCGCACATTCCCGTGCACCTGGGCTCGATGGGCGAGTCCATCAAGGAGGTGCTGCGGCGCCGCGGGGACGGGATGCGGCCCGGCGATGTGTACGCGGTCAACGACCCGTACCACGGTGGCACCCACCTGCCGGACGTCACTGTCGTCACGCCGGTCTTCGACGACGCGGGCCGCGAACTGCTCTTCGTGGTGGCCTCCCGCGGCCACCACGCGGAGATCGGCGGGATCACCCCGGGCTCGATGCCGGCCTTCAGCCGCACCATCGGCGAGGAGGGCATCCTCTTCGACAACTGGCTGCTGGTCCGCGACGGCGAGCTGCGCGAACGCGAGACCCGCGAGCTGCTCGGGTCCGGCCCGTATCCGTCGCGCGCGCCGGACGTCAACATCGCCGACCTGCGCGCCCAGATCGCCGCCAACGAGAAGGGCATCGAGGAACTGCGCCGAATGACGGGGCAGTTCGGCCTGGACGTGGTGCGCGCGTACATGCGGCACGTCCAGGACAACGCCGAGGAGTCGGTGCGCCGGATCATCGCCGGGCTCTCGGACGGCAGCTGCGACTACGAGACCGACGGCGGGGCGCACATCAAGGTGGCGCTGACCGTCGACCGCGCCGCCCGCAGCGCCGTACTGGACTTCGCCGGCACCTCGCCGCAGCAGCCGGGCAACACCAACGCGCCCCGCTCGGTGGTGATGGCCGCGGTGCTCTACGTCTTCCGCACCCTGATCGCCGAGGACATCCCGCTCAACAGCGGCTGCCTCAAGCCCGTCGAGGTGCGCGTACCGGACGGCTGCATGCTGGCGCCCGTGCATCCGGCCGCGACGGTCGCGGGGAACGTCGAGACGTCCCAGTCGGTCACCGGCGCGCTCTACGCCGCGCTGGGCGTCCAGGCCGAGGGCTCGGGCACGATGAACAACCTCACCTTCGGCAACGACCGGGTGCAGTACTACGAGACGGTGGCCAGCGGCTCGGGCGCGGGCGACGGCTTCGCCGGCACCGACGCCGTGCAGACCCACATGACCAACTCGCGGCTGACCGACCCCGAGGTGCTGGAGTGGCGCTACCCGGTGCGGGTGGACGCCTTCGCCGTACGGTCCGGGAGCGGCGGGGCCGGCCGCTGGCCCGGCGGCTGCGGCGTCGAGCGGCGGCTGCGCTTCCTGGAACCGATGACCATCGCCCTCCTCACCGGGCACCGCAGGATCCCGCCGTACGGGATGGCAGGCGGCGCACCGGGAGCGCTGGGGGCCAACAGCCTGCGGCGCGCCGACGGCAGCGAGGAGCAGCTGGCGGGCTGCGACGCGGCCGAGGTCGGCGTGGACGACGTCCTGGTGATCCGGACGCCGGGCGGCGGCGGGTACGGCGAGCCGGAAAAGGGCTGAGCCGCCGCGCCGTCAGGAGGTGGCCGGGCCGCTCCGCAGCGGGAGGAAGCGGATCGGCGTGCCCGGTATCGCCTGTGCCGCCGCGGCCAGATGGCGTTCGGGGACCACGCCGATCACCGGATAGCCGCCGGTGGTGGGGTGGTCGTGCAGGAACAGCACCGGCAGGCCGTCCGGCGGGACCTGGAGGGCGCCCAACGGCATGCCTTCGCTGGGCAGTTCGCCGGTGCGGGCGCGCTCCAGCGGCGGGCCTTCGGTGCGCAGGCCGATGCGGTTGCTCGCCGCCGAGACCCGGAACCTGCCGGTGGCCAGGGTGTGCAGTCCCCGGCCGGTGAACCAGTCGTCGCGCGGGCCCGGCAGGAACGGCAGCAGGAGTTCGCCCGGCGGGCCGGGCTGCGGCACCGCGTCCGCGGCCGGCGGGGGGCCGTACGGCCGCCCGAGCGGCAGCACCGCGCCGTCCGTCAGCGGATCGGTGCCCAGTCCCGAGAGCAGGTCGGTGGCGCGGCTGCCGAGTTGGGGTTCGGTGTCGATGCCGCCGGCGAACGCGAGGTGGCTGCGCAGGCCGTGGGTGGCGGGCCCGGCGTCGAGCACCGCGCCGGCCGGGACGCGGACCGCGGCGCCCCAGGGGGCGGGGCGGCCGTCGACGGTTACCGGGCAGGGCGCGCCGGTCACCGCGGCGACGGTGTCCCGGCGGACCCGTACGGCGCAGCCGGTGAGCGTGGTCTCCAGGGTCGCGGCGGATTCCGGGTTGCCCACCAGGCGGTTGGCCAGGCGGTGCGCCGGTGCGTCGACGGCGCCCGCGCGCGGCACCCCGAGGTGGGCGTGGCCGGGCCTGCCGAGGTCCTGGACGGTGGTGAGCGCACCGGCCCGCGCCACGCAGAAGGCATGGTCGGTCATCGGGCGGCCTCCTGGATGTGCGCGGCGGCCGGGCCGGGGCCGTCCTGGGGGACGAAGCGGACCCGGGTGCCGGGGGAGAGCAGGGCTGCCGGTTCCCGCTGCGGATCCCACAGCACGGTGTCGGTGGTGCCGATCAGCTGCCAGCCGCCGGGGGAGGAGCGTGGGTAGACACCGGTGTACGGCCCCGCCAGCGCGAGGGAGCCGACCGGGACGCGGGTGCGCGGGGTGGCCCGGCGCGGTACGTGCAGGGGTTCGGGCAGCCCGGTGAGGTAGCCGAAGCCCGGGGCGAAGCCGCAGAAGGCGACGTGGAATGCGGTGCCGGAGTGGATCCGCACCACCTCGTCGGGGGTGACGCCCCACAGGGCCGCCACGTCGGCGAGGTCGGGCCCGTCGTAGCGGACCGGGATCTCCACGCTCGGCCGGTCGCTCGCGTCCAGCGGCGGGATGTGCCGGCCGGCCAGTTCGGCGATCAGGCCGGGGGGGTCGGCGAGCCCGTCGAGCAGCACCGTGCGGGCGGCCGGGACGATCTCGGTGACCTGCGGCAGCGTGCCGTCGGCGACGCGCCGCAGCAGTTCCGCGTGCAGCGCCTCCACCTCGTCGGCGGTGTCCAGTTCGATCAGCAGGCCGTGCGCACCGACCGGCAGCGGCCTCATACGAAGCTCCGTATCCGCACGCCGGCGCCGGTCAGTTCGGACCGTACGCGGCGGGCGAGTTCGGCGGCGCCCGGGGTGTCGCCGTGCAGGCACAGGGAGCGGGCGGGGACCGCGACGGGGCGGCCGTCGCGGGAGGTGACGGTGTGGTCGCGGGCCATGCCCAGGGCGCGGGTGACGACCTCGTCGCCGTCGTGGATCACTGCGCCCGCCTCCCGGCGCGACACCAGGGTGCCCTCGTCGGTGTAGGCGCGGTCGGCGAACGCCTCGCCGACGACCGGGAGTTCCGCCTCCAGGGCCGCGGCGTGCAGCGCGGATCCCGGCAGGCCAAGGACCGGCAGGGCGCCGCCCGCGGTACGGATGCCGGCGATGACGGCGGCGGCCTGTTCGGTGTCGTGGACGCAGCGGTTGTAGAGCGCGCCGTGCGGCTTGACGTAGCCGACGCGGGCTCCGGCGGCGCGCGCGAAGACGTCCAACGCGCCGATCTGGTAGGTGATTTCGTCGGCCAGCTCGTCCGGGGGCACGTCCATCGCGCGGCGGCCGAAGCCGGCCAGGTCGCGGTAGGAGACCTGGGCGCCGATGACGACGCCGTGCGCGGCGGCCAGTTCGCAGACCCGCCACATCGTGGCGGGGTCGCCCGCGTGGAAGCCGCAGGCGACGTTGGCGCTGGTGACGACGGACAGCAGGGCGTCGTCGTCGGTGAGCTGCCAGCGTCCGAAGCCTTCCCCGAGGTCGGCGTTGAGGTCGATGACGGGAGGGCTCACCGCGTCGCTCATGTGTGTCCGCTCCAGAGGTGCTCGATGGTCGGTGTGCGCGGCGCGCGGTGGCCCGTCGGCCGACGGGGCGGGGGGAGAGCAGGGCCGGCCGGCCCGTATCCGTAGTGACTCTCCCCAGAGGGCACTCGGGCCGACCGGCGTTGCGGCCAAGGTAAGCGATCGTTGAACGATCCGACAAGAGGTGTGTTGTTCGGAGTCGGCTTCTGGGATTGACTGCGGCCGGGACACCTCCCGGACGGCGCCCGGCGGCGCGCCGTCCACCACGGACGACGAGCGGGGAGCGGGATGGCCGGCGGAGTGGCGAAGAGCGATCAGCGGCGGCTGGCGGAGGTCGCGGGGCTGGAGTCGGACCGGGCCCTGCTGGGGCGTTCCAGCACGGCCGAACGGGTCGCGGACATCCTCCGCGACCGCATCACGGAAGGCTATTTCCCGCCCGGCGCCCGGCTCTCGGAGGAGAGCATCGGCGGCGCGCTCGGCGTCTCGCGCAACACCCTGCGCGAGGCGTTCCGGCTGCTCACGCACGAGCGGCTGCTGGTGCACGAACTCAACCGCGGGGTGTTCGTCCGGGTCGTGACGGTCGAGGATCTGGACGACATCTACCGGGTGCGCCTGATCGTCGAATGCGCGGCCGTCCGCGGCCTGGGGGAGGGGCCCCATGACGCCGGGGTGCAAGAGGCGATCGGCCTGATCGAGGCGGCGGTGCGGTCCGGCGAGACGGCGTCGGACGGCCGCGCCTGGCAGGACCTGTCCACCGCCAACATCCGCTTCCACCAGGCGATTGCGGCGCTTGCCGGCAGCCCGCGCACCGACGAGCTGATGCGCGGGGTGCTGGCCGAACTGCGGCTGGTCTTCCACGTGATGGACGATCCGCGGCGCTTCCACGCGCCGTATCTGACCCGCAACCGGCAGATCGTCGAGGCGCTGCAGGCCGGGGACACGGCCGACGCGGAACGGCTGCTGCGGTCCTACCTGGAGGATTCGCGCAGCCAGCTGTCGGGGGCGTACGCCCAGCGGATCGCGGAGGGGTAGCGGGGGCAGCGGCGAGACCGTCGTGGGAGCCCGGTGGATCGGTGGGCGATCGGCGGGTGAGGGGCGGGAGAAGAGTCACTGGTGACGACCCCTTGTCGGATCGTTGAACAATCGCCTAACCTCCGCTGCAATCCATTCATCGTCCTCACGGTCCGCGTGGGGTCCTGTACGCGGAAGGCGGACCCATGATCGTGCTCCTCGGCGTGCTCGTGGTCGTGATCGGCTTCGCCACGAAACGCAATCCCCTCCTGGTCGTGGGGGTGGCCGGCATCGCCACCGGCCTCCTCGGCGGGCTGAGCCCCGGCAAGGTGCTCGCCGCCTTCGGCCAGGGCTTCGCCGACAGCCGGGCGGTGACGATCTTCGCCATCACCCTCCCGGTGATCGGCCTCCTGGAGCGCTACGGCCTCCAGGAACAGGCCCGCAACCTGATCGCGCGATTCGGCAAGCTCACCACCGGGCGGTTCCTCGCCCTCTACCTCGGCATGCGCCAGATCGGCGCGGCACTCGGTCTGACCGACGTCTTCGGGCACGCCCAGACCGTCCGCCCGCTGGCCGCCCCCATGGCCGAGGGCGCAGCCGAGCGGAAGTACGGCGCGCTGCCGCAGAAGGCGCGCGAGCGCATCAGGTCGCTCGCGGCCAGTGCGGACAACGTCGGCCGGTTCTTCGGCGAGGACGTCTTCCTCGCGGTCGGCTCGATCCTGCTGATCACCGGCTTCGTCAACACCACGTACGGCACCCACCTCGAACCGCTGCACCTCGCGCTCTGGGCGATCCCCACCGCCGTGTGCGCGTTCGTCTTCCACGGCTGGCGGCTGCTGCGTCTCGACCGCCAACTGGAGCGCGAACTGCGCGCCGCCGACGCCGCACCCGACACCACCGCAGCGGAGGCCGCCAAGTGATCAAGGCAGAGTGGTTCTACTGGCTGGTCGGCCTCAGCTTCCTGGTGATGGCCGCCCAGATGTTCACCGACCGCAGCAACCCCAAGCGCTTCGGCACCGCCGCCTTCTGGGGCCTGATCGGCGCCGGCTTCATCTACAGCAGCTGGGTGGTGAACAAGCAGGCGCCCGCCGAGCCGCTGGGCGTCGCGGTGCTCGTCATGGCGGTGCTGGCCGGCTTCGGCTTCACCGGCCGCGGCACCCCGCGCACCAGCACACCCGAGCAACGCACCGCCAGCGCCGCCAAGTTCGGCAGCCGGCTGTTCATCCCCGCGCTCACCATCCCCGTCGTCGCCATGATCTGCGCCGTCGGCGTCAAGGAGCTGTCCATCGGGGGTGAACCGCTGCTCCAGGAGGGCAGCGAGACCATCCTGGGCCTCGGCATCGGCTCGATCGCGGCGCTCGTCGTCGCCATGGTCATGCTGCGCGAGAAGCGGATAGCGGTGCCCGTGGAGTCCGGCCGCTCGATGCTGGAATCCATGGGCTGGGCGATGCTGCTGCCGCAGATGCTGGCCACGCTGGGCACCATCTTCCAGGTCTCCGGCGTCGGCGCCCAGGTCGGCAAGATCACCACCGCGGTGCTGCCCGACAACTCCCTCTACATCGCGATCGTCGTCTACTGCGTCGGCATGTTCCTGTTCACCCTGGTCATGGGCAACGCCTTCGCCGCCTTCCCGGTGATGACGGCGGCCGTCGGCTGGCCCGTCCTCGTCGGTCACTTCCACGGCAACGCACCGGCCGTGCTGGCCCTGGGCATGCTCGCCGGATTCTGCGGCACCCTCGTGACCCCGATGGCCGCCAACTTCAACATCGTTCCGGCCGCCCTGCTGGAACTGAAGGACCAGTACGGGCCCATCAAGGCGCAGCTGCCCACCGCGGGTGTGCTGCTCGGCTGCAACATCGTGATCATGGCCCTGTTCGCCTTCTGACCCCCGGGGCCGTCCCGTTGCCGCAGCGGACGGCCCGCCGCCCCACCACCGTCGAGGATGACCGTATGACCCGGGTACTGCTGACCGGATTCGAACCGTTCGACGGAGAATCCACCAACCCCTCCTGGCAGGCGGTACGCGCCGCGGCCGCCGAACCGCCCGCAGGTCTTGAGCTGTTCACCGCCGAACTGCCCTGCGTCTACGGAGAATCGCGCACCGCCCTGCGCGCCGCCGTCCAGGAGTGCGGGCCCGACCTCGTGATCTGCGTCGGCCAGGCGGGCGGCCGGCCCGACATCACCGTCGAACGCGTCGCCGTCAACGTCGACGACGCCCGCATCCCCGACGGCGCGGGCGCCGAACCGATCGACGAGGCGATCGTGCCCGGCGGCCCCGCCGCGTACTTCTCCACCCTGCCGGTCAAGGCGTGCGTGGCGGCCGTCCGTGCCGCGGGGCTGCCCGCGTCCGTCTCCAACACCGCGGGCACCTTCGTCTGCAACCACGTCTTCTACGCGCTCGCCCACCTCATCGCCACCGAACTCCCCGGCGTACGCGGCGGCTTCGTGCACGTCCCGTACGCACCGGAGCAGGTCGTCGGCCGCGCCCAGCCTTCGCTTCCGGTCACCTCCGTCGCGCAGGCGCTGCGGGAGATCGCGGTGGCCGCGGCCGGCACCCGGGAGGATCTGCGCATTGCGGGCGGGGCGACTCATTGACGACGCCGGGGGCGGCGGGCCCGCCGTCACGGACGGTGGGCGGCACGCCGTAGACTGACGACCGGCACAAGAGCAGGTCAGGCAGGGCCTGATCCGAGCCGTTTCGTCCGTTGTCAGTGCGAGCGCTTACTCTGTGCGACGTGACTTTTCCTGCCCCGAGGGCCGCCGCGCCCCAGCCAGCCGGGCCGCACCGGCCCGCACCGGGACCGGCCGCCGACGAGGGCCTGGCCCGCAGGCTGCGCGCCCTCGCGTGCACCGCGCCGCTGCACGACCTCGACGTGCGCAAGGCCAATCTCGCGGGCGAGTACGGCGGCTACGCCATGGCAGAGGTGGCGCTCGCCGTCATCGACCTCGTCACCCTCCACATGGACTTCGACACCGGAGCCGACCACGACGAGATAGTGGCCAGGGTGCTGCCCCGGATCGCCGCGCAGGCCCCGCACCGCCCCTCGGGCGAGCACGAGCGGGTCGCCCGCTGGGTGCTGGAGAACCTCGTCAACGTCGGCAGCGTGGACCGCGGCTTCCGCGCCGTCTACGGCACCTTCAGCACCGAGGGCGAGTACGTACGCCGCGACTACGACTTCAAGCTCATCGAAGAGGTGCCGGGCGCCGGCGGCAGCGTCTTCCTGCGCGCCACGGACGAGGCCGTCAACGTCCTGGTCGGTGCCCTCGACACCGACGTCACCAGCGCCCAGATCGCCGCCGAGGTCAAGCTGGAGGTGCTGGTCGACCGCGGCCGCCTGGCCGACGCCCAGCTCGCCGCCGAACAGGCCCGCTACCGCACGGTGCAGTACGCCGAGACGCTGCGCAGGACCCTCGACGCCACCCGGCGCAACGTCCGCGCCGTCGACTGGCTGCAGACCGTCCCCGACATGATCGCCGAAGCCCTCGACCACGTCGCCGACCGCTACCGCCACGAAAACGCCATCCTCACCAACATCCGCAAGGCCCGCGACGAAACCGAGGCCGCCGACGACAAGAGGGGCGAGCACAAGCGCCGCGCCGCCGAACTGGTCGACATCGTCAAGGACTGCATCCGCCGCCACACCCAGCTCCAGTCCCGCCTCCTGGAGGCCGGCCCGCTCTTCCGCGCCGAACAGGACCGGCAGGCGTTCGCCACCCCCGCCGCCCGCTCCGGACTCGACCTCTACGGCCAGCTGGTCGCCCCGCTGCTGCCGCTCCCCGTCGAGCAGGCCATCCGCGTCACCGACGCCTTCTTCGCCCGCGGCACGGGCCTGCGCACCCCCACGGCCGTCCGCGTCGGCGACCTCGTCGATGTCCTGCTCACCCCGCCCCTGGAGCGCGAGCACCTCGGCGCCGAGATGCCCGAGCCCGACCTGGTGGCCACGCCCGACGACAGCCGCTTCAGCGAGGAACAGCTCGACGCCGCCATGGCGCTGCTCGACCTGCCGGCCGACGCCCCGCGCCGCCTGTCCGGACTGCTCGCCGACGCCCGCCGCAGCGACCCCGAACTCCCCTACCTCGTCGCCCTGTTGGCCGTGCACGCCGCCAGCCCTCCGGTCGGTACGGCCTACCGCCAGGGCGAGCAGCAGCTGCTGTTCGCCGTCGACGACGGCACGGAGCTGACCGACCCCGAGTTCGGCGGCGCCGACCTCATCGTCGGCACGGCCCTGCTGGACGCGGCCGGTATGGCGGCCGACCGCTCGGAGGTGGCCTGATGCCCGGCGCGTACGACAGGCCGCAGGGCCCGCCCGCCCGGCGGCGCAGGACCGGCCCGCGCGCCCTCACGCCGCAGGAGAAGTACCCCGAGACCGTCCCCCGCAAGGAGCTTGTGCCGTGACCCAGTACGACGCCGACGAGGTGCCGCAGCAGGACCTGGGGTCCGCGGCCGGCGCGGCGGGCCGGAGCGTGCCCGCCGCCGGTACCGAAGCGGTCGCGCCCGCCCCCGTCACCCCGGCCGACGCCGCGGACGCCGCGCGACTGGTCGCCTTCGGCCTCCAGCCCAAACTGGTGCCTGCCCGGGACGCCGGATACGCCGAACTGCTGCGCAGGCACCGCGACGAGCCCGCCTTCGCCCGGCTCGCCGACGCCGTCGCGGCCGGCCTCGGACTGATCGTCCTGGAGGTCTCCACCCGCGCCGGCATGGCCGTCGCCGCTGCCGAGGACTCCGTCTTCGCCGTCCGCATGGGCGACTACGCCCGCCGCGCCTCGTCCGACTCCGCCGACCGCTTCCTGCACGGCCTGGCCCACCTCGCCGTCGCCGCCCTCGCCTTCCCACGCCCCGAAGACCTCGCCGACGACGGCTACATCGGCCGGATCACCGTCAACGGCGTCGACGCCTTCGTCCGCCAGGCATGCCGCCGCCTGGAGGAACGCGCCGCGCAGGACGGCGAGAACAGCGACCCGGCGAGCGATGCCCCAGGACTCGAAGCCGCCTGGCGGATCTACGCGCGGCGCAGCGCCACCGGCGCCACCAAGGACGCCCGCCGGCTGGCGGGTTCCACCACCGGCATCATCGCCAAGGCCGTCGCGTTCCTCGTCGACTCCGGCTTCCTCCAGCGCACCGGCGACGACGCCGGCGGCGCCTACCGCACCACCGCCCGCTACCAACTCCAGGTCCGCGACATGGCGGGCGGCGCCGCCATGACCGAACTCCTGGAGCTGGGTGTCGTCCCCGTGGCCGACGGCAGCGCCTCCCTGCTGCCCGGCGAAGACACCGACGCACTCGACCTGGTGGCCGACGCCGGACTGCCCTTCCACGCGCCCTGACCGGCGCCGCCCGTCACCATCCGCCCGATTTCCCGCCCGCTCACGACAACGAGAGTCCGCCATGTACGAGCTGTCCAGGGTCCGCCTCTACTCCATCGGACCCGCCGGCGCGCGCTACGCCGACACCGTGCTCGACCTGCGCGGCGTCGGCGCGCCCGTGCCGCAACCAGCCCCGGCGCAGGCGGACTTCTTCGAGGACGAACCGGTCGGCCCGCCGCGCCGCCCGGCCCCGGCAGGCGTCCTCTTCCTGGAGAACGGCGGCGGCAAGTCCGTCCTGCTCAAGCTGATCTTCTCGGTCATGCTGCCGGGCCACCGCAACACCCTCGGCGGCGCCAGCTCCGGCGTACTGCGCAAATTCCTGCTCGCCGACGACTGCGGACACGTCGCCCTGGAATGGCAGCACACCCTCACCGGCGAGAGCGTCGTGGTCGGCAAGGCCAGCGAGTGGCGCGGCCGGCAGGTCTCCAACGACCCGCGCAAGTTCGCCGAAGCCTGGTACAGCTTCCGCCCGGGGCCCGGCATGAGCCTGGACTCCCTGCCCGTCGCCGAGGCCACCGTCGTCCGGCCCCGGCAGGCGAACGGCGAGGGCTCATCGGGCGCCCAGGGCCGCCGCCGCACGATGAAGGGCTTCCGCGACGTCCTGACCGAGGCCGGCAAGAACTACCCCAACCTCGACGTCGTCTGGGAAGAGGTGCATGAACGCTGGAACGAACACCTCGGCGACCTCGGCCTGGACCCCGAACTCTTCCGCTACCAGCGGGAGATGAACGCCGACGAGGGCGAGGCCGCGGGACTCTTCGCGGTCAAGAACGACTCCGACTTCACCGACCTGCTGCTGCGCGCCGTCACCGACACCCGGGACACCGACGGCCTCGCCGACCTCGTCCACGGCTTCGCGCACAAGCTCGGCAGGCGCGCCGAGCTCACCGCCGAGCGGGAGTTCACCGCGGGCTCCCTCGACCTCCTCTCCAGGATCGCGGAAGCCGCCGAACTGCGCGAGCACGCCCGCCAGGTGCACGCCGGGGCCGAGCGGCGCACCCGTACCCTCGCCCAGCAGCTGCACGCCCGCGGCACCGAGGAGCGCGGCCGCGCCGCCGAACTGGCCGAGCAGGTCGCCACCGCCGCCCACCGCGTCACCGAAGCCGAACGCACCCGCGAGCGCCGCTCCCTGGTCTCCGCCGAAATCGCCTACCGCCACGCCTCGCTGGCGCTCGCGGCCGCCGAGAAGGGCGCGGCGGCCCAGCGCCGCGAACTGAACGACGCCCGCACCCTCCACAGCGCCTGGCAGGCCGCCGAGACCGCGCTGCGCCACCGCGCGGCCGCCGACCGCTCCGCCCGCGTCGCCGTCGCCATCCGCGAGGCCGAGCGGGACGCCGCGCCGGCCCTGGCCGCCCGCGCCACCGCCGCCGCCGACCTCGTCCGCGCGCTGCCCCCCGCGGCCGAAGCAGGCGAACAGCTCGCCAACGAAGAGGAGGAGCGCTCCGCCGCACTCCAGGAGGCCGGCGAGGCCGCGCACCGCGACGCCACCGCCGCCGCCACCCACGCCCAGCGCGCCCGCAGCGAGGCCGACCACCTCAAGCAGCGGCTCGCCGAGGTCGCCCAGGAGACCGCAGAGGCGGTGCAGGCCGGCTGGCTGGACGACAGCGCGCCGGACGCCGACCCGGCCCGTGCCGCGCTCGCCGCGTCCGACGCCGAGAAGAGCGCGGTCGCCGCCTGGGACACCGCCCGCGAGACGGCCCGGCAGAACACCGACCGGGCCCGCGAGGCCGCCGCCCGGCACGCCGCGGCCGAACTCGCCGCCGCCCGCGCCGATGACGCGGCCCAGGCCGCCGGCCGTGCCCACGACGCCGAGCGGGCCGCCGCCGAGGCGATCGGCGCCGCACCGCGCCTCGCCGAACTCCTCGGCCTGCCGCAGGCCCGCGCGGGTGTACCGGGCCCGCGCACCCCGGCGGCCGACGACGGCGGCCCGGCCCGTACGGCGTCCGCCCCCGCTTCGGAGGCCGGAACCGGACCGCTGACCGCCGAGGAGCTGGACCGCAACGCCGACGCGCTGCACGAACTCCTCGAAGGGGGCGTCGGCGCCGCCGAGCGGCAGCTGTTCGACCTGCGCACCGCGGCCGCCGACGACTCCCGGATCCTGGGCGCGCTCGGCGACGGCGGCCTGCTGCCCCCGGGGCCCGACGTCCTGGCGGCCGTGGAATACCTCGGCGAGCACGGCGTCCCCGCGCTGCCCGGCTGGCGCTACCTCGCCCAGTCCGTCGACCCCGCCGACCACGCCAGGGTGCTCGCCGCCCGCCCCGAACTGGTCGACGGCGTCATCATCACCGACCCCGCCACCCACGCACGGGCCCGCGAGATCCTCGCCCAGGCCGCGCTGCTGCCCCGCTCCGCCGTCGCCGTCGGCACCTCGGCGGCGCTGCTCGCCCCCACCCCCGCACCGGACGGCCAGGACACCGGCGTCTTCCTGGTCCCGCCGAACCCGGCGATGCACGACGAATCCGCGGCCGACGAGGAACGCCAGGCCCTGCGCGCCCGCGCCGTCGAGCGGGACGACGAGATCCGCGCGCTCGCCGCGCGGCTGGCCGGGGACCGCGCGCTGGCCGCCCGGCTCGGCTCCTGGCGCAGCGGCTGCCCGGCCGGCCACCTCGCCGAACTGGCCGCCGCCGCCGAACGGACCCGTACCGCGGCCGGCGAGGCGGCCGCCGAGCTGGCCGAGGCCCGTGCCGCGCGCACCGTGGCCGACGAGGCCGCAGCCGAGGCCGTCCGGGTCCGCGACGCACGCCAGGAGACCGCGCAGCGCGCCCGCCGTGCCGCCGACATCCTGGCCGGCCTCGCCCACCGGCTGCGCGAACGCGCCGGATGGCAGTCCAGGCTCCGCGAACTCGCCGACGAAGCGGCCGAGTTCGAGGGCCGCGCCGAGGAGTGCGTGGACCGCGCCCGTGCCGCCGACGAGGACCGCAGGGCCGCCCAGCGCGCCGCCGACGACGCCCGCCGCACCGCCCGCGCGCTGCGCTCCGAGCGCGCCGAGATCGCCGGAGTGCCGGACGATCTCGGCGAGGCACCCGAGGGCGCGAGCGCGTCGCTCCCGGCGCTGCGCGAGGCGTACCGCGCCGCGTCCCAGCTCTACGAAAAGGTGGGGGTCGGCGCCGACCTGCGCGCCGAACAGGCCCGCGCCGAGGGCGACGAGAGCGCCGCACTCGCCGAGCTGAACCGCCTCACCAACAAGGTCCGCACCCGCGCCGAGACGCTCCTGGAGAGTCCGGACGCGGCCGACGGGCCGTCCCGGCAGGCCGCCGCGGCCCGCGCCGAGTCCCTCGTCCAGATGCTGGAGACCCGGGCGTCCGCGGCCAGCGAGCAACTGGGCAGGCTGCGCGGCGAGGCCGAGCGGCTGGCGCCCGCCGACGGCGAGGCGCACACCGAACTCCCCGACGGCATGGTCCCCGCCGACGCGGAGCGCGCCAAGGAGCTGCTGCGCACGGCGGGCGGCGAACTGGCCACCGCCACCGAGGCGTTGGAGGCCGCCCGCGCCCGGCACGACGAACTGCTGCACGGCCACCGCGCCGCCGAGGACGCGGCCGGCGGCTTCGAGGAGACCGCGGCGCTGCTGCGCGACCTGCTGCGTGATCAGCAGGCCGCGGACGACCCGGCGGCCGAGCGACCCGAGCCGTACGCCGGACGGCTGGAGGAGGGCCGCCGCGCCGCCGCCGAGTCCCGCCGCTCGCTGCGCGGCTGCGCCGCCGACCTCTCGTCCGCCGACGCCGCGGTCCGCGAGGCGAGCGACATCCTCGTACGGCACGCCAACTCCACCCGCTACGAACAGGTCCGCACCCCCGCGCGCCAGCAGATCCGCGAGCTGCCGGCGGCCGCGCTGCCCGACCACGCGGCCAAGTGGGCGGAGGCGTTCGCGCCCCGGCTGCGGGTGCTCACCGACGAGCTGGAGCAGCTGGAGCGCAACCGCGACAGCATCGTCGACCGGCTGCGCGGTCTGGTGGAGTCCTCGCTGACGACGCTGCGCTCCGCCCAGCGGCTCTCCCGGCTCCCCGAGGGCCTCGGCGAGTGGTCGGGCCAGGAGTTCCTCCGGATCCGCTTCGAGGATCCGGACCAGGCCACGCTCACCGAGCGTCTCGGCGAGGTCATCGACGAGGCCACCCGCGCGGCCGTGAAGAAGAACAGTGACCTGCGCAGGGACGGCATGTCCCTGCTGCTGCGCGGGGTCGGCGCGGCGCTCCAGCCGCGCGGCGTGGCAGTGGAGATCCTCAAGCCGGACGCGGTGCTGCGCGCCGAGCGGGTGCCGGTCGGGCAGATGGGCGACGTCTTCTCCGGCGGGCAGCTGCTGACCGCGGCCATCGCCCTGTACTGCACGATGGCCGCGCTGCGCAGCAACGACCGGGGCCGCGACAAGCAGCGGCACGCCGGCACCCTGTTCCTCGACAACCCCATCGGCCGCGCCAACGCCACGTACCTGCTGGAGCTCCAGCGGGCCGTCGCGGACGCGCTCGGCGTCCAGCTGCTCTACACCACCGGCCTCTTCGACACCACCGCGCTCGCCGAGTTCCCGCTGGTCATCCGGCTGCGCAACGACGCCGACCTGCGGGCGGGCCTGAAGTACATCAGCGTCGAGGAGCACCTGCGGCCCGGCCTGCCGCAGCAGGATCCGGCCGAGGAGGCGGTGCACGGCCAGATCACCGCGACCCGGATGTACCGCCGCCCGGAAGAGCCGCAGGAGCAGCCGGATCCGTCGGCCGCCGACCCGGGCCGGGGGGACGCCGGACGCTGACCAGGCCGGGCCGCCACCACGGACGTGCGCGCCGTGGGTGCCGCCCGGCCCGCAGGTCTCACAGGACGACGACCGAGCGGAGCACTTCGCCGCGGCGCATCTTGGCGAAGGCCGATTCGAGGTCCGCGAGGCCGATGGTCTCCGAGACGAACCGCTCCAGGTTGAGCTTGCCGCTGAGGTGCAGGTCGATCAGGACGGGGAAGTCGCGGCTGGGCAGACAGTCGCCGTACCAGGACGACTTGAGGGCGCCGCCGCGCCCGAAGAGGTCGATCAGCGGGAGTTCGACCCGCATGTCCGGGTCCGGG
Organism: Streptomyces pinistramenti; assembly: GCF_020564935.1. Classification (GTDB taxonomy): domain Bacteria; phylum Actinomycetota; class Actinomycetes; order Streptomycetales; family Streptomycetaceae; genus Streptomyces; species Streptomyces pinistramenti. The sequence goes on from NZ_JAJCXB010000043.1 coordinate 48,666, forward strand.
ACGCCTACTTGGACCAGGGTGCCCGCCAGGTCGCGCATGTAGAACGCCTGCCGGTAGGTCTCCGGCCGCCCGACCGCGTCGATCACGACGTCCGCGCCGTGCCCCGAGGTGAGCGCGCGGACCGCCTCGACGGGGTCGGTGCCACGGGAGTTGACGGTGTCGGTGGCGCCGAAGTGCTCGGCGGCGTCCAGCTTCCCGCCGTCGATGTCGACCGCGATCACCCGGCGGGCGCCGGCCCGTGAGGCGCCGGCGATGGCGGCGTTGCCGACCCCGCCGCAGCCGATCACGGCGACGGTGTCCCCGCTGCCGACGCCCCCGGTGTGCACGGCCGCGCCGTAGCCGGCCATCACCCCGCAGCCGATCAGGCCCGCGGCTTCGGGGCGCGCCGCCGGGTCGACCTTCACGGCCTGCCCCGCGGCCACCAGGGTCTTCTCGGCGAACGCCCCGATGCCCAGGGCGGGGGTCAGTTCGGTGCCGTCCAGCAGGGTCATCGGCTGGGTGGCGTTGCGGGAGTCGAAGCAGTACCAGGGGCGGCCGCGGCGGCAGGAGCGGCACTGGCCGCAGGGCGCCCGCCAGGCGAGCACCACATAGTCGCCGGGCGCGAGGTCCGCGACACCGGGCCCGACGGCCTCGATGACGCCGGCCGCTTCGTGGCCGAGCAGGTAGGGGAAGTCGTCGCCGATCGCGCCGTCGCGGTAGTGCAGGTCGGTGTGGCACACCCCGCATGCCTGGACGGCCACGAGCACTTCGCCGGGACCGGGGTCGGGCACGAGGATCGGCAGCACCTCGACGGGTGCGCCCTTTTTGACGGCGATGACGGCGCGGGCTTCGTGCGGCATGTCTCACTCCTAAACAGCGCCTGCGGCAGGGCAGGGCGGATGCGCGCGTGGAGTCGGCACAGGTGCCTGTGAGGGGTTGGAGTGGTGCGCTGCAAAGAGAACGGGCAGCGGCGGGCGACTCTCCGCCCACCCTCGGTGTTGCCCATGACGCGTTATGTTGCGCCATGGGAGACATGCTGGAAGTCCGTCACCGATCCGTCAAGAGGTGACTTTTCCCGGCGTGGTCCGACACGCCGTCAACCCGCGTAGCCCATCCGCCGGGAGAGATCGGCCGCCGCCTTGGCGGATCGTTCCGCCAGCTCCGGCAGCAGTGGCCGCTCCATCCGGTAGGCGGGCCCCGAGACGCCGATCGCGCCGATCACCGCGCCGTCGTGCGCCCGCACCGGCGCCGCCACCGCGTTGAGGCCGATCTCCAACTCCTCGGTGGAGCAGGCGAATCCGTCATCGAACGCACCGGTCAGCTGCTCGCGCAGACCGGCCGCCGTGGTGAGCGTGTACTCGGTGAACCGCGGCAGCTTGCGCGCCACCAGGCTCTCCCTGCGCTCCCGCGGCAGATGCGCGAGCAGCACCTTGCCGCTCGCGGTGGCGTGCAACGGCGTACGCCGGCCCAGCCAGTTGTACGCGGTGACCGCGGCCGCGCCCCTGGCCTGCATGATGTTCACCGCCGCATCGCCGTCCAGGACCGCGATGTTGGCGGTCTCCCCGGTGTCGTCGGCGAGCGCCCGGCACACCGGCTGGCCCTCCTGGGAGATGTCGAGCCGGATGGCCGCGGCGCCCGCCAGGCGCAGTACGCCGGCGCCCAGGAAGTACTTCCCGCGCTCCTTCTCCTGCTCCACCAGGCCGCGGTTCTCCAGCACTCCCAGGATCCGGAAGGCCGTCGACTTGTGGACGCCCAACTCCTCGGACAGCTCGGTCACTCCGGCCTCGCCGAGGCGGGCGAGGATCTCCAGCACGCTCACCGCGCGGTCCACGGACTGGACGGATCCCGCCCCTCCGCGCCGCTCGTCGGACCGGTCGTCTGCGGTTTCGCTCGTGTTCGACATGGGTCTTCGTGTCACCACCCGGTGGCCCCTGAGGGGCACGTCTGAGGGCATCTGCCGGGAGGCTCTTGACGGCCCGCTCCCCGGCTTGGATTCTGTTGCGCATCGCGCTCTGCGATGCGTTATTCAAAACGCCATGATACCGATCAGCGCGAGGGGGGCCAGATGATTCCCGTCTGCCGTATCGAAGATCTGCCCGTGGGCGAGTCCCTGCGGATCACCGTCGACGACCACACACCGGCGATTGCCGTCTTCCACGCCGAGGACGGCGGCTTCTACGCCGTCGACGACCTGTGCAGCCACCAGGACGCCTCGCTCTCCGACGGCTTCGTGGAAGGCTGCTACGTCGAATGCCCGCTGCACGCCGCCCTGTTCGACCTGCGCACCGGGGCGCCGAGCTGCCTGCCGGCCCGCCGCCCGGTGCGCACGCACGACGTCACCGTCCTGGACGGCATGGTCCACGTGCGGCCTGCGGTGCGCGAAGAGGCGGTGGCCTGAGAGGGCGAGCGGTCAGGCGGCCGCGCGGTCGACCTGCGGCGGGCCGTCCCCCGGCTCCCTGCGGGCCCGCCGGCGGGCCTCCTTCCGGGCCTGCCGGCGCTCGCGGCGCAACTGCCGTGCCGTACTGCTCGGCTGCGACTGCACGCCGTAGCGCTGCACCCACACCTGCCGGGTCACCCAGACGTCCAGCACCCCCCAGGTCGCGACCACCGTGCTGGCGACCGTGCTGATCACCGCGGGAAACGCCAGCCAGGAACCGGCCAGCGCACTCAGGAACGCCACCATCGCCTGGATCAGGGTGAGCGCCACGATGATCACCGCGCGCACCGCGGCCGTACGCACCGGATCGGCCATCCGGCGCCGGGCCGCCGGTTCCTCCTGCCACAGCGGGTGGTTGCCGGATTCCCTCAACGCGTCACACTCCCCGTACCGTCGCGCCTGTCAGGACCCTGGGTCCGCGCCCGGCTCGCGCCCGGCGCACGCCCGGAGCCGCGCCTCGTCCTGCCGGCCGCCCCGGGGTCCGCCGCCATCGTCGCCCAAGGGGGCGCCGCCGTGTTACCCGGGGTGGAGGAAAACCGGCCAGCCGCCCGGCCGTCGGCCGGATAGTGGTGGGCCTGCGGTGGTCCGATGCACGGGTGGCTTGTCCGGGAATCGACGGACAAGCCGTGACGATCCCGCCGGTGCCCGCGGCCGACCTCCGGCCAAGTCTTCGGGTTGGCCGGTCGGCAGTAGTAGGCTCACGCCGTTTGTTGACGGAACACCACCCCCGGGAGCCGGGGTTGACTAGGGGAGGCCATGCGCTTTCGCGGGAAGTCGATCCGTCGGAAGATCGTGGCGTTGCTGCTCGTGCCGCTGGTGTCCCTGACGGTCATGTGGGCGTTCGCGACGTATGTCACCGGCCGCGATGCCAACCAGCTGCTCACCGTCGGCCACGTCATCCACCGGCTGGGCAGTCCGGCCGAAGACGTCGTACAGGACCTCCAGCGCGAGCGCAGGCAGAGTCTGATGTACCTCGCCGACCGGCGCGACGCGGACGCGCTCCCGCAACTGCGGCAGCAGACCCGCGCCACCGACGAGTCCATCGCCCGGCTGCGCGCCGGAGCCGAAGACCCCGACGTACGCGACGATCTCGGCGGCGCCGCGGGCGCCACCCTGCGCGCCGCCGTCCGGGCGCTGTCCGAACTCCCCTCCCTGCGCGGGCAGATCGAGAACAACACCGTCTCGCGCGACGAGGCGTTCGCCGCCTACAACGCGATGGTCGACCCGCACTACGACTTCATCGTCGCGCTGCACGCGCTGGAGAACGTCGAGCTGGACAAGCAGGGCCGCGCCCTCGTCACCCTCACCCGCGCCCGCGAGTCGCTCTCCCGTGAGGACGCGCTGATGTCGGCGGCCCTCGCCTCCGGCAGCATGAGCAAGAGTGACCTGCGCACCTTCTCCGACGAGGTCGCCGAGCGCCGGGTCCTGTACCGCACCAGCCTGCCCACCCTGCCCGCCCGCGACCGCGGCCTCTACGAGGACTACTGGCACGCGGCCACGGCGGGCGAACTCGAAGGGTTCGAGAACGCCGCCGTCGCCGCGGGCGCGGCCGCCGCGCCGCACGCGCTCAACGCCGAACGGTGGGACACCGGGGCGAGCAGGGTGCTCGACGACCTCCAGCGGATGGGCGAGGAAGCAGGCGAGCGCTACCAGGGCCGGGTCAGGCCGGTCGCGCTGGCCGTCGTGGCCAAGGCGGTGCTCGCCGGCGTGCTCGGCTTCGTCGCCCTGCTCGTCTCGCTCATCGTCTCCTTCCGCATCGGCCGCCGGCACGTCAAGGACCTCACCCGGCTGCGCAAGGCCGCGCACGAGGTCTCCGGCGTCCGGCTGCCCAGCGTCATGCGGCGGCTCGCGGCCGGCGAACAGGTCGATGTGGAGACCGAGGCGCCCCGGCTGGAATTCGGCCAGGACGAAACGGGACAGGTCGGTCAGGCCCTCAACACCCTCCAGCGGGCCGCCATCGAGGCCGCGGTCAAGCAGGCCGACATGCGCCGCGGTGTCTCCGAGGTGTTCGTCAACCTCGCCCGCCGCAGCCAGGTGCTGCTGCACCGCCAGCTCACCCTCCTGGACGCCATGGAGCGACGCACCGAGGACACCGACGAACTCGCCGACCTCTTCCGCCTCGACCACATGACCACGCGCATGCGCCGGCACGCGGAGGGCCTGGTGATCCTCTCCGGAGCGGCGCCCTCCCGGCAGTGGCGCAAGCCCGTCCAGCTGATGGACGTGGTGCGGGCGGCCGTCGCCGAGGTGGAGGACTACGAGCGGATCGAGGTGCGCCGGCTGCCCCGGCTCGCGGTCGACGGGCCCGCGGTCTCCGACCTCACCCACCTGATCGCCGAACTCCTGGAGAACGCCACGGTGTTCTCGCCGCCGCACACCGCCGTCCAGGTCGTCGGCGAACGGGTCGCCAACGGCTTCACCCTGGAGATCCACGACCGCGGCCTCGGCATCGCTCCCGACCTCCTGCTCGACGCCAACCTCCGGCTCGCCGAGACCCCCGAGTTCGAACTGTCCGACACCGACCGGCTGGGCCTGTTCGTGGTCAGCAGGCTCGCCCAGCGGCAGGCCGTACGCGTCTCCCTCCAGCCCTCGCCGTACGGCGGCACCACCGCCGTGGTCTTCATCCCGGGCACCATCCTCACCGAGTCCGCCGCGGGCGGCCGCGGGGAGCGCGAGGCGGCCCGCGTGGAGTCGGCGGACGGCCCGGAACTGCCCGCACTGGAGCCGGTCATGGGACAGCTCGGCGGCCCGTCACAGGCGGTGGGACGGCGCGCGAGCCGCGTCCCCGCCGCCCTGGACGGGCCCGTCGAACTGGAGCCGCCGCTCGGCGCCGACGAACTGGACCGGCTCGACGACGAGGACGGCCTCTTCCGCGGCAGGGCACGGGGACGCGGCCGCCGCGGCGCGTCGGCGCCCACCGGGCCCACGCACTCGCCCGGCATCGCACCGGTACCCAGGCTCGCCGCCGCCGAACAGCACCAGCAGGCCGGCGACCGGACGCCGGGCAGCGACCCCGCCCCGCTGCCGCGCCGCCGCCCGCGCCCGCCGGTGCTGGTCTCCGACCACGGCCGAACGGTCGAGGACGGCGAGACCCGGGCGCGGGCGGGCGGCCCCGCGCGCCCGGACCCCGAGCCCGAAAGCGCCCCGCGCGCGGCCGACGAGAGCGGCGATGGGCGGACATCGGACGGGCCGGTGCAGGGCGGGCCCGCGGGCCCGCCCCCGCCCCGGCAGCAGCCCCCGGCCACCACACCGGGCGGGCTGCCCCGCCGGGTGCGGCAGGCCAGCCTCGCCCCACAGCTCAAGACCGACCCTGCACAGCAGGCCGAGGACGAACGGCGGGCGGCGCAGGCCGACGACGACCGGGACGCCGAGGCGGTGCGCGCCAGAATGGCCTCGCTCCAGCGCGGCTGGCAGCGCGGCCGCCGTGACAACGAAGAGTCCGAGGCCGGTGACGGCAGCGCGGACGGCAACGCCCCCCAGGACGGCGGCGCGGACGGCAGTGCCGCACGCGAAGGCGACGGCGGGGGCACCACAGCACCAGGAACCACACCGGGAGGGGACGGCCCATGACCGCACCGAAGGCAGCAGCCACCAGCGCATCGGCCTCGCAGGCATCGGGGGAGCTGAACTGGCTCCTCGACGAGCTGGTCGAACGGGTCGGCAGCATCCGCAAGGCACTCATCCTCTCCAGCGACGGACTGGCCACCGGCGCGTCCAAGGACCTCACCCGCGAGGACGGCGAGCACCTGGCCGCCGTGGCCTCCGGCTTCCACAGCCTGGCCAAGGGTGTCGGACGGCACTTCGACGCGGGCCGGGTCCGGCAGACCCTCGTCGAGCTGGACGACGCGTTCCTGTTCGTCAGCGCGGCGGGCGACGGCAGCTGCCTGGCGGTCCTGGCCGACGCGGAGTCCGATGTCGGCCTGATCGCCTATGAGATGACGCTGCTGGTCAAGCGCGTGGGTACGCACCTGGGCACGGTGCCCCGGAGCGGTCTGCCCACCAGCGGGTGACGACGGTGAGCGCATGAGCGACCAGGACGACCGGGCCGTGCCCCGTGGCGGAACGGCCCGTTGGTTCGACGACGAGGCGGGGCCCGTCGTCCGCCCGTACGCGATGACCCGCGGCCGCACCCGTACGGCGGCCGAGGGGCGGCTCGACCTGATCGCGCTGGTGATCGCCGAGAGCCGGGCGGACGGCTCGGTCGGCGACCAGACCCTGTCGCCCGAACACGTCGACATCGTCGAGCTGTGCCGTCAGGCTCCGCTGTCGGTCGCCGAGCTGGCGGCCGAACTCGACCTGCCTGTCGGGGTCGTCAGGGTGCTCATCGGTGACCTGCTGGACGGCGATCTGGTGCACGTCAGCCGTCCCGTGCCGCCCGCCGAACTGCCCGACGAGAAGGTCCTGCGTGAGGTGATCGACGGCCTGCGTGCCCTGTGAGCCGCCCGGCCGTGCCCGACGCCCGTGCCGCTCCTCCGGAACCCCCGGAGCGGCGGCACGGGCGTCGGGCGTTGCGGGGCGGCGCGCCGTGCGGCAGGCGCCGGACGGGCCTGCGGCCAGGGGTCGTTGAGCATCGGGCGTCACCTTGTTACGGTCCTGTTGAGCAGCTGTCAACAAGAGGAGAGTGCCGCCATGGCCACGGATACGTCGCCGCACCCCTTCGAGCGCCTGGAGATCCGGGTCGGCCCGTACACCTACGACGCCCTGGCCGCCGGGCCCGCCGACGGTGAATTCGTCCTGCTGCTGCACGGCTGGCCGGAGTTCGCCGACTCCTGGTCCGAGGTACTCCCCGCCCTGGCGGCGGCCGGCTACCGCGCCGTCGCCGTCGACCAGCGCGGCTACTCGCCCGGCGCCCGCCCGGCACAGGTCACCGACTACGCCGTGCCCGAACTCGTCGCCGACGCGCTCGCGTTCGCCGACTCCCAGGGCGCCGGCCGCTTCCACCTCGTCTCCCACGACTGGGGCGGCATGGTCGCCTGGGCGCTGGCCGCCGCCCACCCCGCCCGGCTGAAGTCGCTGACCGTACTGGCCACCCCGCACCCCGCAGCCCTCGGCCACGAGGCGGCCAAGGGCACCGACCAGTACAACCGGCAGGAGTACATCCGCCTCTTCCGCACCCCCGGCGACGTGGCCGAACAGACCCTGCTCGCCGACGGCGCCGCCTGGCTGCGCGCGGCCTACGGCGGCAAGGTGCCCGCCCCGCTGGTCGACGCCAACATCCGCAGGCTCTCCGAGCCCGGCGCCCTGACCGCCACCCTCAACTGGTACCGGGCGCCCGGCAAGACCCTCGCGGTGCCGGCCGGACGGATCTCCGTGCCCACCCTCTACATGTGGGGCAGCGAGGACATCGCGCTGGGCCGTGCCGCCGCCGAGGCCACGGGGGAGTGGGTGGACGGGCCGTACCACTTCGAGGTGCTCGAAGGCGTCAGCCACTGGCTGCCCGAAGAGGTCCCCGACCAGGTCAATCCGGCGATCGTCGAGCATCTCGGCCGCTACAACTGACCCGCCGCGGGCCGGGGTACGGCGCGCCCGCCCCGGCCCGCACGGCCCGCCGTACACTGCGGGCATGTCCGGCAAGCGCGTCACCCGCCTCACCCCCGACCAGCGGCGCGAGCAACTGGTCGGCATCGGTCTGGAGATGCTCGCCGACCGCTCCCTGGACGAACTGTCCACCGACGAAGTGGCCCGCCGCGCCGGCATCTCCCGCGGCCTGCTCTTCCACTACTTCGACTCCAAGCGCGACTTCTACCGCGCCGTCGTCCGCACCGCCTGCGCCCACTTCACCGACGCCACCGACCCCGACCCGGCACTCCAACCGGTCCCCTGGATGCGGGCCTTCATCACCGGCTTCGTCGACTACGTCCTGGAACACCGGCAGATCCATCTCGCGCTGGTCCGCGGCGCGGCCGGCAGCCATCCCGCGGTCACCGACATCCTCGGCGAGACCCGCGACGTCCTCGCCGGCCGGCTGTGCGAGGGCCGGCGCAGGCTCGGTATGCCCGACACCCCGCGGAGCGCCGTGGCCTCCCGCGCCTGGATGGCGTTCGCCGAGGAAGCGGTCATCAGCTGGCCGTCCGGAGAGGCCGACGGCCGCGACGAGCTGTGCGCCTTCGTGGAGTCCGGCCTCGTCGGCCTCCTGGACATCCTCGACCGGGACCGGCCGGTGGTACTCGGACCGCGCTGACCCCGGACCGCGGCGCCCGCAACTCGCCGTACATCGCGCCCCTTTCGGGGCACTTGGGACGACAGGGCCGCCCGACGGCGATCCGCGCCGCACCTCAAGTGGGCGCCACGGAGCGCACGTTGTACGGTTTCCTTGCAGCCGCAGGCCGGTCACCTGCCCTCACCGCTCGTGCGTGAGGTCCGCTGTACACACGGCACTACGGGAGAAGAGGCCCATGGTCTTCGGGCGTTCTGAGCGCCGCCGCCGGTCCGCCGCCGCCGATCCGATGACGCTCAAGATCCTTGTCGCGGGCGGCTTCGGCGTGGGCAAGACGACGCTGGTCGGCGCGGTCAGCGAGATCAAACCCCTGCGTACGGAGGAGCGGCTCACCGAAGCGGGCCGCCCGGTCGACGACCTCGACGGTGTGGAGAGCAAGACCACCACCACCGTCGCGATGGACTTCGGCCGGATCACCGTCAACGACGAGCTGGTCCTCTACCTCTTCGGCACACCGGGACAGGACCGCTTCTGGTTCCTGTGGGACGAGCTGGCGCTCGGCGCGCTGGGCGCCGTCGTCCTCGCCGACACCCGCAGACTCGCCGACTCCTTCGCCGCCATCGACTACTTCGAGCGCCGCGGCCTGCCCTTCACCGTCGCCGTCAACTGCTTCGACGACGCCGACCACCATCCCTCGGACGCGGTGCGCGACGCGCTGGACCTGGACCCCGAGGTGCCGGTGATGCTCTGCGACGCCCGGCACAAGGAGTCGGTACGCGACGTGCTGATCGCCGTCGTCCAGCACGCGATGGACGTCAGCTCCCGGCAGCAGGAACCGGCACTGCCCTGAGCTTGTCGTGTATCCGGTTCGCCGGGGTTCGTGCCCACCCTGCGGTGGACGGGACGGCCGAACGCCTCGCCAGTGGCAAGCACGCTGCCCACGTCATGACGGGCGGTGGGGCGACGGTTCTTCGAACCGGTGGCCGACCAGGGCCGGGACGGGACGGTTTCGGTGCACCGGCCGGAGAGCCGGCCGCCGGGCACAGGTTTCCGAACCCTCTACGGACGCGCTCGGGTGTCAGCCATCCAACTACCGTTGCTCCACATGACAGCCACCGAGATGGACATCACCAAGGAATTGATCCGGGATCTGCTGCGCGAGCAGCACCCCGATCTGGCGGATCGCCCTGTGAGGCTCGGAGCGCGTGGCTGGGACAACCAAGTGTGGCGGCTCGGCGACGACCTCGCCGTCCGGTTGCCCTGGGCGACGCAGTCTGCGGACGCGCTGCTGCGCAAGGAACACGCCTGGCTGCCCCTCCTCGCCCCGCACCTTCCTCTGCCGGTCCCCGTCCCGCAGCGTCTTGGTGAGCCCTCCGAACGGTTTCCGCGGCCCTGGCTCGTCACCACCTGGGTACCGGGCGATCCTGCCGACCGCGCCCCCGCGACGCGCGCCGCGGAGGCGGCCGTCACCTTGGCCGCCTTCCTGACAGCCCTTCACCGCCCCGCTCCCGACGAGGCTCCCGCGGGCCGGGACCGCGGGGGCCCGCTGGCCGACACCGCCGAACCCTTCGCGCAATGGCTCGCCTCGGCCGCCGAACTGGGGCTGATCCGCGACCCGGACGCCGTCCGTGCGGTCTGGGAGGACGCCGCCGCCGCGCCCGAGTGGGCAGGCCCACGTCTCTGGCTCCACGGTGACCTGCACCCAGCCAACATCCTGACCACGAACGGCACCTTCTGCGGCGTGATCGACTTCGGCGACCTGTTCGCCGGCGACCCCGCCTGCGACCTCGCCGCCGCCTGGATCCTGCTGCCGGACGGCGCCATCGACCGCTTCCGCGACGCTTACCGGCCGAGCCCGGACGCCGCGACCCTGCGCCGCGCCCGCGGCTGGGCGGTGCTGCGCGCCCTCGCCGGCATCCATATCGGAGACGCCGGAGTACACGGCCGCCCCGGAGGCAAGCCCACCTGGGGCCCACCCGCCCACGCCGCACTGCAACGCCTCACCGCATCCGTCCACCAGCGATCAAACATCCCGGCGGGAGGTTGAAGAACAAGCTGAGAGCCGGTGTCCGAACCCCGGCCGGGCGCCGGGGGTTCGGACAGGGGCTCTGACGGCCGCAGGGCCTCACGCGGATCCCGAAACGCCGGCCCGTGTGCCCTCCTGACCGGCCGCGGCCGCCTCGCCCGCCGGGCCCGGTACCCGCGCTGGTGTCCCGCGCCGCGTCTCGAACCGCTCCGCGCCCGGCCTGCCCACCACCCAACTGGCCCCGGGCAGCGCCTTCGCCGCCTTCTTCAGCGGCGCCAGCGCGGCCGCCGCCTGCTGGTGGCCGGTCACGCCGCCAGGAGGACACAGCACCGTCGCCAGCGACAGCGTCACCGGCGCACCGCCCGCCGACCAGGCGACGTCCAGCAGCGCGGCCGCGAACGGCTCCAGGCCGCCGGGCTCGGCCAGCACCAGGAAATCGTCGCCGCCGATGTGGCCCACCCGGGCGTCCGCTTCGCGCCCGGCGACCTCGGCCAGTACCCGCCCCACCGACCGGATCAGCTCATCGCCGGCCGCGAACCCCGCCCCGTCGTTGACCTGCTTGAAGCCGTCCACGTCCACCCAGCTCAGGGCGAACGGCCGCCCCTCGGCGATCCGCCGGTCCACCTCGCCGTTGACCGCGTCGGAACCCGGCAGCCGGGTCAGCGGATTGAGCCGCGCCGCCTCCTCCACCCGGCTCTCCGCCAACGCCCGCAGGATGTCGGCCAGATGCACCACGCCCACGCACCGGCCGCGCTCGTCCACCACCGCCACGTCGTCGCCGGTACGCACCCGGTCGCCGTCGGTGATCACGTCCAGCACCTCCCAGGCCGTCGCCCCCGCGCCGACCGTGCGCGGCCGGTCCGCCAGCCGCAGCGCCGGACGGTCCGCGTACAGGGCATGGCCGTAACGCGCCGACAGGGACAGCAGGAACCGGTCCCGGTCCACCGCCCGTACCGGCACCCCGTCGGCATCCACCAGCAGGACGCCCGACACCTCGGGGAAGGCGGTGAGGTGGCTGCGCACCGCGCCCGCCGAAGCGGACATCGGCAGCAGCGCGGCGGGCTCCAGGAACTGCGCGACCGGCGGCCCCGAAGGCGCACCGTAGGGCGCGGCGGCGACCGTGGCGGGCGTGGGGCCGGCCGGCGGCAGATAGACGTCGGCGGCCGGGCGCCGGGCGGGCGGTGCGAACAGGTTTCCCTGCGCCAGCTGCACCCCGGCGTCCCGCACCGCCGCGTACTGCCGCTCGGTCTCCACCCCTTCGATGGCGAGCAGCCCGCCGGCCTGTTCGCACAGCCGCCCCATCGCCGCCACCACGGCCCGCGCACCGGCGCCGCAGGTCAGGCCCGCGCACAGCGAGGCGTCGAGCTTGACGAGGTCGGGCGCGAGGTCGCCGAGCAGCCGCAGTGGAAGATCACCGTCGCCGACCCCGTCGGCACAGATCCGGTACCCCTCGTCGCGCAGCTCCGCGACCCCGGCGAGCAGCGCCTGGTGCGGTACGTGCGTGAACGGGCCGCCGAGGTCGAGGGTGATCTCCCACGGCCGCCGGCCCGCGTCGTGCACGGCCTTGCGCAGCACGGTCAGCCCCGGCAGCTCGGCGACGGTCGCCGCGAAGACGTTGACGTGCAGCGGCAGCAGGGTCTCCTGCCGGGCCGCCGACTGCACGGCGAGACCGGCCAGTTCGGCGTCGATGTCGGGGGAGCGGCGCGCCGATGCCAGCACGTCACCGCACTCGGGGCGGGCGAGTACCTCCAGCGCGGCGACCGCGCCGGTCGCGAGGTTCACGACGGGTTGGAAGGCGAATCGGAGCTGGTCCGTCCAGGCAGGCACGGCAGCAGCATGCCGCTTCCCCGGCCCGTCCCGTGGCCGGTTCACGCACTGTTCACGCAGGGTTCTGCACGGTGCGTGAGGCGGCCGCCGGCCACCGGGCGCGAGGGCGGCTGCGGCCGCAGCTCACCGGACCGCGACGACCGCCGAGCCGTGCCCGAACAATCCCTGATTCACCGTCATGCCGACTCGTGCGCACGGCACTTGGCGTTTTCCTGCCTGCCCGCGCAGCTGCCGGGTCAGCTCGCAGACCTGTGCGATGGCCTGCGCGGGCACCGCCTCGCCGAAGGAGGACAGGCCGCCGCTCGGGTTCACCGGCAGCCGCCCGCCGAGCGCCGTGGCGCCCTCCCGCAGCAGCCCCGCGGCCTCGCCGGTGCCGCACAGGCCCAGGTCCTCGTACCACTCCAGCTCCAGCGCGGTGGACAGGTCGTAGACCTCGGCGAGCGAGAGGTCACCGGGGCCGATGCCCGCCTCCTCGTACGCGTTGCGAGCGATCGAGGCCCGGAAGCCGGTCGCCGGTTCCGGTACGGCGGCCGCGGAGTCGGTGGCGATGTCGGGCAGGTCGAGGACGGTGCGCGGGTAGTGCGGCGTGGCGGTGGAGACCGCGCGGATCCGCACCGGGTCCGCCGCGCCGTGCCGACGGGCGAACTCCATGCTGGTCAGGACGAGGGCGGCGGCGCCGTCCGAGGTCGCGCAGATGTCCAGCAGGCGCAGCGGATCGGCGACCACCGCCGACGCGGCGACCTCTTCGGCAGTGACCCGTTTGCGGTAGCGGGCGTACGGATTGGCCGCGCCCGCCGCCGAGTTCTTCACCTTGACCTGCGCGAAGTCCTCCGTCGTATCGCCGTACAGCGCCATCCTGCGGCGCGCGTACAGGCCGAAGTAGGCGGGGTTGGTGGCCCCCAGGACGCGGAAGCGCAGCCAGTCGGGATCGTCGGGCCGCTCGCCGCCCGCCGGGGCGAAGAACCCCTTGGGCGCGGCGTCGGCGCCCACCACAAGCGCCACGTCCGCCATCCCGGCGAGGATCTGCGAGCGCGCGGTGCCGATCGCCTGCGCACCCGAGGCGCACGCCGCGTAGACGCTGGTCACCCTGGCGCCCTGCCAGCCAAGGGCCTTGGCGAAGGCGGCGCCCGCGACGTAACCGGGATAGCCGCCGCGTACCGTGTCCGCCCCGACCACGCTCTGGACCTCGGACCACTCCAGGCCGGCGTCCGCGAGCGCCTCGCGCGCCGCCTTCGTGCCGTACTCGACGAAACTGCGGCCCCACTTGCCCCACGGGTGCATGCCTGCGCCCAGTACCGCCACGTCACGTGTCATGACGCCTCCCGCGGACGCGGCGCGGCGGGCCGCCAGTGCCAGGTCGTCCAGGTCGTGTCGGCGTCCTCGTACAGCACGCCGGGTACCAGCTCGACCTCGGAGCCGACCGCGAGGTCCGCCACGGTGACCCCGGGCGCCGCCTGCCCGAGCACCACCATCCGCTCGGCGGCCAGCTCCACCGCCACCAGCGTGTACGGCTCCCAGGGGGTGTCCGGGTCGCTGGGGTAGGGGGCGGGCGGGCGGTAGCGGCCGTCCGTGCAGGACCACACCGTGCCGTGGCGGGAGAGCGGCACCTCGTCCAGGACGACTCCGGCGCAGCCGGGATTGCGGCAGAAGGAGTCCTCGCGCGGGAAGAACACCGCGCCGCAGTCCCGGCAGCGCGTCCCCCGCAGCCGGAAGTCCGCCGCGTCCTGATCGAACCAACCCGCCACCACGGGCTTGCGTAGGCGTGGCACGGCGCCCTCCTGGTGCTCGGCCCAAGTTTCTGACGATGTGTCAGGAGTGTGGCACGCCGCCGCCCGCGGCGGAACCCCGGCGGCCGCGCCGCTCACCGGCCGCCGAGCGACCGCCACGACACCGGGAAATCGAAGTAGGTGTCGGGGAACGTCTCCGGAGCGAGGGTGTAATGCCACCATTCGTACGGATAGTTGACGAAGCCCGCCCGCTCCATGCCCTTCTTCAGCAGCAGCCGGTTCGCCCGCTGCTTCCCCTTGATCCGCGGATCGAGGGTGTGCGCCAGGGTGTCGAAGCAGTCGAAACCGGTGCCCATGTCCAGGGAGTTGTCCGGGAAGCGGGCCGCCTTCGGCCCGTAACAGGGGGACAGCGGCTCACCCGGGACGTACGGCTGGGTCGGCAGCGCGGGCAGCGGCACCAGCGTGAGATCGATGGTGCTGCCCCGGCTGTGCCCCGACTTCTCGTCGATGTACCCGTCCCTGAAGAGCGTCGGCTTCTCGACGCGCGGGTAGAACTCGCCCTTCATCCGCTGGTCGCCGAGATCCTTGGCCCAGGCCATGAAGTGGTCGACGGCGCGCTGCGGGCGGTAGCAGTCGTACACCTTCAGCGAGTAGCCGCGCCGCAGGAAGGACCGCTGCGCACGGTGCAACGCGCGCGCCGTGTCCCGCGTGACGAGGCACAGCGGCGCGCGGTACCCGGTCACCCGCACCCCCATGAAGTCGTGCGGCGTGAAGTACCGCATCTCCTCGATGATCGTCGGATCCACCTCGCGCAGCGCGACGAACTCCTTGGGCGCACGGGGATCGGCCCCCGGCCCCCGCGCCCCGTGCGGAGAACCAGCGGGACGCACGGCGGTACCGGCCGCCGCGCTCGACGGCACGGCGGAGACGGACAGCACGGCACAGACGGCAACGGCGAACCCGCGCAGCACGGCGGCGAGTCCCGGCCGGAAGAGACTTGGCATGGACATCGTCTAGCAGCCGGGACGGCGGGAAGGGAACCCCCGTCACCCGGCAGCCGGGACGACGCGAAGGAAACCCCCTCTCACCCCGCCGCCCCGCGCACCCGCACCGGGTACCCGGCGGGGCTCCCGTCCTGCCGCTCCACCACCACCTGCCCGCCCGCCAGCCGCGAGACGAACCGTTCGACAACCGGCTGCCCACCACCCGCGTCCGCCGCCACGCTCCCGCCGCCGTTGCGCCCCGCGGTCGGCGCCCACACCTCCAGCTCCGTCCCGCCGTCCGCGCCCGTCACCGGCAGCACCGCACCCGCCCGCGCCAGCACCGGTATCCGCGACAGCGGCGCGTCCACCCGCACTTCCCCAGGGCCCTCGTACGCCTGCCCGGTCGCCGTGTCGTACCACCGGCCGCGCGGCAGCCGCACCGCCCGCACGCCGCCGCCCGGCTCCAGTACCGGCGCCACCAGCAACGCGTGTCCCAGCAGGAACGCGTCCCCGCAGTCCCGCAGCGCACGGTCCCGCGGCGTGTGCCACCACACCGGACGCACATACGGGGCGCCCGTGAGCCGCGCCAGATGTCCCAGCGACTCGAAGTACGGCAGCAGCCGCTCCCGCTCGCGCAGCGCCGCCCGCGCGTGCGTCAGCACCTCGGGCCCGAACTCCCACGGCTCCCGCCGCCCCGACCGGTCCGCCGCATGCGTACGGAACAGCGGCAGATAGGCGGCCAGTTGGAACCAGCGCAGATACAGCTCACGGGACGGCACGGCGGAGAACCCGCCGGCATCGGGCCCGCTGTAGGGCACCCCGCACAGCCCGAGACCCAGCACCAGCGCCAGCGAAGCCCGCAGCCCCGGCCACCCCGTCGCCACGTCGCCGGGCCACGCCCCGCCGTACCGCTGCATCCCCGCCCAGCCCGACCGGGAGAACAGAAAGGGCCGCTCATCGGGCCGCAGCGCGCTCAGCCCCTCGTAGCCGGCCCGCGCCATCTCCAGCGCATAGACGTTGTGCGCCTCCCGGTGATCACCACCCCTGCCGTCCAGCACATGCCGGGCCGAGCGCGGCAGCGTCGGCTCACCGAACGCCGCGAACGCCGCCGGCTCGTTCATGTCGTGCCACACCCCGGTGAACCCCTGCTCCAGCCGCTCCGCGTACAGCCCGCCCCACCACTTGCGCGCCGCCGGGTCGGTGAAATCCGGGAACACCGACGCACCGGGCCACGCCACCCCCCGCACCTCCCGCCCCCGCGCATCCCGCACGAACGCCCCTGCCGCCAGCCCGCTGTCGTACACCGGCTCACCCGGCTGCGCCCTGACCGCCGGATGCACGACCGACACCAGACGCACCCCCTGCGCGCGCAACTCCCGCGCCAGCCCCGGCAGATCCGGATACCGCTCCCGGTCGACGGTGAACACCCGGTGCCGGTCGTGATGCCCGATGTCCAGATGGACGGCGGACAGCGGCAGACCGTGCTCCCGGTACCCCGCCACGACCCGCCGGACCTCCGCCGCCCCGCCGAACCCCTGCCGCGCGTGCTGATACCCCAGCGCCCAGCGCGGCGGCACCGCAGCGGCGCCCGTCAGCGCGGCCCAGCCCAGCAGCACCCGGGCCGGGGTGCCCGCGAGCACCCAGTACCGCAGCGGCCCGCCGTCCATCCGCAGCGCACAGGTCCCCATCCGGTCGTGCCCGGAACCCGCACCCTCCCGGCCCTCGCGCAGCGTCACCCAGCCGTCCCAGGAGTTGTCGTGAAAAACCAGATGCGTCCCCGCGTCCGCGACCACCAGCTGCACCGGCATCGTCAGCGACAACGGCACGTCGTCAGGGCCCGACGCCTCACCGGGCCCGGTGTTCCACAGCCGGTACGCCCCGTCCCGCAGCCGCGGCCCGCCCGCCCGGCCACCCAGCCCGAAGAACCGCGCATCGGCGGCCACTTCGGAACGCTGCACCCACCGCGAGCCCGCAGACTGCTCCGGGGCGCTGGGGGCGCCGGGGGCCGCGCCGTCCGCCCCAGGGGCACTGTCCGCCCCATGCACCCCATCCGCCGCAGCCCCACCGGCCGCGCTCGCCCCCACAGCCTCGCTGGCTCCTCGCGTCCGGCCCGCCTCGTCCGCCCCGCCCACCCCATCCGTACGGTCCCACCACCGCGGCGGCAGCTCCCGCCGCAGCAGCGCCCCGCCCGGCGTCCGCACCTCCACCGCACCGTGCCGGGAGACCGCCACCATCACCCGCTCGGACACGACCCGCCAGCCGCCCTCCGTGTCCGGCTCCAGCACCGCCCGCCCATCCACCTCAGGACACGCCGCCAGCGCGTACGAGGGCTCCGGCCCCGCGCCGTCCCAGCCGCAGAACACCGCCCCGCCCGTCGCCACCCGCACCCGCAACGACGACCGCGCGAAATGGATCAGCCCGCCCCCCGGTTGCGGCTCGGCACCCCGGGCCTCCCCGGGTACCCGCGCCCGCTCCTGCCCGCTCCGGGGCAGTGCCACCGCATCCGCCCGCCGCCGCTGCCACGCCGCCCGCACGGACCGCAGCCCCTGCGCCGCCCCGACCGCCCGCACCACCCGTACCGACCGCACCAGATCACGCCCGTTCATGCTGCTCACACTGTCATCGCCGACGATGCACGAAGGCGTCGTTCAACTGTCGTTCACCTGAGAGACCACCAGCTGCACCGGCATCGTCAGCGACAACGGCACGTCGTCAGGGCCCGACGCCTCACCGGGCCCGGTGTTCCACAGCCGGTACGCCCCGTCCCGCAGCCGCGGCCCGCCCGCCCGGCCACCC
>NZ_JAJCXB010000044.1 GCF_020564935.1 Streptomyces pinistramenti
GTCGGCGTGGCGGGGGCGCTCATGGGCTCGGGCTCGGCGGTCGCCTCACTCGGCGTGCCGCGGACCGTACCGTCCGGATCGAGGAATGCCGGGTTGCCGCCCGGCACCATGCCCAGCTCCCGGGCGCGCCGTTCGAGCGCGCCCGGCGCGGAGTAGGCGTCCACGTCCTGCTGGAGTGCCTGCTGGTCGTCCGTCAGCCCGTCGGTCTTCTTCTCCAGCTTGCTCAGTTCGAACGAGCCTTGGTTGAGCGCCGAATTGAGCATCAGCAGCGTGATGAGACCGGAGCCGAGCAGGACGACGACCAGGAGGACGAAGGGCGTGCGCGCGGCGGCGGTGCCGCCCGAGGGGAACAGCGCCGAGAGGCGTGACCGCCCTCCGCGCGTACGCCCCCGGGCGGTCACGCGATGTCCTCGCGGATGCGTTCGGCGCCGCGCAGCCGCGCCGGCGCCGCCCGCCGGTTCTCGGCGACCTCTTCCTCCGTGGGCAGTTCGGCACCCCGGGTCAGCAGTTTCAGCCGTGGCTGGTACTGCTCGGGCACGACCGGCAGGCCGGGCGGAGCGGTGTTGGCGGCGCCGGCCGCGAAGACCTGCTTGACGATCCGGTCCTCCAGCGACTGGTACGAGAGGACAGCGATCCGCCCGCCGACCGCCAGCGCCTTCACCGCGGCCGGTACGGCCCGCTCCACGCTGGCCAGTTCGCCGTTGACCTCGATGCGCAGGGCCTGGAACGTGCGCTTGGCGGGATTGCCGCCGTGCCGCTTGGCGGCCTGCGGCAGCGCGTCACGGATCAGTTCGACCAGCCGCGCACTGGTGCGGAACGGCTCCTTGGCGCGCTCGCGTACGACCGCCTCGACGATCCGCTTGGCCTGCTTCTCCTCCCCGTAGGAGCGCAGGATCCGGACGAGTTCACCGGGTGCGTAGGTGTTGAGGACGTCGGCGGCGCTGATGCCGGTCGTCTGGTCCATCCGCATGTCCAGCGGCGCGTCCTGGGCGTAGGCGAAGCCGCGGTCGGCCTCGTCGAGCTGCATGGAGGAGACGCCGAGATCGAACAGGACACCCTGGACGCGCGGCAGCGCGAGGCGTTCCAGGACGTCGGGAAGTTCGTCGTAGACCGCGTGCACCAGGGTGGCGCGCTCGCCGAAGGGGGCCAGCCGCTCCCCCGCGAGCCGCAGCGCCGACGTGTCGCGGTCGAGCGCGACGAGCCGGGCCGAGGGGAAGGTCGAGAGCAGTGCCTCGCTGTGTCCGCCGAGGCCGAGCGTGCAGTCGACGACGACCGCGCCGGGCTCGGCGAGCGCGGGGGCGAGCATGTCCAGGCAGCGCCTGAGCATGACGGGCACGTGGCGAGTGTTGCTGCTCATGCGCCGACCTCGCTTCGCTCGGTGGGCCCGCGTCCGCAGAGGGCGCACCTCATTCTGATTCGCTCGCTGCGCTCGCTCATATGCCTTCCGATGGGTGAGCGGCAGGAGGGGTTCCCCGGCCGCTGGCGGGGGATGTGCCGCACGTACCGCTTGGTCCCCGCCCGCTCTGAAGGGGAAGTGGCCCTCCGGCGACGGGGAAGTGACGTCGGAAGGCCGGTGGAGCGGGAGGAGGCCGAGCCGTACGTGCGGTGTGCACGCGAGGGGTTCGGGATCCAAGGAGAGCGTCACGCCTCCCACTTCGCGCCACTTTAGTCCACCGCCCGCCCCGGTCAATCAACCGGTTCCGCGCGTCCCATGGCGGCTTTTCCGCCCGCCTCTCACCCGGACGGCGGCACGGTAACGGTCCATGTCGATTACGTCACAAGGATCAATGTCGTCCCCTATGCCCGTCCTCACATGCAGCCGGATCGGGCGCCGCCTATTACGGTGACTTCATGCCCATATCTGCATCGCAGCCGCTGCCCCCGTCCGCCGACGGCGTCGCCACTCCTGCCGGCGGCACCGTCACCGACCGTCTCGTCGATGCAAACGCGCACTACGCCTCCGCCTTCACCGACCCCGGAATGGACGCCAGGCCGGTTCTCAAGGTCGCCGTGGTGGCCTGCATGGACGCCCGGCTCGACCTGCACGACGCGCTGGGACTCGAACTCGGTGACTGCCACACCATCCGCAATGCCGGCGGTGTGGTCACCGATGACATCATCCGGTCCCTGACCATCAGCCAGCGCGCCCTGGGCACCCGTTCGGTGGTGCTCATCCACCACACCGGCTGCGGCCTGCTGAGCCTCACCGAGGACTTCCGCCACGAGCTGGCGGCCGAGGTCGGGCAGCGGCCCACCTGGGCCGTCGAGGCGTTCAAGGACCTCGACGAGGACGTGCGGCAGTCCATGGAGCGGGTGCGTACCTCACCGTTCCTGCTGCACAAGGACGATGTCCGAGGCTTCGTCTTCGATGTCACCACCGGCCTGCTGCGGGAGATCGACCCGCAGCGCTGACCTCCGGCGGAATGCCGGGTGCGGGCGGCGTCCCGTGCCCGGCTGCGTGCCGTCCGTACCGTTCCGGTGCGCCGTTGTTTCGGATGACTCGCATGGCGCGGGTGGCCGGAACGGCGGGCAGAGTCGGGAGGGTCGGGACATAACGCCGTCAGTTATCCACAGCCCATGACGCGAAGCGCCATCGACGGTGAGAATGCCTGAGTGACGTCGTCGCGGCCGTGGCCGGGCACGACGCCGCATACGGGGTGGGCCGGGTCCGTACGGAGGGCGCCGGCCCGGACATGGGTATCCCCCCGCTTCACCGGAGCGCGGGGAAGGGCCGAGGAGGGCCGGTGACGACGTATGACGAGCGAGCGAGCCTCGTTGATCTGACCACCACAGCTGAGCGGGTTCACCGTTCGGTCGAGGGAGTCATCGAAGGCAAGCCTGAGGTCGTACGGCTCGCGCTGACCGTGCTGCTCGCCGAGGGGCATCTGCTCATCGAGGACGTGCCGGGCGTCGGCAAGACGATGCTGGCCAAGGCGCTGGCCCGGTCCATCGACTGCTCGGTCCGGCGGATCCAGTTCACGCCGGATCTGCTGCCGTCCGACATCACCGGCGTCAGCATCTTCGACCAGCAGCGCCGCGACTTCGAGTTCAAGCCCGGCGCGATCTTCGCCCAGATCGTGATCGGCGACGAGATCAACCGCGCTTCGCCCAAGACCCAGTCCGCGCTGCTGGAGTCGATGGAGGAGCGGCAGGTCACGATGGACGGGCAGACCTACGAGCTGCCCAGCCCCTTCATGGTGGTCGCCACCCAGAACCCGGTGGAGATGGAGGGCACCTACCCCCTCCCGGAGGCGCAGCGGGACCGCTTCATGGCGCGGGTGTCCATCGGCTACCCGAGCCCGGCCGCCGAGCTGCAGATGCTGGACGTGCACGGCGGCGCCTCCCCCCTGGACACGCTCCGGCCGGTGGCGGACGCCCAGGACATCGTGGCCCTGATCGACGCGGTGCGGACGGTCCATGTCGCCGAGGCGGTGCGGAGATACGCCGTGGACCTGGTGGCAGCCACCCGCAGTCACGCGGAGCTGCGGCTCGGCGCCTCGCCGCGGGCGACGCTGCATCTGCTGCGCGCGGCGAAGGCCGCGGCGGCGCTGGGCGGGCGGGAGTACGCGCTGCCGGACGACGTGCAGTCGCTGGCCGTCCCGGTCCTCGCGCACCGCCTGCTGCCCAGCTCCCAGGCGCAGCTGAACCGCAGGACGGCCGAGCAGATCGTGCTGGAGATCCTGCACCGCACCCCGGTCCCCGATCCGTCGGCCAGGCAATGGCCCCCGGACACCGACCGGCAGCCGCCCGGCGTCCGGGGGCTGTGATGTCCGGCGGGGGCAGTGCGGGGACACCGGAGCCCGGCGGTCTGCGGGCCGCCTTCGGGGGTTTGACGACCCGTGGCCGGTCGTTCCTGGCCGCCGGTATCGCGGCCGCGGTGTGCTCCTACCTCCTGGGACAGGCGGACCTGCTGCGTGTGGGGCTGCTGCTGGCGGCGCTGCCGCTGGTGTGCGTCCTGGTGCTGCACCGCACCCGTTACCGCGTCGCGGGCAGCCGTACGCTCGCCCCCGCCCGGGTGCCCACCGCCGTCGCCTCGCGCGTGGGACTGCGCGTCGAGAACATCTCGCGGCTGCCCACCGGCGTGCTGATGCTCCAGGACCGGGTGCCCTACGTCCTGGGGCCGCGGCCCCGCTTCGTGCTGGACCGGGTGGAGGCCGGCGGCTGCCGTGAGGTGTCCTACCGCGTCCGCTCCGACCTGCGCGGCCGCTACCCCCTGGGGCCGCTGCAGCTGCGGCTGTCCGACCCGTTCGGGATGTGCGAGCTGACCAGTTCCTTCAGCACGTCGGACACCCTGACCGTGGTGCCGCGCATCGAGCCGCTGCCATCGATCCGGCTGACGGGCGAGACGCCCGGGTACGGCGACGGCAGACAGCGCTCGCTGGCCCTGGCAGGCGACGACGACATCATCCCGCGCGGCTACCGCCACGGCGACGACCTGCGCCGGGTCCACTGGCGGTCCACCGCGCGCCACGGCGAACTGATGGTGCGCCGGGAGGAGCAGCCGCAGAAGACCCGCTGCACGATCCTGCTCGACACCCGACGGGCGGCCCATCAGGGAAGCGGCCCCGATTCGGCGTTCGAATGGGCGGTCTCCGGCGTCGCCTCCACGGCCGTACATCTGCTGGAACGCGGCTTCTCCGTCCGGCTGCTGACCGACACGGGCACCTCGGTGCCGGGCACCGAGAGGGCCGGCGGTTTCGCGGGCGGCGCGGAATCCGCCGACGCCGGCCTGCTCCTGGACACCCTCGCCATGGTGGAGCACTCCGAGGAGGAGGACCTGTCCCCGGCGTACGAGGCGCTGCGCGCCGGCCAGGAGGGGCTGCTCATCGGGTTCTTCGGCGATCTGGACGCACGGCAGGTGGCGGTGGCCGGCCGGATGCGGCAGCGCAGCGGCGCGGCCGTCGCGTTCGTGCTGGACGGCGACGCATGGACGCAGGGGCCGGCCGGTTCCGGGTACCCCGCTGCCCGGGTGCGGTTGGCCAACCGCCTGCGGATGCTCCGTGAGGCAGGCTGGGCGGCCCTCCCGGTGACACCCGGCACCGCCATGCCCGACCTGTGGCGCTCAACCGACCGCGCGGGCGGCATACCTCCGGACGACCCGGCAGCGGGGGCCGCGACGGGCCCCGCGGACCACAGCACGGCAGGCACGGCAACGGGGGCGGGGAGCGGGGCATGAACAGGCGGGGAAGCAGCGGGCGCACGGGCCTCCGGTACGGCGGGCAGGCGCACGGGCGACGGAACGGCTCGGCGTGCGGCGCGCGGAGCGGCCGGGGCGCGAGGGACGGCCGACGCGGCCCGGGGAGGGCCGGCGCCCGGCCCGGCACGGTCGGTGCGGACGGCCGGGACGGCGGGCCGGGCGGCTGCCGGGTGCGCGGTGCGGGGCGCCGGAGCACTGCGCGGCGCGGTGCAGCGCAGCGGAGCGAGGCCCGGTCATGAGCGGCAGGGTGCGGCTGGCGCTGTGCGCGGCGGTGGCGACACTGTGCGCGTCCTGCGCGCTGCTGCCGCTGGCCGATCCGGTCACGTGGATGATCCAGGCGGCGGTCCTGCTGGCGCTCGTGACCGGTGTGGGGGCGGCGGCCCGCCGGGTACCGCTGGCCCGGCCGCTGACCATCGCGGCGCAGGCCGGGGTGGGGGTGCTGCTGCTGACCCTGCTGTTCGCCCGCGACCAGGCGATTGCCGGGGTCCTGCCGGGCCCGGACGCGGTGGCGGAGTTCGTGCGGCTGGTGGAGTCCGGTGTCAGGGATGTGGGCCGGTATGCCATCCCGGCCCCGGTGACGCCGGGTATCCGGCTGCTTCTGGTCGGCGGCGTCCTGCTCATCGGGCTGGTGGTGGACGCTCTGGCGGTCACCTACCGCAGTGCGGCGCCCGCCGGGCTGCCGCTGCTCGCGCTGTATTCGGTGGCGGCCGGACTGGCCCGGGACAGCGCCGGCTGGCTGTGGTTCCTCGCCGCGGCGGGCGGCTATCTGCTGCTGCTCCTCGCCGAGGGCCGCGACCGGCTGTCCCAGTGGGGCCGGGTGTTCGGCGGCCCGAGCCCGGCCCGTTCACGTCTCGGTGTGTCCGGATTCGGGGCCGCGGCCGGCGGCCCCACCCCGGCCCCGATCCGTACCGGCCGCCGGATCGGCGTCCTGGTGCTGGGCATCGCCCTGGTCGTGCCGGCCGCCCTGCCCTCGCTCGGCGGCGGGCTGCTCGGCCCGTCCGGCGGCGCCGACGGCCCCGGTGGCAAGGGCGGCACGATCTCCGCCGTGAACCCGCTCGTCTCACTGCAGAACAGCCTGAACCAGCCGGAGGACAAGGAAGTCCTCAACTACCGCACCACCGCGAGCGACACCCGCGACATGTACCTGCGGATCGTGGCCCTCGACCAGTTCGACGGCACGGCCTGGAAACCGTCCGAGCACACGGTCATGGACGTACCGGACGAGCTGCCCCGCCCTCCGGGTCTTGCCGACGACGTGGCCGCCACCCGCGTGAACACCTCGATATCGACCGCCGAGTGGTACGCCCAGAACTGGCTGCCTCTCCCCTACCCCGCCTCCCGTGTCGACATCTCCGGGCAGTGGCGCTTCGAGCCGGAGGGCCGCACTCTCGTCGGCGACCGCGGCCAGACCACCCGCGGCATCCAGTACCAGGTGGAGAGCCTGCGGGTCCGGCCGACGGCGCAGCAGCTGGCTTCCGCACCGCCGCCCCCCGAGAAGCTGCGGCGCGAGTTCACGAAGGTGCCGGCTTCACTGCCCGGAGTGGTGGGGGCGACGGCCCGGCAGGTGACCCGGGACGCGGTCTCCCCGTACGACAAGGCCGTCAAGCTGCAGGACTGGTTCGCCCTGGACGGCGGCTTCAGCTACGACACCGAGGTCCGGGCGGGCAGCGGCTCCGAAGCCATCGCCCGTTTTCTGAAGGAGAAGGAGGGCTTCTGCGTCCACTTCGCGTTCTCGATGGCCGCGATGGCGCGCACCCTCGGCATACCCTCCCGGGTGGCGGTCGGTTTCACCCCGGGCACCCGGCAGCCCGACGGCACGACATCGGTCGGTCTCAAGGACGCACACGCCTGGCCTGAGCTGTATTTCGAGGGCGCCGGATGGACCCGTTTCGAGCCGACGCCGAGCCGCGGCAGCGTCCCCGAGTACACCCTCCCCGACAACCCGCGCCATACCGGCCCGGCCACCCCGGCCCCGGGGACGTCGCATTCCGCCGCACCGTCGGACGGTCCGTCGGCGGGCCCGACCTGCGCCTCCGGCCGACAGCAGGGATCCACCGACTGTGCGGCGCTGCCCGCGGAGTCGGGCGGCGGCCCGTCGGACGGCGGCCCGTCCCCCTGGACCGTCGCGATCCTCGCGGTTGCCGCCCTGCTGGTCCTGCTGCTCCCCGCGATCCCTCTGCTGTGGCGGGCCCGGATACGCAGGCGCCGGCTGGGCAGGGGCAGGGGCGCCGACGTCCTCACAGCCTGGAGCGAGCTGATCGACACCGGCTGGGACTTCGGGATCCCGCCGGACAGCGCCCTCACTCCCCGCGGAACGGCCACCCGGCTGGCGCGCGTCGGCGGGCTCCCGCCGGAGGCCGCGGACGCCGCCCACCGGATGGCCGCCGCGGTCGAAGAGGCCCTGTATGCCCCGCGCCCCCGCTCCGTACCGGCACCGGCCACGGACGTGCAACTGGTCCGCGCCGGCCTGCACTCCCGCGCCTCCCATACCCAGCGGCTGCGCGCCCGTTTCGCCCCCCGCTCAGCCGCCCGGCTGCTGTGGTCCCTCACCGCCCGCTGGACGGCCTTCCGCCTCCGCTGCACCACCAGCCGCCCGGCGACCGCATCCCGACGCGCGGCGGCATCCCTGCGACCGGGAGGGCGCGGGGCCTAGTACGGGCGGACGGCAAGCAAGCAGAGAGGCCCCGCGGCACACGGGGCCTCCGGGGGCCATCACCCGAGACATGCCCGGCTATCTGTGGACACCGTGCCACTCGGCACCCGCTGATTCCTGCCCGGCGCGGAGGGCCGGAATGGCTCGCTGTGCCGGAATCCGCTTCGTCGACGGAACGCGGCCGCGGACGACCCGACCGTTCCGTGCATGGAACAAGTCCGTGGACCGGCCGAGCCCGTGGACCGGCGAAGGCACCCGTGGGCCGACCAAGAAGGTGGAACCGCAAAGCCGACAGACCGGCCCGAGTTGACGGGCCGGTCTGTCGGCTCGATATCGCCGGACTGATCCGGGCGCTGTGCACGGCGCCGGTCGGCGGCCCCGAGTCGGTCCGTCCGCAAAGGCTCCGCGCAGAAAAACTCGGCGTACGTGCAGACAGCGTGCTGCAGAGGAAGCTCGGCGAGGGGGCGTGCAAGGTCAGGCGGAGACGGGGGCCTTCAGTGGCCTTGTTCGTCCCGGCGGCGCTGCCAGCGGTCCTCGATGCGGTTCATCATCGAGCGCCGTGCCCTGGACTGCCGCGCGGCCGCTCCGCCTGCTTTACCCGGAGCCGCACCGGACTTCTGCTCACCCGGTTTCGGTGCCTTGCGCCACCCGGTGACGGCCAGCACCGCGCATCCGAGCATCACGAGGAAGCCCACCACGCTGATCCAGATCTGCTGCGCGACCATGCCGGCCATGAGCAGGCCGATACCGACCAGGAAGCCCACGACCGCTTGGTAGACCCGTCGCCGGGTGTACGTACGCAGCCCGCTTCCTTCAAGCGCTGTCGCGAACTTGGGATCTTCGGCGTACAGCGCTCGCTCCATTTGCTCGAGCATGCGCTGCTCGTGCTCCGAGAGCGGCACGGAGTCCTCCTACTCGTCGGTCGCGGGGGGCGACCGGGTGCGACCCTTTCAGGATAGGCAGGGAATCGCCCCCGTGAAACCCGCCCCTCTGCGCCAGTCCACTGTCCGGGCCGCCAGGGCGGCCGGTGGTGATGCTGCCTGCATTCCCCACCCGCCTATCCGTCATGCCGGAACGTCGTACCTCGATCATACGGGGCGAAGGGGCTGATCGGGTGGCCGGTGGCCGACTGCGCCCGGCAGTCGGCCACACCGCGGAAAATCAGCCGCGCTCGGCGAGGACGTGCAGCTGGGTGGCGACGGAGTGGAATGCGGGCTGCTCCGCGGCGGCCGCTTCGAGCTTCAGCAGCGCCTCCATGGCACCCGGCTCGGTGTCGACGAGCACGCCGGGGACCAGGTCGGCGAAGACCCGCACGCCATGCACCGCGCCGACCTCCAGGCCGGCATCGGTGACCAGGCCGGAGAGCTGTTCCGCGGTGAACCTGCGGGGCACCGGGTCACCGTCGCCCCAACGTCCCGAGGGGTCGGTGAGCGCCTGGCGGGCCTCGTTGAAGTGGCCGGCCAGGGCGCGCGCCAGGACGGCGCCGCCGAGGCCGGCGGCGAGCAGGCTGAGGGTGCCGGCCGGACGCAGCGCGGCGACGACGTTCCGCAGGCCCTCCGCCGGGTCGTCGACGTACTCCAGCACGCCGTGGCACAGCACGGCGTCGTAGCCGCCGCGGTCGACGACGTCGAAGAGGCCGTGGGCGTCGCCCTGGACCGCACGCACCCGGTCGGCGACGCCGGCCTCCGCGGCCCGGCGTTCCAGGGCGAACAGGGCGTTGGGGCTCGGGTCGACGACGGTGACGCGGTGACCGAGGCGGGCCACCGGCACGGCGAAGTTGCCGGTGCCGCCTCCGGTGTCGAGCACGTCCAGGGCCTCGCGCCCGGCGGCCTCGGCCCGGCGCTCCAGGGCGTCCTTGAGAACCTCCCAGACCACGGCGGTACGAAGGGATGCGCGCGGGCGCAGCGGATCAGACACGGCGGGTGGCTCCTCGGCGGGGGCATGAACATCTAGGCGCCCACCACCCTATTGCGTCCCACGCACTGCGCAGCCTGGGGCGCCTCCCGACCGTCATCCCGGTGGGCACCGCCTCCTCACGAGCGCCGATCGTCCGCCCTGGGGTTCGCAGGCGCCCCCACCGGCCCGGCGGGGGCGCGGGGACAGCCGCTCCCTGCGCCCGAGCGGCGGCACGCGCCCGCGGGCGGGAGCAACGGAAACAGAGGCCAGGCCCCAGGAACTCTTGAAGCCGCAGTCACCCCGCCCGCTGAGGCGGCAGTGACGGCTGTATCAGCAGCATCCGTTCCACCAGGCGCAGGAACATGCCGGCGTCGCGGAGCAGGTCGTCGGCGTCGCGGCGGCTGGCCGCGCCGGTTATACCGGCCTCGGCCTTGGCGCGGCGGCCGGCGCCCGCGGCGAACAGGGCGCTCCACTCGGCGAGTTCGGGCGCGACCTCCGGAAGCACTTCCCATGCGCTGCGGATGCGCCGACGGCGGCGGAGCGTGGCCTCCGGCCTGCCGCGGACGGCCAGCACGGCGGCTGCGGTGCGCAGTGCGGCGAGATGCGCGGCGGCGAAGCACTCGTTGGGGGTTTCCAGGGTTTCTGCCTCCGCGAGGCCCTGCTGGGCCTGGGTGAGCAGGTTCAGGGCGGCGGGTGGAGCGGCCGCGCGCCGCAGGACGGGGTGGACATCTCTCGGGGGACCGTACGCAGCGGAGCTGCCCGTGACGGGTCGAGCTGCCATGACGAACCTCCTGTCGTCGCAAAACGGTTCGGAACCGTCTGACCCCATCGTGAAGGACACCACTGACAAACGGCCCTGACCTGCATTTTTCGCCGGTCAGAGCAGCGGAAGGGAGGCGGGGGCCGGGCAAGGCAGCAGAAGGAAGGCGGGGAGAGATCCGGCGGTCATCGACGACGCTGCAACGGAAGGCGGCGGCCGCCGCGCCGACCACCGAGGTGCATACCCCCGGCCGCCGACGAGCATCTGCGCGAACGCGCCCTGTTGCAGGGCGCGTTCGGCCCCGAACCCGCTGCACACGGACCTCGGGGCCTCCGTACGCGATCTGGAGCGCCTGGAAGCGCTGCGGCTTTCGGTGGCGTCGGCCCTGGCCGGCAGCCCCCGGCTACCGGTCGTCGACGACACCGGCCTGAAAGCTCTCCGACGGTGAACGGGCATAATTCTGGGGCCTGTTGTGCGGCCTTTCCACAGCCGACACCGCCACTCAACCGGAGGGCTCCGGCGATGGGCGCCTCTTCCGGGCGGGCGGGGGCCTCCGGGTGGCGGTGCGGGACCTGTATCCGGAGCTGAGCCTGTGAGCGCGGCACCTGCCCGGACCGGCACAATCACCCTCATGGACAGTTCCCCCACGCGCCGCGACGCCACCCGGCGCAAGCTCTTCGAAGCCGCGGTCACGCTCATCGCCGAACAGGGCTTCTCCTCCACCACCGTGGATGAGATCGCCGAGCGTGCCGGGGTCGCGAAGGGCACGGTCTACTACAACTTCGCGAGCAAGAACGTGCTCTTCGAGGAACTGCTGCGGCACGGCATCGAGCTGCTGGCGACCTCGTTGCAGGCGGCGGCCGACGAGGTGGCGGACCGGGGAGGTACCAGGATCGACGCCTTGGATGCGATGATCCGGGCCGGTCTGGACTTCATCTCCCGTTACCCGGCGCTCACCCAGCTCTACGTCGCCGAGCTGTGGCGCACCAACCGCGCCTGGCAGTCCACCTTGCTGGTGGTGCGGGAGCGGGCCGTCGCCGTCGTGGAGGGTGTGCTGCGGGAGGCGGTCGGCAGCGGGGAGCTGAGCGAGGAGATCGACGTCCCGCTCACCGCGTCGGCACTGTTCGGCATGGTGCTGGTGGCGGCGCTCGACTGGCAGTCGTACCAGCCGGACCGGTCGATCGACGAGGTGCACGCCGCACTGTCGCGGCTGCTCCAGGGGCGGGTCAGCGGCCGCCCGGCCTGAATTCGCCGTCCTCCTCGCCGAAATCCGGACTGCCTCCTGACGGTCCGGAAGTCCTGCCGGCCAGGAGGGCGGGCGGAAAAGCGCGCGGCCCTGGCGCGGATCGTTCCCCCATCGATCCGACCAGGACAGCGCTTCCCCCGTGCTCCCCCGTATCCCCCGTGCTTCCCCCGTACTTTCCCCCGTCACGTCCGGGATGCCGCGCCGTACCGCCGCCCCGTGCCGGCGGTGCGGCGCCGCGTCCCTTCGGTGATCTCTACTTTGTCGTCCGGGCAGGTCGCGGCCCATCCGCGTATCTACTCATCTCGGCGTCTGAGTACGTGTACTCACGCGTGAGCACCTGCCCCCAGCGCTGCCCTACGATCGTCGGCATGTCCGTACTTCCCTTGGTCTTCACCAGTGGTTGGGCCAGCGGGATCAACGCCTACGCCGTCGTTCTGCTCTTCGGCCTGCTCGGCGCTACCGGGGTCACCGATGAGGTGCCCGCGGCGCTGCAGCGCCCCGATGTGCTGATCGTCGCGGGGGTGCTGTTCCTCTGCGAGGCCGTCGCCGACAAGGTCCCTTACGTGGACTCCGTCTGGGATGCCGTGCACACGGTGATCAGGCCGGTCGCGGGCGCCGTCGTGGCGGCGCTGCTGGCCGGGCACAACGGCTCGCTGCCCGAGCTGGCCGCGGGCGCCGTGGGCGGCTCCACGGCGCTGCTGAGCCATGTGGTCAAGGCGGGGACGCGGATCGCGGTCAACACCTCGCCCGAGCCGGCGAGCAACATCGTGCTGAGCCTCGCCGAGGACCTGGGCGTCGCCGGGCTCATCGCGTTCGCCGTCTTCCATCCGGTGGCCGCGGCGGTCATCGCCGGCCTGCTGCTGGCCGGCGGTATCGCGGTGGTGGTGCTCCTCTGGTCGCGGATCCGCCGGTACCTGCGCCGCAGGCGTCAGCGGCGCGAGGAGAAACGGCAGGTGGCCGCGGGCGGGGCGGCGGCCGCGCCGCGCTGAGGCGGCCGTGCCGGGCGTCCGGCGGCTGCGGTTCGGGTGTTGTCAGTGGGCCCGGATAAAGTCGCAGGCATGGCACGGATTGCGGTGATCGGCGCCGGGATGGGCGCGATGGCGGCCGCTGCCCGGCTGGCCGTCGCGGGCCACCGGGTGGCGGTGTACGAACGCGGCGCGACGTACGGCGGCGCGGTGCGGCGTATCGAGCGGGACGGCTTCGGCTTCGACACCGGCCCGGCCCTGCTGCATCTGCCCGCGGTCTACCGCGACCTGTTCATCAAGACCGGGCGGCAGCCGCTGGAGAGCTGCGTCGAGCTGACGCAGGTCGATCCGGCGAGCCGTCATGTCTTCGCCGACGGCACGGCCGTGTCGCTGCCGAACGCCTCACGGGCCGGGGTGGTCGCGGCACTTGACGGCGCGCTGGGCGCCGGTGCCGGAGAACGCTGGAGCGCGCTGGTCAACCGCGCCAGGGAAGCCTGGGACACCACCCGCAGGCCGCTCCTGGAGGAGCCGCTGCGGGCGGACTGGCAGGTGCTCGGGCGCGACCCGTATCCGGCGGTGCGGCGGCGCGGGCTGTTCGGGCGGGGCAAGGGCCCGACGACCGCCACCCTGGCCGAGACCGCCCGCAGGGAACTGGCCGATCCTCGACTGATCGCGCTCCTGGAGAGCCACGCGACGGCCTACGGCTACGACCCGCGCAGCGCACCGGCGAGCGCCACCGTGCTGCCCTACATGGAGCAGACGTTCGGGAGCTGGTATCCGTCCGGCGGGATGCGGGCGCTCGCGGACGCCCTGTATGCGCGTTGCGTCGAGCGCAAGGTCGAGTTCACCTTCGGCGCCGAGGCCACCCGGATCGTCGAGAAGGACGGCCGGGCCGCGGGTGTCGGACTGGCCGAAGGCCGGGTGGCAGAGGCGGACTTCGTGGTCGCGGGGATCGCGCCCGCGCTGCTGGGGCCGATGCTGCGAGGCGGGCTGCCGTGGGGCGCGGACGACGTCGCTCCCGAGCCGCAGGCCGGGCGCGCCCCGGCCCGGATGACGGTGGCTCTCGCGCTGCGCGGGCCGCGGCCGCAGGACGCCGTGCACCGGACGGTGGTGCACACCGACGACCGGGCAGCGGAGCTGGCGGCGGTGTTCGACGGCGGGGCGGCGGGCGCCGCGCGGCCGACGGTGACGGTCCTGCGCCCCGATGATCCCGCCTCCCGGCCCGACGACGGCCATGAGGCGGTGACGCTGACCGCCGTGGTCGCGCCGCCGGGCCCGGACGGGGCGGCGGCCGACGCGGATGCGGTGGCCGACCGGATGACGGAGCTGGCCGAGGCCGCCGTGCCGGGCCTGCGGGAGCGGATGCGGTGGCGCGAGGTGCTGCCGCCCTCCGAGGACGCCCTGGTGCCGGGGCCCGCGCTGGCCGGCGCCTCGGGGCGCTTTCTGCGGCCCGCCAACCGCACGCGGATACCCGGCCTCTACGCCGTCGGCGGCTGGTCGCATCCGGGCGGCGGGCTCGCGCACGCCGGGATGTCGGGCGCCGTCGTCGCCGGACTGATCGTCAACGGCGACGACTGGCAGGGCTCGACGTGAGGCGCCCGGCAGATGAAGTGGCCGGGCGCAGCCGTCAGTAGCGGTACTGCCCGTCGTGGCCCTGCTGCTGGTAGGGCGGGTACGGCGGCTGCTCGGCCGGGAGCTGGCCGTCGCGCTGCTGCGGCACCCACACGCCCCCTGGCGGGGTGTCGCCGTACGCCTGCGCGGAGGGGTCGTAGGGCGGGGTGCCGTACGCCTGGGAGCCGTAGGGGTCGTGCTGCTCGTAGGGCGCGTACTGCGCCGGGTACTGCTGGGCGCCGGTGTACGGGTCGGAGTAGGGCGCCTGCCCCTGGTGGTCGCCGTAGGAAGCGTAGGGATCGGCGTAGGCGTCCTGGGCGCCGGACCGGTCGCCGTAACCGCCGCCGTGGCCATAGGAGTTGGGGTCCGTCGCCCCCTGGCCTTCGGCCGTGGCATAGGCGCCGTAGCCGGGCGGTGCGGTGCGGGCGTCGGGGCTGTAGATGCCGTACTGGCCGGTCTCGTCGGGCAGCGGCTGCGGGGCGTAGACGGCGGTCGCGTCCTGGGCGAAGGTGCCCTGCCCGGCGAACGTCTGCTCCGGGTAGCCGCCTTGGGGCGGGTAGCCGTGTCCGGCGCCGTAGTCGTCCTGCCCGCCGTAGCCCGCCTGGCCGTCGTAGCCGCTCTGTCCGCCGTAGCCGCCCTGGGTGGCGTACGCGTCCTGCGTGTTGCCGTATGTGTCCTGGGTGCCGTACGGGGCCTGGGAGTCGCCGTACGGGCCCTGTGGGTAGGGCTGGTGCGCGGGGGTGTCGGGTGCGTCGTCGTCGGGAGCGTCGGGGAGCGGTACCGCTTCGAGGCCGGAGACCTCCAGGTTCGGCTCGGCGGCCGGTGGTGTGGCGCCGCCGGACCTGGCCCGGCGCCGGCGGTTCTCCCGCGGCTTGCGCAGCGACCAGCCGGTGGTGAAGCCGCGGCGGAAGGAGAGCGTCACATACGTCTGCCCGACGGCGAAGGCGATGGCGCCCAGCGCGATCACGATCACCGCCGGGAGGGCGACGCCGATCGTCACACCGAGGAAGCCGGTGAAGGCGAGCAGCCGCCAGCGCAGCCGGGCCTTGTGCTGGAACAGCACCTCGCCCAGCAGCCACAGGGCAACGAAGCCGAATGCGATGTAGAGGACCGCCCAGCCCATATACGCCCCTCTTCCGCCGCACCGCGGCCACCGTGATCAAGGCCGCTGGTGCAGCCCCAGATTTTCGTAGATTTCCAGGGTCGCCGTGGAGTGATTGAGGGTGATGAAGTGCAACCCGGGCACGTCCTCGGCGGTCAAGCGCGCGCACAGTTCCGTGGCGTACTCGATGCCAATGGAGCGTACAGCCGCCGGGTCGTCCTTGACCGCCACGATGCGGTCCGCGAGCTCGGGCGGGAAGGCCGCGTTGCTGAGCTGCGCGAATCGCTCGATCTGGCGCACGTTCGTGACCGGCATGATCTCCGGAATGATCGGCGTGGAACAGCCGGCCGCGGCGACGCGGTCGCGCAGCCGCAGATAGTCCTCCGGGTAGAAGAACATCTGGGTGATGGCGAAGTCGGCACCCGCCCGGCACTTGTCGACGAAGTGCGCGACGTCCTGGTCCCAGTCCTCGGACCGCGGATGCATCTCGGGGAAGGCGGCGACCCCGACGCAGAAGTCGCCGGACTCCTTGATCAGGCGGACCAGTTCGGCGGCGTAGGTGACGCCCTCGGGGTGGCGTACCCACTCCCCCATCGGGTCGCCCGGCGGGTCGCCGCGCAGCGCGAGCATGTTGCGGATGCCGGCGTCGGCGTACTGGCCGATGATGTTGCGCAGATCGGCCAGGGAGTGGTTGACCGCGGTCAGGTGGGCGACCGGGGTGAGGGTGGTGTCGGTGGCGATCCGTTCGGTGGCGCGGACCGTGCCTTCACGGGAGGTGCCGCCCGCCCCGTACGTCACGGAGACGAAGGTCGGGGCGACGGCCTCGATGCGGCGAATGGCGTTCCACAGCGTCCGCTCGCCCTTCTCCGTCTTCGGGGCGGCGAACTCGAAGGAATACGACCGCTTGCCGGAAGCCAGCAGGTCGCGGACGGTCCGTGCGCGATCAGTCCTGGTGGAAGCTGTACCTAGGGCCATACGGGCAGGTTAACCACCGGCGGGTCGCACACCAACCGATGCGGACGTTATGACCGATTAGCCCCCTTCATGTCCACGGGTTGGACACGACACGGGGCTCCCGCGCCCGCTCAGGCGCCCCAGGTGCGGACGCGCTTGGCGAGGGCTGCGGCGGCGGCACCGGGATCGTCCGCCTCGGTGATCGCGCGGACGACCACGACCCGGCGGGCGCCTGCCGCCAGGGCCTCGTCCAGATTGCCGGCGTCGATCCCGCCGATCGCGAACCAGGGGCGCTCGGGCGCCTGCGCCGCCGCGTAGCGGACGAGGCCGAGACCCGGTGCGTGGCGGCCGGGCGTGGGGGGGGTCGGCCAGCACGGGCCGGTGCAGAAGTAGTCCACACCGGGCTCGGCGAGGGCGGCGTCCACCTCGGCCTCGGCGTGCGTGGAGCGGCCGATCAGGACGTCCGTGCCGAGGATCGCGCGGGCGGCGGGGACGGGCAGGTCGCCCTGTCCGAGGTGCAGCACGGCAGAGCCCGCGGCGTGCGCGACGTCGGCCCGGTCGTTGACCGCGAGCAGCTTGCCGTGCCGGCGGCAGGCGTCGGCGAAGACCTCCAGGTGGCGCAGCTCGTCGGCTGCCTCCATGCCCTTGTCGCGGAGCTGGACGATGTCCACGCCGGAAGCGAGCACCGCGTCCAGGAACTGCGGGAGGTCGCCCTGGCGGGTGCGGGCGTCCGTGCAGAGGTAGAGCCGGGCGTCGGACAGGGCCGTGCGGGCGGTGTTCGTCGCGGTGGTCATCGGGCGGTTCCCCCCGGGGCGGTGGCGTACGGGCCGGGCCCTCCGGCTCGTACGCCACCTTCGGTTGCGGTTACGGATGCGGCTGCGGTGGCTCAGGCGCGGGCGGGCCCGTCGCCGGCCCGCCGCGTCACACGGCGAGCGCCTGCGCCCGGCGCTTCACCTCCGTGCCGCGGTTCTCGCGCAGCGCCTGCGCCGGCGTGCCGGGCAGGGTCTCATCCGGGGTGAAGAGCCATTCCAGCATCTCCTCGTCGGCGAAGCCGTCGTCCCGCAGGAGGGTCAGGGTGCCGGCCAGGCCCTTGACGACCTTGCCGTCCTTGATGAAATCGGCCGGCACGTGCAGTGCCCTGTTCTCACCGCGGCGCACCGCGATCAGCTGGCCCTCCTTGACCAGCTGCCGGACACGCGTCACCTCGACGTCGAACTCTTCGGCGATGTCGGGGAGGGTGAGCCAGGCGGGGACGAGTCCATCGATGTTTGCGTCAATCTCGGTCACGGGACAAGCCTGCCACCTCGCACTGACAGCCGGTAGCCGGGCATCGCCAACGGGACGAGACCCACACCGGCGGGTGACGCCTCCCCGGGGCGCGGACCGGCTCCGGGAAGGGCGGTGACCGCTCTCAGAGCGCCGCCGCCTTCAGCGGCACGGACGCGTCGGCGGCCCGTTCGCGGTCCAGGGCTGCGCCGCGCTCGATGAGCTTGCGGCCCTGCGCCAGATCGCGCGGGCGGCCGACCGCGAGCAGCGCGACCAGCCGGCCGGCCCGCAGCCAGACCACCGACCAGGCGGCGCTCTCCGGGTCGCCGCGCCAGACGAGTTCGTCGGCGCAGCCGTGGTGGCCCGCGTACTGCACGAACCGGCCGAACTGCTCCGACCAGAAGTACGGCACCGGGTCGTACGCCACGCTCTCGGCCGGGCCGCGGGTGATGTTCCCTGCGACCGTGCGAGGGCCCTGGAGGGCGTTGTCCCAGTGGTGGATCAGCAGCCTGCGGCCGTAACGGGCCGACGGGAAGGAGGCGCAGTCGCCGACCGCGTAGACGTCCGGGGCGGAGGTGCGCAGCCGGTCGTCGGCGAGCACCGAACCGTCCTGCGGCGAGAGCACGACGCCGGAGCCGGCCAGCCAGCCGGTGGCGGGGCGTGCGCCGATGCCGACGACCACCGTGTCGGCGGGCAGCGTGGTGCCGTCGGCGAGGAGCACGGCGTCCGCTTCGACGGCGGCGACCCGCGCGCCGGTGCGCAGCCGGGCGCCGGCTCCGGCGTACCAGCCGGCCATGTGG
This sequence comes from Streptomyces pinistramenti, assembly GCF_020564935.1. Lineage (GTDB taxonomy): Bacteria > Actinomycetota > Actinomycetes > Streptomycetales > Streptomycetaceae > Streptomyces > Streptomyces pinistramenti. The sequence continues at coordinate 18,451 of NZ_JAJCXB010000044.1, forward strand.
GCGGCGACCTCGGCGGGCAGCGCGCCGGCCAGCGGCCGGTCGGCGGCCTCGACGACGGTGACCGCGCAGCCCGCCTCGCGCGCCGCGGTCGCGAACTCGGCGCCGATCCAGCCCGCGCCGACGACCACGATCTCGTGCCGGGCTGCGAGTACGGGCCGCAGCCGCTCGGCGTCGTCGAGGGTGCGCAGCAGGTGGACGTGGGGCAGCCCCGCGCTGCCCGGCAGCGCGAGGGGCTCGGCGCCGGTGGCGAGGACGGCGTGGTCGTAGCGGACCGGGCCTTCGGCGGTCTCGACGAGGTGGCCGGAGGGCCGCAGTGCGGTGACCGGGCGGCCGAGGTGCAATTCGATGCCGAGGGAGGCGAAGTCGACGTCGAACGCGGCGCCTTCGGCCTTGCCGAGCAGGACCGCCTTGGACAGCGGCGGGCGGTCGTACGGCTGGTGCGGCTCGTCGCCGAACAGCGTGATCGCGCCACGCCAGCCTTGTTCGCGCAGCGCGACAGCGGTCTGCACACCCGCCATACCCGCGCCGACGATCACGACGCGCGGCGTGTGGTCAGGGGCCTGGGAGGACTTGCTCTGCTCGCTCACCCGATCACTCTAGGACGGCGCGCGACGGCGCCCGCAGCAGCGCGCAAGGAGATCTCTGACACAGCGTCACCCCCGGTGGGCCGCCGGGGAGCGCCCCCTGCCGTGCCGGGGGCGCTCCCTTACGGGGCGTCGGCGGCGGGTACTAGGGTGAGGGACATACGCACTCGCGGGAGCCCGGACGCACCGGGCTGAGAGGGAGGCTGGCGGCCTCCGACCGTACGAACCTGATCCGGGTCATGCCGGCGAAGGGAGGGGCTGGACGCCCATGCATCCGTCTTCCGCACCGTCCACCGCACCACAGGGGACGCCGCCCGCGGCGCGGCACCCCGATGTGCTCGTCATCGGCGGCGGCATCATCGGCCTCGTCACCGCCTGGCGGGCCGCCGCACGGGGGCTGCGCACGGCCGTCGTCGACCCGGAGCCCGGCGGCGGCGCTGCCCGGGTCGCGGCCGGCATGCTGGCCGCCGTCACCGAGCTGCACTACGGGGAGCAGACCCTGCTGGGCCTCAACCTGGCGTCCGCCCGACGCTATCCGCAGTTCGTCGCGGAGTTGGAGGAGGCGAGCGGGCAGGCCGTCGGCCACCGCGTCTGCGGCACTCTCGCGGTGGCGCTGGACGCCGACGACCGGGCCCATCTGCGGGAGTTGCACGCGCTCCAGCTCCGGTCCGGGCTGGAATCGGAGTGGCTGTCCGGGCGCGAGTGCCGCCGCCTGGAGCCGATGCTGGCGCCCGGCGTACGCGGGGGCCTGCGGGTGGACGGTGACCATCAGGTCGACCCGCGCCGGCTGGCGGGCGCGCTGCTGGCGGCCTGCGAGCGGGCCGGGGTGGTCTTCCACCGCACCTGGGCCGAGCGGCTGACGGTCACCGCGGGCCGGGCCACGGGCGCCGAACTGGCCGACGGCAGCCGGCCGGCCGCGGGCCGGGTCGTGCTGGCCGGGGGCAGCCACAGCGGCCGGCTGGCCGGGGTGCCCCGTGAGGCGCTGCCTCCGGTGCGCCCGGTCAAGGGCCAGGTGCTGCGGCTCCGGCTGCCGGACGTCCCCCGGGGCAGCCCCGCGTTCCTGTCCCGCACGGTGCGGGCCGTCGTCCGCGGCGGACCCCTCTACCTGGTGCCGCGGGAGAACGGCGAGCTGGTCGTCGGCGCCACCAGTGAGGAGCTGGGCTGGGACACCACCGTCACCGCGGGCGGCGTCTACGAACTGCTGCGGGACGCCCACGAGTTGGTGCCGGGCATCACCGAACTGCCGCTGGTCGAGACCTGCGCCGGGCTGCGTCCCACCTCCCCGGACAACGCGCCGCTGCTCGGCCAGAGCTCGCTGCCCGGCCTCCTCCTGGCCACCGGGCACTTCCGCAACGGCGTCCTGCTGACCCCCGTCACCGGGGACGCGATGGCCGAGGTGCTGGCCACCGGGCAACTGCCCGAAGAGGCCCGCCCGTTCTCCCCCTTGCGGTTCGCCGACGCCGCCCCCGTAGCGGCCGTTTCGGCCCGCGTCCCCCAGGAGCAGCCCGTATGAGCACCTCCCCCGTGTCCGTCACCGTCAACGGAGAAGCCCGTGAGATCCCGGGCGGCCTGACGCTCGACCTGCTGGTGGCGACGCTGTCCCGGGCGCCGGGCGGGGTGGCCGCCGCGGTCAACGAGACCGTGGTGCCGCGCGCCCAGTGGCCCCGCACCCCGCTCGGCGACGGGGACCGCGTCGAGGTGCTCACCGCAGTCCAGGGAGGCTGAACCGACCATGGCCGATGATCTCCTCACCATCGCAGGCACCACCTTCACGTCCCGCCTGATCATGGGCACCGGCGGCGCGCCCAGCCTGGACGTCCTGGAGCGGGCGCTGCTCGCCTCCGGGACGGAGCTGACGACGGTCGCCATGCGGCGGCTCGATCCGACCGTGCAGGGCTCGGTGCTGTCCGTACTGGAGCGGCACGCGATCCGGGTGCTGCCGAACACCGCGGGCTGTTTCACCGCGGGCGAGGCGGTGCTCACCGCGCGGCTCGCCCGTGAAGCGCTCGGCACCGACTGGGTCAAGCTCGAAGTCGTCGCCGACGAGCGCACCCTGCTGCCCGACCCGATCGAGCTGCTGGACGCCGCCGAGACACTGGTGGACGACGGTTTCACGGTGCTGCCCTACACGAACGACGACCCGGTGCTGGCCCGGAAGCTGGAGGACGTCGGCTGCGCCGCGATCATGCCGCTGGGCTCGCCGATCGGCTCCGGGCTCGGCATCCGCAACCCGCACAACTTCCAGCTGATCACCGAGCGGGCCGGGGTGCCGGTCGTGCTGGACGCGGGCGCGGGCACCGCGTCGGACGCGGCACTCGCCATGGAGCTGGGCTGCGCCGCGGTGATGCTGGCGTCCGCGGTCACCCGGGCCCAGGAGCCGGAGCTGATGGCCGGGGCCATGCGGTACGCGGTCGACGCGGGGCGGCTCGCGTACCGGGCGGGCCGTATCCCGCGCCGGCACTTCGCGCTGGCGTCGTCGCCCGCTGACGGGGTGGCGGAGCTGGATCCGGAACGGCCGGCGTTCCGGTAGCGCCGGGCGGTGCGGGGCACGGGCGCCGCTGCCCGTGTTCCTGTCACCGTTCGGCCTCAGTACGCCGGGGAAGGCCGCCGCGCGTGTGACGTGTCGGTGGGTCCTCGTAGACTCGTCTGCCGTGGATACGACCCTTCAGGACCCCCTGGTCGGGCAGCTGCTCGACGGCCGCTACCGCGTCGATGCACGCGTCGCCGCGGGCGGTATGGCCACGGTCTACCGGGCCATGGACACCCGGCTCGACCGCGTGCTCGCCCTGAAGGTGATGCACCCCTCCCTGGCGGTGGACGACGCGTTCGTCGACCGGTTCATCCGCGAGGCCAAGTCGGTCGCCCGGCTCTCGCACCCGAACGTGGTGGGCGTCTTCGACCAGGGGACGGACGGCACGTACGTCTATCTGGCCATGGAGTACGTCGCCGGGTGCACGCTGCGCGACGTGCTGCGCGAGCGGGGCGCCCTCCAGCCGCGGGCCGCGCTGGACATCCTGGAGCCGATCCTCGCCGCCCTGGGCGCCGCGCACCGCGCCGGTCTCGTGCACCGCGACATGAAGCCGGAGAACGTCCTGATCGGCGACGACGGCCGGGTCAAGGTCGCCGACTTCGGCCTGGTGCGGACGGTCGGCACGAATACCACCGACTCCACGGGCGCGGTCCTGGGCACCGTCTCCTACCTCGCCCCCGAACAGATCGAGCACGGCACGTCCGACGCGCGCGTGGACGTCTACGCCTGCGGTGTGGTGCTCTACGAAATGCTCACCGGCGGCAAGCCGCACACCGGCGGCACCGCGGCCCAGGTCCTTTACCAGCATCTGCACGAGGACGTCCGCCCGCCGTCCGACGCCGTCCCCGGCCTCGCCGGGCAGCTGGACACCCTGGTGGCGCAGGCCACCGCCCGCGCCCCGCAGCTGCGGCCGCAGGACGCGGTGGCACTGCTCTCCGCGGCCCGCACGGCGCGCGGCGGCCTGTCCGACGCGCAGCTGGACGCGGTGCCGCCGCAGGCCAGGGAGGCACCGGCCGGTGACGGCGCCGAGCGGACGAGTGTGCTGCCCCGGGCCGGCGGCCGGCTGCCGCTGCCCGGTGTCGCCGATGACCCGGAGCTGAACCGCACCAGCGTGCTGGAGGTGCCGCCGGCCGACGCCGCAGCGCCGGACGGGCGGACCACCCGGCTGCGTCCTGCGCCCCCGGTGCGCCGCGGGCCGTTCGCGGACCCGCGGCGCCGGATCGCCGCCCTCGTCGCGGCCGTCCTGGTCGTGCTCGGCATCGGCGCGGGTGTCTGGTACATCAACGCCGGCCAGTTCACGACCGTGCCCGCGGTGCTGGACATGCCGCAGGCCAAGGCCGCGAAGACGCTGCGGGACGAGGGCCTGGGGATGAAGGTACGGCGGGACTACAGCTCCACGGTGCGGCGCGGCAGCATCATTGCCACCGAGCCCGGCGTCGGCGCGCGCATCCGCGGCACGGGCACGGTCACCCTCACCGTCTCGCGCGGCCCGGACATCGTCGCCGTCCCGGATCTGGCGGGCACCCCGGTCGCGGACGCCCGGCGCAAGCTGCGGGACCGCGGTCTCGTGCCGGGCACCGAACGCAAGGAGTTCAGCGACGAGGTCGCCAAGGGCTCGGTGATCCGCACGGATCCCGAGTCGGGCAGCAAGCGGCGGCCGGACACCGCGGTGGCGCTGACCGTCAGCCGCGGCACCGCCCTCGACGTCCCCGACGTGACCGGCGACGAGCGGCAGGCGGCGGCCGCGGAGCTGCGCGAGGCGGGCTTCGAGGTGAAGTTCGCCGACACCCCGGTGCACTCGCCACAGGACAAGGGCACCGTCGCACGGCAGTCGCCCGGACCCGGCAGCGGCAAGCTGGGCAAGGGCGAGACGGTCACGCTGACCCTGTCGCAGGGCCCGGAGATGATCACGGTCCCGGACGTCACGGGCCACCACGTCGACGACGCGAAGCAGCAGCTGACGGACCTGGGCTTCGCCGTCGAGGTCAAGAAGCCGTTCCTGTTCCCGCAGGACACCGTCGATACGCAGTCGGTCGACGGCGGGAAGAAGGCGCCGAAGGGCAGCACGGTCACCATCCGGCTCAAGGGCGCGCTGTAGGGGGCATCGGCGGCCCCGGGGCGGCGGGCCGCGGGCGCCTGGCACTCTTGTGGGGTGAGCACTTTCCCGTCCCCGCAGGGCGCCGCGTCGCCCGCCCGTACCCGTAATCCGGTCGGCGGCCATGTGCCGGTGGCCGGCGGCCTGGCCAAGGTCGGCCTGCCCTATGCCCGTGCGCTGGGCGGCGAGAGCGTGCAGGTCTTCGTGGCCAATCCGCGCGGCTGGGCGACGCCGCCCGGCAGTCCCGGGCAGGACGAGGAGTTCCGGGCCGGCTGCGCGCGGGACGGCATCCCGGCGTATGTGCACGCGCCCTATCTGATCAACTTCGGCTCGCACACCGAGGCGACCGTCGACAGGTCCGTGGAATCGCTGCGGCATTCGCTGCGGCGCGGCCGGGAGATCGGCGCGCTCGGCGTGGTCGTGCACACCGGATCGGCGACCGGCGGGCGGCCGCGCGGCACGGCGCTCGCGCAGGTCAGGGAGCGGATGCGGCCGCTGCTCGACGAGCTGACGCACGACGACGACCCGTGGCTGCTGCTGGAGCCGACGGCCGGCCAGGGCGCGTCGCTGTGCGCGCGGGCGGAGGATCTCGGGCCGTACTTCGACGCGCTGGACCGGCACCCGAAGCTGGGCGTGTGCCTGGACACCTGCCACGCGTTCGCGGCCGGGCACGACATGGCGGCACCGGGCGGGATGAAGGCGCTGCTGGACGAGTTGACGGAGGTCACCGGCGAGGGGCGGCTGCGGCTGATCCACGCCAACGACTCCAAGGACGTGGTCGGCGCGCACAAGGACCGGCACGCGAACATCGGTGCCGGGCACATCGGTGCCGAGCCGTTCGCGGAGCTGTTCCGGCATCCGGCGACGGACGGGGTGCCGCTGGTGATCGAGACGCCCGGCGGCAAGGAAGGCCATGCGGCGGATGTGGCGCGACTCAAGGAGCTGCGCGGCTGAGGGCCGCGGGTCCGCGCCGTGCCGGGCTGACCCGGCTCAGAGTTCGGGGCCGTCGCCCGGTTCCTCCTGATAGGAGTAGCGCTGTTCCTGCCAGGGGTCGCCGAGGTTGTGATAGCCGCGCTCTTCCCAGAAGCCGCGGCGGTCCGCCGTCATGTACTCGATGCCGCGGACCCACTTGGGGCCCTTCCAGGCGTAGAGATGCGGGACCATCAGCCGGACCGGGAATCCGTGTTCGGCGGTGAGGAGTTCGCCTGAGCGGTGGGTGGCGAAGAGGCAATTCTCCGCGGCGAAGTCTTCCAGGCGCAGGTTCGAACTGAATCCGTATTCGGCCCACACCATCACGTGAGTGGCCTCGGGCGCGGGCGGTGCGAGATCAAGGATCGTCTGCGTCCGTACGCCGCCCCATTCGGCGCCGAGCATGCTGAATTTCGTGACGCAATGCATATCGGAGACGACCGTCGCATAGGGCAGCGCGGCGAATTCCTCATGCGTCCAGCAGTGCTTGTCGCCGTCCGCCGTGGCACCGAAGGCGCGGAACTCCCAGCGCTCGGGGCGGAACTTCGGCACCGGGCCGTAGTGCGTCACAGGCCAGCCCCGCTGCAGTCGCTGCCCCGGGGGCAGCTGAGGATGCTCCGCTTCGCGGCTTTCCGGCTGACCCATGCCTCCATGGTGTCAGACGGGGAGGGGTGCCCATGACCAGGGAGACGGTCGAATCGGGCATAGAGGAGTAAGTGTGTACTTACTGGACGTTACGCTCCGGGCGGTGCAAAGATGCGCGGCACTTGCCCAGTTCCCGCGCGGAAGGAGCCCGCTGCCATGCAGGGCGATCCCGAGGTCATCGAATTCCTCAACGAGCAGCTGACCGCCGAGCTGACCGCGATCAACCAGTACTTCCTGCACGCGAAGATGCAGGAGAACTTCGGCTGGCCGAAGCTCGCGAAGTACACCAGGTCCGAGTCGTTCGACGAGATGAAGCATGCCGAGATCCTGACGGACCGCATTCTCTTCCTGGAAGGACTGCCGAACTATCAGCGGCTGTTCCATGTACGCATCGGCCAGACCGTCACCGAGATGTTCCAGGCGGACCGGCAGGTCGAGGTGGAGGCCATCGACCGCCTCAAGCGCGGAATCGAGATGATGCGCGCCAAGGGCGACATCACCTCGGCCAATATCTTCGAGGACATCCTCGCGGACGAGGAGCATCACATCGACTATCTGGACACCCAGCTGGAACTGGTCGAGAAACTCGGCGAGGCGCTGTACATCGCGCAGGTGATCGAGCAGCCGAGCTGAGGCGGCGCGGCGCCGGGAAAGCCGGAAGCCTTTAGGCCGCCCCGGGGAAGGCCGGAAGCCTAGGCCGCCTCGGGGAACGCCGCCGGGGCCGCCCCGGGGAACGCCGGGGCCGACAGCGGCACCGGTCCCGGCTCGGCGGACAGCGGCTCGGCCACGCCGTTGTCGATCAGCTCGCGGCGGGGGCAGGCGCCGCGGCCCAGCAGGGCCTGGATGCGGCGTACGCAGCCGCCGCAGTCGGTGCCCGCCTTGCAGGCGGAGGCGATCTGGCGGGGCGTGCAGGCGCCGGTGCCCGCGTGCTCACGGACCTGCTGTTCGGTGATGCCGAAGCAGGAGCATACGTACACGCGGTTCACCTCCGTGGAGCCGGACTCATCGATCCCGTTGATCTTGAGTAAGGTTACCCTTACCTTACCTGCCGCAGCGGGTGCTGCACAACGACGTGGGGCGCGGATCGTGTGATCCGCGCCCCACCTGCGTGGTCATCCGTCAACGACGGCCGGTCTCACTGATCGCGGTACATCTCCGCCACCAGGAAGGCCAGGTCCAGCGACTGGCTGCGGTTGAGCCGCGGGTCGCAGGCGGTCTCGTAGCGCTGGTGCAGATCGTCGACGAAGATCTCGTCGCCGCCACCCACGCACTCCGTGACGTCGTCACCGGTCAGCTCGACGTGGATGCCGCCCGGGTGCGTGCCGAGGGACTTGTGGACCTCGAAGAAGCCCTTGACCTCGTCCAGCACGTCGTCGAAGCGGCGGGTCTTGTGACCCGATGCCGCCTCGAAGGTGTTGCCGTGCATCGGGTCGCAGATCCAGGCAACCCGCGCGCCGGACGCGGTGACCTTCTCGACCAGCTCGGGAAGCTTGTCGCGGACCTTGTCCGCTCCCATGCGGGTGATGAAGGTCAGCCGGCCCGGCTCGCGGTCCGGGTCGAGGCGCTCGACGAGCGTGAGCGCGTCCTCGGGCGTGGTCGTCGGGCCGAGCTTGACGCCGAGCGGGTTGCGGATGCGCGAGGCGAACTCCAGGTGCGCGCCGTCGAGTTGACGGGTGCGCTCGCCGATCCAGACCATGTGGCCCGAGACGTCGTAGAGGTCGCCGGTGCGCGAGTCGACGCGGGTCAGCGCCGACTCGTAGTCGAGGACGAGCGCCTCGTGGGAGGCGTAGAACTCGACGGTGCGGAACTCCTCCGGGTCCACCCCGCAGGCGTTCATGAAGTTCATCGCGCGGTCGATCTCGCGGGCCAGCGCTTCGTAACGCTGCCCGGAGGGCGAGGACTTCACGAAATCCTGGTTCCAGGCGTGCACCTGGCGCAGGTCGGCGTAGCCGCCGGTGGTGAAGGCGCGCACGAGGTTGAGCGTCGCGGCGGACGCGTGGTACATCCGCTTGAGGCGCTCGGGGTCCGGGATGCGGGCCGCCTCGGTGAACTCGAAGCCGTTGACGGAGTCGCCGCGGTAGGTCGGCAGCGTCACGCCGTCGCGGGTCTCGGTCGGCTTGGAGCGCGGCTTGCTGTACTGGCCGGCGATCCGCCCGACCTTGACCACCGGGACGGACCCGGCGTAGGTCAGCACGGCGCCCATCTGGAGCAGCGTCTTCAGCTTGTTGCGGATGTGCTCGGCGGATACGGCGTCGAAAGCCTCCGCGCAGTCGCCGCCCTGGAGCAGGAACGCCTCACCACGGGCAACCGCGCCGAGGCGTTCACGCAGCTGGTCGCACTCGCCCGCGAAGACGAGCGGCGGATAGGACTCCAGCTCCGCGATCACATCGCGCAGAGCCTTTTGGTCCGGCCAGTCAGGCTGCTGCGCCGCGGGCAGGTCTCGCCAGGTGTTGCCACCGGCATGGGTTTCAGCGTTCACGGTCACGGTGTCCACATTACGGGGTTCCCGGAGGGGCCCCGGGCGCCGCCCGGACTGTGAGACACACCCCACTCGGCATACGGGCACCGTCCAAAGGTGCTGCGGTCACTCCGGCAGGGTGTCGTCCGGCGCACCCCGGGCGATCGAGGCGAGGGCCGGCAGCGCCCGGGAGAGCTGGTCGAAGGTCGCGCCGGCCAGGGCGATCCGTACCGCGTTCGGCGCAGGGCCCGCACCCTGGGTGCCCTCGGCGGCGACCGCGAAGGCGGCGGCCGGGGTGACGGCGATGCCCCGCCGGGCCGCGGCCGCCAGGAACGTCTCGGCCCGCCACCGGGACGGCAGTTGCCACCAGAGGAAGTAGGCGCGCGGGTCGGCGTGCACCTCCTGGCCGTCCAGCAGTTCGGCGGCCAGGGCCTGGCGGGCCGCGGCGTCGCGGCGTTTGGCGGCGACGATGCGCTCCAGGCTGCCGTCCGTCATCCAGCGGGTGGCGGCCTCCAGGGCGAAGCCGGTGGCGGTCCACCCGCCGGAGCGCAGCGCGGCGGCGAGCCGGCCGGTGTGGGACGGGGGCGCCAGCGCGAGGCCGACGGTCAGGCCGGGGGCGAGCCGCTTGGAGAGGCTGTCGACCAGGATCGTGCGGCCGGGGGCGTACGAGGCGAGTGGCGGCGGGGGCGCGGGGCTCCGGGATGCGGCGCGGCCGCCCGGCGGCGCGCCGCACAGAAAGGCCCACACCGTGTCCTCCACGGCCCAGACGTCCAGGGCCTCCAGGGCATCGGCCAGCTCCGCCCGGCGCGTGGCGGGCATCGTCGTGCCGAGCGGGTTGTGCAGGGTCGGCTGGACGTAGACGGCGCGCAGCGGGGCGGTGCGGTGGGCGGCGCGCAGGGCGTCGGGGCACAGGCCCTGTTCGTCGGTGGCGAGCGGTACGAGGGTGATGCCGAGCCGGGCGGCGATCCCCTTGATCATCGGGTAGGTGAGCGCTTCGACGCCGAGGCGTGCGCCGGGCGGCACCAGGGTGGCGAGCGCGCCGGCCAGCGCCTGCCTGCCGTTGCCGGGGAACAGCAGCTGGTCCGGGTCGGGGCGCAGGCCGGGCCCGGTGAGCAGGCCGGCCGCCGCGTTCCGGGCCGCGGCGGTGCCGGACGGGGCCGACGGGCGCAGCGCGGCGGCGAGGGTGTCGGGGCGCAGCAGCGGGGCGAGCCCGTCGGCCAGCAGCGCGGACTGCTCGGGGACGGCAGGGTAGTTGAGTTCGAGGTTGACGTGGCCGCCGCCGTCGGCCGCCGGTTCGGCGAGCGCGGGGCCGGTCGGGTGCTGGGCGGCGCGTACGAAGGTGCCGCGGCCGACCTCGCCGACGGTCAGGCCGCGGCGGGCCAGTTCGCGGTAGACGCGGGTGGCGGTGGAGGGCGCGATGCGGTGGGTGCGGGCGAAGGCACGCTGGGTGGGCAGCCGGTCGCCGGGGCGCAGCCGGCCCGCGGCGATGGCGGCCGCGACGGTGTCCGCGATGCGCTGGTATTCCTCGGCGGTCATGACGGCACGCTCCTCGGCCCGTGATCCTCACCCGGGGCGATCCCCCGCAATCCCCACTTTGCACTGAGTGCAATGGATCTATTGCACCGAGAGTGTGGCGTGCCTAGCATCGGGATGTCAACGGAAACGGCACCAACCAGCAGAAAACCGAGGAAAGTTGTGCGGAGCGCACCGGGTACGGCCCTCGTCGGCGACATCGGCATGGCCTACGCGGAACAGGGCAGCGGCGCCCCTCTGGTGCTGGTGCACGGCCACCCCTTCGACCGCACGATGTGGGCGCCGCAGCTCGCGTCGTTCGGTGCGCCGGGCAGCGGCCTGCGGGTGATCACGCCGGATCTGCGCGGCTACGGCACCTCGGAACCGGCGCCCGGCGGGGCGGACGGCGGCGACCCGGGCACCCGCCGCACCACGCTGGAGACCTTCGCCCACGACCTCGCCGCGCTGCTCGACGCGCTGGGGCTCGGCCGGGAGCGGATCGTGCTCGGCGGCCTGTCGATGGGCGGCCAGATCGTCATGGAGTTCGCCCGGCGCTTCCCCGGCCGGCTGCGCGGCCTCGTGCTGGCCGCCACCTCCCCGTACGCCGAGACGGATGCCGGCCGGCGCGACCGGAACGCGCTCGCCGACCGGCTGCTGCGGGAGGGCATGCACGGCTACGCGGACGAGGTGCTGGACCGCATGGTCGCGCCGTACAACGTCACCGGGCAGCCGGAGGTCGCCGGGCACGTCCTGCGGATGATGCGCGGCACCCCGCCCGAAGGTGCGGCGGCCGCGCTCCGCGGCCGGGCCGAACGCCGGGACCACACCGCCTCGTTGGCGCAGATCGGCGTCCCCGCTCTGGTCGTGGCCGGCCGCGACGATCCCTTCACGCCGGTCGCCGAGATGCAGGACTGGTACCGGCGCATCCCGGACGCCACGCTCACCGTCATCGAGGGAGCGGCGCACCTGCCGAACCTGGAGCGCCCGGCGGAGTTCGACGCGGCGCTCGCGGGGTTCCTGGACCGGCTGCCGTAGGCCCGCTTCGAGACGCCGTCCCGCGCCCGTCCCGGTGTCGGGTAGGGTGCCCGGCATGTACGCGCCCCTCATGACGACCAGGAACTGGTGGTGGACCGCTCATCCGGCGGCCCGCTGATACGCGCGTACATCTCCCGATTTTCGCGAAGGCCGCCCGAGGGGCGGCCTTCGGTGTTTCCACCGGCCGTTCCTCCCTCCCGGAAGGAACCCCGACATGCACCGCAACACGCCACGCGAGGAACGCAACGACCGCGCCGAGGGCGGCGCCCCGGACGACGCCGCGGCCCTCGTCCGGCGACTGCTGGCGCCCCACTGCCCGCCGTTCGCCCTGCTGCGCCGCAGGGCGCCGGGGCGGACGGGGGCCACGGTCGAGGTGCTGATCGGCGACGTGGTCGAGGTCGAGCACCTGGCCGACATCCCGCTCGGCACGGACGGCGCGGCCCCCGCCGCGGGCGCACCGGTCACCGACGCCCTGGCGCTGATCCCGTTCCAGCAGATCCGCGAGCGCGGCTTTGAGGCCCACGACGACGGCACCCCGCTGGCGGTGCTGCGCCCCCGGGAGAGCCACGAGATCGCCCTGGACGACCTGCTGGCCGCACTGCCCACGCACGAGGTGCAGGTACGGGACGGCGGCTTCGACGTGGACGACGCGGCGTACGCGGAGATCGTCGGGCGGGTGGTCAGGGACGAGATCGGCAACGGCGAGGGCGCCAACTTCGTCATCCGCAGGACGTTCGACGGCGGGATCCCGGACTTCTCCGCCGCCGACGCACTGGCCCTGTTCCGACGGCTGCTGGCGGGCGAGCGGGGCGCGTACTGGACGTACGTCGTGCACAGGCCCGGGGTGCGCACGCTGGTCGGGGCCAGCCCCGAGGTGCACGTCCGGATGACCGGCGAACGGGGCGAGCGCGGCGCGGAGTCGGCCGACGGCGGCGGGCCGCGGGTGGGCGGCACCGTCGTGATGAATCCGATCAGCGGGACGTACCGCTACCCGGCCGGCGGCCCCACGGCCGACGGCGTCCTGGAATTCCTCGGCGACCGCAAGGAGGCGGAGGAGCTGTCGATGGTCGTCGACGAGGAGCTGAAGATGATGTGCACCGTCGGCGACAAGGGCGGCGTGGTGATCGGCCCGCGGCTCAAGGAGATGGCCCATCTCGCGCACACCGAGTACGAGTTGCGCGGCCGCACCACGCTGGACGTGCGCGAGGTGCTGCGGGAGACGATGTTCGCGGCGACGGTCACCGGGTCGCCGGTGCAGAACGCCTGCCGGGTCATCGCGCGCCATGAACCGGTCGCCGACGACGGCCGGGGCCGCGGCTACTACGCGGGCGCCCTGGCGCTGATCGGACGGGACGCCACCGGCGCACAGACGCTGGACTCACCGATTCTGATCAGGACCGCGGACATCGCGGCCGACGGCCGGCTGCGGGTGCCGGTCGGGGCGACGCTGGTGCGCGCGTCCGACCCGTACGGCGAGGTCGCCGAGACGCACGCCAAGGCCGCGGGGGTGCTCACCGCGCTCGGCGTCCGGCAGGCGCCGGACCGGCCCGCCGTGGGGCAGGCGCCGCGGCTGGCCGACGACCCGCGGGTGCAGGCCGCGCTGGAGCGCCGCAGGGCCGGGCTCGCGCCGTTCTGGCTGCGGATGCAGACCACCGCGCCGACCGCGGCCCTGCACGGCCATGCGCTGGTCGTCGACGCCGAGGACACCTTCACCTCGATGCTGGCGCATCTGCTGCGCACCTCGGGCCTGGCGGTGACGGTGCGCCGCTTCGACGAGCCCGGGCTGCGCGCGGCCGCCCTGGCGCACCGGGGCCCGGTCGTGCTGGGACCGGGCCCCGGCGACCCGTCCGACGCGGCCGACCCGAAGATGCGCTTCCTGCGGTCGCTGACCGCGGACCTGGTGGCCGGGCACCAGGGCTCTCCGGACCGCCCCGTCCTCGGCGTCTGCCTCGGCCATGAGCTGCTGGCGGCGGAGCTGGGCCTGGAGATCGTGCGCAAGGACGTGCCGTTCCAGGGCGCCCAGGAGCGCATCGACTTCTTCGGACGCGAGGAGACCGTCGGCTTCTACAACACCTTCACCGCCCGCTGCGACGAGGCCGCGGCGGCCGAACTGGCCATGCACCGCATCGAGGTGAGCCGGGACGCGGCGAGCGGCGAGGTGCACGCGCTGCGGGGGCCCGGGTTCGCCGGGGTGCAGTTCCACCCCGAGTCGGTGCTCACGCTGGACGGGGCGTCCCTCACCGCGCAGCTGCTGGCCGCTGTCCTGGTGTGACCAGCAGGTTCTCGCCGGTGCGGCCGGCCAGGTAGTCCTCGACGTTGGCGACGGTGACCTCGATGATCTGGCCGACCGCATCCGCGGTGAAGTACGCCTGGTGCGAGGTGACCAGGACGTTACCGAAGGTCATCAGCCGGGCCAGAGTGTCGTCGCTGACCACTTCCAGCGACCGGTCGAAGAAGAACAGCCCGGCCTCCTCCTCGTAGACGTCCAGGCCGACGCCGGAGAGCCGGCCCGCCTTGAGGGTCTCGACCAGCGCGACGGTGTCGACGAGGCCGCCGCGGCTGGAGTTGATCAGGAGCGCGTCGTCCCTCATCAGGGCCAGGGCGTCCGCGTCGACGAGATGGCGGGTGTCCGCCACGAGCGGGACGTGCAGCGAGATCAGGTCGGCCTCGGCGAAGAGGCGCCGCCGGTCGACGTAGCGCATACCGAGGTCGAGGCAGGCCGGGTTCTCCACGAGGTCCCAGCCGAGCAGGTGCATGCCGAAGCCGTGGGCGATGCGGGTGAACGCCTCGCCGATCCGCCCGGTGCCGATCACTCCCGCGGTACGGCCGCGCAGGTCGCGGCCCATCAGGCCGTCCAGCCGGAAGTCGAAGGAGCGGGTGCGGCCCACGGCGCGGACGATCCGGCGGTCGACGGCCAGCGCGAGCGCCCAGGCGAATTCGGCGACCGCGTAGGGCGAGTAGGAGGAGACCCGGCCGATGGTCATGCCGAGGTCGGCCGCGGCCTCCAGGTCGATGTTGTTGTAGCCGGTGGAGCGCTGGGTGATCATCTTCGTGCCGCCGGCCGCGAGGGTCTGCAGCACCTCGGCGCTCAGCTCGGCGTTCACGCTGGCCGTGACGATCTCGTAGCCGTGGGCGATGGGGGCGGTGTCGCGGTTGAGGAAGACGTCCAGGCTCCGGATCTGGTGCCGCCCGGCGAACGCCCGCTCCAGCAGGGGCCGCTCATCGGCCTGCACCCCGAATGCGAGGATCTCCACGTCTGCCTCCCGCCGCTTCCCGTACGCGCCCGTTCCGCACGCGGACGTACCGGGACATCCCGGATCACGCCGAATATACGGCCGTGGGCGCGCCGGTGCCGTCCGGGCGGCGGACGGCACCGGGCGCCCGCGGCTCAGCCGAAGAAGACCCCGACCTCGGCGTAGAGCGCCGGATCGACGGTCTTGAGCTGCGCCGTCGCCTCCGCGATCGGCACCCGCACGATGTCCGTGCCGCGCAGCGCGACCATCTTCCCGAAGTCGCGCTCGTGCACCGCGTCGATGGCGTGCAGCCCGAAGCGGGTGGCCAGCCAGCGGTCGAAGGCGCTGGGTGTGCCGCCGCGCTGGGTGTGGCCGAGCACGGTGGTGCGCGCTTCCTTGCCGGTCCGCCGTTCGATCTCCTTGGCCAGCCACTCCCCCACACCCGACAGCCGGACGTGCCCGAACGAGTCGGTGCTCCCGTCCTTGAGCACCATCTGGCCGTCCTTGGGCATCGAGCCCTCGGCGACGACGACGATCGGGGCGTAGCGGACCGTGAAGCGGGACTCGATCCAGCCGCAGACCTGCTCGATGTCGAAGCGCTGCTCGGGGATGAGGATGACGTTCGCGCCGCCGGCCAGCCCGGAGTGCAGCGCGATCCAGCCGGCGTGCCGGCCCATCACCTCGACGACCAGCACCCGCATGTGGGACTCGGCGGTGGTGTGCAGCCGGTCGATGGCCTCGGTGGCGACACCCACGGCGGTGTCGAAGCCGAAGGTGTAGTCGGTGGCCGAGAGGTCGTTGTCGATCGTCTTGGGGACGCCGACACACGGGATGCCGTGCTCGTCCGAGAGCCGGGCGGCGACGCCGAGGGTGTCCTCGCCGCCGATCGTGATCAGCGCCTCGACCTCCTCCTTGGCGAGCGTCTCCTTGATCCGGCGGATGCCGTCGTCCTGCTGGAAGGGGTTGGTCCGCGAGGAGCCCAGGATCGTGCCGCCGCGCGGGAGGATGCCGCGGACCGCCGGGATGTCCAGCGGCACGGTGTCGCCCTCCAGCGGCCCGCGCCAGCCGTCCCGGAAGCCGACGAAGTCGTATCCGTACTCCTGGGTGCCCTTGCGGACGGCACCCCTGATCACCGCGTTCAGACCGGGGCAGTCGCCACCGCCGGTCAGTACTCCGACCCGCATCGCTGCTTCACCTACATCCCGTCAGTGGCCGCGCACGGCCGTGAATGAGCCGACCCGGTCACGCTAATGGTGATCTGGGTCACTCCGGGATGGGGCAGGCGACGATTCCGTTGCGCGGAGGGGGAGTTGACGCGGAGCGTTCACCCGTACGAGCGGAACGTGCCGCCCGGTGGACGCGAACGCCCGTCAGCGGGCCGCGCCACCGGGACGGTCACGCCTCGTCGAGGCCGCGCTCTATCGCGTACCGGACCAGCTCGACGCGGTTGTGCAACTGGAGCTTGCCCAGGGTGTTCTGGACGTGGTTCTGCACCGTGCGGTGCGAGATGACGAGCCGTTCGGCGATCTGCTTGTACGAGAGGCCCTTGGCGACCAGCCGCAGCACCTCGGTCTCCCGCTCCGTCAGCCGCGGCGCGCCCGGCTCGTCCGCCGTCGCGGGCGCCGGCTCCGTCGCCAGCCTGCGGTACTCGCCCAGCACCAGGCCCGCAAGACCCGGCGTGAAGACCGGCTCGCCCGCCGCCGTCCGCCGTACCGCGTCCAACAGCTCTTCCGTACTGGCCGACTTGAGGAGGTAGCCGGTCGCGCCGGACTTCACCGCCTCCAGCACATCGGCGTGCTCGCCGCTCGCGGAGAGCACCAGCACCCGCAGCGCGGGATTGCCGCCGACCAGCTTCCGGCACACCTGCACGCCGGGCAGGCCCGGCAGATTGAGGTCGAGGACCAGCACATCGGGCGCCGCCGCCTGCGCCCTGCGGACCGCCTGGGGCCCGTCCCCCGCCGTGGCCACCACGTCGAGCCCGGCGGCCGCCAGGTCCCGCGCCACCGCGTCCCGCCACATCGGGTGGTCGTCGACCACCATCACCTTCAGGCCGGCCTGCTCACTCATGTGTCCGCCATCCCCCGTCGTCGCCCTCGGACGCAGCGTCCTTGGGAACCGTCAACTCCACTTCCGTGCCCTGGCCGGGGACCGAGATCCAGTCGGCGCTGCCGCCCCACTCCGCCAGCCGCCCGCGGATCGAGAGGGCGACGCCGAGCCGGCCCTCGCGTTCGGCGTCCGCGAGCCGGCCCTCGGGAATACCGGGGCCGTCGTCGCGCACCGTCACGATCACCGCGTCCGCCTCGTCCTCCACCAGGATCCACGCCTGGGCCTCGTCCCCCGCGTGCACCCGCACATTGTCCAACGCGGCACCGACAGCGGCCGCGAGAGAGGCGGCGGCACCCGCGGGCAGCTCCACCGGGGCGCCCGGTTCGGAGAACGTGACACCACGGCCCGCGTACGGAGCGAGCAGCGCGCGGACATCGCACGGTGCCCCGGACGGCGCCTGCGCGCCCGCCTGCACCGGCACGGCCACCGGGGTGCCCGCCGCCTCGGTGCGGGGCGCCGGCACCAGGCCGCTGGAGACCAACGTCCGCAGCGCGACCTCCTGTTCGCCCGCCATCCGGCCCAGCTCCGCGGCCTCGCCGCCGATCGCGGCGCCGCGCCGCTGCACCATCGCCAGGACCTGGAGGACGCTGTCGTGGATGTCGCGGGCCAGCCGCTCCCGCTCACGGGTCGCCGCCTCGATCTGCAGGGCGCGGGCGAGCGTGCGCTCACTGGCGCGTGCCACCTCGACGACATAGCCGATCGCCACGCTGGCCACCCAGACCAGGACGACGTTGTGGATGGTGTTGCCGGCCAGTTCCTCGCGTTCGACGAGGTTGGCGACGGCCACCACACTGGACGCCGCCATCGCCCAGCGCCAGCCGCCCTTGATCGCGAAACCCAGGACGGCGCCCGCGGTCCAGATGGACGGCAGCGTGGCCGCGCCGCCCATGATGCGGTCGTGCGATTCGACCAGCATGGTCAGCAGGATGCCGCCGACGGCGAAGGTGAGGTCGGCGAGGAGGAAGTGCCGCGTGCAGCGCTCGGCGGAGGTCGTCCGGCGCCAGGTCAGCGCCATCCAGACGGTGAGCGCGCCCATGTAGCCGACCGCGCCCAGCGGATGCTCGTACTTGCGGTACTGGGCGGCGACCAGGCACAGGGTGTAGATCAGGGTCAGGATGCGGTAGCCGGTCAGCGCCCGCCACAACGGGAGTTCGACCGACATCCGCAGCTTCGGCGGCGGCTTGCCGCGGCTCTGTTCCGACGCACCGCCGCGCCCCGCCGTCCGTATGCCGGTGTCGGTCATGCCGGCTCCCACCCCCTCGCCGGGCACGGCTACGCCCCGGCCCCGGCCTTGCCTTCGCCGTCCGTCCCGTCGCGCCCGGCCTTGCCCGGCTGCTCGGCCTCGGCCTTCTTCTTCGCCTCTGCCGCCTTGGCCGCGTCGGCGATCTGCCGCTTGGCCGCCGTCGCGTAGATGTCGACGTACTCCTGGCCGGACAACTTCATGATCTCGTACATCACTTCGTCGGTGACCGACCGCAGGATGAAGCGGTCGCCCTCCATGCCCTGGTAGCGGGCGAAGTCCAGCGGCTTGCCGATCCGGATACCGGGCCGGATCATCTTCGGCACGACCTTGCCCGGGGGCTGCACCTTCTCGGTGTCGATCATCGCGACGGGGATGACCGGCGCACCGGTCGCCAGCGCCACCCGCGCCAGGCCGCCCGGCTTGCCGCGGTAGAGCCGGCCGTCGGGCGAGCGGGTGCCCTCCGGATAGATGCCGAACAGCTCACCGCGCTCCAGCACCTCGATCCCGCTCTTGATGGCGGCCTCGCCCGCGCCCCGGCCACCCGAACGGTCCACCGGAAGCTGCCCGACGCCCTTGAAGAACGCGGCGGTCAGCTTCCCCTTCACGCCCGGGGACGTGAAGTACTCGGCCTTGGCGATGAAGGTGACCTTGCGGTCGAGCACCGCGGGCAGGAAGAAGGAGTCCGAGAAGGACAGATGGTTGCTCGCGAGGATCGCCGGACCCTCGGCGGGAATGTTCTCGATGCCTTCCACCCAGGGCCGGAACGCGAGCTTGAGCGAGCCGCCGATGGAAAACTTCATTGCGCCGTAGATCAACCGACTGCCTCCTGTGTGTGACGCAAAGACCTTAACCTGCCCCCGGCGGCCCGCTCGCCGCAACGGGTCCGCCGCCGCACCACGGGCGGCCCCGCCCTCCCGCCGCCGCCCTCCGGCCTACCCGCACGGCGTCACTCCGCGTACGCTGCAAGTGACCTGCCAGGCCCCCTTATCGATCGGAGTCCCCCGGTGCCGCTCCTTCCCGGAGCCGAGCCGTTCCGCCGTGACGGCGGAGAGGTCGGCGTCCTCGTGTGCCACGGCTTCACCGGCTCCCCCCAGTCCGTCCGCCCCTGGGCCGGGTATCTGGCCGACCGGGGGCTGACCGTCGCGCTGCCGCTGCTGCCGGGCCACGGCACCCGCTGGCAGGACATGCAGGTCACGACGTGGCAGGACTGGTACGCGGAGGTGGACCGCGAGCTGCGGGCGCTGACCGCCCGCTGCTCGAAGGTCTTCGTCTGCGGCCTGTCGATGGGCGGCGCGCTGGCACTGCGGCTGGCCGCCAGGCACGGCGACGCGATCAGCGGGGTGGTCGTGGTGAATCCGGCCAACAAGGTGCACGACGCGGCAGCGCCGCTGCTGCCGGTGCTGCGCCATGTCGTCCGCACCACCAAGGGCCTGGCGAGCGACATCGCCAAGCCGGGCGCCGATGAGGTCGGCTACGACCGGGTGCCGCTGCACGCCGCGCATTCGGTGCGCCGGTTCTTCCAGCTGGTGGACTCCGAACTCCCGCAGGTCACCCAGCCGTTGCTGGTGATGACCAGCCCGCAGGACCACGTCGTGCCGCCCACGGACTCCGAGCGCATCCTGAGCCGGGTCTCCTCGTCCGACGTGCGCCAGACGCTGCTGGAGCGCAGCTACCACGTCGCCACGCTCGACCACGACGCCGAGCAGATCTTCCGCGACACCGCCGCCTTCATCTCCCGGCTGGCCCCGGAGGCGCTGGCGGATGCGGCGGACGAGGGGACGGCGGCCCGTGGCGGAGCCTAGCCCCCGCGATCCGCAGGATCCGCTGGACGAAGAGGCCGCCTGGGCCGAGATCGTGGCGGGTTACGGCGAGGAGCCGCGCATCCCGGCATGGGACGACGCGGCGGACGAGCCGGACCGTGAAGGCCGCGCGGGCGAGGACGGCGGCGCCCCGGCGGGGCCCGCGGCCTCCT
This sequence comes from Streptomyces pinistramenti, assembly GCF_020564935.1. Classification (GTDB taxonomy): domain Bacteria; phylum Actinomycetota; class Actinomycetes; order Streptomycetales; family Streptomycetaceae; genus Streptomyces; species Streptomyces pinistramenti. The sequence goes on from NZ_JAJCXB010000044.1 coordinate 38,833, forward strand.
CCGGCCCGGCCGGCCTGCCGGGAGCGCCCGACCTGACGAAGCCGGATCCGGCGAAGCCCGCCGCGGACGCCCGTCCCGAGGGCCTCGGCGAGATCCAGGAGCGCCCGCGGCGCGGCCCGGGTGCGCCCGGCGGCGGCTCGGCGGGCAGCTTCGTCGTCTACGCGCCCGGAGTCGGCCCGCGCGACTGGGACGCCGCGCAGCCCTCCGACGACGACTTCGACGACGGCGACGAGGGCCACTTCACGCCGCCCGAACCGCCGCCGCTGCCGCACGCCGACGTGACCGCGCGGTTCGCCTGGCTCGCGGTGCTCGGCGGTCCGCTGCTGCTGCTGGTGATGGTGCTCATCCAGCAGCCCATGACGTGGTGGATCACGGTGCTGGGTGTCGGCGGCTTCCTCGGCGGCTTCGGCACCCTCGTGGCCCGGATGAAGAGCGACGACGAGGACGACGACGGCCCGGCGCCGGGCAGCGGCGCGGTGGTCTGACGCCGCTCAGGGCGCGTCGGCCGGCACCCGCAGCGCCGCCAGGACCGGCAGATGGTCGGTGGCGGCGACGAGGTCGGCGGCGTGCACACCCGGCAGGCCGTACGGCACCCCGCAGCCCAGCACCTCGATGCCGCCGGTGGTGAAGACCGCGTCGATCCGCTGGTGCGGGTCACGGGGCGTGGACGTGAACTCCCCGCCCCACGGCCTCGCCGCCCAGGCGTCGGTGAGCGAGTGCGCGAGGAGCCGGAAACTGCGGCCCTGCGGCCGGTCGTTGAGGTCGCCGGCCACCACCGCGTACGGCACGCCGAGCCGCTCAAGATGCTCCAGCAGCAGTCCCGCCTGCCCGTGGCGCTCCCCGGCCGCGAGGCTGAGGTGGCAGCTGAGCACGCCGAACCTGGCCCGGCCGATCCGTACCACCGCGGTCGCGAGTCCGCGCCGGTGCAGGCCCGGGGTGCGGGGCAGCAGGACGTCCTCCGTGCGCTCCACGTGGGCGCGCAGCGAGGAGAGGATCATCGGCCCCGCGGTGGTGGCGCCACCGGTGACGTACACCAGGCCGCTCTCCCGGGCCAGCCGCTCGGCGGCCTTGCGCCAGCGGAAGAACCGCGGCGCCTCCTGGATCAGCACCAGGTCGGGTGCGCAGGCGCGGATGACCCGGGCCAGCGCCGCCCGGTCGTCCCGCAGCGAGCGGATGTTGTAGCTGAGTACCCGGACGACGGCCGAACCGTCGGGCTCGGTACGGGAATCGGGCAGCGCGGTCACGGGTGCGGGTCCTCTCGGCGGCGGCGTCACGGCCACGATAGGACAGCGCCCGCCGCGCTCCCGTGGGAACACGGCGGGCGGTGGTGCTCAGCCTCAGCCCTGGCGTGCCAGGTCGGCGGCGCCCACCAGACCTGCCTTGCCGCCGAGTTGGGCGGCGAGTACCTGGGCGTGCGGACGCCACTGGTTGCCGACCAGCCAGCGGCGGAACGACTTGCGGATCGGGTCGAGCACCAGCTCGCCCTCGTCCGATACGCCGCCGCCGACGATGAAGGCGGACGGGTCGAAGAGCGAAGCGAGGTCGGCCAGCCCTGCACCGGCCCAGCGGGCCAGCTCGCGGAACGAGTCGATGGCGACCGGGTCGCCCTGCCGGGCGGCCTCGCTGATGTGCCGGCCCTCGATGCCCTCGGACGTGCCGTCGCCCAGCGCGAGCAGCACCGCGGCGTTCTCGGGGGTGGCGAAGGCGCGCTGGCGTGCGTAGCGCAGCAGGGCGCGGCCCGACGCGTACTGCTCCCAGCAGCCCTGGCTGCCGCAGCCGCACAGCAGGCCGTCCGGGACGACCCGGATGTGGCCGAACTCCGCGGCGACGCCGAAGCGGCCGCGGCGCAGCTTGTTGCCGATGATGATGCCGCCGCCGAGGCCGGTGCCGAGCGTGATGCAGATGACGTCGCTGTGGCCCTGGCCCGCGCCGAAGCGGTACTCGCCCCAGGCCGCGGCGTTGGCGTCGTTCTCCACGACGACGGGGAGGCCGACGCGCTGTTCGACCTTGTCCTTGAGCGGTTCGTGGCGCCAGTCGATGTTCGGTGCGAAGAGGACCGTGGCCCGCTTCTCGTCGACGTAGCCCGCCGCGCCGATGCCGACGGCCTCGATCCGGTGGGCGGCGCCGACCGTGCGCACCGCGTCGGCGATGGCTTCGGTCAGCTCGTCGGTGGCCGGCGGAGTCGGTACCGTGCACGTCTCCAGGATCGAGCCCTCTTCGTCGACCACGCCGGCCGCGATCTTCGTGCCGCCGATGTCGACGCCGATGGTGAGTCCCATGTGTCCCTCAGATTTCGCTCGAACCCCGCCGGGGACAACCGTACCGGAGCACGTGGGGCCCGATTGTCAGTCGAGATCGATCCGCTCGGTGCCCGCGGGGCCGTCGTCGTCACGGGGGTCGCCGGTGCGTCCGGTGCCGTCGGTGCCGGGCGGGCGGCCGGTGCCCGCGGGGCGGTCGGTGGTGTCCTCGCGGGTCCACCGGGCCTCGCTGCCCTCGACGGCCGAGCGGTAGGCGGCGAGGAGTTCGGAGCCGGCCGCGGCGAGGTGGTCGAAGAGGTCGGGGTGGCGCTCGACGACCGGTTCGACGGCGGCCTTCGCCTGCTTGAACAGCTGGTTGACCGCACTCTGCGCAGCCATCCCGCCCAGGGCGCCGGGCAGCTGGATCCCGGCGAGCTTGTCCGTCACCGCCTCGGCGAGCTTGCGCAGTTCCTCGGCCGCGCTGCCGGGCTGCGGGCCGTACTCGGCACGGCGCCTGGCCTTCTCGGCGGCGAGGTCCTCGGCGCAGGCCCTCTCCCAGGCATCGGCATCGGGGCCGGCCGTACGGTCGGCCGGTCGCTCGGTGGCATCACTCATGGTGAACTCCGTGGACTCCTGCGGCGGGCGGCTGCGGCGGCGCGCGGGGGCGCGGCGGCAGCCGGGACTCACCTTTGACGGTACCCGAACGGGGGTACCCGCTTCAGTCGCTGCGGGGCCAGAGCGCGGGATCGGGGGCGAAGCGGATGTCCAGGACACCGTCCCGCAGACCGGCGCCGGAGACGGTGCAGCGGCGCAGCGCGGACGGCAGGGTACGGATACGGCGGTACCGGCCGACGGTGACCACGATCTCGTCGCCGCGACGCACCAGGCCGAGTCCTTCGCGCGCCGCACCGGGCAGTGGCACCCGCCAGACCAGCAGGCCGTCGGCGGCCAGCCGGTCCTCGACGGCCCACGGGTCGGCGGCGCCCCCGGCATCCGGCTCCGCCGCCCGGCCGGCTATCTCCCACGGCTCGTCGCCGGCCCCGCAGGTCAGCGCGTCCAGGGCGTCCAGGCCCTGCGGGTCGCGCCCCAGGTGCGGGACTTCGTGCACGGGGACGTCGGGGAACTCCTCGCGGAGCACCTTGAGGGCGGCCTGCTGGCTGCCGGAGAGCGCGGCGAGGACCGGGTCGGCGGATCCGGTGGGCAGCAGCCGGTTGACGAGGACGGCGTCGGTACGGCGGCCGTGCAGGGCGAGTCCCGCACGCACGGCGCGCAGCGTGCCGGCGGCGACCGGGCCCGCATCGGTGACCAGCCGCACGGTCGTGCCGGGTGCGTCGATCACCCGCTGGACGGCGGCGAGTTCGCCCTCCCAGCGCTCGGCGGCCTCGTAGAGCTTCTGCGCCGGCATGGGGACGCCGGCGAGCTGGGCGAGCACCGGGCGCAGGGCGCGGGCGGCCTGGCGTTCGGGGGGCAGCAGGCGGCGCAGGTAGCGGCGGACCTGTACGGGCAGCGCGAGCAGCCGGATCGTTTCGTCGGCGGGCGGCATGTCGACGACGACGGCGTCCCAGGCGTCCGACGCGGCCTCGGTGCGCAGTGCGTGCAGCAGCGCGAAGGCTTCGGAGCCGGGGAGTTCGGTGAGTTCGTCCTCGTCGAGCGGGGCGGCGCCCAGCAGGTCGAGGGCGGCGCCGGCGCGGTCCTGGAAGGACAGGAACTCCTGCCGGAAGCGGTCGCCCGGGTCGATGCGGCGGGCCTGGAGGCCGGGGGCGATCCCGGCGGGGGTGTCGGCGGTGATCCGCGCGCCGAGCACCGCTTGCGGGGCGCTGCTCTCGGTGGTGAGCAGCAGAGTTCGCGCTCCCCGCCGGGCGGCGGCCAGGGCGGTGGCCGCCGCGAGAGTGCTGCGGCCGCTGCCGCCCGAGCCCGTGACGAGGACGGTGCGCACGGTCAGCGCTTCTCGGCCTCGTCGGCGGGCGCGGGGCTCTCGGGGCCGCGCTCGACGCGCTTCTTCAGCCCGTCCAGCGCACGGTCGATGATGACCTTCTCCGCCTTGCGCTTGATCATGCCGAGCATCGGGATCTTGACGTCGACGGTGAGCTGGTAGGTCACTTCGGTGCCCGCGCCGCCGTTCACCGCGGCAAGGCGGTACGAGCCGTCGAGCGACCGCAGCATCTGCGACTTGACCAGGGACCAGCTGACCTCGTGGTCGCCGGTCCAGGTGTAGGCGAGGGTGTGGTCGTCCTTGATGGCGCCGGCGTCGAGCACCAGCCGCACCTGCTCGGCGCGGCCGCGGCCGTCCTTGGCCAGCACTTCCGCTTCCTTGACCTCGCCGGTCCACTCCGGATAGCGGCCGAAGTCGGCGATCACTCCCATCACCTCGGCGGGTGCCGCCGCGATCGTGATGCTAGAGCTGGTGTGTTCGGCCATCGCCGTGACTCCTCCATGCCGATCCCTGCCGGTCCCGCCGGCCCGCCGACCCGCGTCGAACCCGGTGTCTGTGCTGCTGAAGGCTACCGCGCGGCGGAAGACCGCCGGACACCAGCGGGCCCGCGGGGGCCGGGCCGCGGGGCGGGGCCCCGTGCGCTCACCACTCCAGCACGTACGGCCTGCCGGTCGCGTTGAAGTGCCCGACATTGACGCATTCCGTACCGCCGATCCGGACCCGGCGGGCGAGCGGCTGGTGGACGTGGCCGAAGAGCGAGTAGCGCGGGCGGGTGGTGCGGATGGCGTGCAACAGGGCGGAGCTGCCGCGTTCGAAGCGGCGGGCGACGGTGTCGTAGCACAGCTCAGGGACGTCCGGTGGGATGTGGGTGCACAGCACGTCCACCTCGCCGACCGCCTCGATCTTCGCCGCGTACTCCTCGTCGCCGATCTCGTAGGGGGTGCGCATGGGGGTGGTCAGGCCGCCGCCGACGAAGCCGAAGACGCGGCCGCCGATGTCGATGCGCCGGCCGTCCAGGACGGTGGTGCCTTCGCGGACGAACTCGGGCCACAGCCGCGGGATGTCGACGTTCCCGTAGGTGGCGTAGGTGGGGGTGGGGAAGGCGGCGAAGAGTTCGGCGTACTGCTTGCGGACCGCGCCTTCGATGACCGTTTCGCGGTCGCGTCCACTGTCGTCCAGTTCGCCCCACAGGCGGCGCCCCAGCGCGCGGGCCTCGTCGAAGCGGCGGGCGGTGCGCAGTTCGACCAGCAGGTCGGCGTTCCGCGCGCCGAAGAGATCGGGGAAGATCCCGCGGGTGTGGTCGGCGTAGTCGAGGAAGAGGACGAGGTCCCCGAGGCAGATCAGCGCATCGGCGCCGGCGCCGGCACCGGCGAGGTCCTGGCTGTTGCCGTGTACGTCACTCACCACATGCAGTCGCATGGGCGCAGCCTAACGACCTGGGGAGCAATGGTCCTCGGGCGCCGAGGACCATTGCTCCCCAGGTCGTAGGTCGTCACCACGGGCTCCGGGCAGGCCCCGTGGACCTGCGGTTACTTTCGGGTCACCGGAGCGCTGGTCTAGTCTGCGCGCAGCAGTCCCATGGCGTGTCGCAGGCATGTGACGCATCGAACATCTGGCCGTAACCCTCTATACCAACAGCAATACCGGTGGGTAACGTCCGGGCAGTCCAGTCCCCACCTGCCTGATCATGGACCGCAACCGGTGCAGCACACAGCGTCGTGGCACCGGCGCCAATGAGGAGCAGCAGTCTTGCGCGAGTTCAGCCTTCCGGCCCTGTACGAGGTCCCAGCAGACGGCAATCTGACGGATCTCATCCGCCGAAATGCCGCGCAGCACCCGGATGTTGCGGTCATGGGGCGCAAGGTGAACGGCGAGTGGCAGGACGTCACGGCCAGTGCCTTCCTCGACGAGGTCAGAGCCGCCGCCAAGGGCCTGATGGCGGCCGGCATCCGGCCCGGCGACCGGATCGGCCTGATGTCGCGCACCCGCTACGAGTGGACGCTGCTGGACTTCGCCATCTGGAGCGCCGGAGCGATCACCGTCCCGGTGTACGAGACCAGTTCAGCCGAGCAGATCCAGTGGATCCTCGGCGACTCCGGCGCGGTGGCCTGCCTGGTGGAGTCGCCCGCGCACGAGGCCGCCGTCGAGTCGGTACGCGACCGGCTGCCCGGCCTGGAGAACATCTGGCAGATCGAACGGGACGCCCTCGCCCGGCTGCGCGCCGCGGGCGAGGGCATCTGCGACGAAGAGGTCGACGAACGCAGCGCGCTCGCCGACGCGGACACCGCCGCCACCATCGTCTACACCTCCGGCACCACCGGCCGCCCCAAGGGCTGCGTGCTCAGCCACCGCAGCTTCTTCGCCGAGTGCGGCAACGTCGTCGAGCGGCTGCGCCCGCTGTTCTCCACCGGCGAATCCTCGGTGCTGCTCTTCCTGCCCGTCGCGCACGTCTTCGGGCGGCTGGTGCAGGTGGCGTCCGTGATGGCGCCCATCAAGCTGGGCCACGCGCCGGACATCAAGCACCTCACCGACGACCTGGCGTCCTTCAGGCCGACGCTGATCCTGGGCGTCCCCCGGGTCTTCGAGAAGGTCTACAACGCGGCGCGCGCCAAGGCGCAGGCCGACGGCAAGGGCAAGATCTTCGACAGGGCCGCGGACACCGCCATCGCCTACAGCCGGTCCCTGGACACCGCGGCGGGCCCGACGTTCGGCCTGAAGCTGAAGTACAAGCTCTTCGACCGCCTCGTCTACGGCAAGCTGCGTGCGGTACTCGGCGGCCGGGCCACCCACGCCATCTCCGGCGGCGCGCCGCTCGGCGAGCGCCTGGGCCACTTCTACCGCGGCATCGGCTTCACCGCCCTGGAGGGGTACGGCCTGACCGAGTCCTGTGCGGCCACCGCGTTCAACCCGTGGGACCGCCAGAAGATCGGCACCGTCGGCCAGCCGCTGCCCGGCTCCGTGGTGCGGATCGCCGACGACGGCGAGGTGCTGCTGCACGGCGAGCACCTGTTCACGGAGTACTGGAACAACGAGACCGCGACCGCCGACGCGCTGTCCGACGGCTGGTTCCACACCGGCGACATCGGCACCCTCGACGAGGACGGCTACCTCGCCATCACCGGGCGCAAGAAGGAAATCCTGGTCACCGCGGGCGGCAAGAACGTCGCCCCGGCGGTGATCGAGGACCGCATCAGGGCGCACGCGCTGATCGCCGAATGCATGGTCGTCGGCGACGGCCGGCCGTTCATCGGCGCGCTGATCACCCTCGACGAGGAGTTCCTGCCCCGCTGGGCCGAGGAGCACGGGCGGGCGGGCACCACCGCCGCCGCGCTCGCCGACGACCCCGAGCTGATCGCCGCCGTGCAGCGCGCGGTGGACGACGGCAACGCCGCGGTCTCGAAGGCCGAATCGGTCCGCAAGTTCCGTATCCTGCCGACCCAGTTCACCGAGGAGTCGGGTCACGTCACGCCGTCGCTGAAGCTCAAGCGCAGCGTCGTGGCGAAGGAGTTCGCCGAGGAGATCGAGGCCATCTACCGCGGCTGACAGGCCGGTTGGGCAGCGGCGGGACGTCAGCAGGCGCCCCGCCCGCGGCCTACAGCAGGTCCTTCAGGTGCTCGGCGAGCAGATCCCAGCGCCACTTCTCCTCCACCCAGGCCCGGCCCCGCTCGCCCATCCGTCGGCGCAGCGCCGGGTCTTCGAGCAGCGCCACGATCCGCTCGGCGGCGGCCGCGGGCGATCCGCCGGGCACCACCCAGCCGGTCTCGCCGTCCAGCACCGCGTCCGGCGCGCCGCCCGAGTCGCCCGCGACGACCGGCAGGCCGGTGGCGGACGCCTCCAGGTAGACGATGCCCAGGCCCTCGACGTCGAGGCCGCCGCGCCGGGTGCGGCACGGCATCGCGAAGACGTCACCGGCGCCGTAGTGGGCCGGCAGCTCCTCCCAGGGCACCGCGCCGGTGCAGCGCACCGCGTCCGCCACCCCCTTCTCCGCCGCCAGCGCCCGCAGCTCCTTCTCGTACGGGCCGCCGCCGACGATCAGCAGCACCGCGTCCGGCACCGCCGCCAGGATCGCGGGCATCGCCTCGATGAGGGTGTCCTGCCCCTTGCGCGGGACGAGCCGCGAGACGCACACCACGACCGGCCGGTCCGCGAGCCCGAGCCTGGCCCGCACCTCGGCGCCGCCGGAGCCGGGGTGGAAGGTCTTCTCGTCGACGCCGGGCGGGAGTTGGACCATCCGCCCGGCGGCCTCGGGGGTGAGGGCCGCGGCGATCCGCGACCGGGTGTACTCGCCGAGGTAGGTGAGGGTGTCGCAGCCCTCGCCGATCCGGCGCAGCAGCTGCCGGGCGGCCGGTAGCTGTGCCCAGCCCGCCTCGTGGCCGTGCGTGGTCGCGACGATGCGGCGGGCGCCCGCCGACCGCAGCGCGGGCGCCATCAGGCCGAGCGGCGCGGCGGCACCGAACCACACCGACCCGCAGCCGTGCTCCCGCAGCAGGCCCGCCGCCCGCCGGGTCACCCGGGGCGTCGGCAGCAGCATCGTCGTACGGTCGCGGATCACCGGGAACGGCTGCTCGGCGTCGAACGCCGCGGTGACCTCGGCGCCCTCCCTGCCGCGCTTCCAGGTCGAGGCGTAGACGACGACCTGGGAGGGGTCGAGCCGCAGCGCCATGCTGTGCAGGAACGCCTGGATGCCGCCGGGGCGGGGCGGGAAGTCGTTGGTGACGATGAGGGTCTTGTGCACGCGGGTCTCTCGGCGTCGGTCTCGGCGGCGGGCCCGCCAGGTCGTGGGGGCCCGCGGCCGACAGTACCGGCTCGGCTCGCGCGGCGGCCCGGCGGCGGCCCGTCCCAGGACCCGTCCGGCATCATGCAGGAACGGTCCCGCGGCCCCCGGGCGGGCGGCGGGAGGCACGCACAGGACCGGCCGGCGAGGACGCGTTGACCAGGAACTCCCGCAGCACCGGCGGCACTCCGCGGGCGGCAGCGCTCCCCGTGGCGGTGTGGGCGGCGACCCGTGCCGTGCTGCTGCTGTGCGTGCTGAAGGTGCTGGTGGTGCCGGGGTCCGACGTGACCGGGGACGTGTCGGTGATCTACCAGGGCTGGTCCGACGTCCTGAAGACCGGCACCTTCCCGCGGGACGACGTCGCCTGGCAGTACCCGCCGGGCGCCGCCCTCGCCCTCCTCTCCCCCGCCCTGCTGCCGTTCCTCGGCTATCCGCACGCCTTCTTCGTCCTGCTGCTCGCCGTCGACGCCGCCGTCCTCGTGCAATTCCTGCGGGCCGCCCGGCGGCCCGGCAACCGGCGGGCCGGGGCGTGGGCCTGGATCGCCGGGGTCGCGCTGCTGGGACCGACCGCGTACGCCCGCTACGACCTGATGGTCACCGCCGTCGCGGTCGCCGCCCTGTTCGCCGCCGCGCGCAGGCCGCGGGTGGCCGGCGCGCTCATCGCGTGCGGCACGCTGCTGAAGGTGTGGCCCGCGCTGCTGCTGTGCGGGGCCGCGGTGCGCGGCGGGCAGGCGCGGGCACTGTGGTGGAGCGCGGCGGTCTGCACGGCGGCACTGACCGTGTGCTGTGTGGCCGCCGCGCCGGGCGCCCTGGGCTTCCTCACCGCCCAGCGCGGCCGCGGCACCGAGGTCGAGTCGCTCGGCGCCCTGGTCTTCCACGTCGCCCGGCACTTCGGCTGGAGCGGCCACGTGCTGCTGAACTACGGCTCGATGGAGTTCGTCGGCCCGCTGGTTCCGCAGGTCAGCGCGGCGGCCCTCGCACTGTCCTGCGCCGCGTTCGGCTGGCTGCTGCTGTGGCGGGTGCGGGCGCGGGCACTGACCGCCACCCTGTGCGCCGATGCCGCGTTCACCGCCGTGCTGCTGTTCACCACCACCAGCCGCGTGATCAGCCCGCAGTATCTGCTGTGGCTGGTGGGGCTCGCGGCGGTGTGCCTGACGGTGCGGGCGGGGCGGCAGGGACTGCCCGCCGTCCTCGTCCTGCTCGCCACCGGCGTCACGTTCCTGGAGTTCCCGCCCGGCTTCGCCCACGTCGTGGCGAGCGACGGCACCGGCCTCACGGTGCTCTTGTTGCGCAACGGCCTGCTGGTCGCGGCCTGCCTGCTCGCCTGCCGCCGGCTGTGGCGGGCGACGGCGGCGCGCCCGCCGGGGCACCGCAGAGACGGCCGGTCCGCCGCGACGGCCGCCGCAGTCAGCTCAGTTCGCCCTTGACGTAGGCCCGCCACTGCCGGGTGAACTCCGTGACCCCGATGCCGAGTTGGGCACGCATTGCCTGGTCGAGACGCGTATTGCGGCCGGCCGGCTGCCGGTGGTCGTCGGTGCCGCCCCGGGGGGACGGCGAGGAGAGCGCGCGGGCCCCGACGGACGGTGCCGCCGCCGGACCGTTGCTCCCCGAGGCGGCCGCGCCCTGTCCCGCCGCCCGGTAGAACGCCCGCAGCTTCGCCTCGCCCCACTTGCCGGCGATCATCCGGCAGGCCAGCCAGCCGCCCTCGTACGCCGTCGCCAGCCGGTCGGCGCCACCGGTGAAGCCGAAGTCCTCGTCGGCCGGAAGCTGCCGCGGCGGACGGCCCGCCGCCACCGCACGGGAGAGTTCGGGGGCCGTGGTGCCTGCGGAGCGGCCCCTGCCGCGGTAGGCGACCCAGTCGGCGAACCCCTCCGAGAGCCACAGCGGGGTGGTTCCGGTGGTGGCCGTACGGGTCGCGACGTGGGTGATCTCGTGGGTGAGCACCACCGCGCGCCCCAGGTCGTTCAACTCCTCGTAGGCGTCCGGGTTGACGATCACCCGGTCCGCGGGCGCCTTGGCGGCCGCGCCCGCCTCGCCAGTGGTCACCGCCGCGATGCCGGTGTAGCCGGACGCGTTGCCGCTGCCCAGCAGCTGCGCCATGTGCACGACGGAATCCGGCGCCTCCACCACGACCTGCCCCGTCCAGGCGCCCTTCCAGGCCGACGAGGCGGCCGGCACCGCGGCGTCCGCCCGCTTCGCCAGATCGCGCAGCCGGCCCGGGTCCGCCGCACCGCCCAGCACCAGACTGTGCCGGCCACGGACCATCCGCACCGGGCCCTGGTCCCACAGCTGACGGGTGCCGGTGTGCCCGGCGGCCGCCGCGTCGGTGTCCGACGCGATCCGCCAGCGGCCGCCGTGCCGGGTCAGCGTGAGGTACTGCTCGGAGGTGACCGGCTCCGCGTCGTAGCCCTTGAGGCGGTAGCTGAGCTTGACCTTCGCCGCCAGCCGCCCGCCGCCGGACGGCAGCGGGAAGGCGTCGGTGGAGACCAGGTCGTAGCGCCAGCCGGTCAGCGGCAGCCCCGCGAGGTTGCCGAACATCCGGCGCTGGCGGTCGTAGTAGCCGGTGTGCCGCGGGTCGACGGAGGCGAGGAAGGCGGCCTCGTCATGCTGCGATACGGCCCGCGCGCGGTCCGCGAGCATCCGCTGGACGTCCGGGTGGCGGGCCTGCGCCGGCGCGCCGCCCGCACAGCCGGTCAGCTGGGCGAGCAGCGCGAGGAACAGGACGGCGCAGCCCGCCCTCCCGGCCCGTGACGGGTGTCGCACACCCCGCTGACCTGCCATGCGGCCGATCGTATGCGCGGGTGCGCGGCGGCAAAACCGCTGGGGCGCCGCTCAGGGCCTGACCACCGCCGAGACCGGCATCATGCCCACCGCTTCGTAGCGGACCTGCGCGCCGGGGTGCGGGGCGTGCACGACCTGTCCGCCGCCGACGTACAGGGCGACGTGGCTCGCGTCCGACCGGTAGATGATGAGGTCCCCGGGGCGCGCCTGGCTGAGCGGCACCCGCCGTCCTGCGCCCCGCTGGGCCTGCGAGGTGCGCGGGATGGAGACACCCGCGCGGCCGTAGGCCCATTGGGTGAGGCCGGAGCAGTCGAACGAGGAGGGCCCGGTGCTGCCCCAGACGTACGGGGCGCCGAGCGCGCCGACCGCCGCCCGTACCGCCGCCGCGGCCCGCCCCGAGGGCGCCACGGCCCCGCCGGTGCCGGGGGCCGCCCCCACCCGCCCGTCGTCCCGTGAGGGCCGCTGGTAGGCCGTCCTGGCGTCCGCGGGCAGGGCCTGCAACATCCGGCGGGCGGCGGCCAGTTTGCGCTGGACCTCCTGCTTGTGGCGGGCCACCGCCTCGCGTCCTGCGGCCAGCTCGGCGAGGGTGTGCGCGGCCTCGCTGCGGTGCTGGTCCAGCACCCGCCGGGCGGCCAGCAGGGTGCGCAGCTCGCCGGCCCTGCTGCGGTGCAGCCGGTCGAGGGTCGCGGCCTTCTCCAGGTAGGCGCCGGGGCGTTCGGAGAGCAGCAGCCGGAGGGTGGGGTCGATGCCGCCGGCCCGGTAGTCGGCGGCGGCCAGCGCGCCGACCTTGCCGCGCAGCCGGTTGACCCGCTCCTGTGCGCGGGCGGTGCGGTCCTGGAGGGTCGCCGCCCGTGCGCGCAGCTTCCCGGTCCGCTCCTCGGCGTCGTTGTACTTCTCGGTGGCCCGCTCCGCCTGGGCGTAGAGCGCGTCGACGCGGGCGGCCGCGGCCCGGTGCTCGGCGGCCGGGTCGGCGGTGGCGGGGGCCGCGGAGAGGGTGGCGGCCGCGGTCGCAAGGACGGCCGACAGCGCGACGGCCCGTGCGCGGGTGAGCGGTCCTGGCTGCGAGGTACGGCGATGATGCACGCGGGCCGCACTCCCTTCCGTGCAGCCCCTGCCGTCCGGGAGGACGGTCGTGACCGGCGGCTGCGAGGGCAGACAGTAACCGGGCCACCACGCACCGGCCAATGACCCCTGCCGGTACGCAAAATGCCGCCCCGCCGGTGACTGTGCAGGTCACCGGCGGGGCGGGAAGTCAGCGGCGCGCACCGCAATTCGCCCGTTCGGGCGGCAGGTTGGGCCGTGTCAGACCCGCACGCCGTACTGGAACGGCATGTTGTTGATCGATTCGTAGCGCACCGATGCGCCCGGCTTGGGTGCGTGCAGCACCGTGCCGTTGCCCGCGTACAGGCCGATGTGGTGCAGGTCGCCGTAGAAGAGCACCAGGTCTCCCGGCTTGAGCGCGCTCTGCGAGGCGATCCGGGTGCCCGCGCTGGCCTGCGCCTGCGAGGTGCGCGGCAGCGACTGGCCGGCCTGCTGGTACGCCCAGGAGGTCAGGCCCGAGCAGTCGAAGGACGACGGTCCTGTGGCGCCCCAGACGTACGGCGAGCCTATCTTCGACTGGGCGGCGGCCAGGGCGGCCGCACCGCGCTGCGAAGCGGGCACGTCGTCACCGAGGTTGACCCGGTCGTTGCTGCGGTTGGCCCGGTTCTCCTTGGCCTCCAGCGCCGCCTTCTCCTTGGCGGTAAGGGAGTTCAGCAGTTCCTGGGCCTTGCCGAGCTTGCCCTTGATCTCGTCCTTCTTCTCGCCGAGCGCCTTACGGGTGTCGGCGAGGTCCTGGATCTTGCTCGCGGCCTCCGCGCGCTCCTGCGCGAGGCGGCGCTGCTTGTCCGCGATGACCTTCAGCTGGTCGGCCTGCTTGCCGCTCAGCTGGTCGAGCGTGGACGCCTTCTGCAGGTAGGTGTCCGGGTCTCCGGAGAGGAACAGCTGGACCGAGGGGTCGATGCTGCCGCTGCGGTACTGGCCGGAAGCGACCGCTCCCAGGCCCTTGCGGAGCTGGTTCAGCTCGCCCTGGCCGCGGGCGACCTTGTCCTGGAGGTCCGCGACCTCCTTCTGGAGCTTCTCCTGGTCTTCCTTGGCCCCGTTGTACTTCTCGGTGGCCTGCTCCGCCTGCTCGTAGAACTTGTCGACCTCGGACTTCACGTCCTTCTTCGACTGCTCGGGGGCGGCCTGGGCGGCCTGGGACGACAGGGCGACGGCAGCGGCGGCGGTCGCGGTGAGCACGGTCACACGAGTACGGCTCGGCTGCTTGGGTCGACGGTGGGACGCCACGGGGGCGAGCTCCTTCTTCCTCCAGCCGCCTACCGGGAAGTGGGGGGGTGAGACCCCGGCTCCGCGTGAACGCCGCGGACTCGGCGGTTCCTTCACTGTTCATCCCGGTTGGATGATCAACTGCATGAAGGTTCGAGGCCCGACCTTAGTGACCGAGTTGTGATCGCTTCAAATCCTCACGGCAAAAAAACGGTCCGTCAGCCCGATGTTTTACCAACATCACACAGGCAGTAGCGGGAATTTGACAGCCAGAGACGAAGCAACGGACATATCGCCGCCGCGTCAGGTCCTGGCAAGTCGCTTGAGAAGCAGGGCCGATGCGACCGGACGCGCCCCGGCCTTCGCGACGCCGTCGGCCACTTCCCGGTCCGTGGAGACCACCACGACCGGACGGCCGGGCGGTTCGGCCCTTACCAGCTGACGAATCAACTCATCGGCCGTTACGCCCGGTTTGCTGAACAGCACCCGCACCCCGCGCGGCGGCGCCAGCAGTACCGGCGCCGCCAGCTCCGCACCGTCGAAGACGCACGTCATCTCCGCGCCGGTCTGGGCGGCGAGCACCGCGAGGCCGCCCAGCAGCCGCAGCCGCTGCTTGTCCAGCGGCATGGTCGGATAGCCGGTCTTGGTGACGTTGTAGCCGTCGACCACCAAGTGGGCCTGCGGCAGCGCCAGAAGCTGGTCGAGCAGCGCCGGATCGGTCTCCGACAGCGCGCGGGCCGCGATGTCCTTGGGCGTCATCCGGCCCGGGGCGACCGCGTCGACGGTGTCTGCCGGATGCACGTCAGCAGGCGGCAGCGCCAGCTCCCTGCGCAGCCCCTGGGCGGCGTCCAGGACGGTGTCCAGCAGCAGCCGCACCCGCATGTCCTCGGCGCTGCGCCCCTCGCGGGCGGCCCGCCTGCTGGTCTCCAGCGCCGTCTCGGCCTCGGCGATCCGCGCCTTGAGCCGGCGCACCTCGCTGTCCGCCGCGGCCTTCTCGGCGGCCGCCCGGGAGCGTTCGGCCTCCAGCGCGGACTCGGCCTTGCGCACCGCCGCGGCACCACGCTTGACGTCGCTCTGGGCGCTGCGCAGCTTGCGCTGGAGCGACTCGTTGTCCTTGCGGAGCCCCTCCAGGTCGGCCCGCACCCGTTCGGCGTCGGCGCGGGCATCCGTACGCGCCTGCGCCAGCTCCTCGCGCAGCCTGGCCAGTTCCCTGTCGGCCTCTTCGCCGGCCCGCTCGGCGCGCGCCCGCTGGGCCTCCTCGCCGGCCGCAGCGACGAGCTTGACCCAGCCGTCGGGCCGGAGCACGTACGCCGCGGCCGCGACGTCCAGCGGATCGGCGGCGGCGGGCGGGGTGCCGCGCTCCAGGGCCTCGGCGAGTTCCGGCTGGGCCGCGCGGACCTTGCCGGCGATCCGCTGCCGGAACACCGCATCGCTCTCCAACGCGGCAGCCATCGCGTTGCCGGCGAACTTGGCCCGGCGGGTGGGGGTGAAACGGGCGTACTGCCGCAGCGGCGGCGGGAGTTCGGCGACCGTCAGCGCACCGAACGCGTCCGCGGCGAGCGCCACGACACGGCGGCGTACGCCCTCGGGCAGCGGACGGTCGAGGGTCTCTTCGGCCGCCCGGCCGGGCGCGTCATCGTGCTCCGCCCCCGGCTCCCCTGCTGGACGCTCCACCACGGCTGCCTCGCTCCGATCTCAGGTGCTCGCGCCCGGCCGGTCCACCAGCTCGATCTGGTCGACCGCGTTGCACCAGCGGCAGCGCACGGACTCGATGCTCTCACTGAGCACCTCGCGCTCCTCCACCGTCGGCTCCCCCGCGAGGTCGAGATGGAGGTACTCCACGACCTTCGACCGGCGGGTGACGTCGAAACGCGTGAGGTTGCCGCACAGGGTGCAGCGCCACCGAGTGGTGTCCGTCGGCACGGGAACAGCCATCGTGATCGTCCTCTTTCCTGCTCGTGCGTGCTGATCGTGCTGCGGGCTCACGCGGTGCGCCGTCGGACTGCGGAAGAACGCAAAGTATTGCCCGTAACCCTACGGCCTGATGACGGGCCGGTGCGGGCGCCGCCCAGGAGGTGCCGTGCGGCGAGGCAGTCTGCCCCGATTGCCCGCATTACGTCATGATCGCTTCATGACGGCGCCGCCCCTGCCTCCCCCGCCACCCCACTCCCCCCGCCACCCGAGGCCCCGGTCGGACCCGCCCGCAGCCGCAGGAACGCCCCGGACCGCACGCTCCCTGGCCGCCGTGTTCTCCCGCATGACGAACGTCCTGATCGGCCTGTGCTGCGCCCTCTTCGTCATCGGCCCCGCCTCGGGCCTCAACCACCTCTACGGCACCGGCGACACCCTGCTCCAGGCACTGACCGCCTACTTCGCGCACTGGGGCGTGATCCCCCGCGACCTGTGGCGCGGCTCCCCGCACGCCCTGCTCACCCCGCTCACCGCCCTGTTCGTGCATGGCAGCTGGCTGCACCTGCTCGGCAACGTCCTCTTCCTCTACGTCTTCGGCGGTATGGCCGAATCCCGGATGGGGCGGCTGCCGTTCACCGTCTTCTACCTGGTCACCGGCTACCTGGCGCTGCTCGGCTACGCGGCCGCGCACGCCACGTCCGGCCAGACCCTGGTCGGCGCGTCCGGCTCGATCTCCGGCGTCCTGGGCGCCTTCCTCTACCTCTTCCCCAAGGCCCGGGTCACCAGCATCTTCCCGTTCCTCTTCTTCCTGCCGCTGCGCTTCCCGGCCTGGATCGTGCTGCTGTTCTGGTTCGTGCTCCAGTGGCTGGCGGCCCAGCGCGACCCCACAGGACCCGGCGTCGCCTACCTCGCCCACGTGGTGGGCTTCGCCCTCGGCTTCCTCTACGCGTGGGTCCGCTACCGGGGCGATAGTGTGGTGACCACCAGGGGGAACGGACCGGCGGCCGAGGGAGAGAGCCAGCAGTGATCACGTCGATCGTGCTCATCAAGACCAGCGTGGACCAGATCCCGGAGATCGCCGAGAAGATCGCCGCGCTGGAAGGCGTCAGCGAGGTCTACTCCGTCACCGGCGCCCACGACCTCATCGCCATGGTCCGGGTCACCGCCCACGACGACCTCGCCGACGTCATCCCCGGCCGGATCAGCAAGGTCCCGGGCGTCGCCTCCACGGAGACCCACATCGCCTTCCGTACGTACTCCCAGCACGACCTGGAGGCGGCGTTCGCGATCGGGCTCGACGCGTAGCGCTGCGCTGGGCCTGGGCCCACGTTGTCGGCTCTCCCGCCATGGGAGTTGTTCGCCGTTGCGCCTGCGGCGGGCTGTCGCCGCTGCGCGGGGCTGTTCGGTGCGGGGCCTGACCTCCGGACTTCGTCCTGCGGTCAGGCCCCTCCCGTATGTGCGTGGGGAAAGAGGGTGGGGGTGCACGTCATCGCTCACGCGCACCCCTTATCCCTCAGCGGGACGCGTCCGGAACGCAACGGCCTTCCTCCGTGCGGTAGTTCCAGCGGGCACCGTCCGCCACCAGTTCCTTGACCGCCCGCACGAAGCGGTCGATGTGCTCGTCGGGGGTGCCGGCGCCGAAGCTGACCCGGATGGCGTTGAGCGAGCGCTCACCGGGCGCCGCATCCGGGGCGCCGCACTCGCCGGGCTCGTCCGGCTCGCCGCCCAGCAGGGTGCGCACCAGCGGGTGCGCACAGAACAGGCCGTCGCGTACGCCGATGCCGTACTCGGCCGACAGTGCGGCCGCGAAGTGCGAGCTGTTCCAGCCGTCGACGACGAACGAGAGGACGCCGACCCTGGGAGCGTCGTCGCCGAACAGCGACAGCACCTTGACGTCGGGCACCTCGGCCAGGCCCTCCTTGACCCGGGCGATCAGCGCCTGTTCGCGGGCGACCAGGGTGTCGAAACCGGCCTCGGTCAGCGCCTGGCAGGCCGAGGCAATCGCGTAGGCGCCGATGACGTTCGGCGAACCTGCCTCGTGCCGGGCCGCGCTGGTGTGCCACTCGACGTCCACCCCGCCGTCCGTACGCCGCGCGACCTTGCGGCTGGCGCCGCCGCCCGCCAGGTACGGCTCGGCGGCCTGCAACCAGTCGGCGCGGCCGGCCAGCACGCCCGAGCCGAACGGGGCATAGAGCTTGTGGCCGGAGAAGGCGATCCAGTCCACGTCGAGTTCGGCGATGTCGACGGGGTGGTGCGGCGCCAACTGCGCGGCGTCCAGCACGACCCGCGCGCCGTGCGCGTGCGCGGCGGCCGCCAACTCCTCCACCGGCCACAGCTCACCGGTCACATTCGACGCACCGGTCACGCAGACCAGCGCCGGGCCATACGGTTCCCGCGCGGCGAGGGCCGCCTCCAGCGCGTCCACGGCCTGCTGCGGGGTGCGCGGCGCGTTGAGGTACGTCACCTCGACGCCGGGGCACTGCTCCCAGGGCAGCAGCGATGCGTGGTGCTCGGTCTCGAAGACGAACACCCGGGTGCGGGGCGGGAGTACGGCGGCCAGCAGGTTCAGCGAGTCGGTGGTGGACCGGGTGAAGACCACCTGGTCGTCGGGGCGGCAGCCCAGGAAGTCCGCGATCGTCGTGCGGGCGTTCTCGAACAGGTCGGTGGACAGCTGCGAGAGGTACCCGGCGCCGCGGTGCACGCTGCCGTAGTACGGCGCATAGCCGGCCACGTCGTCCCAGACCCGCTGGAGCGCCGGGGCACTCGCCGCGTAGTCCAGCGCGGCGTAGTCGACCTCGCCGCCGGTGACCAGCGGCACCAGGACATCTCGCCCCAGAACGGCCAGCGGGGCACAAACGGAACGGTCGACGGCAACGGCGGAAACAGGCATGGCGAACTCCCGTGAGAGAAAGGCGAATTCACTGCGCGCGGGCATGCGACAGCGCGGCGGCGCAGCGTGAAAAGAAGAAGCAGAAAGCGGAAAAGGGGCCTTCGGGCCCTATCGCATTCGCTGGTTCACGGAAGATCTCCCTCGAAGACCAGGATCCCTGGCGAGGGATCCGCGCTTGCCGCAGACCTTGCTGGCTGCGACCTGGTCATCACCCGGGGCACCCCGCCACGGACGGAGGGTTGCCGGACAGCGGGCCGGGGCCATATCGCTGTCACTCGTGACCTGGGCAGAATCATGCCACACGCGCCGTACGGCGCAAGCCCGGTCCAGTTTTTGAGATCAACCGGACCGGGCTCCCCTCCTGCACACCGCATCAGCGGCGCCGCGCTCAGGCGTTGCTGGCCGCCACCCAGCGCTCCAGCGCCCGCTTGGCCGCGCCGGAGTCGATCGACTCGGCGGCCCTGCCGATGGCCGCCCCGATCTGCTCGGTGAGCGGGGCGTCCGTCAGCTCCAGCGCCACCAGCGCGGCGGCGGCGTTCAGCAGCACCGCCTCCCGCACCGGGCCGCGCTCCCCGTCCAGCAGCCGCCGCGCCACATCGGCGTTGTACGACGCGTCGGCGCCGCGCAGCGCCGCCACCGGCACCAGCGGGATACCGACGTCCCGCGGGTCGAAGGCCACCTCCCGCACCGCGCCGTTTTGGACGATCCACACCCGGGACGTCGCCGTCGTCGTCAGCTCGTCGAGCCCGTCGTCACCACGGAACACCAGGGCGGACGACCCGCGTTCGGCCAGCACACCGGCCAGGATCGGCGCCATCCTGGCGTCCGCGACACCCGTCGCCTGTGCCCGCACCTTGGCGGGATTGGTCAGCGGGCCCAGCACGTTGAACGTGGTCCTGATGCCCAACTCGCGCCGGGCGGGCGCCACATGCCGCAGCGACGGGTGGAACTTCACCGCGAAGCAGAACGTGATGCCCGCTTCGTTCGCCACCTCGGCGACCCGCCGCGGCGACAGGTCGAGCGCAACGCCCAGCTTCTCCAGCACGTCGGACGCGCCGCTCGCCGACGACGCCGCGCGGTTGCCGTGCTTGACGACCTTCACGCCGGTGCCGGCCACCACGATCGACGACATCGTGGAGATGTTGACGGTCTTGGCGCCGTCGCCGCCGGTGCCGACGATGTCCACGCTCGGCCCCGGCACCTCGATCAGCCGCGCGTGCTCGTACATCGCGCGCACCAGCCCGGAGATCTCCGCGACGGTCTCCCCCTTGGCCCGCAGCGCCACCGCGAAACCGGCGATCTGCGCGTCGCTGGCCTCGCCCCGCATGATCCGGTCCATCGCCCAGGCGGTGTCGTCGGCGGCGAGGTCACGGCCGTCCAGCAGGGCGTTCAGTACGTCCGGCCAGGTGCGGGCCGCCACGCTGTCGCCGCCGACCGGGGTCACAACGTTCATGGTCCACACTCCTGGTTCGTGTCCTGCCTGTGGTCAAACCCTATCGAGCCGCCGACATGCCGGAGGGCCCCGTCCGATCGCCGGACGAGGCCCTCTGGGTGGCGTCACTTACCGCCGTGTGTCACACGGCGTGGTGGTGATCAGTGGTGGCCGTGGCCACTGGTGATCTCCTTGAACTCCTCTGCCGTCGGCTTCGGAATGACGTTGTCCTCGCCGTAGTAGGACTTCGAGAGCTTGGCGCGCAGCTTCTTCGACCGCGACACCTTGCGCTCGACACCGTTCTCGTCGACCTCCGGGCCCAGCTCCAGCGGCGTGGGCTGCTCGTGCTGGGTGAGCACGTGCAGCTGCTCCTGGTCCAGCGGCTCGTGGATCTCGACGAACTCACCGTGCGGCAGGCGCTTGATGATGCCCGACTCACGGCCGTGCAGCACCTTGTCCCGGTCACGCCGCTGCAGACCCATGCAGATCCGCTTGGTGGCGATGAAGCCGAGCACCGGACCGACGAAGAACGCGATCCGGACGAACCAGGTGATCGAGTTGATCGACAGGTGGAAGTGGGTGGCCCACAGGTCGTTGCCGCCGCCGATGAGCATCACGAAGTACGCGATCAGCCAGGCGACACCGAAGCCGGTACGGGTCGGGACGTTGCGCGGGCGGTCCAGGATGTGGTGCTCACGCTTGTCACCCCGCACCCAGGACTCGACGAACGGGTAGACCGCGATGGCGACCAGGACCAGCGGGAAGACCAGGATCGGGATCAGCACACCAAAGTTGATGGTGTGGCCCCAGAAGTTCCACTCCCAGCCCGGCATGACACGCACCAGGCCCTCGGCGAAGCCCATGTACCAGTCGGGCTGGGCGCCGGTGGACACCTGGTCCGGACGGTACGGACCGATCGCCCACACCGGGTTGATGCTCGCGACCGCGGCGATCACCGAGATCACACCGAAGACCAGGAAGAAGAAGCCTCCGGCCTTGGCCATGTAGACCGGCAGCAGCGGCATGCCGACGACGTTCTTGTTGGTCTTGCCGGCACCCGGGAACTGCGTGTGCTTGTGGTAGAAGACCAGGATCAGGTGCGCCACCAGCAGACCGAGCATGATGCCCGGCAGCAGCAGCACGTGCACCGTGAAGAACCTCGGGATGATGTCGTGCCCCGGGAACTCCCCGCCGAAGATGAACATCTGGAGGTACGATCCGACCAGCGGCATCGCCAGGATGACACCCTCGATGAACCGCACGCCGGTACCGGAGAGCAGGTCGTCGGGGAGCGAGTAGCCGGTGAAGCCGGTGAACATACCCAGCACCAACAGCAGGAAGCCGAACAGCCAGTTGACCTCGCGCGGCTTGCGGAAGGCGCCGGTGAAGAACACCCGCATCATGTGGACCATCATGCCGGCCAGGAAGATCAGGGCCGACCAGTGGTGGATCTGCCGGATCAGCAGACCACCGCGGACATCGAAGCTGATGTCCAGGGTCGACTCGAACGCCTGGGTCATCCGGATCCCGTGCATCGGCACGTAGGAACCGTGGTACGTGACCTCGGCCATGCTCGGGTGGAAGAACAGCGTCAGGTAGACACCGGTCAGGATGATGATGATGAAGCTGTAGAGGCAGATCTCACCCAGCATGAAGGACCAGTGGTCCGGGAAGATCTTGCGCATGTTGGACTTGGCGAGGCTGTAGATGCCCAGCCGGCCGTCGGCCCAGTCGGCGACCCGCTCGCCCCGCGGCGCCTGGCCGCGACGCGCGGTGGTCGCGCTCGTCTCGTTACTCATCCGCGCTCCCAGAAGCTCGGGCCGACGGGCTCCGCGAAGTCGCGCGCGGCCTCGAGGAAGCCGTCCTTCACCGTGATGTGCAGCTGCGGCAGGGCGTGACCGGCAGGACCGAAGATCACGCGACCACCGTCAGAGAGGTCGAAGGTGGACTGGTGGCACGGGCACAGCACGTGGTGCGTCTGCTGCTCGTACAGGCTGATCGGGCAACCCACGTGGGTGCAGATCTTCGAGTACGCCACGATGCCTTCGTGCGACCAGGCGAGTTCTTGCTTGTCCTTGATGTTCTGCGGCTGGATCCGCACGAGCATCAGGGCGTCCTTGGCAATGTTCTCGTTGAAGTCCTCGCTGTCCTCCTCCAGGCCCTCGGGCTTGGCGAAGGTGAGCGAACCGACCGCGATGTCCTCGGGACGCAGCGGGAGGTTGGTCGACTGGTTGACGAGGCGGATGCCCTTCTTCCAGCCGGTGGTCCGCAGCTTCTTCTCGGGCAGCGGCCCGAGGTCCCGCAGCAGCACGACGCCGGAGAGCGGCACCAGGGCCAGCGCGCCGAACATGGTGTTGCGGATCAGCTTGCGGCGGCCGAAGCCGGACTCCTTCGCACCCTGTGCGAAGTCCGCCAGGACCTTGGCCTTGACCTCGGGCTCGGCCTCGATCGGGTGCCGGTCGTCGGCGATCTCCTCGTCCGACATCAGCGTGCGGGCCCAGTGGACCGCGCCGGCGCCGATGCAGAACAGCGCCACACCCAGGGTCAGACCGAGGGAGAAGTTCAGCGCGCTGATGTGACCGATCGGCCAGATGAAGACGATCTTGTCGATCGGGAAGATCACGTACGACGCGATGAACGCGACCGTCGCAAGCATGGACAGCAGGAAGAGATAGGCGACCACGCGCTCGGAGCGCCGGGCGGCCTTCTCGTCGATGTCCTGGACGCGGTGCTCGTGGGCCGGCAGCCCCGGGTCGGCGAAGGGGTTCTCGCCCTTGGCCACCGCGTCGCCGTGAGCGTCGTGGCGCTCACTCGGAAGGGTTTCTTCTGGCACGTCTGCGTGTCGTCCAGTCTCACTCATGACTTCTTGGCCTTCGTAGTCCGGGCTGCGACCCAGATGGCGACCGCTACCAGCGCGCCCAGGCCGAAGATGTAACCGAAGAGGCCCTCACTGACCGGACCCAGACCGCCGAGGTCCAGGCCGCCGGGGCTCTCGGTGTCATCGCCGTTGACGGCGCCGAGGTACGCGACGATGTCCTTCTTGTTCTCCTGCGACAGCGAGCCGTCACCGAAGGAAGGCATGTTCTGCGGGCCGGTTTCCATGGCCTCGTAGATGTGCTTCGGGTCCACGCCCTCAAGCGTCGGTGCGAACTTGCCGTTGGTCAGGGCGCCGCCCTTACCGGTGAAGTTGTGGCACTGCGCGCAGTTCGTGCGGAACAGCTCACCGCCCTTGCCGACGTCGGCACCGTCCGGGCTGTACTGGTCCTTGCTCGGCACCGCGGGACCGGCACCCAGCGACGCGACGTAGGCCGCGAGCTGGTCGATCTCGGCGTTGTTGTAGATGTTCTTCTTCCGCGGCACCTGCGCGCCGGGCTGCTGGGCCGGCATACGGCCGGTGCCCACCTGGAAGTCGACGGCTGCGGCGCCCACGCCGACCAGGCTCGGGCCGTCGGAGGTGCCCTGACCGCCGGTGCCGTGGCAGCTTGCACAGCCCACGGCGAAGAGCTTCTTGCCCTCCTTGATGGCAAGAGACTGGGCGGTGTCATCGGCCTGAGCCTTGTCCGCCGGCGCGAACGCGGCGTACAGCCCCCCAGTGACCGCCAGCGCGAAGAGTAGGACGACGAGCGCCGCCAGCGGATGGCGCCGTCGTGCGGAGAGCTTTTTCACGGATTACCCCGGTGTCAGGATCTTCTGCGTCGATGCTTTGGCTATGTCTGTCTGAACTGCGGTTCCGGTCGGGACCGGTTACCGGATCAGGTAGATCGTGGCGAAGAGGCCGATCCAGACGACATCGACGAAGTGCCAGTAGTAGGACACGACGATGGCCGCGGTGGCCTGCGTGTGGGTGAACCTCTTGGCCGCGTACGTCCTGCCCAGGACCAGCAGGAAGGCGATCAGACCGCCCGTCACATGCAGTCCGTGGAACCCGGTGGTCAGGTAGAACACCGAGCCGTACGGGCCGGACGAGAGCGAGAGGCCCTCGTTCTTGACCAGTTCGGTGTACTCGAAGACCTGGCCGCCGATGAAGATCGCACCCATGATGAAGGTGATCACGAACCACGTACGGAGCTTCTTGACATCGCCGCGCTCGGCCGCGAATACGCCGAGCTGGCAGGTCAGCGAGCTGAGCACCAGGATCGTCGTGTTCGTCGCTGAGAACGGAAGGTTCAGCGCATCGGAGGTTTCCTTCCAATACTCGGCACCGGTCACCGATCGAAGGGTGAAGTACATCGCGAAGAGGGCCGCGAAGAACATCAGCTCGGAACTCAGCCAGATGATGGTTCCGACGCTGGTGAGATTCGGTCGATTGACCGACGGGTGCGCGTGCCCGGTTTCTACTGTCGTTGCTGTCGCCACGACCGACATTATGTCGGTCGCTTATCCCGCCCTCACTCCGGGGGGTGCCGTTCGGTGTGTCAAGGACGTATGCCCTGCTCGTACGGCCCATTCCCGCGGTCGCCCGAAGGAGGGAAGTGCGGGCCCTTCCGACGGCCCCGGAGCGCGCTGCGGCCGGTCCTGACGGGGCATCGGACAGATCTTGGTCCCGTTCGCACCCTCCTGCGGGTGCCCCTCCCGGGAGTAGCATCCGAGCCCTACCTACGGTGGGGACGCCCCATGCACAGGTGCCGCCCCGATCCGTGCCGCTACGAAGCGTGGAGGAACGATGCAGGCGACTGCCACGGTGCTGGTCTACAGCGACAACGCCACCACCCGCGAGCAGGTCAGGCTGGCCACAGGCCGGCGGCCCGCAGCCGATGTTCCGCGGGTCGAGATCCTGGAGTGCGCCACTCAGCCGGCCGTTCTCGAAGCCCTGGACGCGGGCGGCATCGACGTGTGCGTGCTGGACGGCGAGACCGCTCCGGCCGGCGGCATGGGTGTCTGCCGGCAGATCAAGGACGAGATTTTCCGCTGCCCCCCGGTGCTGCTGCTCATCGGACGCCCGCAGGACGCCTGGCTGGCCACCTGGAGCCGCGCGGATGCCGCCGTGACCCACCCGGTGGACCCGGTGGCGTTCGCCGAATCCCTGGCCTCGCTGCTGCGCGAACGACTCCTCACGCGGGCCTGAGCGGCTCTCTGAGGCGTCCTCAGAGCTGCGGGCGCAGCCGGGCCGCATCGGCGGATTCCGGCTGCTGCTCGGCGGCTCCTGTGGTTCCGGTGCCCTTGTTCTTCAGCGCACTGCCGTCCCGCCATTCCTGCCAGGGCATGTTCCAGTCGCCGAAGCCGTTGTCGAACGGCGTCATGTCGGCGCCGCCGCTGTTGACCACCTTGACGATGTCGCCGACGCGTACGGCGTTGAAGAACCATTCGGCGTTGCCCGTGGACATGCCCGTGCAGCCGTGGCTGACGTTGGCCGCGCCCTGTGATCCGACGGACCAGGGCGCGGCGTGCACGTACTCGCCGCTGCGGGTGAGCCGGGTCGCCCAGTAGACCGGCAGGTCGTACGAATCCGAACTCCCGTCCGGGATACCGATGCTGCCGCTCGTCATCCGGACGAAGCTCTCCTTGCCGAGCACCACCTTGACGCCGTTGCGGGTGTCGAACCCGGGCTTCCCGGTGGTGACCGGGATCGTGTTGATCTCCTTGTCGTTGCGCTCCACCGTCAGCTGGTGCGTCGCCACGTCGGTGACCGCCACGACCTTGTCCCCGGTGGTGAGCTTCACCGGCTTGGCGGGCCCGCCGTAGAGGCCCTTGGCGATCTTCAGGCCCTCCAGGTTGCTGTGCACGGCGATGCTCGCGTGCGCGGGCCAGTACTCCTTGGGACGGAAGTGGAGGGTCTTGCCGTCCACCCAGTGCCAGGAGCCCTGGACGCGGGGCGTGGAGTCGACCTTGAGGGCGCTCTCGACGATCGCGCGCGCCTTGGGGTCCTTGACCTCTTTGCTCAGCGCGGCGGTGACCGGCTGGCCGACGCCGTACTCGCCGCTGTTCGGACCGAAGGTGACCTGGAGCCGGTTGCCGCCGCCCTTGGTCTCGACCTCAAGGGTCTTCAGACCGGGATTGCCGTCCTCGTCCTCGGTGCTGACCCGTACCGAGTACCGGGTGCCCGCCGCCAGCGGCACCGTGGTGCGCCAGTGCTTGCCGTCCGCGGTGAGTTCTCCGCGGATGGAGCGGCCGGAGGCGTCGGTGGCGGTCACGTCCGTGATGCGCGCCTCGTCGTCCGTGACGGACACCTCAAGCGGCTTGTTGGGGTCCGCTTTCCGCTTGCCTTCCGGGGTGTTGGACGAGATCTGGTCGGCCGCGTCGTAGGGCTTGGCGGAGAGCGGTTCCGACGACGAGCCCCCGCACGCGGTGGTGCTCACCGCGAGGGGCACGAGCAGGAGGCCGCAGCTCAGCACCGTCCGGGTTCGAGGTCTGTGACTCATGCACCAAAAATATGAAGAATCACCCGGAACGGCGCGCTGGAGGACTGCAAACGGGGCGGGCCCGGACACCAGTTGAGGTGTCCGGGCCCCCCCCC
>NZ_JAJCXB010000045.1 GCF_020564935.1 Streptomyces pinistramenti
GGCGCCCGGCGGAGCGGGGCGGTGGTGCCCGTTGGCCGACGGTCAGGCGGCGGGAGCAGGGGTCGTCGCCAGGTGCCGGACTCCGGAGCGGACCGCCCAGAAGAAGACGGCAAGGGCGATGACGGCGACGACGGACGAGTCGTACGGGGCGGGGATCCGGGCGGAGCCCCCGAAGGTGCCCAGCCAGGACAGCAGGGTCAGGGCGACGAGATAGCACACCAGCCAGGCGCCGGTCCGCAGTTCGGCGGCGAGCGACCCGCGGTGCCCGCCGGGCTCCGTTCCGGCCTGTGCTCCGGGGCGTCGCATGGCCAGGAAGATCAGCAGCCCGCCGAGCACGAGGGGCAGCGCGAGCCGCAGGTTGTGCCAGCCCGACCAGTACACGAACTCGCTGGCCACGACGAAGCTGAGCGGGGCGATCCAGCGCAGTCCCGGCACCCATCCCACGGTGCCGCCGCCGGGCCCGGACCGGAAGACGGCGACGGCCACCGCCGACGCCGCGTAGATCAGCAGATACATGTCGCCCATCACGCTGACGATGTCCTGCCAGCCGCCGACCGGGAGCAGGAAGACGATGATCACCGCGAGGTTGATGACCAGGGCGCGGCGCGGCATGCCGTAGCGCTCGTTCACCTTCATGAAGAAGCGCGGGATGGTGCCGTTCTTGGCGAGGGCGTAGGTGTGCCGCGCGTCGATCGCCACGCCGACGTAGGCGGAACCGCCCGGCGAGATGACCGCGTCGGCGTAGAGCAGGCTGGAGAGCCAGTGCAGATTGAGGATCAGGGCGAGCTGGCCGAAGGGGGATTCGAAGGAGACGCCGCTCCAGCCGCCACCGAGCAGCTTGTCGGGGACGGTGAACAGGAACGCCACCTGGAGGACCAGGTACATCAGGACGGCGAGGCCGATGCCGGTGAGGACGGCTGCGGGGATGGTGCGGCGCGGGTTGCGGGTCTCGCCGGAGAAGTCCAGCGGGGCCTGGAACCCGTTGACGGAGTAGACGATGCCGCCGCCGGCCAGCGCGGTCAGGCAGGCCGCGTAGCCGTACGGGGCGAAGCCGCCGTGGTCGGTGAGGCGGCCGGAGTGCCAGCCGGAGGCGATGAGTGCGATCACGGTGATCACAGGGACGACGATCTTGAACACCGAGACGAGATTGTTGAGTTGGGCGAACATCCGTACCGCGAACCAGTTCAGCGCGGTCAGCAGCACACTGAGTCCGGCGGCGAGCGCCAGTCCGGAGGCGGTGAGGGTGTGGCCGTTGTAGATGTCCGGCAGGTAGTGCGCGGCGTACTGCATGATCGCGCTGATCTCGGCGGCGGTGCCGCCGACCGACAGCAGCACCGACCAGCCGACGAGGGTGCCGACGAGGCGCCCGCTGGCGAACAGCGGCCAGCGGACCGTACCGCCGCCCTCGGGGCGCGAGGCGCCGAGTTCGATCATGACGAGGGCGACCAGGCCGCACAGCAGCCCGGCCCCGATCCAGGACAGCAGCGAGGCGGGCCCGGCGGTCTGCGCCGCGTACATGGCCGCGAACAGCCATCCGGAGCCGACGATGTTGGAGAAGCCGATGCCGGTCAGCCCCCAGAAGCCCAGTTCCCGGCGGAGCCGGCTCTCTTGGACCTGCACCCCTGGCGCGTCGGCGCCCCCGCCCCCACCTGTCACCTGACGCTCCGACACGGCATCGGCCTCCTGCTCCGCTTCCCGGCTTGACGGCCCCGCGTGCGCGGGACCTGACGCGGATTCTGCCGGTCAGCGGCCCGAATCCACCAAGCGGCCGGGCCTTCTCCGCCTCCCGCTCGGTCTTACCTACCGAGATGTCCCCGTTCGCTCCCCGGGACAGATGCCGGGCGCAGCCGCAGGCCGGCACCGGTCCTTCGCCGCGTGGGCCTCAGCCGCACGCCCAGCAGCCGGCCCAGCAGGCCAGGTGCGGGTGAGGGTGCCGGTGGACGCGGTGGGCGCGGTCGACGTGGTCGGCGTGGTGCCGCGCGGGCCGCTCGTCCTCGACGCCGACGATGCTCCGGGCCAGCCGGGCCCAGAGAATCACCGTGATCGCCGCGAGTTCCTCGGGCTCGGCGACGCCCCTGTCGATCCGCAGCGCGAAGTCATGGGGCGCGCTGTCGGCGGGGGCGGTCACGGGCGGGGCCCGGCGGCCGGGCGGCGAAGGCCGCGGTGCGGTGCCTGGTGTCCTGGTCGGGGCGCGGTGCGGGAGGCGGGCGGTGCGATCACACGGCCGACCCTAGAAGCGCGGGCGGGAGCCGTCGCGCCGGCACTCGCCGACCGGGTGGCGGCCGGTGCCCCGCCGCCCGTGCCGCTGCGGCCCGCGGGCTGCCGTGCAGCGCCCCGCGCCACCTCGGCCGATCGGGCGAGCGACAGTTCCCGGGACCGGGCGGACCGGCCGTCGCCGACCGGGTCAGGGTGCCCGGGTGGGCGGTCCGGACAGGATGTTGACGCAGGCGCGGACCGGCGGGCTCGCGGCGCGGGTGAGCCAGGCGGCTTTGATGTCGCGGTACAGGGCGGGGCGGGTGCGCAGGAACCGTACGCCGGGCGGGGCGGGGCGGCGGGACATGGCGGGGATGAGTGCGGCGGCGAGGCCCTGTTCGACCAGGGCGAGCTGGGTGAGGTGTTCGGCGACGGTGTAGTGCACATCGGGCTCGACGCCGTGGGCGCGCAGCGCCTGGAGGAGCGCTTCGTACGGCTCGGTGCCCGGCGGACAGCCGGCCCACGCGGTGCCCGCCAGTTCGGCAAGACCGATCGTCTCCCGGTCGCCGAGCGGGTGGTCCGCGGCCACGGCGACGTAGGCGTCCTCGCTGGTCAGCGTGCGCACGCTGACACCCTCCGGGACGAAGACGGGGCGGTTGGCCCAGCTTTCGACGAGCAGCAGATCGAGGGTGCCGGCGAGCAGCAGCGGCATCAGGTCGACGGCCTCACCGTCGCGCACCGTGGGGGTCAGCCGGGGGTGGGCGGCGGTCAGTGCGGCCAGCGCCCGGGGCAGCAGGGTGCGCACCGCGCTGCCCACCCCGCCGATCCGCAGCGGGCCGATGACGTCGTCGCCGAGGTCGGCGAGGTCCCGTTCGGCGGCGGCGAGTTGGGCGAGCAGCCGGTCGGCGTGGGTGGCGAGGACGCGTCCCGCGTGGGTGAGGCGGACGCTGCGGCCGTGGGGTTCGAGCAGCGGGTGCCCGGCTTCGTGCTCCAGTTTGGCGAGCTGCTGGGAGACGCCGGACGGGGTCAGCTGCAGCGTCTTGGCGGCCTGGGCGATGGAGCCGTGGGCGGCCACCGCGGCGAGGGCGCGGAGCCGGTCGATGCTGAACACATAAGGAATTCTACTGAGTATTCCTGCCGAATCTACGCTTTTTCTTCTGGGTCATGACGGCCAGAGTGGACGCATGGGATCCGATGAGACGGAGATCGAGGCGGCGGCGTGCCCGGGGACGGCGCGGCGGGCCGGGACCGTGCGGGTGCCGGAGGGTGCGGAGCCGCGCCGCGGTGGACGCTTGGGCGGGCCGGTGGCCGGGGCGGTCGCCGGGTCCGCGTGCATCTCGGCGTCGGCGGCCTTCATGAAGCTGTCCGGCACGAACGCGGGGACGGGGGCGTTCCTGCGGTGCGCGCTCGCGCTGCTGGTGCTCGTGCCGCTCGCGCTGCGGGAGCGGCGGCGGGTCGGGAGCCGGCCGGTGCGTTACCTGCTGACGGACCTCGCGGCCGGGCTGCTGCTCGGTGTCGACATGGTCTTCTGGGCGGCGAGCGTCCTGCACGTCGGCGCCGCCATCGCCACGGTGCTGCTGAACGTCCAGGTCGTGGTCTTCCCGCTGCTCGCCCGGCTGGTCTCGAAGGCCGCGCTGTCGCGGCGGTTCCTGTGCACGGCGCCGCTGATGCTGTGCGGGGTCGCGCTCGCGAGCGGCGCCGTCGGGCATCCACAGCCGGGCAGCGATCCGGTGGCCGGTGTGACGTACGGGATCGCCGCCGGAGTGACGTACGCCGGCTATCTGTTCCTGATGCGGCTCGGCGGCGGACGGGCGCAGACCGTCGGCCCGGTGTGCGTGTCGACCGGCGCTGCGGCCGCGGCGGCCGCGCTGCTGGGCGGCCTGTGGACGGGGATCGATCTCGCTCCCGGCTGGCCGGCCTGGGGCTGGCTGGCGGCGCTGGCACTGGTCGGCCAGGTGCTGGCCTGGTTGCTGATCACCACCGCGCTGCCGAGGCTGGCTCCGCACGTCGGCGCGGGACTGTTACTGCTCCAGCCCGTGCTGGCCTTTCTGCTCGGCCTGGCCATCGGCGAGCGGCCGACGGCCACCCAGCTCGCCGGGTGCGTGGTGGTGGTCGCGGCCGTGGGCTTCAACAGCCTTGCAGGAACGGCACGTTCGGGCAGCGGCACGGCGGATGCCCGGTAGGGGCGACCAGGCGTTCAGGGTGCGGGGCCGCACGGCCGTGGCCCCGTGCGGCTCACCCTCGCCACCCGGAGCCGCGGGCTACTCGACGACCAGCTCGACGTCGATGTTGCCGCGGGTCGCCTTCGAGTACGGGCAGTACTGGTGGGTGGCCTCGACCAGTTGCCTGCCCCTCTCGCCCGCGAGACTGTCCGGCAGCTCCACCCGCAGGGTCACGGCCAGGCCGAAGCCGGTGTCGTCCTTGCCGATGGAGACCTCGGCAGTGACCGACACGTCGGTGGTGTCGACCTTCAGCTGCCGTCCGACGTTCCCCATCGCACTGGCGAAGCACGCGGCGTATCCCGCGGCGAAGAGCTGCTCCGGGTTGGTGCCCTCGCCGTTGCCGCCGAGCGCCGGCGGCATGGCCAGCGCGAGATCGATCCGGCCGTCGGAGCTGACCGCCCGCCCCTCACGGCCGTTGGCGGTGGCGACAGCGGTGTAGAGCGCGTCCATCACGGAACTCCTTCGATAGCCCGGCGCGGCCGACTCCCGGCCGCCCGACACCCATAAAGATTGCACACAACTCAGTTGCACGCAATTAAGCTTCCCGCGACTCAATGCCCCCGAGGGCTAATCTGGAGCCATGACCACGCTCCCGGTACCCGACGCCGAACTGCTCCGACTCGACCACCAGGTCTGCTTCTCGCTGCACGCCGCCTCGCGCGCGTTCGGCGGCGTCTACCGGGACGCACTCAAGGACCTCGGGCTGACCTACCCCCAGTACCTGGTCATGCTCGTGCTCTGGGAGGACGGCCCGCGGCCCGTCAAGTCCATCGGCGAGCGCCTCCGCCTCGACTCCGGCACCCTCTCCCCGCTCCTCAAGCGCCTGGAGACGGCCGGCCTGGTACGCCGCGAACGCAGCACCGAGGACGAGCGGTCGGTGACCGTCCACCTCACACCGGACGGCGAAGAACTGCGCGAGCGCGCCCTGCCCGTCCCCCGTAGGATGCTCGCGGCGACCGGCCTCACCGTCGAGGAACTCCGCACCCTGCGCGGCCTGTTGGGGCGGGTGACCAGCGCACTCGACGAGGCGTGAGCCCCGCCCCGCCGGGCTGCCGCACGCCCCGATCGGGCCGCGCCCCGTACCCTCCCGTCGCCCCGCACCGTTAGACCCGGCACGTGCCTTCCGCGGTACGCGCGCAGGGCGCGCGCCCTGCGCACCACAGCCGGAGCCGCCGGCGAGCACCCGCAGGGCCGCGGTTGGCAGATCGCCCACGAAGCGGAGGAGTGCCACGTGAACCCGGCAGAAGTCGTCACCACCTTGCCGACCCAACGATCCGGGGCCGGCCCGGCCGACGTCACCACCGAGCCCCCACCGCGCCGGCCGACGGCGCCCACCGACGGCGAAGTCGCCGCGTGACGGCCGCCCGGAAGCCGTTCTCCGCGGCGGTGACAGGCATCGGGCTGGTGACGGCCGCCGGCGTCGGCGCCAAGGCCACCTGGCACGCCGTCACCGAGGAATCGTCCCCCTCCGGAGTCCGGCACAGAGCCGAACTGACCGACCTGCCCTGCGACTTCATGTACGCCGCCGACGACCTGGACGCCACCGGAACACTGGGCGTCGCGGCCGTGCGCCTGATGGACCGCTTCGCGCAGCTCGCGGTGATCGCGGCCCGCGAGGCGATGGCCGACGCCGGCCTCGACGCCGCCACCTGGGACAGCACCCGGGTCGCCGTCGTCATCGGCTCGGCGCACGGCGGGCTGCCCTTCTACGACGAGCAGCACACCGCACTGACCGAGCGCGGCGCCCGCCGGGTCTCCCCCAAACTCGCCCCGCTGACCGTCGTCAACAGCGCCGCCAGCAACGTCGCCATGGACCTGGGCGCACAGGGCCCCAGCCTGGGCGTGGGGACCGCGTGCTCCTCAGGAACCGTCGCCCTGGGCACCGCGCACCAACTGCTGCGGTCCGGGGCCTGCGACATCGCCATCGCCGGTGGCGCCGAGTCGGTGTGCTCGCGGCTGCTGATCGCCAGCGCCTGCCAGATGAAGGCGGTCTCCACCCGGCGGGACAACCCCGCGGCCGCCTGCCGCCCCTTCGACGCCGACCGGGACGGCTTCGTCGTCGGCGAAGGCGCCGGCCTCCTCGTCCTGGAACGCCCCGAGCACGCCAGGGCGCGCGGCGCCACGATCCGCGCCGGCCTCGCCGGGTACGGCGCGTCCAGCGATGCGTACGCCGCGGTGGCGCCCGACCCCGAGGGCCGGGGCATCGAGCGTGCGCTGCGCACCGCCATGGCGGACGCGGAGGTGACGGCGGCCGACATCGGGCACGTCAACGCGCACGGCACCTCGACGGTCGTCAACGACCGGATCGAGGCGACGATGCTGCGGCGGGTGCTCGGCGGGCACCCGCTGGTCACCTCAACCAAGGCGATGACCGGGCACACACTGGGCGCCGCCGGCGGCATCGAGACCGCACTGACGGTACTCGCGCTGGAACAGCAGCTGGTGCCGCCGACCGTCAATCTCGACACCCCCGATCCGCAGATCCCGCTGGACATCGTGCGCCAGGAGGCGCGCTCCGCCCGGTTCGACTGCGCGGTCAAGACATCGCTCGGCTTCGGCGGACACAACGCCGCACTGGTCCTGACCCGCAGCTGAGCCACATCCGCCCCCGCCCGGCTCCGTCCAGGACGCCCCCGACCGACGGCACCGGGCCCGGGGACGGGAGCACGTACACGTCCGGGCGGTCGCACGCAGCGCACCACAGGGGCCGTACCTGCCTGCGGCTCCCGGTCACTGCCGCCAGCTGCGAAGCGGTCCGGCCGGTCGATGCCCCCGACCGGCATCTCGACGTCACGGAGTACGGCCCCCGGCCCCGGCAGCCGGACGGATTCGACCCAGCGGGCCCGCCAGCCGACCCATATCCGGCATGACGTCCGCCTGACGTCACGAACAGCTGCGGATGCCGGAGCACCGGCTGCCGTACGCCGATGCCCGGGGAACCTCGGCGGGCCGGCAGACCGCGACATCGCGGTCGGCAGGGTGAGCAACGTGGGGTGGGACCTCCGGCCGCCTTCGCGCGGCATCGGCTCGACACGTATATCGGCGCCTGGGGCCATCCCCACTACGCCTGACGGAACCGGCCGTGCCCTGATCACGGCCGCGGCACGGCCCCGCGCGCCATCCCCTGTGACCCAGGCGACTTCAACGCCGCCCCTCCAACCCATAACTCCGGCATTTCGGGCAGCGCCGGGTGATGCCGGGCACAGGGTGCACGTCACGTACGAGCCGCTGTAGTCGAAACACGCCCGCTCAATCACACCGAAAAACGGGCACAACATCGGACATCTCGCCGTATCTCACGATGAGGGGTAGTACAACCCATCATTGCCACCACCCGAGGGCCGCGTTAACCATTACTCGGGTAGCACCGAGAACGTGCCGAAGAGGCTCCTCCCCCGTGGTGAGCGAGCGCGGCCAGACCCTCGGTTCACACGCGCCGCCGAAGGCCGCTCCCCCGTACACCACCCGGAAGAGGTCACCGCATGCCCAGCTTCACCCTGCTCCGCAACGCCCGCACCATGCGCATCACCCGCACCCACAAGATCGCCGTGGCCGTCCTCGCCACCGCCGGCGCCACCACAGCCCTCGCCACCACCGCAGCCCCGAGCGACACCGGAACCACCACCTCCGCACACGCCCCCGCCGCAGTGAAGCCCGTCACCACCAACGGCCTCCCCGCCAAGACCCAGACCGGCAAGGACACGGCCGCCAAGAGCACGGAGGCCGCGGGCAAGTCGACCTTCTCGGTGGCCGACTCGCTCAAGGTGACCGCCGTCGCCGAGCAGGGCCACACCGCGCAGCAGGCCGCCGACCGCTCCCTGGAGCGCACGGCACTCGACGTCCCGAAGGCAGCGCCCAAGGCGGCGCCGAAGCAGTACAAGAACAACCTCGACGGCTGGATCCGCCAGTCCCTCGACATCATGAAGGACAAGGGCATACCCGGCTCCTACAACGGACTCCACCGCAACATCATGCGCGAATCCTCCGGCAACCCCCACGCCGTCAACAACTGGGACATCAACGCCATCAACGGAATCCCCTCCAAGGGACTCCTCCAGGTCATCCAGCCCACCTTCGACACCTACCACGTCAAGGGCACCCCCCATAAGCTCACCGACCCCATCGCCAACATCACCGCCGCAGCCAACTACGCAGCACACCGCTACGGCTCCATCGACAACGTCAACTCCGCCTACTGAGCTGACGCGGTACCCGGTACCCGGTACCCGGTACCGAGGTGATGCGGTACGGAGGTGACGTACCGGTGAGGCGGCGCACGGCGACGTGACGCCCTCACCGCCGAGCTGACGGATGCGGCGACTGGCGCGTGCGCCGCTGCGCAGGCAAGCGGGCCCCGGCAACACGGGGCCCGCTTTCGCGTTCCCGGACGCACTCGCTCCCGGACACACTCGCTCCCGGGGCGCACTGC
Source organism: Streptomyces pinistramenti (assembly GCF_020564935.1). Classification (GTDB taxonomy): domain Bacteria; phylum Actinomycetota; class Actinomycetes; order Streptomycetales; family Streptomycetaceae; genus Streptomyces; species Streptomyces pinistramenti. Next base: position 8,845 of record NZ_JAJCXB010000045.1, read on the forward strand.
GGGACGGGTCGTGGGGAGCGCGACACCGGACCGTTGTGGCGCCGGACGAGTGACACCGTCCGGCCGGACGGGGGCCTGATGGCCTGTCGGGTTACGGAGCGAGCAGTGCAGCGCATATGTCTCCTTATCGGCAGGAATCTGCTCAAAATCTGCCGCACCGCCAACCGATGGCCTTCGGAGGTACCCGATGCCCTTGCGTAGATCCGGTCCGGCCCGTCGCACTTTCCCCGCCGCGACCGGAACGCTCCTCTCCCTCTCCGCGCTCGTCCTGACCCTCGCCCTCCCGGGCACTGCCGCGGCGGCCGGAGGCGACAAGGAACCCGCCCACCCCGAGCAGGACTGGATGGGCTCCACGATCGCCGCCCACGAAGGCGTCGACCGCGCCGGCGGCTCCGATGCGCAGGCGTCCTCTTCCACATCGTCGGTCGACGGCGTCGACGTCTCCAGCCACAACGGCAACGTCGGCTGGCCCGCACTGCGCACGAGCGGCGTGCGCTTCGCGTACGTCAAGGCCACCGAGGGGACCACCTACAAGAACCCGTACTTCAGCCAGCAGTACCGGGGCTCGTACGACGCCGGCATCATCCACGGCGCCTACCACTTCGCGCTGCCGGACCACTCCGGCGGGGCGGCGCAGGCGAAGTACTTCGCCGCTCACGGCGGCGGGTGGTCGAAGGACGGCAAGACGCTGCCCGGGGCGCTCGACATGGAGTACAACCCCTACGGGGCGACCTGCTACGGCAAGAGCGACGCGGCGATGATCCAGTGGATCGCCGACTTCGTGACCACGTACCGGGCGAAGACCGGGCGGGACGCGGTCATCTACACCTCCACCAACTGGTGGACGCAGTGCACCGGGAACTCCCGCAAGTTCGGCAAGACGAACCCGCTGTGGGTTCCGCGCTACGGCTCGTCCGTCGGGACGCTCCCGGCCGGCTGGCCCTTCCACACCATCTGGCAGTACACGTCCACCGGCCCGACGGTCGGCGACCGCAACCGCTTCAACGGATCGTTCACCCGCCTCAAGGCACTCGCCAACGGCTGATCCGTCCGCAGGGTCATCTCCACGATCACCTCCAGGATCCGCCGACGGCCGGTTCCCGGCGCCGCATCAGGCGCCGGGGGCCGGCCGTCGCCACGTCCGCTGCGTACCGAAAAAAAATGGCAACCTCGTTCGAGGGGAGGAGAATTGGCGGTGCGGTGCGGTAACGGGCCTTTTCCTGGGGCGGTTTGGGGAGGGGCGAGTGGCTTGTTCCAACGGGGTACGGGAAGTTCACCCACGATCGGTACAACCATCTCCGGACGATCGCTGTCCAACACTGCGCAATGACCACGCGAAGGACATCACCTCTGACGGGGGTATTCCCATGAAGCGTTCTCGTGCCATCGCAGGATCCGCAGTGCTGGCAGTGGCAGGTATGGCCACGATGGCTACCGCTACCAGCGCATCGGCCGCGCCCGTGCGCGCCACTGCGGCGTACAACGGAGCCTGTGGAAGCGGCTACAGCGTCGTGAATTCCGCGGAGATCTCCGGAAAGGGGGCGGTGTTTCTCACCTACAACGGCAAGACGGGCAAGAACTGTGTCGTGACGGTGCGGAACACCACCGGAAAGGCGGTCTCCATGTACACCTATCTCGGGCCGACCGACGGAAGTTCCGAAACCGTCTTCGACAGCGGGCTTTACACCAGTTACGCGGGACCGGTCTATTTGCTGGCGAAGGGCCGGTGTGTGGACTGGGGCGGCACGATCGAAAACGTCAGTGTCAACGTGAACGGCTCGAACTGCGGGCGCCTGGCGGCCGGTACGGTGACCCGCCACTGATCAGCGCGTGCGGCGGATTCCGGGCCCGGTGCCCGGGGTCCGCCGTTTTCCGTGCCGGCGCTTGCCGATCGCCCGAGGCGAGGGATCGACGACCGGGCGAGGACGGGCCGGTGCGCCGGGTGATGCGCCCTGGGGCCGTGCGGAGCGTCCGTGTGTCAGGAGGCGGGCGCAGGGGCGGGTGGTTCCGGTGCGGTCTCGGCGGTTCTGGCGATGTTGCGGGCCATGCCGCCGAACACCGCGGCGTGGAACGGGGACACCGCCCACCAGTAGGCGTGCCCGGCCAGGCCGTGCGGGTGGAACAGGGCCCGCTGGAGGTAGACCGTACGGCCGTGGGCGTCACGGCCGACGGCCAACTCCAGCCAGGCCAGGCCCGGTAGCCGCATTTCGGCGCGCAGCCGGAGCAGTCGGCCTGGCGCGATCTCCTCGACGCGCCAGAAGTCCAGGGAGTCGCCGACCCGCAGCCGGCCCGCGTCGCGCCTGCCGCGCCGCAGGCCCACCCCGCCGACGAGCCGGTCGAGCCAGCCGCGTGCCGCCCAGGCGAGGCCCGACGAGTACCAGCCGTGTTCGCCGCCGATGCCTTCCACCACCCGCCACAGCGCTTCGGGTGCGGCGTCCACCCGGCGTGCGCGGCGGTCGGTGTAGAGGGAGCCGCCGGCCCAGTCGGGGTCGGTGGGCAGCGGATCGCTCGGGGCGCCGGGCACCGCTGCGTTGGACCAGCGGGTGGCGACCTCGGCCTCGCGGATCCGCCGCAGTGCCAGGTCCAGCGCGTCGTCGAGGGGGATCGGGTGGCCGGGTGAGTCGGGCACGTAGCGGGCGATGTCGTGCTCCTGGCAGACGACTTCGTGCCGCAGCGACTCGGCGAGCGGCCGGGCCAGGGCGCCGGGGACCGGCGTGACCAGCCCGACCCAGCGGCTGGACAGGCCGGGTGTGAGCACCGGTACGGGGAGGATGAGCCGCTCCGGGAGGCCGGCGACCCGGGCGTAGCGCTGCATCATGTCGCGGTAGGTGAGCACGTCGGGGCCGCCGATGTCGAAGGCCCGCGAGACGTCGTCCGGCAGGCCGGCGCAGCCCACCAGGTAGCGCAGCACGTCGCGGATGGCGACGGGCTGGATGCGGGTGCGCACCCAGCTGGGCGTCACCATCACCGGGAGGCGTTCGGCGAGGTAGCGCAGCATCTCGAACGAGGCGGAGCCCGAGCCGATGATGACGGCGGCGCGCAGCACAGCGGTGGGGACGCCGGACGCCAGGAGGATTTCGGCGACCTCGGCGCGGGAGCGGAGGTGGGGCGAGAGGGCGTGCCGGGGTACGCCCGCGGGGGTCAGGCCGCCGAGGTAGACGAGGCGGCGGACGCCTGCGGCACGGGCCTGCTCGGCGAAGATCCGTGCGGCCCTGCGGTCGGTCTCCTCGAAGTCGCGGCCGGTGCCGAGGGCGTGCACCAGGTAGTAGGCGGTGTCGACGCCGTCCAGTGCGGCGCGGACCGATGCGGCGTCGGTGACGTCCCCGCGGCACGCCTCGGTCCGTCCGGCCCAGGGGTGGTCGCGCAGCTTCTCCGGGCTCCTGGCCAGCGCGCGTACGGCGTATCCGGCATCCAGCAACTCGGGGACGAGGCGGCCGCCGATGTAGCCGGTGGCGCCGGTGACCAGGGCGAGGGGGCGGGCCTTGGAGGACATGTCGGGACGATACTCCCCGACGGCAGCGCCCACGGCTTCGCCGGGCCAGAACCGGCGGCGCGGCTTCCGGCGACGGCGCGGGCAGGCCCCCGCCCTTACGGCGCGTCAGGTGCGCCGGTGCTCTCGCGGGCTTCCAGGTGCGGGAGTTCGCCGTGGACGGTGCGCGGTGGGCCGCCGTCGAGGACGGTGAGGAGTTCCTGGGCGGCGAGCCGGCCGAAGCCGGGGGTGTCGCGGACCAGGGCGGTGAGCTGGGGGTGGGTGACGCGGCACAGGGCCGAGTCGTCCCAGGCCACGATCGACAGGCCGCCCGGAACGGAGAGGCCGCGGCCGGCGGCCACCGAGGCGCCGGCGACGGCCATCACGTCGTTGTCGTAGATGATCGCCGTGGGCGGCTCGGCCGTGTCCAGGATGTGGCGGGTGGCCTCAGCGCCCTCCGCGTCGGAGTAGTCGGTGGTCACCGAGCGGACCTGGTGCGCGTCGAGGCCGCGGCGGTCCGCTTCGGTGCGCAGGGAGCGGATGCGGCGGGCGGTGTGGGCCAGTCCCGGCAGGCCGGCGACGTGCACGATCCGGTGGTGGCCGAGGCCGTGGAGGTGGTCGAGAACCCTGGCCATGGCCTTGGAGTCGTCGGCCCAGACCGTGGAGACCTGCGGGGGTTCCGCTGCGGTGGCGGGGCCGCCGACGACGACGGCCGGCAGGCCGAGGGAGGCGAGCAGGCCGGGGCGCGGGTCCTCGGTGCGGGGGTCGACGACGAGGACGCCGTCCACCCGGCGTTCGGCCCACCAGCGGCGGTAGAGCGCGCATTCCGTTTCCAGGTCTTCGACCACCTGGAAGAGCAGCGCGATCCGGCGTGCCGACAGGACTTCCTGGATGCCGGAGACCAGTTGGAGGAAGAAGGACTCGACGCCCAGGGTCCGGGCCGGACGGGCGAGTACCAGGCCCGCGCTGCCCGCGCGTTCACCGGAGAGCGCGCGGGCGGCGCTGTTGGCCTGCCAGCCCAGTTCTTCGGCGACGCGGCGGATCCGGGCGCGGGTGTCCTGGGAGACGCCGGGCCGGTCGTTGAGCGCGAAGGAGACGGCGCTCTCGGAGACGCCCGCGCGGCGCGCGATGTCCTTGATCGTCGGCCGCCGGGCGGGTTTGCGGCGGGCGGCCTCGCCGGGCGCTGTCATGACGGACTCTCCTCGTGCGGTGGGTCTCGCTCGCCTCGCTGCGGTGGGCACGTCGGCGCGCCGGGCGGCGCGGATGCCTGTTGCGTGCCGGTCCCTAAACCGCATTAGTACCGTCAGTCTGATCACTGGGGCGGGGTGTGTCAATCGACGGTGCCAGGGGTTTGCGATGTGCTCCGCGCGGCATCGGACGACGGGTCTTTTCGCAGGTCAGGGTGGATGATGATGGACTTCCCCAGGCCTCTTCCGGACCGATTCCGGTGCAGGTATTGACACCCACTAAAACGCATTAGTACCGTCTGCCGCATCATCGCACCGAGACTCGCTTTCACGGCCGTCCGGTGTGCTGAAGGGGCACGGCACAGTTGTTGATTTTCGCGTGTCCGGAGCAGGAAGCGGCATCCAGCGGCAGCGCGTGGATACCGAAAGAGTCCACTTCGGAAGCACGCTCTGTCGCATACGGCTGCCGCAACGATTCGCCCTGTTTCTGGTCCGAGCAGAGGAGCCAGCCAGTCATGCGTATATCCCGCCGAGCAGCCGCGTCCGCCGCGGTCCTGGTCACATCGGCGCTCGCCCTGACCGCGTGCGGGGCCTCGGGAGATTCCGGCGCGTCGGACAGTGCGACGGGAAAGGTCGAGGGCCGGGTTACCTTCCAGACCTGGAATCTCAAGGCCAATTTCAAGGACTACTTCGAAGGGCTCATCGCAGACTTCGAGAAGAAGTATCCGGATGCCAAGGTGAATTGGGTTGATCAGCCGGCCGAAGGGTATCCGGAGAAACTCAGTGCGGACGCGGCGGGCGGCACGCTTCCCGATGTCGTGAATGTGTCACCGGATCTCGCTTATCCGCTGGCCAAGGCCGGTGTCGCGCTCGACCTGCACAAGGCGGCGGGAAAGTATCAGGACGAGTATCTGGCGGGTGCCTGGAAGAGCTACGAGATGCCGGGCATGGCGGGCGTCTACGCATTCCCCTGGTATCTGAACACCGGCCCGATGTTCTACAACAAGGCGCTCTTCACGAAGGCGGGGCTCGACCCCCGGAAGCCACCGACGACGTACGGCAAGCTCTTCGCGGACGCGCTGACGATGGCGAAGAAGAGCGACGGAAAGATCACGATGCTGGCGAGCACCCCGTCGATCGAGGACTTCGGGCGCTACGGCGTACGGCTCATGAACGCGCAGGGCACCGCCTTCACCTTCAATGAGCCCAAGGGCGTCGAACTGCTCCGGCATTACCGTGAGTTGTACGCGGCGGGCGCGCTGGATTCGCAGGCGCTGACCGCCATGGCCGAGTCCTCGGGGCGGAAGTTCCAGCAGCAGTCCGTGGCGATGAATCCGGGCAGCGCGCTGGACCTGGGGAACTTCAAGAAGGAGGCACCGAGCCTCTACAAGAACATCGGGATCACAGACACGGTCAACAACACCGGCAAGGCCAATATGTACGTTCAGGGCCTGATGGTGAATGCACAGAGCAAGGTCAAACCGGCCGCGGTCGCGTTCGCCCACTTCGTCACGGACCGCAAGAACCAGATGGACTTCGCGAAGCGGGTGACGATCTTCCCGAGCACCAAGGGCTCGCTCGACGATCCGTACTTCACCAAGGAGGACGGCACGGACGCGACCCGGGTGCGCATCGCCTCCGCCAAGTCCCTTGGCAGCGCGGTGAATTACACGCCGGTCCTGCTCAGCGACCAGATGAAGACCGTGCTGCGCAACGCCGTTGCCAAGGCCGTGCAGGGCAAGGAGTCGCCCAAGGCCGCGCTCGACGGTGCGGTCAACGAGTGCAACCGGCTGCTCACGACCGGCGCGGGCGCACGGTGACGACCGGCACGGCCCGAGTGCCCAGGACCCCGGGAAACAAGGGCGGCGGCGGGCCCGCGCCCGTGCCGCCCGGTCCCGGCGCTCCCCCGCAGGCCGCCGCGCGCGGCCGCATCAGACCCGTCCGCAGGCATCTGCCCGCCAGCCCCTGGCTGTTCCTCGCCCCCGGCCTGCTGATCGTCGGCGGGTTCAGCCTGTATCCGTTCCTGAGCACGGTGGTGAACTCCTTCACCGATGCCCGCACCCTCATCGCGGGACAGTACGTGGGCGGCGCCAACTACCAGGAGCTGATCCATGACGCGATGTTCTGGACCGGTCTGCGCAACAGCCTGCTGTACGTCCTGGGGGTCGTGCCGCTGCTGGTGATCCTGCCGCTGCTGCTGGCCCTGCTCGTCCAGGGGCGCATCCCCGGGATCACATTCTTCCGTGCCGCGTTCTACACGCCGGTGGTGGCGTCCGTCGTGGTGGTCGGGCTGATCTGGGTGTGGCTGCTGGACGACCGCGGGCTGATCAACGCCGTGCTGGAGGCGGTCGGCTTCGGCAAGGTCGGCTTTCTCAGCGATCCGTGGCTGCTGCTGTTCAGCGCGATGGCGGTCACGGTCTGGAAGGGCCTCGGCTACTACATGATCATTTATCTGGCGGCGCTGGCCAACGTGCCGCGCGAACTGCACGAGGCGTGCGCGGTCGACGGCGCGGGGGCGCTGCGCCGGTTCTGGACGGTCACCGTCCCCGCGGTGCGCTCCACGATGGTGCTGGTGGCCGCGCTCTCCTCGGTCGGCGCCTTCAAGGTGTTCTCCGAGGTCTATCTGATGGCCGGGCCGACCGGCGGGCCCGGCGGCGAGGACACCACGCTGGTGATGCTGGTCCAACAGGTCGGCACGGGTCTCAACGGCCGGGTCGGCTATGCGTCGGCGCTGTCCGTCGTGGTGTTCGTGATCACGCTGGGACTGATGCTGCTGGTGCTGCGCGCCAACCGCAAGGAGGACGCATGAGTGCCACGGCGGAACAGGAACGGCGGGCCGCGCCGGACGGCGGCGGCCGCGTACGGCGGCGCAGGAGCGGCCGCCGGACACCGGTATGGCAGTGGGTACTGCGCTACCTGCTGCTGCTCGCCGTGCTGGCGCTGACCGTGGGGCCGTTCCTGTGGCAGCTGTCCACCTCGCTCAAGGGGGCGGGCGAGGACATCTACCGCTATCCGCCGAGCCTGGTGCCGCACGAGGCGACGCTGGACAACTACGCCGGCGTCGCGAAGATCATCCCGGTCTGGGACTTCGCGCTGAACTCCCTGAAGGTCGCGGTCGCCAACGTGCTGACGAACTGTCTGGGCGCGGCGCTGGCGGGCTACGCGCTGGCCCGGATGCGGTTCCGCGGCCGGAAAGCCGCGCTCGTCGTCTTCCTCATGGCGATGCTGGTGCCGGTGGAGAGCATCATGATCGCCCAGTTCGTCACGATGCGGGAACTCCAGCTCAACAACACCCTCATCGGCGTGCTGCTGCCCGCCTGTATCGGCGCCATGAACGTCCTGCTGATGCGGAACGCCTTCGCCGCGCTGCCGTACGAGGTGGAGGAGGCGGCGTTCGTCGACGGTGCCAACGCCTGGCAACGGTTCCTGCGGATCGCGCTGCCTTCGGTCAAGGGCACCCTGGCAGTGGTGGCGATCTTCGCCTTCATGGGGGCGTGGGACGACTTCCTGTGGCCGCTGATCGTGCTCAGCGACCAGTCGAAATTCACCCTGACGATCGGCCTGAACTTCCTGCACGGCACGTTCGCGAACAACCAGCGCCTGGTCGCGGCCGGCACCGTCATCGCCGTGCTCCCCCTGATCGTGTTGTTCGCCTGTCTGCAGCGTTTCTTCTTCCGCGGTGTCGGTGAGGGTGCGGTCAAGGGCTGACCTCCGCAGCCCCCGGCCACTCCCCCGCCCCGCCTCTCACTCCCAGGGACCGCTATGCCCGAGCAGGACACCGTCCGCCGCCCGCTCCGCTTCGGCGTCAACTACACACCCGCCCACGGGTGGTTCCACCACTGGCTCGACTTCGACCTGGACGCGGTACGCGCCGATCTCGACGCCATCGCCGCGCTCGGCCTCGACCACGTCCGGGTCTTCCCTCTCTGGCCGGTGTTCCAGCCCAACCGCACCCTGATCCGGCCGGCCGCCGTCGACCAGCTGGTGCGGCTGGCGGACGCCGCGGCCGAACGGGGCCTCGACATCAACGTCGACGGCCTCCAGGGTCACCTGTCGAGCTTCGACTTCCTGCCCGCCTGGACACAGACCTGGCACCGCCGCAGCCTCTTCACCGACCCGGACGTCCTGTCGGGCCAGGAGGAATACCTGCGCACGCTGGCGGCAGCGCTCGCCGACCGGCCCAACTTCCTCGGCATGACACTGGGCAACGAGATCAACCAGTTCTCGGACGGCCCGCATCCGGACCCGGACCGGATCACCGAGGCGCAGGCCGGTGCGTGGCTGGACCGGATGCTGGCGGCCTGCGAGCGTGGCGCGCCCGGCCGGATGCATCTGCACGCCGCCTACGACGCCGCCTGGTATCGCGACGGACACCCCTTCACCCCGGCGCACGCCGCCCGCCGGGGTGCCGTGACGGCCGTGCACTCCTGGGTGTTCAACGGCACGGCGCAGCGGCACGGGCCTGCGGGCACCGCGACGGAGCAGCACGCGGCCTATCTGATCGAGCTGTCGAAGGCGTGGGCGAGCGATCCGCACCGCCCGGTGTGGCTCCAGGAAGTCGGCGCCCCCGCCCCGCACATCCCGGAGGATCAGGCGGCGCGGTTCACCGAGGCCACCGTCCGCAACGCCCTGGACTGCCCGGACGTGTGGGGCGTGACGTGGTGGTGCTCGCATGACGTGTCCCGGTCGCTGGCGGACTTTCCCGATCTTGAGTACGGCCTCGGCCTGCTCGGCAACGACGGGACGGTCAAGCCGGCGGGCAAGGCGCTCGCCGCGCTGGCCGGCGAGTGGGGCGGGCGGGTGCACCGGCCCGCGGTGCGCGCCACCGCCCTCGCCGTGGACGCGGGCGACGCGGACGCGGCCCCCCGCCGCTCGGTGTGCGCGCCCGGCGGCGCCGTCTTCGAAGCCTGGGCGCGGCTGGCCGGACAAGGTGTGCGGCCCGCCCTCGTACTGGCCGAACGCGCCGATGACGTACAGCATTTGACGGCACGTGGCATCACGGAGGTCCGTTCACCGCAGGAGGTCCTGGCCTGACCAGGGCCGCCGGTCTCCGGCGGCGCTCCGGCCGCGGCCGTGCCGGCAGCCCGTCCCACCCGTTCACCGACCGCGCCTTCGGAGGAGCCCATGCCCCAGGAACCGTTCCCGTTGTCCCGCCGCCGTGTGGTGCTGGCCGGTGCCGGTGCCGCCGCCGCGCTGTTCGGCCCGCCGCTGGGCGCGGCCCCGGCCGCCGCACGGCCCCCGTCGGCGGCGGCCGAGGCCGCGCCCCTCCAGCCGTACGCGTCGTACTGGTTCCCCGACTCGCTGCCGGACGGCACGCCGGGCGACGGCGTGACCTGGCGCAGCCTGCTGGCCTGGACGCCGCAGGCCGATCGTGACCTCGCGTTCAACACCGCGACCGTGCCGCTCGCCCGGCGGTTCACGCCGGTCGCCGCGAACACCACGGCCCGGGGAGGCCAGGCCGGGATCAGCGCCCTCGCGGCGTTCGACCACACCGCGGGGAACCCCTCACAGGGCTCCGCCACCGCCGACCGCTACACCCCGACCCACTGGGCCTACCTCGACGAACTGGTCTTCTGGGGCGGCTCGTCCGGCGAAGGGCTGATAGTGGCCCCCAGCGCCCCGGTGGTGGACGCCGCGCACCGCAACGGCGTGCCGGTCCTGGGCACCGTGTTCCTGCCGCCGGCCGCGTACGGCGGGCGGCTGCGCTGGACCCGCGACCTGGTGCAGAAGGACACGGCGGGCCGCTTCCCGCTGGCCGCGAAGCTGGTGGAGGTGGCCGGAACGTACGGCTTCGACGGGTGGTTCATCAACGCCGAGACCGACGGCGGGGACGCCGCACTGGCCGCCGATATGCAGGCGTTCCTGCGGGCACTGCGCGCGGCGGGTACCGGCCGTGGGCTGCGCATCACCTGGTACGACGCGATGGACCGCGACGGCCGGGTGGGCTGGCAGGGCGCACTCAACTCCCGTAATCAGACGTTCTTCCAGGACGCGCACGGGCCGGTCGCCGACACGATGTTCGTGGACTTCCGCTGGAGTGCGCAGCGGCTCGCCGACTCCGGGCGGCTGGCGGAGCAACTGGGCCGCAGCCGGTACGCGTTGTGGGCCGGGGTCGATGTCGAATCCGCGGGCTGGGACACCGCCACCGACTGGGACGCGATCCTCCCGGCCGGGCGCGACCACGTGGTCTCGTACGGCTTCTACCGGCCGGACTGGACGCTGAACCATCGGCCCGAGGGGCGCACCCCCGGGCAGTTCCACGCGGCGGACGACCGTTTCTGGTCGGGCGAGGGCCTCGATCCGACCCGCCCCGGCGGCACCGGAGGCGGCTGGCGGGCGCCGGCCACCGCCGTGGCCGACCGTTCCACGCTGGACGCGCTGCCGTTCGGGACGTCGTTCAACACCGGTCACGGGTTGCGCTGGTACGACGACGGCGCCGCGGTGTCCGACGCACCGTGGCATCACCTCGGGCTCCAGGACCGGCTGCCCGCCCGGCGCTGGGTGGTCCGCGCCCAAGGCCAACGCCCGGACGTGACACTGGACTTCGAGGACGCCTGGCGCGGCGGCAGCAGCCTGCGGGTGCGGGGCGACCTCGCCGAGCCGGCGACGGTGGAGCTGTACACCGCGCGGCTGCCGGCCGGCGGCGCCACGACGGTCGACCTGGTGCACCGGGCCGACGCGGAGTCCGGTCCTGTCACCGTGGAGGTGGCCGTCGCGCTGCGGGAGCCCGCGGCCCCCGGGGAGCCCGCCCCCTTCGCCTGTCTGCCCGCCGGGACCATCGCACCGGGCGACGGCTGGCGCCGCACGTCCGTACGGCTCGGCCCCCTCGGGCCCGGCACGCTCCACGCGCTGGGTGTGCGGCTGACCGGCCGGGGCGGCACTCCGGTCGCTTGGCGGCTCGGCCTGCTGGCCGTCCGGGACGGGGACGCGGCGATACCGGCGGCGCCCACCGGCGCGGCCGTCACCGACGCGGCGACCGCCGGCGGCGCGACCGCCCTGCGGCTGTCCTGGCGGCGCGCCCCCGGGCCGGTGCGCCACTACGAGGTGTCGCGCCACCTGCCCGGCGGCGCCGTCCGGTTCCTCGGCGGCACCTGCGGCACCGCGTTCCACCTGCCGGGGCTGCGCCGCGCCGGGACGGAACCGGCCGCCGTGCTCCGCATCCGGGCGGTCGGCGAACTGTTCACCGCCTCGGAGCCCGCCGTGATCCGGCACTCCTGGTAGCCGACCGCCCGCCCGTACCACCGCACACCCCTCATCACGACGTTACGGAGCCACCTCCCATGCATGACGATCGCGCACTGGTCGAAGCCCGCCTCAAGCGGGTGCTGGACGAACGCATCCGGCCCGCCCTGTACCCGGACGCGGTGCCGCTGGAGGTGGCGGCCTGGGTCGCGCCGGGCGAGCCGGTTCCGGTGGCCGAGGGCCTGGCGGCGGCGCATACGCCGGTGGCCGTCGGGGACGAGTGGGGCGCGCCCTGGGCGACGACCTGGTTCAAGGTGACAGGCGAGGTGCCTGCGGAATGGGCGGGACGGACCGTGGAAGCGGTGCTGGACCTGGGATTCGACGAGCGGATGCCCGGGTTCCAGTGCGAGGCGCTGGTCTACACGCCGGACGGCGACCCCGTGAAGGCCATCAACCCCCGCAACCAGTGGGTGCGGGCCGGCGCTCCGGTGCAGGGCGGCGAACGCGTCGAGTGGCACCTCGAAGCGGCGTCCAACCCGGTGATCCTGGACGTCCATCCCTTCCAGCCCACCCCGTTGGGCGACCGGGAGACCGCGGGCGACGCGCCGCAGTACCGGCTGGCGCGGATGGATCTGGCGGTGTTCGACACCACGGTGTGGGAACTGGTCCAGGACCTGGAGGTGCTCGGGGAGCTGATGACCGAGCTGCCCGTGGAATCGCCGCGGCGCTGGGAGCTGCTGCGGGCCGTCGGGCGGGCGCTGGACGTGGTGGACCTCCAGGACGTCAACGGGTCGGCGGATGCGGCCCGTTCGGAGCTGCGTGAGGTGCTGGCCGCGCCCGCGGGCGCGTCGGCGCACCGGATCAGCGCGGTGGGACATGCGCACATCGACTCGGCGTGGCTGTGGCCGCTGCGCGAGACGGTGCGGAAGGTCGCCAGGACCACGTCGAACATGACGGCGCTGCTGGAGGACGAGCCGGAGTTCGTCTTCGCGATGTCCCAGGCCCAGCAGTACGCGTGGATCAAGGAGCACCGTCCCGAGGTCTACGCCAAGGTGAAGCGGGCGGTCGCGGAGGGCCGGTTCGTGCCCGCGGGCGGCATGTGGGTGGAGTCCGACACCAACATGCCGGGATCGGAGGCGATGGCGCGGCAGTTCGTGCACGGGAAGCGGTTCTTCCTGGAGGAGTTCGGCGTCGAGAACGACGAGGCGTGGCTGCCGGACACCTTCGGGTTCGCCGCCGGGCTCCCGCAGATCATCAAGGCGGCGGGCGCGAAGTGGCTGCTGACCCAGAAGATCTCCTGGAGCCAGATCAACGCGTTCCCGCACCACACGTTCCGCTGGGAGGGCATCGACGGCACCCGGATCTTCACCCACTTCCCGCCGGTCGACACCTACAACTGCCAGATGGCGGGCAGCGAAATCGCCCATGCGGCACGGAACTTCAAGGACAAGGGCGTGGCGCGGCACTCGCTGGCGCCGACCGGGTGGGGCGACGGGGGCGGCGGCACCACCCGCGAGATGATCGCCAAGGCCCGCCGGCTGCGCGACCTGGACGGCTCGCCCACCGTGGTGTGGGAGAAGCCGGCGGACTTCTTCGCGAAGGCGGAGGCGGAGTACCCGCAGGCGCCGGTGTGGGTGGGCGAGCTGTATCTGGAGCTGCACCGCGCGACGCTGACCAGCCAGGCGAAGACCAAGCGCGGCAACCGGCGCAGCGAACACCTCCTGCGTGAGGCCGAACTGTGGTCGGCGACGGCGGCCGTCACGGCCGGACATCCCTACCCGTACGCGGAGTTGGACCGGATCTGGAAGACGGTGCTGCTGCACCAGTTCCACGACATCCTGCCCGGCTCGTCGATCGCGTGGGTGCACCGTGAGGCGGAGCGTACCTACACGGCCGTCGCCGCCGAGCTGGAGCAGCTGATCGCGGACGCGCTGGGCGCACTGGCCGGCACGGGCGGGACGGAGCTGGTGGCGAACGCGGCACCGCACCCCAGGTCAGGCGTCGCGGCCGGGGCCCTGGCGCCGGCGGTGCCCGACGGCGCCGAGGTCGTGGCCGAGCCGCGCGCCGGCGGCGGGTTCGTCCTCGCCAACGGCCTGCTGCGGACCGAGATCGACGCGCACGGCCTGATCGTCTCCGCGTACGACCTGACGGCCGGGCGGGAGGCCGTCGCGCCGGGCGGCGCCGCCAACCTCCTCCAGATCCACCCGGACTTCCCCAACATGTGGGACGCCTGGGACGTGGACGCGTTCTACCGGAACGTCGTCACCGATCTGACCGCGGCGGACGAGGTGACGCTCGACGCGGCCTCCGGGGACGCGGCGACGGTGCGGGTGGTCCGGAGCTTCGGCGACTCGCGCGTCGTGCAGACGCTGACGCTCACCCGCGGGCAGCGGCGCATCGACATCGACACCGAGGTCGACTGGCACGAGACCGAGAAGTTCCTCAAGGCCGCCTTCCCGCTCGACCTGCACGCCGAACGCTACGCCGCGGAGACCCAGTTCGGGCACCTGTACCGGCCCACCCACACCAACACCAGCTGGGAGGCGGCCAAGTTCGAGACCTGCGCACACCGCTTCGTGCACATCGATGAGCCGGGCTGGGGTGTCGCGCTGGTCAACGACGCCACGTACGGCCACGACGTCACCCGCACCGTCCGCGACGCACCGGACCGCGGCACGACGACGACCGTGCGGCTCTCGCTGCTGCGCGCGCCGCGGTTCCCCGACCCGGAGACCGACCAGGGGCTGCACCGCTTCCGCTACGCCCTCGCCCCCGGAGCCGCCATCGGCGACGCGGTGCGCGAAGGCCACCGCATCAACCTCCCCGAACGTCGCGTCCCGGGCGCGGGCCCGGTCGCTCCGCTGGTCACGGTGGACAACGACGCGGTCGTGGTGACGGCCGTGAAGCTCGCCGACGACGGCAGCGGCGACGTGGTCGTCCGGCTGCACGAGGCGCACGGCGGGCGGGCCACCACGGCGGTCACCACCGCCTTCGGCCTGGCGGACGCCCATGCCACGGATCTGCTGGAGCGCCCGGTGGACGACGGCCCCGAGCTGCACCGGGACGGCCGCACGGTGCGGATGGCGCTGCGGCCGTTCCAGATCGTCACGCTGCGCCTGAGCCGGGCGGGCGGCGCCGGCTGACCTGCGGTGCCGGGCGGGCGCGGGTCACTCCTCCTCGACCTCGCGCCCGTCCGGACGGCCGCCGCCCGCCATGGGGCGGGTGTCGCGGCCCGGATGCAGATCCAGCATGTCCATCAGCAAGGACAGGTCGTCCGCGTCCCGCGCCCGGTCGGCCAGCGTCATCCTGGCGCGCCGCCGTTCCTCGTCATCCGGTGCGGGGCGCGGCGCGGCGCTGTCGGCGCTGCGGTGTTCATCGCTCACCGCTGCATTCTCGGCCGGGCCCCGCCGTCCCGCCCGCCGAACGGCCATCCGGGCGGCACCGCAGGCCGTGTTCCCGTGCCCGGCGCGCGGATGCAGAACGTGCGGCAGGGGGTGATGCTGGAGCCGTGGGGGATCGTCGCGAGGAGGATGACCCATGTCCATGATGGACAAGCTCAAGAGCATGCTGAAGGGCCACGAAAGCCAGACCGGCAAGGGCGTGGACAAGGCCGGCGACTACGTCGACGAAAAGACCCAGGGCAAGTACAGGAGTCAGGTGGACAAGGCCCAGGACAAGCTCAAGGACGAGTTCGGCCGCGGGGACCAGGGTCAGCCGCCGCAGACCTGACAACGTGAACCGGGCGCCCGCGCACCGGCTCACCCACCCCGTGCCCCCGTGGCGGGCGCGCCGGTCGGCGCGTCCGGGCGGGGCACAGGTGCGTACGGGGTTCCGCGGCCCGGAGCAGCGGGGGCGCGCACCGGCCGGGGCCCACACATCACCGGCCGCTCACGACCCGGACAGGCTCCCGTGGTCACGGTCCGGCGGAGATCTGCACGCCGCGCAGTGGTCCATCCTCCTGGACGGCGCCGCCCGCGCCGAGCGCCCGGGAAATGTCGTCGGCGGTGAACCCGGCGAGATGGAGCCCGGCCTCCTCCCCCGCGTCGGCCCGCTCCCGCTTCCTGCGCCGCACGTCGATCGCCTCGACGGTCACCGCGCGCGGCCCGCCGGGCAGCGCGATCTCCGCCTGCCGGCCGGTACGGACCGTTCCGGACCGCATCCGCCCGGTGAACACCACGCCGCGGGCGGGCAGCACGAAGACCGGTCCACCGTGAGCCGGAAGGGTTCGACGCTCCCGTCCTGCCGCGCTTCCTCGCCTCGTCCGAAGAGCCCCATGCCCGAGATCTGGCACGGGCAGCGCGACCTCCCGGTACGGATTCCGCGACCGGCTCCGACCGCCTGGGGGGCTCCCGCAGCGCCGGGTGGCGGTTCTACGCTGGACCGATGATCACTATCTCCGCCCGGCTCGCCCCCGATGTCCTGATGCGCCCGGTGACGCCGGACGACGCCGCGGGGCTGGCCCGTGCGCAGCGGCGCAGCCGCGACCACCTCAAGCCCTGGGATCCGGCCCGCAGCGAGTCCTTCTACACGACCGAAGGGCAGCGGGCGCGCCTGGAGGTCCAACGGGCCGAGCAGGAGGCGGAGCGGATGCTGTCCTGGGTACTGGTGCGGGACGGGGACGAGTACGGGGACGAGGACGACATCGTCGGCGGGATCGTCCTCAGCGACATCGTGCGGGGCCAGTTCCGCAGCGCCGACCTGGGCTACTGGATCGACGTGGGCCACGTGGGCCGCGGTCTCGCCGGCGCCGCGGTACGGCAGGTCTGCGAGAGTGCCGACTCCGTGCTGGGCCTGCACCGGCTCCAGGCCGGCACCTTGCTCGACAACGTCGTCTCGCAGCGCGTGCTGGCCAAGAACGGCTTCGAGCCGTACGGCGTCGCCGAGCGCTATCTGCACATCGCCGGCGCCTGGCGCGACCACCGGCTCTTCCAGCGGATCCTCAACGACCGCAGGCCGTGACGCGGGGCCGCAGCCCGGTCGCAGACGACGGCGCCCGCCCCGGATGGCAAGGGGGCGGGCGCCGGAATGAGACGAGGCTCAGGCCACGCGGATCTTCTCCGCCTGCGGGCCCTTCTGGCCCTGCGTGACCTCGAAGGTCACCTTCTGGCCTTCCTGGAGCTCACGGAAGCCCTGGGCCTCGATGTTCGAGTAGTGCGCGAAGACGTCGGCGCCGCCGCCGTCCTGCGCGATGAAGCCGAAGCCCTTTTCCGAGTTGAACCACTTCACCGTGCCGCTGGCCATACCTGTCTCCATTCGTTCAATGGGCTTGCATCGGCGTCCGCATGGCACGGAAACCGGAGGTGATCGCCCTGGTCCGGAGAGGCATCGCACAGAAAGAACGCCCGTGAATGCGACACGGGCGCCCGGCACTTCGGAACCACGACAGCTGATCAGGACGCTACACCGCACATCGCCCACCAGTCATCACCACCGTGGCAGTCGCGTCATCGTTCACCGGCCGAGGCCATCCGGATCCGCCGATTCCCCGGCCGGTGGCGCGCCCGTACGAGACGGCACGCGGCCGGCCGGGGTCCGGCAGGTCAGGCGCCCCGCCGGCTGCGCCACAGGGTGATGCCGAGGCCGGTCAGCAGCGCCGCACCGATGACGGCGTACCACCATCCCCAGGGCGCTGTGCCACCCCTGGCGCTCCGGCCCACCGCGGACGCGTGGACCACACCGGAGTGTTCGCCCACGGCCCGCGCACGGGCGCGGTCGTGGGCACGGGCCCGATCGTGATCGCGGGCACGAGCGCGGTCCTGGTCCCGGTCGTGGTCCCGGTCTTCGACGCGGGCATCATCGTGATCATGGGCTCGGGACGTGGTGCCCGTCGCGGGCCCCACCTTGTCCGGCAGCACGGCGACCGGGGAGGCGTCGGGCGCCGCGGAGAAACCCCAGTCCAGGAGGGCGCGGGCTTCTTCGTAGACGGCGTTGTACTCGCCGGACTGCGGGTTCATGACGGTGACCAGCAGGGTCCGGCCGTCCTGCTGTGCCGCGGCCACCAGGGTGTTGCCCGCCTGGCTGGTGTAGCCGTTCTTCACGCCGACCAGGCCGGGGTACGGGGTCACGCCGTGCGAGCCCACCAGCAGCCGGTTGGTGTTCTGGATGCCGAACGAGTCCGGGCCGCCGGATTCGGGGAACTGCGCCTCCTTGGTGGCGGCGAAGCGCGCGAAGTCCCGGTTGGTCAGCCCGGCCTTGGCGAACAGCGTGAGGTCGTACGCGGAGGACACCTGGCCCGGCGTGTCGAAGCCGTCCGCCGACTCCACCGTCGTGTCGCGGGCGCCGACGCGGCGGGCCATGTCCCGCATGTCCGAGACGGTCTCCTGCCAACCGCCGTTCATCGAGGCCAGGGTGCGCACCGCGTCGCTGCCTGAGCTGAGGAAGACCCCGCGCCAGAGGTCGGCGACGGAGTAGCGGGTGTCTTCCTTGATGCCGACGAGGGAGCTGCCCTGGTTGATGCCGGACAGGTCGTCCTCGGAGACGGTGTGCACGGTGTCCTGCCCGAATTTCGGGAGCACGGTCAGCGCGAAGAGCGTCTTGAGGGTGCTGGCGGGCGGCAGCTGCCGGTGCGCGTTCTTGGCGGCCAGGATCTTCCCGTCGGACGCGTCGGTGACCATCCACGACAGGGCCGAGACGGAAGGCGGCTCGGAGACGTCCGACCGGAACTGCACACCGCTGCGGTCGAGCCGGGCACCGGAGCCTTCGGCGCCCGGCTCATCATCCGTGCCGGACGACCCGACGCTGCCCGGCGGACCGGCGGTGGCCGGAGGGCAGGTGACCACCAGACACGCGGCACAAACGACCGCTGCGGTACCGGCTTTGACGGAAGGCCAACTAGCTGACGACATGAGGCCACGCTAGGAACGACGCCTGCCGATCGCCGGTTGGAGTGCTCCATACGGTTCACCGGCTCCCCCGACGGCGTTGAGGAGGCGTCATCCCCGCCGGGCCGGCCGGCCGCGGCACGCCGGGGCGACACGCCGGTTCTGCGGGCGGCCGGCCCGTGTCGCCCCGGGTCAGTTCCTGCGGGTCACCAGATCTCGTTGACCCACTCGGGGTGGTCGACGAACGGGTTGCGGTTGTGCTGGTACTTGTCGAATATCACCTGGTTGCGGTGCTTCTCGAAGGTGTCCGGCGGGTCCTGCTGGTTCCACTTCTCCAGGACCGAGAGGCGGCCGATGTTCGGCTGCGAGCCGTTGTCGACCTTGTCGTTGGGTTCGAGGTCGGGGAACCCGTCCTCGCCGTCGTAGCGGACGGCCATGTAGAGGATCATGCGCGCGACATCGCCCTTGACCGCGTCCCGGGGCTCGAAGGAGTCGTCGTCGGTGCGGTTGCCCGGCGCCTCTTCGACCTCCGAACCGCCGTTGTCGAAGTCCTTATTGCCGCGGATGCTGTTGACGGACACATCGGCGGGCCGCAGGTGGTGGATGTCCGTGCCGGGTCCGGTGGCGGTGCCGAAGTCGCCGTGCGATTTCGCCCAGACGTGTTCGCGGTTCCAGTCGTCCGGATTTCCGCCGTGACTGTCCTTGCTCTGGGAGCGGCCGGAGTACAGCAGGATGACGTTCTTGCTGTTGGCCGGGTCCTCGTCGGTGTCCTTGAGTGCGTCCCAGACCTGGTCGTACGACAGCTTTCCGGTCTGGGTGCTGCTGATGATCCGGTGCAGCGAATCCTTGAGCTCCTGGCCGGTCTTGCCGATGGCGTCCTTGTAGTACGTGTCGTCGTAGGCGCCGGCGGATATCGCGGCTGCGGCGGGTATGGACGAGTGACGGGCGGCCGGTCCTGCGGCCGGAGTGGCCGTCGCGGTGGCCGGGACCTGTGCGGCCACCGCGACCAGTACGGTCCCTGCGGCCACGGCAAGCACGGTGCGGCGACCTCTGCGGGTCACGCGGGTGTTGTCCACGGATGGTGTCCTCTCCCCGAAATGTGGCATCGGGCCGCGTGATGTGGGGGGCACGGCCGACGCCGGCCGTTGGGTATACGGCCGCAGGCAGCTTTCCATCGCTGTAATCACCACATGTGAACGCAAGGAGAGAGTTGTGTGGTCAGGTGGTGACGGTCACACATTTCACGCCGGACGCCCCCTCGGATCCGGCCTCCCCGGCCGGTGCGGGCAGGGAGTCCGTGTCCGGTGTTGCCGGGCGGGCTGATGTCCGGTGGGCATGGAGGAGGTCGGGGACCGGCCCGCCGAAGAGCCGACGAGGACGCCGAGAGCGCTGAAGGGGGAGCGGACGGCGTTCGCCAACGGGCAGACGTTCCCGGCACGTTGGACGCGGCGACATCGTCGGGCTCCTCGTGACACCGACCAGGCCGGCCCCCGTCATCAGCGCAACGACGGGCACCGCACGCTGCGCGAACAGGGGCGAACCCCGCGGACGCGGATTCCCGAGATCACCCAGAACTCCGCGCGGGCACAGGGCACGGTCAACTCTCTTCATTTTTTCTACCCGATCGTTCCAGTAAAGCCTCAGACGGAATTCCCACGGAGGAGAGGGCGGCAAAGGGGCACCGCCCCGGATGACGGCGGGCCGGCTCAGCGCAGCAGCGTCAGCGCCTGGTCGACCGCGTCGTCCAGGCGCCGCTCGTCCTGCGTCTTCGCGATGACGTGCAGGCCCTGGATGAAAGTCACCAAGAAGCGGGCCAGGGAACGGGGTTGAGCGTTCTCGTCCAGCTCCCGCTGCCCCTTGGCCCGGATCAGGGCGCCCGTGAGGGCGTTCTCCACGTCGCGCAGCGCGGTGTCGATCCGGCGGCCGGCACCGGCGTCGCCGGGGAGGAGTTCGGTGGCCGAATTGGTCACCAGGCAGCCCTTGCGCTCCTCGTCCTGGTGGCACTGCGCGGCGTGCCCGAGCAGGAAGTCCCGTACCGCGGAGAGCGCCGAACCCGGGCGGCTGAGCAGTTCGAGGGCCACGTTGCCCTGCCCCTCGCAGTAGCGGTCCAGCGCCTTGAGGTACAGCTCGTGCTTACTGCCGTACGTCGCGTAGATACTGCCCCTGTTGATGCCGAGGTGATCGACCAGGTCTTGCATCGACGTGGCCTCGTACCCCTGGCGCCAGAACAGCTCCAGGGCCGCTCGCAGCGCCGCGTCCGGGTCGAATTCCTTGCTTCTGCCCATGGGAGGGATCTTACAAATTTCTAACTGCTCGTTACGGTAAGCAACAGGCAGTCGATCGCCTCCTCTTGACGGCTTGTCGCCCCTGTCCTGAATTGCCGCGATGCTCCCATCGGGTGAACCGCGGCGGACTGCGCAACCCCCGTACCGCGGAGAGGGTTCTGGATGGTCGAGACGTCCTACCTGATCGTGAGCTGTGGAGGCCCCCGATGTCGCCGTACTGCGAGCAGTCCCCGATCGGCACCGAAGGCGGCAACTGGGCCGGGCCCGCCGCCGTGACCACCGCCCACGAGCAGTGGCCCGCCGCCGTGACCCACCAGCCGGCCCCCCGGTGGCCCCATCAGCAGCCGGTGCATCTCCCGGCCATGGCGGTCCCCATGCCCATGCCCCACCCGTGCGCCCCGGCGGACGAGTTGCTGCCGCCGCCGCGCCCCGAAGACCGGCTGCCGACCGTCCCGCGGCCCACGGGAACGCCGCCCCAGAACCCGGTCCCGCGCCCGGAAAGTCGGCTGCACGCGCCGGTGTCCACATCCGACCGCCGTCGCCTTGACCTCCAAGTGGCGCTCACCGCCGCGGGGGTCGCCCCGGCCCCGGAGGACGCGGCCGCGCTGCGCGCCCTCGCGGGTCTGGACGACGCCACGACCACCGCCGTCATCAACTGGATCGGCACCGCGGCCCGCACCGCGCCGTAGCCGGCACCCGGCCCCTCGGGCGGCGCGTCCCGGCGGCGCCGCACGTCACCTCACCTCACCGCAGTCCCGGCAGCGGCAGGCTCCGCAGCTCACCGATCCGCAGGGCGCGGGCCAGGGCCAGGAAGACGAGGGCCATGGTGGCGCCGCCCGCTATCAGGGCGAGCGCCGGGGCCCAGCCGGTCGACGCCGGGAGGCTCGATGAGGCCGTGGCGGCGAGTCTGCCGAGCACTCCGGCCACGGCTGCGGCCGCCGCCAGCTTTCCGTAGGTCCGGCACAGGCGCCGCCCGTCGAGCCTGCCGTACAGCCGCCTGCGCAGCCGCAGTGCGGTGATCAGCAGCCCGACGCCGTAGGCAACGGCGTAGGCGGCGGCCATGCCGGTGACCGACCAGCGGACGGGCAGCAGCAGATGGCAGCCGGTGGCCAGGGCGATGTTCACGGCCGCGATCCAGGCGCCCATCCAGAACGGCGTACGGGTGTCCTCGAAGGCGTAGAAGCCGCGCAGCAGCAGGTACTGGGCGGAGAACGGGATCAGGCCGAGCCCCAGCGCCTGGAGCATGTGCCCGGCCGGCGCGGCCGATGCGGCGTCCACCGCGCCGTGGGCGAGCAGGAGTTGGGCGGTCTGCGGCCCGAAGGCGAGGAAGAAGAAGGCGGCCGGCACGATGACGACGCCGCTGACGCGCAGGGCGCGGGAGAGGTCGCCGCGCAGGTCGTCGAGGCGGTGTTCGGCGACCGCGCGGCTCATCCGGGGCAGCAGCGCGGTGACCAGGGACACGGTGACGATCGACTGCGGCAGCATCCAGATCGTCTGCACGTAGGAGTACGCGGTGAATCCGACTCCTGAGGTGGGGAGTTGACGGTCGGCGGCGTTGGCGAAGTGGGTGACGACGGTCATCGCGGCGAGGTTGGCCAGGACGAACAGCAGCGTCCACCGGGCGGCGGTGAAGCTCTTGCGCAGGCCGGTGCCGCGCCAGTCGAAGCGCGGGCGGAAGCGGAAGCCACAGGCCCGTACGAACGGGATCAGGGCGAGGCCCTGGACGGCGATGCCGAGGGTGGTGCCGATGCCCAGGAGGTCGATCTGGCCCTGGGTGATGTCCTCGACGCGGTCGGGGCCCGTCAGCAGCCCGATGTAGAGACCGAGCACCGTGATCAGGATGATGTTGTTGAGGACCGGCGTCCACATCATCGCGCCGAACTTCTGCCGGGCGTTGAGGACTTGGCCGAGGATGAAGTACAGGCCGTAGAAGAAGATCTGCGGCAGGAGGAAGCGGGCGAAGACGACGGTGAGGTCGAACGCGGCGTGCGTGTCGGCGCCGTCGGGTGCGTAGACGGCGACGATCTGCGGGGCGGCCCACAGGGCGAGGAGAGTGCCGGCGCCGAGGACGCACAGCACCAGGGTGACCAGGCGCTGTTCGTAAGCGCGGCCGCCGTCCTGGTGCTCGACACGGGCGCGGACCAGCTGCGGCACCAGTACGGAGTTCAGCGCCCCGCCGATGAGCAGGGTGTAGATGCTCATCGGGACGACGTTGGCGGTGTTGTAGGTCGTCGCGAGCAGTCCGGTGCCCAGCGCTCCTGCCTGGAGCACCTGCCGGATCAGGCCCGTCGCGCGCGAGGCCATGGTCCCCATCGCCATCAGCAGGGAGGAGCGCATCGCGCCGTTGGCCCTGGCCGCCGCGTGGCGCCGCCGCCCGGCGCATGGCTCCCCCGGCCCTTCGGCTGCGTCCCCCGCCCCGCCTGGTCCCGGTGGTGCGGCGGCGGTTCCTGCCTGCGCCCGCAGGCGCAGGGTGTCGGTGTCGTGCGTCCCCTCCGTCATGGCCCCAATCTATGCCGGGGCACTGACAACGCCCTTTCGATGGGCGCGGTTGGCGCGCACCGGGCGTCCGGCGGGGCCGCGCGGCGGTCCGTTCAGCCGGTGTCCCCGGGCGCCAGGTCGGGCCGGAGCCGGTGCCATGACGGCTGCCGCAGCAGCCCCGCCCTCGTCTCGGTGGCGTAGCGGACCTCGCCCACCAGCCGCGGCAGGACCCACCGGGCGTCCGGGACCGGCGGCACCTCGGCGAACGGACAGTCGTCCACGGCCGCGATCCGCAGCAGTTCGGCGAGCAGGGCCCGTTCGCGGTCGTTCCATCCCGTGCCCACGTTGCCGACGTAGCGCAGCGCCCCCGCCTCGTACCGGCCCAGCAGCAACGCCCCGGGCAGCCCCGCGAGATGGCCCCGGCCCGGCACCCAGCCGCCGACGATCGCGTCCACGGTCCGGATGTTGCGGATCTTGATCCAGGAGCGGGAGCGGATGCCCGGTGTGTAGACGGAGTCGAGCCGCTTGCAGACCACGCCTTCCAGGCCGCGCTCCTTGGTGGCCGCGAGCGCCTGCGCACCGTGGCCGTGCAGCGCGGCCGGCGTCGACCAGTACGGCCCCCGGAGCCCGAGGCCCTCCAGCGCCGCGCGGCGCTCGGCGTACGGCAGCCGCAGCAGGCTGCGGCCCCGGAGGAACATCACGTCGAACAGCAGGAGATGGACGGGATTTCCCGGCACCAGCCGGGCGGCCTTCGCCGACGGCCCGGACCGCCCCATCCGGTACTGCAGCCGCTCGAAATCGGGCCGTCCCTCCTCGTCGAGCGCGACCACCTCGCCGTCCAGCACGGCCGGCGCCCCGTCGTCGGCGGCGGCGCCCAGGGACAGCAACTCGGGGTAGGCGGCGGTGATGTCGGCGCCCGAACGGGATCGCAGCAGCAGCGTGCCGTCGCCGGGCAGCTCGACGACGGCACGCTGCCCGTCGTGCTTGCTCTCGTACGCCCACCGCCGGTCGTCGCGCGCGGCCGGGAGGGTGCCCGGCGTGGCGAGCATGGGAGTGATCCGGGGCAGCGTCGTCACCGGGCGGCCTTCGGGAGCGGTCGTGCGCGGTTGAGGTTGAGGAGCGGGCCGAGCAGGTCTCCGTGGCGGGCCAGCCGGCCGGCGATCTCGCCGAACAGGAAGGAGAGTTGACCGGGTTCCGTGCAGGCGGTGACCTCGTCCCAGGTGACCGGGGTGGAGACGGTGGGGGTGCGGCGGGCGCGCAGGGTGTAGGGCGCGGCGGTGGTCTTGGCCGCGGAGTTCTGCGAGAAGTCGAGGAACACCTTGCCGGGGCGCAGTTCCTTCTTCATTTTGTGGACGACCAGTTCCGGCAGGGCGGCCGCGGCTTCGACGGCGAGGGTCTTCGCGTAGGCGGTGGTGTCGTCCGACGGGGTGGGCTCGACGGGAACGATGAGATGCAGGCCCTTGGAGCCGCTGGTCTTGGCGTAGACGTGCAGGCCGTCGGCGGCCAGCCGGTCGTGCAGCCACCGGGCGGCGGCGCAGCATTCGACGATGGTGGCCGGTTCGCCCGGGTCGAGGTCGAGGACGAGCCGGTCGGCCGTCCCGGGAGCGTCCACGGTCCACTGCGGGACGTGCAGTTCGACGACGAGGTTCGCGGCCCACACCAGGGAGGAGACGTCCTGGAGCACCACCTGGCGGCCGTGGTCCGCCGACTTGCGGGGCACTTCGGAGGTCTTCACCCAGGAGGGGGTGCCGGGCGGCACGTTCTTGGTGAAGAAACGCTGGCCGTCCGGCCCGTCGGGGAAGCGCAGGAAGGACACCGGCCGGTCGTGGAGGTGCGGCAGTATCGCGCCCGCCGTGGTCGTGACGTAGTGCAGCATCTCGCCCTTGGTGGTGCCGGTCTCCGGATAGAGGACCTTCTCCAGGCGGGTGAGCGAGAGGCGCCGCCCCTCCACGACCGTAATAGGCGACATACGATGAGAATCCCACACAAGGGATGAATGATGCGATCTGTATGGAATGGCGTTATTTCCTTTGGCCTGGTCAGCATCCCCGTGAAGACCTACAGCGCCACGAACCGCAGCTCCTCGGTGTCCTTCGTCCGGATCCACGACAAGGACGCCGGGCGGATCCAGTACCGCAAGTTCTGCGAACTGGACGGTGAGGAGGTGCCGAACGAGGAGATCGGCAAGGGGTACCAGGCGGGCGACTCGATCGTGCCGATCACCGACGACGATCTGTCCCGGCTGCCGCTGCCGACCACGAAGACGCTGACGATCCTGTCGTTCCTCGACGCCGGCGAGATCGACCCCCTCCAGATGGACAAGTCCTACTACCTGGGGCCCAACGGTCCGGCCGCCGTCAAGCCGTACACCTTGCTGCGGGAGGCGCTGGAGCACCACGGGAAGGTCGCCATCGGCAAGGTGGCGATGCACGGGCGGGAGACCCTGGCGATGCTGCGGTCCCACGACGGGGCGATCGTGATGCACGCACTGTTGTGGCCCGACCAGATCCGTTCGACGTCCGGTGTGGTGCCGGACGGCGTCGAGATCCGCGAGAACGAGCTGACGCTGGCCGAGACCCTGATGGATTCGCTGGGCGAGCTGGATCCCGGCGAACTGCACGACGACTACCGCGAGGCCGTCGAGGCGCTGGTCACGGCGAAGCTGGAGGGCGGCGAGCCGGTCGCGCCCGCCTCGTCCGACACGTCGGGGGGCCAGGTGATCGACCTGATGGCCGCGCTGGAGAGCAGCGTGCGGGCGGCCCAGGAGGGGCGCGGGGAGAGGGCTGCGGACGAGGACGAGGAACCCGCGTCGGTCACCCCGATCCGGGGCCGGAAGACGGCCAGGCGTGACGCGGAGCCGTCCGGCGCGGACAAGGGCAGCGCGGGCAGGGGCGGCACGAAGAAGCCCGCGGCGGCGAAGGCCCCGGCCAAGAAGACGGCGGCGAAGAAGACCGCGGCGTCCGGTGCGAGGAAGCCCGCGGCGAAGAAGACTGCCGGCGGGCGGGCGAAGGCCGACGGCTCCGGGGCCGGCAGCGCGTCATCGTCGGCCAAGTCCGGTACGTCCGGCGGCACATCGGCCCAAAAGGGCACCGCGAAGAAGGCGGCGGCGAAGAAGAGCGGGAAGCGGGCGTCGGCCTGAGCGCCTTGATCGCGAGCATCCACGCCGCTCGCGGCCGGTCCGCACGGGGCAGGCGGGCCACGCGCCCGCCCGGCAGCGCCTCCTGTGGCACTCCCCGGGGCTCCGGCGCGTGTCCTAGAGTCGTGGCATGGCTTCAGACGAGGGGAACACCCGCATCGACAGCTGGATCTGGTCCGTCCGGCTGACCAAGACGCGCTCGCTGGCCGCGACCGCCTGCCGCGCGGGGCACGTCCGGGTCAACGGGGAACGGGTGAAGCCCGCCCACACGGTGCACACGGGGGACGAGGTGCGGCTGCGGCACGCAGGGCGGGAGCGGATCGTGGTGGTCTCGCGGCTGGTGCGCAAGCGGGTGGGCGCGGCCATCGCCGCCGAGTGTTTCGTCGACAACACCCCGCCGGCCCCGCCGCGCGAAGAGATCCCCCTCATCGGCATCCGCGACCGGGGCACCGGGCGGCCGACCAAGCGGGACCGCCGCGAGATCGAGCAGCTGCGCGGCCACTGAGCCGGCCCGCTCCGGCCCTCACTCCCCCGCAGCCGCGTCCAGATAGACCCATGCGCCGTCCTCACGGACGAAGCGGCTGTTCTCGTGCTGGGTGTCGGCGTGCCCGCGCAGGGTGGAGTGCGCGCGGAATTCCACCGTGCCTTCGGTGTGGAACGCACTGCCTCCTGTCGTCCCGAGGATTTCCAGGCCGGTCCACCGCCGCCCACGGTCGAGTTCGAGGCCGGACGGGCGGGTCGACGGGTGCCAGGTGCGCAGCAGGTAGGCCGGGTCGCCGACGGCGAAGGCGGCGTAGCGCGAGCGCATCAGCCGCTCGGCGGTGGGGGCGGCGGCGCGGCCCTGGTGGAAGGGCGCGCAGCAGTCGCGGTAGGACGCGTCGCGGCCGCAGGGGCAGGGGCTTTCGGGGGTGACCGCGGCGGCGCGGCGGGGCTTGTTCTTCGGCACACCCCGATTGTGCCGGTAGGCGCAGGCGGCCGGTGCCCCGCCCAGCACACAGCGCGGGCGGCCGCCGCACAGGTGGGCCCATTTGGAGGGTTTCAACGATAAATCACCCATTTGCAGCTTTTGGGCGCTTGGTACCCCCTGTGAGGCTGGAAGAACTCACGGTGACCGTCCCCACCACCCAGGAGAGAACCTCATGATTCTGTCCATTTCCGGCGTCGTACTGTTCGGCCTGATCGTCTTCCTCTTCTTCCGCAAAGACGGCCTCAAACCCTCGCACGGGCTGGTGTGCGCACTCTTCGGGTTCTATCTGGCGGGCTCCGCCATCGCGCCGAGCATCAAGGCGGGCAGCGCGAGCCTGGCCAGCCTCCTGGGAGGCATCAAGATCTAGGTCCTGTCGTCGCGCCCGCCGCGCGGCACCGGACCCGCCCCTCCGGTGCACCCGCCGCCCCGCCGCCCACGTCCCGTGCCCACGCCCGTGGGCGACGGGGCCGTGCGGACGCAGAGCCCCGTCACAGCCGCGTACCGACCCCAGGAGACAGATGTGGCCCGGCGCCCCCTGCCCCGCATCCTGACCGACAGCGCCTCGCTCGCCCGCAGCCGCGAGCTGGCGCGCACCGCAGCCGACAGCGCGACCGATGTGTTCCATCCGCTGATCACCATCAGCCGCGGCCTGAGCAGGCTGGCCGTCTCCGGCGGGCAGCGCTGGTCCGCCACGCCCAAGGAGCGCCGGGGCCCGCTGGTCTTCCTCGTCGCGGCCTGCCTGCTGGTCACGACGTTCGTGCCGTACGGACCGCTGCTGGCGCTGGTCGGGGCGATGGGCACGGCGGCCTGGGCGGGGCGGGAACACACACCGGCGCAGACCGGCCTCAGTGAGGCGGAGGCGGAGCGCCTCCGGACGCTGTACGAGGCACTGGTGCCGTACTTCTCCCGCGACGGCGACCCCAGCCCGCTCTACGTCCACGGCGGCGACTGCGAGGAGGCGTTCGAGGAGTACGCCTTCGGCGACGACGGCCGGATCGGGCGGCTCCAGCTGAGATACCCGGCGTACTTCACCGACGGCGAGGCCCCGTCCCGGGCCCGTATCGAGCAGGTGCTGCACGCCAAGTGCGGCCGCGGGCGCGAGTACCACTTCGGGTGGGACGAGGAGGCCAACCGGCTGCTGCTGACCGTCCTCGATCCGCTGCCCACCGATATCGCCGCGCAGCGGTTCGTGACCTCGCCCGGCGAGGCGGTGCTGGGCTTCACCGATCACGTGTCGGTGCGCAGGACACTGCCGGTTGCCGATCCCGACGGCACCCGGGACGAGCCGCCGGTCGTCTGGCGTACCGGCCCGCGGTCCACCGAGCCGCACCTGCTCGTACTGGGGCAGCCGGGAGCGGGAACCACCACGCTGCTGCGGTCGCTCGCGCTCCAGGCGCTGCAGCACGGCGATGTGCTGATCATCGACGGCAGCGGAATGGGCGAGTACGGGTGCCTGGCCGGGCGGGGCGGCGTGCTCGGAGTGGAGAGCGGTCTGTCGGGCGCGCTGGCGACGCTGGAATGGGCGGCGCACGAGACCGAGCGGCGGCTCATCGTGGCGAACCGGGCGCGGCAGTCCGGGCTGCCGGCGCCCGACGACATCCGGCGGCCGCTGTGGATCATCGCCGACCGGCCCACCGCGCTGGCCCACCTGGCGGTTGCCGAGGGCCGGGACGATCCGCAGCGGCTGCTCCAGGTGCCGCTGCGGCACGGCCGGGCGGCGCAGGTCACGGTGGTGGTGGCGGACCAGTTCGAGAGCGCCGACCTGCTGAGCGAACCGGTACGGACGCTCGCCCGCGCGCGGGTGCTGCTCGGGCCTGCGACGGCGGACGAGGTGGGCGCGGTGCTCGGGGCGCCGCCGCACACCACG
Source organism: Streptomyces pinistramenti (assembly GCF_020564935.1). GTDB lineage: Bacteria > Actinomycetota > Actinomycetes > Streptomycetales > Streptomycetaceae > Streptomyces > Streptomyces pinistramenti. The sequence continues at coordinate 38,237 of NZ_JAJCXB010000045.1, forward strand.
CCGACGGCGGAGGTACCGGCCGGACGCGGCTACGCGCGGCTGGGCACGGGTCCTGTGCTGCGGCTCCAAGTGCCCGCGACCCCCGACCCGTTCGACGACGCGACGAGCGAGGCGCACCGGCAGGCGGTGCTCGCGCTGCTCCCCGACCGTACGGTCCCGGCGGGCGAGCAGGTGCCGGGGCCGACGGCGGGCGGCGAGCCGGTGCGGATGGCGAAGGCGGTGGCCGGGGAGGCGGCGGAGCCTGCGGACGGGCCGGCGCAGGCGGGGCCGGTGAACGGTGCGGTGAAGGTCAACGGCCCGGTGCAGGCCGCGGGCGCGGAGGGCTGAGGGGCGCGGGGTGCGCCGCGCCCCACAGCCGCTCCCCCGCCACAGCCCCGCGGCGGCTCAGGCGACGAATGCCCTGCGCGTGTCCGCGTCGACGGTGGCGCCGCTCGCCACCATCCGGGCCGCGGCCGCCAGCCGGGACGCGGCCTCGTCGGCGACCGCGCCGCTGACCGTGAACGGCAGCCGTACGAACCCTTCGAAGGTGCCGTCGACGCCGAACCGGGGTCCTGACGGCACCCGTACCCCGAGCCGCTCGCCCACCTCCGCGATGCGGGATCCGGAGAGGCCGCCGGTGCGGACCCAGAGGGTGAGGCCGCCGCTGGGGACGGTGAACTCCCAGTCGGGCAGCTCGCGCCGGAGGGCGCCGACGATCGCGTCGCGGTTCTCACGGGCCTCGCCGCGGCGGATCTCGACGGCCTGTTCCCAGCCCCCGGTGTCCAGCAGCGAGGCGATGGCGAGCTGTTCCAGCACGGGCGAGCCGAGGTCGGAGTAGGCGCGGGCGGCGACGAGGCTGCGGATGATGTCCGGCGCCGCGCGCACCCAGCCGATCCGCATCCCGGCCCAGAACGCCTTGCTGGCCGAGCCGACGGTGATCACGGAGCTGCCCGCGGGGTCGAAAGCGCAGACCGGGCGCGGCGGTTGGGGATCGTCGTCCAGCCGGAGTTCGGTCATGGTCTCGTCGACGACGAGCAGGGTGCCGGCCGACCGGGCGGCGTCGACCATGCGGCGCCGCTGGTCCTCGGTCGCGAGGGCGCCGGTCGGGTTGTGGAAGTCGGCCACGACGTATGCCATCCGGGGCGCCGCGTCCCGCATCACCTGGCGCCAGGCGGGGATGTCCCAGCCGGCCAGCCGTTCGGCGAGGGCCACCGGGACGAGCCGGGCGCCGGCGTCGCGCATCAGCTGGAGGATGTTGGCGTAGGACGGGGAGTCGACGGCCACTCGCTCGCCGGGGCTCGTACAGAGCCGGCAGATCGCGGCGACGGCACCCATCGCGCCGGTGGTGACCATGATCTGTTCGGGCATGGTGGGGATGCCGCGGGCGGTGTAGCGGTCGGCGAGCGCCTGGCGCAGGACGGGGAGGCCGGCCGGGTAGTCGCCGTGGGTGTGGGCGTAGAGCGGGAGGTCGGCCATGGCGCCCTGGATGGAGCGGGTCAGCCAGGGCTCGGGGGCGGGCAGGGCGGCACAGCCGAGGTCGATCATGGAGCCGCCGGCCTCCGGAGGCAGCGGTTCCAGGCCGCGGGTGGGCAGCGGGCTGCCGGCCGGTACCGCGGTCCAACTGCCCGATCCGCGGCGGGACTCCAGGAAGCCTTCGGCGCGCAGGGCCTCGTAGGCGGCGGCGACGGTGGTGCGGCTGACTCCGAGCGCCGCGGCCAGTTCGCGTTCGGCGGGGAGCCGGGCGGCGACCGGGATGCGGCCTTCCAGGACGAGGAGGCGTACGCCGTCGGCGAGGCTGCGGTAGGCGGGCAACTTGCGGCCGCCCACGGCGAGTTCGGCGTCCCGAGGGTCCTGTGACCGAAGCAGCCGGGCGAGTTGGGTCGCACCCACTGCGGAAGTCCACTGCGCCATGAGATTCAGTCCACCTTCTCCGAATTGGCTCTCGATCTTGAGCCCTGCCATGCCACATCGTGTCATGCGTCAATCCAATCCTGCCAGGAGGGGGAAGGGTTTTGTCCATCGACGACAGGCACAAGACGCCGCAGTCCTTTGTGCCGAGACGGCTCATACAGCTCTACGCCGGGCTCGTGCTCTACGGCGCGAGCATGGGACTCCAGTTGCGCGCCGGGCTCGGCCTGGAGCCGTGGAGCGTGCTGAACCAAGGAATTTCCGTACATACCGGGCTTTCGATGGGCACCGTCACCATCGCCTCCGGCGCCCTGATCCTGCTGCTGTGGATTCCACTGCGGCAGCGCCCCGGGCTCGGCACGGTCTCGAACGTGGTGGTGCTCGGACTGGTCATGGACGCGACGCTGGCGCTGGTCCCCGACCTCCGCGCGCTCGGCATCCGGATCCCGCTGCTGGTCTTCGCCGTGCTCCTCAACGGCACGGCCACCGGCCTCTACATCTCGGCGCGCTACGGCCCCGGTCCGCGCGACGGCCTGATGACCGGGCTGCACCGGCGTACGGGCCGCCCGGTGCGCCTGGTGCGGACCTGCATCGAGGTGGCCGTGCTCGCCGTCGGCTTCCTGCTCGGCGGCTCGGTGGGGGTGGGCACGGTGCTCTACGCGCTGGCCATCGGCCCGCTGGCGCAGTTCTTCCTCCGCCGGTTCGCGATCAAGGGCCTGCCCGAGCAGCCGTCCCTGGTGGCGGCCCGCAACAGCTCCCCGCCGGAGCGCGCGATACTTTCCGAGTGATGCCGGCAATACGCGTACGCCACCCCTACCTCGACCACCCCGCCCCGCTCCCGTTCGCACACCGCGGCGGGGCGGCCGACGGCCTGGAGAACACCGCCGCCGCATTCCGGCGCGCGGTGGAACGGGGGTACCGCTATCTGGAGACCGACGTCCACGCCACATCGGACGGGCAACTGGTCGCCTTCCACGACGCGACACTGGACCGGGTCACCGACACCCGCGGCGAGATCGGCGCACTGCCGTGGCGCGCGGTGCGCCGGGCCAGGGTCGCGGGCCGTGAGCCACTGCCGCACTTCGCCGACCTGCTGGAGGAGTTCCCCGACGCCCACTGGAACGTCGACGTCAAGGCGGAGGCCGCGCTGACGCCGCTGCTGGAACTGCTGCGCCGCACGAACGCCTGGGACCGGGTGTGCATCGGCTCGTTCTCGGAGGCCAGGGTCGCGCGGGCGCAGCGGATGGCGGGCCGGCGGATGGCGACGTCGCTGGGCACCCGGGGCGTCGCGGGGCTGCGGCTGCGCTCGCTCGGCCGCGGGGCACTGCCGGTGGACCGGCTGCTGGGCACCGCGGTACGGCGCAGCGCGGTGTGCGTGCAGGTCCCGGAGCGGCAGTCCGGGATTCCCGTCGTCGACCGGCTGTTCGTCCGCGCGGCCCACGCCCTCGGCATGCAGGTCCACGTGTGGACGGTCAACGACGCCGGGCGGATGGCGGCTCTGTTGGATCTTGGTGTGGATGGCATCATGACCGATCACATCGACACACTGCGCACGGTGCTGACCGGGCGGGGCGCCTGGGTCTGAGCCCCTGCCCCGCCCCATCCGCCGCGGTGGACGGGGACGGGAAGACGGGGGTGGGCGCGGTGAGCGCACAGACCGTGGCCGCGGATACGGCCGGGGATACGGAACGACGCCGGGAACAGCGCGGCTGGTACTGGTACGACTGGGCCAACAGCGTCTATTCCACGACGGTGCTGACGGTATTCCTCGGCCCGTATCTGACGTCCGTGGCGAAGGCGGCGGCCGGCGCGGACGGCTTCGTGCATCCACTGGGGATACCGGTACGGGCCGGTTCCTTCTTCGCGTACACGGTCTCCGCTTCGCTGCTGCTCTCGGTGCTGGCGATGCCGGTCGCCGGGGCCGTGGCCGACCGCACCGGCCGCAAGAAACCGCTCCTGGGATGCTGCGCCTACGTCGGCGCCGCGGCCACGACCGGCATGTTCTTCCTCGACGGCGAGCGCTACCTGCTGGGCGGGGCGCTGCTGATCGTCGCGAATGTGGCGTTCGTCGTCTCGATGATGCTCTACAACTCCTACCTGCCCCAGATAGCCGAGCCGGACGAGCGGGACGCGGTGTCCACGCGGGGCTGGGCCTTCGGCTACGCGGCGGCCGGACTGGCCCTGATCGCCAATCTGGTGCTGTACGCCGGGCACGACACGTTCGGGGTCACCGAGGGCACTGCGGTACGGATCTGCCTGGCGTCCGCGGGGCTGTGGTGGGGACTGTTCTCGCTGATACCGCTGCGCCGGCTGCGGGACCGGTGGACGGCGGACAGGCCGGACGCACCCGCCGCGCGCACCGCGGCGCTCGGCCAGGGCTGGCGCCAACTGCGCGGCACCCTGCGCGACATGCGCAGCCGCCCCCTCACCCTCGCCTTCCTCCTGGCGTATCTCGTCTACAACGACGGCGTGCAGACGGTGATCACCCAGGCGTCGGTCTACGGCTCCGAGGAACTGAAACTGGACCAGACGACGCTGATCGTGGCCATCCTGCTGGTGCAGGTGCTGGCGGCGGCCGGCGCGCTGCTCATGGGGCGGCTGGCACGGCGCTACGGCGCGCAGCGCACGATCCTCGGCTCGCTGGTGGCTTGGACGGCGACGATCGCCGCGGGCTTCTTCCTGCCGGCCGGCGTGCCCGTGGGTTTCTTCGCGCTCGCCGCCGCGATCGGCCTGGTCCTGGGCGGCAGTCAGGCGCTGTCCCGTTCGCTGTTTTCGCATTTGGTGCCGCGCGGCAAGGAAGCGGAGTATTTTTCCGCGTACGAGATCAGCGACCGCGGCGTGAGCTGGCTGGGGCCCCTGGTGTTCGGCGTGACCTACCAGGTGACGGGCAGTTACCGGGACGCGATTCTGTCGCTGGTGGCGTTCTTCGCGGTCGGTTTCGTACTGCTGGCGCGGGTACCCGTGCGGCGCGCGATCACCGCCGCGGGCAATGCCGTGCCGGACCGGATTTAGGTCCGGAGCGCGCGGGGCGGTAGTGTACGCCTTTGGCTCACCAGGCGGACCGTTACTGCGCGCTTAACATTGGGAGGCGCTGGGTGACATCTGCTGCCAGATGTGACAAACCGGGCGCTGGTGGGTACAACAAGGGGCGGCACGAAGGAAGGCAGCGGCGCACAGCGCCTCCGTCAAGGGCGGTGGTGGGCGACGGGTGGGCGCATGTCCCGATTTCGGGAATCTTCACCGCCGACCGGACGTTGACCGGATGACGACGACAGCGACACCTGTCCTGTGGGCGACAAGCCCGGGAGGCACGATTCATGAGTGAGCGAGCTCTTCGCGGCACGCGACTCGTGGTGACCAGCTACGAGACCGACCGCGGCATCGACCTGGCCCCGCGCCAGGCGGTGGAGTACGCATGCGAGAACGGACATCGCTTTGAGATGCCGTTCTCGGTTGAGGCCGAGATTCCGCCGGAGTGGGAGTGCAAGGTTTGCGGTGCACCCTCGCTTCTGGTGGATGGCGATGGCCCTGAGGAAAAGAAGGGGAAGCCCGCGCGTACGCACTGGGACATGCTCATGGAGCGGCGCACCCGCGAGGAGTTGGAGGAGGTGCTGGCCGAAAGGCTGGCCGTCCTGCGCTCCGGCACCATGAACATTGCCGTGCATCCGCGCGACACCAACCGCAAGTCCGCCTGACAACCGGACTTCACTACGCAGCACCGCAGCAAATGGGCCGGGGCCACCGCATTTCACGGTGGCCCCGGCCCTTGCGCGTTTCCGGCCTCTTCCGCGCCCGTCCGGGCCGAACTCCCCGTCACGCCCCGCACGGCGGGCCTTGGCGTCCGTACGGGCCCCTGCCCCCACAGGACCGGGGCCCGCAGCAGCTCAACGGGGCAGCGGCGGATCCTGCCGGGGCGGATCCTGCGGCTCGTCGTCGCGGATGACCTCGCCCTGGACGACCTTGCCGTCGGGCTGGTGCATACGCGCCTGCTGGAAGGCGTCGCCGAGCGAACCGGGGGCGTGGCGCGACGTGCGGGTCAGCAGTTTCTCCGTGCGGCGCTGGATCAGCTTCCCGGCCGGCGGGAACAGGCAGACCAGGCCCAGGACGTCGGAGATCATCCCCGGCAGCATCAGCAGCAGACCGCCGAGCATCGGCATCGTGTTGCCGCCGCTCCCGGCGGCCGCAGGGTTCTTCGCCGCCTCCCGCGGGCCCGCCTGGAGCGTCTCGGTGAGGTTCTTCCAGGCGCGGCGACCGGCGCGCTTGATCACGTAACCGCCGACGATCACACCGGCCGCCAGCAGCAGGAACACCGTCCAGCCGCCCGCCGCGTCGGCCACCAGGGTCAGCAGCCAGATTTCCAGCACCAGCCAGGCGGCCACGCACAGCGGGATGAACCGGCGGGCGCGGGAGCGCCGGGGCGGGCGGGGACTCGGCGTGGGCGTTGCTCCGAACGTCATGCCTCAAGTGTGCCTGGTCGCACTGACAGACCGCCTCGGAGGGTCGCCGTGACGATCAAGCGCGAGGCCGCCCGCGGGCTACTTCCCGCGGAGCTTGGACATCCGCGAGCTGACGCCCCAGGCCGTGATCCGCCACAGCGCCTCGACGACGATGTCGCGGCTCATCTTGCTGTCGCCGCGCTCCCGCTCGACGAAGGTGATCGGGACCTCCACGACGTGCAGCCCGGCCTGTACGGCACGGCGGGCGAGGTCGACCTGGAAGCAGTAGCCCTGGGAGGCCACCTCGTCGAGGCCGAGGCTCTTGAGCGTGTGCACACGGAAGGCGCGGTAGCCGCCGGTCACGTCACGCATCGGGACGTCCAGCATCATCCGGGAGTACGTACTGCCGCCGCGGGAGATGAACTCGCGGTACTTGGGCCAGTTCACCACCCGGCCGCCGGGCACCCAGCGCGATCCCAGCACGAGATCGGCGCCCTTGAGCGCGGTGAGCAGCCGGGGCAGCTCCTCGGGCTGGTGGGAGCCGTCGGCGTCCATCTCGACCAGCACGTCGAAGTCGTGGTCGATGCCCCACCGGAAGCCCGCCAGGTAGGCGGCTCCGAGCCCTTCCTTGCCCTTGCGGTGCAGCACATGGACCTGTTCGTCCTCGGCCGCCAGCTCGTCGGCCAGCTTGCCCGTGCCGTCGGGACTGTTGTCGTCCGCCACGAGGACATGCGCCTCGGGAACGGCGGACCGCACCCGCGAGACGATCGGCTTGATGTTCTCCGCCTCGTTGTACGTCGGAATGATCACCAACGTGGTGCCGAGCGGACCGTACTGCCGCTGACCGCCGTCTGTCACAACTGCCCCTTCTCGTCCTTCGAACGCCCGCGCCGGCCGATGACTGTGGCAGCGGCGCAGGACAGAAGTCCCACGATAGCGAGCGTCCACTCGGGTGCTGCACCGACGCGGTCGGCGAGCGTCGTTTCGTCGCGCAGCGGGATGCTCGCGGAGACCACTCCCTGGGTGAATTCGGGGATTTGATGGGTGACTGTCCCGTTCGGCGCGACCACGGCGCTGATTCCGCTGGTGGCAGCCGTCACCACCGCCCGGCCGTGCTCGACGGCCCGGAGCTTGGACATGGCCAGCTGCTGCTCGGGCTGGCCGGTGCGGCCGTAGGTGGCGTTGTTGGTCTGGACGACCAGGGCGCGGGCGCCGGCGTCGACGGTGTCGTGCACGATCTCGTCGTAGGCCACCTCGAAGCAGATGACGTCGCCGAGCTTCGCGGGGCCGACCTTCAGGACGCCCGTGTGGTCGCCCGGGTAGAAGTCCCTGGGCACCCGCTGGAAGCGCGTGATGATCTTGCTGAGCTGTGCGCGGAACGGTACGTACTCGCCGAACGGCACCGGGTGCTGCTTGGTGTACGAGGCGCCGGGGCCCTTCTTCGGATCCCAGACGATGCCCTCGTTGAAGACGTAGCCCTTCTTGGAGGGATGGTCGATGAGGGCCCCGACCAGCACCGGTACGCCGATGTCCTTCACGGCCTCGTCGATGCGGTCGTACGCCTGCGGGTACTGGAACGGGTCCAGGTCCGACGAGTTCTCCGGCCAGATCACGAGATCCGGCTTCTTCACCCGGCCCGCTCTGACGTCGGCGGCGAGCTTCTCGGTGGCCGTGGCGTGGTTGTCGAGGATCTTCATGGGGCGCCCGAGGAAGTCCATGCCGGCCTGCTGGACGTTGCCCTGAACGACGGCGATGTCAACGGTGTCGTCGGCCTTGGTGGGGACGGGCACCAGCACACCGGCCGCGGTGATCACCGCCGCGAGGCCGAACGCCTCGATGGCCGGAAGCGCGCGGTTCGGGGATCCCGGCCTGCGCAGCCCCCACAGCCCGGTCGCGCAGACGGCCAGCAGCCCGCCGGCCAGCGCGACGGCGAAGGTCACCCGCGGGGCGCCGCCGAGGGCGGCGAGCGGGGTGAACGGCGAGCCGGTGTTGGCGAACGCCAGCCGGCCCCAGGGAAAGCCGCCGAACGGGATGCGGTCGCGGGCCCACTCCTGGGCGACCCACAGGCAGGCGCCCCAGAGGGGCCAGGCGGGCAGCCGCGAAGTGAGCGCGAGGCCCGCGCCCATCAGCGCCACGAACAGCGCCTCGGCGATGGACAGGCCGACCACCGCGTCCCAGCCGACGACATGCAGCCACTTCAGCAGAATCAGGAAGAACGGCACGGCGAAGGCGAAGCCGCTCCAGGCGCCCTGCGTGACCTTCCTGCCACGTACCAGAAGCGCCAGCGCGGCGACCGCGACGAGCGAGAGCGGCCACAGGTCGTAGGGCGGGAAGGCCAGACCGAGCGCGGCGCCGGAGACGACGGCGAGCGCGCTGCGCAGCGCCTCGCGCCTGGCCAGCGCGGCGAGGCGGCGCAGCCGGCCGGGACGGCGCGGCGCGTCCGGGGACGAGCCCGGCGCGGCGGGCGGCACAGGACCGTCGGCCGCGCGGCCGCCCGCGGCAGCTTCGGTGGTGTCGGAACCCGATGGCACGGTCGCGGCCTTCCTGCAGGTCGTGCGGTGGTGAGCTGACCGTACATCGGTGGGCCGCGCGGCCGTCTGCGGGGTGCGCGAAGGGCCGGATCACTCAACGGGTGGGTGCGCACGGCGTGAGGTGCGGATAGGGGCCCGGCGCCCTTCGGGCCGACCTGGGGCCCGCTGGCTGCGGGTCGACCGAAAGCCGTTGTCTACTGAGCGTCCGGGCCCCACCCGGGTCGCACCTGCCGACCGGCCGAATCTTTCCTGCGCTCCGTGCCGCTTGTGCTGGACCTGGCTCCCAGTGGCGGTGCTCCGGTGTGGTGCACCGTCCCATGGCCCAGCTGCGTTCGACGACAGCGCGGATGTCTCCCGATCGGACGTCCTGTGGTGGACTCGGCCGAACCTACCGGCCGCCGACCGGCTGCTGTCAACAGGTGTCCCGTCTGCGCCGATTTCGCGTCCTGCCGGGTCGGTGCCGAGGCTTCCCAGGTGGGGCAAGTCCGTACCTGCCGGCCGTCGCGCGGGCGGCGGCCGGCCGATGTCACTCGTTCGGCCGCTCGAAGACCGTGCGGCCGCCGACGACCGTGGTCAGGCAGGTGGGGAGCTCGCCGCCGGGACGGAGATCGGGCAGGCCAGGGGTGCCGGAGCGGGGGTCGGTCGACCAGCGTTCGACGCGTTCGTCGGGGGCCTGGACGATCAGGTCGCCGGTGCGCCAGACGGCATAGTCGGCGGGTGCTCCGGGCACCAGGACGCCGGCGTCGTCGCGACCGATGGCGCGCCAGCCGCCGCGGGTGTGCGCGGTGAAGGCGGCGCGGGCGGAGATGCCGTGGGCGCGGGTGCGGTGGAAGACGGCGGCCCGCAGGGTGCCCCACGGGTCGAGCGGGGTGACCGGGCTGTCGGAGCCCAGGGCGAGCGGTACGCCGGCCTTGAGGAGCGCCGCGTACGGGTTGAGGGTGCGGGCGCGGTCGGCGCCGAGCCGGGTGGCGTACATGCCGTCGTCGCCGCCCCAGGCTGCGTCGAATGCGGGCTGGACGGAGGCGGTCAGGGCCAGGTCGGCGAAGGCGGCGATGGTGCGTTCGGTGAGCATTTCGGCGTGTTCGACGCGGTGCCTGGCGGCCCGGACGCGGTCGAGTCCGACGCGGTCGGCCGCGGCGCGTACGCCGTCGGTGACCGCGGTGAGGGCGGCGTCGCCGATGGCGTGGAAGCCGGCCTGGAGTCCGGCCTCGGTGCACAGGGCGACGTGCTCGGCGATGGCTGCGGCGTCGAGGTGGGCGGTGCCGGTGTGGGCGGCGTCGGCGTACGGCGCGTGGAGGTGCGCGGTGTGCGAGCCGAGCGAGCCGTCGACGAAGAGGTCGCCGGCCGCGCCGAGCGCGCCGAGTTCCCTGATCCGCGCGGCTTCCTTTGCGGATGCGATGGGCTCGGCCCAGTAGCCGACGACGCGCGGGCCGTGGCCTTCGGCGGCCAGGGCCAGCAGGGCGGTGAAGTCGTCCTCGCTCGAAATGTCGGGGCCCGCGCATTCGTGGAGGCTGCCGATGCCGAGGGACACGGCGCGGGCGAGCGCGGCGGCCTGGGCGTCCGCGCGCTGGGCGGGTGTGACGGTGGCGTACCCGGCGTGCCGCACGGCGTGGTGCGCGGCGCCGGTCAGCGGCCCGTCGGGGTGGAATCCGGCCAGGCCACGAACGCCGGGGACGCGGTCGAGCAGGGCGGTGGTGACGACCGCGGAGTGCACGTCGACGCGGGTGAGGTAGAGGGGCCTGCCGCCGGTCGCCGCGTCCAGTTCCGGCCGGGACGGCGGGCGGCCCTCGGGCCAGGCGCCGGCGTCCCAGCCGTGGCCGAGCAGGACCTTGTCGTGGGGGCGGGCCTGGGCGTAGGCACGGATGCGGGTCAGCGCGTCGGAGAGGCCGGCCGCGGACGTCAGGTCGAGGCCGGTGAGCGCCAGACCGGTGGCGGTGGTGTGCACGTGTGCGTCCGTGAACGCCGGGGTGACGAGCGCGCCGTCGAGGTGGACGACCTCGTCGACTCCGTCGGCGAAGGACGCGGCCGCGCCCTCCTCCCCCACCCACGCGATGCTGTCGCCTTCCACCACCATGGCGGTGGCGAAGGGATCGGCCGGGCTGTGCACCTCCCCGCCACGGAGCAGGACGGTACGGGGACGGGACAGATCGGGAGTGCGCTCGCTCATACCGGACAGTTTCGCCCCTGCGGGCGGGCGCGCGGCGCGCGGGGTCACCCGCGCCCCCGAAGCGCCGCCCGGATTCGCCCCGGGCGGCCGGATCCCGCTCAGATGCGCGGCGGCCTGGCCTCGTACGGGGTGGACAGGACGACGGTGGTGCGGGTCGAGACGCCGGCCAGGGTGCGGATGCGGGTGAGCAGGTGCTCCAGCTCCAGCGGGGTGGCGACCCGGACCTTGAGGATGTAGTTCTCGTCGCCTGCGACGCTGTGGCACGCCTCCAGCTCGGGGACTTCGGCGAGGCGCTCGGCGATGTCGTCCGGGGCGCTCGGGTCGAAGGGTTTGACCGAGATGAAAGCGGTCAGCGGCAGGCCCACGGCCTCCGGGTCCACGATCGCGGCATAGCCGCGGATGACACCGCGCTGCTCCAGGCGGCGCACCCGCTGGTGCACCGCCGAAGTGGACAGGCCGGTGGCCTTGCCCAGGTCGGTGTAGCTCATCCGCCCGTCCTTGACGAGCAGATCCACGATTTGACGGTCCAACTCCTCCACCCGCTCAACTTACTGTGCTCGGGCGCGTGTGCGCACCGCGCGCCGGATCGTGGACACTCCTGCGCCGCTCATGTGAGGAATGCCACATGCGTGCACCGGTGTCCGCCGGGTGCCGGTGATTATGCGCGCGGCATGAGGGGAATTGCTGGTGGTGGCCGGGACCGCCCGTCACAGGAAGTCGGCGGCCTGATCGGCCCACCCGAGGGGGATGGACACCATGCGACGTCTTGAGCAGGAACCCGTGCAGGCCGATGCCGGCGCCACGGAGGGCGATGATCTCGACTTCTCCGACGATGACGGTATGTACGAAACCTTTGAGATCTTCCGGGTGACCTGCCCGGACTGCGGGCAGCCGATCGGTCTGCTCGCCGAGGAGGACAGCCTCCCGGAACACGCGCTGTGCCCCTCGCCGTGGAACCCGTTCGGCCTGATGGTCTGCCAGGGATCCGGGCGGTCGGTGGCCGACGCCCCGGTGACCCCGGATTCGATGGACGCCCAAGAGCAGGACGCAGCAGTGCTGTTGACGCTTCCGGAGAGCCTGGACTGGCGCCGTCAGCCGTTCTCCCACATCGGCGAGCCCGGCGAGCGGCCGGTCAGGGTGCCGCGGATGCGCCGCAGGTCCTGACCGCCGCCGACGATTGACCGAAGGCCGGTGCCGTCACGTCACCCGTGACGGCCGCCAACTCACCCTCATACGCACCTGGTTGACCCCATGCGTCTCGGCGCCGTGCGCGCTCCGGCGAACGACGGGCCGCAATCGGGGTGCAGGTAGCGGTATATGGCGCCATTTCAGGCGCAGATCGGACAGCTCCGCAGCTCACGTCGGCTCGCGCGACGGGTCGGCATGGCTCAACTGCGCCCGCGCCGGCGTGCCCCGGGTGAGCACTCCCGAGGCACGTGGCGGATGCTCAGCGGGATTCGGGCCCGGCGAGGTGGCGGGCGATCACCATGCGCTGGATCTGGTTGGTGCCCTCGACGATCTGGAGGACCTTCGCCTCGCGCAGGAAGCGCTCCACGGGGAAGTCCGCGGTGTAGCCGTAGCCGCCGAGGAGTTGGACGGCGTCGGTGGTCACCCGCATCGCGGTGTCGGTGCAGAAGAGCTTGGCCATCGCCGCCTCCTTGGAGAACGGCAGTCCCGCGTCGCGCAGCCTGGCGGCGGTGAGGTACAGCGCGCGGCCCGCCTCCACCTGGGTCGCCATGTCGGCCAGCATGAAGCGCAGGCCCTGGAAGTCGGCGATGGGGCGGCCGAATTGGCGGCGCGATGCGGTGTAGGCGAGCGCTTCGTCGATGGCGGCCTGGGCGACGCCGATGGCGCAGGCGGCGATGCCCAGGCGGCCGGATTCCAGGGCCGAGAGCGCGATGGTGAAGCCCTGGCCCTCGTCGCCGATGCGGCGCGAGTCGGGGACGCGGACGTCGTCGAAGTGCAACTGGGCGGTCGGCGAGCCCTTCATGCCCATCTTGCGCTCGGGTGCCGCGGCGCTCAGGCCCTCGGCGTCGCCGGGGACGAGGAAGGCGGTGATGCCGTGTGCGCCGCTGCCGCCGGTGCGGGCCAGGACGGTGTAGAAGTCGGCCACCCCGCCGTGGGTGATCCACGCCTTGGTGCCGTTCAGTTTCCAGCCGTCGCCCTCGCGGGTGGCGCGGGTCGTCAGGGACGCCGCGTCGGAGCCCGATGCGGGCTCGGAGAGGCAGTACGCGCCGAGCAGTCCGCCGCCGAGCATGGCGGGAAGGTGTGTGGCGCGCTGTTCCTTCGTGCCGAAACCGGCGAGCGCATGACAGGCCAGGGTGTGCACGCTGACGCCGAGGCCGACGGTGAGCCGGGCGCCCGCGAGTTCTTCGAGGATCTGGAGGTACACCTCGTAGGGCTGTTGCCCCCCGCCGAATTCCTCCGGGTACGGGAGGGAGAGCAGTCCGGATGCGGACAGCAGTCTGAAGGTGTCGCGCGGGAAGTGGCCGGCGTCCTCCTCCTCGGCGGCCGTCGGCTTGATTTCGCGCTCGATGAGTTCCCGTACGAGCGTCAACAGGTCGCGGGCTTCCTCCGTGGGCAGCCTGCGATCCACCGGCCGGGGGCCGTACTCGGTCATGGCGGCGCTCTCCTCCCTGTCGGGCGCTACGGCTCCGCTCGCATGGGGTTGGCGGCGGCGCCGGATTCCGTGTGCCCAGCCGATGATCGTCTCCCGGGTCGCGGAAGGCGATGACCTGCAGCTGTGGCGCTAGGAGTATGCCCGATCGGCGGCCGCACGTCACGGGTTGATCAACGGTGGAAGACGGCATCCGGCCGGTGCGGACCGCCCGACGAAATTGGTCCGAACCATTGACGCACTGGTCTAGTCCTTCTAGCTTCTCCCCAACGCCCCACGCGTTCAGGACCGTTCGGAACGCAGGTCGGGCCCCACCCCTCGATTCCCCCTCCGAGGAGACGACATGCTCAGACCGCACCGGAAGCGATCACCGCGCACGCTGATCGCCGCCGCAACCGCGCTGTGTACGGCGGCGTTGGCCGGCTCACTGCTCACCGGACAGGCCATAGCTGCTCCGGCCGGCGCCCCCACCGCCACGAGCCCGAGCACCACTGCCGCCTCCGCACCCGCCGCCGAGACGACCGGGACCAAGCCGGTCGCGGCAGGCAACAAGGTCGTCGGATACTTCACCAACTGGGGTGTCTACGACCGCAATTACCACGTCAAGAACATCGAGACGTCGGGCTCGGCGGACAAGCTGACGCACATCAACTACGCGTTCGGCAACGTCACCGGCGGAAAGTGCGCGATCGGCGACTCGTACGCCGACTACGACAAGGCGTACACGGCCGACCAGAGCGTCGACGGCAAGGCCGACACCTGGGACGACGGTGCGCTGCGCGGCAACTTCAACCAGCTGCGCAAGCTCAAGAAGCTGCACCCGAACCTCAAGGTGCTCTGGTCGTTCGGCGGCTGGACCTGGTCCGGCGGCTTCGGCGAAGCGGCCAAGAACCCCGCGGCGTTCGCCAAGTCCTGCCACGACATGGTCAAGGACCCCCGGTGGGCCGATGTCTTCGACGGCATCGACATCGACTGGGAGTACCCCAACGACTGTGGTCTGACCTGTGACACCAGCGGCAAGGACGCCTTCACCAACGTCATGAAGGCGATGCGCGAGGAGTTCGGCAAGGACCAGCTGGTGACCGCGGCGATCAGCGCGGACGCGTCGGACGGCGGCAAGCTCGACAAGACCGACTACGGCACGGCCGCCCAGTACGTTGACTGGTACAACCCGATGACGTACGACTACTTCGGCGCGTGGGACGCCAAGGGCCCGACCGCCCCGCACTCCCCGCTCACGGCGTACGACGGCATCCCCAGGGCCGGGTTCAACACCACCGACACCACCGCGAAGCTGAAGAAGCTCGGCGTCCCTGCGGACAAGCTGCTGCTGGGCATCGGGTTCTACGGCCGCGGCTGGCAGGGCGTCACCCAGGACGCGCCGGGCGGGACCGCCACCGGTGCGGCCCCGGGCAAGTACGAGGCCGGCATCGACGACTACAAGGTCCTCAAGGAGCGCTGCCCGGCCACCGGCAAGGTGGCGGGCACCGCCTACGCCAAGTGCGGGGACCAGTGGTGGAGTTACGACACCCCGGAGACCATCGCGTCGAAGATGGCCTTCAAGGACGCGCAGGGCATGGGCGGCACGTTCTTCTGGGAGCTGAGCGGTGACACCACCAACGGCGAGCTGATCAAGGCGATCAAGTAGCCCTCGGCGGTGCGTAGGTGAGGGCGGGAGGCTGCGGCCTCCCGCCCTTTCGCGTGCGGCGGGCCGCGGTTCAGCGGGCCGGCGGCCGGGGCGGAGCGGGGCAGTCCGGTTCGTACTCCTCGATCAGCCGCAAGGTGTCCCCGAGGCCGCGCACCAGCAGCGCCCCCACCGTCTCGCGGGCGAGCCGCCGTTCCCCGATCCAGTCGAGGGTGACGCCCTCGACGCTGCACAGCCAGCCGATCAGCGCGGTC
The DNA here is from genome assembly GCF_020564935.1 of Streptomyces pinistramenti. Classification (GTDB taxonomy): domain Bacteria; phylum Actinomycetota; class Actinomycetes; order Streptomycetales; family Streptomycetaceae; genus Streptomyces; species Streptomyces pinistramenti. The sequence goes on from NZ_JAJCXB010000045.1 coordinate 53,774, forward strand.
CTGGCCAGCGGCGGCGGGTCCTCGCGGCCCCAGGCGCCCAGGGCGATGGTGGTGAGCATCCGGGCGCGCACCGCGTCGCGGATGGCCAGGACCTCGGCGTCGAAGCCGACGCCTCCGGTGACGATGGCGCGGTAGGCGGCCTGGTGGTGCTGGGCGTAACGCAGATAGCCGTCGACGGTGTGCCGGACGCGGTCGTACGGCGCCAGTTCGTGGGTGCTGCCGGCCAGTTCGGCGAGTCCGGCCACGGCGTCCTCGATGATCGCGAGGTAGTAGCCGCGCTTGCTCCTGAAGTAGTAGTAGATCAGGCCCTTGGCGACGCCCGCTTGCCGCGCGATGTCATCCATGGAAAGGGCGTCGTAGGAGGTGTCGGCGAACAACTTCCGCCCTACGGTTATGAGTTCGGCGCGACGGGATGAGGACCGTTCGGTGGCGCGGGCGGCCCGTCCGCGCGGTTGACTATTATTCAAAATCCGCCCTAGTCTCCAACTACCGCGAGTTTTCCGCAGTATGACAGACCGTCATTATCTGCGAACTCGTTGCGTAACGGCTCGGTGAAGCACTTCCCTCGCGCATCCGCACATATCCCGCGACTGCTGGTTGACCGCCATCCCGGGGAGGACGCAGTGAGCACCACGACCCGTACACCGCCCGAAGGGCGGACCTCATGGAAGAAGACCGCCGTGGCCGCGCTGCCCGCGCTGGTCGCGGTGGGCGCGCTCGCGGTGGTGATGGCCGACGGCGCGCTGGCCGCCTCGTTCGCCGTGTCCGGCACCGACTTCCAGGTGTCGTCAGGCAGGCTGACCAGCTCCGGACTCGCCTCCTACGTCCACACGGATCGCGATACCGACGGCGGCGGGCATCCCGTCGCGCTGCTCGGGATCGGCAAGGCCGAACTCTCCGACATCTGCCAGTCCGCCGAGGTCAAGACGCCGCTGGGGCCTGTGGTTTTCAAGCTGACCGCGGGCGGCAAGGCGGGCCCGGTGCGCGCCGACAGCCTCGTCATCGACGGCGAGGACCTGGTGGGCGACGCCCGGTTCGGCACCGCCCAGATCGGCCGCGACGCCTCATCGCTGGACGCGGTGCCCGATGTCACGGGCCCGAAAGGCAAGTTCGGCCTGCAGGCCGGGGACATCTCCGTCGCGGGCGTCCGCTCGCACGCCTGGTCGGCCACCGGAGGCAACTTCCACCTCAACGGGCTCCGGCTGAGCGTCCGCCTGGACGGTGCGAAGTGCTTCTGAGAGCGCGCCGGGCCCGCTGGTCGGCGCGGCTCGACCGGCGCCTGCCCTGGCCGGAACGCCGGGCGGCCCTGCGCCGCTGGCGGCGCACCCGGCCGTTCTGGGCGGGGCTGCTGCTCCTGCTCGGCGGCGCCGAACTGCTGCTGGTGCCGCTGTCGCCGCTGACGGTACTGGTGAGTCTGGGGCTCGGCGGCCTGGCGGCGATCGGCATCGGCCTCGCCCTGATGGCCGCCGGACTGTTCCTGTGGTGCACCCCGGCCGCGCACCACTACGTGAGCATCAATGCGCTGATCCTGTCCGTCCTCTCGTTCGCCGCGACGAACCTCGGCGGCTTCCTGGTGGGGATGGGGCTCGGGATCGCGGGCGGGGCGATGGGCTTCGGGTGGCGTCCGGTGCCGCAGGGCCGGGCGGACGACGGGGCGGACGAGGCAGGCGACGCGCAGTGTTCCGGCCGGGCGGGCGCACGCGGGGCGGCGGGCAAGGCGCTGGCCGTGGCGCTGCCCCTCGCGCTGCTCACGGCACTCGGCGGGCCTGCGGAACGGGCCGGTGCGGCGGGTACGGGCCCCACGGCCGGCGTCCCGGCGCCGTCGCAGCCGCCGACGGTGACCACGACCAGGTTCGCACCACAGGGCTTCACCCTGGCAGGCGTCACCGACGTACCGACGGCCAACGGGCCGCTGAAGGCCATGGTGCTGCGGATGAAGGCCGCCGAACTCAGCGACTACCGGCTCACCACCCACAACGGCGGACCCGAACTCCGCCTGGCATCCGACGCGTTGGACCTGACCGGCGACGTCACGCTCTACCTGACGAAGTTCAGCGGCTGCCTCCAGGGCGTGGTCTGCCTGACCTTCACCCCCGACACGCTGCCCGTCCCGCCGGTCGTACCGCCCTTCGTCTATATGACGCGGGTGTCGGCGGAGCAGGCGCTGGTCACCTCGGACCTGATCGTCGCCGACGGGCTGCGGCTGAGCGCGGAGCCCGCAGGACGGCGGGGCAGCACCTGACCGGCGCCCGCACCACTCCCCCGCGCCGGTCCCGTGCTCCACGATCCGGCGTGCGCTGGGGTTTACGGCTCGGCCCGGCATGAGCACGATCGGCATACGGGGCAGAACCGCACCGGAGAGGTGATACGTGGTCAACCCTTGGCTGGCGATGGAGACGGGCGCGGATCCCGCGGAACGGATCGCCTCGTTGCGGCGTGCGCACGAGGCGTTCCTGGCCGGCGGGCAGGTCACGCCGCCGGTCCGCCGGGTGGTCGCCGACTCCTGGCGACGCTCGGCCGCAGCGCGGGCCGCGTCGGACGGCGTGGTACCCGTCGAGCTGGACGAGGACGCACTCCGTGCCCACCGGCAAGCTCACCCGCTCGCCCGCGCGATGCCCGTCTTCCGTGAACTGCTCGGCGCCATCGCCCAGGACGGTGCGCACCTGCTGGCCGTCTGCGATCCGCAGGGGCGGATGCTCTGGGTCGAGGGGCATCCCGGGGTGGTGCGGCGCGCGGAGCGGATGAACTTCGTGGCCGGCGCACGCTGGGACGAGCGGCACGCGGGCACCAACGCGCCGGGCACCGCACTCGCCGCCGACCATGCGGTGCAGATCTTCGCTGCGGAGCACTACAACCGGCGGGTGCAGCCCTGGACCTGCGCCGCCGCCCCGCTGCACGACCTGCGCACCGGACGGCTGCTGGGCGCCGTCGACATCACCGGCGGCGATCACCTGGCCAGCCCGCACAGCCTCGCCCTCGTCCAGGCCACCGCCCGCGCCGCCGAATCCCATCTCGCCGCGCAGTCCCCGCAGCCAGGGGTCTGCCTCACCGCGCTGGGGCGGGACGAGGCCCTGCTGATCGTGGACGGCAGACAGCTGCGGCTCGGACGGCGGCACAGCGAGATCATGGTGCTGCTCGCGCACCACCCCGAAGGACTGACGGGGGATCAGCTGTCGGTACTGCTGTACGGCGAGCGCGAGATGCGCCCGGTGACCCTGCGGGCCGAGATGTCCCGCCTGCGGCAGCTCGCGGGACCGCTGCTCGCCTCCCGCCCCTACCGGCTGCGCAGACCCGTCGACACGGACGCGTCGGCGGTCGGGGCGGACCTGACGGCCGGCGATCTGCCCGCCGCCCTGGGCGGCTACCGCGGCCCGTTGCTGCCCCTGTCCGAGGCACCCGGCGTACGCCGCCTGCGCACCGCCCTGGAGGACCGGCTGCGCCGGACCCTGCTGGCCGGCCGGGACGCCGTGGCACTGCGGCAGTGGGCACAGGCCCCCTGGGGCGAGGACGACCTGGAGATCTGGGAAGCGCTGGTCGAGGCGCTTCCCCTGCACTCACCCGCCCGCGCGGACGCGTACGCCACGTCGGCGCGACTGCGGACGGCATACGGACTGAAGGGAACGTGAGCGGGGCCCTCCATCGCACCGGGGCGAGCCGCCCCCGGTCCGCTCCCCTCCTCCCCCGCAACGTTCCGGCAACCTCCCCGCTCCTAGCGTGCGCGCCACACTCTCCGCACGGGAGCGGAGTGCAAGCGCCAAGCGATTGGGAGACCGCCCCATGGCCCGTTACGCCAGCCCCGGTTCCGCCGATGCCGTGATGTCCTACGCGCCCCGCTACGACCACTGGATCGGCGGCGAATTCGTGGCGCCCGCTCTGGGCCGGTACTTCGAGAACCCGACGCCGGTCAACGGCCGGCCGTTCACCGAGATCGCGCGCGGCACCGCCGAGGACGTGGAGCGCGCCCTGGACGCGGCGCACGCGGCGGCCCCCGGCTGGGCCCGTACCGCGCCGGCCGAGCGCGCCGCCGTCCTCAACAAGATCGCCGACCGGATGGAGCAGAACCTGGAGGCGCTCGCGGTCGCGGAGAGCTGGGAGAATGGCAAGCCGGTACGCGAGGCGCTGGCCGCCGACATCCCGCTGGCCATCGACCACTTCCGCTACTTCGCCGGAGCGGTCCGCGCCCAGGAAGGCACCCTCTCGGAGATCGACGAGGACACCGTCGCGTACCACTTCCACGAGCCGCTCGGCGTCGTCGCGCAGATCATCCCGTGGAACTTCCCCATCCTGATGGCCACTTGGAAGCTGGCCCCGGCGCTGGCCGCAGGCAACGCCGTGGTCCTCAAGCCGGCCGAACAGACGCCCGCGTCCGTGCACTTCCTCATGAGCCTGATCGCGGACCTGCTGCCGCCCGGCGTCGTCAACATCGTCAACGGCTTCGGCGCCGAGGCCGGCAAGCCGCTGGCCTCCAGCCCGCGCGTCGCCAAGGTCGCCTTCACCGGCGAGACCACGACCGGGCGGCTGATCATGCAGTACGCGTCGGAGAACCTGCGCCCGGTGACCCTCGAACTCGGCGGCAAGAGCCCGAACATCTTCTTCGACGACGTCTCGTCGGCCGCGGACGACTTCCTCGACAAGGCGCTCGAAGGCTTCACCATGTTCGCCCTCAACCAGGGCGAGGTGTGCACCTGTCCGTCCCGCGCCCTGATCCAGCGCGGACACTACGCGGACTTCCTCGCGGCGGGCACGGCCCGCACGGAGAAAATCGTCCAGGGGCACCCGCTGGACACCGACACCATGATCGGCGCGCAGGCGTCCAACGACCAACTGGAGAAGATCCTTTCCTACCTGGACATCGGCCGGAAGGAAGGGGCCCGCGTCCTGACCGGCGGCGAACGGGCCGACCTCGGCGGCGAGTTGGCGGGCGGTTACTACGTCCGCCCGACAATCTTCGAAGGCACCAACGACATGCGGATCTTCCAGGAGGAGATCTTCGGCCCGGTGGTCGCCGTGGCCCCGTTCAGCGACTTCGACGACGCCATCGGCATCGCCAACGACACGCTCTACGGACTCGGCGCCGGCGTATGGACCAGGGACGGCTCCACCGCCTACCGAGCGGGCCGCGCCATCCAGGCCGGCCGGGTATGGACCAACTGCTACCACGCCTACCCCGCCCACGCGGCATTCGGCGGCTACAAGCAGTCCGGAATCGGCAGGGAGAACCACAAGATGATGCTGGACCATTACCAGCAGACGAAGAACCTGCTGGTGTCGTATTCAGCGAAGAAGCTGGGATTCTTCTAGGGGGCTGCGGAAAGGCGCCTGACCTGGGGTTTTGCTGGTCAGGCGCCTTCCGACCGACCCACTGAGAGCAGAGCCCGTTTTACGCTTCACCTCCCAATTTCCACCACCGCTGTCCCGCTCCTGACCAGCGCTCCCGGACCAGTCACGGACCAACGCCCCGACTCACCCCGCAGGAGCCGCGCCTCGATCGCAAGGCCGGCGCCAGTGGCGCCGAGCGTGACAGCTGCTGCCAGGGCGGCAGCCACGAGCTTGTGCCTGCGGCGGAGGATTTTCCTCATGCGGTTTCCGCGCCGGGCTGGGCGTGCCGCGCGGCAGAGTGGCCTGCCGGACCCGGCTGCTTCCCTGCTCCGCCCGGGGCAAGCGTGTGGTGGCCGGTTCAGGACGACCGCCCCACCCGACGACCCTGGCCCCACGCCTGTCCACGCGGGCCTCTAGTATTATTTCGCGTTCTCCGGCGGGCGTTGACGTCCGCTTGGTCGTGTCCGCCGCCCAACGCCCGACACGACACGGCGACTTCCACCGCATGGCGATGGAGTCGAGCACGAGGAGAGGAACGTTCATGCGCGCCCGGAGCATCGCCGCGGCCACCGCAACAGCATTGGCGCTGGTGGCCGCCCGTGACCTTGTCCAGAAGAAGCACGCATTGCTTCGGAACTTCCCGGTGATCGGGCACGCCCGGTACCTGTTGGAGACGATCGGGCCGGAGCTGCGGCAGTACATAGTGACCTCCAACGACGAGGAGCGCCCGTTCAGTCGTGACCAGCGCACCTGGATCTATGCGTCGGCGAAGGAGGAGAACAACTACTTCGGGTTCGGAACCGACAACGACGTTGAGCACATGCAGGGGCACGCATACCTGAAGCAGCGCACGTTCGCGGGCACACTGCCCGACGTGCACGACCCGCAGGCCCCGCTGCCCTCGGCCAAGGTGCTGGGCGGGCCGCGCGGACGCGCCAAGGCATTCCGACCGGCGAGCGTGGTGAACATCTCGGCGATGAGCTTCGGATCGCTCTCCGGCGCGGCGATCACGGCGCTCAACAAAGGGGCGGCGCTGGCAGGCACGATGCAGAACACGGGAGAGGGCGGCCTCTCGCCGTACCACCGCAACGGCGGCGACCTCGTCCTTCAGATCGGTACGGCGTACTTCGGCTGCCGCAACGAGGACGGCAGCTTCAACCTCGACAAGCTCAAGGACGTGATCGCCGGAGCCCCGGTCAGGGCGATAGAGATCAAGCTCTCCCAAGGCGCCAAGCCAGGGCTGGGCGGGATGCTGCCGGGCACGAAGGTGACCCCGGAGATCGCCGAGATCCGCGGCATCCCGCTCGGCAAGGACTGCGCCTCCCCGTCGCGGCACACCGCGTTCAGCGACGTCGACTCGATGCTCGACTTCGTCGAACTGCTCGCCACCGAGACCGGTCTGCCGGTCGGGGTCAAGAGCGCGGTGGGAGAGATGGGCTTCTGGCAGGAGCTGGCCACGCTGATGGCGCGTGGTGACCGTGGTGTCGACTTCGTGACCATCGACGGCGGCGAGGGCGGCACCGGGGCGGCGCCGCTGACCTTCACCGACTCGGTGTCGCTGCCCTTCCGGATGGGGTTCTCCCGGGTCTACGGCACCTTCGCCGAGCTGGGGCTGACCGACGACCTGACCTTCATCGCCTCCGGCAAGCTCGGCCTGCCCGAGAACGCCGCGGTCGCCTTCGCTCTGGGTGCCGACATGATCAACGTGGCTCGTGAGGCGATGCTGTCGATCGGCTGCATCCAGTCGCAGAAGTGCCACACCGACAAGTGCCCCACCGGCATCGCCACCCAGAACCCGCGACTCGCCCGCGGCCTCGACCCGACCTCGAAGGCCACCCGGGCCGCCGTCTACCTGCGCACCCTGCGCAAGGAGCTGATGAAGGTCTCGGCGGCCGTCGGCGTCGCCCACCCGGCGCTCATCACACCCACCGACATCGAGATCATGAACGGCGACTACGACGCCCGCACCCTGGCCGGCGTCTACGGCTACAAGGACGGCTGGGGCGAGCTCGGCCCGCACCTCGCCGAAGAGATCACCGCGCTGCTCACCACCAAGCCGACCTCCGTGCAGAGGCCGACCACCTGACACTCATCTGGGCGGTCCTCGCCGGGGAGGTGGACGAGGAGGTCGGTGTGGCTGCCCCGGCCGCGCTCGGCGACGGTGGCGACATGGTGCCTGTCGGCGCAGTCGGGCCGGGTGTAGGCATCGCCGGGGCACAGGGCGCCGGCCCGGTCGCCGTAGACGTCGAGCGGGCGCTGGTCCCAGCTGTCCGCGGCCTTCCGCATCGCGGGCAGGGTGCACATCAGGCGGGCAGTCTCGGTCTCCTCCCGGTGCCGTCGGCACGGGACGCACTCCTGGGCGCCCGGGTTGGGCCCGGCGAGGTGCTGTCCGCACAGCGCCCTGCCGGTCGCCGCATCGCGTCGGTGCCCCGTGACCAGGTTCGCGCGGCCCCGAGGCGCCCACAGCAGGGCAGGGCCGCCATGGCACGGTTCGTCAGGAGGCAGAGCAGCGCGCCCACCCGGCACTGAAACGCCGCGAGGGAAGGGCGCGGGACGCGGAGCGCTCGCAGGGGGCGGGAGGTCGCCAGAACGCGGGCGACGGCGGCGATCCCGGCCGGGGCCTCGGTGTCGAACGTACCGCTGTAGCCGGGGACTTGCGCGATGCCGGTGACCACGAGCTTCCATCCCTCGCCGTCGGCGTCGGGCCGACCCGACGGGAACCAGCCGAGATGGAAGCGGCCGTCACGGGAGTTGATGTGGACATCGGCGCGGTCGTCCACGACACGCTTGAAGTCGGCATCCGTGAACTGGTCGGTGACCAGCGTCGGCCGACCGGGGCCCAGCTTCCAGGAGTGCAGCCGCAGGGCCTCGACGGTCGTGGCGAAGCCGGAGATGGAAACCTCCACGGTCACAGGCATCACCTCTCTGAACAGGCATTTCAGCGGAAGACGCCTACGTTGCCATGCCCCTGGAACGGTTGGTCAGCCCTTCCATGATCTTCCCTGGCTGCCCCAGGCGAACTGGACCGCTCTCATCGAATTGAGGCGTTTACTCAGCGAACTCAGCCGTTTCGCCTTGCGTCTCAGTGAACCTGGTCATGCCACGGTGTTGCACTGCTCGACGGCGAACCGGCCGCGGGAGGCCGTCGGTTCCAGTGGCCGGTCTGGACTCCGGCGGATCGAAAATCTGGTGTGCTTGGGCCAGTTCACGTCCGTATGCTCGTGCGAAACTCGCGACAGACGGGAGGTGGAGGCAGTGAAGCTTGCTGAGGCGCTGGCAGAACGTGCAGAGGCGGCGCGGCGTGTAGAACAGCTGCGAGCGCGAGTTGTCAGCAGTGCGCGGTATCAGGAGGGCGAAACGCCCGCCGAGGATGCGGCTCAGTTGCTGGCCGAGGCCAGTGAGGTGATGGGCACCCTGGAGACGCTGATCCGGCGGATCAACCGGACCAACGCCGCAGTGGACATGGCGCAGGACGGCACGCTCACCGACGCGCTCGCGCGCCGCGACGTGCTGCGGCTGCGCCACTCGGTGGTCACCGCGGCGGCGGATGCGGCAGCGGGTACGGGCGAGCGAGGATACGGACGGCAGCTTCGATCCGAGCTGATGACGCTCTCCGCCCTTCCGGTCGCGGAACTACGTGGTCAGGCGGATGCACTCGCGCGGGAGATCCGTGAGATCGACGTACGTATCCAGCGAATGAACTGGGAGGCGGATCTGCTGGACTGAGCAGTCCGGCGGGGTGTGACGATGTGGAGCAGGTAGCCCCTTCGGAGGCGTGCACACACCGAGGGCCGGCGGCTTTCCGACCCACTCCTGGCGCGTGAAGAGCAACGCGGGGGTTCGACTCCCCATCAACAGTGCAGCTCAGCACCGCGTACAGGTAACAGTGCATATCGCACAGCACATCACCACGTGCAGATCCGGAGCGGTGAGGGCGGGTTCGGGGTTTTCCACACCACAGCAGGCCAGACCATTGGGGACAGCATCTCTGACGCTCCACGCCGACTGGGTTGAGCGAGACGCGACTGACTTCGATGAGAACGAACAGAACTGCCACGGAGGCCGCGGACGATTGCGGGATCTCGCACTGCCTGGCCGAATCTCACGGCTGGAGGCCGCGCCGTGGTCGATCGGCCACGGACCTGAGACCGGTCGGCCGGCCTGTTCATTCATTCGCCGAGGATTTCTGTCCCGTCTCGCTGAGCTTGGACGAGTCTCACTGATCTGAGTGGGGCTGCATCGAATCTCACGTCCGGTGGCTGTTGTCGAGAGTGCAGTCACCCACAGGGGTGACCCGTGTCCCGTTCCATGT
>NZ_JAJCXB010000046.1 GCF_020564935.1 Streptomyces pinistramenti
CCACTGCGGATCCGCGGGCCACGGCCCGGTCGTACGTGTGCGGGGCTCAGCCGGTGCGGCGCAGGCCCTCGGAGAGGCGGGCGGCCGCGTCGATGACCGCCTGGGCGTGCATCCGGCCCGGGTGGCGGGTCAGCCGCTCGATCGGGCCGGAGACGGACACGGAGGCCACCACGCGGTTGGAAGGGCCCCGTACGGGCGCGGAGACGGATGCCACGCCCGGTTCCCGCTCGCCGATCGACTGGGCCCAGCCGCGACGCCGTACGCCGGAGAGCGCGGTGGCGGTGAAGCGGGCGCCCTGGAGGCCGCGGTGCAGCCGCTCCGGCTCCTCCCAGGCCATCAGGATCTGGGCCGCGGAACCGGCCTTCATGGGGAGCGTGGAGCCGACCGGGACGGTGTCCCGCAGTCCGGACAGCCGTTCCGCCGCCGCCACGCAGATCCGCATCTCGCCCTGTCGCCGGTAGAGCTGGGCGCTCTCGCCCGTCACGTCGCGCAGATGCGTGAGCACCGGTCCGGCCGTGGCCAGGAGGCGGTCCTCGCCGGCCGCCGCGGCCAGTTCGGACAGCCGTGGGCCGAGGATGAACCGGCCCTGCATGTCCCTCGCCACCATCCGGTGGTGCTCCAGGGCCACGGCGAGCCGGTGTGCCGTGGGTCGTGCAAGCCCTGTCGCCGCGACCAGCCCGGCGAGGGTGGCCGGACCGGACTCCAGAGCGCTCAATACGAGAGCCGCCTTGTCGAGAACGCCGACGCCGCTAGAGTTGTCCATGCAACGATACTCGCGTCTCACAGTGTGAAACGCAAGTTCAATTTTCCTGCGAAGTCGTCAATCTGTAGATGCGGCCCTCGACCAGGGTCCGGCGAGCGGCCCGGCACGGGGGTGCGGGGTCTCGCACCAGTTCGAGTTGGGCCGGCAATGCGGCCGGCCGGAGGGAAAGCGATGGGACGGACACTCGCGGAGAAGGTCTGGGACGACCACGTCGTCCGGCGCGCGGAAGGCGAGCCCGACCTCCTCTTCATCGATCTGCACCTGCTGCACGAGGTCACCAGCCCGCAGGCGTTCGACGGCCTGCGCAAGGCCGGCCGCCAGGTGCGACGCACGGACCTGACCATCGCCACCGAGGATCACAACACCCCGACCCTCGACATCGACAAGCCGATCGCCGACCCGGTCTCGCGCACCCAGCTGGAGACGCTGCGCAAGAACTGCGCGGAGTTCGGCGTCAGACTGCACCCGCTGGGCGACGTCGAGCAGGGCGTTGTCCACGTCGTGGGACCGCAGTTGGGACTGACCCAGCCCGGCACCACCGTGGTCTGCGGTGACAGCCACACCTCCACCCACGGAGCCTTCGGCGCCCTGGCGTTCGGCATCGGCACCAGCCAGGTCGAGCACGTCCTGGCCACCCAGACGCTGCCGCTGGCCCCGTTCAAGACCATGGCGATCACCGTCGAGGGCGAGCTGCCCGACGGCGTCACCGCCAAGGACCTGATCCTGGCGATCATCGCCAGGATCGGCACCGGCGGCGGCCAGGGCTACGTCCTGGAGTACCGCGGCTCCGCCATCGAGAAGCTGTCGATGGAAGCCCGGATGACCATCTGCAACATGTCGATCGAGGCCGGTGCGCGGGCGGGCATGATCGCCCCCGACGCGACCACCTTCGACTACCTGCGCGGGCGCGACCACGCCCCTGCCGACGGCGCGGACTGGGACGCGGCCGTCGCGTACTGGAAGACGCTGCGCACCGACGACGACGCGGTCTTCGACGCCGAGGTCGTCATCGACGCCTCCGAACTGGCGCCGTTCGTCACCTGGGGCACCAACCCCGGCCAGGGCGCGCCGCTTTCCTCCAGCGTCCCCGACCCCGCTTCGTACGAGGACGTCTCGGAGCGCTTCGCCGCCGAAAAGGCCCTGGAATACATGGGGTTGACGGCAGGTCAGCCGCTGCGCGAGATCGCCGTGGACACCGTCTTCGTAGGTTCGTGCACCAACGGCCGTATCGAGGACCTGCGCTCGGCGGCCGCGACCCTGGAGGGCCGCAAGGTCGCCGACGGCGTACGGATGCTGGTCGTTCCCGGCTCGGTCAGGGTGTCGCTGGAGGCTGTGGCCGAGGGTCTGGACAAGGTGTTCACCGCGGCCGGCGCCGAGTGGCGGCACGCGGGCTGTTCGATGTGCCTGGGCATGAACCCCGACCAGCTGGCGCCGGGCGAGCGCTCCGCGTCCACCTCCAACCGCAACTTCGAGGGCCGGCAGGGCAAGGGAGGTCGTACGCACCTGGTCTCGCCCCAGGTTGCCGCCGCAACAGCGGTTCTCGGCCATCTGGCCTCACCGGCCGACCTGTCCGACGCCGATGTTCGTACGCCCGCGGGAGCCCGATAACCATGGAAGCTTTCACCACCCACACCGGCCGGGCCGTTCCGCTGCGCCGCAGCAACGTCGACACCGACCAGATCATCCCGGCGCACTGGCTGAAGAAGGTCACCCGCGACGGCTTCGAGGACGGGCTGTTCGAGGCGTGGCGCAAGGACCCCGCCTTCGTCCTCAACCAGGAGGTGTACAAGGGCGCCACGGTCCTGGTCGCGGGCCCCGACTTCGGCACCGGCTCCTCGCGCGAGCACGCCGTCTGGGCGCTCCAGAACTACGGCTTCAAGGCCGTCATCTCCTCGCGGTTCGCGGACATCTTCCGCGGCAACTCCCTCAAGAACGGGCTGCTGACGGTGGTCCTGCCGCAGGAGACCGTCGACCGGCTGCAGAAGCTCGCCGAGACCGACCCGACCGCCGAGGTGACGGTCGACCTGGTGGGCAGGCAGGTACGGGCCGAGGGCATCACCGCGGACTTCGAGTTGGACGAGAACGCCCGCTGGCGGCTGCTGGAAGGGCTGGACGACATCAGCCTCACTCTTCGGGAGGAGTCCTCCATCGTGGGGTACGAGGCGAACAGGCCGTCGTTCAAACCGCGTACAGTGGAGGTCTGACCTCGGGCTTTTGGCTCAAAGACATATTGCGTACGATGCGCCCCCTGTGAAGTTGGCAGGGGGCGCATCGGCTTGTCGAGGCCGCTGTTGAGGCCCCGTGAAGCGACAACTCGCCGCAGATGGCACAATTAGCGCATGGAACGCGACGGCCAACTCAAGCTCTACGGTCACGTCGCCGACCGGCTCAAGGACGCACACGCAAGAGTGCGGACACTGCAAGTCCCGGAGGGCGTACGGATGGCGCTGACCCGGAAGCTGCTCGTCATCACGTCCGCGGCAAAACACGATCTTGCGGACGCGGCAAGGCGTCTGGAGTGGTTCATGGCCGACCTCGATGAAGGTCGTTATCCCGAAGACGTGCACACCGACGGAAGTACGTGAGGTTCGAGTTCGTTGCGGCACAAGGGTGATTAGCCCGTTTCGTGTTTGATTTGCGGTATATATCTGCCTAACGTGCGAAAAAGCTTGGAATCTTTCGTTCCAGCAATGTCTCCGAAGGGGAAGACGTGAACAAGGCGCAGCTCGTAGAAGCCATTGCCGACAAGCTCGGCGGCCGCCAGAACGCCGCGGACGCGGTGGACGCCGTACTGGACGCAGTCGTCCGTGCAGTTGTCTCCGGCGACCGCGTTTCGGTCACCGGATTCGGCTCGTTCGAAAAGGTCGACCGCCCGGCCCGCTACGCCCGCAACCCGCAGACCGGTGAGCGGGTGCGGGTCAAGAAGACCTCCGTGCCGCGTTTCCGCGCGGGCCAGGGCTTCAAGGACCTGGTGAGCGGCTCCAAGAAGCTCCCGAAGAACGACGTGGCCGTCAAGAAGGCCCCCAAGGGCAGCCTTTCGGGCGGTACTTCCACCCGTACGACGGTGAAGAAGGCCGCCGCGAAGAAGGCCACCACCGCCAAGAAGGCCGCGGCGAAGAAGACCACGGCCACCGCCAAGAAGGCGACGGCGAAGAAGACCACCGCCAAGAAGGCGGCGCCGGCGAAGAAGGCGGCCGCCACCGCCACGGCCAAGAAGGCGGCGGCGAAGAAGGCCACCACCGCCAAGAAGGCGGCGCCGGCGAAGAAGGCCACGGCCACCGCCAAGAAGGCCACCGTCAAGAAGACCGCCCCCGCCAAGAAGGCGACGGCGAAGAAGGCTCCGGCCAAGAAGGCCACGGCGCGCAAGACCACCGCCAAGAAGACCACCGCCCGCAAGCGGTAATTCCAGCAGCGGCGACGCCTCGCGTCGGGCCGGTCTCCCTTCGGGGAGCCCGGCCCGCGGCGCGTTTCGGGGACGGTTCGCCGCGGACCGCACCACCTTTCGGGCGGCCGGCCGGCCCCGGAGCGCGCTGCTTTAGGCTCTGTCCCATGCAGGCCACCGCGTACACCTACGACTCCGCCTCCCGCTCCGGCAGCGTGCTGCTGGACGACGGCACCCCGGTCCCCTTCGACGCCGCCGCCTTCGACGCGGGCGGACTGCGCCTGTTGCGCCCCGGTCAGCGGGTACGGATCGAGGTCACCGGCGAGGGCGAGGCCCGCCGGATCGTGCTCGTCACCCTTCAGACGCTCTGAGACGGACACACAGCCCGCTGCGGCCCACGTCCCCGGCACTCCCTCCGGCACCGGCCAGCAATGCGGTGTGCGCCCCCACGCCGAGCGCCAGCGCCGCCCGCAGATCCTCGCCGGTGTCCACGTCCCTGCGGACCGAATCGGCGCCCGCCGCAATGATCTCGCGCGCACCCGACGCGAGATGACGCGCCCGTGAGCAGCCACCGAATGCCGGTGCCAATTCCACGCCGGAACTCGCGGTGAGAAGTGTGGTGCCGATATCCGCGGCATCGGTGAGAAATGCGCGGGGAAATAGCGCGGCGTAACGGAGTACCCGTTCCAGTTCGGCGGTCCGCAGTGCCGGGAGATCCGCGTTCAGGGCGGCGACCGCGGCGTCCGGGCGGCGGGCCCTCACCGCACTCGCGCCATGGGCCAGCGCGGCGTTGAGCCCGCGGCCCGGTGCGTCCGGCACGATGCGCGCCCCGAGCGCCGCCAGCCGCTCAGCGGCCAGCGGATCGTCCGTGACAACCGCCACATCCGCGACGTCCGCGCAGGCCAGCGCGGCGGTCACGGTGTCCAGTGCGAAAGCGAGCGCCAACCGCGGCCGGAACTCCTCACCGGCGGCCCGGGAAAGCCTGCTCTTGGCCCGCACCAGCGGTTTCAGTGGCACGACCAGGCTCCAGACCACATCCGCTCCGTCTCTTCGCATCGGCTTCATTTTCCCCTGCTGCCGCAGCTCTCCGGGAGCCGCGGGGTTACGGTGTTCTCGACATAGCGGGTACCTGGGGCGACACTTGTGCGGCTGCCGGCTCGCAGCAGCTCAGCAGGTCCCCACAAGGAGGGTGTCCCAGTGTCCCGCCGCAGAATCGGCTTCTGGTACCGCTTGGCCGCGGTCATCTGCAAACCGCCGCTCTTGGTTCTGTTCAAGCGGGACTGGCACGGAATGGAGAACATTCCGGCCGACGGCGGATTTATCACCGCGGTCAACCACAACTCGTATCTTGATCCGCTGTCGTATGCGCACTATCAGTACAACACCGGGCGGGTTCCCCGATTCCTGGCCAAGGCGGGGCTCTTTCGCAGCGGCTTTGTCGGCCTGATGATGCGCGGCACCGGACAGATCCCCGTCTACCGCGAAACCACCGACGCCGCCACCGCCTTCCGCGCCGCGGTCGCCGCCATCGAGAAGGGCGAATGCGTCGCCTTCTATCCCGAGGGCACCCTGACCCGCGACCCCGCGATGTGGCCGATGCAGGGCAAAACCGGTGCCGCGCGAGTGGCGTTGCTCACCAAGGCGCCGGTGATTCCCGTCGCACAGTGGGGCGCCAACGACGCGATGCCGCCGTACGCCAAGGAGAAGAAGCTCCGCCTCCTGCCGCGCAAGACGCTGCGGGTGCAGGCGGGGCCGCCGGTCGACCTGAGCGCGTACTACGGCAAGGAGCCGACGGCCGAGGTGCTGCGCGAGGTCACCGACGTGATCATGGCCGCGATCACCGTGCAACTGGCGGAGGTTCGCGGCGAGGACGTGCCCGCCGAACCGTACGACCACCGCAAGACCATCGCCCGCGAGCGCCGCGCCGCCCGCGAGGCCGCGAAGGCCGAGAAGGCGGCGGCGACGGCCGCCACGGAACCGGCCGCCGCACCGCAGCCGACCCGAAGCACCCAGCAGGCACAGGAGGATGAAGGCAAGTGACGCGCTGCGCCGTCTTTGGCACGGGGTCCTGGGGCACCGCATTCGCGATGGTGCTCGCCGACGCGGGCTGCGAGGTGACCTTGTGGGGACGCCGCCCCGGCATCGTCGACGCCGTCAACAACGGCCGGACGAACCCCGACTACCTGCCGGGGGTCGAGCTGCCCGCATCCGTACGGGCCACCACCGATCCGGCGGAAGCGGCCGCGGGCGCGGACTTCACCGTCCTCGCCATTCCCTCCCAGACGCTGCGCGCCAACCTCGCCGACTGGGCGCCGTTGCTGCCCGCCGACACGGTTCTGGTCTCCCTGATGAAGGGCGTCGAACTGGGCACGGCCAAGCGGATGAGCGAGGTCATCGAGGAGGTCGCCAAGGCCCCGGCGGAGCGCGTCGCGGTGCTCACAGGTCCCAACCTCGCCAAGGAGATCGCCGCCCGGCAGCCCGCCGCTGCCGTCGTCGCCTGCGCCGACGAAGCGGTCGCCCGCCGGCTCCAGACCGCCTGCCACACCCCGTACTTCCGCCCGTACACCAACACCGACGTGATCGGCTGTGAACTGGGCGGCGCCGTCAAGAACGTCATCGCGCTCGCCGTCGGCATCGCGGCAGGAATGGGGCTCGGCGACAACGCCAAGGCTTCGCTGATCACCCGCGGCCTCGCGGAGACCACCCGGCTCGGCCTCGCCATGGGAGCCGACGCGCACACCTTCGCCGGGCTCGCCGGCATGGGCGACCTCGTCGCCACCTGCTCGTCGCCGCTGTCGCGCAACAACACCTTCGGCCGCAACCTCGGCCGCGGTATGTCGCTGGCGGAGACCATCGCGGTCACCAAGCAGACCGCCGAAGGCGTCAAGTCCTGTGAATCCGTGCAGGATCTGGCCCGCAGGCACGGCGTCGAGATGCCGCTGACCGACACGGTCGTCGACATCGTGCACGAGGGCAAGCCGCCGCTGGTCGCCCTCAAGGATCTGATGTCGCGCAGCGCCAAGCCCGAGCGGCACTGACGGCGCACCGCGCTCACCCGGCCCGGCGGGCGGCCCGGACACCGGGCCCCGGCCGGCGGGCGGACACGGTGCCACCAACGGCCGCCGCAGCGCTGACTCCCTGACTGCCAGCAGGTACCCTCAACCCGATATGAGCAGCCAGACCCCTCCCCACAAGCCCCGTGTCGCCGTCGTGTTCGGCGGCCGCAGCTCCGAGCACGCCATCTCCGTGGTCACCGCGGGAGCCGTCCTGCGCGCCATCGACCGTGAGAAGTACGACGTGCTGCCCATCGGCATCACCGTCGACGGCCGCTGGGCGCTGACCGCCGACGACCCCGAGCGGATGGCCATCGCGGACCGGAAGCTGCCGAGCGTCGCCGAACTCGCCGAGTCCACCGAAGGCGGCGTCGTGCTGCCGGTCGACCCGACCAACCGCGAAATCGTCTACAGCGAACCCGGCTCGGTGCCCAAGGCGCTCGGCGAGGTCGACGTCGTCTTCCCCGTCCTGCACGGCCCGTACGGCGAGGACGGCACGCTCCAGGGCCTGCTGGAGCTGTCCGGCGTCCCCTACGTCGGCTCGGGCGTGCTCGCCTCGGCCGTCGGCCAGGACAAGGACTACATGAAGCGGGTGTTCACCTCCTTCGGGCTGCCGGTCGGCCCGTACGAGGTCATCCGCCCGCGGGAGTGGGAGCAGAATCCCGCGGTGGCCCGCAAGAAGATCGTGGACTTCGCCGCCGAGCACGGCTGGCCGCTGTTCGTGAAGCCCGCCCGCGCCGGCTCATCGATGGGCATCACCAAGGTCGACGGTCTCGACGGCCTGGACGAGGCGATCGAGGAGGCGCGCCGCCACGACCCCAAGATCCTGGTCGAGTCGCTGCTGCGCGGCCGCGAGATCGAGTGCGGGGTCCTGGAGTTCGATGACGGGCCGCGGGCCAGCGTGCCGGCCGAGATCCCGCCGGTCACCGCGCACGACTTCTACGACTTCGAGGCGAAGTACATCGACTCGGCCGCCGGTCTCGTGCCGGCGCCGCTGAGCGCCGATGAGACCGCCGAGGTCCAGGAGCTGGCCGTCGCGGCGTTCGAAGCGGCGTCCTGCGAGGGCCTGGTCCGTGCGGACTTCTTCCTGCAGGACAACGGCGAGTTCGTGATCAACGAGATCAACACGCTGCCCGGCTTCACGCCCATCTCGATGTACCCGCGGATGTGGCAGGAGAGCGGAGTGGACTACGCCGAGCTGATCGACCGGCTGCTCCAGGCGGCACTGCGCCGCTCCACCGGCCTGCGCTGAAACCGCCGGTCCGACGCCGGGCCCCGAGGACGGGGGCCCGGCTCAGACCCCTTCGGGGACGGTCTTCTTCACCGCCGCGGCGAGATCGGTGAGCACGTTGACCTCGGGGGCGTACTTCCCGGGAACGTCCACCTCGACGTAGGTCTTCCGCAGCACCGTCGTGAAGCGGTACCCGTCGTCCTGCTTCTCGAAAAACCATTTGACGCCGTTGACTTCCGCGGCAGTGGAGTCGGGGTTGTAATGTTCACTCCCGGGCGTCAAGGCATTGGGCTTCGGCACCCCGCAGCGCAGTTGCACGGCAGGATCGCCCCATGCGGCAGTGAAGTCCGACTCGGGCTCTGCGCTCGTCCGCGTCAGCCCGTCGATGGTCTGCGGCAACTCCTTGTGGAGGGCCCGGCAGTGCCGGACGGACGCGCCTTCGGGCGTGGGAGGTGTGACCTCGGCCGCAGCGGAACAGCCCACCGCGCAGCACAGCACGGTGAGCGAGGGCAGAACCAGGGACCAGCGGCGCGAAGAGATCACCCGGCCGAGCATACGGGGGAGCTAGATATGGACGACCGGGCAGGTCAGGGTGCGCGTGATGCCGTCCACCCGCTGCACGTTGGCCACGACCATGCGGCCCAGCTCGTCGACGGTGTCGGCCTGTGCACGCACGATGACGTCGTAGGGACCGGTCACGTCCTCGGCCTGGATCACTCCGGGGATCTTCGCGATCACGTCGGCAACCGCCGAAGCTTGGCCGACCTCGGTCTGGATCAGGATGTACGCCTGTACCACGGCACCTCCAGGGCGGCTACGAGGATCATGTGGGAAGAAGGGACGCCACGGTACCGCGTCACCGGGCGGAGCGGGGAGACCCGCGCGGTGAACACGGCAGGTGCGGCGCAGTCGTCAGCGGAGTACGGACCGTCCGTACGCATGAGAAGGGCAACAGCATGAAGGGCACCGTGGGCGAGCTGGGGGAATTCGGGCTGATCAGGGAGCTGACCTCCCGGCTCACCTCCACTCCGGCGGTACGGATCGGACCGGGCGACGACGCCGCCGTGGTCACCGCGCCCGACCGGAGGGTCGTGGCCAGCACCGACATCCTGCTGGAGGGCCGGCACTTCCGCCGTGACTGGTCCACCGCGTACGACGTCGGCCGCAAGGCCGCCGCCCAGAACCTCGCCGACATCGCGGCCATGGGCGCGGTGCCCACCGCGATCCTGCTGGGCCTGGTCGTCCCCGCCGAACTCCCCGCCACCTGGGCCACCGAGCTGATGGACGGGCTGCGCGACGAATGCCAGGTCGCGGGCGCCGCGGTGGTCGGCGGCGACGTCGTACGCGGCGACACGATCACCGTCTCGGTCACCGCGCTCGGGGATCTGCGCAACGCCGAACCGGTGACCCGCGCGGGCGCCCAGCCCGGCGATGTGGTCGCGGTGACCGGCTGGTTGGGCTGGTCCGCCGCCGGGTTCGCGGTCCTCTCCCGCGGCTTCCGTTCCCCGCGCGCCTTCGTGGAGGCGCACCGCCGCCCCGAACCGCCGTACCACGCGGGCCCCGCGGCCGCCGGGCTCGGCGCCACCGCCATGACCGACGTCAGCGACGGCCTCGTCGCCGACCTCGGGCACATCGCCGAGGCCAGCAAGGTCCGTATCGACCTGCGCTCCGCGAAGATCGACATCCCCTCGCAGATGTCCGACATCGGCACGGCCGTCGGCGTCGACCCCATGCAGTGGGTGCTCAACGGCGGCGAGGACCACGCGATCGTCGCCACCTTCCCCGCCGACGTGAAGCTGCCCGCCCGCTGGAAGGTCATCGGCGAGGTGCTGCACCCCTCCGCGCTGCCGCAGGTGACGGTGGACGGCGCGCCCTGGGCCAAGGCCGGCTGGGACCACTTCGGGGACAACGGCGACGCCGAATAGGCCGCAGGGGCGGGCCCGTCCCGCGCGCAACAGGCTTGTAGATTCGGCGGTATGCAGACCCCACCACGTGTGCTGACCATCGCCGGCTCCGACTCCGGAGGAGGCGCGGGCATCCAGGCCGACCTGAAGACGATGCTCGCGCTGGGCACGCACGGCATGAGTGTGGTCACCGCCGTCACCGCGCAGAACTCGCTCGGCGTGCAGGGCGCGTGGGAGCTGCCGGCCGAGGCGGTACGGGCCCAGTTCCGCAGCGTCGTCGACGACATCGGGACGCAGGCCGTGAAGACCGGGATGCTCTCCTCGCCCGAACTGGTGGAGACCGTCGCCGGGCTGCTCGCCGAACTCGATGTGCCCGTCGTCGTCGACCCGGTGGGCGTCTCCAAGCACGGCGACGCGCTGCTCGCCGCCACCGCCCTGGACGCGGTCCGCACCAAGCTGCTGCCGACCGCGACCGTCGCCACCCCCAACCTCGACGAGGTCGCCCAGCTCACCGGCATCCGCGTCCAGGAGGAAGCCGGCATGCGGCGGGCGGCCGACGCGATCCTCGGCTTCGGCCCGCGCTGGGCACTCATCAAGGGCGGCCACCTGCCGACGGATCCGGGCGACGCGGGCGGCAGCGCCGTCGACCTGCTCACCGACGGCAGCGAGGAACACTGGCTGCGCGCCCCACGGCACGACAACCGGCACACGCACGGCACCGGCTGCACCCTCGCCGGCGCCGTCGCCGCCCGCCTCGCCCACGGCGACACCGTCCCGCAGGCGGTCGCCGCCGCCAAGGACTACGTCACCGGCGCCCTCGCGGCAGGCTTCCGGCTCGGCGCCGGCATCGGGCCGGTGGACCACGGCTGGCGGCTGCGCGGCGACGGCTGAGGCCGCGACGGCAAGGGGCGGGCCCCGGCGACGGCTTTCACATCACCGGGGCCCGCCCCTTTTCGGCTCCCCGAAGGAATGCGGAAAAGGCGAAAGCCGGTCCACCTTTCGGTGGACCGGCTTTCGCCAAGCAACCGGCTTGGCTGCGCTACGGCTAAGACGTCAGCGCGAGACCTTGCCGGCCTTGATGCACGAGGTGCAGACGTTGAGCCGCTTCGGCGTACGCTCGACCACTGCACGAACCGTCTGGATGTTGGGGTTCCAACGACGGTTGGTACGGCGGTGCGAGTGCGAGACACTCTTGCCGAAGCCCGGCCCCTTGCCGCAGACGTCGCAGTTGGCAGCCACGGGTCACTCCAAAGACTTCAGATGCACTTACGGTGAATCCCGACGAGCCGAGTGCATTGACCGACCGGCATCGCCAGGAGAGGAATGGCCCGACTCTCATCGGGCAACCGGAGCAGCATACAACGGCCGCTCCCGTAGAACGAAACTACCACGGTCGCCCCGGCCCCCGCCCCGGCCTCCCGGTGTGACCGCGGCTACTGTGCGGGACAGCCCAAGCCCCAGGAGGACGCTGTGCCGCACCCGCTCGACGCCGCCGCGGTCCGCGCCTGGTGCGGACTGGCCCTGGAGGCGCTCGGCAGAGAGCGGGCACGGATCGACGCGATCAACGTGTACCCCGTGGCGGACGGCGACACCGGCACCAACCTCTACCTGACCCTCGAATCCGCGGCCCGCGCCGTGGAGGCCGCCTTCGACGGCCACGGCTCGGCCGGCACCGCGCCCTGCCTCGCCGACGCCATCGGCGCCATGGCACACGGCGCCCTGATAGGAGCCCGCGGCAACTCCGGCACGATCCTCGCGCAGCTGCTGCGCGGCATGACGGAAGTGCTGGCCGCCGACGAGCCCGCGAGCCCCGCCCGTGGCTGCCCGCCCGCCACCCTGCGCCGGGCGCTGCGCAGGGCCGCCGCCGCCACGTACGAAGCCGTCGCACACCCCGTCGAGGGCACCGTGCTGACCGTCGCGACCGCCGCTGCCGACGCCGCCGACCGGGCCGCGGACGCCGCCCCGGACGTCGCCGCAGTGGCGCGAGCCGCCCACGACGGCGCCCGCGCCGCGCTGCGGGCCACCCCCGGGCAGCTCGCCGTGCTGGGCAGGGCCGGTGTCGTGGACGCCGGCGGCTGCGGCCTGGTCGCACTCCTGGGCGCGCTCGCCGACGCACTGTCCGGAGAGGTGACCGCCGTGCCGGTGGTGGTACGGGCGGACGCGCCGCTCCCCGAGGCGGCCGGCGCCGCCACGGCGGCCGACGGCTGCCCCACCGCCGAGCACGCGCACGCACCGGGGCCCGCCTTCGAAGTGATCTACCTCCTGGAGGCCGGCGACGCCGAGGTGGCCCGGCTGCGCGCCCGGCTCGACGGGCTCGGCGACTCCTTGGTGGTGGTCGGCGGGGACGGCCTGTGGCACGTCCACGTCCACGTCGACGACGCGGGCGCCGCCGTCGAGGCCGGCATCGATGCGGGCCGCCCGTACCGGATCCGCATCACCCACTTCGACGGCACCGGGGGCGCCCGGCCCGCCGCGCCCGCGATGGCGGCCCGCGCGGTGGTCGCCGTGGTGTCGGGGGAGGGCCTCGCCGGACTGTGCGAGGAGGCCGGGGCGCGGGCCGTCTCCGTGCGCCCGGGGGAGCCGCCCGCATCGGGCGAACTCGTGCAGGCCATCCGCCAGGCGCACGCCCGCGAGGTGATGCTGCTGCCCAACGACCCCGAACTGCGGCACACCGCTGCCGCCGCTGCCGAAGCGGCCCGCACCGAGGGCGTACGGGTCGCGCTCATCCCCACCCGCTCCGCGGTCCAGGGCATCGCGGCGCTCGCCGTCCACGAGCCGGACCGCAGCTTCGACGAGGACGCCGTGGCGATGACCTCGGCCGCCGGCGCCACCCGCTACGCCGAACTCGCCGTCGCCGAGCGGCAGGCATGGACGATGGCCGGCGTCTGCCAGGCCGGCGATGTCCTCGGCCTGATCGACGGCGACGTGGCGGTGATCGGCGACGACCTGACGCGGACCGCGCTCACGGTGCTCGACCGGATGCTGTCGGCGGGCGGCGAAATGGTCACCCTGGTACTCGGCGCACACGCTCCCGACGGGCTCGCCGAGCGGCTTGAGCGCCACGTACGCGAGCGTTTTCTCGCCGTGGACACCGTCGTCTACGAGGGCGGCCGGTACGCGCCGCCGCTGCTCATCGGCGTCGAATAGCGGCGGGGAACGGCGCCGTCGGACGGCGGCGGTGAAGGCCGTGCGCACGCTCCCGGCATTCCGCGCCGCCTGCATTTCCCGCGTATTCCGCCGGCATTCCGTCCGCATTCCGCGGCGTGCGAGGCGGCGGCGAGGTGGTCCGTTGTCAGAGGCATGGTGTGCAATGGATCCCGTGGCCGCGCTCGACGAATCCCTGAAGAAATCCCTCGGTGGCACCACCGCGAAGGTGCTCGCCGAGCATCTCGGCCTGCACACCGTCGGCGATCTCCTGCATCACTACCCCCGCCGCTATGCCGAACGCGGCGAACTGACCCGCCTCGCCGACCTCCCGCTGGACGAACACGTCACGGTCGTCGCCCAGGTGTCCGACGCCCGCGTGCTGACGTTCAACGGCGGCCGGGGCCGGCGCCTGGAAGTCACGCTGACCGACGGCAGCGGGCGGCTCCAACTGGTCTTCTTCGGAAAGGGCATCCACAAACCGCACAAGGAACTGGTGCCCGGCCGCCGCGCGATGTTCGCGGGCAAGGTCTCGGTCTTCAACCGCAAACTCCAGCTCGCCCACCCCGAATACGCACTCCTCGACCAGGAGGCGGGCAGCGAGGCCGTCGACGCCTTCGCCGGGCAGCTCATGCCGATCTACCCGGCCTGCCAGCAGATGGCGTCCTGGAAGCTCGCCAAGGCCGTCGACGCGGTGCTGCCCAGCGCGCAGGAGGCCGTCGACCCGCTCCCCGACGCGCTGCGCGAGGGCCGGGCACTGGTGCCGCTGCCCGAAGCGCTGCTCAAGATCCACCGGCCCGGCACCAAGGCCGACATCGCGGGCGCGCGCGCCCGGCTGAAGTGGGACGAGGCGTTCGTCCTCCAGGTCGCGCTGGCCAGACGCCGCCTCGCCGAGACCCAACTCCCCGCCGTGCCCCGCCCGTTGACCGAAGGCGGCATCCTCGACGCGTTCGACGCCAAGCTGCCGTTCACCCTCACCGAAGGCCAGCAGAAGGTCAGCCGGGAGATCTTCGACGACCTGGCGACCGACCATCCGATGCACCGCCTCCTCCAGGGCGAGGTGGGTTCGGGCAAGACCATGGTGGCGCTGCGCGCGATGCTCGGCGTGGTCGACAGCGGCGGGCAGGCAGCGATGCTCGCGCCCACCGAAGTGCTCGCCCAGCAGCACCACCGCTCGATCACCGAGATGATGGGGGAGCTGGCCGAAGGCGGCATGCTGGGCGGCGCCGAGCACGGCACCAAAGTGGTGCTGCTCACCGGCTCCATGGGGACGGCCGCCCGCCGCCAGGCCCTGCTCGACCTCGTCACGGGCGAGGCCGGCATCGTCATCGGGACGCACGCCCTGATCGAGGACAAGGTGCAGTTCCAGGACCTCGGCCTGGTGGTCGTCGACGAACAGCACCGCTTCGGCGTGGAGCAGCGGGACGCGCTGCGCGGCAAGGGCAACTCCCAGGGGGAGAAGCGCACGCCGCACCTCCTGGTGATGACCGCGACCCCCATCCCGCGCACGGTCGCCATGACCGTGTTCGGCGATCTGGAGACCTCCGTCCTGGACCAACTCCCCGCGGGCCGCTCGCCGATCGCCAGCCACGTCGTGCCCGCCAAGGACAAGCCGCACTTCCTCGCGCGGGCCTGGGAACGGGTCCGCGAAGAGGTGGCGGCAGGGCACCAGGGCTACGTCGTGTGCCCGCGCATCGGTGACGAGGAAGAGCCGGCCAAGGGCAGCGGGAAGGCCGCCAAGAGCGCGGCGGGCAAGGAGGATGCACCGCCGGACGGCGAGGAGAAGCGTCCCCCGCTCGCGGTGCTCGACATCGCCGCGCAGCTCACCGCGGGCCCGCTGGCCGGCCTGCGGGTGGCGGTGCTGCACGGCCGGATGGCGCCCGACGACAAGGACGACGTGATGCGCAGATTCGCCGCGGGCGCGCTGGACGTCCTGGTCGCCACCACCGTCATCGAGGTCGGCGTGAACGTCCCGAACGCCACCGCCATGGTGATCATGGACGCCGACCGCTTCGGCGTCTCCCAGCTGCACCAGCTGCGCGGCCGGGTCGGCCGTGGCGCGGCGCCCGGACTGTGCCTGCTGGTGAGCGAGATGCCCGAGGCGAGCCCGGCGCGCGCCCGGCTCGCCGCCGTCGCCGGCACCCTCGACGGCTTCGAGCTCTCCCGTATCGACCTCGAACAGCGCCGCGAGGGCGACGTCCTGGGGCAGGCCCAGTCCGGCGTCCGCTCCTCGCTGCGGATGCTCTCGGTCATCGACGACGAGGAAGTGATCGCGGCCGCCCGCGAGGAGGCCACCGCCGTCGTCACCGCCGACCCCGCGCTGGACGGCCATCCGGAACTGCGGATCGCGCTGTCCGCGCTGCTGGACGCCGAGCGGGAGGAGTACCTCGACAAGGGCTGAGTGCCCGGGAGGGCGGTCGGAGGGTGAGGGCCGCGGAGCCCGGCGGGCCCGGCGGGAATATCGTGGGGGAGCGGAGCCGCACTCCGGCTGCCGCCCCACCATCGCCCCCGCACCACGTAAGGACGGGCCCATGACCCGCGTGATCGCCGGCTCGGCCGGCGGCCGCCGCCTGGCCGTACCGCCAGGAACCGGCACCCGCCCGACCTCCGACCGCGCGCGCGAGGGTCTCTTCTCCACCTGGGAGTCGCTGGACGGCCCGCTGGCCGGCGCCCGGGTACTGGACCTCTACGGTGGCTCCGGCGCCGTCGGCCTGGAGGCACTGTCCCGCGGTGCCGCGCACGTCCTGCTCGTCGAGGCCGACCCGCGCGCCGTCCGCACCCTTCGCGAGAACGTCCGCACGGTCGGCCTCCCGGGCGCCGAAGTCCGTTCCGGCAAGGCCGAACAGACCGCCGCGGCCCCGCCGCCCGGCGACCCGTACGACATCGCCTTCCTCGACCCGCCGTACGCCGTCACCGACGCCGAGCTGTGCGAGATCCTGATCACACTCCGTGGTCAGGGCTGGTTTGTCGACGACGCACTCGTCACCGTGGAACGGAGCACCAGAGGCGGCGCGTTCCCCTGGCCGGACGGATTCGAAGCGATCAAGGCCCGTCGCTACGGCGAAGGGACGCTTTGGTACGGTCGCGCCGCTCCGGCGTCCGCTGACGAGACGGCGGAACGCGTGTCATGAACGCATCGGAGAGCGAGGAACCAGAGTTGCGCCGCGCCGTCTGTCCGGGGTCCTTCGACCCCATCACCAATGGGCACCTGGACATCATCGCCCGTGCCTCCAAGCTGTACGACGTCGTCCACGTCGCCGTGATGATCAACCAGTCCAAGCAGGGGCTGTTCACGGTCGAGGAGCGGATGGAGCTGATCCGCCGGGCCACCGCCGAATACGGCAACGTCGAGGTCGAGTCGTTCCACGGGCTGCTCGTGGACTTCTGCAAGCAGCGCGACATCCCCGCGATCGTCAAGGGGCTGCGCGCGGTCAGCGACTTCGACTACGAGCTGCAGATGGCCCAGATGAACAACGGGCTCTCCGGAGTGGAGACCCTGTTCGTCCCCACCAACCCCACCTACAGCTTCCTCTCCTCCAGCCTCGTCAAGGAGGTTGCGGCCTGGGGCGGCGACGTCGCCCACCTCGTTCCGGGGTTCGTTCTCGAAGCGCTGACCGAGCGGCTCCGGCAGAAGTGAGACCGCGGCGCGCGCCGCACCGGCCGTGACGAAGGGCTGACGGGGCGTCAGTAGGTGTCGGACCGGCGGTCCGTGGCCGTACAGTCGTCCCGTCCCTCGTTCCATCCCTTCAGAGAGTGGCGAGTCCAAGGTGGACGTGCAGAAGAAGCTCGACGAGATCGTCGAGGCCATCGGCAGCGCCCGTTCCGTGCCCATGTCGGCGTCCTGCGTGGTCAACCGCGCCGAGTTGCTCGCCCTGCTGGAAGAGGTGCGCGGCGCGCTGCCCGGATCGCTCGCGCAGGCGCAGGAGTTGCTCGGCGGGCGGGAGCAGATGGTCGAGGAGGCCCGCGCCGAGGCGGAGCGGATCATCGAGTCCGCACACGCCCACCGCGGCTCGCTGATCTCCGACACCGAGGTCGCCCGGCAGTCCCAGGACGAGGCCGACCGCATCCTGTCCGAGGCCCGCAGGGAGGCCGAGGAGATCCGCGCCGAGGCCGACGACTACGTCGACAGCAAGCTCGCCAACTTCGAGGTCGTCCTCACCAAGACCATCGGATCCGTCGACCGCGGCCGCGAGAAGCTGCTCGGCAGGGGCCCCGGGCTCGACGAACAGGGCTACGCGGACAGCGAGGCGCCCGAGCGCAGCGCCGACCCGGCGACCCTCACCCAGCGCGCCGACGCCTATGTGGACGCCAAGTTCGGCGCGTTCCAGGCCGTGCTGACCAAGACGCTCGAAGCGGTCGGCCGCGGCCGCGACAAGCTCCAGGGCGCACGGGCGATCGACGAACTCGGCGCTCACCTGGCGGCCCAGGACGAGGCGCAGGCCGCGGGCCACCAGGCCGATGCGGACTACCTCGCCGGGCTCGCCGGAATCGCGCCCGCGGACGCGCCGCAGCAGGCACCCGCCCCGCCCCAGGCGCCGCAGCAGGAACAGCAGCCCCAGCAGCCGTACCCGTCCCAGCTCCAGCCGCAGCAGGGCTACTACCAGGACCAGGGCTACGCCCAGCAGCAGGAGGCGTACGCCTACCAGCAGGCGCAGTACGCCCAGCAGCAGGACCCGTACGGCTACGGCTGGCAGCAGCCCCAGCAGCAGGGTTACGACCCCCAGGCCGGCTACGTCCCGCAGCAGGCCCCGCCGCAGCCCCAGCAGGACCACACCGCGCAGGCGCACGCCCCGCAGGCCGGCGCCCTGGACGAGACCAGCCTCTTCGACACCAGCATGATCAACCTCGACCAGCTGCGACAGTACGAAGAGGGCCGCCAGTAGCGGGCCGGACGGCCGAAGGGGAGCGGATTGGGCCTATCGGGGCCCTTCCAGTATCCTGGCTGTTCGGTCGCGTGTACGTCCGCGATTGCTGCTGCCCACTCACCGATCCGGTGACGGGTGGCTCCTCCGCAGTACAGAAAGCAGGAAGCCATCAACGCCCGCCTCGACCACCGTTCCCCGCTTGTGTTCGACACACGCGAGCTGGGGCGTCGTCCCGGCGCGCTCAAGCGGCTCTCCCGCACCGTCGAGGCCCCCAGGGACCTCGGCAACGAGGTGATCGGAGTGCCCGAGGGCGCCCCGGTCGTCATCGAACTCCGCCAGGAATCGGTCATGGACGGGGTGCTTGTCACAGGCACCGCCCGTGCAACCGTGAAGGGGGAGTGCGTAAGGTGTCTGGAGCCGCTGGAGCGAGAGCTCGAAGCGGACTTCCAGGAGATGTTCGCCTACCCCGACGCCGACGCCCGGACCCGCCCCGCGGAATCCGGCGACGACGCCGAGGACGAGGAGGACACCCTCTCCCTTGAGGACGACATGTTCGACCTCGAACCCGTGCTGCGGGACGCGGTGGTGCTCGCACTGCCGTTGCAGCCGGTGTGCCAGGACGACTGCCCGGGTCTGTGCTCCGAATGCGGAGTGCGGCTCGCGGACGACCCGGACCACCACCACGATGCCGTCGACATTCGTTGGGCGGCACTGCAGGGACTCGCCGGGACCGACCAGGACGGCGAGATCGACAATGACCCCCGCGTCGGCGGGGTTGAACCTCAGGAGAAGTAGCCGTGGCTGTTCCGAAGCGGAAGATGTCGCGCAGCAACACGCGCCACCGCCGGTCGCAGTGGAAGGCTGCGGTCCCCACCCTGGTGGCGTGCGAGCGCTGCCACGAGCCGAAGCAGCAGCACATCGCGTGCCCGAGCTGCGGCACCTACAACAAGCGCCAGGTCCTCGAGGTCTGAGCGGCTGGTGACAGGCACTGTGTCTAGCCCCAAAAAGGCGGAAGACGCCCATTCGTCGTCCCATAAGCGGGATGAACCGACTCCGGCGGACACGGCCTCGTCCCACATGCTTCTGGAAGGGCGGCTCGGGTACCACCTCGAGTCCGCCCTTCTGGTGCGTGCGCTGACGCACCGCTCGTACGCATACGAGAACGGCGGTCTGCCCACCAACGAGCGGCTCGAATTCCTCGGGGATTCGGTGCTCGGCCTGGTGGTCACGGACACGCTGTACCGCATCCACCCCGACCTCCCGGAAGGCCAGTTGGCCAAGCTCCGGGCCGCGGTGGTCAACTCGCGTGCACTCGCCGAGGTGGGCCGCGGCCTCGACCTCGGCGCCTTCATCCGCCTCGGACGGGGCGAAGAAGGTACGGGCGGCAGGGACAAGGCATCGATCCTCGCCGACACCCTCGAAGCGGTGATCGGCGCGGTCTATCTCGATCAGGGACTCGACGCGGCAGGCGAGCTGGTGCACCGGCTCTTCGACCCGCTCATCGAGAAGTCCTCCAGCCTGGGCGCCGGCCTCGACTGGAAGACGAGCCTCCAGGAGCTCACCGCGACCGAAGGTCTCGGCGTTCCGGAGTACCTGGTCAGTGAGACCGGCCCCGACCACGAGAAGACGTTCACTGCTGCTGCCCGCGTCGGTGGTGTCTCGTACGGCACCGGCACCGGCCGCAGCAAGAAGGAAGCCGAACAGCAGGCGGCGGAGTCCGCGTGGCGTGCCATTCACGCCGCGGCGGAGGAGGCGGCCAAGGCCGAGGAAGCGGCTCCCGCCGGCGATCCGTCGCCGGACGCCGCCGACGAGGCCCCGGCTTCCGGCGACTCCGCGTCGTCGGCAGGCTGAACCCCCTTTCTTCTGACCCCGTCCGGCGCGGTACCGCCGCTCCGGACGGGGTCAGAAGTCTTTCCCGAGGACCGTGAGGAGCCCCTGTGCCCGAGTTGCCCGAGGTCGAGGTCGTACGCCGCGGACTGGAGCGCTGGGTCAGCGGCCGCACCGTCGGCACCGTCGAAGTGCTGCATCCGCGCGCCATCCGTCGGCACACCGCGGGCGCGGCCGACTTCGCGGCCCGGCTCCGTGGGCTGCGCATCGGCGTCGCGCGCCGCCGCGGCAAGTACCTCTGGCTGCCGGTGACCGGCGGCGGCCCCGCCGCGCAGACCGCCGCCGAGGGCATCGCGCCGACGGTCACGACCTCCGTCACCCACGGCCTCGCCGTCCTCGCCCACCTCGGCATGAGCGGCCAGCTGCTGGTCCAGCCGCAGGACGCCCCCGACGAGAAGCACCTGCGCATCCGGATCCGCTTCGACGACACGGACACCCCGGTGCCCGACGAGGCGGCCGGCACCGAACTCCGCTTCGTCGACCAGCGCACCTTCGGCGGCCTCTCGCTGCACGACACCGTCCCCGGCGACGCCGACCAGCTCCCGGACGCCATCGCACACATCGCCCGCGACCCGCTCGACCCGGCCTTCGACGACGACGCCTTCCACGACGCGCTGCGTCGCAAGCGCACCACCATCAAGCGCGCCCTGCTCGACCAGACGCTGATCAGCGGTGTGGGCAACATCTACGCCGACGAGGCGCTGTGGCGCTCGCGCCTGCACTACGAGCGGCCGACCGCCCCCTTCACCCGCCCCCGCGCCGCCGAACTCCTCGGCCACGTACGGGGGGTGATGGCCGCCGCCCTCGACGTCGGCGGCACGAGCTTCGACAGTCTCTACGTCAACGTCAACGGTGAATCGGGCTACTTCGAGCGCTCCCTGGACGCGTACGGCCGTGAGGACGAGCCCTGCCGCCGCTGCGGCACCCCGATCCGCCGCCGCCCCTGGATGAACCGCTCCAGCTACTTCTGCCCCCGCTGCCAACGGCCGCCGCGGCCGTGACTTCCGCCGTGTCTGGCCCTGTCCGATGCGGCGCCAGGAGGCGGGTCCGGATCCCGTTCGGCCCGGTCAGAAGCCGAAGTCCTGCGTCCACCAGGGGCCGCCGGGGCCGGTGTGGACGCCGACGCCGAGGGTCCGGTAGTCGCAGTTGAGGATGTTGGCGCGGTGCCCCGGGCTGTTCATCCAGGACTTCATCACCGCGCGGGCGTCGGACTGGCCGCGGGCGATGTTCTCGCCGCCGAGGTCGGAGATGCCGGCCTTGCGGGCGCGGTCCCACGGGCTCGCGCCGTCCGGGTCGGTGTGGTCGAAGAAGTCGCGCGCGGCCATGTCGTCGCTGAACGCCTGCGCGAGAGAGGCCAGTTCACCGTCCGCGCGGACCGGGGAGCAGCCCGCGTCGGCACGCTCCTGATTGACCAGGGACAGCACCTGCGCCTGCGTGGACGTCCCGGCGGCCGGTGCTTTCCTCGGGCTCGCGGATGCGGTGGACCCGGGCGTCGCGGAGGCGGTGCCCGCGGAGTCCGCGCCGTGCCGTCCGGCCTGCGGCGTGCTGTCCCGGGCCGGCGCCGAGGAGGCGGACCGGCCGGGCGACGGGGTCGCGGACGGGGCGACGGCGGAGGACGGGCGGCCGGTGCCGGGGGCGGCCGGACGGGTACCGGCGCGGCTCGCGGGGTCCGTGGCGCGCTCGGCGGGTGCCGCCGACCCGGTGCCCTGCGGCCCGGTGTCCGGCAGCGCGTCGGCACGTACCCGCTCGGCGCGGTCGCCGCCGCTCACATCGAACGGGCCGCCCCCGGGGAGCAGCCCGGAGGCGACCGCCACGGTGCCCATGGCGACCGCGGCGGAGGCGCCGAGCAGCCCGGTGCGCACCGGTGCGCCGCGACGGCCGCGCGCCGCACGGTGGCCGCGCGACTGCGCCACGGGCTCGGCCGGGTGCGGCGCTCCAACAGGCGGCGCCCCCACGGGTTCCGGGGCGTGGGGAGCAGAGCGTCGATGGCGGCCCATCCGCTGACTTCCTTCCGTCCTCAGCGTCAACATGGTTCACCCATAAGGGTGAACGCGATTGCCGGGCGACTGTACGCCATGGGCCTCGGAGGCGATGTGCTCGGCGGGCAATTGGCCGGTTACCGTGCACACATGAACGAAGATGTCCGTCTGACCGCCTGGGTCCGGGGTCAGGTCCAAGGCGTCGGGTTCCGCTGGTTCACCCGCGCCAACGCCCTGCGCATCGGCGGCCTCGCCGGATTCGCGCTGAATCTCGGGGACGGACGCGTCCAGGTCGTCGCCGAAGGACCCAAGGACCATTGCGAGCAGCTGCTGGAATGGCTGCGGACCGGGGACACGCCCGGCAGGGTCGACGGTGTCACTGAGATATGGGACACCCCGCGCGGGGGTTACGACGGCTTCGCGATCCGCTGAGCGATCCCCGGAATCCCTCCGCGCCATCGCAAAAGGTGATCTTCGCGGCCCGCCTCCGGTGCCTGCTGACCGGAGATATCGCCTGGTGGTTGCCAACTCGGCCGACCCGTGCGAGGCTGCCGCTGTACGGATGATCTCCACACCCGGCGGGACCTTTCTGGAGAGTCGGCGCCATGCCTTCGAGGCAGCGCACTCTCGGGCGCCCGTGGATACGCGGTGTGATCGTGTTGACCGTCAAAACTTTTGGTGAGACTCTGGAATCCCCGCGCACCTTAGCTGTTTGGCATTCAGAACCCCATAAATGACAAGCACCGCGGGTGCGAATCCCTCACGACCCAACCGCTTCGGTCGGTCACTCATTGTGGAGGACCATCCATCATGGCAAAGGCGCTTCTCGGTTACGTCGGCGGCTCCGACCCCCGAGTCCTCTCCGAGATGCGACGGCTTCAGCAGCGCGTTCAGGACCTGGAATCCGAACTGATCCGGATGCAGGCCGAAAACGACATGCTGTCCGCTGCCGCACGTCACGACGGCTCGATGCTCGACGGCATCGACGTACCCCAGGCGGAGCCCGCGCTCACCTGACCCCGTCCTCAGGGCGGGCGAGTCGCACCAGCCGCCTGAGGCAGTAACTCAGCAAGATCTGCAAGGGACGCTTCGGCGTCCCTTCGTCGTTTCCGCTCTCCCCGGTCCGGCCCTCCCTTATCGCATGGTGTGCCCTGCGCCACACTCGGTGAAACCGAAAGGGGATGGCGGCCGGGTACGCGGCGGTCGCCGGCGGCGGAATGTTGGGACGGGCCGCCCGGAGGTGGCCGGTAGAGTCCAACGGCGTGCATCTCAAGAGTCTGACCCTGCGGGGATTCAAATCCTTCGCCTCCGCCACGACACTCCGGTTCGAACCGGGCATCACCTGCGTCGTGGGGCCCAACGGCTCCGGCAAGTCCAATGTCGTGGACGCGCTGTCCTGGGTCATGGGCGAGCAGGGCGCCAAGTCGCTGCGCGGCGGCAAGATGGAAGACGTCATCTTCGCGGGCACGACCGGACGGCTGCCGTTGGGCCGCGCCGAGGTCTCGCTGACCATCGACAACTCCGATGACGCGCTGCCCATCGAGTACGCCGAAGTCACCCTCACCCGGATCATGTTCCGCAACGGCGGCAGCGAATACCAGATCAACGGTGACACCTGCCGGCTGCTCGACATCCAGGAGCTGCTCAGCGACTCCGGCATCGGCCGCGAGATGCATGTGATCGTCGGCCAGGGCCAGCTGGACGGGGTGCTGCACGCCGACCCGATGGGGCGCAGGGCGTTCATCGAGGAGGCGGCCGGCGTCCTCAAGCACCGTAAGCGCAAGGAGAAGGCGCTGCGGAAGCTGGAGGCGATGCAGGCCAACCTCGCCCGCGTCCAGGACCTGACCGACGAGCTGCGCCGCCAGCTCAAGCCGCTCGGCAGGCAGGCTGCGGTCGCCCGGCGGGCCGCCGTGATCCAGGCCGACCTGCGCGACACCCGGCTGCGGCTGCTCGCCGACGACCTCGTCACGCTGCGCCGCGCGCTGCACGCCGAGATCGCGGACGAGGCGGCGCTCAAGCAGCGCAAGGAGGAGGCCGAGGCCCGGCTGCGGGTCGCGCAGCGGCGCGAGGCGGTGCTGGAGGACGAGGTCCGTACGCTGGCGCCGCGGGTGCAGCGGGCGCAGCAGACCTGGTACGAGCTGTCGCAGTTCGCGGAGCGGGTGCGCGGCACGGTCTCGCTGGCCGAGGCCCGCGTCGCCAGCGCGTCGGCGGTGCCGCCGGACGAGCGGCGCGGGCGTGACCCGGAGGACATGGAGCGCGAGGCGGCCCGGATCCGGGAGCAGGAGGCGGAGTTGACGGCCGCGCTGGAGGCGGCGAGCCGGGCCCTTGAGGACACCGTCGAGCACCGTGCCGGACTGGAGCGGCAGTTGGCGGACGAGGAGCGGCGGCTGCGGGACGTGGCACGCGCCATCGCCGACCGGCGCGAGGGGCTGGCCCGGCTCAGCGGGCAGGTCAGCGCGGCGCGCGGCCGGGCCGCTTCGGCGCAGGCGGAGATCGGCCGGCTCGTCGAGGCCAGGGACGACGCGCGGCAGCGGGCGGCTGCGGCCCAGGAGGAGTACGAGCAGCTTCAGGCGGAGGTGGGCTCGGCGGGCGCGGGTCAGGCGGAGCCGGCCGAGCGGTACGAGGCGGCACGGCGGGAGCTGGCCGCGGCGGAGAGCGCGCTGAGCGGTGCCCGTGAGGCACTGACCGCGGCCGAGCGGCAGCGGGCCGCGACCTCGGCCCGGCACGACGCGCTGGCGCTCGGCCTGCGCCGCAAGGACGGCAGCGGCGCCCTGCTCGCCGCTGCCGGAACGCTGACCGGCCTGCTCGGTCCCGCGGCCGAACTGCTCACCATCGCGCCCGGTTTCGAGATCCCGGTCGCCGCCGCGCTCGGCGTCGCCGCCGACGCCGTCGCGGTCACCGGTCCTGCTGCCGCGGCCGGCGCCATCCGGCTGCTGCGCGAGCAGGACGCGGGCCGGGCGGCGCTGCTGCTCGGTGCCGTATCCGGGGACGAGGTGCGGTACGCCGTGCCCGCGGGGGCGGCGTCGGGGCAGGAGACCGCGTCCGCCCGTACCGACGGGGGCGCGGGGCCGCAGGACGCCCCGCGGGTACCGGGGCCTGCCCGGCCGTCCGGTATGGGGCGGGACGCGGCGGCGCATCGGGTGCCGGGGCCCCGGGGTGCGCCGGTGCGGGCCGCCGAACTCGTCGGCGGGCCCGCGGAGTTGACGGATGCGGCGCGCCGGCTGCTGCGGGACGTGGTGGTCGTCGGGACGCTGGAGGACGCCGAGGGGCTGGTCGCCGCGCGGCCGGAGCTGACGGCGGTCACCGGCGAGGGCGACGTGCTCGGCGCGCACTTCGCGCACGGCGGGTCGGCCGGTGCGCCGAGCCTGCTGGAGGTGCAGGCGTCCGTCGACGAGGCGGCGGCCGAACTGGCGGAACTGGCCACCCGCTGTGCGTCGCTGGCGCAGGAGCAGCGGGCGGCCGCCGAGCGGCACGCCGCGGCCGCAGCGCAGGTCGAGGAGGCCGATGCCGGGCGGCGGGCGGCCGACCGGGAGAAGTCGCGGGTCGCCGGGGACCTGGGGCGGCTCGGTGGGCAGGCCAGGGCGGCGGCGGGCGAGGCGGAGCGGTCCGCCACGGCGGCGGCGAAGGCCGAGAAGGCGCTGCTGCGGGCCACCGAGGAGGCCGAGGAGCTGGCCGAGCGGCTGGCCGTCGCCGAGGAGGAGCCGGGCGAGGAGGAGCCGGACACCTCCGTACGGGACCGGCTGGCCGCGGACGGGGCCAACGCGCGGCAGACGGAGATGGAGGCGCGGCTCCAGGCGCGTACGCACGAGGAGCGGGTGAAGGCGCTCGCCGGGCGCGCGGACGTGCTGGACCGCGGGGCGCGGGCGGAGCGCGAGGCGCGGGCGCGGGCCGAGCAGCGGCGCGCCCGGCTGCGGTACGAGGCGGAGGTGGCCGCCGCGGTCGCCTCCGGCGCGCGGCAGCTGCTGGCGCACGTCGAGGTGTCGGTCGTGCGGGCCGAGGAGGAGCGGGCGGCGGCGGACCGGGCGAAGGGGGAGCGCGAGCAGGCCCTGGTGGCGGAGCGCGGCCGGGGCCGGGAGCTGGCGTCCGAGCTGGACAAGCTGACGGACTCGGTGCACCGCGGCGAGGTGCTGGGCGCCGAAAAGCGGATGCGGATCGAGCAGCTGGAGGCCAAGGCGCTGGAGGAGCTGGGGGTGGAGCCGGCCGGGCTGGTCGCGGAGTACGGCCCCGACCAGCCGGTGCCGGCGTCGCCCGCCGCCGACGGCGAGGAGCTGCCCGACGATCCGGAGCATCCCCGGAACCGGCCGGTGGCCTACGTACGGGCCGAACAGGAGAAACGGCTGAAGGCGGCCGAGCGGGCGTACCAGCAGCTCGGGAAGGTGAACCCGCTGGCGCTTGAGGAGTTCGCGGCGCTGGAGGAGCGGCACCGGTTCCTCAGTGAACAGCTTGAAGACTTGAAGAAGACCAGGGCCGACCTGATGCAGGTGGTCAGGGAGGTGGACGAGCGGGTCGAGCAGGTCTTCACCGAGGCGTACGAGGACACCGCGCGGGAATTCGAGGGGGTCTTCGCGCGGCTCTTCCCGGGCGGCGAGGGCCGGTTGGTGCTGACCGATCCGGGCAACATGCTGACCACCGGCGTGGACGTGGAGGCGCGCCCGCCGGGAAAGAAGGTCAAGCGGCTCTCGCTGCTGTCCGGCGGCGAGCGCTCGCTGACGGCCGTGGCGCTGCTGGTGTCGATCTTCAAGGCGCGGCCCAGTCCGTTCTACGTGATGGACGAGGTCGAGGCGGCGCTGGACGACACCAATCTCCAGCGGCTGATCGGGATCATGGAAGAGCTGCAGGAAAGCTCCCAGCTGATCGTGATCACGCACCAGAAGCGGACGATGGAGGTCGCCGACGCCCTCTACGGCGTCTCGATGCAGGGCGACGGGGTTTCCAAGGTCATCAGCCAGCGGCTGCGCTGAGGCCGCGCGGGCCTTTGCTGAGGTCAGCCACCGTCTCTTCAAAACTTGAATGAAGTGAGCCTTGTGCTGCCGTGAAACAAATCCATCACGCCCTATTGACTTAGAAACTTGAAGGCATAGTCTCGGCAACGTTGTTTTTACCTTCACGTGGTGGGTGTCCCCAACGTATGCGCCACTGGAAGGGCCAGTCCCCTACGCCCGGCAGCGCAGCCGGGCCACTGGAGTACACGTTGACCAGCACCGCGCAGCCGGCGGTTCCGGAAGGCCGCAAGGCTCAGCCGGAACACCTCGGCCATGTCATCTTCATCACCGCGGCTGCCGCGATGGGCGGCTTCCTCTTCGGCTACGACAGCTCCGTGATCAACGGCGCCGTCGAGGCGATCCGCGGGCGCTACGAGGTCGGGTCCGCCATCCTGGCCCAGGTGATCGCCATCGCGCTGATCGGCTGCGCCATCGGTGCGGCCACGGCCGGCCGGATCGCGGACCGCATCGGCCGCATCCGCGTGATGCAGATCGCCGCGGTGCTGTTCATCATCAGTGCGGTCGGCTCCGCCCTCCCGTTCGCCCTCTGGGACCTGGCCATGTGGCGGGTGTTGGGCGGCATCGCGATCGGTATGGCCTCGGTCATCGGCCCGGCCTACATCGCCGAGGTGTCGCCGCCCGCCTACCGCGGCCGGCTCGGCTCCTTCCAGCAGGCCGCGATCGTCGTCGGCATCGCCATCTCCCAGCTCGTCAACTGGGGCATCCTCAACCTCGCCGACGGCAACCAGCGCGGCAAGCTCGCCGGTTTCGAGGCGTGGCAGTGGATGCTCGGCGTGATGGTCGTCCCGGCGCTCGTCTACGGCCTGCTCTCCTTCGTGATTCCCGAGTCGCCGCGCTTCCTGATCTCCGTCGGCAAGGTCGCCAAGGCCAAGAAGGTGCTGGCCGACGTCGAGGGCGAGGCGGTCGATCTCGATGCCCGGGTTGCCGAGATCGAGGAGGCGATGCACCGCGAGCACAAGTCGAAGTTCACGGACCTGTTCGGCGGCAGGAGGGGCTTCCTGCCGATCGTCTGGGTCGGCATCGGCCTGTCGGTGTTCCAGCAACTGGTCGGCATCAACGTCGCGTTCTACTACTCCTCGACGCTGTGGCAGTCCGTCGGCATCGACCCGAGCAGCTCGTTCTTCTACAGCTTCACGACCTCGATCATCAACATCATCGGCACCGTGATCGCGATGATCTTCGTCGACCGGATCGGCCGCCGCCCGCTGGCGCTCATCGGCTCGGCCGGTATGGCCGTCGCGCTCGCCCTGGAGGCATGGGCCTTCTCGGCCAAGACCGCGGCCGGCACGCTGCCTTCCACCGAGGGCACCGTCGCGCTGATCGCCGCCCACGGGTTCGTGCTCTTCTTCGCCCTCTCCTGGGGCGTCGTGGTCTGGGTCTTCCTCGGCGAGATGTTCCCCAACCGCATCCGTGCCGCCGCGCTGGGTGTCGCCGCCTCCGCGCAGTGGATCGCCAACTGGGCCATCACGGCGAGCTTCCCGAGCCTGTCGGACTGGAACCTCTCCGGCACCTACGTGATCTACATGTTCTTCGCCCTGCTCTCGATCCCCTTCGTGCTGAAGTTCGTGAAGGAGACCAAGGGCAAGGCGTTGGAGGAGATGGGCTAACCCCCCGCCAGTCCGTCTCCTCGGAAGTGGACGCTGCCCCGGCTCATTCGGAGAGCCGGGGCAGCGCCGCGTTCCGGAGGCGTCAACTCCGATACCGATCGCCACGCCGGGGCGCCGGAGCCGTGGATATCCCTCGTGATACCCGACAAGATCAGCGCTACGGGGGCGGATATCGAGAAGACGATGGGTATGACAAGGGATATGGACAGGGACATGGATACGGATACGCGTGGGGCTTCGGAGGCAGGCGCGACGGCAACGGCCGTGAACGGCGCTCCGCGGCTGCCCAGTCAGGGCGGTGCAGTCGGTGGTACGGCCGGATATCTGCACCGTGCGGTGGCCGATGCCCCCGTGCAGGAGGTGTTCCCCGGCATCCGCTGCAGGCCACTGTGGACGGGCGAGAACGGCGCCAGCGCCATGGTCGTGGAGCTGGATCCGGGCAGTTGCTGGGAGGGCGTCGATCTGCACGAGCCGGGACCGGAGGAAGTCTTCGTGGTCGACGGGGTGTTCCACGACGGGGACCGCGCGCACCCCGCAGGGACGTTCATCCACGCACCGGCCGGTTCCTGGCACATTCCGCAGTCGGCTCAGGGCTGCACCCTGTTCGTCTTCTATCCGGAGGGCTGAGCAGCGGGCGGCGGCCGGCTCCCGGGCCGGCCGTCGTCTCACCCCGCGCCGCCGGCCCCCGGCCCGATCCGCGGCAGCACCTGCTCGGCGAACAGGTGCAGCGAGCGCCAGCCCTCGTCCACCGGCATCCCGCCGCACAGCGGATGCAGGATCAACGAGCCCTGTGGGCCCGCCTCTTCGGCCATCCGCACGCACTCGTCGGGGGTGACCACGCGGTAGACGCCTTCCGTGCGCAGCTCCGCCACATCCCGCGCGCCGGAGCGTACGGCCGAGCGGATATCGGCGGACTGCCAGGACGCGTAGGTGCGGGCCTCGTGCAGGAGATGGGCCCCGTACGCGGCCCAGGTGCGGTCCGGGTCGTCGGATACGTGCAACAGGCAGGTGCGGGTGGCCGGTTGCAGCACCCAGCCCTCGGTGCCGTACGCGGCGCGCCGCTCGTGGTAGTACGCCTCCAGCTCGGGCAGATGGGCGCTGGGGAAGAGTGGGAGGCCCAGCCGGGCGGCGCGGCGGGCCGCGGCCCGGGAACTGCCGCCGATCAGCAGCAGCGGATGCGGCCGGGTGTAAGGGCGCGGGGTGACCTGCACGGTGCGGCCCCGGTAGCGGAACGGCTCCCCGGTCCAGGCGGCCAGCAGCGCCGCGAGCGCCTCGTCCTGGAGCGCGCCGCGGCCCTGCCAGTCCTTGCCGTGTGCCGTGTACTCCTGCGGCCGGTAGCCGATTCCGGCGACGGTGACCAGTCGGCCGCCGCTGAGCAGGTCGAGCACGGCGATGTCCTCGGCCAGCCGCAGGGGGTCGTGCAGCGGCGTGATCAGCGCGGAGACGGTGACGTTGATCCGGCGGGTGGCGCCGAAGACCGCGCCGGCGAAGGCGAGCGGGGACGGCATCCATCCGTTGGTGGTGGCGTGGTGTTCCTCGGTCTGCACGGTGGTGAGGCCGCGGTCGTCGGCGAACGCGGCCATGTCCAGCGCGGCGCGGTAGCGCGCGCCGAGGGTCTCGGCGGTGGGGGAGGGGTCGACGAGATTGAAGCGCAGGACCGTGACGGGCATGGCGGGCGTCCCCTTCGCCGGGTGGGTGGCGCAGGGGACGCTAACTGACGTGACGTCAGATTTCTAGGGCCCGGGAGCCAACGGCGGCCGTGCGGGCGGGGGTTGGCGGCCGCCCCGGGGTGACGGTGCCGTCCCCGGGGCGGTGGCCGACGTGCGGCTCGGTCAGCCGGCCACTCCGGCCGGGCGCGGGGCCTCGGTGGGGTCGGGGGCGGGCGGGCCGCCGTCCCGGACGGTCTCCTTCGGCCGGGGGAGCAGGGCGAAGAGCGCCGCCGCGATCAGGATCGTGGCCGCCCAGCCCAGGCCGTTCGTGCCGATCCAGGTGGTGGCCAGCGGGCCGGTGAACCACTGGACCTTCGTGAAGCAGATGCCCGCGGCGAGGGCCACGGCCCAGGCCGTCATGGCCTGCCAGCAGAAGCCGCCGGTGTACCAGTAGCGGCTGCCGCGGCCGGTGTTCATCAGGCTGTCCGCGTCGTAGCGGACCGCCAGGGCGCGGCGGCGGGCCATGTCCACGCCGTAGACGCCGATCCAGGCCGAGAAGGAGACCGCGAGGAGCGTCAGGAAGGTGATGAACTGCCCGATGAAGTCCTTGGCCACCAGCATCATGAACAGGCCGCCGACGAGGCTGATGACGGCGTTGATGCTCACCGCCAGGGCCCGCGGCAGCTTGACGCCCATGGTCTGCGCCGTGAAGCCCGCGGAGTACATCGAGAGGCTGTTGATCAGCACCATCCCGACCAGCGCGGTGATCAGGTACGGCACCGCGAGCCAGGTCGGCAGGATCGTGCCGAGGAATGACATCGGGTCGGTGTTCCGGCCGGCCAGCTTCGGGTTGGACACCGCCATGACGCCGCCCATCAGCACCATCGGGAGCAGCACCAGGGCCGCACCGGAGACGGTGGTGCCGACGATCTTGCGGCCGGACGCGGAGTGCGGCAGGTAGCGCGCGAAGTCGGGGCCTGTGGGCACCCAGCTGATGCCGCCCGCCGCGATCGTGCCGATGCCGGCGATCACCATCGCGGTGGTGCCCGCCTTCTTGGTGAAGATCGCGTGCCAGTCCATCGTGGCGATCAGGTAGACCAGCACCATCACCGTGAACAGGCCGAACAGATACGTCGAGTACCGGTTGCAGATGTTCAGCGCCTTGCGGCCCATCCCGCTGACCAGGAACGTGCAGGCCACGAAGGCGAGCAGGGTGATGACGATCAGGGCGTTGTTGCTCCGGACGCCGAACAGCAGGTTCAGCACCGTCAGCACCGCGTACGCGCCGGTGACCGCGTTGATCGTCTCCCAGCCGAAGCGGGCCACCCACAGGATCGCGCCCGGGAAGTAGTTGCCGCGGACGCCGAAGGCGGCACGGGAGAGCATCGCGCCGGGTGCGCCGCCCCACTTGCCGGACACCGAGAGCACGCCGACCATGCCGAACGCGATCGACACGGCGATGGCCGCCACCAGCAGGACCTGCCAGAAGTTCAGCCCGTTGTTGACCACCAGGGAGGCCCCCATGGTGAGCAGCAGCACGCTGATGTTGGCCGCGACCCACGTGGGGAAGAGCTCGCGGACGCGGCCGTGGCGTTCGCTGTCGGGTACGGGCTCGATGCCTCGTGTCTCGACGGCGCCGTCGGTTTCAGGAGCGGACGTGGTGCCCATGTACAGGTGTCTCCGTGCGCGGGATCTGGGAGGCACCTCCGGGAGGGGAGGCGCCAAGGCAGCGGCTGTGGTGCCCGGCCAGCTTCGGTCGGCAGGACTCTACGCGCGTTGCGTAGCCGTCCACCATCGTACTTTGGTCCAACTTCATGCCGTACGTCCCCTTGGATTCCCCGACGAGTGTGCATCACGGCCACTCCCGGCAAAAGACCGAAAAGGGTCGCCCGCACGCGTCTGACCAGCAGTTTTCGGCCAGCATCCGGGGCTTCTTCGGCCCCGCGCGCGCCTCGGACCGAACCGCCGAACCGGATCGGGACGCGGGGCCCATGGGTTCGGCGCGTGCGGCCACGAGGAGCGGTGCGTGGCTGATACTGGGGGGGTTATGGAAATCGTCATCCTTGCTGTAATCATCGCCGTGGTCGCGCTCGGCGCGATCAGCGGGCTCGTCGTCAGCAGCCGCAAGAAGAAGCAGCTGCCGCCGTCCCCGCCGGCCGCCTCCGCTACGCCTTCCGTCACCGCGCCGCCTGCAGAACCGCAGGTCGGTGAGGAAGCCGAGACCCCACGCGACGAACCCCGTCGCACCATCGAAGAAGTCGGCCTGCCGGTCGCCGAAGCCCCCGTGGCCGAGGCGCCCGTCGCCGAGCCCGAGGCGCCCGCCGCCCCGGAGATCGAGATCCCCGAGCCGACCGCGGGCCGCCTGGTGCGGCTGCGCGCCCGGCTCTCGCGTTCGCAGAACACCCTGGGCAAGGGCCTGCTGACGCTGCTCTCCCGGGAGCACCTCGACGAGGACACCTGGGAGGAGATCGAGGACACCCTGCTCACCGCGGACGTCGGCGTCGCCCCCACCCAGGAGCTGGTCGACCGGCTGCGCGAGCGGGTCAAGGTCCTCGGCACCCGTACGCCCGAGGGGCTGCGCGAGCTGCTGCGCGAGGAGCTGCTCACCCTCATCGGCACCGAAGCCGACCGCTCCGTGCACACCGGCAACGGCATCGGCAGCGGCGGCGGCGAGATCCCCGGTGTCGTGATGGTCGTCGGCGTCAACGGCACCGGCAAGACCACCACCACCGGCAAGCTCGCCCGGGTCCTGGTCGCCGACGGCAAGTCCGTCGTGCTCGGCGCCGCCGACACCTTCCGCGCGGCGGCCGCCGACCAGCTGCAGACCTGGGGCGAGCGGGTCGGCGCCCGTACGGTCCGCGGCCCCGAGGGCGGCGACCCGGCCTCCATCGCCTTCGACGCGGTGAAGGAGGGCATTGCCGAGAGCGCCGACGTCGTCCTCATCGACACCGCCGGCCGGCTGCACACCAAGACCGGTCTGATGGACGAGCTGGGCAAGGTCAAGCGGGTCGTGGAGAAGCACGGCCCGGTCGGCGAGGTGCTGCTCGTCCTGGACGCCACCACCGGGCAGAACGGCCTGGTGCAGGCGCGGGTCTTCGCCGAGGTCGTGGACATCACCGGCGTGGTGCTGACCAAGCTCGACGGCACCGCCAAGGGCGGCATCATCGTCGCGGTCCAGCGGGAGCTGGGAGTGCCGGTCAAGCTCGTCGGCCTCGGCGAGGGCGCCGACGACCTGGCGCCGTTCGAGCCGGAGGCATTCGTCGACGCGCTGATCGGCGACTGACTCCCCGCACCGGGAGCGGAAGACCGCTCCTCGGGCCCGGAATGCACCGGCCTCCGTCACCCGCCAGGAGCGGGCGGCGGAGGCCGGTGCCGTTGTGTGGGTGTGGTCGGTCCGACGGGGCCGTGCGGGCGGCGAACGCAGTGGCGCGGAACATGGTTTCGGACATATGTGAGGGGGAATTACGGGCCGCCGAACGCCGTGGACACGCTGTTGCGGCCCCCGCGCCCGGCGCACGAGCGCCACGCCTCACGCAGTGGTCCACGCCCGGCGCACGCCCCTGCCACCGGCGCGCGCTCCGGCTCCCGTCCCACGGCGCCCGTCGTCCCGCCCGGCCGCCGGACGGCCCCGCGGCGCTCGGCGTTTCAGCGCGCCGTGCGGTGCCCCGACCGATGGCAGGCATACGCGAGCGTGCCCAGCAGCAGC
Organism: Streptomyces pinistramenti; assembly: GCF_020564935.1. Lineage (GTDB taxonomy): Bacteria > Actinomycetota > Actinomycetes > Streptomycetales > Streptomycetaceae > Streptomyces > Streptomyces pinistramenti. The sequence goes on from NZ_JAJCXB010000046.1 coordinate 34,174, forward strand.
CGGGCCCGCGGCGGACGGCCCGCGGTCTCCAGGGCGGGCGGGCGCAGCCAGCGCACCGGGCCGAGCGCGCCGAGGTCGGACGGGGGAGCGGTGAGGTGGTCGCCGTCGCCCAGCGGGCGCAGGTCGAGCGCCGCGTCGTCCCAGCCCATCCGGTAGAGCAGGCCGGGCAGCCCGGCGGCGGCACCGGGCGCGACGAAGAACCACGCACGCCCGGTGGGGGCCAGCGCCACCGGGCCGAGCGGCAGCCCCATCCGTTCCAGGCGCGCCAGCGCGCACCGGCCCGCGTCCTCCGGGACGTCGAGCACGTCGAACGACCGCCCCACCGGGAGGAGCACGGCCGCCCCCGGGGTCCGCGACCAGGCGTCGGCGGCGCTCTCCAGGGTGGCCCCGGCGGGGACCTCACGGCCGAAGGGCAGCGGATGCGCGCCGGGTGCCGGGCAGTCGGCGGCGCCGCAGGAGCAGTCCGTACGGCCGCTGCCGGTGCGTGCCGCGCGGGCGCCGGGGACGACGTCCCAGCCCCACAGGCCGGTGTACTCGGCGACTGCCGTGCTCTCGGGCGAGCGGGCGCGGCGCCGCGAGCCGGACCGAATCTCCCGGATGCCGCCGATCGTGAAGCCCATGCCCCCTCCTACGGGTGGTGCGTGCGTGACAGTGGTGACGAGCCGGCGGGTGGTGTGCAAGTGCCTTGCGGTGACGCTCCGTTGGCGAGCCGCCGTCCCGGCCGGGCCTCGGGCCCCGGGCGTCGCGCCCGGGGTGGTGCGCCGGAGTGCGGGCGCCGCTGCGGACCCCGCTCCGCCCGACCGTGCTCGACCTGTGTCAAGTCAATCGTGCGGGGCAGCCGGGGAGTTCACGCGAAGGGGTGGCGAATGGTGGCGTTTCCGCAAGCGCCCTCGCGGGGAGCGTGATCGCCGGATTACGTTCAGTACACGAACCCGGAAGAGGCATCGTTCGCACGGGTATGCCGGTGGCAACGACCTCATCGTCTTTGGCCCGAGGAGGTGGCCGGATTCAGTGGTCGGGCAGAGGTGCCCGGGGAAGATGCGGCAACAGGCGGCCCCCTGTGGAGGGTTCGCGGCGGGCGACAACAGTTTGGGGGCGTTCCAGTGGGCGGCAACGGCAGCGGCACCGCCGAAAAGCGTCCCAACGCGCAGTTGGGATCATGGTTTGTGCGCAGCGGCTGGTCCAAGGGCGAACTGGCGCGGCAGGTCAACCGCAGAGCCCGGCAGATGGGCGCGCACCACATCAGCACCGACACCTCACGCGTCCGCCGCTGGCTGGACGGTGAACAGCCGCGCGAGCCGATCCCCCGGATCCTGTCGGAGCTGTTCTCCGAACGCTTCGGCTGTGTCGTCGGCATCGAGGATCTGGGTCTGCGCTCCGCACGCCAGTCCCCGTCCGTCTCCGGCGTCGACCTGCCCTGGGCCGGGCCGCAGACCGTCACCCTCATCAGCGAGTTCTCCCGCAGCGACCTGATGCTGGCACGCCGCGGATTCCTCGGCACCTCCCTCACGCTGGCCGCCGGGCCCACCCTCATCGAGCCGATGCAGCGCTGGCTGGTGCCGGTTCCGGCCGCGCAGGCCGGGCACGACGCCGAGCCCGGCCAAGAACGCGGCAGGCGCCCGGCGCGGCTGTCGGAGCCGGAACTGGACCTGCTGGAGCAGACCACCGCGATGTTCCGGCAGTGGGACGCGCAGTGCGGGGGCGGGCTGCGGCGCAAGGCCGTCGTCGGCCAACTGCACGAGGTCACCGACCTCCTCCAGGAACCGCAGCCCGAGCACATCGCCAAGCGGCTCTTCAACGTCGCCGCCGAACTGGCCGAACTGGCCGGCTGGATGAGCTACGACATCGGGCTCCAGCCCACCGCCCAGAAGTACTTCGTGCTCGCGCTGCACGCCGCCAAGGAAGCCGGCGACCGTCCGCTCGGCTCGTACATCCTCTCCAGCATGAGCCGGCAGATGATCCACCTCGGCCGGCCGGACGACGCGCTGGAGCTGATCCACCTCGCCCAGTACGGCAGCCGCGAGACGGCTACCGCGCGCACCCAGGCGATGCTGTACGCGATGGAGGCGCGCGCGTACGCGGGGATGGGCCAGCCCAGCAAGGTCAAGCGGGCGGTACGGATGGCCGAGGACACCTTCTCCGACACGGTGCCGGGCGAGCCGGAGCCGGACTGGATCCGCTTCTTCTCCGAGGCCGAACTGAACGCCGAGAACGCCCACTCCTACCGCGACCTCGCCTACGTGGCGGGCCGCAGCCCCACCTACGCCTCGCTCGCCGAGCCGATCATGGAGCGCGCGGTCGAACTCTTCGGCAAGGACCCCGAGCACCAGCGGTCGTATGCACTCAACCTCATCGGGATGGCCTCCGTGCATCTGCTCCAGCGGGAGCCCGAGCGGTGCGCCGCGCTGGCGCAGCGGGCGATCCCGTTCGCCCAGCAGGTCCGCTCGGAGCGGGTCAACACCCGGCTGCGGAAGACCGTGGACAGCGCGGTCCGGGAGTACGACGGCGTCGCCGATGTGATCCGGCTCGGTGACGAACTGGCCAGGCAGCTGCCGGAATCGGAGGCCGTCTGACGGCATCCGCCCTCCAGCACCCGGCCGCGGCCACCACCCCGTACAGTCCGACTCGGCTTCCCCACGCCAGGTCACACGGGTGGCGACCGCGGCCGGGCCGTGTCGTGCGGCGGAAGCGGCGGCGGCCTTGCGGGGGCGGGCGGCCGCCGTCGGGTGTCACGGCAGGCGTGGGGAGCTGAACGGCGGGTTTGCCCGACAGGCCCGGGAGTTCACCCGGGCGTAACACCGGCGCGGTGTTCGTCACGGTGGCGAAACACCGGCGCGTGGTGGCCGAAACCGCGCTGCGCCAGCCTCGTGACGAACGACGGCCCGCCCTGGCACGGCACCCGCACGGGCCGCATCGACGACGAGGAGACGCCGATGCCCCCAGGCATCCTGACGCTCGCAGACGGCCTCGCGGCCGGCAAGGCCACGCTGAGCCCGGCCAACACCGGGTTCCTGCTGATCTGTTCGGCACTCGTGATGATCATGACGCCCGGCCTCGCCTTCTTCTACGGCGGCATGGTCCGGGTCAAGAGCGTGCTCAACATGCTGATGATGAGCTTCATCAGCCTGGGCATCGTCACCGTCCTCTGGGTCCTGTACGGCTTCGGCCTCGCCTTCGGATCCGACAGCGGCGGTGTCATCGGCTGGGACGGCGACTTCGCCGGGCTCAGCGGCATCGGCCTGACCGAACTGTGGGGCTCGACCACCGTCCCGGTCTACGTCTTCGCCGTCTTCCAGCTGATGTTCGCGGTGATCACCCCCGCCCTGATCAGCGGGGCGCTCGCCGACCGCGTCAAGTTCACCGCCTGGGCGCTCTTCACCGCCCTGTGGGTCACCGTCGTCTACTTCCCCGTCGCCCACTGGGTGTGGGGCGAGGGCGGCTGGCTCTTCAAGCTGGGAGTCATCGACTTCGCCGGCGGCACCGCCGTGCACATCAACGCGGGCGCGGCGGCGCTCGGCGTCCTCCTGGTCGTCGGCAAGCGCATCGGCTTCAAGAAGGACCCGATGCGGCCGCACAGCCTGCCCCTGGTGATGCTCGGCGCCGGCCTGCTCTGGTTCGGCTGGTTCGGCTTCAACGCCGGGTCCTGGCTGGGCAACGACGACGGCGTCGGCGCCGTCGCCTTCGTCAACACCCAGGCCGCCACCGCCGCCGCGATGCTCGGCTGGCTCGCCTACGAAAAGCTGCGGCACGGCGCGTTCACCACCCTGGGCGCGGCCTCCGGTGCGGTCGCAGGACTGGTCGCGATCACCCCGGCCTGTGGTGCGGTCAGCCCGCTGGGCGCCCTCGCCGTCGGCGTCATCGCCGGTGTGCTGTGCGCGATGGCGGTCGGCCTGAAATACCGGTTCGGCTACGACGACTCCCTCGACGTCATCGGCGTCCACCTCGTCGGCGGCATCGCGGGATCGCTGCTGGTGGGCCTGTTCGCGACCGGCGGCGTACAGAGCAGGGCCAAGGGCCTCTTCTACGGCGGCGGCCTCGAACAGCTCGGCAAGCAGGCCGTCGGCGTGCTCTGCGTCCTGCTGTACTCGCTGGTCGTCAGCTACCTCCTTGCCAAGGCCATCGACCGGGTGATGGGCTTCCGGATCGCCGAGGACGAGGAGATCACCGGCGTCGACCAGGCCGCGCACGCAGAGACGGCGTACGACCTCACCGGCGCGGGCGGCGGCGCGATGGCCCGCAGGCCCACCGCGGCCCCGGCACACCCGCAGGGCACGGACCGGGGCACGGGCCCGGACACGGCGAAGAAGGTGGACGCATGAAGCTCATCACGGCAGTCATCAAGCCGCACCGCCTCGACGAGGTGAAGGAAGCACTCCAGTCGTTCGGCGTGCACGGCCTGACCGTCACCGAGGCCAGCGGCTACGGCAGGCAGCACGGCCACACCGAGGTCTACCGCGGCGCCGAGTACACCGTCGACCTGGTGCCGAAGATCCGCATCGAGGTCCTGGTGGCGGACGCCGACGCCGAACAGCTGGTGGAGATCGTCGTCAGGGCCGCCCGCACCGGCAAGATCGGCGACGGGAAGGTGTGGAGCATCCCCGTCGACGACGCGGTACGGGTACGCACCGGCGAGCGCGGGCCCGACGCCCTGTGACGACGGCGGAGGACGCCCCGGCCGGGCCCGGCCCTGGACGCGCACCCGTCACCGGGCGGCGGGCGACCGATCGCCGACCACGGCACCGGAGCCCACACTGAATCCGGGGCGGGCCACCAGGTGACGGCGGGGGAACCACGCGGGGGACCACACGACCAAGGAGCACCCGAGTTGACCGAAAGCGCCGAGGACACGGCACGGCCCGCCGCCCCACCGGCACCGCACCCCGCCCCCGCGGACGGCGGCTACCCGGGCGCCCGGCTGCGGCTCCTCCAGGACACCGCACGGCGCGGCCCGGACCGCCGCGCCGCCCTCGCCCGGCTCACCGACGACTGGCTGGCCGCCCTGCTGACCGCGGCGTCCGCCGCCTCCGGCGTGCCCGGCGCCGCCCTCGTCGCGGTCGGCGGCTACGGCCGCGGCGAACTCTCCCCGCGCAGCGACCTCGACCTGCTGCTGCTCCACGACGGCCGGGCCGCACCCGCCGCCGTCGCCGCCCTCGCCGACCAGCTCTGGTACCCCGTCTGGGACCTGGGCATCGACCTCGACCACTCCGTCCGCACCCCCGCACAGGCCCGCAAGGCGGCACGCGACGATCTGAAGGTGCAGCTCGGCCTGCTCGACGCCCGACACCTCGCAGGCGACCCCACGCTCACCGCCGCACTGCGCACCACCGCCTACGCCGACTGGAGAGAGAGCGCCCCCAGGCGGCTGCCCGAACTCCACGACCTGTGGCGCGAACGCACCGACCGGCAGGGCGAACTCCAATACCTCCTCGAACCCGACCTCAAGGAGGCCCGCGGCGGACTGCGCGACGCCACCGCACTCCGCGCCATCGCCGCCTCCTGGCTCGCCGACGCCCCGCGCGACGGCCTCGAAACCGCCCGCACCCGCCTCCTCGACACCCGCGACGCGCTCCACCTGGTCACCGGCCGCGCCACCGACCGGCTCACCCTCCAGGAACAGGACCAGGTCGCCGCCGCCCTCGGCCTCCTCGACGCCGACACCCTGCTGCGGCAGACCTACGAAGCCGCCCGCACCATCTCCTACGCCACCGACATCACCTGGCGCGAGGCCGGCCGGGTCCTGCGCGCCCGGTCCGTCCGGCCGCTGCTGCGCGGCCTGCTCAGCGGCAGCCGCACCGCGGGCAAGGGCGAACGCTCCCCGCTCGCCGAAGGCGTCGTCGAACTCGACGGGGAAGCCGTGCTGGCCCGCACCGCACGGCCCGAACGCGACCCGGCCCTGATCCTGCGCGCCGCGGCCGCCGCCGCCCAGGCCCAGCTGCCGCTCTCGCTGCACGCCGTCCGCCGCTGCGCCGCCGCCGGGGCCGCCCGCCCGCTGCCCGTACCGTGGCCCGCCGAGGCCCGCGAAGCGCTGGTGACCCTCCTCGGCGCGGGCGCCCCCACCGTGCCCGTGTGGGAATCCCTGGAAGCCGAGGGCATCATCACGCGGCTGCTGCCCGACTGGGAACGGGTCCGCTGCCGCCCGCAGCGCAACGCCGTCCACACCTGGACCGTCGACCGCCACCTCGTCGAAACCGCCGTCAGGGCCGCCGCCCTCACCCGCCGCGTGCACCGCCCCGACCTGCTGCTCATCGCCGCCCTGCTGCACGACATCGGCAAGGGCTGGCCCGGCGACCACTCCGAGGCGGGCGAGACCATCGCCCGCGACACGGCCGCCAGGCTCGGCTTCGACAGCCGCGACACCGCCGTCATCGCCACCCTCGTACGGCACCACCTGCTGCTCATCGAGACCGCCACCCGGCGTGACCTGGACGACCCCGAAACCCTCACCGCCGTCGCCACCGCCGTCGGCAGCACCGGCACCCTGGAACTGCTGCACGCCCTCACCGAGGCCGACGCGCTCGCCACCGGGCCCGCCGCCTGGAGCGCCTGGCGCGGCGACCTCGTCGCCGACCTCGTCCGGCGCGTCGCGGCGCATCTCGCGGGCGAGGACGTACCGGAGACCTGGGGCACGGACGAGCCGACGGCCGAACAGGAGCGGCTGGCCATCGAAGCCGCCCGGATCGGAGAACCCGTCCTCGCCCTGCACCCCCGCGTTGACACACCCGCCGCCGCACCGCACGACGAGGCCGCCGCGCCCGAGCCCGTCGGCGTCGAACTGCTCATGGCCGTCCCCGACCGGCCGCGCGTGCTCGCCGCCGCCACCGGCGTCCTGGCCCTGCACCGCCTCACCGTCCGCGCCGCCGACCTGCGCACCCTCGGCCCCGTCGGCGAAGGCCATGCCCATGTCCTGCTCCTCAGCTGGCGGGTGGCCGCCGAATACGGCTCACTGCCGCAGGCCGCCCGGCTGCGCGCCGATCTCGTACGGGCCCTCGACGGCTCCCTCGACATCCCCGCCCGCCTCGCCGAACGCGAACGCGCCTACGCCCGCCGCTCCCGCGCGGCCCTCGCCCCGCCGCCCCGGGTCATCGCCGTCCCCGGCAGCTCCCGCACTGCCACCGTCATCGAGGTCCGCGCGCACGACACCCACGGCCTGCTGCACCGCATCGGATGCGCCCTGGACGCGGCCGGGGTGCGGGTACGCAGTGCGCACGTGAGCACCCTGGGCGCGGACGCGGTCGACACGGTCTACGTCACACGCGAGGACGGCTCGCTGCTGACGGACGCCGCCGCGGGCGCGTTGGCGGAGGCGCTGGAGGACGCCCTGCGGTGACGGCGTGACCTGCGGTGGCGGCGGGGGAGCGCGGCCCGCGGGCGCGGGGGTGCCTTCCCCGTCCGGGCGAATCCGACCGGCCAGGGCGGCATGCTTGCCGGGCCGGATACCCTAGGAGGCGATTGTCTCCGCCCCCGACCCCGAGGATCGACGACCGCCGTGTTCGATACGCTTTCCGACCGCTTGGCGAGTACCTTCAAAAACCTTCGGGGCAAGGGCCGCCTCTCCGAGGCGGACATCGACGCCACGGCGCGCGAGATCCGTATCGCCCTCCTTGAAGCCGACGTCGCGCTGCCCGTCGTCCGCGCCTTCATCAAGCAGGTCAAGGAGCGCGCCGGCGGTTCCGAGGTCTCCCAGGCGCTGAACCCCGCCCAGCAGGTCATCAAGATCGTCAACGAGGAGCTCGTCGGCATCCTCGGCGGCGAGACCCGCCGGCTGCGCTTCGCCAAGACCCCGCCGACCGTCATCATGCTGGCCGGTCTGCAGGGTGCGGGTAAGACCACCCTCGCCGGCAAGCTCGGCCGCTGGCTCAAGACCCAGGGCCACACCCCGCTGCTGGTCGCCTGCGACCTCCAGCGCCCCAACGCCGTCAACCAGCTCTCCGTCGTCGCCGAGCGCGCGGGCATCGCGGTCTACGCGCCCGAGCCGGGCAACGGCGTCGGCGACCCGGTCAAGGTCGCCCAGGACTCCATCGAGTTCGCCCGCGGCAAGCAGCACGACGTGGTCATCGTCGACACCGCAGGCCGCCTGGGCATCGACCAGGAACTGATGCAGCAGGCCGCGGACATCCGCGACGCGGTCAGCCCGGACGAGATCCTCTTCGTCGTCGACGCGATGATCGGCCAGGACGCGGTCAACACCGCCGAGGCGTTCCGCGACGGCGTCGGCTTCGACGGCGTGGTGCTCTCCAAGCTCGACGGCGATGCCCGCGGCGGTGCCGCGCTCTCCATCGCGCACGTCACCGGCAAGCAGATCATGTTTGCCTCCAACGGCGAGAAGCTGGACGACTTCGACGCGTTCCACCCGGACCGCATGGCGTCCCGCATCCTCGGCATGGGCGACATGCTGTCGCTCATCGAGAAGGCCGAGCAGACCTTCAGCCAGGCCGAGGCCGAGAAGATGGCGGCCAAGCTCCAGAAGGGGCCGAAGGAGTTCACGCTCGACGACTTCCTGGCCCAGATGGAACAGGTCCGCAAGATGGGCTCCATCTCGAAGCTGCTCGGCATGCTGCCCGGCATGGGCCAGATGAAGGACCAGATCAACAACCTCGACGAGCGCGAGGTCGACCGCACGGCCGCCATCATCAAGTCGATGACCCCGGCCGAGCGCCACGAGCCGACGATCATCAACGGCTCCCGCCGCGCCCGCATCGCCAAGGGCTCCGGCGTCGACGTCAGCTCCGTCAAGAACCTCGTCGAGCGGTTCTTCGATGCCCGCAAGATGATGTCGAAGATGGCTCAGGGCGGCGGCATGCCGGGCATGCCGGGGATGCCCGGCATGGGTGGCGGCGGCGCCAAGAAGAAGAAGCAGATCAAGCAGGCCAAGGGCAAGCGCAAGAGCGGTAACCCGATGAAGCGCAAGGCCGATGAGGCGGCGGCCGCGGCCCGCCGCGAGGCCGCCCAGGCCGGCAACCCGCTGGGCCTGCCGCAGGGCGACCAGGACCCGCAGAACTTCGAACTCCCCGAGGAGTTCAAGAAGTTCATGGGCTGAGCCGCACCCCGGCCCCTGCCGTCACACCGCCGCCCGCCGCCGGGTGACGCCAGGAGCACAGCCGCACGGAACGCCGCGCCCGCGAGCCCCCGCCGGACCCCCGGCCGGGGGCTCGCCCGCTTCCCGCGGCCGCCCGTTGCCCCGTCCGGCCACCGGGGCACCGCCCGCGCACATCACGGCGTCCGCGCGATCAGATACCGGAACACATTCGGCAGCCACACCGAGCCGTCCGCCCGCAGATACGGACGCAGCGCCGCCCGCAGCCCCTCGTCCAAGGGCTCCCGCCCCCCGTCGTCCGCCCCCATGGACAGCAGCCCGCACACCGCGCTCGCCAGGTCCGGGTAACCGAACGGGCAGGCCACCCGGCCCGAACCGTCAAGGCGCAGCCCCGCCCGCTCCGCCAGTTCCTCCAGATCGTCCCGCCGGCTCGGCCGCCATGCGCCGCTGCCCGCCGTACGCCGCGCCGCTCCCAGTACCCCCGCGGCGGCACACCGTTCCGCAGGCCCCCAGCCCCCCAGTACCACCGCACCGCCGCGCTCGGCCAGCCCGGCCGCCGCCCGCAGCACGGCCGCCGCGTCCTCGGCACCGCCCAGCGGATGGAACGCCGTCACCACGGTGAACGGCCCGTCACCGGCCACCGAATCCGGGCCGCCGCACGCGACCCTGACGGCCGGTGCCGCACCCTCCGCGGCCGCCCGCTCGTGCGCCGCCTCCGCGTCCACCCCGCTCACCAGCGCACCGCGCGAGGCGGCCAGCCCCAGCGCCAGGCCGCCGCGGCAGCCGAGCCCGAGCAGCCGGGTACCGGGCCCGACCCCCAGCCGCGCGTACACCGCTTCGTACAGCGGCGTCAGCATCCGCTCCGGTATCCCGGAACGGTCCAGGGCGCGCTCCGGTGGAGCGTCGGGCGGCGGCCCGGAATCCGTGGACGGGGAGTCCGCGAGCTGCTGCCGGACAAGCGTGAGTGACATCGAAAGAGCCCCTGTTCGCCGAAATCCCGAAGCCGGTCTGTCCCGCACCACCCGTGCGTCCGCATGCGGTGCGCCCCGCTGCCGGAGGGCTTCCGCGCGCCCGCGCAGGGCCGGGCCCGCCCCCGCAGTGCCGGAGCGCCGTTCCAGCGTGCCCCGGCCCGCGCCGATCCGCCACGGCAGTGCCGCCCGCCCCCGCCCCCGGTCCCTCCCGCCGTTCACGTCGGCCCTACGGTGTGTACGGGACGATGGCGACCACGCCGCGCGACCGGCGTGCGCCCCGGATACGCCGCGTGGTGTACGCGGGGTTACGTACCGGCTTGAGGCGCCGTGCGCGCCTTGCGTGCAGATCGAGGCACCCGCCCCCGGCGCGCCCCTTCACCAGAAACTGACTGGTACGTGCAAATTATTTGGGATGGCCCGGAATCGGAACACTGGGAGACCCCGGCTCGTTGTCACGACGTGAGCACGACACCGCCTGTTCTCGCCGCCGAGCTGGCACTCGCCTGGGCCGATATTCAACGGCACCACCCCGAGCTGCCGGACCTGGCCGCGCCCGAATCCCTGATCGGAGAGTCCTCGTCCGCCTGTGGCGCCGAACTCTCCTTCGAACGGCTGCTCCATGAGGCAGTCCACGGCATCGCCGCAGCCCGCGGCATCCGCGACACCTCCCGTGCAGGCCGCTACCACAACCGCCGGTTCCTGACGATCGCCGAGGAGCTGGGCCTGGACCACGTCGACGAACCGCATCCCAGCAGCGGATTCTCCCTGGTCACGCTCAACCCCGAGGCCAGGCGCCGCTACCGGCCCACCATCGAGCGGCTCGCCAGAGCCCTCAAGGCGCACACCATGGCGACCGCCACGGACAGCGCCCGCAGTTTCCGCGGCCCGGCCGCACGCCACGGCTCCTCCGGAGGCGGCGTACGCGTCAAGGCAGTCTGCGACTGCGGACGCAACGTCCGGGTCGTTCCGTCCGTGCTGGCCCAGGCGCCCATCGTCTGCGGCGGCTGCGGCAAGCCCTTCCGGATCCCCGAGGTGGCCGCGGTCGGCTGACCCGAGGGCGTGTGGCACAATGGTCAGCTGTACTCGACAGTCGCACAGGACCCCTCTCTCCTCCGGCTGACGCGTCCATCGGGCATACCGAGTACCGCAACCCCACGTGGCATCCCGTTGTGCCCAACCACGTCAAGACCAGGAGACACCACTTCCGTGGCAGTCAAGATCAAGCTGAAGCGTCTGGGCAAGATCCGCGCGCCTCACTACCGCATCATCATCGCCGACTCCCGCACCCGCCGTGACGGCCGGGCCATCGAGGAGATCGGCCTGTACCACCCGGTGCAGAACCCCTCGCGCATCGAGGTCGACTCCGAGCGTGTCCAGTACTGGCTGGGTGTCGGCGCGCAGCCGACCGAGCCCGTCATGGCCATCCTCAAGGTCACCGGCGACTGGCAGAAGTTCAAGGGCCTGCCGGCCCCGGCGCCGATGAAGGTCGCCGAGCCGAAGGTCGACAAGCGCGCCCTCTTCGAGGCCGCTGCCAAGGACTCCGGCAACGAGCCCAAGGGTGAGGCCATCACCCCGAAGGCGAAGAAGGCTGACAAGAAGGCGGACGAGGCTGCGGCCGAGTCCACCTCCGAGTCGACCGAGGCCTGAGCATGCTCGAGGAGGCCCTCGAGCACCTCGTCAAGGGCATCGTCGACAACCCCGATGACGTGCAGGTAGCCTCGCGCACCCTGCGCCGCGGACGCGTGCTGGAGGTCCGGGTTCACCCCGACGACCTCGGCAAGGTGATCGGCCGTAACGGCCGTACCGCCCGCGCGCTGCGGACCGTCGTGGGCGCCATCGGCGGGCGGGGCATCCGCGTCGACCTCGTCGACGTGGACCAGGTCCGCTGAAGAAGTTGAGCACCGGCTCGGGCCGGGGAAGGCTTTCGAGCCGTCCCCGGCCTTTGTCGTCCGCGAGGCGCGGTCCGCGCCCGCCGTGACGACGGGTGGCCCGTGCCGTACGCGCCCCGTCGGCCGCCGCCATCCGCCATCACCACCGAATCTCCGCCACCATTACATCGAGGAACTCTCACGTTCCTCGGCCGCCCCCGCGAGAGCGCCGGCGGCTCAGCCGCAAAGAGGGAGCAGCGTGCAGCTGGTAGTCGCGCGGATCGGCCGCGCCCACGGCATCAAGGGCGAGGTCACCGTCGAGGTACGCACCGACGAGCCGGAGCTGCGGCTCGGGCCGGGAGCCGTCCTGGCCACCGAACCGGCCTCCGCCGGACCGCTGACCATCGAGACCGGCCGGGTGCACAGCGGCCGGCTGCTGCTGCGCTTCGAGGGCGTACGGGACCGCACGGCCGCCGAGGCGCTGCGCAACATCCTGCTCATCGCCGAGGTCGACCCGGAAGAGGTCCCGGAGGACCCCGAGGAGTTCTACGACCACCAGCTGATCGACCTCGACGTCGTCACCCGCGACGGCACGGCCGTCGGCCGGATCGCCGAGGTCTCCCACCTGCCGTACCAGGACCTGCTGATCGTCAAGCGGTCCGACGGCAGCGAGGTCATGGTGCCCTTCGTCACCGAGATCGTGCCGGAGATCGACCTGGAGGAGCAGCGTGCGGTCATCGACCCGCCGCCCGGCCTCCTGGACGACAGCCAGGCCGAGATCGCATCGAACCGCGAGGACAGCTGATGCGGCTCGACGTCGTCACGATCTTCCCCGAGTACCTCGAACCGCTGAACGTCTCGCTCGTCGGCAAGGCCCGCGCACGCGGACAGCTCGACGTCCGCATCCACGACCTGCGGGACTGGGCGCACGACAAGCACAACACCGTCGACGACACCCCCTACGGCGGCGGGCCCGGCATGGTCATGAAGCCGGAGCCCTGGGGCGAGGCGCTGGACGAGGTCCTCGCCTCCGGTGACGGCGAGCCGGTCATCGTCGTCCCCACCCCGAGCGGCGAACCGTTCACCCAGCAGCTCGCCGTCGAACTCTCCGCCAAGCCCTGGCTGGTGTTCACCCCGGCCCGCTACGAAGGCATCGACCGCCGCGTCATCGACGAGTACGGCGACCGTGTCGACGTCCGCGAGGTGTCCATCGGCGACTACGTCCTGGCCGGCGGTGAGGCACCCGTCCTCGTCATGGTCGAGGCCATCGCCCGGCTGCTCCCCGGAGTGCTCGGCAACGCCGCGTCCCATCAGGACGACTCGTTCGCCCCCGGTGCGATGACCGACCTCCTGGAGGGGCCCGTCTACACCAAGCCCCCGGAGTGGCGCGGCCGCGGCATCCCCGACGTGCTGATCAGCGGCCACCACGGCAAGATCGCCCGCTGGCGCCGCGACGAGGCATTCCGCCGTACCGACCGCAACCGTCCCGACCTGATCGAGCGCGCCGACCCCGCCGCCTTCGACAAGAAGGACCGCGCGATCCTTGCCGCACTGGGCTGGGCGCCGGGCGAGGACGGCCGATTTGGGCGGACCGGCGAGGCCGTGGAAGAATAGGCCGCTGCTGTGTGCGTCCGGCGCGCGCCCCTGCCACAGGGGGAACGACGCCCGCCCGACGGAACGGCATCCGAACATCATCTTCGATATCCCGTTGATGACCTGTGGCATCAACGAAGAAAGCAGTAGGTCATGCACCTTCTCGATTCCGTCGACTCCGCGTCGCTGCGCAGCGACATCCCGGCCTTCCGCCCGGGTGACACCGTCAACGTCCACGTCCGCGTCATCGAGGGCAACCGCTCCCGTGTGCAGCAGTTCAAGGGCGTTGTCATCCGCCGTCAGGGCGCCGGCGTGCGCGAGACCTTCACGGTCCGCAAGGTCAGCTTCTCCGTCGGCGTCGAGCGCACCTTCCCCGTGCACACCCCGATCGTCGAGAAGATCGAGCTCGTGACCCGCGGTGACGTCCGTCGCGCCAAGCTGTACTACCTCCGTGAGCTGCGCGGCAAGGCCGCGAAGATCAAGGAGAAGCGCGACAACTGAGTCGTGCCGCCGGGGGCCGCGGAATTCCGCGCCCCGGCATCGCATCATCGGGCTCACGTACGGCGCCCGGACCCGGCCGGATAGGCTCAGGGTCCGATGGACACCGACGCACAGCTCTCGGAGCGCGACCGCTCTCCCGCCCCCGACCAGGGGCCGGAGCACCGGTCGCGCTCCGCGCGTTTTCTGGCCGCCCTGGCCGGGCTCCGCTTCCGGCCGGTCACCCTCTTCGGGATCTGCCTGGCCTTCCTCCTGCTGCTGAGCGCCTTCGTCGTCCAGCCTTTTCTGATCCCCAGCTCCTCCATGGAGAACACCCTGCAGATCGGGGACAGAGTGCTGGTCAACAAGCTGGCATACCGCTTCGGCGGCGAGCCGCGCAGGGGCGATGTGATCGTCTTCGACGGCACGGGGTCTTTCGTTCACAGGGAGTCGGAGGAGAATCCCGTCGCGGGGCTGCTGCGCGGAGCCGGCGCGGCGCTGGGACTGGCCCGGCCTGCCGACACCGACTACGTCAAGCGCGTGATCGGCATCGGAGGGGACCGGGTGACCTGCTGCGACAAACGGGGGCGGATCGAAGTGAACGGCAAGCCCGTCACGGAGGGCTATGTGTACCCGGGGAACGCGGCGTCCTCGGCGCCCTTCGACATCGTGGTGCCACAGGGGAAGCTGTGGGTCATGGGGGACCACCGGGCACGGTCCCGGGACTCCCGTGACCACCTGGGCGAAGCGGGCGGCGGCACCGTCCCCGTCGACAAGGTGATCGGCAGGGCGGACTGGATCAGCTGGCCGTTCCGCCGCTGGACCGGCCTCGACCGTCCGCCCGCCTTCGACGCGGTACCGGCCCCGGCAGGCCCGCATGGGTAGCCGGGGGCGTCCGCGGCACGGACTTCAGGAGGCCGACGACGGCGAGCAGGACGAGGGCGGGCACGAGGGCGGCGGAGCGCACGGCGGGAGCGGGCACAGACCGGGCGGGCGGGGCACCGGCGGACGTGCCGAGCGGCGGCGCCAGGCGCGGCGCATCAAACGCCGCAGACAGCGCTCGTACCTCAAGGAAATCCCCATACTCATCGCGGTGGCCCTGGCCATCGCGCTGGTCCTGAAGACCTTCCTGGTCCAGGCGTTCGTGATCCCGTCGGGCTCCATGGAGCAGACGATCCGCATCGGCGACCGGGTGCTGGTCGACAAGCTCACCCCGTGGTTCGGATCCAAGCCGGAGCGCGGCGACGTCGTCGTCTTCAAGGACCCCGGTGGCTGGCTCAAGAAGGACGAGCAGCAGAAGACCGCCCCGGATCCGGCGGGGGTCAAGCAGTTCAAGGAATTCATGACCTTCATCGGCCTGTTGCCGTCGGCCGATGAACAAGATTTGATCAAGCGTGTGGTCGGTGTTGGTGGCGATACCGTCAAATGCTGTGACAAACAAGGCAAACTTACGGTCAACGGAACTCCGCTCACCGAGCCGTACGTGCACCCCGGAAACCCGCCCTCCCAGCTGAAGTTCACGGTGAACGTTCCCACTGGGCGGGTCTTCGTCATGGGTGACCACCGTTCCAACTCGGCGGATTCGCGCTACCACCTGGACGAGCCCGACCACGGCACGGTTTCCGAGGACAACGTCGTCGGACGGGCCGTGGTGATCGCCTGGCCGTTCAAGCACTGGCGCAAACTCGAAGAGCCCGACACCTTCGCGAACGTGCACGACGCGCCGGGTGCGGGGGCATCGGCCGCGGCAGGCCCGCATAGGGTGTTGCCCGAGTCTTTGACCGAACTCCCGACCCCTGCGGAACTCCCGCTCGTTATGGGAGTGGTGGGCCTGCACCGGCTGACGGGTGGGCGAGAGCGTGGAGTAAGGAGTGGATGTGGGGGACTTGGCGGTCGGCGCGCGGTCCGGAACCGAAGGGCCCGAAGAACCGGAGGAAAGCGGTGAGACCGCGCAGACGGCAGCGAGTTCCGTGCATCTGTCGAAGCCGGAGGCACAGTCACAGCACACAGCGCAGGGGCCGGAACGGCGCCCGGCGGACGGTGAGGAGAGCGACGGCGTGAAAGGCGGGAAGGGCACGAAGAGTGCCAAGAAGCCGCGTGCCTTCTGGAAAGAGCTGCCGATTCTCGTCGGCATCGCCCTGATCCTCGCCCTGTTGATCAAGACGTTCCTGGTGCAGGCGTTCTCCATCCCGTCCGACTCCATGCAGGACACCCTGCAGCGGGGCGACCGGGTGCTGGTCGACAAGCTCACCCCGTGGTTCGGCTCCAAGCCGCAGCGCGGCGAGGTTGTCGTCTTCCACGACCCGGGCGGCTGGCTCAACGAAACGCCGACCCCTGAGCCCAACCCCGTTCAGAAGGTCCTCAGTTTCATCGGCCTGATGCCGTCTGCCGAGGAGAAGGACCTGATCAAGCGGGTCATCGCGGTCGGCGGCGACACCGTCGAATGCCATGGCACGGGGCCGGTCAAGGTCAACGGCAAGGCGCTCAAGGAGGATTCGTTCATCTTCCCGGGCAACACCCCTTGCGGCGACCGGGCGTTCGGCCCGATCCACGTCCCCAAGGACCGGATCTGGGTCATGGGCGATCACCGTGACGACTCCCTCGACTCGCGCTACCACCAGAACCTCAAGGGCAACGGCACGGTTTCGGTCGACGAGGTCGTCGGCCGCGCCTTCACCGTCGCCTGGCCGATCAACCGCTGGTCGACGCTGCCCGTGCCGGACACCTTCGACCAGGCAGGACTGAACAAGGCGATGGCCGCGACACCGGCCGCGTTCGGCCTCGTCGGCGCCGTCCCGATCGTTCTGTGGCGTCGCAAGAGGCTGACCAAGGAACGTACCCCCAGGTAGGGTGCCGTCCCAGATCTTCGACGCGGGCCGCGCCCGCGGGGTGGGAGCTGGGATGGTCAGCGGTACGGAAGACAGGACCGACGGCCACGGCCGGACCAAGGGCAGCATGTTGTCCGGTCTGGCCGTGGCCGTCGGCTGTGTGCTGTTCCTGGGTGGCTTCCTCTGGGCGGCCGTGATCTACCGCCCCTATACGGTGCCGACCGACTCGATGTCCCCGACGATCGCGCCGGGCGCCCGCGTCCTGGCCGAGAAGGTCGACGGGGCACAGATCCGCCGCGGCGACGTCGTCGTGTTCAAGGACGCGGTGTGGGGCGACCTGCCGATGGTCAAGCGGGTGGTCGGCGTGAGCGGCGACAACGTCGCCTGCTGCACCAAGGGTCGGCTGACGGTCAACGGCACGCCGATCGAGGAACCGTATCTGCAGAACGAAAACCTCGCCTCGCCCACCGGCTTCACCGCCAAGGTCCCCGACGGACAGCTCTTCCTCCTCGGCGATCACCGCAACGACTCCCTCGACTCCCGCTCCCACGTCACCGACGGCGACCACGGATCCGTCCCGCGCAGCGCCGTACAGGCCCGCGTGGACGGCCTCGCCTGGCCCCTGGGCAGCATCGGCATGCTCGACCGGCCCACGGCCTTCGCCGGCCTGCCCGGAGGCGCGTCGGAGCCCGGCCCGCTGCGGCCCCTGACGTACGCCGTCATCGCCGGCGCGGTGCTCATCCTGGGCGGCGCCGCCTACGGGCCCCTCGCACGCCGAGCGGGACGCAAGGGACGTTCGGGCGGCAGCGCGGGGAGTGACGGGAGCGTCGGTGGCGGCGCGGGACGGCCGGTGAGCGAGGGCCGCGCCCGTGACTGACCAGGAACGGCGGGCGGCCGACGGCGGGGCCGCCGACGTGCGCCAGGCGTCCCGGGTCATCCTGCTCGACCCCGACGACCGGATCCTCCTGCTGCACGGCTTCGAACCCGAGCGCCCCACCGAGACCTGGTGGTTCACACCGGGCGGCGGCCTGGAAGGCACCGAGACCCACGAGGAGGCCGCCCGCCGCGAACTGGCCGAGGAAACCGGCATCACCGACGCGGAACTCGGCCCCGTCCTGTGGAAACGCCGCTGCTCGTTCCCGTTCGACGGGCGCCGCTGGGAGCAGGACGAGTGGTACTTCCTCGGACGCACCGACCGGACGGCGACCGACACCGGCGGGCAGACCGACCTGGAACGACGCAGCGTCTCGGGACTGCGGTGGTGGACCGTGGAGGAACTGTCGGCGTCGCATGAGACGGTGTACCCGACCAGACTCGCCGGGCTGCTGCGCACGCTGCTCGACGAAGGGCCCCCCAGTGCGCCGCTGGCCCTGGAGACGGAGCGAGCCTGACGCACAATAGGGGGACGCACGGCTGAAGGGGATCTGCCATGAGCGCCGAGGACCTCGAGAAGTACGAGACCGAGATGGAGCTGAAGCTCTACCGGGAGTACCGCGACGTCGTCGGGCTGTTCAAGTACGTGATCGAGACGGAGCGGCGCTTCTACCTCACCAACGACTACGAGATGCAGGTGCACTCCGTCCAGGGTGAGGTCTTCTTCGAGGTGTCAATGGCGGACGCCTGGGTCTGGGACATGTACCGGCCCGCCCGCTTCGTCAAGCAGGTCCGCGTCCTGACCTTCAAGGACGTGAACATCGAGGAGCTCAACAAGAGCGATCTGGATCTTCCGGGTAGTTGACACCCGTGGGGCGCGGGGCGGCTCTGCAGGCTGCTGATGCCCGTGATCGGTACCCGATCGGGTGAGCGAGTTATCCACAGCTGAGCGGTTATCCACCAAGATCCAATAGATCCGGGCGGAAGCGTCACAGTCGGTGCCGGAGGTGGTACCGCATGAACGCCATGCAGCCCGGCAGGCCGACCGCAGACCCGATGAACGCACGACCGGCAGCCCCTGTCCGCATCGCCGAACCCGCCGCTCCGAGGGGGCCCGCGGAACCCCCGGCACTCCCGGGACCGGCCGGTGCCGTAGATGCTGTCGACCCCGTACCGGCCGGCCGCAGCGCGGGCCGGGGGAGCGGGGCGAAGTCCGGCGGGGCCCGGCGCAGGCGCGCGGCGCCCGGCGGGAGAAGGCCGGGCCCGCCGGTCACCGCCGCGGCGACAGCCCGCCGACGCGCGCCTCGTACGACGGGAACCACCCGGGACCGGCGTCCGCGCACCGGGGGCACACCCGACACCGTCGCCCCCGTCACCACCGACCCCCGGCGCGCACTCGGGCGCTACGGAGAAGACCTGGCGGCCCGCCGCCTCACCGAAAGCGGCATGCGCATCCTGAGCCGCAACTGGCGCTGCCGCGAGGGCGAGATCGATATCGTGGCCGCGGACGCCGACGCCCTCGTGATCTGCGAGGTGAAGACCCGCCGCGCCGCCGCGTACGAACACCCCATGGCCGCGGTACGCGCCGCCAAGACCCGGCGGCTGCGACTCCTCGCGGAACGCTGGCTCGAACGGCACGGCGGACCACCGCCAGGAGGCGTCCGCATCGACGTGATCGGCGTGCTCCTGCCGGCCCGCGGTGCTCCGGTCGTCCAGCACGTCCGAGGGGTGGCGTGATGGCCTTCGCCCGTACCTGCTCGGTCGCTCTGGTCGGCGTCGAAGGCGTGGTCGTCGAGGTCCAGGCGGACCTGGAACCGGGCGTCGCGGCCTTCACCCTCGTCGGCCTGCCCGACAAGAGCCTCGTCGAGTCCAAGGACCGAGTGCGCGCCGCCGTGGTCAACTCCGGCGCCGAGTGGCCCCAGAAGAAGCTCACCGTCGGCCTCAGCCCCGCCTCCGTCCCCAAGAGCGGCAGCGGCTTCGACCTGGCCGTCGCCTGCGCCGTCCTCGGCGCCGCCGAACGCCTCGATCCCCGCGAGCTGACCGACCTGATGATGATCGGCGAACTCGGACTCGACGGCCGCGTCCGGCCCGTACGCGGCGTGCTGCCCGCCGTCCTGGCAGCCGCCGACGCCGGATACCGCCAGGTCGTCGTACCGGAACGGACGGCCGCCGAAGCCTCGCTCGTCCCGGGCGTCTCGGTACTCGGCGTCCGCAGCCTGCGCCAGCTCATCGCCGTCCTCGCCGACGAACCGGTACCCGAAGAGGACGCGATGCCGCAGGAAGGCCGCCCCGATCCCCTGCTGGCCGGTCTCGTCGTCCCCGGCACCGGCGTCGGGTCCGGGCTGCCGTCCGGCGACCACACCCCCGACCTCGCGGACGTCGCAGGGCAGCACACCGCACGCCGGGCCCTGGAGGTGGCCGCCGCCGGACGCCACCACATTTTCCTGAAGGGCCCGCCAGGAGCAGGCAAAACCATGCTTGCCGAACGCCTCCCCGGCCTGCTGCCGCCCCTGTCCCCCAAGGAGTCACTGGAAGTCACGGCGGTCCACTCGGTCGCCGGCACCCTCCCACCGGGCCAGCCACTGGTCGACCGCCCGCCCTACTGCGCACCCCACCACTCCGCGACCATGGCCTCCCTCGTCGGCGGCGGCACCGGACTGCCCCGCCCCGGTGCCGTGTCCCTTGCTCACAGGGGTGTGCTCTTCCTGGACGAAGCCGCCGAATGCAGCGCCCGAGTCCTGGACGCGCTGCGCCAGCCCCTGGAAGCCGGCCATGTCATCGTCGCCCGCGCCTCCGGCATGATGCGGATGCCCGCGCACTTCCTGCTCGCGCTCGCCGCGAACCCCTGCCCCTGCGGGCAGCACGGCACCACCAGCGGCGGCTGCGAATGCCGGCCGTCCTCCATCCGGCGCTACCGGGCCCGCCTCTCCGGGCCCCTGATGGACCGCGTCGACCTGCGCATCACGGTGGAACCTGTCGCCCGTTCCGAACTCGTCGCCCTGGGCCGCGGCGCCGAGCCCAGCGCCACGGTGGCCGAGCGGGTTCGCGCCGCCCGCGAACGCGCCGCCGACCGGTTCACCGGCACCCCGTGGCACACCAACAGCGACGTCCCCGGCCACGAACTGCGGACCCGATGGCAGGTGACCCCCGGCGCGCTGGCCCAAGCAGAACGCGATCTGGAATGCGGGCTGCTCACCGCCCGCGGCCTCGACCGCGTCCTACGCGTCGCCTGGACGGCCGCCGACCTCGCCGGCCGCGACCGCCCCACCGCGGAGGACGTCAACTGGGCCCTGGAACTCCGCACGGGCGTGCGGCGCGGCGTACCGGCGACCACGACAACGCCATGAACCGGGCGTGCCGCCACGTCCATGCTCCCGTCGCGCCGCCGCCGTTACCGGGGCGACAGGCGAGCCACGGGAGGTAGCTGTCCCCATGGCGGCAGACGACGCATGAGGAACGCACGTCAGGAGGAACGAGCGATGAAGGGGGACGCAATGACCACCACAGACGAGCGAGGGAATCCGAGCCGACCACCCGGCGCGCAGCACCCCGCCCACCACGACCCGTGCCGGAACCACCCCGCACCACCCACCACGAACGACCACCCGGCGCCCCAACGCAGCAACCCGGCGCGGCACGACCCGGACGCTGCCCACGACCCCCAACGCCTCGCCCGCGCCGCCCTCACCCGCATCATCGAACCGGGCGACGAGACGGCAGGGGGCTGGCTGCGCGAACTCGGCCCCGCAGCCCTGTGGCGCGTGCTGTCCGGTGACGGGCCACCACCGCACCGCGCGAGCAAGAACAAACTCGCCGGCCTACGGCTCCGCGCCACACGCGCCGACCCCGCAGCGGACCTCGCCACCATCCACGCGCTCGGCGGCCGTTTCGTCTGCCCGGACGACGCGGAATGGCCCGGCCAGCTCAACGACCTGGGCGACGCCCGCCCCATCGGCCTCTGGGTGCGCGGCACCGCCAACCTCCGCCTGTGGGCACTGCGCTCCGTCGCCCTCGTCGGTGCCCGCGCCTGCACCGAATACGGCGCGCACCTCGCCGCCACCCTCGGTGCCGGCCTGGCCGACCGCGGCTGGACAGTCGTCTCCGGGGCCGCGTACGGCGTCGACGGCGCAGCCCACAGAGGCGCGATGGCAGGGGACGGCGCGACCATCGCCGTTCTCGCCTCAGGCGTCGACCGCGCCTACCCCAGGGGGCACGCCGAGTTGATCGGACGCATCGCCGAACAGGGCCTGACCGTGGCCGAGTTACCGCCGGGCGACCATCCCACCCGCAGCCGCTTCATCCAACGCAACCGCGTCATCGCCGCCCTCACCCGGGGCACCGTCGTCGTGGAAGCCGAACGCCGCAGCGGCTCCCTGGTCACCGCCCGGCGTGCGCAGGCAATGGGGCGCTTCACGATGGGCGTACCGGGCCCCGTCACCAGCGCACTGTCCGCCGGTGTGCACCAACTCCTGCGTGGCGAGGCCACGGTGGTCACCAACGCCGACGAGATCGTCGAACTCGTCGGCAGTATCGGCGACCTGGCCCCCGACATCCGCGGACCGGTCCACCCCCACGATCTCCTGGAGCCCGTCGCCGCCCGGGTACTGGAGGCCCTCCCCGCCCGCGACGGTGCGGACATCACCCAGATCGCCCGCGAATCGGGCACACCTCGTGACGTCACGCACGGCAGGCTCCTGGAGCTGCAATCCCTCGGGTTCGTTCAAAGGTCCGGTGATCGCTGGGAGTTGGTGCGACGAGCAGAGAGCTCCGAAGGTTCCCGGCGAGGCGGTACTTGACCTGGGGCGAACGGGTGAAAGGGTGAGGGGAATGACCGCAGAATCCAGGTTTGCCTTGCTTCGGCATGCGGAGTCGACCCGTTGGGAGAGGCCAATGTGGCGTAAGGGGCACGCGGGATACCGTCCGCCGCGTCGTCGCAGCCGGCCGCACGAACCTCCTGCGTGCCGCGCCCGGCGCCCGGCCCGGCTGTCGACCTGCCGCGCGGGGTAACCCTGCGGTGCGGGCAGCGGAACGTATCTGCCCACCCTCCCTTGCGCACCGCGACAGCGCAGTCACGCTACGCTCACAATCGGTTCAATTGTCATACATCCCCCCACCCGTGTCTCGGCAGAACGGCTCAAGGCGACGAATGCCCCAGCACACCTCCGGGTCTGACCGCGCGGCAGTACCACCCGCCGCGCGCGGCAGCGTGCGCCCCGCCGCGCCCAGTTCGGTCGACGAGCTGTGGCGCTCCTACAAGGCATCGGGCGACGGGCGACTGCGGGAACAGCTGATCCTGCACTACTCCCCACTGGTCAAATACGTCGCCGGCCGGGTCAGCGTCGGCCTGCCCTCCAACGTCGAACAGGCCGACTTCGTCTCCTCGGGAGTCTTCGGGCTGATCGACGCCATCGAGAAATTCGAGCCGGAACGCTCCATCAAGTTCGAGACCTACGCGATCACCCGCATTCGCGGCGCCATGATCGACGAACTGCGCGCGCTGGACTGGATCCCCCGCTCCGTACGGCAGAAAGCCCGCGCCGTCGAACGTGCCTACGCGACCCTGGAAGCACAGCTCCGCCGCACCCCCTCGGAGAGCGAGGTCGCCCACGAAATGGGCATCGCTCTGGAAGAACTCCACGGCATCTTCAGCCAGCTCTCCCTCGCCAACGTCGTCGCGCTCGAAGAACTCCTGCACGCCGGAGGCGAAGGCGGCGAGCGACTGAGCCTGATGGACACCCTGGAGGACACGGCCGCCGACAACCCCGTCGAGATCGCGGAAGACCGCGAACTGCGCCGGCTGCTCGCGCGCGCCATCAACACCCTCCCCGACCGCGAGAAAACGGTCGTCACCCTCTACTACTACGAGGGCCTCACACTCGCCGAGATCGGCAATGTCATCGGCGTCACCGAGAGCCGGGTGAGCCAGATCCACACCAAGTCCGTGCTGCAACTCAGGGCCAAGCTCGCCGACGTCGGCCGCTGAACGCCCCGGCCGGTATCCGCGCGCCCGTCGTCCGGTGCCAGGCGGAGTGCCGCTCCGGGCTCGCCATCCGTAGAGTGGTGAGGTGCCCAGGATTCGAGCGGCCTCTGTGGCCGAGCACCGGACGATGCAGCGCGGCGCCCTCTTGGACGCCGCCCGCACCCTGTTGTCCGAAGGCGGAACGGAAGCGCTGACCTTCCCCGCCCTCGCCGAGCGCACGGGACTCGCGCGCTCCTCCGTATACGAGTATTTCCGCTCCCGGGCGGCCGTGGTCGAAGAGCTGTGCGCCGTCGACTTCCCCGTCTGGGCCGCAGAGGTCGAAGCGGCCATGGAGCGCGCCGACACCGACGAGGCGAAGATCGAGGCGTACGTACGCCGACAGCTCGCGCTCGTCGGCGACCGCAGGCACCGTGCGGTGGTCGCCATCTCCGCCGGTGAACTGGACGCCGGCGCACGCGAGAAGATCCGCGCCGCGCACGGCGGGCTCATCGCCATGATCGTGGAGGCACTCGCCGGGCTCGGCCACGAACAGCCGCGCCTCGCGGCCATGCTCCTCCAGGGAGTCGTGGACGCCGCCGTTCGCCGCATCGAACTCGGCGCCGCCGAAAACCCGGACGACATCACCGAGGCGGCAGTCTCCATGGCCCTCCGCGGCGTCCGAGGCTGACCTGCCGCCGGGCGGGCGGACGCCGGGATCTCGCGGCGGAGATTGTCGCCCATGGGGTGGGGTGTTGGCGCCGTCGGTTCCGGCGGCTCGTTTCCAGGGTCCGTTGCCGGTCGGGAAACCGTCGCCGTCGAGGCGTAGCCGGCGTGCCCGATGCTCCAGGCCGGGAGGCGCGCCTTCGCGCCGCACGCCGCATTCCGTATCGCGGAGCGTGCGCGGGTGGCCGCCGGGAGAGGGGCCTGCGTCCCTGGGTAGTGGGTAGCGTTTCGGAGCCTTGAGCGGTGGTGCCCTCTGACGTTGCGCTTTCCAGCTTTGGGGCGGCTTGTGGGGGAGGGAGCGGGCTGGGGACGGTTCCGGCTCAAGCTTCTCGCCTTCCTGGCCCCTCCCCCCTCCCCCCGCCC
>NZ_JAJCXB010000047.1 GCF_020564935.1 Streptomyces pinistramenti
CCGGGCTGCGCTCCGGCCGCGCCCGCCGGTCCTTCGGCCACCGGGCGGCGGGCCCGGCGGCGGCCGGTGCCCTCGGACTGCTCGGGCGTCCGGCCGGGGAGCGCGGGCAGCGCAGGCAGCGCGGACGGTGCCTGGTCGGCCGCGGCGGGCGGCAGCGCGAAGGGGGAGCGGGCGCCGCCGGCCGGCAGCGCCTCCGCGGGTGCCAACTCGCCCGGCCCGCGCTGTCCTTGCTGCCGCTGCTGTTCCTGTTGTGCCTGCTGCCGCGGGTGCGCCGACGACGGTCCGCTGCCGGTGCGCTCGCCCGGTACGGCGCGCTCGGGCGCCTCGGCCAGCGCGCGACGGGCCCGTCGGCCACCGGCCTGCTGCTGCGCCAGGCCCTGCGGCCCGCCCTGACCAGGAGCCTGGGGATGACCCTGACCCGGCACCTGGGGGCGCCCCTGAGACGGTGTCTGCGCTCCCCGTGACGGCTGTGGTGTCTGCGACGGCCGGGATGCCTGCTGCGGGAACCCGGCCGGGGTGAGATGCGCGGGCCCTGAACCGTCACCGCCGGGCTGCGCGCCACCTTCGGGCGCCGCCTGGCGCGCCCGCCTGCGCCCGCTCGCCGGCACGGCCTCGGCGCCCGCCGTGCCCGCCGGCCGCCCCGCCCCGTCCGTCCCGGAACCGGCCGTCGCGTCACCACGCCCGTCGCCGCCCTGGGACACCCCGGAGCCGTCCGTGCCGGGCCCCTGCCCCGGGCCCGAGTGCCGGGCACGCCGACGGCCGGTCGGCGACGCGCCGTCCGCACCTTCCGCACCACCGGCCGCACCGCTGCCCGAGCCCGCGCCACCACCGTTCGTGCCACCGCCCGCCGGACCACGCCCTCCCGGACGCCCACCGCCGGCAGGCCCACCGCCTCCGGACCCACCGGGCCCAGCACCCCCGCCCGGACCGCCCGTACCGTCCGGCCCCTCCGCACCGCCCGGCTTTTCCGGACCGCCCGAACCCTCGGCGCCACCCCTGCCCGCACCACCGGCACCATCCGCGCTTCCGGCCTGCTGGGTGCCGCGTGCCCGCGCCACGGGAGACGGCATCACCGTCGTCTCGTTCCCGGTCGCCTCGCGCGCCCGCTCCGCCTCCGACGGCACCGTGCCGTCCGGCGACACCGGCAGCTCCAGCACGTACGCGCTGCCGCCCGCGCCGGGCCCGCCCGGCACCTTGTGCGTCTGCATCAGCCCGCCGTGCTGCCGCACGATGCCGCGCACGAGGGGCTCATGGACCGGATCGCCGCCGCCGTACGGCCCGCGCACCTCGATCCGTACGACCGCACCGCGCTTCGCCGCCGCGACCACGATCGTGGAATCCCCCGCCGGTCCCCTACGGGCTCCAGCGGCCTGCCCCGCAGGGGTGCCCGCGCCGCCACCGCCCTCAGCGGTCGGCATCCGGCCCGTCGAGTCCACCCCCGCCACATCGGCGATCAGATGCGACAGCGCCTGCGCCACCCGCTCGGCGTCGACCGTGGCCTCGATCGGCGGCGCATGCACGGCGAACTGCGCGCGCCCCGGCCCGATCAGCTCGATCGCGCCCTCCACACCGGCCGCCACGACCGTGTCGAGCGAGACCTTCGTCCGCTTCAGCCGCTCCGCACCGGCGTCCAGCCGCTGATAGCTCAGGACGTTGTCCACCAGCGTCGTCATCCGGGAGTGCCCGGCCGCGAGATGGTGCAGGATCTGGTTGGCCTCGGGCCACAGCTGGCCCGCCGGATCGGACGCCAGCGTGTTCAGCTCGCCGGTCAGTTCCTCCAGCGGCCCGCGCAGCGACTGCTCCAGGACCGCGAGCAACTGCGCGTGCCGGGCGGCCAGCGCGTCGTACGGGCGGCGGTCGGTGAACGTCATCACCGCGCCGACGAGCTGATCGCCGTCCCGCACCGGAGCCGTCGTCAGATCGACGGACACCGAACGCCCGTCCTTCGCCCACAGCGCCTGCCCGCGCACCCGGTGCTTGCGTCCCGACCTGAGCGTGTCCGCGAGCGGCGTCTCCTCCCACGGCAACGGCGAACCGTCCGCCCGCGAGTGATGCATCAGCGGATGCAGCTCCTGCCCGCCCAGCTCGCTCGCCCGGTAGCCGAGGATCTGCGCGGCCGACGGGTTGACCAGGACGACCTTGCCCTCCGAGTCGACCCCCACCACACCCTCGGCGGCGGCCCGCAGAATCATCTCCGTCTGCCGCTGCTGACGCGCCAGCTCGGTCTCGGTGTCCAGCGTCCCCGTCAGATCCCGCACCACCAGCATCAGCAGCTCGTCACCGGTGTACCCGGTGCGGTGATCGGCGTACGCGGCCTCGAAGGCCGATTCGTACGGGGTCCTGCCGTCCTCCAGGTTGGCGCTGGTCACCTCGACCAGCAGCTCGGTCCCGTCGGTACGCCGCGCCACCATCCGCGTCGGCTTCGTCCGCCCGCCCTCGGACTCCTCGTCCCGGCGCCGCATGGAGCCCGGGATGCGCTTGGAGTCGAACGAGGGGAGCAGATCGAGGAGTCCGCGCCCCACCAGGCCGGTACCGGGCGCCTCGAAGGTCTCCAGCGCGATGGTGTTGGCGTTGACGACGGTGCCGTTGCAGTTGACGAGCAACAGGGCGTCAGGGAGGGCGTCAAGTATGGCTGCGAGGCGAGCAGCGCCTCGGGATGGCCTGCTGCTCACGACGACGCTTCCTCCCTGGGACCACCCCCGCACTCGCGGGGCCGACCTCCCTGTTACGCACCTTGCCGACCCGTCGGGGCGGATCGCTGGAAGGGAGTCTACGGGCAGTTGCCCGGGACGCGGAGGCGGATGACGAGGAGGTAGCGCCACGGCCCTGTGCGACTCGCCGCACGCCCGACATGTGCCCCGCGTCCTGACCTGCCCTCCCACTCCGGCACGAACCGGGTCGGGCAACTCGTTACGAACCGGTCTTCGGGAGCAGTGGCTCGAAGCGGTCCCAGCGGGCGATCTCACACCCGTCGGTGCGCCGGAAGTCGGCGTTCACCGGTCGCCCCGCCCAGGTTCCGGTGATCCGCGCGGTGGCCGCGCCGCCGTACATCATCGTGCACTTCGCGTTCTGCGGGACCGGCGCGAAGGCGTCCTTGCCCCACCGCGTCATCCGGTCGAGCCGGTCGCAGGCGTCCGCGGCCTGGAAATGATTTCCCCCGTCGGGGTGGCAGTACAGCTCGAAGGTGCCATCCGTCCGCTCCGAACCGGAACCGCTGACGGTCACGGTGAGGTGATCCGTGGGGCCCTGGAGACCCGGGGTGCCCCAGAGGCGGCGGTGCCCCGTGCGGTCGAGGACGCCGGTGGTGTCGGTGGCGTCGGCGGGACCGGTGGGGTTCGGCCCGGTGGCGTTGCGCGGACCGGAGACCGGGAGCGGGATCGGCGCGGCCGATGCGGCAGGCGCGAGCACGGCGAGCGCGGACACGGCGGCGGTGGCGGCAGCGGTGAGGAGGGACATCGGGCGGTGCGGCATCACAGCTCCAGTGGACGGACCGATGACGGGTACGCGACACGTACGCGCCGGGTACGCACGGCGGAATACCGGCACGACCCGACACTCTTAACGCGCCGCCGACCCCGACGTTTCGCTGCAGGAACGTCTTTGCCGGAGGGCCTGCCTGCCGAGTACCGTAGGGGGCGATTGGTGACAGCCCGCAGAGCTGTGCCATCATCTGGACACGCCACAGCGCGCAGACGCGCGTGAGGTGTGTGGAGGCGTCGCCTAGTCCGGTCTATGGCGCCGCACTGCTAATGCGGTTTGGGGCTTACCCCCCATCGAGGGTTCAAATCCCTCCGCCTCCGCTCCTCTTGTTCGGGCCCCGTTCCTCCTGGAACGGGGCCCGGATGCGTTTCGGGGCCTGGTGATTCCGGGGGGCCTGGGGTTCCTGGGGCTTCCGGGGATCTTCCGGGGGCTTGGGGGTGTCCGCCGTCCTGGTCCCGGGGCGCGTCAGCCGCCCCCTGGGAGCGTCCCGCCGTCCCGGAGCGCCACCGTCCCACCCGGGAGCCGCACGCCGCAGAAGCAGCGAGCCGCTATCCGTACAGCGCCCCGCCCCGCCTCCCCATCCCTCCTGCCACCCGGACCTTTGAGCCATCCGTCCGCCGTGGACTGGGCACCCGCCGTCCCGCGGGCCACGCTGGACTCATGACGAACGCCACCCCGGGCCCCACCGCCCCCCTCCGTATCGCCGGCATCCCCGTCCCCGACAGCAAGCTGGCCCAGGAGGCCACCGAGCTGGTCCGCGACGTCACCGACGAGCTGATCTACCACCACTCCCACCGCGTCTACCTCTTCGGCGCCCGGCACGGCATCCAGCACGGCCTGGAATTCGACGCCGAGCTGGTCTACGTCGGCGCGCTCTTCCACGACCTCGGCCTGACGGAGAAGTTCCGCACCTCACAGCAGCGCTTCGAGATCGACGGCGCCGACGAGGCCCGCGCCTTCCTCGCCGCCCGCGGCATCCCCGAAGACCGCACCCGCCTGGTCTGGGAAGGCATCGCCCTGCACACCACGCCGGAGATCCCGCACCACATGGCCCCGGAGATCGCCCTCGTCACCGCCGGTGTCGAACTCGACGTCCTGGGCATCGGCTACGACACCCTCCCGCCGCAGACCCGCGAGGCGATCGTCGCCGCCCATCCCCGCCCCGACTTCAAGCGCCGCATCCTGCACGCCTTCCACGCCGGCCTCGCCCACCGTCCC
This sequence comes from Streptomyces pinistramenti, assembly GCF_020564935.1. GTDB lineage: Bacteria > Actinomycetota > Actinomycetes > Streptomycetales > Streptomycetaceae > Streptomyces > Streptomyces pinistramenti. The sequence goes on from NZ_JAJCXB010000047.1 coordinate 4,699, forward strand.
CAGACCACGTTCGGCAATGTGAAGGCCGACGTCCTGGACCGCTTCGAAGAGGGCTACACCCGCCCGAATTTCGTCCGGATCATCGAGGACTCCCCCTGGGAGCAGTAACCCCCAAGACTCGACCACAAGGGCGTTTGTGCAGGTCAGAGGCGGTGTGGGCAATGGATTTCGCCTCACGGCGCGGTTCATGTAATGTTGTTCCCGCAACGCCGACCGGCAAGAAAAACCGCCGGGAAAGCCAAGCGCTCGTAGCTTAACGGATAGAGCATCTGACTACGGATCAGAAGGTTGCAGGTTCGAATCCTGCCGAGCGCACAGCAGGCCGGAGGCCCCGTCGAGAAATCGACGGGGCCTCCGGTGTTTCTCTCGACGGCAGTGATTGACGGCAACCGCCTCGGAGGGTGGGGCGCGGGGGATCAGATGGCAGCCGGGAGACCGGCCGCTCCGTCGTCATCGTCCGGCGGGTTGCCGTCACGCCTCAGCGCGTCCCCGACGCGGTCGAACGCGGAACGCTGGGAGTCGAGCCGTACGAAGGCGTAGACGTCCATGGTCAGGCGAATCGGGCCGTGGCCCAGGACTTCCATGATCATGCGGGCATCGGCGTCCTGTTCGTGGAGCAGGGACGCGCAGGTGTGACGCAGAGGTGAAAGCGGACCTTGCGGACCCCGGCGCGGGTGCACAGCACATCGAAGGGCCGGTTCAGGTGGTGCGGCTCGATGGGCGTCCCGTTCTTCGTGGTGAAGACCAGCCCGTTTCCCGTCCCCTTCCAGCCGTCGTCCGCAGCCTTCTCGTCGGCGATGTGCTGGGCGCGCTGGGCACGGAGCGCCGTCACACGCTCGGACGGCAGCGTCACGCGACGGGTGGAGCGCTGCGTCTTCGGCGCGACGATCAGTCCGTGCCGGCTGCGCCGACCACAGTCGCGTTGCGCAGTTCGCGGTAAGGAGTCGACGGGCATTCTCTCCGGTAACCCGGCATCGGCCGCCCCGGACCCAACTGGACAACCAAATCGGATCCCGGGCCGGCCAGTTCGGTCGACCACGAGACGGCATAAGGCGCCAAGGACGGCTTACGCACCGGGCACTCAGACACTTCCGAACTCCTGGCCATCGACATGCCCGTGCCTCTCGTCCCGCCCCTCAGGAAGCCACCCTTCCGCAGGCAGGCCCTCCAGCGCCGACCGCAACAGCCCCACACGTCAAGCAAGTTGAAGCAGTCGCTGCGATCCCGCGCGGACCGGAACGCCAGAGCCCTCGCCGCCTCCACCTCACCGGCCGTGAACCTCGGACCACCGGCAGAAAATCCACCGGCACATTCGGATTCAGCACCGCGTTCAAACGCGTCCGCGGTATCACCCCGCGCATCCACCGAACCGGCCCACCCTCCGCGCGGACGCCCAGCGACCAGCAAGAAGCTGCGTCACATTTCTCCCGCAGGTCACGGGCATGATGCGCGACCGGAGAGCAAAGGTCCTCCGGACATCGGCGAATTCCAGGGGGCCTTTGGCGTATGCGGCTGTGGGCGGCGCGGAACCGGGGGCGGCTTTTCGGGCGATGCCGGCAACTCCTCTTGAGGACTTATGCTGGGTTCGTCCGGAGAGCAGGGGCGGTGAGCGCTGCGTGGCCAAGAAGTACGAGCGGATTGCCGGGGCGTTGCGGCAGGCCCTTCGGGCGGGCCGGCTGGAGCCGGGGGAGCGGTTGCCGGCGGAGACGGCTCTTGCGCGGCAGTACGGGACCAGCGTGCCGACGATGCGTGACGCGCTGGCAGAGCTGCTTGCCGAAGGGCTCATCGACAAGCGGCACGGCGTCGGCAACTTCGTTCGCGAGCCCCGGCGGCGGGTGGAGTGTTCCAACGCGCGTCATCAGCGGGAAAAGGACTGCGCGCGCCCGGTGGAGACCGAGCGTCAGCGGGCCGGGTCCAGGGAGCGTGACACCGGGCTGACCGTCTCCGATGTCGCCTTCAGCGCCGAGTACCGGGAGGCGGAGGCCGAGGGGGATCTGGCGGCCGTGTTCTCCGTGCCCGTCGGCACCAAGGTGCTCCGGCGGAGCTATCGCACCTTCGCCCGCGACGGCGAGGCACCGTTCAGCCTCATCACGTCGTACCTCGTGCACGGCGTGGCCGCGCCCAACCCGGATCTCCTGGACGAGACCAAGGAGCCCTGGCCGGGCGGCACGCAGAACCAGCTGTTCACCGTGGGCATCGAGCTGGACCGCGTTGTCGAGCGGGTGACGGCCCGGCCTCCCACATCGGAGGAGGCCGAGGAGCTCGGCCTCCGGAAGGGCGTCTCCGTGATGCAACTCCGCAAGATTTCGATCGGCACCACCGGGCGGACCGTGGAGGTCGCCGACGTGGTGCTGCCCGGCGACCGCGCCGAGCTCGTCTTCACGACCCCGCTGGACAGGTGGTGACCGTGACGCACCTGATCTCGGTGATCACGGCCGTCCACCCGCCGTCCGCCCGCTACCTCGCCGACGCCTACGCGTCGCTCCTGGAGCAGGAGTTGCCGGCCGGCTGGGACTGGCAGTGGGTCGTCCAGGAGGACGGCGAGACGGAGAGCGTCGCTCCGTATGTTCCGGACGATCCCCGGATCAGCTTCGGGCAGGGGCGGCAGGGCCGCGCGGCGATGGCCCGCACGCTCGCGCTCTCCCGCGCCGATGGCGAGTTCGTCAAGGTCCTCGACGCCGACGACATGCTCGCGCCCGGCGCCCTCGCCCGCGACCTCAAGGCCCTCACGGACGACCCCTCGCTCGGCTGGGCCACGTGCCGGGTGCTGGACCACCTGCCCGACGGCACCACCGTCGGCTTCGACCAGGACCCGCCCCAGGGGCCGCTCGACCGCGGCACCGTCCTCCGGTACTGGCAGGAGAACAACTACCGTGCCCAGGTCCATCCGGCGACCCTGTTCGTGCGCCGCGACCTGCTGCTCGCGCTCGGCGGCTGGATGGCGCTGCCGGCCTCCGAGGACACCGGCCTCCTCCTGGCGCTCGGCGCGGTGAGCCGCGGCTGGTTCTCGGCGGACACCGGCCTGCTCTACCGGAAGTGGCCCGGCCAGGTCACGAGCCAGCCCGCGCACGCCGACGAGGCCGAGCGGAAGGCCCGTTTCGCGGTGGTGGAGGCGCGGGCGCGGACGCTGGCGTCCATGGGCGGGTGGCGGTTCGGCGGGGTGTAGCGGGGGCGTGCGCCGCGGCTGCTGTCTGCTCAGCCGGTGCCATCGGCGGGCGCCCGGGAAAAGATGAGCTCGCTCTCGTCGGCGGCGTCGCTGATCGGCTTCTGCCAGGGAGCGACCGCGATCACCGGAGGCGCTTGGCGGGCGGATGCCGGGTAGCCGCCGGCTGCGTACGCGTTGGGCAGCCGGTGGGCGCGGAAGCCGTGGCACGCCAGGGTCTCCAGCAGTTCTTCGGCGGAGTCGCCCAGTTCGGCCATCCGCCGCGGGGTGACCTCGATGGCCAGTTCCGCGTCCGGGCGCAGCGTGTGCAGCATCGGGGCCAGGCCGCGCAGGACGGAGCCCTCGGCGCCCTCCACATCGATCTTGATCACTCTCGCTCGGGCTATCTCCTCTTCCGTGACGACCGTGGGCAGAGGGCGAGCGACCGCGTCGAAGGTCGATTCCGCCGTTCCGTCGTACGGCACGATGCTGTTCGCGCCCAGGTTCCGCGAGCTGGCGAGGATGAACGTGACCGTCTTCTCGCGGTCGGACACGGCCGCGTTCACGGCGCGTATGTTGTGGCAGCCGTTGATACGGGCATGGGTGCGCAGCCGCGTGTGAAAAGCCGGCGATGCTTCGATGGACACGACGCCGCCGCTGGGTCCGACGAGTTTCGATGCCAGCACGCTGTAGTAGCCGATGTTGGCTCCGACGTCGATGAACACGTCGCCGGGCTTGAGGCGTTGCTCCAGCCAGTGCGTCAGGTGCGGTTCCCAGATGCCGAATGCGTAGAGGTAGCGCTGGATCAGATCCTGGGTGTCGGTGAGGAACGTCGCGCCGAAGAGGGTGCGGGACCGTCGCAGCCGGGGGTGGTCGCGGAGGCCGGTGTTGAGGAAGTGCTCGACGACGGCGGCCTTGCCGGTGGTGCCGGGGGCATGGCGGACGTACCAGCGGGCGAGGTCGAGGGCGATCTCGCGGGCGGCGGCGGATACGTCGGGGGACACGGCAGCTCCTGAGGTCGGACCGATGACGCCGTCTCCAGCCTACGGACGGGGTGTGACAGGACGGACGGATCTGCCGGTGCTGCGGTCCCTCGCGGCCGGGTGCGCCGGGTACGGCATCTTGCGGGCTCGCTCTCTTTGCGCTGAACTGACGGATCGTCAGGTAAGGAAGCTGGGCAACCCGCAGGAGGTCGTGCACGCCATGCAGACGATCTGGCTCGACGGTGCCGAATGGCTCGCCGTACTCCGCATCGGCCTCGGCCTGTGGTGGCTGGAGAGCTGGCGCCACAAGGACAAGAAGGAATGGTTCACCGGCGGTGGCGTGAACTGGGCCGTCGGTATTGCCGAAAAGCATCGATGGCCGGTGGTGAGCCGGGGATTCGCGGCGGTCGTCAAGCCGCGGCCGAAGGCGATGGCGTACGTCGTCGCCTATGCCGAACTGGCCCTCGGCCTCGGCCTGATAGCCGGATTCCTGACCCCCGTCGCCCTGGTGGCAGGGCTGCTGCTCAACCTGCTCTATTTCGTCCTGATGATCCACGACTGGGCGGAGCAGGGACAGAACCTGATGATGGGGCTCATCTCGGCGGTGGCGCTGTTCGGGGTGAGCTGGCAGAGCTGGTCGGTGGATGGGGGGCTGGGGTTGTTCACCTAGGGGATGTGGCGGGGGTCACGCAGGGGTTGGCGGGGCGGGGTGACGACGACCTGGTCCGGGTCCTCGTAGATGACGTGGCCGGGGGTGAGGGAGTGGAGGCGGTGGCAGGGGATGCGGTGGGCGCGGAGGACGGCGAGGTAGCCGTCGACGCGGGCGATCAGGTGGGGGGACGTCGACTTGAACCAGGAGGCGGCGCCGGGGTGCAGGTCGCGGTCGTAGACGTCGGGGTCGATGGTGGAGGGGTTCAGGAAGTTCGCGTCGTACCAGTCGTTGTGGGTGCGGCGGAAGTGTTCCTGGGCGGGGGTGAGCCGGCCTTCCTCGGCGAGGTTGTTGACGAGGGCGAAGACACCGGGGAAGTGGCCGTTGCGGTGGCGGGTCGCGGACTGGAAGCGGACGTAGTGGTGGGTCGGCACGGAGCCTCCTGCGGGTGGTGGGGCGGGGCGGGTGCGGGGTGCTGAGGACAAGGATTAGGCGTTGGGGATGAGTTCGCGTAGAGTCGTGTTTACCGACGCGGGGTGGAGCAGCTCGGTAGCTCGCTGGGCTCATAACCCAGAGGTCGCAGGTTCAAATCCTGTCCCCGCTACCAAGGCCGTAGGCCCGGGGGATTCGTCCACCGGGCCTACGGTTTTTTGTCGTGGAGCGGGGGATCGTGTTGCGGGGCCGGGGCCGGGTCTGCCGTGGGAGCAGGAGGGGCGTCCGTGGTGCGGCCCGGCGCTGCCGGTGCGGTGCGTAGTCGCAGGTCAGGGCGTTGCGTCGGTGGTCGGTCGTACGCTGGCGGGGTGTGGCGATGTACGGGACCGCGGTGGGCGGAAGGCGGCGGGCCGGCCGGGGGGTACGGGCAGCGGCTCGGGTGGTACTGCGCCGAGCGCGGTGCGCGGCGGACGAGTGCGCTGCCCACGGGCAAGGTGCTGGCGTTCGCCGCGACGGGGGAGCGGCGCTGCCTGGGGGTGTGGCGGGGCGGGCGGTGGATCGTCTGCCCGTACGCGGCGGTGATCGACGGCGCGGCGGCCAGGGATCAGTGCGCGGCATGTGCCCGGCTCGACCGGTCGCGGTCGGTGGCCGCCGACACCATGGCCGACGATCCGCGTCCGTACGGCCTCTACCTCGCGTACTTCGGGCCCGGACTGCTGAAGGTGGGCATCACGGCGGCGGCGCGCGGGCCGGCGCGGCTCGTGGAGCATGGGGCGGTGGCGTACGCGTGGTTGGGGCGGGGGCCCTTGATGGCGGCACGGCGGGCCGAGGCGCTGCTGGGGAGCGCGCTGGGGGTGCCCGACCGGTTTGCGAAGGCGGCGAAGCGGGCGGCCAGGGGAGCGCTGCCGCCGGTCGCGGAACGGCGGGCCGAGCTGGCCCGGCTGCACGCGCGGGCGCGGGAGCTGGACGGCTGGCCGGAGACGCTGACGCCGGTGGACTTCGCCTTCGGCGACCACTCCGGGGTGTTCGGGCTCGACCGGATTCCGCCGGGGGCAGGGGAGTTGGGCGCGATGACCGCGGGCGCGGAGATCGTGGGGGAGGTGCTGGCGGGGGTGGGCCCGGATGTGTATCTGCGGCTGCGGGTGCCGGGGGACATCGGCGGTGGGGAGGGCGGTGAGGCGGTGGCGGTGCTGGATGCCCGGTGGTTGTCCGGGTGGGTGCTGGCGCCTGCCGGGGGGCGCGTGACGACGGTTCCCGTACGGGAGGTGCCGTACGGGGAGGGGCGTGCGGAGGCGGATGGCGGGGGGCAGGAGGGGCTGTTCTGAGGTGGTGGGCGGGGCGGTCAGGGGCTTGGGGTGTGCGTGATGTGGGTGCGCGGCTCTTACCTGGGGTGTGTGCTCTCTGATAGGGGTGGGGCGGCGGGGCGGGTGCGGGGCGGAAGAGATGCGGGAGGCCGGTGTGGCGGAGGGTGACGAGCGGGTCGGTGCGTTCTGGCGGGAGCTGGGTCTGCCGGGACTGATCGATGTGCACACGCACTTCATGCCGGAGCGGGTGATGGCGAAGGTGCGGGCGTATTTCGACGCCGCCGGGCCGCTGCTGGGACGGGAGTGGCCGATCGCGTACCGCATGGAGGAGGACGAGCGGCTGGCCGTCCTGCGCGGCTTCGGCGTACGGGCGTTCACCTCGATGATCTATCCGCACAAGCCGGGGATGGCACGCTGGCTGAACGGCTGGGCGGCCGGTTTCGCGGCCCGCACGCCGGACTGCCTGCGGACGGCGACGTTCTTTCCCGAGGATGACGCGGCCGCGTACGTGGCGGCCGAACTCGACGGTGAGGTACGGGTGTTCAAGGCCCATGTGCAGGTCGGCGGCTATGATCCGGGCGATGCTCGGCTCGACGCGGTGTGGGGCGCCATCGCGGACGCCGGCATTCCGGTCGTCATCCACTGCGGGTCGGGGCCCATGCCGGGCAAGCACACCGGACCCGGGCCGATCGGCCGGCTGCTGGCCCGCCACCCCGGGCTGCGGCTGGTCATCGCGCACCTGGGGATGCCGGAGTACACCGACTTCCTGGACCTCGCCGAGCGCCATCCCGGCGTGCACCTCGACACGACGATGGCCTTCACCGACTTCGCGGAACACGACGCGCCCTTCCCGCGCGAGGCCCTGGGGCGTCTGCGGGACGTCGGTGACCGGGTGCTCTTCGGCAGCGACTTCCCGCACATCCCCTACGGGTACGCCCATGCCCTGGAGGCGCTGGAGCGGCTGGAGTTGGGGGACGACTGGCTGCGGGGGGTCTGTTACGGGAACGGGGCGCGGCTGTTCGGGATCTGAGGGGCGGGTGCGGGGCCGCCCGGGGAGAGCGGGCCTCGGGTCTCGGGGGGAGTGCGGGTCAGGTCGTGGCGCCTACCGCCGCTGCCAGGGCGGTGACGGCGGCGTGCAGGTCCTTCAGCGTCGCCTCGTCCGTGACGCGTTCCGTTGCGGGGTCGATCTTCGGGCCGATGGCGGGGATCTCGCGGCAGGCGGCCGTGACGACCTCGCCGGTCATCATGCGCAGCACCTCGCGCAGCTGGGTGTTGGCGTGGCCGCCGCCGGTGGGGAACGGCGACGCGGTGATCACGGCGACCGGCTTGTGCACGCATTCGCCGCTGCTGACCAGCCAGTCCAGGGCGTTCTTGAGGACGCCGGGCACACCGTGCGCGTACTCGGGGCTGACGACGAGCAGCGCGTCGGACGCCGCGACGGCGGTGCGGAGCGCGGCGACGGGAGCGGGCGGCGTGGCGTCCTCGCCGTCCAGGTCCGGGTTGAAGTGCGGCAGCGAGCCGATGTCCGCGGTGCCGGAAGGGCCGTCGAAGAAGTCGAGGGCGGAGCGCAGCACCGCGCCGTTCGACGACCGGGCCCGCAGGCTGCCGGAGAGGGCGAGGAGTCTCATGGGGCGACGGTACGGGGTGGTGGCGGGGGCGGTGGAGCGGGGCGGTGCGGAGGCGGACGGGGTGCCTGGCCGGGGCGCGGGAAGGGGCATCGTTGCAGGTCAGGGTGATTGTCAGTGGGGGCTGAGATGCTGACGGAGTGCTGGTCGGGCTGGACCGCGCGGGGGGCGGCCCAGCCCGGTTGCGCGTGACGGGGAGCGGGGGAAGCGGGGGCGTCGGGTGGCGTGACGGGAGGGGGATTCTCAGGAGATTCACAGATACCGGCAAGGGGGCTCTCACGGGGGCGGGTCACGCTCTGGCGCATGACCGTGACTTCATCGCTGTCCTCTGTTTCCCGGGTTCCTTCGGGTGCCCCGTCGTCCGGACCGGCCGCAGGCGCCGGGGGTGCGGCGAGAGCGGCCGGCAAGCAGCCGGAGCTGCTGCGGAACGACGGCGGCCCGGTGCGGGTGCTGGTCGTGGACGACGAGTCGTCGCTCGCCGATCTGCTGTCGCTGGCCCTGCGCTACGAGGGCTGGGACATCAGGTCGGAGGGGAACGGCGCGAGTGCGCTGCGCTGTGCCCGCAGTTGGCGACCGGACGCGGTGCTGCTCGATGTGATGCTGCCGGACATGGACGGGCTGACCGTCCTCTCCCGGCTGCGTCGTGAGCTTCCGGACGTACCGGTGCTGTTCCTGACCGCCAAGGACTCCGTGGAGGACCGGATCGCGGGGCTGACGGCGGGCGGGGACGACTACGTCACCAAGCCGTTCAGCCTGGAGGAAGTGGTCGCGCGGCTGCGGGGGCTGCTGCGCCGGGCGGGTGCCGCCGCCGCGCGCAGCGAGTCGCTGCTGACGGTGGGGGATCTGGTGCTGGACGAGGACAGTCACGAGGTGTCGCGGGCCGGTCAGGACATCCACCTGACGGCCACCGAGTTCGAACTGCTGCGGTACCTGATGCGTAACCCGCGCCGGGTGCTCAGCAAGACGCAGATCCTGGACCGGGTCTGGAGTTACGACTTCGGCGGCCAGGCCAACGTCGTCGAGCTGTACATCTCGTACCTGCGGCGCAAGATCGACGCCGGGCGCGAGCCGATGATCCACACCCGGCGGGGTGCGGGATACCTGATCAAGCCGGCGGGGTAGCGGGTCCGATGCCGCACGAGACCTCGTCGCCGCGGGTGCAGGGGACGGCCGGCGGGCCGGGGCGGGCCGCTGCGCAGGGCCGTGAGCCGGGCCATGACCCGGGTCGTGAGCCGCGACGGACCGGCGCCCCGCCGCGGTCCGGTGGGCGTGGTCCGGCGGTGCGGGGCAGGCGGCGCTGGTCGTTGCGGAACCGGCTCGTGGTGTCGGCGGTGGCGCTGATCGCGGTGGTCGGTGCGGTCATCGGGACGGTGACGACGCTCGCCCTGCACTCGTATCTGCAGCACCAGTTGGACGGGCAGCTGCGCGACGCGGTGGCGCGCGCGCAGGCGCCGCGGCCGCACGAGCCGCCGCACGCCGGGAGCCTGGACTTCGTCGCGCTGGGCAGCCAGCACTGGGGGACCGTCGGCGCCCGCGTCGGGCCGGACGGTTCGATACGGGACGGGGCGAAGAGCAACGAGTCCACCAGCAGGATCCCGTCCGAGCGGCTGGACGCGCTGTCCGGTGCGCAGGTCGCGGCGCTGAACACGGTGGAGCGGGACGGCCGGGCGCACACCACCGAGCTGCCGGGACTCGGCGACTTCCGGGTGGCGTCGGCGGATGACGGCTCGCTGATGCTGGGCCTGCCGATGGGCGACGTCGAGGACACCGTGGGCACCCTGGTGCTGGTCGAGGCGTGTGTGACGGGTGCGGGCCTGGTGGCTGCCGGGATCGCGGGGGTGGCCATGGTGGGGATAGCGCTGCGCCCGCTGCGCCGGGTCGCCGCCACCGCCACCCGGGTCTCCGAACTCCCGCTCCACCAGGGCGAGGTGGCGCTGCACGTCCGCGTTCCCGCGGGCGAGTCGGACACCCGTACCGAAGTGGGGCAGGTGGGCGCCGCGCTGAACCGGATGCTCGGGCACGTCGGCTCGGCGCTGTCGGCGCGGCAGGAGAGCGAGATGCGGGTGCGGCGGTTCGTCGCCGACGCCAGCCACGAGCTGCGCACCCCGCTCGCGTCGATCCGCGGCTACGCCGAGCTGACCCGGCGCGGCACCGAGCGCCCGGGGCCCGAGACCCGGCACGCGCTGGGCCGCATCGAGTCCGAGGCGGAGCGGATGACCGGTCTGGTGGAGGACCTGCTGCTGCTCGCCAGGCTCGACTCGGGGCGCCCGCTCTCGTGCGGGAGCACGGATCTGTCGCCGCTGGTCGTGGACGCGGTGAGCGATGCGCGGGCGGCGGGCCCCGGGCACCGGTGGCGGCTCGAACTGCCCGCCGAGCCCGCGCTGGTGCACGGCGACGGCGGGCGGCTGCACCAGGTGCTGGTCAACCTGCTGGCCAACGCCCGTACGCACACGCCCGACGGGACCGTCGTCACGGCGCGGGTGCGGGCCGCCGGCCGCGGCGGTGCCGTCCGCCTGGAGGTCGAGGACGACGGCCCCGGCATTCCCGCGGCGCTGCTGCCGGACGTCTTCGAACGGTTCGTGCGCGGCGACGCCTCCCGTTCGCGGGCGGCCGGCAGCACCGGTCTCGGCCTGGCCATCGTGCAGGCCGTGGTGACCGCGCACGGCGGCACGGTCGGCGTCGACAGCGTCCCGGGCCGTACGGTCTTCACCGTCACGCTGCCGCCCGCGCGGGGCGGGGCCTGCGACTCACAGCGGGGGCACAGGGTCAGCACACCGAGGTGACAGCGGGGTTGGCGAACGTCGTCGGTATGACGACGACTCAGCCGGCCCGCGTCCCCCTGGGATCCCTGCCGCCCCGTGCGCATCTGCGACTCGGTGAGATCACGACGGTGCTCGACGTCGTGATCCCGGTCCACAACGAGGAGACCGACCTCGAACCGTGCGTGCGGCGGCTGCACGAGCATCTGACCCGCACCTTCCCCTACGGGTTCACGATCACCATCGCCGACAACGCGAGCACCGACCGCACGCCGGATGTCGCGGCCCGGCTGGACGACGCGCTGGACGAGGTCACGGCCGTACGGCTTGAGCAGAAGGGGCGCGGGCGGGCGCTGCGTACCGTGTGGTCGCTGTCCGGGGCGCCGGTGCTCGCGTACATGGACGTCGATCTGTCCACCGACCTCAACGCGCTGCTGCCGCTGGTCGCGCCGCTGATCTCCGGGCATTCGGACCTGGCGATCGGCTCGCGCCTGACGCGCAGTTCGCGGGTGGTGCGCGGCCCGAAGCGGGAGTTCATCTCGCGGACGTACAACCTCATCCTGCGCGGTTCGCTGGCCGCCCGGTTCTCCGACGCGCAGTGCGGCTTCAAGGCGATCCGCGGTGACGTCGCCGAGCGGCTGCTGCCGATGGTCGAGGACACCGGCTGGTTCTTCGACACGGAGCTGCTGGTGCTGGCCGAACGGGCCGGGCTGCGGATCCACGAGGTGCCGGTGGACTGGGTGGACGACCCGGACAGCACGGTGCACCTCGTGCGGACCGCGGCCGACGACCTCAAGGGGGTCTGGCGGGTGGGGCGGGCGCTGGCCACCGGCGCCCTGCCGCTGGACCGGCTCGCCCGGCCCTTCGGGGACGATCCGCGGGACCGCGAGCTGCCGGGGGTGCCGGGCGGGCTGGCCCGCCAGCTCGTCGGCTTCTGTGCCGTCGGCGCGCTCAGCACGCTGCTCTACCTCGCCCTCTACTCCCTCTTCCGGATCGCCGAAGGTCCCCAACTCGCCAACGCAGCCGCCTTGTTGGTGTCGGCGATCGGCAACACCGCGGCCAACCGGCGGCTGACCTTCGGCGTACGCGGGCCGGGCCGGGCGGTCAGGCACCAGGCGCAGGGCCTGGTCGTCTTCGCCATCGGGCTCGCGCTGACCAGCGGTTCCCTCGCGGCGCTCGACGTTGCCGCGGGCAGCCCCTCGCACGGGACCGAACTCGCCGTCCTGGTGGCGGCCAACCTCGCGGCGACGGTGCTGCGCTTTCTGCTCTTCCGCGCCTGGGTCTTCCCCGACCGCGAGCGGCGCGACGGCCCGAACGACCTGACCAGGAGTGCCTGATGATCCCCCACCCGCAGACCGCGGCCGCCCCGCCCGTCACCCCGGTACGTCACGACGGCCTGCGCGGGCTGCCCGGCCGGATCGTGCGCGGACACCAGGACGATCCCGGCTGGGCCAGGCCCGCGCTGCCGGCCCTGCTGGCCGTCACCGCCGTGCTCCTCCTCTGGGACCTGTCGGCGTCCGGCTACGCCAACCAGTTCTACTCGGCGGCCGTCCAGGCGGGCAGCGAGAGCTGGAAGGCGTTCTTCTTCGGCTCGTCGGACGCGGCGAACTCCATCACCGTCGACAAGCCACCGGCCGCCCTGTGGCCGATGGCGCTGTCCGTACGGCTCTTCGGGCTCAGCTCCTGGGCGGTGCTGGTGCCCGAGGCGCTGATGGGGGTCGCGACGGTCGGGGTGCTGTACGCGGCGGTGCGGCGCAGGTTCGGCGCGGGCGCCGGGCTGCTGGCCGGTGCGGTGCTGGCGCTGACGCCGGTCGCCGCCCTGATGTTCCGCTTCAACAACCCCGACGCACTGCTGTGTCTGCTGATGACCTGCGCCATCGCCTGCGTCCTGCGGGCCTTGGAGGACGGGCGGACGCGGTGGCTGCTGCTGGCCGGGCTCTGCTTCGGGTTCGGCTTCCTCACCAAGACGCTCCAGGCGTGGCTGATCCTGCCACCGCTCGCCGCGGTGTACCTGTGCTGCGGTCCGGTGGCGGTGCGCCGCCGGATCGGGCAGGTGCTGCTCGCCGGGCTCGCGATCGTGCTGTCGGGCGGCTGGTGGGTGGCGGCCGTCGAGCTGTGGCCTGCGTCCTCGCGGCCGTACATCGGCGGCTCGCAGACCAACAGCTTCCTGGAGCTGACCTTCGGCTACAACGGCTTCGGCCGGATCACGGGGAACGAGACCGGCAGCGTCGGCGGTGGCGGCGGCCGGCGCGGCGGCGGTGGCTGGGGCGAGACCGGCATCACCCGGCTGTTCTCGTCGGACATGGGCGGGCAGATCTCCTGGCTGCTGCCCGCCGCGCTGATCCTGCTGGCCGCCGCGGTGCTGGTGCTGTGGCGGGCCAGGCGGGCGACGGCGGCCCAAGAGGCGGCCCAGCGCGCGGAGTTCCTGGCCTGGGGCGGGGCGCTGCTGATGACGTTCGTGACGTTCAGCTTCATGTCCGGGATCTTCCACCAGTACTACAACATCGCGCTGGCGCCCTACATCGCGGCGCTGACCGGCATGGGGGCGACGCTGCTGTGGCGGCGCGGCGGGCGGACGGCTTCGCTGGTCCTGGCGGTGGCCGTGGCGGCGACCACGGGCTGGTCGTACGTGCTGCTGGAGCGTTCGCCGGACTGGCTGCCCTGGCTGCGCTGGACGGTGCTCGCCGTCGGCCTCGTCGCGGCGGTCGGTCTGCTGCTGCCCGCACGGGCGGGCCGCCGGGCCGCGGTCGTGGCGGCGGGTCTCGGGGTGGCGACGGCGCTGGCGGGGCCGCTCGCGTACACGCTCGACACCGTCACCACCGCGCACGGTGGCTCGATCATCACGGCCGGGCCCTCGGTCCAGGGCGGCGGCGGGTTCCCCGGGGGACGGCACCAAGGCATGGGCGGGCGGCCCGGCATGAAGGGTGCGAAGGGCGCACCGGGGGCGGCGCAGCCCTCGGGCGGCGGCCAGGGCGCGGGGCCCGGCTTCCCCGGCGGTCCCGGCGGCTTCACCGGGCACGGCCGCGGCCACCGGGGCGCGGGCGGCGGCATGGGCGGACTGCTCGGCGGCAGCAAGGTGGCCGCCAAGGCCGGGGAACTGGTGACGAAGGACGCCGGCCGCTACACCTGGGCCGCGGCGGCGATCGGCTCGCAGAACGCCGCGAGCTACCAACTGGCCACCGAGCGTCCTGTGATGGCGGTCGGCGGCTTCAACGGCAGCGACCCGTCACCGACCCTCGCCCAGTTCAAGAAGCTGGTGGCGGACGGCAGGATCCACTACTTCATCGCGGGCGGACACGGTGGCCCCGGCGGCGGCCGGGGTACCGCGTCGCAGATCTCCTCCTGGGTGGAGAAGTCCTTCACGAAGGTCACGGCGGGCGGCGCCACCTTCTACGACCTGACGGCTCCGGCGGGCTGACCTGTCGGTTCCTCCCCGTGACGGGCGGCGGGCCGGAGGTGAGTCGTAGTGGCGCGCCCCCGCTCGTCCGTCCTACGTCTCAGCCCGGCGCAGGTCGAGGAGCATGACGTCATGAAGGGCAGCGCCTTCCCACGGGCGAGCCTCGCCCACCTTGCGGTACCCCCACGCCCGGTAGGCAGCCTGCGCCGCGTTGCTGTCCGGGTGGACATTGAGCAGCACGCGCTCGGTCTCGGTGCCGCCGAGCACCGCCTCGTGCAGTCGGCGCGCGACGCCCTGTCTGCGCCACGGCCCTCGTACGGCAAGCTCCATGAGACCGAACGTCCGGTGCCCGTCCTCGCGACGCATGTCATCGGGCACGGGTTGGGTGAGTTGATCCCACCAGCCCGTGTGGGGCCCGAGCGGGTAGCCGTGCGCCATGCCGAGCGGCGCGCCGTCCTCCGCGCGGGCGAGGGCGGCGCGGAAGGTGCGTTTGCGGGTCTGTGAGCGGAAGCGCCGGAAGGCGGCGGCGACGTCGTCTTCGGTTTCGCTATCGGGCGGCTCGGCGAACGCCTCGGCGTAGACCAGCCTGAACGCGTCCTCGGCCTGCGCTGCGGCCGGTCCGGTCATGCGCTCCACGGTGATGTTTCCCTGCTGCCTCACGTGGTGCTCCCTCGAACGGTTTCGATCATGCGCTCGCCGCACTCACGGGCCGCTGGACTGTCGACTCGGGCAGCGGCCCGCCGGAACTCCCGGATCTTGCTCAGCAACCGCGGCGATGAGATGCCACCGCACGCGTCGAGAACGGCGTCCATCTCCGCGCACGCCTCGTCGACCTCCCCGGCGCCGAGGAGTACACCCGCGAACTTCACACGGTACGAGGCGCTGTTGCGGGCGAGTTCGCCACCGATGCCGCGCACGGCTGCACGCAGGAACGGCACGGCGCGTTGGGGCTGCTCGGCACGCACGTACATGTCTGCCGTGGCGTAGTCGATCTCGAACGGGCCGGCGAACTGAGCCCAGTTGGGGACTTCCGGGTCCGTGTCCGTGCGCCCCTGATGGCTGACCGCACGGCTCAGGGCTCGGCGTGCCCCGGACAGGTCTCCCTTGTGCGTGGCGACGTTGGCGTCGCGCAGCGCGATCACCAGATGCACGGTATGCCCGGCGCCTGCGCGGGTGGCAAGCCGGTAGGCGTTCTCGACTGCACTCGTGGCTTCCCACGCGCGCCCTGCCTTGATCGCGAGGAGTACAAGGGTTTCCAGTACGGAGACCTGCAGAAGGGGGTTGTCGACAAGCTGCGCAGCCGCGAGAGCTTCCATACAGGCGGCGCGGCCCGCGTCGATATGTCCACCGTCGTAGCCGTACCAAGCGCGGTGTCCGTGCAGCTCGGCGAGCATCGTCTGTAGCTCGCGGCCGACGCGACTCGTGTACGAGGCCGCTCCGAGTGCGCCGGTGACTCGTCCTCGATCCGGCGCGCCTGCGTCATGGCCGGCAGGCTGCCCGCCGTGTGATCCGTCCGGTAGAGGCCATCCAACCGCGCGCGCAGCAGATTGATGTCTGCCGTGCCGATGCGCGGTCCCGCGGAAACCATGGCCGCCGCGGCGAGCGCGCCGGTGTCGGCGACGAACGTCCTCCTCTTCATCTCGCCGGCGTCGCCGACGGGCACTGCGACCGTCAAGCGGTGATGGGGGACCTCGAACCCCATCTCGGCGAGTGGCAGGCCGAACATCGCTTCAAGTACGGCCTGTTGGCTCGGGTGCGGTAACGGCGGGGGCGACTCGCTTTCCCATCGCCGTAGTTGGCGAACGCTCACCGACGCGTCGATGCCGAGGAGCGCGGCCTCGCGGGCGAACGCCTCGACGAAGGTCACCTGCGTATAGCCCGCCGCCTTGCGCAGCCGTGCTGGCTCGCCGCCGTCTCTCCCCGCCATTCACTTCCCCTCACGTGGGCGGATGGTCCCCCTCACCGTAGTGACGTGGCCCGTGCCGCGTCCGCGGAAACGTCCGCCTGAACGTCCGGTTGCGGACGGCCCGTGAATCCCGTCGAGGCGGTGCACTGGTGGGGCACAAGTTCAGATGAGGACGCCGGAGAGGAGTCGCCGTGTCCGATCGGTCGACGGCAGACGAGACGATCAGCGAAGCCCAACAGGTACACGACGAGCTGAGCGCCGCACTCGAACGCGCCGGGATCGTGCTGCCGTCGCTGGGCATCGATCCGGTGTGGCTGAGTGGCACGCCGCCCCGTGTGCTGATCGAGTTGGGGCGCTGCAATGTGGAGACGGCACTCGCGCTTGCCGCCGCTCTCAAGCCCCACGGGAGCGCGCGCGGGCAGGGGGCGAGGGCATGACCCGGCGCGTGTTCCCTTACGTGCCGTTCACCATCGAGCAGGACGAGACGGCAACGCCCACCTACGAAGCCGAATGCATCTCGGGCGACGTAATCGAGTGCGGTGAGGACTCAGGACCGCACCACGACCCGGAACCGGTCGAAGAGTGGATGCGCAAGCACACCCAAGACACCGGCCACGCTCGTTACCTCCGCATCTTCTCCGACTGCGCGGTCATACAGCCTCCGGCGGAGCGGGGCGAACTGCTGAGGGTGAACAAGGCCACGGCATGACATTTCCCCTGGCCGTCGAGCGTCCGGGGCGTGGGGCGTGGCCGTTGCCCGCGCAGACGGGCGACGGTAACGCGTGGACGACGGGCGCCTGTTGGCTGTACTGCCGACGTGAGAGCGTGCGGGTGCTGCGGGTTGGCTCCGTCACCGCCCCCGGTGCGACGGGTGATGTGTTCGTGTGCGGACCGTGCATCAGAGAGCTTGACCGCATGGTGCGCGGCCAGTTGCACGACCGGGACGCGCCCGCCGACCGCACGCAGTCCGCTGCCCCGCCGGAAGCGGGAACGACGCCCCGCAGCCCTACCGGCCGGGAAGACGCGATGACCAAGACATGTGAGCACCAGCGGACCGAGAAGCGCGACGGCAAGACGTACTGCCGGGGCTGTAAGCGGCAGCTCTACCTGTGAAGATTCCGCCCCTGCTGGGGATGACCTGTTGACGGTTCTTCCACATCGCGTGTCCGCGCAGGGCGACCCGTGGCACGCGGTGTCCGCGAGCAAGCCGGCGACGCAGACGGAGACCAGCAAGGGCGACGGGCAGGCGCCGGGCTCCGGCAGCGGAACGAGCTGTACTGACATGGGAACCATCCAGGGGCGGCCCCCGCCGCCCGTCGCTCCGTAGGCGCAGGGAAATGGGTTGTACGCCGCACACCCCGCCCTTGTACGGTGTACAGCGCTTCGTCCCCGCTCCGGGGTGCCGCCCTCGTCCCGCCCGGTCCGGCGTGGACGGCAGGGCCCGACGGCGCCCCCGCTCACCCGTACAGGGAGCCCGTATGCCACCCGTGGCCACCGCTGCCACCCCTCTTGGCTCGCCCGACAGATCCGCGACCCGCTGGCTGGTGCTCGGGGTCATCTGCCTCGCCCAGCTCACGGTCGTCCTCGACAACACCGTCCTGAACGTCGCCATCCCCTCGCTCACCGAGAATCTGGGCGCGACCACCGCCGACGTCCAGTGGATGATCAACGCCTACTCGCTGGTCCAGTCGGGACTGCTGCTCACCGCGGGCAACTCCGCGGACCGCTACGGCCGCAAGAAGATGCTCGCCACCGGCCTGCTGCTGTTCGGTGCCGCCTCGCTCGGCGCCACCCTCGCCCAGTCGCCGGGACAGCTGATCGCCGCCCGCGCCGGGATGGGCGTCGGCGGCGCGCTGCTGGTCACCACGACGCTCGCCGTCGTCATGCAGATATTCGACGACGCGGAGCGCCCGAAGGCGATCGGCATCTGGAGCTCGGTCAACTCCCTCGGCTTCGCCGCAGGACCGCTGATCGGCGGCGCGTTGCTCGACCACTTCTGGTGGGGCTCGCTGTTCCTGGTCAACCTGCCGGTCGCGGTGTTCGCGCTGGTCGCGGTCCTCGCGCTGGTGCCGGAGTCGAAGAACCCCAGCGGTGAGAAGCCCGACCCGCTCGGCGCGCTGCTGTCCATGATCGGCATGGTCGGGGTGGTCTTCGCGATCATCTCGGGCCCGGTCGACGGCTGGCTCTCCGGCCGGGTGCTGCTCTCCGCCGCCGTCGGACTCGTCGGCCTGGCGCTGTTCGCGCTCTGGGAGCTGCACACCCCGCACCCGATGCTGGACATGCACTTCTTCCGCAACCGCCGCTTCATCGGCGCCGTATCGGGCGGCATCCTCGTCGCGTTCGGCATGGGCGGCTCGATGTTCCTGCTCACCCAGCATCTCCAACTGGTGCTCGGCTACGGTCCGTTGGAGGCCGGTGTCCGGATGGCGCCGCTGGCCGTCACTGTCGTCCTGGTCAACTTCACCGGCCTGAGCGCCAGGCTGGGTACCAGGATCGGCACCCCGGGCATGATCGTCTCCGGAATGTCGCTGCTGGCCGCCGGGCTCGTCCTCATCGCCACCCTCGGCGGCGACGGCTACGGCGGGATGCTGGCCGGCCTGATCGTGATGGGTATCGGCGTCGCCCTGGCCATGCCGACCATGGCCAACGCCATCATGTCCGCGATACCGCCCGCCAAGGCCGGTGTCGGCGCCGGCGTCAACGGCACCCTGATGGAATTCGGGCAGGGCCTCGGTGTCGCCGTGCTCGGCGCGGTCCTCAACTCCCGCTTCGTGGCACTGCTCCCGGTGGTCGCCGCGGGCGCGGGCTCGCTGCCCGCGGCGCTCGGCCTGGCCCGTACGGACGCCGACCGCACCGCCGTGCACGACGCGTTCGCGGCCGGCATCGGCACCAGCCAACTGGTGGGCGCGGCCGCCGTGTTCCTCGGCGGCCTGACCGCCGCCGTACTGCTGCGCCGGGCCGAGCGCGCCGCGGCCGACGACGGGATGCCGACGGTGGCGCAACAGGCCGCCGCCCCGGCCGAATAGCATCGACGGTGCGCGTCCACGGGCGCGCACCGCAGGCGGCGTACCGGTACCGGCCGGGAACGGAAGGGCCGGTGCGCCGCCTCCGTACCACCGGTTCAGCGAGAGGGAGGGCGCCATGGCAGCGACGGACGGCCGCGGCGGGAAACGGCCGAAGAGCGTCTGGCTGACCGAACGCCCCCCGCTCAAGCGGAAGGCGGACCAGCCGGCCGGGCTCGACCTCGACAAGATCGTCGGGGCGACGGTGCGGCTGCTGGACGCCGAGGGCCTGGCCAAGTTCTCCATGCGCAGACTCGCCGCCGAACTGGGCGTCACCGCGATGTCCGTCTACTGGTACGTCGACACCAAGGACGACCTCCTGGAGCTGGCCGTCGACGCGGTGGCGGGCGAGATGCGGCTGCCGGACGAGTCCGACGCCGCCGCCGACTGGCGCGACCAGCTGCGGGTGCTCGCCCGCGCCTACCGCGACATGCTGCTGCTGCACCCCTGGGCGGCCCGGCTGCTCGGCGAATTCCTCAACATCGGCCCGCACTCGACGGCCTTCTCCAACGCCACCCTGCGCGTGATGGGACGCAGCGGCCTCGACCCGGAGCGGGCCTCCGGCGCGCTGGCCGCCGTCTTCCACTTCGTCTACGGCTTCGCCACCATCCGCGCGCTGCACGAGGACCGCTGCCGGGCCGCAGGCATCAGCCTGGACGACTACTTCGCGCAGGTCGTCGCGGCTATCGCGGTCCGCCCCGAGCACGCCGAGACGATGGCGCTGTCCCAGCGGGCCGCCCAGGCCCAACAGGGCCACAGCGCCGTGGAGATGCTGAAGCGCGAATTCACCTTCGCCCTCGATCTCCAGATCGCGGGCATCGAAACGATGCGGGACCGGGCCGGAAGCTGAGCACCCCTGGAGGTGCCCGGCCCCGGCCCGGTCCCGTATCTGTCGGCCGCCGCGGTGCGGCCGGTGCCCGTGGTGTCAGCCCGTCGGCAGCGAGTCGCCCTGCACCGCCTGGATGTCGAGCTGGACCCGCAGCGTCGTGCCGATCGCCGCGATGCCGGCCGCGACGACCTGGTTGTAGTTCATCTTGAAGTCCTCGCGGCGCAGCTCGGCGGTGGCGCTGAAGGCCGCGCGGGTGCCGCCCCACGGGTCGGGCCCGGTGCCGAGGTAGCTGAGGCTGAGGTCGACCGGCCGTACGACGCCGTGCAGCGCCAGCTCGCCGTGCACCGTCCAGCGGTCGGGACCGGCCGGATCGAGTCCCGTGCTGCGGTAGGTGATGTCCGGGTACGCCTCCACGTTCAGGAAGTCGTCGGACCGCAGATGGCCGTCCCGCATGCCGTTGCCGGTGTCGATCGACGTGGCCTTGATGACCGCTTCGACGCCGGACTTCTCCAGGTCCTCGGCTATCTCGATCCGGCCGCTGAACTCGGTGAACCTGCCGTGCACGCTGGTGATGCCCAGGTGCTGGGCGGTCGCGGCCACCGTCGAGTGCATCGGGTCGATCGTCCAGGCACCGGGCGGCGGCAGCTCCGCGCCGCCCTGCCGCGCCAGCACCACGTTCCCGATGTCCATCCGGCCGCTGGCCGTGACGATCGAGCTGGAGGCGACCGGCGCGTAGCCGACCGCCGTCACGATGACCGTGTAAGGACCCGGCGTCAGCGGCTGTGCGTTGCGGATGACGCCGTCCTCGTCGGCCGATTCGCGCAGCAC
Source organism: Streptomyces pinistramenti (assembly GCF_020564935.1). Classification (GTDB taxonomy): domain Bacteria; phylum Actinomycetota; class Actinomycetes; order Streptomycetales; family Streptomycetaceae; genus Streptomyces; species Streptomyces pinistramenti. The sequence goes on from NZ_JAJCXB010000047.1 coordinate 25,615, forward strand.
CTGCGCGCCCGTCATGTCGGTGACGGTCAGTACGGCGTGCTGGACCGCCCAGCCGTCCCGTGTGCGGACCTGCGCCCGTACTCCCGCAGCTCCCGCGCCCGTCGAAGTCATTCCCACTCCCGATTCTTGCCTGGTACATGGCGGGCTCCGGCGGCGGCCTGCAGGCCGTCCCCAGCCTGTGCGCAGTGCCGCCGCCGGAGCCCTGGGGTCCGGTCCCGGGCGCGTCTCCGCTCAAAGGCGCGCCCCGGTCCGGGGTTTGGTTACCCGGGTGGTGGTCCCGGGATCCGGGTCAGTCCCCGGGGTGGGCGAGTTCGACGTCGTAGCCGTCGACCCCGCGTGCGTCGATCTGCAGGCCGTTGGCGACCGGCGGGTAGCCGCTCGCGATGACCGTGTAGTCGCCCGCGTCCAGGTCGGTGAAGGCGTACGCGCCGTCCTCACCGGTCGTCGAGGTGGCGACGACGTTGCCCGCCGCGTCCACCAGGGTGACGCGGGCGTCGGGCAGCGGGCGCCGTGCGGAGCCGGCCCGGACGATGCCCTGGACCCGTGCGCCGGACAGCAGCTCGATCTCGACGCGGGTGGTGCCCTGGCCGCCGACCTCGACCGGCAGCGCGGTCGGCCGGAAGTCCGCGGCGTTCACCGCGACGGTGAAGGTGCCTGCGGGCAGCTCGTCGAAGGAGAAGTAGCCCTCCGCGCCGGTCTTGCCGGTGGCCAGCACCTCGCCGCGGACATCGGTGACGACGACCATCGCGCCGTCCACCGGACCGCCGGTGACCGCGCTGCGGACCTGGCCGCCGAGGCCGCTGGTGCCGCTGAGCAGGATGTCGTAGCCGAGCGGCTGCTCGCCGACGACGACCGTGGACGCCTGCGGCTGGTGGCCGTCGGCCGCCGCGATCAGCACGTACGAGCCGGCGCCGGGGGCGCTGAGCGCGTACGAGCCGTTGGCCTGTGCCACCGAGCGGCCGAGCTGGCGCCCGCTGAGCGAGATCAGCGTGACCGCCGAGCGCGGCACGGGGTGGCCCTCCGGGTTACGCACGAATCCGTGGATCGCGGGCCCGGCGGGGAGGTCACCGCCGCCGGCCGACGCGAACGCCGCCAGGGGCTGGGTGGCCGCCGCAGCCGCCGGCTGCGCCCACGAGGGAGTGTGATCGTCGTCGGAAGGAACGGAGGGGGCGCCCACCAGGGCGGGCTCCAGCTCTTCGACCTGGGCCGCCGCAGCGGCCGCCGGAGCGTCGGCGCCGGTCGGTATGCCGGCCGGTGTCGCCTCCTCGCCGTCGGCGTTCTGGGCCAGTCCGCCGCGAGTCTTCAACGCGACCTCCTTGATGAACAGGGTGAGCAGGAAAGCGAGCAGAGCACAGGGCGCCGCGATCAGGAAGATGTCGCCGACCGCGTGGCCGTACGCGCTCTCCATGACGGTACGGAGCGGTGCCGGGAGCGCGTCAAGGTCCGGGATGCCACCGCCGCCGCCGGCCGATGCCGCCGCCTTCGCCGCCTTCGGCCCGAGTTCGGCCAGACCGTCCTCGACGTAGTGGCTGACGCGGGTGGCGAGCACCGCACCGAGAGCCGAGACGCCCACCGCACCACCGAGGGAGCGGAAGAACGTGACGACGGACGAGGCGGAGCCGAGGTCCTGCGGAGCGACCTGGTTCTGCGTGCACAGCACCAGGTTCTGCATCATCATGCCGATGCCCAGACCCAGCAGGGCCATGAAGATCGCCACGTGCCAGTACGCGGTGTCGTACCGGATGGTGCCGAGCAGACCCAGACCCGCGGTGATCAGGACGCCGCCGGAGACCAGCCACGCCTTCCACCTGCCGGTCTTGGTGATGACCTGGCCCGAGACGGTCGACGAGATGAACAGGCCCGCGATCATCGGGATCGTCATCACGCCGGACATCGTCGGCGACTTGCCGCGCGCCAGCTGGAAGTACTGGCTGAAGAAGACGGTGCCGGTGAACATCGAGATACCGACGAACAGCGAGGCCGCCGAAGCGAGGGTGATCGTCTTGTTGCGGAACAGCCGCAGCGGGATGATCGGTTCCTTCGCCCTGGACTCGACGAAGACGAAGATCGCGCCGAGCACGACCGCGCCGCCGACCATCGCGGCGGTCTGCCACGACAGCCAGTCGTACTTGTCGCCGGCCAGCGTCACCCACACCAGCAGCAGCGAGACCGCCGCGCTGATGAAGAAGGCGCCCGCCCAGTCGACCTTGACACCCTCGCGCTTGACGACCGGCAGCTTCAGGGTCTTCTGCAGCACGATCAGCGCGATCACCGCGAACGGCACGCCGACGTAGAAGCACCAGCGCCAGCCCATCCAGCTGGTGTCGGTGATGACGCCACCGAGCAGCGGGCCGCCGACGGTGGCGACGGCGAAGGTGGCACCGAGGTAGCCGCTGTAACGCCCGCGTTCACGCGGGGAGATCATCGCGGCCATGACGATCTGGGCCAGGGCGGACAGACCGCCCACGCCTATGCCCTGCACGACACGGCAGGCGATCAGCATCCCGGAGTTCTGCGACAGACCGGCGACGACCGAGCCCGCCACGTAGATGACCAGCGCGATCTGTACCAGCAGCTTCTTGCTGAACAGGTCGGAGAGCTTGCCCCACAGCGGGGTGGTCGCGGTCATCGCCAGCAGCGAGGCCGTCACGACCCAGGTGTAGGCGCTCTGCCCGCCGTGCAGATCGTGAATGATCTCCGGCAGCGCGTTCGACACGATCGTCGACGACAGAATGGCGACGAACATGCCGAGCAGCAGCCCGGAGAGCGCCTCCATGATCTGACGGTGCGTCATGGGGGCTCCGCTGGAGGGGGCGCCGCCGCCTCCATGCTTGGCGTGGCCGCCCCGCACACCGGCTGGTGTGGTCGTAGCCATGTAGTTCCTTTTCATCCTGCGGGTGTACGGGTGGTGGAGTCGTGATGCGCCCGGGTCCGGCAGTCGCCGAAGCTCGTACGGAGCCTGGCGAGCAACTCGATCAGGTTGCCGACGTCGCTGTCGGTCCAGTCGTCCAGATACCGGGCGAGTGTTTGGGTGTAGCGCTCGGAAAGCTCCGTGAGGAGTTCCTTGCCGCTCGGGGTCAGGCGCAGCAGCCGCGACCGCTTGTCCGCCGGATCGGGCTTCCGCTCGATCCAGCCGCGCTCCGCGATGTGGGCGACGTGCCGGCTGGTCACCGACATGTCGATCGCGAGCAGCTCGGCCAGGTAGCTCATCCGCATCTCGCCGTGCCGGTCGAGAAGGGTGAGCACGCCGGCCGAAGCGGGCGGGCAGTCCTGGGGGAGGATGCGCCCCATTTCGCGCTTGACGGCTCCGATGGCACTGAGTTGCCTGGCCAGCTCTTCGTATTGAGTCTGAGCGGCCATGGGCTCCTCCACGCGTCTTTTGTTGCTTGAGGCAACCATAAACTCAGTTGGTTGCTGAAGGCAAACGTATCGGGGTGCTCATGGTAAAGGGACGCCCAAGGCCACCTACGCGCCTGGTCAAGCCCGCCGATCACCCGGAAGGAACCCCCAGGTCAGGGCGGCCACCCCACTGTGCGCCCGCTGTGTTCTTGCTGTGAGCAGGCTCTCTTCCCCCGGTTCCGGACGCCGCCCGCCACCTCTCCGGCGGCCCTGCGCATCGCCGGGGGACTCCGCGGCCCGCGAACCACCGCCGCGCCGCGTCCCCGTGGGCCGAACTCCGAGCCGCCCGCCCGCCGTTCCGTGCGTCGTCCGGTGCGCGCCCCTGGGGTGCCCCGGCGCCCCTGGTTCGCTAGGGTCCTTGCCCATGGCGACCAACCCGCAGAACCAGGCCGAGGGCAACTACGACCCGGCGGGCAGCACGCAGATGTTCCGAGCTTTCGTGGACGAGGGCGCCCCGGCCCCCACCGTCGGCGGCCGCCGCGCCGCGGCCCCGCAGCCGCAGTCCTCCGGGCCCCGCGTCGGCCTCATCGTCGGCGTGATCGTCGCCCTGGTGGTCGTGGCCGGCGCGGCCTGGCTGGCCCTGTCGTAACCACCCGCACCCGCTTCCCCTCCCTCCCCTCCTTCACCCACCCCCGTACGCACAGGGGCCCGGAGCTGTTCTCCCGGGCCCCTTTTCGTTTGTCCGCCGTCGCGTGGGCCGGGGTGAAACCATCCGGTCCGTCCGTGACGTCCTTGACAGGCAAGCTCGCGACCGCCCGGCAGGACGGTCCCCACAACGGTCCTGGCGACCACCGGAGAGGACGCACATGAAGAACACGGGAGCACGTCCGTCCCGTCGGGCGGTACTCGCCTTCGGCACCGGAACCGCGCTGGCCGCGACGCTGGCCACGGCCACCGGCGCGAACGCCGCGACACCGGCGGGCGGTTCGGCCACCCGCGGCGGCGGGCTCTCCCGGCAGCTGAGGGAGCTGGAGCAGGAGTACGCCGCCCGTCTCGGAGTGTTCGCCCGCGACACGGCCACGGGCAGGACCGTCGCCTACCGCGCGGACGAGCGCTTCCCGATGTGCTCGGTGTTCAAGTCGCTCGCCGCCGCGGCCGTCCTGCGGGACCTCGACCGGCACGGCGAGTTCCTCGCCCGGCGCATCCGGTACACCGAGCAGGACGTCAAGGACGCGGGCGCGCACACCCCGGTCACCGGCCTGCCCGAGAACCTCGCGCACGGCATGACCGTGGCCGAACTCTGCGCCGCCACGGTCGGTCAGAGCGACAATGCCGCCGGGAACCTCCTCCTGCGGGAACTGGGCGGCCCGACCGCCCTCACCCGCTTCTGCCGCTCGCTGGGCGACGGGACGACCCGGCTCGACCGCTGGGAGCCCGAGCTGAACTCGGCGGAACCCTGGCGGGTGACGGACACCACCAGCCCCCGCGCCATCGGGAGCACCCTCGGTGACCTCGTCGCCGGTGACGCGCTCACCGCCGGTGACCGGAAGCTGCTGACCACCTGGCTGGTGGCCAACACCACCAACACCGAGCGCTTCCGCGCCGGCCTCCCCGCCGACTGGACCCTGGCGGACAAGACCGGCGGCGGAGAGGCGTACGGCATCGCCAACGACGTGGGCGTCGTCTGGCCCCCGCACCGCCCGCCGCTCGTGCTGTCCGTCCTCTCCACCAAGTACGACGCGGCGGGCCCGACGGACAACCCGCTGGTCGCGAGGGCCGCCGCACTGGCGGCAGCGGCCCTCACCTGACGCGCGAGGCGGCCGTGCCAGGGGCGTCACTTCCAGTCGAACGTGACGTCCTTGGTGTCGAGGTGCATGCCCAGAGGCACGCGCCAGGCGTCCACGCAGATCCGGTAGGCGGCGGTGCGGAGTTGGCCGGATTTCAGCGGTAGCGGGAGGGCGCGGGACGAGGTGACCGTGGCCCAGTCGATGCCCAGGCCACCGATGATGTGGGTGCCGAAGGTGACGGTCCCGGCCGTGACCGGCTCCGTCCCGGTGTTCAGCACGTCGAAGGTGACCTTCTGGCATCGCCGGGTGTCGGTGTCGCCGAGCCGGGGCTTGCCGATCACGAGACCTGCGGGCGCGCCGGGGCCCGCGGGAACGGTGGGGGAGGGCGGCTTCGGGGCGGGGGAGTTGCCGTCCGGTGAGCCGGGGGCCGGGGAGCCGGGGGCCGGTGAACCGCTGGGTGAGCCCGTTCCGCCGTCGGCGGCGCCGCCGGGCGGTACGGTGCCTGCGCCCGGCTCGGACGGGCCCGGCGAAGTGGCCGGATCTGTCGCAGAGTTGGCCGGATTTCCGATGTCGTCCGAGGGGTGGCTGCCGGGGTTGGTGCGGTGTCCCGGGGGAGGGGCCGGGGCGGCGGGGGTTCCGGAGGGGCGCGCGTCGGCGCCGTCCAGCGGGGTCAGTTCGACGTCGTCACCGGGCGGCACAGCCTTCGTCGGTGCCCGGCCTTCGGGGCCCGCGGCGGCCGGTGCCAGATAGCCCGTGTCCGCCGGGCTGCCGCAGCCGGTGAGCAGTGTGCCCAGGCAGAGCGCGGCGGCTGCGGAGGCGGCGAGCGCGGGTGCCCGCGGCGTGCGGGGGGCGAGGCGGGTGCGCCGGGACGGCGGCGTGCGTCGCGGGCGCGGAGCGGGTATGCGGGGCAACTGTCGCATCGGCACAGTGTCAATGACGACCCGTCAGATTCCTAGAGCCGCGCGGCAGTGCACTTCACTGCTGTCCGCCGAGTGGTGCTCGATGGCCTCAACGACCTCTCGGCGGACCGTTCCTCATTCGGCGATGAGCCCTTCACGCAGCTGCGAGAGGGTACGCGTGAGCAGCCGGGAGACGTGCATCTGGGAGATGCCGACCTCCTCGCCGATCTGGGACTGCGTCATGTTGGCGAAAAAGCGCAGCATGATGATCTGCCGCTCGCGGGGCGGGAGTTTGGCCAGCAGCGGCTTGAGCGACTCGCGGTACTCCACCCCCTCCAGCGCGCTGTCCTCGTACCCGAGGCGGTCCGCGAGAGAGCCCTCGCCGCCGTCGTCCTCGGGGGAGGGCGAGTCCAGCGATGAGGCGGTGTAGGCGTTGCCGACCGCCAGGCCGTCGACGACGTCCTCCTCCGACACCCCCAGGCAGCGGGCGAGTTCGGGGACGGTCGGCGAGCGGTCGAGCTTCTGGGCCAGTTCATCGCTGGCCTTGGTGAGCGCGAGCCGCAGTTCCTGGAGGCGGCGCGGTACGCGTACCGACCACGAGGTGTCGCGGAAGAACCGCTTGATCTCGCCAACGACGGTCGGCATCGCGAACGTCGGGAATTCCACGCCGCGTTCGCAGTCGAAACGATCGATCGCCTTGATCAGACCGATCGTGCCGACCTGGACGATGTCCTCCATCGGCTCGTTGCGGCTGCGGAATCGGGCCGCCGCGTACCGCACGAGCGGGAGGTTCAGCTCGATCAGAGTGTCGCGTACGTACGTACGCTCCGCGCAGTCCTTGTCGAGCGTGGCCAGCCGCAGGAACAGGGAGCGGGAGAGCGTGCGGGTGTTGATGGCGTCGTCGTCGTGCACGTGCGGTGCAGGCGCGGGAATCGCGGGAAGCACCTTTGAGCTGCCCAGTTCTACGGACATGCCACCCCCTTGAGGTCGCGGGTCGGGTCGCTGCGGCGTCCCCGGACCGAGGCGGACCGGGAAGTGATACCTCCACCTGAATACCGGAGGCAGCGCCGTGGCAAACGCGGTTCCAGCAGAATGTCACATGTCGGCAACACGCTGTAGCGCCAAGTCGACATATCTGCGCAGGAACGCGGGGCCCTCGGTACCCCGTCCCGGTTACGCCTCGATCCTGTTTGCGGACCGCAGCCGAGCGAAGCTCCGCGACAGTAGCCGCGAGACGTGCATCTGCGACACCCCGAGCTCCGCGCTGATCTGAGATTGCGTCAAATTGCTGTAGTAGCGGAGCAGCAGGATCCGTTGCTCGCGCTCGGGCAGCTGGACGAGGAGATGGCGCACGAGGTCACGGTGTTCGACGCCGGCCAGCTCGGGGTCCTCGTAGCCGAGGCGGTCCAGCAGGCCGGGCAGACCGTCGCCTTCCTGGGCCGCTTCGAGCGAAGTGGCGTGATACGACCGCCCGGCTTCCAGGCAGGCCAGGACCTCTTCCTCGCCGATCTTGAGGCGGTCGGCGATCTCGGCGGTGGTGGGGGAGCGGCCGTGCAGCACCGTCAGGTCCTCGGTCGCGCCGTTGACCTGCACCCAGAGTTCGTGCAGCCGGCGCGGTACGTGGACGGTGCGGACGTTGTCGCGGAAGTAGCGCTTGATCTCGCCGACGACGGTCGGCATCGCGAAGGTGGGGAACTGCACGCCGCGGTCCGGGTCGAAGCGGTCGATCGCGTTGATCAGACCGATGGTGCCGACCTGGACCACGTCCTCCATCGGCTCGTTGCGGCTGCGAAAACGGGCGGCGGCGTAGCGGACCAGCGGCAGGTTCGCCTCGATCAGGGCGGCCCGGACCCGGGTGTGCTCGGGAGTGCCGGGGTCGAGCCCGGCCAGCTCCGCGAACAGCACCTGCGTGAGCGCCCGCGTGTCCGCGCTCCGGCTCTCGCGGGATGGAGCCTTGGGCGCAGTACGGGCCGTCACGGTCACGCCACCCTTCACAGTGCATGTATCCGGCAAAAGCGGTCATAGCATCACAAGACATGTGCAGTATGCGCAAGCACCGCATAACGCCGTGTTGGGTGGTGAGTTGAAGGGCGCGCGGCGGGGTGCGGAGGGTGTACGGGCGTGCGCGACGGCGCGACGTGTGAAGGTGCGGACGCCCGCGCGGAGCGCGTGAGCGGCACGCAGAGACGCGCGGGCGTGCGCCGTGGGGTTGCGGGCGCTCCGGGCCGCCGCGGGCGCTCTACGGGCCGTCAGGAGGCGCGTGGGGGCCGGAGGGTGGCGGCGGGGCCGGCCGCGGAGCCGGAGCGGGCGGCGCGGGCAGGCGTGAGCCCCTCGGCCGTGACGGTTCCGGCGGGCTGTCCGGAAGGCGGTCCCGGAGGGTTTCCGGGGGCGAGGGGCTCGGGGGTGCGGCGGGCGGTTGTGCCGCGGCCGCTCAGAACTCGTAGTCGGCGATCACCCAGGTGGCGAAGGCGCGCCACTGCGCGGCGGCCGCCTGATGGGCCGGGTGTTCGATGTAGCGGGTGAGGGCTTCCCGGTCGGCGACGGCCGAATTGATCGCGAAGTCGCGGGCGATCGGGCGGTCGGTGATGTTCCAGCCGCACTCCCAGTGCGTCAGCTCCGGGATCTTGTCCCCCAGTTCCGTGAAGGCCCGTGCGGCGTCCTGGACGCGCGGCTCGTCGCGGGAGACGCCGTCGTTGAGCTGGAACAGGACCAGGTGGCGGATCACTGGGGGCCTCCGTGCGGGCGGACGGTGCACGGCCGGACCGGCCGGCCGACTGGGGCTGGCAGCGGTCAGCTGACCAGCTGCGTCATGAACTCGCCGACACCCTGAGCAGCGGACGAGATGCCCTCGAAGCCTATCTGGACGAGATCGGCGGCCCGGCCCGGGGACGTGATGATCGTGTAGAGCACGAAGACGATGACCAGATACAACGCGATCTTTTTCGCTTGCGCCATCAGTCCCGTCTCCCCTACGGCAGTCCCTGCAGTTCCCCGGTGCAGTCGGGCGAGTTTAACCACACCGGCGCGCCGGCACCCCGGGGAGATCCCCGCCGGGCACCGGCCGGGCCCGGACCGCACGGTCCACCGTGTCCGGTCCGTCCGGTTCGTGCGGTCCCGGCCGTGGGCGCCGTCCTCATCTGGCCTTTAGGGACCAAAGGCCCCCCGGGGAAGGCCCTTTGCCTGCCGCGCGGGGTGTGCGGCGGAGGCAGGATGGAGGTGCCCCGGCGGGCCTGGCAGGAGTCCGCAGGGCCGGGATCCGGACCTCACTGCGGGGTCCGCGCCGCGCGATCCCCCCTGACCGCGGCCTGGACTTGGAGGTCCGGTCCCCTACGGGGGAGGCGGCCGGTCCCCCGACGAGGCTGCCTCCCCCGACACCCGCCCAGGGCATATCGCCCCATGTGTGCCGATCTCCGCCGCCGCTCGCGGTCTTGGACGGCCCCCGGCCCCCGCCGCCCCGTGATTCCCGGCACCATGGCTTCCGACACGCACTGCGCGCGCGCCCGTACGGAGCGGTACCGCTTCCCGGCGCGCGGGACGACAAGGGATACGGGGCAGCGACGATGAGGATCGACTGGGACCGGCGCACCTGCGCGCGCCGCGGGCACGTCACCTACCTGCCGCAGGAGGAGGCCCTGCGGCAGCGGTTGCACGCGGACACCGCGCTCGGGGCGGCCTGGCGCTGCCTGCGGTGCGGGGACTTCGTCCTCGGTGAGCCGCACGGAACGGGGCCGGCCGCCGACGCCCCGCTGGTGCCGCGCGGGAAGGTGCTGCGTGACCTGTTCATCCTGCGGTTCCTGGCCGTGGAGCGGGCGGTGCGCGGGGTGTTCATCGTGCTGGCCGCGGTCGGCGTCTGGAAGTTCAGCAACAGCAAGGACGCGGTCCGCAGGTTCTTCGACGAGAACCTCGACGTGATCCGCCCGGTGGCCCGGCACTTCCACTACGACCTGGACCATTCGCCGGTCGTCGGCACCATCCAGAAGACCTTCGGCTACCGGCACTCGACCCTGCTCCTGGTGGCCGTGCTGCTGCTGGTCTACGCGCTGATCGAGATCGTCGAAGGGGTCGGACTGTGGCGCGCCAAGCGCTGGGCCGAGTATCTGACGGTGGTCGCCACCGCGGCGTTCCTGCCGCTGGAGATCTACGAGCTGACGGAGAAGGTCAGCTGGCTCAAGATCGCCACGCTGGCGGTGAACATCCTCGCGGTGCTCTACATCCTGCTCACCAAGCGGCTGTTCGGACTGCGCGGCGGACGCGCGGCGTTCGACGAGGAGCGGCACAGCGCGTCCCTGATGGAGGTGGAGACCTCGGCCGGGGTGTCCGCCGCCACCGCATAATGGCTGACGACCCGCGGGCGCCCGAGCCCGCGGCGTACGGCCCGACGCACGAACCAAGGGGGAAGACGACCATGCACACGCACTCCGCGCACGGACCGGCCGGCGAGGGCGGCACCAACGGGGCGAACTCCGGCCGCCGCACGGCCGGTTCGGCGGGCCGCCGGCGGCCCGCCCTGGTGCTGGCACTGCTCTTCGGCCTGCTCGCCGCGGCCGCCGCGCCGGCCACGGCCGCGGCGCGCAGCGACGTCCCGCGTACCGCGGCTGCGGTGCGCCTGGTGGCGGCGCACGGCACGCAGGCGCCGGGCGACCGGGACTCCGGCACGCGGACGGCCGCCGCGGCTCCGGCCGGGGCGCCGGTGGTGGTCGCGAAGTCGACGGTCACCGAGCCGGTGTTCCTGGCCAAGGACAAGACGAAGAAAAAGAAGGGCTTCTTCAAGAAGCTCGGCATCTTCCTGCTCGTGCTCTTCGTGATCTTCCTGCTCGTCATCGTCCTGGTGATCTGGCTGATCATCCACTTCATCCGGAAGGCGCTGCGCCGTCGCAGGGACTGAGGCACCGCACCGGCCCCTCCGGCCCGGATTCCCGGGGCGGAGGGGTTTTCCGTGCGTCCTGCGGGCGCCAACCGGCCTCGGTTTACCGGGTGTTGCGCGGTTCCGCCCGTCCCGGTGAACCATGGCCCCGTATCGGGCGTCTTCCCGCTCGCGTCCCGGTGGTACCGGGAGCCGCTGCCCGCGACCGACGAACAGGAGAGCTGACGATGACCCGTGACGGATCCGCCGAGCGTGACGACCGGCCGGTCGGGGACGGGCCGTGGTGGGTCGGGGTGGGGCCGATCGGAGCGGTCGTCCTGATCGTCGTCGGGATCGTGGGGGAGGCGTGGGTCGTCTTCCGCTGGCCCGGCCTCCCGGACGAGCCGGACACCGCCTACTACGGGGTGAGCAGAGTCCTTGCCATCGGCCTGGTCCTGGCGGGCACCGCCCTGCTGGGACGCCTGCGCACCCGCGCCGGGAAGGGGCCGGAGGGCGAGGAGGGCGGGGAGGGGTGACGGGCCCCGCGGCTCCGTCGGGCCTTGGGCAGTGGCTGACTCTCGGTAAAGCAGGCGTCATTGTCGGTGGCCGACCGTAAGATCGCGGTATGCCTCAAACCTCCTGGTCCACCCCGGCCACGGTGCAGTCCGTGAGTGCGGCGAACGAGGCCATACGCACCTTCATGGCCGAACGCGCCGGCCGCGGGCTCTGGCCCGAGGAGCAGGACGCGTACGAGAAGCTGCTCACGGACTGGGCCGCCGCCGTCCACCGGAAGCCCGCCCCGGCCTGAGCCGCGCCGAATCGCCGGAATTCAGCCGGAGTTGCCGACGTGACCCGGGCGCACCTCTGCCATGCTCCTCGCCAGCAGGCCGGCCAGGTGCGTGACGGTGCGGTCGGCCAGGTACGGCCCGATGAGCTGGACGCCGAGCGGGAGGCCGTCGGCTGTGCTGCCCACGGGGACGGTGGCCGCCGGCAGGCGTACGGGCCCGGCGAGGTTGAGCCAGGCGGTCTGATCCCAGTAGCTCCGGCGCTCGCCGTCCACGGTGAGGTACCGCTCGGGGACGGGCACGGCGGTCTGGTCGGGGACGGCGGCCGTCGGCGCCGCCGGGGTGATGAGGACGTCGATGCCGCCGAAATAGGCCGCCCACCGCTTCCGCAGGCCCTCGCGCTCCTCGTTGGCGAGCAGCCAGTCGCGGTGGCGCATGGTGCGGGCCCGGAGGAAGGCCGCGCCGGGTGACGCCGCGTCGGGCGGGAGGTTCCCGGCGGCCGTGACCTCGCCGGCGAACGCTTCCGGGGCGGCGCCCGCGGCGGAGTTGGCAAACATCAGGCGCTGGAAGAGGCGGTCGGATTCGGCCATGCCGACGGGGCGTGCGGTGGTGTCGACACGGGCGCCGGTGCCGTGCAGGGCCTTGGCGATGTCGTCGAGCAGGGCGCGGGTCTCGGCGTCCACGCGGCAGTACGGGTCGTCCGCCCAGATGCCGATGCGGTACTCGTGGAGCCGTTCGTGCCGGGGGGCGGGCAGCTCAAGCCGCCAGGCGGCGCTGTCGTCGGGCGACGGGCCGGCCAGGACGTCCAGGGCGAGAGCGAGGTCGGCGGCGGTGCGGGCGAGCGGGCCGACGGTGAGCAGGTCCGAGGCCGAGAGCCAGCCGGGCGGGCGGGGGATGTGGCCGCGGGCCGGCACGATGCCGTGGCTGGGCCGCAGGCTGTGGACGCCGCAGTAGTGGCCCGGCAGGCGCAGCGATCCCGCCAGGTCACTGCCGAGGCCGAGGGGACTGAGGCGTCCCGCAACTGCCGCGGCCTCGCCGCCCGATGAGCCGCCTGCCGTGCGCTGCGGGTCGTGCGGGTTGGGCGTGGTGCCGAACAGCGGGCTGCCCGTCTGGATGTCCTGGCACATCGGCGGTGTGTTCGTCTTGCCGAGGACGACGGCGCCTGCGGCCCGCAGCCGCGCCACGGCGTCGGCGTCACGGGCGGGGACGTGCCCGGCCAGGTCAGGCGATCCGCAGGTGGTGCGCAGCCCGGCGGTCTCCAGCGAGTCCTTGACGGTGACCGGAAGGCCGAGCAGCGCGCCGCCGGTACGTCCTGCGGCCCGCCGCTCGTCCGCGTCGGCGGCTGCGGCCAGCGCGCCGTCGTGGTCGACGGTGATCACCGCGTTGTACTCCGGGTGCCGGTCGATGCGCTCCAAATGCGCGGCGGTCAGCTCGCGGCTGGAGACGTCTCCTCGTTCCAGGGCGTGCAGTTGCTCGCCTGCGGAGCGGTGCGTCAGGTCCATGAAGGTGTTTCCTGTTCGGCGGGTGCGGGGGTGAAGTGGGCGGCGATGCGGAGCAGGGCGCGGACGTCGTCGTCCGGGGTGCGCACGTCCTCGCGGGTACCGGCGTCGGCGTACTCGGCCGGGGTCTGCGGTGCCACGTCGTGGCGGTGGGCGGTGAGCGCGGCGCGGAGCTGGTCGGCGGTGACGGCACAGGCCAGTTCGGCGCCGTCGAGGCCGGCGGCGCGGTGGCGGCGCTCGGACGCGCTGCGCACCGACTCCTCCAGGCGGTGCCGCAGGGCCCATTGGCCGTCCCGGATTTCCACGGTCCGGCGGTAGAGGTGCCAGGTGGTGTCCCACAGGCGCAGCCGGGACGCGGCGGGGGTGCGGGCGGGCTGGAGCGCGATGGTGGGCAGGGCCCGGTGCACCGCTTCCCACAGCGGTGCCAGGCTCCGGTAGTCGCGGTGCGCGCGGATCCCGGCCCGCACGTGCGGGACGACGTGCACCGCCACGGTCGGGAGGAAGAATCCGGTCAGCACGAGCGCGTTGCCGCCGTCGGCGCAGAGCCACGCGAAGCTCTCGACGGCGGGCGAGGGGCGGCTCAGGCCGGACAGGGCGGCCCCGACACCGGCGAGACGGATGGCGCTGTAGCCGAAGGTCAGCACCGCTCCGGCGCCGACGATCCGCAGCCCGCGGGCGATCCATGCCTGGTCGGTACGGCGGGCGGCGGTCCGGCAGCCCAGGGCTAGCACGGCCTGGCCGGCGCAGTAGACGAGCACGTAGAGCGCCAAGTACGCCTGGTAGGTGCCGTTGTGGAGGTACGCGGCGGTGATGCCCTGCGGGGTGGTCCGGCCCGTGCGGGGGAGCTGGAGGAACAGCACCGTCAGGGCCAGGATCACCGCGGCTCCCGCCCCGCGGCACAGCCGGGCCCGCTGCCGTGCCCGCTCCGGGGGCAGCACCCAGTGGGCGAGGACGACCGGCTGGTGGGACACCTGGGCCACCACGGTGGCGAACGCCGCGAGGATGCCGATGGCGGGGCGTCCTGTGGCGTCGCCGAGCAGTGTCCAGACCGGCGCGATGGACACCAGGAAGGAGAGGGCGCAGAAGCCGTAGACGCAGGCGAGCGCGGCCAGCGCGGGGTCCTGGCGCAGCCGTCGCGGTGACCGGAGCAGCAGCAGGAATCCGGTCATGGCCAGCGCCGCGCACAGGGGATGGAGGAGTTGCTGCACGCCCGCGCTATCCCCTCTCGCGCAGCAGCGTCTCCGCCACGAGGTCGTGGCCGCCGGTGCGCGGGCCGGGGCGGTGGACGTGGCGCTGGAGATAGGAGCCGATCAGCTCGGCCTCCCGCTCGTCCTGGTACGCGTAGTCGCTGCGGCCCAGCATCATCTTCACCGCCGACGGGTCGAGGGTGGTGATCAGCCGGTCCGTGAGCGGCTTCGAGCCGAGGGAGTCCAGGTTTTCGTGGTGGGCGCACAGGATGTGGGCCACCTCGTGGGCGAGGATGTGGTCCTGGTGGGCGCGGCTGGTCTTCTGGTGGACGAAGAGGTAGTCGATGCCTTCCACGGTCCGTATCCACATGCCGCACACGCCGTGCACGCTGTCCACGGGGGCGGGCGCGAGGCGGATCGCGTGGCCCGACCGTTCCTCGATGGCCGGCAGCAGCTCCCGAATGCTCGCCGCCTGCGGGAGGTTGAGGTCACGGACGAAGCGCCGGCAGTCGCGCCGCGTGGTGTCCCTGCGCCTCACCGACCCTCGTCCGTCCGTTCGCCGGCCGGGCCGGGGCACAGTCCTTCCCGCTCGCGGATGTGCTCGATGGTGTCGATGACCTGCTCGACGCTCTGCGGGGAAAGCCCGGCGACCCGGGTGGCCACGCGCCGCACTCCGTACTCGCGCAGCTGCCGGACGAAGCCCAGTTCGCCCTCGACCCTGGCGGCGACGTCGTCGTCGAAGAAGTAGGACACCGGCACGCCGAAGAACGTGGCCAGTGTCTCCAGATGCCGTCGGGTGGGGTTGTCCCGGCGCCCGGTGCGCAGCTGCCACAGGTAGACGTGGGAGAGGGTCGGGCCGCCGCGCTCGCCCAGCAGCCTGGAAACTTCCTGGTTCGTGTAGGGGCCGCGGTCCGGCGGGTGCACCTCTTCGAAGAGCCTGTTCAGGCGCCCACCGAATGCGTCTACCGGCACGAAGGACCCCCGAGTGGTGTGTGTTGACGTTGCGTCGCAGGGTGTGTCAGATTCATCAGCGGCAGACTAGCTGAGGTTAATCACGCTAACCAGCCCGTCTCCCGCACCGCAGTAATACGCCGATCCCGAATCAACCGAGGCGAGGCCAATGTCATCGCGCACCTCGCACAGTTGCCTGCAATAAGGACCTCCTGCAAGCCAGGACGTTTGTATTCAGCCACCTCATTGTGCTGCCCCTGGGGGAGGAGCAAGCAGTGCCATGAACGATTCCCACGTCTCCCTATGGAGTACCCGGAGCGGCCGAAGGCGACAGGGTTCGCCGGCCGCGGGCGTATGCCAGGTCAAGCCCAGTTCACCGTGCGGACGTCGGCGATTCCCGGGCGGCGCGCAATACGGCGCCTTGTGGCCTGACCTGAGCTGCGCGGCACGTGGCCGGGATGCGGGCCTGGCGCCCACCCGCGAGTGGCGCCCCAGCGGGCCGGCCGCCGGGGCCTGGCCGTAGCGGGAGTCCTGCCGTAGCGGGAGCCTTGCCGTACCCGCTCCCGCGGGGGCGGCCGGCTCCGCGATGTCCCCCGGACCGCACCTTCACGCTACGGGGATTTCCCTGGATCGAATCAGGGCGCGCAGCGGGTATTTCCGTGCCGTGGCAGGCCGGTGAAGAGTGCGCAGCGAAATGCCGATGCGGGAATCAACGCTGTGCGGACGTGAGCCGGACGGCGGTCCTGTGCCCGCAAGAGTTCCGTCAACAGGCGTTTGGCACTGCACTGTGCATTCCTCATCGGCAGTAGCGTTTGAGCCATCCTTCGACGTCGCACATATGACAGGGGCACATGGGGGCGTCGACCGAAATCGGACGATGGGCCCGGAGTGGCCGATACCGCACGATGAATTCCTTCGGAGACGACCGCGGATTCCATCCGGCGTGACGTCAGGGACGCGGCGCTCACCCGTCTTTGATGCGTCGCGTAAACAGAGAGGAAATGAAATGGATGCTCTGGTTAACGAATGCTCGGCGACCGGCGAACCCTCCATGGAACTCACTTCCGCGGAGTTAGCGTCCTACCAGCGCATCGCCGAGCAGGGCCCCGTACGGGTCGGCGAGATGACGGCCGGTACGCAGGGCGACGTCAGCGTTCCCGCGGTGGACAATCTGATCGCCGCGGGCCTGGTGCGACGGCTGGGAACCGACCGTCTGGCGGCCGTCGATCCCGCCAGCGTGTCGGACCAGCTCCTGGAGAAATGGGAGGAGCGGGTGCGCGGCGCGCAGTTCGACCTCCTGTGGATGCGCAGTCAGTTCGCCGAGCTGAAACTGATCTACGCGACGCAGAAACAGCCCGCCCAGGGGCCCCAGCTGGAACGGATCGACTCGCACGAGGAACTGGTCAGGACCCTGGAGAGGCACGCGGCCGAATGCCGCAGGGAGGTCCTGTCCGCCAGACCCGGCGGGGCCCGCCAGGACGCGGAGCTGCTCGAAACCCGCCACCGATACCAGTCGCTGCTCGGGCGCGACGTACGGCTGCGCACCCTCTACCAATACTCCACGCGCTTCGACGCGTTGACGGCGCAGGAGGCCATCGAGTCGGGAGCCGAGGTCAGGACCGTGACGGGGGATCTCGCGCGGTTCATCATCTTCGACCGCACCGTGCTCTTCATTCCGTTGCAGGACGAGCCGGGCGGCGGCGCGCTCGTGGTCCGGAACTCCGATCTCGTCACCTTCGCCGCCGAGATGTTCCACTCGCTCTGGCTGACCGGCGAACTCCTCCACAAACCACGGGAGAGAACGTTCATCCAGGATCTTACGAATCAGACGAAGCAGTCCATACTGCAACATCTGATCGACGGCGCGGACGACCGGACGACGGCCCGCGCCCTGGGTATTTCGGTGCGCACCTGTCAGCGCCATGTCTCGGAGATGATGCGCCAGCTCGGTGCCTCCAGCCGGCTCCAATTGGGATTCCTGCTGCGGGAGCAGGAGCAGTTGGCATTGTGACGGGAAGGGCCGACCGGAAGAGCCGACCGGGGCGGCCGACCGGGGACGGGCGGCGGGACGGTTGACGGGGACGGTCGATCGGGATGGCCGACCCGTGCGGGCAGGAATCGGCCATTCCAGGGCGGGAATTGGCCGGTGCCGGGCGCGAACGGATGCGCATCCGCAGGGGGATGCGCATCCGCCGGAGGCGGACCGCCCGCCGGGCGGCGGCCTCAGACCGACGAGGCCACGCGCGGCGGTTCCACCGGGGTTGCGGGCTCCGGACGCTCGCGGCAGAGGGCGACGAGCAGCGCTCCGGCGATCGTGAGGGCGCCGGACACGGCCGCCGCGTAGGTCAGCCCTGCGCCCATCTCGTGGGCCGGACCGCCGCCGCGCGGAGCGAGCGCCAGGATGGCCGCGACCAGCGCGACACCCAGCGACGAACCGAGGTAGCGCGAGGCGTTGTTCGCCGCCGAGCCCACGGCGACGCGGTGGGCCGGCACGCTCCGCACGGCCAGTCCCGCGAGGGCCGCGTTGACCACGCCGCTGCCGAGTCCGGCCAGCACAAGACCCGGCACGAACCGCCACCACGAGGACTGCTCGGTGATCCCGATCAGCACGAGTTCGCCGACGCCGCAGACTACCAGGCCGGCCGCGACCTGAAGGCGGTCCCCGACGAGGGCGACGAACCGGCGGGCCTGCGGCGCGGCCACGAAGGACAGCCCGGACCAGAACGCGAGCAGCCCCGCGCTGGCCAGGGGGCTCATGCCGAGCATGGTCTGCGCCGCGATCGGCACGTACGTCATGAGGCCGATCACGCCCATGCCGGTCATCAGCGCGCCGACGATCGACGCGACGAACGCGGGGCGGCGCAGCAGCCCCAGGTCCAGCATCGGTTCCGCGACCTTCTTCTCCACCGCCACGAATCCGGCCAGCAGGAGCACCGCGGCCACCAGGAGGACCAGCACGTGCGGCTGGGTCCAGCCGCTGCGGCCCTCGGTGAGGCCCGCGATCAGCAGCATGATGCCGGCGCCGAGGGTGAGCACACCGGGTATGTCGAAGCTGCGCCGGTGCTCGCTGCGGGACTCCACCAGCGAGCGGCTGCCCCAGAGCATGACCAGCGCGGCGGCAACCGCGAGGACCCAGTAGGCGACCCGCCAGTCGGTCACCTTGCCCAGGAGCGCGGAGTACACCGGGCCGATGGCGATGCCGCCGCCGACCATGGCGCCCCACAGCCCGGTGGCGCGGGCCCGCTCGGGGCCGGGCGGAAAGACGTGGCCCAGGAGGCCGAGGCTGGAGGCCAGGAGTGCGGCGCTCGCCGCGCCCTGGACGATGCGGCCCAGGACGAACACCGGCGTGGCGGGGGCGGTGGCGCACACCACGGTGGCGAGCGCCAGCACCCCGCCGCCGATCACGAACACCCGCTTGCGGCCGAAGTCGTCGGCGAGGGTGCCGGCCATCATCAGGCAGGCCGCGAGGCCGACGCTGATGCTGCCCAGGATCCAGGTCTGGCCCGACGCTCCGGAGTCGAGCGCGGTCCTGATGGTCTGGACTGTCGAGACGGGGGCGGTGAAGTTGATCAGCACAAGCAGGGTGGCCACGCACGACAGCGTGAGGGTCGCGCGTGCGGAGGAACTGCGGGCGACCGGTTCGGTCGTCACTACTACCCCCAAGGGTCGGTGTACCGGACGAGAGAGCGCACTCTAGCAGGGTAGTTCAATCATTGAACTGAGGAGTTCGGTGAATGTACTGTTAAACTGTGCGGGTGGCATTGGGACGTGGCTACGCGGGTCAGGACTGTTCGATGGCCCGCGCACTTGAGGTCGTCGGGGAGCGCTGGACGCTCCTCGTACTCCGCGACTGCTTCTACGGGGTGCGGCGCTTCGGCGATTTCCACGCCCACCTCGACATCCCGCGGGCCGTGCTCGCCGACCGCCTCAAGGCCCTGGTGTCCGTAGGGGTGGTCGAGCGTCATCCGCACATCACGGGCGTCGAGGTCGACTACGTCCTCACCGAGCGCGGGGCCGACCTCTGGCCGATGGTGTTCTCCCTGGCGCAGTGGGGCGAGCGCTGGCTCGCCCCGCAGGGCGCCCGGCGGCTCTTCAGCCATGCGGTGTGCGACACGGACATCGACGCCGGCGGTGAGTGCCCCGCCTGCGGCGTCGTGCCGCCGCCCGCCGACCTCACGGTCCGCCAAGGCCCCGGCGCGGACCCGACGTTGCGCGACGACCGGGTCAGCGTGGTGCTGCGCGGCGGCCCGCACCGGCTGATGACGGACCTGTTCCCGGAGCCGGCCCGCACCGGCCCGGCCGGCTCCTGAGCGACGGCGCGCGCAGCGCCTGCTGCCGCCCGTAGGACGCGCTGTTGCGCCCCGGCGGGCCACCGCGGGAGAGTGGTGCGAAATGCCCGCCTTGTCACTCTCCTGTTTGCGACAGTCGTGATCAGGACAGTTGCCGAACCTGTCGGCACGGCATGCCTTTCTGCCAGGCTTTTCCCCGAGGGCGCGTCGGCGGCTCCGAGCAGAGACACCCCGCCCTTCGTGAAACGGATCATTCCACGGCGTTTCGGGGGAGGGGATCACGCATGCGTGGATCCGAGTGGGAAAACGGCGATGCACTGCGGCGCGAAGTCCTGGGAAACGAATATGTTGACGGCGTCTCCGGCGCCTGGGCCGGCGCGGCCGAATTGCAGGATCTGGTCGTGCGCTTCGCATGGGGAACCGTCTGGCAGCGGCCGGCGTTCGACCGGAAACTCAAGAGCCTGCTCACCGTCGCCATGCTGACCGCAATGAACCGCAAGCACGAACTCGAACTGCACATCGGCGGCGCACTGCGCAACGGATGTACCGTCGACGAACTCGTCGAGGTCGCTGTCCATTCCGCTGTGTACTGCGGGGTTCCCGCCGCGATCGACACCGTACGGTCGATCAAACAGATCAGCGATGAAGTGGCCTGACCGACGGCCCCGAGAGATCCGGCCGAGGCCATTCGCCCGCCGCAGGCCCGTCGGCCGTCACATTCCGCATCACCATAATTGGGAAAACCTGACGGAGTCCCATCATGAAACAGAGGACAGTGCACACAGTCGGAATAATCGGCGTGGGCCCTCGCGGTCTGTCCGTCCTGGAGCGCATTGTGGAGAACGCGCGGGACCGGGTCGACACCCCGATCGTCATCAACCTCTTCGAACCCTGGAATTTCGGTTCCGGTGACGTCTGGCGGACCGATCAGTCCCCCGACCTCATCATGAACATCGTCTCCTCCCAGATCACCGCCTTCGCGGACGACAGCGTGCAGATTTCCGGTCCGGTACGTTACGGCCCGAGCCTGTACGAGTGGTCGGCCAAGCTGGTTGCCGGGGAAATCCAGGGAAGCTACGGCCCCGAGGTGCTCGCGGAGGCCGCGGAGGTCGATGAGAACACGTATTGCCGCAGGTCCTTCTACGGCCACTATCTCGAATGGGCATACCGCGAGCTGGTGCACCACCGCCCGGCCAATATCGACATACGCGAACACCGGTGCAAGGTCGTCTCGGTGCTCGACACCGACAACGGCGGCCAGCTGGTGACCGACGACGGCGGGCAGGCGGTCGAGGTCGACGAACTGGTGCTGGCCACGGGGCACGGAGCGGTGGGCCTGTCCGCCGCCGAGCGGCAGCTGCGGAGCTTCGCCGACGGCGTGGGCGGTCTGTTCCAGCCGCCGGCCAACCCCGCCGACGTCGACCTCAGCCGGATCGCCCCGGGCCGGCGGATCCTCGTCCGCGGCCTCGGCCTGTCCTTCTTCGACTACATGTCGCTGCTCACCGAGGGCCGCGGCGGCAGATACCAGCGGGGCGACGGCGGGCTCCGCTACGTCCCGTCCGGGAACGAGCCGCACATCGTCTGCGGTTCGCGGCGGGGCGTGCCGCTGCACGGCCGGGCGGACAACGAAAAGGGCGACCTGCGCTACGAGCCGAAGGTGCTCACCGAAGCGCATATCGACAAGCTGCGGTCGAATGCCGGGCCCGACGGCGCACTGGATTTCCGGCGCGACTGCTGGCCGTTGATCGCCAAGGAAGTGGAGACCGTCTACTACACGCGCCTGGTGGAGATCAGGGAATCGAAGGAAGCGGCCGAAGAATTCAGCACGCTCTACACCTTCCTCCCCTGGGCCTGTGACTCGGAAGGCGTCGTCCTGCGCAAGTTCCATGTGCCGGAGGAACAGTACTGGGACTGGTCCAGGGTGGCTCAGCCGTGGACCGAAAGCGACATCGCATCGACCCGGTCCTGGACGGAATTCCTGGGCTCGTACCTGGCCGCCGACGTATTCGAAGCACGCCAGGGAAACGTCAGCAGCCCTGTGAAGTCCGCGCTGGACGTCCTGCGGGACATCCGCAACGAGATGCGCTACGTGATGAAGAACGGCGGCATCGAGGGCAGCTCCTACCAGAACGACGTGGAGGGCTGGTTCAATTCGCTGCACGCGTTTTTGTCCCTGGGCCCGCCCTGGAGCCGGATCGAAGAGCTGATGGCCCTGATCGACTGCGGTGTGGTCGAGGTGGCAGGGCCGCGCTTCTCGGTGGAATTCGACCGGGCGGAAGGAATGTTCGTCGGGCGCTCGGCAGTACCCGGCGACGTCCATCGGAGCACCGTGCTGATCGATGCGCGGCTGCCCAAGGTGGATCTCGCCAGGACGAGCAACTCGATTCTGGTCCATCTGAAAGAGCAGCAGCAGGTCAAGCACTTCACCGTGCGGACCGCTTCGGCCGGTGAATACATCACCGGGGGAGTCGCGGTCACCGACCGGCCTTTCCGCGTCATCCGGAGCGACGGCTCGATCCATGCCAGACGCTACGTATTCGGCGTGCCGACGGAGGGCGTCAACTGGGTCACCGAGACCGGCATCCGCCCGCACGTCAACTCCATCACGGTCGGCGACAGCGATTCCATCGCGCGCGCCGTACTGGGCCTTTCCGCGTGACCGCATTCCCGACATGAGGAGCAAGTGAAACATGAGCACGCTTTCCGCCGCGGAGCCCGACCCCCTGGACATTCTCGCGGTCGACGACGAACTCGGCGAGACCGAACGGGACATCAGGGACACCGTGCGGTCCTTCGCCCGGTCGGAGCTGGCTCCGCACATCGCCGAGTGGTTCGAAGCCGACACCATGCCGCGTGACCTCACCAAGCGTTTCGGGGCACTGGGACTGCTGGGGATGCACCTGGACGGGTACGGCTGCGCGGGCACCAGTGCCACCGCGTACGGCGTGGCCTGCCGCGAGCTGGAGGCCGTCGACTCGGGGCTGCGCTCCTTCGTCTCGACGCAGGGCTCGCTGGCCATGTACGCCCTCCACCGCTGGGGATCGGAAGAGCAGAAGCAGGAGTGGCTGCCGGCCATGGCGGCCGGCGAAGCGGTCGGCTGTTTCGGCCTGACGGAGCCGGACGCCGGCTCGGATCCCAGCACGATGCGGACGCGGGCCAGGCGCCAGGGCGACGACTGGATACTCGACGGCTCGAAAATGTGGATCACCAACAGCCCGATCGCCGATGTGGCCGTGATCTGGGCGCAGACCGATCCCGAACAGGGCACGAAGGGCATTCGCGGCTTCGTCGTCCCGACCGGTACCCCCGGATTCACCGTCAACAGGATCAGCCGGAAGCTTTCCCTGCGCGCGTCCGTGACCGGCGAACTCGTCCTGGAATCCGTGCGGTTGCCGGCGAGTGCGGTACTGCCCGAGGCCAGGGGCCTGTCCGGGCCGCTGACCTGTCTGAGCGAGGCGCGTTTCGGAATCATCTGGGGCGCGGTCGGCGCCGCCCGCGCCTGTTACGAAACGGTGCTCAACTATGCAGGCCAGCGGGAGCAGTTCGGGCGGCCGCTCGCCGGATTCCAGCTGACCCAGCGAAAACTGTCGGAGATGGCCGTACAGATCACCCAGGCATCGCTGCTGGCCGCCCGGCTCGGCCGGCTCAAGGACCGCGGCGAGCTACGGCCGGTACAGATCAGCGTCGGCAAGCTGGCCAATGTGCGCGCGGCACTCGACGTCGCGCGCAGTGCCCGCACCATTCTGGGCGGCAACGGAATCACCCTGGAATACCCGGTGTTCCGGCACATGGTCAATCTGGAGACGGTGCTGACGTATGAGGGAACCGAGGAAATGCACCTGCTCTCCATCGGCAAGGCGGTGACCGGTGTCCAGGCATTCCGCTGACCCGACCACCA
The DNA here is from genome assembly GCF_020564935.1 of Streptomyces pinistramenti. GTDB lineage: Bacteria > Actinomycetota > Actinomycetes > Streptomycetales > Streptomycetaceae > Streptomyces > Streptomyces pinistramenti. The sequence goes on from NZ_JAJCXB010000047.1 coordinate 49,092, forward strand.
CCGAAGAGCGGGCAGAACTGTGAGCAACCACGCCACCGGGGCCGCGCTGCCAGATTTCGCTCTCCGGCACGCAAGCGAATTCGCCGCGGCCGCCGGACTGGTCATCGACGAGGCGGACGGCACCCGCGTACGCGGCCATATCGACCTCGGTGCGGACCACCACACGCCGTGGGGAATCGTGAACGGCGGTGTTTACACCACGGCCGTCGAAAGCGCCGCCACGATCGGCGCGTCCATGGCGGTGGCCGGCCACGGTCAGCGTGCCGTCGCCCTGCACATCTCCACCGACCTGCTGCGCTCGCGGACCGAAGGCCGGGCCGAGGTCACCGCCGAGCCCGTGCATCAGGGCCGTACCCAGCAAATCTGGGCGGTCACCATCTCGGACGAACGGCCCCTCGCCCGCGGGCAGATCCGCTTGCAGAACGTCGACCTCGACCGGGGTTCTGCCTGATACGCACGGAGCCGTCAGAGGAGAGAGCATGGCCACATTCCCCGAGATGAGCCTCGACAAAGCGAGCCGCTTTCTGGCGGCGCTCGGCCTGGAATTCGACGAGATCAGGGCGGACGCGGTGACGGGCCGTATCGAGCTGGGCCCGCAGCACCACAATCCGTGGGCCGTCGTCCACGGCGGTGTCTACAGCACCATCGTCGAACGCGCGGCCAGCGTGGGAGCTTCCCGCGCCGTGCACGAAAAGGGCCTGTTCGCCGTCGGCGTGCACAACATGACGGATGTGTTCGTCGCGGCGGTCCAGGGCCCGGCCGTCGTCACCGCACATCCGGTCTTTCAAGGAGAACTCCAACAGGTCTGGTCGGTGGACGTGTCCGCCGACGAGGGCGGCACCTTGCTGGCCCGCGGACAGCTACGGCTCCAGAACATCCCGGCGCGGAAGTCAGGGAACGGCTGACGACCACCGGCAATTCGATGAATACGACGCGCGCTTCCACGGGCGTGCGGACTCTGAACATCCACGGAACCCGGGGCAGCCGGGAACGTGGGAATTCTGAAAGGAAAGCGCATGACTGCGTCACCGACCCGCAAGGTACTGGACCTGATGATCGGCTACTGGGCATCGCAGAGTGTCTATGTGGCGACCAAACTGAACCTTCCCGAGCACATAGCCGCGGGACATACGACCAGCCATGAACTGGCCACGGTGACCGGCACCCACGAGCGCTCCCTGTTCCAGCTGATGCGCTTTCTCGTGGGCCTCGGCGTGCTCCAGGGCGACGAGGAGACCGGCTTTTCCCTCACGCCGTCCAGCGAACTCCTCAAGGAGGACGCGCCGGATTCCCTGCGTGACCTCGTGCTGATGTACGGCGAGGAGTTCTACCAGACGTGGGGGAATCTGCTCCACAACGTCCAGACCGGCCAGCCGGCGTTCGAGGCCACGTTCGGTGCCTCGATGTACCCGTACTTCACCGCGAACCAGGAGTCCGCCCGGCGGTTCGACGGCACCATGGCCGGCGGCGCGTTCTTCACCGACCTGCCCCGCGTCTTCGATTTCTCGGATACCCCCACCGTTGTCGACATCGCGGGCGGAACCGGCGGACTGCTCGCCGAGGTGCTGAAGGCGTCCCCGCAGACCAAGGGCGTGCTGTTCGACCAGGCGCACGTGATCGAGGCCGCGAAGGAGGCCATGGCGGACCGTGGCCTCACGGACCGGGTTTCCTACGCCGAGGGGGACTACACCGAATCGCTGCCGGCCGGCGGCGATGTCTACCTGTGGTCGCGCATTCTGCACAGCCGCTCCGACGCCTCCTGCGTGGACCTGCTGAAGCGCTGCCGTGACGCCATGAATCCGGACGGCACCGTCATCGTGCTGGAGCGTACGATCCCGCCGACCGGCGAATCCTCGCTCGGGCTCTGGTTCGACATGCAGATGATGGTCCTGGTCGGCGGAACCGAGCGCAGCGAAAAGGAATACGTGGACCTGTTCGACCGCTCGGGCCTTGCCCTGCACTCCGTGCTTCCGCTGTCCCTGGACATGTTCGCCATTGTCGCGAAGCGCGCCTAACGATGGCGCCGTCATCCGCGACCGGCCAGGCATTCACCGAGCTGACTCCGGTCTCTTTCCTGCGTCGCGCCGCCGCTGTTTTCGCCGACCGCCCCGCCGTCATCGACGGAGAATTCCGTTGCACGTACGCGGAGTTGTGGGAGCGGGCACAGCGGCTGGCGGGACTGCTCGCGCAGCAGGGTGTGCAGCCGGGTGACCGGGTATGTGTGCTCGCCCCCAACACCCATCTGACACTCGAAGCGCATTACGGGGTACCGCTGGCCGGCGCGGTGCTGGTCGCCTTGAACACCCGGCTTTCCGCCGGTGAAATCGGCTACATCCTCGAACACAGCGGCGCCCGCCTTGTTCTGGTGGACAACGAACTGCTGCCGCTGCTCGACAACGCACTCGGCGAACTGGACGAGTTGGGCGAACGGCCCGGAGTCATCACGTCGGACGACTACGACCGATTGATCGCCGATGCCCCCCGCCACCATGTCGAGGTGACCGACGAGCGGGGTCTGCTCGCGATCAATTACACCAGCGGTACCACCGGCCGCCCGAAGGGAGTGATGTACCACCACCGGGGCGCCTATCTGAATGCGCTCGCCATGGCGTTCCACACCAAAATGGATACGGCGACGCGCTATCTGTGGACCCTTCCGATGTTCCACACCAACGGATGGTGTTTCCCGTGGGCGGTCACCGCGGCCGGCGGAGTGCATCACTGCCTGCGCAAGGTCGACCCGGTCGTGATCTGGCGGGCACTCGCATACGCCGGAGTGACCCATCTCTGCGCGGCGCCGACCGTGCTGACGATGCTCGCCGACCATCCCGATGCCGTCGCCCTGACGCACCCCGTACAGGTTTTCGCCGGTGGGGCACCGCCGCGTCCGGCACTGCTGGCCCGGGTGACCGAACTCGGCCTGGACGTCACGCATTTCTACGGGCTCACCGAAACCTTCGGAAACGCGTTGCTGTGCGTCCGGCAACCCGAATGGGAAGGTCTCGACCCCGATGAACGGGCCGGACAGGTCGCCCGGCAGGGCATCGCCAATATCGTCGGCGAGCCCGCACGGGTGGTCGACCGGGCAGGCAACGAGGTGCCCGCCGACGGCCGTTCCATCGGCGAGATCCTGCTCCGCGGAAACAACGTCATGCTGGGTTATTACCGGGACGAGAAAGCCACCGCCGACGCAACGGCCGGCGCATGGTTCCGTACCGGAGATCTCGCGGTGCGCCATCCCGACGGCTATGCCGAGATCAGGGACCGCGCCAAGGACGTCATCATTTCCGGCGGCGAGAACATCACGTCGGTGGAAGTGGAGAACGCGCTGACCGCACATCCGGAGGTGGCCGACGCGGCCGTGGTCGCCGGACCGCACGACGTCTGGGGCGAGGTTCCGATCGCTTTCGTCACCCACCGCCCCGGAGGCTCCGTCGGCGAACAGGAACTGATCGAGTTCGTGCGCTCCCGGCTGGCGCGTTTCAAGGCGCCGCAGCGCGTCCACTTCGGCCGGCTGCCCACGACATCGACCGGCAAATTGCAGAAGAACCTGCTGCGCGAGCGGGCCCACGAACTGTCCGTCGGAGGGAATTCCGGAACGCCATGACGGGAGCCGCCGCACGGCAGGCGGCGGGCCGACCGTCCGCCGCCACCCGTTCCGTCTCTTGAGCCGAACTGCCAGGAAAGGATGAGTAGATGTCCCGCCGCCTGTTCACCTCGGAGTCCGTGACCGAGGGCCACCCCGACAAGATCGCTGACCAGATCAGCGACACGATTCTCGACGCGCTCCTGAAGGAGGACCCGTCGTCCCGGGTCGCCGTCGAGACGTTGATCACCACCGGCCTGGTGCACGTGGCCGGCGAGGTGACGACGAAGGCGTACGCCGACATCCCCAACCTTGTGCGCAACAAGATCCTCGACATCGGCTACGACTCCTCCAAGAAGGGCTTCGACGGCGCTTCGTGCGGCGTCTCGGTGTCCATCGGTGCGCAGTCCCCGGACATCGCGCAGGGCGTCGACACCGCTTACGAGCAGCGGGTCGAGGGCGTCGCCGCAGGTGAGGACGGTGACGAGCTGGACAAGCAGGGGGCCGGCGACCAGGGCCTGATGTTCGGCTATGCGTGCGATGAGACGCCGGAGCTGATGCCGCTGCCGATCAATCTCGCGCACCGTCTGTCGCGGCGTCTGTCCGAGGTCCGCAAGAACGGGACCATCCCCTACCTGCGCCCTGATGGCAAGACGCAGGTGACGATCGAGTACGACGGTCACAAGGCCGTCCGTCTGGACACGGTCGTGGTGTCCTCGCAGCACGCGAGTGATATCGATCTGGATTCGCTGCTGGCGCCGGACATTCGGGAGTTCGTGGTCGAGCACGTCCTCAAGGAGCTGGTCGAGGACGGCATCAAGCTGGACACCGACGGCTACCGTCTCCTGGTCAATCCCACCGGGCGGTTCGAGATCGGCGGCCCGATGGGCGATGCCGGGCTGACCGGCCGCAAGATCATCATCGACACGTACGGGGGCATGGCCCGGCACGGCGGTGGCGCGTTCTCCGGCAAGGACCCGTCCAAGGTCGACCGCTCGGCGGCGTACGCGATGCGGTGGGTGGCGAAGAACGTGGTGGCGGCCGGGCTCGCGGCCCGCTGCGAGGTCCAGGTCGCCTACGCGATCGGCAAGGCCGAGCCGGTCGGCCTGTTCGTGGAGACGTTCGGTACGGCCACGGTCGACACCGACAGGATCGAGCAGGCCATCGGCCAGGTCTTCGACCTCCGCCCGGCCGCGATCATCCGCGACCTCGACCTGCTCCGCCCGGTCTACGCGCAGACCGCGGCCTACGGTCACTTCGGCCGCGAACTCGACGACTTCCCCTGGGAGCGCACCGACCGGGCCCAGGCCCTGCGCACGGTCGCCGGCTCCTGAGCCCACCACCTTTCGAGCCCAGGTCCGGAGAGAGATATGCGTATCGCTGTCACGGGATCCATCGCCACCGACCATCTGATGGTTTTCCCCGGTAAGTTTTCCGACCAATTGCTGGACGGACATCTCGACAAGGTTTCCCTGTCGTTCCTCGCCGACAAGCTGGAGATCAGGCAGGGCGGCGTCGGCGCGAATATCGCGCTCGGTCTCGCCCGTCTCGGCATGAGTCCGGCATTGCTGGGCGCAGTGGGGCGCGATGCCTCCGATTACCTTCAGTGGCTGGCCGCCAACGGCGTGGAAACAGAAGGGATAAAGGTCAGTGCGGCGCTGCACACGGCGCGTTTCGTGTGCACCACGGATTCCGAACAGCGGCAGATCGCCACGTTCTACGCGGGCGCCATGTCCGAGGCCCGCGATATCGCCTTGGCACCGGCGGTCCGCGAGGGGCTGGATCTGGTGGTGGTCGCGCCGAACGATCCCGAGGCGATGCGCCGCCACACCGACGAATGCCGGGAGTACGGCATCGCCTTCGCGGCCGACCCGTCGCAGCAACTCGCCCGCCTCGAAGGACCGGCGGCCCGGCAATTGGTGGAAGGGGCGCGCTTCTTGTTCACCAACGAATACGAGGCCGCCCTGCTCCGGCAACGTACCGGGTGGACGGTGCAGGAAATCCTCGCCCGGGTCGGCACCTGGATCACCACGCTCGGGCCGGACGGCGCGACGATCGCGCGCACCGGAGAACCCGAGATCACCGTACCGGCCGTGCCCACGGGCGATGTTCTGGATCCGACCGGAGTGGGCGACATCTTCCGGTCGGGATTCCTCGCCGGCGTGGCCTGGGGCCTGCCGTACGAGCGGGCGGTGCAACTGGGCTGTGCGCTGGCATCCGTTGTCCTGGAATCCATAGGAACCCAGGAGTACGAGCTGTCCGTCGATCACCTGATGGCAAAGATCGACAAGGGGTACGGGGCGACGGCTGCCGCCGAGATCCGGCCCCATCTGGAGGAAGCGCTGTGAATGCCGGGACCGCCGAATTCTCCCGGCCCGTACGGACCCGGGTACGCGACATTCTCGCCGGCGGTCGGCGTTCCTACTCGTTCGAGTTCTTCCCGCCCAAGAGCGATGCGGGCGAACGCACCCTGTGGAATTCGATCCGGCGCATCGAATCGCTCTCCCCGACCTTCGTATCGGTGACGTACGGCGCGGGCGGCTCGTCCCGCGACCGCACGGTGGCCGTGACGGAGCGGATCGCCACCGAGACGACGCTGCGCCCGGTCGCGCACCTCACGGCGGTGGGTCATTCGGTCCAGGAACTGCGGAACATCATCGGGCAGTACGCGGACGCCGGCATCGGCGATGTGCTGGCGCTTCGCGGCGATCCCCCGGGCGACCCGCGCGGCCCCTGGATTCCGGGCCCCCAAGGTCTCACCTACGCCGAGGAGTTGGTCTCCCTCGTCCGGCAGTGCGGCGATTTCAGCGTCGGGGTGGCGGCCTTCCCCGAGCGGCACCCGCGCTCTCCCGACTGGGAAAGCGACATCCGCCACTTCATCGCCAAATGCCGGGCGGGCGCCGACTATGCCATCACCCAGATGTTCTTCCACGCCGATGACTATCTGCGGCTCCGGGACCGGGTCGCGGCCGCCGGCTGCGATATCCCGATCATTCCGGAGATCATGCCGGCCACGGATTTCCGGCAGATCAAGCGGTTCGCCGAACTGAGCAATGCCCGCTTCCCGGAGGTGTTGGCACGCAGGCTGGAAGACGCCCGCGACGATGCCGGGACCGCGCACCGTATCGGAGTGGAATACGCCACCGAAATGGCGCGCACACTCCTGAACGAGAGCGCCCCCGGCCTCCACTACATCACCCTCAACAAATCACCAGCGGCCCAGGAAATCCACCAGAACCTCGGCCTCCACCCCGACGTCCCCACGTAACTCCCCGCACGCCGTCATCACCGCGGGCCCGCCGGCCCGAGCGCCCGGCGTCCGCGTGTCCGTGCGTCAGTGCATCCATGGGCCCCATTCCCCCCAGCAGCCGGGGAAATGGGGCCCTTTCCACGCGGAGCCGTAGCCACTCGCCACCACCACACGCGCGCCACCCAACGTGGCCATCAGCACACCGGGTTGCCGCCCCGCACGACCGCCCTCCCCCTCGGGGCATCCGCGCCGACACCGCCGCACGCCTCCGCCCATGGGCGAACGCCTGACCAGCTCCCGCCCCGTATGCATGAACGTCGGCCCGCAGCGCAGCAACAGGCGTCGGAAGAGGAGCAATCTGTTGGCAGGTCTGCTCGGAAGACGGAAGCATCCGACCGGCCCTTCCCCGAACGGATGCCGCTCCGACGCCGACGAGAACGCTGACGCCGACGAGAACGCCGATACCCACGTCAACGCCGATACCAACGCCGTAGCGCCCCGAGCCGCGGCCTGCCCGCCGGGCACGGAGCACACGAGGTGAGGGAGAACGTGAACGCTACCGCCAACACCCCATCAGCCACCGGCCACGACCCGGCCTACGCCTACCCGATGGAGCGCCACTGCCCGTACCACATGCCCGCCGGATACGGGCCGCTGCGCGAGAGGCGGCCGCTGACGCGCGTGACGCTGTACGACGGGCGCAGCGCATGGCTCGTCACCGGGAATGCCGAAGGGCGGGCCCTGCTGCCCGACCCGAGGCTGTCCTGCGACACCGCGCATCCCTCCTTTCCGTGCCTGACGGAAGAGACGGCCGACCAGCAGGTGTCGCAGCTCCCGCTGATCGGCGTGGACGATCCGGTGCACGCCCGCCAACGCAGGCTGGTGGCATCCGGCTTCGGCATCCGCCGGATCGCCGCTCTGCGCCCGCACATCGAGCGGGCCGCAGAGGAGCTGACCGACGCCATGCTGGCCGGCGGAAACCGGGCCGAACTGGTCAGCGCCTACGCCCTCCCGCTCGCCTCCGAAGCGACCTTCACGCTGCTGGGCGTGCCGTCCCCGCAGCGCCCGCACCTCGGAGAACTGGCGCAACGCATGCTCTCCCTCTCGGGCGACGGCAGCACGCACCAGGCCGAGCAGACATTCCGCCAACTGCTACGCCACCTGGAAGAGTTGATCAGTACCAGGCACCAGGCCCCCGGCAACGGTGTGATCGACGACCTCATCGCCCAGCACCAGCCGCTCGGCGATGCGGACACCGGCGAACTGGCCATGATGTGCATGGTCTTGATCACCGGCGGAAACGACACCACCGCCGTGACCCTCGCGACCTCCCTCCACGCCCTCCTCGAACACCCGGACCAGCTCGCCCGGTTACGCAGCGACCCCGCCCTGGTACCGGGTGCCGTGGAGGAACTGATGCGCCTCACCTCCGTCACCGACGCACTCCTTCGCGTCGCCCTCGCGGACATCGACGTCGCAGGACACACGATCAGGGCGGGCGAGGGCGTGATCTTCTCGACGATGCTGATGAACCGGGATCCCGACGCCTGGGAAGACCCCGACACCCTGGATGTCCGCCGCAAGGCCGGCCGCCACGTCGCCTTCGGCTACGGCATCCACCAGTGCGTCGGCCAGAACCTGGCCCGCGTCGAGATGGAGATCGCCCTCAACACCTTGCTGCGCCGCATCCCCACGCTCCGCCTGGACGACGAACGACAGGTCCGCAGCGTCACCCCCCACGCACAACTCGGCGGCGTGGCCGAACTCCCCGTCACCTGGCGACCGGAAGGAACATGACCACCGCCGCCTCCTGCACCGAAGCCTGCGCACTCCGGTAGCTCCCGGCCCTGCCTCCCCCGCACGCGAACGGCCCCTGACCTGCCATGCAGGTCAGGGGCGGTCGAGCGGAATGCCCGCCGATAGGCGGAGGGGGTGGTGTCCGCAGCCGTACCGGGGCGCAGGACCGCCGGCGTCGAGACGAAGGGAGGCGCCCGGCACGGCGAGTCCGAGGCCGTGCCCACCGTGGCCCGGCACACCGCATGACGCGCACGGCCGAAGGCTCGGCGTCCTCTCCCGCAACCGGCCGGACACGACCGCCGGCACAGCGAAGCTGTGCCGGCGGGGTTCGGGGTGCGCGGTGCGGTGTGTCCGGGACGACGTCTCGCGAGTCGATGGTCTGTCAGAAGTCGTAGGGCTTCTTGGTGTTCCAGTTGAGGACGTCGGCTTCGTTCCAGGTGAACTGGGGCTTGTCGCCCTTGGTGTCGACGGAGTAGTAGGGGCCGTCGTGGCCGTTGGTGTCG
>NZ_JAJCXB010000048.1 GCF_020564935.1 Streptomyces pinistramenti
GCCGCGGATCAGTTCGTGGTCAGCCCGTCGACCAGCTCGTCCGCCGCCCGGTACGGATCCGTCTCGCCGGCCATGATCCGCTCGGCCAGCGCCTCCAGACGCCGGTCGCCGCTCAGGTCCCCGATCCGCTCGCGCAGCGCCGTGACCGCGATCGTCTCGACCTCGTGCGCCGCCCGGGACCGCCGCCGCTGCGCCAGGACCCCGTGCTCCTCGCTCCACGCCCGGTGCTTCTCCAGCGCCTCGACGACCTCGTCGACACCTTCGGCCCGCGACGCGACGGTCTTCACGATCGGCGGCCGCCAGTCACCGGCCGCCCGCGAGGCGCCGAGGCCCAGCATGTGGTTCAGCTCGCGGGCCGTGGCGTCGGCGCCGTCCCGGTCCGCCTTGTTGACGACGTAGACGTCGCCGATCTCCAGGATTCCGGCCTTCGCCGCCTGGATCCCGTCGCCCATGCCGGGGGCCAGCAGGACCACGCTGGTGTCGGCCTGCGAGGCGATCTCGACCTCGGACTGGCCGACGCCGACCGTCTCGACCAGCACCACGTCGCAGCCGGCCGCGTCCAGCACCCGGATCGCCTGGGGCGCGGCCCAGGCGAGGCCGCCGAGATGGCCGCGGGTGGCCATCGAGCGGATGTAGACACCGGGATCGGACGCGTGCTCGCTCATCCTGATCCGGTCGCCGAGCAGCGCGCCGCCGGAGAACGGCGACGACGGGTCGACGGCCAGCACCCCGACCCGCTTGCCGGCCTTGCGGTAGGCGGTCACCAGGGCCGATGTGGTGGTGGACTTCCCGACACCGGGTGAGCCCGTCAGCCCGACGACGTAGGCCCCGCCGGTGAGCGGTGCCAGCGCCGCCATCACCTCACGGAGCTGCGGCGATGCCCCCTCCACGAGGGAGATCAGCCGGGCCACCGCCCTCGGCCGGCCCTGCCTCGCCTGCTCCACCAGCTGCGGGACGTCCACCATCGCTGCTCGGCTCCTTCGGCTCGCTCGTTCGCGCTCGTCTACCCGGCCTGCCCGGTGCCGTTCACCTGCCGGGGACGCGGATGATCAGGGCGTCGCCCTGTCCGCCGCCGCCGCACAGCGCGGCCGCGCCGGTGCCGCCGCCGCGGCGCTTCAGCTCCAGTGCGAGGTGGAGCACGATGCGGGCGCCCGACATACCGATCGGGTGGCCAAGGGCGATGGCGCCGCCGTTCACGTTCACCTTTTCGAGGGAAACTCCGAGGTCCTTCACCGACTGCACGGCGACCGCGGCGAACGCCTCGTTGATCTCGATCAGATCAAGATCGTCGACGGTCAGTCCGTCCTTGCCGAGTGCGTGCCTGATCGCGTTCGACGGCTGGGACTGGAGAGAGTTGTCGGGGCCCGCGACATTGCCGTGCGCGCCGATCTCGGCGATCCACTCCAGGCCCAGCTCCTCGGCCTTGGCCCTGCTCATCACGACGACGGCGGCCGCGCCGTCGGAGATCTGCGACGAGGTGCCGGCGGTGATCGTGCCGTCCTTGGCGAAGGCCGGGCGCAGCGTGCCGAGCGACTCGGTGGTGGTCTCGCCGCGGATGCCCTCGTCCTGGCTGAAAACCACCGCTTCGCCCTTGCGCTGCGGGATCTCGACCGGGGTGATCTCGGCTTCGAAGAGCCCGTTCTTCTGGGCGGCTGCGGCACGCTGGTGGGAGCGCGCGGCGATCTCGTCCTGCTCGGGGCGCGCGATGCCGAGACGCGTGTTGTGCTTCTCTGTCGACTCCCCCATCGCGACGTTCTCGTACGCGTCGGTCAGGCCGTCGTGCGCCATCGCGTCGAGCATCTGGACCGCGCCGTACTTGTAGCCCTCGCGGGACTTCGGCAGCAGGTGCGGGGCGTTGGTCATCGACTCCTGGCCGCCGGCGACCACGACGTCGAACTCGCCCGCGCGGATCAGCTGGTCGGCCAGCGCGATGGCGTCCAGGCCGGAGAGGCAGACCTTGTTGACGGTCAGCGCGGGGACGCTCATGGGGATGCCGGCCTTGACGGCCGCCTGGCGGGCCGGGATCTGCCCGGCGCCGGCCTGGAGGACCTGCCCCATGATCACGTAGTCCACCTGGTCGCCGCCGATGCCCGCGCGGTCCAGTGCCGCCTTGATGGCCACCCCGCCGAGGTCGGCGCCGGAGAAGCTGCGCAGGGAGCCGAGCAGCCGGCCCATGGGGGTGCGCGCACCCGCCACGATCACGGAGGTGGTGCCGTTGGTGCCGTTCGATGCAGACATGCGGTGCGGCCTTCCTTTGCAGGGAAGTTAACGAGGGTTCCCGTCAATGTACTGAGGGGTACGCGCCGGGTCACCGGCAAGTGGGTGTGATCGCGCGCACGTTGCGTAACCGGCCGTGCGAGCGGTGCACTGGAGCCATGCTGACGCGAATCGACCACATCGGGATCGCCTGTTTCGACCTGGACAGGACCGTCGAGTTCTACCGTGCCACCTACGGCTTCGAGGTGTTCCATTCCGAGGTCAACGAAGAGCAGGGCGTCCGGGAAGCGATGCTCAAGATCAACGAGACGTCGGACGGCGGCGCTTCCTACCTCCAGCTCCTCGAACCCACCCGCGAGGACTCCGCGGTCGGCAAGTGGCTCGCCAAGAACGGCGAGGGTGTGCACCACATCGCGTTCGGCACCGCGGACGTGGACACCGACGCCGCGGACATCCGCGACAAGGGCGTCCGGGTGCTGTACGACGAGCCGCGGACCGGCTCGATGGGCTCCCGGATCACCTTCCTGCACCCCAAGGACTGCCACGGCGTGCTGACCGAACTGGTCACCGCCGCGTCTTCCGCCGCGACGGACCACTGACCTTCGCCTTCCTCGGCCGGTAGAGTGCTGCTTCGGCCGGGGTAAGAGGTGCTCGCATCGCGTGCGGGTGCCTCCTGGGGGATGGGGCTCGGTCCATACTCCGCCGATGATCTGACACCATTTCTTCGGAAGGGTCAGCTCCGAGGGGCGCAGGTCCGTACGACGTGACGTGTACGGGACGAGCGCCTGCAGGACCGGAGACGGCCGCCACCATGACCAGGGGACGGATGGGACCGCGCAGTGCGGGGCAACGAGCGCCACGAACGTGAGTGGGCTGAGGCCGACCACCTCTCGCAGTTCGAAGCCGAGATGGACCGGCTGAAGACCGAGCGGGACAAGGCCGTCCAGCACGCCGACGATCTCGGTTACCAGGTCGAGGTGCTGCGCGCCAAGCTCCACGAGGCGCGCCGCAACCTCGCGGCCCGCCCTGCCTACGACAACGTCAGTCACCAGGCCGAGCAGCTGCTGCGGAACGCCCAGATCCAGGCCGACCAGCTGCGCGCCGACTCCGAGCGCGAGCTGCGCGAGGCCCGCGCGCAGACCCAGCGCCTGCTCCAGGAGCAGGCCGAGCAGCAGGCCCGCCTTGAGGCCGAGCTGCACGCCGAGGCGGTCTCCCGTCGGCAGCGGCTCGACGAGGAACTGAACGAGCGCCGGCAGACCGTCGAGTCGCACGTCAACGAAAACGTCGCGTGGGCCGAGCAGTTGCGGGCCCGCACCGAGGCCCAGGCCCGCCGTCTGATGGACGAGTCGCGGGCCGAGGCGGAGCAGGCGCTGGCGTCCGCGCGGGCCGAGGCGCACCGGCTCGCCGAGCGGGCCCGTGAGCGCCTGGGCACCGAGGCCGAAGAGGCCCGCGCCGAGGCGGAAAGCCTCCTGCGCCGGGCGCGTACGGACGCCGAGCGGCTGCTGGACGCCGCGTCCTCCCAGGCCCAGGAGGCCACCGAGCAGGCGGAGCAGCTGCGTTCGACCGTCGGCAGCGAGTCGGACGAGGCCCGCAGGCAGGCCGCCGAGCTGACGCGGACCGCCGAGGCGCGCATTCAGGAGGCGGACACCGCGCTGCGCGAGGCGCGCACCGAAGCCGAGAAGCTGGTGGAGGACGCGCAGCAGAACGCCACCAAGCGGCTGACCGCCACCGAATCCGAGAACGAACAGCGCACCCGCACCGCCAAGGCGGAGATCGCCCGGCTGGTCGCCGAGGCCACCAAGGAGGCCGAGGCGCTCAAGGCCGAGGCCGAGCAGCTGCGGGTGGACGCCGGCACGGAAGCCGAACGGCTGGTCGCCGAGGCGCGGGAGGCCGCACGGTCCCAGGCGGCCGAGGACTCCGCGGCGCAGCTGGCGAAGGCCGCGCGGACCGCCGAGGAGGTGCTGACCAAGGCGTCCGACGACGCCAAGGCCACCACCAAGGCCGCAGCCGAAGAGGCCGAACGGCTGCGCAGCGAGGCCGAGTCGGAGGCCGACCGGCTGCGCGAGCAGGCCCACGACACCGCCGAGCAGCTCAAGGGCGCGGCGAAGGACGACACCAAGGAGTACCGCGCCAAGACCGCCGAACTCCAGGAGGAGGCACGGCGGCTGCGCGGCGAGGCGGAGCAACTGCGCGCCGAGGCCGTCGCCGAGGGCGAGCGGATCCGCAGCGAGGCGCGGCGCGAGGCCGTCCAGCAGATCGAGGAGGCGGCAGGTTCCGCCGAGGAACTGCTGACCAAGGCGAAGTCGGACGCCGAGGAGACCCGCGCCGGGGCCGGCGCGGAGAGCGAGCGGGTACGCACCGAGGCCATCGAGCGGGCCACCGCCCTGCGCCGGCAGGCCGAGGAGGCGCTGGAGAAGGCCCGCGCCGAGGCCGAGGAACTGCTCACCGAGGGCGCCCAGGCCGCCGAGCTGGTGACCACGGAGGCGGAGGAGTCCGCCGCGCGGCTGCGGGCCGAGGCCGAGCAGGCCGCCGAGGAGCGCAGGGAAGAGGCACAGGCCGAGCTGGACCGGCTGCGGGCCGAGGCCGAGGAGAAGGTCACCGCCGCCGAGGAGTCGCTGCGCGAGGCGCGCACGGAGGCGGAGCGGCTGCGCCGCGAGACGCAGGAGGAGGCCGCCCGGCTCAAGGCGGAGGCCGCCGAGCGGCGGCGGACGCTCCAGCAGCAGGCCGAGGAGGAGGCCGAGCGGCTGCGCACGGAGGCCGCGTCGGACGCGTCGGCGGCCCGTACCGAGGGCGAGTCCGTCGCGGAACGGCTGCGCGGAGAGGCGGCCGCCGAGGCGGAGCGGCTGAAGACGGAGGCGCAGGAGAGCGCCGACCGGGTGCGGGCCGAGGCCGCGGCCGCGGCCGAGCGGGCCGGGAGCGAGGCGGCGCAGGCACTGTCCGCCGCCCAGGAAGAGGCCGCGCGGCGCCGCAAGGAGGCCGAGCAGCAGCTGGGCGAGGCCCGCGAGGAGGCGCACCAGGAGCGCACCGCGGCCCGCGAGCAGAGCGAGGAGCTGCTGGCGTCGGCGCGTACCCGGGTCAGCGAGGCGCAGGCCGAGGCGGAGCGGCTGGTCGAGGAGGCGGACCGGCGGGCGGACGAGCTGGTGGCCACCGCTGAGGCCACCGCGCAGCAGGTGCGGGACGCGGTCGCCGGGCTGCACGAGCAGGCCGATGAGGAGATCGCCGGGCTGCGGTCGGCGGCCGAGCACGCCGCGGAGCGGACGAAGACCGAGGCGCAGGAAGAAGCGGACCGGGTCCGTACGGACGCGTACGACGAGCGCGAGCGCGCATCGGAGGACGCGGCGCGGGTGCGGCGGGAGGCGCAGGAGGCGTCGGAGGCCGCCAAGGCCCTTGCGGAGCGGGCGGTCGCGGAGGCCATCGAGGAGGCCGAGCGGCTGCGCTCGGAGGCCGCGGGCGTGCTCGACGAGGCGCGCACGGACGCGCATTCCGCGCGGACGGACGCGGCCGAGCAGGCGGACCGGCTGATCGCCGAGGCGACCGCGCAGGCCGAGAAGCTGGTTGCGGACGCCACCGCCAAGGCCCAGCAGCTGCGGACCGACGCGTCGGACGCGCTGGCGGCAGGCGAGCAGGACGCGGCGCGGGCACGGGCGGAGGCGCGCGACGACGCGAACCGGATGCGGTCGGACGCGGCAGGCCAGGCCGACCGGCTGATCGCCGAGGCCCGTACGGAAGCCGAACGGATCGTCACCGAGGCGACCGAGCTCACGTCTTCGGCGCAGGACGACGCCGACCGTACGGTCAAGGAGGCCCAGGAGGCCGCCGAGCAGCTGCGGACGGCGGGCGAGGAACAGGCACAGGCGCGCCTGGCCGAGGCGACCGCCGAGGCCGAACGGCTGCGTACCGAGGCGGCCCAGGCACTGGAGAGCGCGCGGACGGACGCGGAGGCGACCGGCGACGAGGCGCGCAAGGCGGCCAACAAGACCAGGTCGGACGCCGCCGAGCAGGCCGACCAGCTGATGTCCGAGGCCACCACCGAGGCCGAACGGCTGCGCACCGAGGCAGCGGAGACGGGCGCGGAGGCGGAGCGGGAGGCCGACCGTACCCGTGCCGACGCGCGCGAGCAGGCGGACCGGATGATCGCCACGGCCACGGCCGAGGCGGACCGGCTGCGGGCGGACGCGGCCGAGACGGTCACCGCGGCCCAGGAACATGCCAACCGCACCCGCAGCGAATCGGCCAAGGTCGAGCAGGACGCCGAGGCCGCGGCCGAGCGGCTGCGCGCCGAGACCCAGCAGGAGGCCGAGCGGCTGCTGGACGAGGCCCGCAAGGACGCGGCCAAGCGCCGTGGCGACGCGGCGGAGCAGGCCGACCAGCTGGTCGCGAAGGCCCAGGAAGAGGCGCTGCGGGCTGCCGCGGCGGCCGAGGAGCAGGCCGACACGATGGTCGGGGCGGCCCGCACGGAGGCCGACCGGATCGTCACGGAGGCGACGGCCGAGGGCAACTCCCGGGTGGAGAAGGCCCGTACGGACGCGGACACCCTGCTCAGCGAGGCACGTGGGGACGCCACGGCGATCCGGGAGCGCGCCGAGGAACTGCGGGTGCGGATCGAGTCCGAGGTCGAGGAGCTGCACGAGCGGGCCCGCCGCGAGTCCGCGGAGGCGATGAAGAACGCCGGCGAACGCGTCGACAAGCTCATCGCGCAGGCCACCGCCCAGCAGACGGAGGCCGAGGAGAAGGCCGAGCGGCTGGTGTCGGACGCGAACAGCGAGGCGAGCAAGGTCCGGATCTCGGCGGTGAAGAAGGCCGAGGGCCTGATCAAGGAGGCCGAGAACAAGAAGGCCGAGGCGGTGCGCAACGCGGAGCGGATGCGCACCGAGGCCGAGACCGAAGCCGCCCGGATCGTGGCGGACGGCCGGCACGAGCTGGAGGTCCTGGTACGCCGCCGCGCGGACATCAACACCGAAATCTCCCGCGTCCAGGATGTCTTGGAAGCTCTGGAGTCGTTCGAGGCGCCGGGAGGTGCCGCGGACGGCAAGACCGCGGGGTCCAAGACCGCCGCGGGAGCGGGTGCAACTCGTTCGAGTGGCAAGCAGTCTGAGGGGTAGCCACTCAAATGAGGGGTCATTCTCCACTTCAAACGGGCATTGACTCGATGACACGCCGTTTGGGCCCCTAGGATTCTCCTTATCACCTCACCGGTCTCTTTCGACAGGAACCCCATGAGCGACACTTCCTCCCCCTTCGGCTTCGAGCTCGTGCGGCGTGGGTACGACCGCGGTCAGGTGGATGACCGCATTACTAAGCTCGTCGCGGACCGCGACGGCGCGCTGTCCCGTATCACCTCGCTGGAAAAGCGGATCGAGGAGCTGCACCTCGAAACGCAGAACGCCCAGGCCCAGGTCAATGACGCCGAGCCGTCCTACGCGGGCCTCGGTGCGCGCGTGGAGAAGATCCTCCGTCTCGCCGAGGAGGAGGCCAAGGACCTGCGTGAGGAGGCCCGGCGGGCCGCCGAGCAGCACCGCGAGCTGGCCGAGTCGGCCGCCCAGCAGGTCCGTAACGACGCCGAGCAGTTCGCCGCCGAGCGGAAGGCCAAGGCGGAGGACGAGGGCGCCCGGATCGTCGAGAAGGCCAAGGGCGAGGCGTCCACGCTGCGTGCCGACGCGCAGAAGGACGCGCAGTCCAAGCGCGAGGAGGCGGACTCCCTCTTCGAGGAGACCCGCGCCAAGGCCGCCCAGGCCGCCGCCGACTTCGAGACCAACCTCGCCAAGCGCCGCGAGCAGTCCGAGCGTGACCTGGCGTCGCGTCAGGCCAAGGCCGAGAAGCGTCTTGCGGAGATCGAGCACCGTGCCGAGCAGCTCCGCCTGGAGGCCGAGAAGCTGCGGACGGACGCCGAGCGCCGGGCCCGCCAGACGGTGGAGACCGCGCAGCGCCAGGCCGAGGACATCGTGGCCGACGCGAACGCCAAGGCCGACCGGATCCGCAGCGAGTCGGAGCGCGAGCTGGCGGCGCTGACCAACCGTCGCGACTCGATCAACGCGCAGCTCACCAACGTCCGCGAGATGCTGGCGACGCTCACCGGTGCGGCCGTGGCCGCCGCGGGCGTCCCGGGCGACGAGGAGTCCGCCACCCGCGGCGTCCCCGCCCAGCAGACCCGCTGACGGTTCCGCCCCGCGCCGACCGTCCCGTACGCGCCCCCGTGCCGCCTCTCCGGCGGGCGGGGGCGCAGGCGTGTCCGGGCGGGCCCCGCCCGGTGGCGAGGCGCATCGGGCGCCCTTAGCGTGCAAGACATGATCGAGCTGGCTGGGCTGACCAAGCACTACGGCGACAAGGTGGCGGTGGACCACCTGACGTTCGTGGTGCGGCCCGGGATCATCACCGGCTTCCTCGGGCCCAACGGCGCGGGAAAGTCCACCACCATGCGGATGATGCTCGGTCTGGACAACCCGACGGCCGGCTCGGTCCGCATCGACGGCCGGCACTACCGCCGGCTCCAGGATCCGCTGACGTACATCGGCGCGCTGCTGGAAGCCAAGGCGATGCACGGCGGGCGCAGCGCGTTCAACCACCTGCTGTGCCTGGCGCAGAGCAACGGCATCCCGCGCCGCCGGGTCGGCGAGGTGCTGGACACGGTCGGGCTGACATCGGTGGCCAAGAAGCGTTCGAAGGGCTTCTCGCTCGGTATGGGCCAGCGGCTCGGCATCGCCGCCGCACTGCTCGGCGACCCGCAGGTGCTGCTCTTCGACGAGCCGGTCAACGGCCTCGACCCCGAGGGCATCCGCTGGATCCGCACCATGATGAAGAACCTCGCGGGACAGGGCCGTACCGTCTTCGTCTCCTCGCACCTGATGAGCGAAATGGCGCTGACCGCCGACCACTTGGTCGTCATCGGCCAGGGCAGGCTGCTCGCCGACACGTCGATGGCGCAGTTCATCCGGGAGAACTCACGGTCCTACGTACGGCTGCGGTCGCCGGAGCAGGAGCGGCTGCTGGACGTGCTGCACGCGGAGCGGATCACGGCGGTCCAGGCGGGCAACGGCACGCTGGAGGTGGACGGGGAGCCGGCCGAGCGGCTGGGCGAACTGGCCGCGGCCCACCAGCTCGTCCTGCACGAACTGAGCCCCCAACAGGCTTCGCTGGAAGAGGCGTTCATGCAGCTCACCGCGGAATCGGTGGAGTACCACGCGCACGACGGGGAGCCGCCTGCCGGGCCGGTGGGCGGCCGGGCCACGGCTCCGGCCGGAACTCCGGCCGCCGGCGGCTGGGGTGCCGACCGGCAGAAGAAAGGGAACTGACGATGGCGGCCGTCGGGCAGGTGCTGCGCTCGGAATGGACCAAGATCCGGTCGGTGCGGTCCACGGTGTGGACACTGGGAGTCGCCGTGGTGGTCACCGTCGGCCTCGGCATGCTGATCTGCGCGCTCGCCGGCAGCGACTTCGGCACGATGCCGGTACGCGACCGGCTCACCTTCGACGCCACCAACATCAGCTTCGCCGGCATGGGCCTGGGCCAGCTGGCGATGATCGTTTTCGGGGTGCTGGTCGTCTCCAACGAGTACAGCACCGGCATGATCCGCAGTTCGCTGGCCGCCGTACCGCAGCGCGCCACCTTCCTGTTCTGCAAGCTCGTGGTGGCCACCGCGCTGGTCCTCCTCGTCGGCCTGTTCACGAGCTTCCTCGCGTTCTTCGCCGGGCAGTCGCTGCTGGGCGGCCTCGCGGCGCGGATCGGCGATCCCGGGGTGCTGCGCGCGGTGATCGGCGGCGGGCTCTACATGACGCTGATCGCGCTGTTCTCGATGGCCATCGCCACGATGCTGCGCTCCCCGATGCTCTCGCTCGGCATCCTGATGCCGTTCTTCTTCCTGATCTCCAACATCCTCGGGAACGTCTCGGCGACGCGGAAGATCGGCCACTACCTGCCCGACCAGGCGGGCCGGCGGATCATGCAGGTGGTCCCGGGCAACAACCCGGTGCCGTACGGGCCATGGGGTGGTCTGGGCATCATGGTGGCCTGGACGGTGGCTGCGCTGGTCTGCGGATTCGTCCTGCTGGAGCGGCGCGACGCGTGACGGCGGGGTGCGCTGGACGCGTGCGTCACACTGCCGGGTGACGCCTTCCTCTTCTCGGTTTTGACGGGAACCGTCAACGGACCGATAGCCTCCTAACCCGCACGGGGGCACGAGGACGCCTCTGCCCCGACGATCTCGCGAGGGGCGGAGAATGATCGAGGCAGTCGGCCTGACGAAGCGCTACGGCGCCAAGACGGCCGTGCACAACCTGTCGTTCCAGGTACGGCCGGGCACCGTGACCGGATTCCTGGGGCCGAACGGCTCCGGCAAGTCGACCACGATGCGCATGATTCTGGGCCTGGACGCCCCCACCTCGGGACGCGCCACCATCGGTGGCCGCCCCTTCCGTGACCTCCCCAACGCTCCCCGCCAGGTGGGCGCGTTGCTCGACGCCAAGGCCGTGCACGGCGGACGCAGCGCCCGCCAGCACCTGCTGTCGCTCGCCCAGCTGTCCGGCATCCCGGCCCGCAGGGTCGACGAAGTGCTCGGCGTGGTGGGCCTCAAGGAGGTCGCGGGCCGCCGCTCCAAGGGCTTCTCGCTCGGCATGGGCCAGCGGCTCGGCATCGCCGCCGCACTGCTCGGCGACCCGCAGGTGCTGCTCTTCGACGAGCCGGTCAACGGCCTCGACCCCGAGGGCATCCTGTGGGTGCGCAACCTCATGAAGCAGCTGGCGTCCGAGGGCCGTACCGTCTTCGTCTCCTCGCACCTGATGAGCGAAATGGCGCTGACCGCCGAGCACTTGATCGTGATCGGCCGCGGCCAGCTGATGGCGGACATGCCGGTCAAGGACTTCATCTCCGCCAACTCCGCCGATTTCGCCCGGGTCCGCACCCCCGACACCGTCCCGGAACAGCGCGAGAAGCTGGCCGCGACGCTGGGCGAGGCGGGCGGCCAGGTCACTCCGGAGCCGGACGGCGCACTGCGGGTGACCGGCCTGCCGCTCCCCCGGATCAGCGATCTCGCGCACGAGGCGGACGTCCGCCTGTGGGAGCTGTCGCCGCACCAGGCGTCCCTGGAGGAGGCGTACATGCGGCTGACCCAGGGCGCCGTGGACTACCGCTCGACGGCCGACCCGCGGGCCGGCCTCCAGCAGCCGCCCGCCGGGTACGCACCACAGGGCGCCGCACCGCAGGGATACCCGCCCGCCCAGGGCCACGCCGGCACACCCGTCGGCCCGGCCCAGGGACAGCCGCACCCGTACGCCCAGCAGGGCCCCTACGGGCAGCAGGCGCCGGCCCCCGGCCAGGGGTACCCGCCGCCCGTCCAGGGACAGCCCTACGGGGCACCCAACCCCAACCCCTACGCCGCGCAGCAGCCGCAACCCGCGGCACCGATGCCGCCCGCCGACCCGACCATGCCCCACAACAAGGACGCCCGATGACCAGCCCTCAGCAGCCGCAGCCGCAGGCACAGCCTGAGCGCGGACCGAACGACCAGGCCGCGGCGCAGGGCCGGACGCCGCCCGCGCCGCCGATGCCGCCCGCCGCACCGGCGCAGCAGCCGGATCCTCAGCAGTCCGCCGGGGAAGCCGGGACGATGATGCTCCAGGCCCAGCAGCCGCAGCCCGCCAAGGAGGCGGGCACGATGACGCTCCAGGCGCAGGTCAGGAGCGAGGGCCCGGCGCCGCAGCCGCTCGCGGCCGGCGGCAGCCTGGCGAAGGACCCGGGCACGATGACGCTCCAGGCCCAGGCGCCCCGGCAGCAGCCCCCGGTCCCCCCGCAGAGCCACCCCCAGCAGGGCCACGCCCCCCAGGGGAACCCGCAGGGCAACCCGCACGGCGGCCCCCAGGGCGCCCCGCAGGGCGGCGGCGCCAACTGGCAGGGCGGTCAGCCCGGTTACGTCTCGCCGATCCCGGTGCGCAGCACCCACATCGGGCACGCGCTGGCCTCCGAGTGGACGAAGATCCGCTCGGTGCGCTCGACGATCTGGACGCTGAGCGCGCTGGTCGTGCTGATCGTCGGCATCGGCCTGCTGACGGCGCTGGCCCTGGGCTCGCAGCGGACGGTCGACCCGAAACTCGGATTCTCGTTCTTCGGCGTCCTGTTGGGCACGCTGTGCGTGATCCCGCTCGGCGTACTGGTGATCTCCTCCGAGTACGGCACGGGCATGATCCGCACGACCATGACCGCCTGCCCCGGCCGGGCCCGGGTGCTCGCGGCCAAGGCGATCGTCTTCTTCGCGCTGGCCTTCGTCATCACGACCCTCGCCACCTCCGTCGTCGCGGTGCTCACCGCCGGGATGGTGAACGGCCCGGACCCGACGGGCGGTGAGTGGCTGCGCGGCACCGTGGGCGCCGGTCTCTACGTGTCGGTGCTCGGCCTGCTGGCGCTGGCCGTCGGCTCGCTGCTGCGGCACTCGGCGGGCGCCATCAGCGCGATGCTCGGACTGGTGCTGCTGCCGATGCTGCTGGCCGTCTTCATGCTCGGTTCGGACAGCCTGAAGTCGGTGAGCCAGGCCCTGATCGAGTACTCCGTCCCCAACTCGCTGGCGACGCTGTACGGCAGCCCGTTCCTCGGCACCGACACCGGCCCGCAGGGCTGGACCCCGCTGTGGATCCTCGCCGGGGTCACCGCGGTCGTGCTGGGCGGAGCCTTCGCCGCCCAGGCGCAGCGCGACGTGTAGGACTCAGTACCTGGGTGCGTTACGGGACCGCTGGAGCCGCGCGCTCCGGCGGTCCCGTGCGTTCCAGCACGCCTTGTGCCAGTGCCTGCGGTCGTCGACGTCGCCACCCTGCGGCCAGGCCACGATGTGCGGGACGCCGGGCGGGATCTCCTGGTCGCAGCCGGGGCAGCGGTAGTGCTTGGCGGCCCCGGCGCCGCCGACCTGCCGGACGACCCAGTCCTCGCCGCGCCATTCCTCGGTCTTCTCCCAGCCGCCGGCCCCGTAGCGGCCCGTGCCGGAGTGTTCGGTGGGCTTCGCACCGCCGCGCTGGCGGTTTCGACGCGGAGACACAAGGCACCTCGGGAGATCTGCGGGTCACGGGCTGTTATCAGCGTAGCGGCGCCGCCGGCCCCGGTGGCGGCCCGGTCCGTTCCTGCGATGATCGGGCAATTCCGCTGTCCGGACCGTGCCTTTGGCACGTGTCAGGCGTTAATGCCTGTAAGGGGAGGCCGCGTCGGCTGCGAGGAGGCAGAGAGCGATGCGCGTTGGGGCTTTCATCCTGGCCGCTCAATTCCCCGGCCAGGGACAGGGGGAAGCACTGTATCGGGCGGTCCGTTCCGCGGAGATCGCGGAGGAGTCCGGGCTCGATGACGTCTGGCTGGCGGAGCACCACTTCGTTCCGTACGGCGTCTGTCCTTCGGCGGTGACGCTCGCCGCCCTGCTGCTGGGGCGCACCCGCAGGATCGGGATCGGGACGGCGGTCAGCGTGCTCCCGACCCAGCATCCGGTGGCGCTCGGCGAACAGGCGGCGCTGCTGCATCTCACGTCCGGCGGGCGGTTCACACTCGGCGTCGGACGCGGCGGCCCGTGGGTGGATCTGGAGGTCTTCGGCTCCGGCCTGGCCGCGTACGAGCGCGGCTTCCCGGAGGCCCTGGATCTGCTGCTGCGCTGGCTGCGCGAGCCCCGGGTCGGCGCCCGGGGCGAGCGGTACGCCTTCCGTGAGGTGGCGGTCGTCCCGAGCCCGGCGGAGTCCCTGGTGCCGCTCGACGACCCCGCCTCGGGGCCTCCGGGCCCCGGAGTGGTGGTGGCCTGTACGTCCCCCGCGTCGGTCCGGCTGGCGGCCGAGCGCGGGCTGCCGATGCTGCTGGGCATGCACTGCGGGGACGAGGAGAAGGCGGACATGGTCGCGCTGTGGCGGTCCGCCGCGCGCGAGGCCGGCCGGGACGGCGACGAAGTGGCCGCCGCCGGGCACGTATCGGCGGGTGTGGTGCAGATCGCCGATCAGCGCAGGGACGCGGTGGAGTCGCTGACGAAGGCGATGCCCGGCTGGCTGCAGCAGGGGCTCGGCGCGCATGTGACGGTCGACGGCCGCTATCGCGCGATGCGGGATCCCCTCGCGTACACGGAACAGCTCTGCGCGCTGCATCCGGTCGGGCCGCCGCGGCTGTGCGCCGACCGGCTCGCGGCGACGGCGGAGCGTACGGGCATCACGAAGTACGCGCTGCTCGTCGAGGGTTCGGGTGATCTGGCCGCGACCGAGGAGAACGTCCGCAGGCTGGGCACGGACGTGCTGCCGCAGCTGGGGTGACGTGGCCGGCTCGGCGGGGCGGCGTGCGGCGGTGCTTTCGTGGTGCGGTCGTGCGCTGTTCCTCGGAGGGCCTGCCGGATGATCGGTGGTGCTGCCGCCGGCGCACCGGCACCGACGGTGCCGTGATGAGCGCAGAAAATGACGTGCGCAGCGGCAGCAACTCCGATCAGCAGTCGCGGAGTTCGGGCGACTGGTTCAGCAGCTGGCCCCGGATGGAGGTGAAGCGGGCCAGGCGGTCGTCCACCACCGGGTCGAGCGGGAAAACCGCGACGCGATGGCAGTTCTGAAAGGCGAGACGCACACCGAAGTGGCGCTCCAACGATCCGCGTATCGCGTCACTCGCCAGTGCGCGCAGCAGCTGGCCGCGTGCCTGCTCGTCCGGCGGCGGCGTCTGATTGTCGGCGAACTGTCCGCCGTCCACCTTCAGCTGGGCCACCAGAGAGCTGATCATCCCCCATGCATAGGGCAGGGAGGTCCGGACGCAGTCGACGAACGCGGCTTCGTCGACCTCGCCTCGCTCGGCCTGTTCGAGGAGGGCCGGTGAGACGTCGAGCGACATGAGGTTCTCCTCTCGCGGCCCCGCCGGGACGGGGCCTCAGGAATGGGACAGAGGGAATCGCGACGGAGCGTGTTCGCTTCACGACCCCCTGCATCAACGGTATGCCGCACCAGGTCCCCGCACCAGGAGATTGCACATACAACCGGCCAAGGGCAGGCGCCGGGGGTGCGGGGGTTTCCCCCGTAAACGCACGCCCGCCCAGGGCCGAATCGCGTCGGCGGCCCCCGGTCGAGTAGCGTGACGCCCCATGCGCCTCGTCATCGCCCGCTGCTCCGTGGACTACGCGGGCCGGCTCACCGCCCACCTGCCCTCCGCCCCCCGTCTCATCCTGGTGAAGGCCGACGGCTCCGTTTCCGTCCACGCGGACGACCGCGCCTACAAACCCCTCAACTGGATGTCCCCGCCGTGCTCCCTCAAGGAGGGCGACGGCAATGTGTGGACGGTGGAGAACAAGGGCGGCGAGAAACTCATCATCACCCTGGAGGAGGTCATCCACGACTCCTCGCACGAGCTGGGGGTCGACCCGGGGCTCATCAAGGACGGCGTGGAGGCGCACCTCCAGGAGCTGCTCGCGGACCGGATCGAAACCCTGGGCACGGGCTATTCGCTGATTCGGCGTGAATACCCCACCGCCATCGGCCCCGTGGACATTCTGTGCCGGGACGCGGACGGCCGGACCGTCGCCGTGGAGATCAAACGGCGTGGCGAGATCGACGGTGTCGAGCAGCTCACCCGCTACCTCGAACTCCTCAACCGCGACCCGCACTTGGCGCCGGTGAAGGGCATCTTCGCGGCGCAGGAGATCAAGCCGCAGGCCCGGGTCCTGGCGACCGACCGCGGGATCGGCTGCGTGGTGCTCGACTACAACGGGCTGCGCGGCATCGAGGACGACAAGCTGCGCCTGTTCTGAGCGCGGGGCCCCCGCACACGCCGACGGCCCGGTACGTGACTGCTGCCCCCTGGGGCGGCGTCCGTACCGGGCCGTCGTGCGGTGAGCGGGGCAGGTCAGCCGGCCGGGGTGCCCTCGCCCGAAGTGGCGGGCGCGCTGCCCGAGGGATCGGCGTCCGAAGAAGCGCTCCCCGAAGGGCCGGTGCCCGCAGGGGTGGTGTAGCCGGCGGAGCTGGTGTTCATCGGGCGCGACGCGGTCTGCGACGGGCTCTCGGTGGTCGGCTTGCCGGTGGGCTCGCCGGTCGGCGTCGGGCTCGTCGGCTCGTCCGTCGGGTCGTCCGTGGGGGTGGGGTCGGTCGGCCTGCCGGTCGGCTTGTGGGTGGGGTCGGTGGGCTCGTCCGTGGGGTCGGTCGGACCGCCGGTGGGGGTGGTCGTCGGATCCGTCGGCGCCGTGCTCGGGTCGGTGGGCGAGTCGCTGGTGGCGGGTGCGCTGGCGGACGGGGACGGGCTGTTCTCGGCGCCGGGTGTGCCGGACGCGGAGGCCGCTTCGGTGGGCAGCAGGCCGGAGCCGGTGCCCGGGGTGTCGGCCGGGGACTCCTGGCCCTGGTCGTCCGGTGCGGCGCTCTGCTCGGTGCTGATCCGACCGCCGGGGTGTTTGTCGTCGCCCGAGGTGAAGCCGAGGGTGACGACGGTGCCGAGGACGGCGGCCAGCAGGACACCGGCTCCGATGGCGACGAGGTTGCGCCGGGCCCGGCCGAGCACCGGCCGCTCACCGGTGGCGCCCTTGTGCCGGGCAGGCCCGCCGGGCGCGGCGGCCGGCGAACCCACGGCGGACGCCGGGCCGCGGACGACGATGGTCGGCGCGGTGGTTCCGGCCGCCGGCGTCGCAGGCCCCGGGTGCTCCGGGCCGGACGGCCGCGCCGCCGGCACCGTCGTGACGGTGGCCCGCTCGCCGGCCGCGGGCGGCGTGAGGGTGATCGGGGGGACGGCGCGGGTGCGGTCGGCGACGAGCGCCAGCGCCCGGCGTCCGGCGACCGCGCCGCTGCGGTCGGAGAGCACCCCGCGCAGCCCGATGGCGGCCTCCAGCTCGGCGCGCGCCCGGTCGAGGCTGTCGGTGCACAGGGCCAGCACGCCCAGCTCGTGGTGGAAGTACGCCTCTTCGGCGACCTCACCGGCCAGCCGTGCGGCCTCCTGTCCGTGCCGCAGGCTGCGCTCCCAGGCGCTCCAGTGCAGCGCGGCGGCGAACGCCGGGGCGGCGGTACGGGCGAGCAGGACGGCGGCGCTGGCGTGGCCGCTCTCGCGGCTGCCGGTCAGCATGCCCATCGCGGCCAGGACGGCGTCGGACTCGGCGGCGGCCCGCTCGGGGGTGACCGAGGGGTGCCCGGCCCACCAGGCGTAGTGCTGGGCCGCGGTGTGCGCGCGGGCGGCCGCGCCCTCGCCGTATCCGGCGGCCTCCAGCTGCTCCTGGACGGTCGCGGCGAGGCGGTAGTGGGTACCGGCCGGGGTGATCAGGCCGCAGCCCAGCAGATCGCCGAGTGCGGCGTCGGCGTGGGTGTCCTGGGTGAGGGCCGGCAGGTGGGCCTGGTGCGGCAGTTCCCCGCCGAGCGCGACGGCGAAGCGGAGGGTTTCCCGGGCGGCCCGTCCGAGGTGGCCGGCCAGCAGGGGCGCGGGCGATGCGGCCTCGGCGACGGTCGGCAGCGGTACATCGGCAGGCTCGGCGGGCCCCGTGCCGTCGTCGGCGCCGTCGGCCGGCTCGGCGAACAGGCCGTAGCCGTCGTCGAGTGCGCCGGGCGCGCTGCGCTGCCGGTCGCGCCGGCGCAGCAGTGCGGCCGCCTGGACGAAGCGCAGCGGCAGCCCTTCGGACTCGAACCAGAGGTCGGCGGCCCAGGCGCTCTCGTCATCGGTGAGCGGGCGCTGTACGGCGCGCTCCAGCAGCCGCAGGCAGGCGGCGCGGCCGATGCCGCCGAGGAAGACCTCTTCGACGTGCGAGTCGGTGCTGGGTGCGGCGGTGTCCGGGGTCGCGGAGAAGAGGAAGGCGCACTCGGGGGTGGCGTCGAGCAGTTCGTCGAGTGCCCGGCCGCCGAATTCGATGTCGTCCACGACGACGATCGCGCCGATACCGCCCAGCAGCCGCAGCAGCTCGGCGCGGTCGGGGCGGTGCCGGGGCGCGCGGTGGACGGCGGCGAACAGCGCGTACAGGAGGTCGTTGGGGGTGCGGTGGTAGCCGGAGAGGCGGACGACGCCGTCGGGCGCGATGTCGGCGCAGGCGTGCGCGACGGCGTCGAGGAGCC
This sequence comes from Streptomyces pinistramenti, assembly GCF_020564935.1. Classification (GTDB taxonomy): domain Bacteria; phylum Actinomycetota; class Actinomycetes; order Streptomycetales; family Streptomycetaceae; genus Streptomyces; species Streptomyces pinistramenti. Next base: position 18,207 of record NZ_JAJCXB010000048.1, read on the forward strand.
GGGTGCGGCCCGCGCCCGAGGGGCCGGTGAGGCGTACGGAGCGGCCGCGGGAGAGCAGGCGGACCAGGCGTTCGGTCTCCTCGCCGCGCTCTTCGAGTGCGGCGGTGTGGCCGGCGTAGACGGGTGCTCCCGGGGGGACCGGGGGTGCGGCGGCCCGGGTGACGTCGGCGCGTTCCTCGGGGCCGAGCTTGCCGGGATCGGCCGGGCGCTCGCCGGGCGGACAGGGTTCTATCTCGCTGCCGTCGAGGGGATTGACGGTGACGAGGTAGCTGCCGGAGATGAGCCGGACGACGCGGACCGGCTCGTCGGGGCCGGTCTGCTTGCCGCCGAAGGCGGGCGCGGCCGATTCGGCGGCGGGTGCCCGCTCGCCGTTCTCCTCGGATCCCCGCTGGGTGTTCGGGTCCATGCTCACAACCCCCAGATGCCCTTCTTCTCGCTCCGGCTGCGCCGCGTGGGTCCGTCCGGGAGGACGGTCGCGCGTACCGTCCGTCGTCCGGCCGCCTCCCGCCGGGGTGCGGCCGGGGCGTGCCCGCGGTGGCTGCGGTCGGTGCCGCCGCGGCTGCCGGCGGACGGCGCGATGAACCCTAGCCGCGGGGGTGGTGCCGTCGCACCGTCGGGGCCCTGACTTGTCCGGAAAGGGCCACTCCGGCGTGGATAGCGCGGTTGATGCCGCACTGAGGTGTTGCTCACCGCACCGCTCCCCCGGCCTTCCGGACCCGCCCGGCGCCTGTCGCGCCGGGCGGATGCCGTGCCTCACACGCGAGGAAGCGATTCCGCTGCGAGGCCGCCCTCGATGGCGAGGATGCGGTGCAGGCGGGTGGCGACCAGCAGCCGCTGCATCTGGGGCGGGACACCGCGCAGCACGAGCCGACGGCCCACCCGGCCCGCGCGGCGGTGCACCCCCATGATCACGCCGAGCCCGGTGGCGTCCCAGGAGTCCAGCTCGGTCAGATCCAGCACGAGATCGCCGTGACCTGAATCGACGGCGGCGTGCAGGGCCGTACGGGCGTCCGCCGCGCTGCGGACGTCGAGGCGCCCCCCGACGACCAGCTCGGCGTGGTCGCCCCTGATATGCATATGCGCTCCCCGGAATGGTGGTTTCGTACGGTGAGGTCTACCGAACTGACGGCCTCTCACGCGGCGAAGTTTCCGCCTGTAAGCGAACCGATACCGAATTCACCCCACGGAGTGACAAATCGGGGCCCTTGAGCCCTGACACGGCATCAGTGCGCGTAGAAGCCCTGCCCACTCTTGCGGCCGATATCGCCTGCATCGACCATCCGCCGCATGATCTCCGGCGGTGCGAACTTCTCGTCCTGGGACTCGGTGTAGATGTTGCCGGTGGCGTGCAGCAGGATGTCGACGCCGGTGAGGTCGGCGGTGGCCAGCGGTCCCATGGCGTGGCCGAAGCCCAGCTTGCAGGCGGTGTCGATGTCCTCGGCGCTCGCCACACCCGATTCGTAGAGCTTGGCGGCCTCGACGACCAGCGCCGAGATCAGCCGGGTGGTGACGAAGCCGGCCACGTCGCGGTTGACGACGATGCAGGTCTTGCCGACGGATTCGGCGAACTCCCGCGCGGCGGCAAGGGTTTCGTCGCTCGTCTTGTAACCGCGCACCAGCTCGCACAGCTGCATCATCGGCACCGGCGAGAAGAAGTGCGTGCCGACCACCCGCTCCGGGCGGGACGTGGCCGCGGCGATCTTGGTGATCGGGATGGCGGAGGTGTTGGAGGCCAGCACCGCCTCGTCCTTGGCGAGCTTGTCCAGGGCCTGGAAGATCTCCCGCTTGACCTCGATCTTCTCGAAGACCGCCTCGACGACGACGTCCGCGTCGGACACGGCGTCCAGGTCGGTCGTGGTGGTGATGCGGGCCAGCGCCTGCTCGGCGGCGGCCGCTTCCAGCTTGCCCTTGGAGACGAACTTCTCGTACGAGGCCGCGATGCCGTCCTTGCCACGGGCCAGCGCCCCGTCCGTCACGTCACGGAGGACGACGTCCCATCCCGCCTGGGCGGAGACCTGCGCGATGCCGGATCCCATGAGTCCGGCCCCGATGACGGCGAGCTTCCTTGCCACTGCTGTCCCCTAACACGCTGTGCACTTGAGAGCCTGTGAAGGTGACGTTAGCGTCCGTGAGCGATCGTTTGGTAGGTAAGAGAGGCGCGTCACGTCTCACATGACGGACATCACATCGACCGGAGCCGTTCACCGCCCGGAAGACCGTCAGCCACCCGCCCGTACGGCGTAGTTGAGGACCCGCTCGCTGAGCATTTCCTCGATGTCGTCGAGGAGGACGAGGGCTTCGCGGGAGACCTCGGCGGGCTTGCGGCCGGCCAGCATCTCGCGCGCGACGGCCCCCATGAGCGACTGGTGCACCCAGGCGATCTGGCCCGCCATCAGGCCGGGCAGCGGGTCGTCCGCGGGGGCACGGGCCTCCTCACGGAGCGTTGCCTCCAGGTCGTCGAGGATCTCCTGCTGCATGTACCAGAGGCGAGCCTTGAGGGTGGGGGCGCCGTGCACCACGCGCATGAAGCGGCCGTACCCCTCCATCAGACCGACGCGCGGCGAGACCGCCTCGACCTCGTCGCGCAGTTCACGCAGCACGGCGACGGCGGCGGACTCGCCGGCCGCCCGGCCGCGCACGAAGCGCGAGAGCCGGTCGAGCACCCCCTTGCTCCGGTCGAAGAAGAGGTCTTCCTTGGCCGGGAAGTAGTTGTAGACGGTGTTGACGGAGACCTCCGCCGCCTCGGCGATCTCGGCGATGGTCACCGCGTCGAAGCCGCGCTCCAGGAAGAGGCCGGTGGCCACGTCCGAGAGGTACTGGCGGGTCTGCCGTTTCTTCCGCTCCCTGAGTCCCTCAGCCATGCCGCCACCCTACCTTTTACTGGTGCCGGTTAATTTTTGGAGGCATTGCAATTTTTCAGCGCCTCTGTTTTTCTGGGGCCATGCCCGCCCTCAGCACCTCCCGACTCGCCCGGACCTTCGCCGGCAAGAGTGGCCCCGTCGAAGCGGTCCGCGGCATCGATCTCACCGTCGAGCGCGGCGAGATCCTCGGCTTCCTCGGCCCCAACGGCGCAGGAAAGACCACCACCCTGCGGATGCTCACCACCCTGCTGGCGCCCACCGGAGGCAGCGCGACCGTCGCCGGCTGCGATCTGGCAGGCGACCCGGCCGGCGTGCGGCGCGCGTCCGGCTACGTCGCCCAGTCCGGCGGCGTGGACCCGAACGTCTCGGTACGCGAAGAGCTGGTCACACAGGGCCGCCTCTACCACCTCGGCAGAGCCCAAGCCCTGGCCCGCGCCGGGGAGTTGGCCGGCGAACTCGGCCTGACCGGGCTGCTCGACCGCAGGACCGCCACGCTCTCCGGCGGCCAGCGGCGCCGGCTGGACATCGCGCTGGGCCTGACCCACCGCCCCGAAATCCTCTTCCTCGACGAGCCGACCACCGGACTCGACCCCGGCAGCCGCGCCGACCTGTGGGACCTGGTCCGCCGCATCCGCGCCGAGCACGGCACCACCGTCTTCCTGACCACCCACTACCTCGACGAGGCCGACGCGCTCGCCGACCGGCTGGTGATCATCGACAAGGGCGTGATCGCCGCCGATGACACCCCGGCCGCGCTCAAGAGGCGGTACGCGGGCTCGGCCGACGCGCCCCTCCAGGACGCCTTCCTCGCCGTCACCGGACGCGGCGCCGCACCGCAGCAGAACCCGCCCCTCGCCGTCTGACCGGCCGCCATCCACACCACCGGAGTCCCCGTGCCGCCCTCGCCCCCGTCCCTGTCCGTCCTCCTCTCCGACACCGCGCTGATCTTCGGCCGCTATGCCAGGCAGACCCTGCGCTCCCGGATCCAGATGCTGTTCGGCGTACTGATGCCGCTGCTGTACCTGCTCTTCTTCGGCCCGCTGCTGACCGGTCTGCCACTGGCATCGGACGGCACTTCCTGGCAGCTGCTGGTCCCCGGGCTGCTGCTGCAACTCGCGCTGTTCGGGGCCGCGTTCTGCGGCTTCGGCATCATCGTCGAGAAGCAGTACGGCGTGGTCGAGCGGATGCGGGTGACGCCGGTGAGCCGGCTGGCGCTGCTGCTGGGCCGGGTGCTGCGGGACGCCGCGCTGTTCGTCTTCCAGTCCGTGCTGCTGGTGCTGGCCGCGCTGGTCATGGGCCTGCGCGCGCCGCTGCCCGGCATCCTCATCGGCTTCGCCTTCGTCGCCGTCCTGACCGTGGCGCTCGCCTCGCTCTCGTACGCGCTGGCGCTGAAGGTCGACGCGCCGCAGGAGTTCGGACCGGTCGTCAACGCCATCACGCTGCCGTCGATGCTGCTGTCCGGGCTGATGCTGCCGATGGCGCTGGGGCCCAAGTGGCTCGACGTGCTCTCGCACTTCATGCCGTTCCGCTACCTCGTGGACGCGGTGCGGGCCGCGTTCGTCGGCGCGTACGCCTCGCCGGCCATGCTCCACGGCGTTCTGGTCGCGGCTGGTTTCGCCGTGCTGTCGGTGGTCCTGTGCACCCGGGTCTTCCGCAGATCCGCCGCGTAGGCTCGCCCGCATGGTGAATCTGACGCGTATCTACACCCGCACCGGTGACAAGGGCACCACCGCCCTGGGCGACATGAGCCGCACCGCGAAGACCGACAGCCGGATCTCGGCCTACGCGGACACCAACGAGGCCAATGCCGCGATCGGCGTGGCGCTGGCGCTCGGTTCGCTGCCCCAGGAGGTGGCGACGGTGCTGCTGCGGGTGCAGAACGACCTGTTCGACGTCGGCGCCGACCTGTCCACGCCGGTCGTCGACGACCCCAAGTACCCGCCGCTGCGCGTCGAGCAGAGTTACATCGACAAGCTGGAGACGGACTGCGACCGCTTCCTGGCGGAGCTGGAGAAGCTGCGCAGCTTCATCCTTCCCGGCGGCACGGCCGGCGCGGCCCTGCTCCACCAGGCGTGCACGGTCGTCCGTCGCGCCGAACGGTCGACGTGGGCGGCCTTCGACGAGCACGGCGACAGCATGAACCCGCTCACCGCCACCTACCTCAACCGCCTCTCCGACCTCCTGTTCATCCTGGCCCGGACGGCCAACAAGGAGGTCGGCGACGTGCTGTGGGTGCCGGGCGGCGAACGGTAGCCACCGCCTGCCGCCCGGCCCCGGGCGCTGCCTAGCGCAGCGACTTCTGCGGCCGGGCGGCACCGTCCTCGTCCCGGGCGGCCCCTCCCCCGCCCCGGCCCGCCGGGTCCTTCTTCGGCCAGATCAGGTACGTCAGCGCGATGACGCCGTGGATGGCCACGATGCGCGCCACGTTGACCTGCCAGCCGTGCAGGGACGCGGTGTCGCCCTCGTCGCCGACGTACCACACGGCGATCTGGAGCAGGCCGGCGGCGACCGCGGCCATCAGGACCGTACGCAGCCACAGCCTGCCCTCGTGGGCGGCCCGCGCCAGGCCGTAACGCGGCGGCTTGGGAGGCGGCGGGGCGCCGCCGAAGCGGTGCGCTACGTGACCGTCGCACCACTTGATCGTGTAGTGGCCGTAGGCGACGGTGTAGCCGATGTAGACGGCGGCCAGGCCGTGCTTCCAGTCCGCGCTCGCCCCGTTCTTCAGGTCGACCGCGGTGACGATCAGCAGGGCCAGCTCCAGCAGCGGCTCCATGAGCAGCACGGCGGCGCCGGTGCGGGGCATCCGCGCCAGGTAGCGCAGCGCCAGGCCGCCGGCCAGCAGGACCCAGAAACCGACCTCGCAGGCAATGATCAGCGTGACGACCACAACGGCCTCCTCTTCGCTCGGGCACTCCCAGCCTGTCGCGGCCGCGCGGCCGATACGTCGTCGCCGGTGACGATCCCGGCTGCATCTTTCGATGTAGCGCACGCGCCGCGGGAAGCCGCCGTGGTGTGGAGGCGGGGCGCCGCGGCGCCGTGTTGGATGGAGGGGTGAGAGCCCGTCTGCCCGCCCCACCCGCAAGGCCGCACCGCGACGATGTCCTCATCGCGGCTGCCGGGCTGCTCGGCGGCCTGCTGCTGTGGGTGCTGGGACTGCACAGCGCCCCGCCGGTGTCCGGCCTGCCGTCGTGGCTGACGCTGGTCGCGCTGGCCGCCATCAGCGGCGCCGAACTGCTGCGCCGCACCGCCCCGCTGACCGGCCTCGCCATCGCCGTGGCCGCGCTCACCCTGGACACCTGCGCCGGGACGCTCATCGCCACCGTCGTGATGTTCACGGACCTGGTCTACGCCGCGGTGCTCTACGGCGGCTCCCGGGCGGCCCGGCGGATCCCGCAGTGCGCCGTGCTGGTGACGGTCCTCACCACGGTGGTGCTGCTCGCCGTGCGGCGCGACCCCGAGATGCTGATGTTCGGCATCGTCATCGGCGTCATCACCGCCACCCCGGCCTGGACCGGCCTGATCATCCGCAACCACCGCGACGCGGCCCAGGCCGCCCGGCTGCGCGCCGAGCAGACCGCGCTGCTCGCCGAGATGGACCGGACCCAGGCGGTGGCGGGCGAGCGGGCGCGGATGGCCCGCGAGCTGCACGACATGGTCGCCAACCACCTGTCGGCCATCGCCATCCACGCCACCGCGGCCCAGACCATCGACGACCCGGGCGCGACCCGCCAGGCGCTCGGCGTCATCCGCGAGAACAGCGTCCAGGGTCTGGCCGAAATGCGCCGTCTCATCGGGTTGCTGCGGGACGCGGCCGGCGCGGAGGAACCGGCCGCCGTACCCACCCTCGACGGGCTTGAAGCGCTGCTCGGCCAGGCCCGGACGAACGGCGCGGCCAGCGGCCTCACCTTCACCCTGGACGACACCCGGCACGCCGACGGCACGGACCCGCGGGCCGCGCTGCCCGCGCCGGTGGAGCTGGCCGCCTACCGCATCGTCCAGGAGTCCCTGACCAACGCGCTCAAGCACGCCGCCCCCGGCGAGGTCGCCGTCCGCCTCGAACAGGCCCGGGGCGGCCCGCTCGGCATCGCCGTGATCAGCCCGTTCGGCGGCCGCTCGGGACCGCGGGCGCCCGGCTCGGGCGCCGGACTGGTCGGCATGCGGGAGCGCACCACCCTGCTGGGCGGAACCTTCGAGGCCGGCCCGGTGCGCGGGCCGGCCGGCACGGTATGGCAAGTACGGGCCCAGCTCCCGGCCGCCGAGGAGAAAACACCGTCATGACAGGCGCGCCCACGCAGCCGATCCGCGTCCTCGTCGCCGAGGACCAGTCCGCCGTCCGCGCCGGCCTCGTGCTCATCCTGCGCTCGGCCCCCGACATCGAGGTCGTCGGCGAGGCTGCGGACGGTGAGGAAGCCGTACGGCTGGCCCGCGAGCTGCGCCCCGCGCTCGTCCTCATGGACCTCCAGATGCCGCGGCTCGACGGCGTCTCGGCCACCCGCCGGGTGGTCGCCGGTGGCCTCGCGGACGTGCTGGTGCTGACCACGTTCGACCTGGACGCGTACGTCTTCGGCGCGCTGCGGGCGGGCGCCGCCGGCTTCCTGCTCAAGGACAGCGACGCGACCGCGCTGCTGACCGCGGTCCGCACGGTGGCGTCGGGCGACGGCGTGATCTCCCCCGCGGTGACCCGCCGGCTGATCGCCGAGTTCGCCGGGCCGTCCGCCCCGGCACGCGCCGAACGGCCGGACGATGCGCCGGACCCGGCCGTCCTGGACGTGCTGACGCCGCGCGAGCGCGAGGTGCTGGGCGCGCTGGGCCGCGGACTGTCGAACGCCGAGGTGGCGGTACGGCTGGAAATGGCGGAGGCCACGGTGAAGACCCATGTCAGCCGGCTGCTGGCCAAGCTGGGACTGCGCAGCAGGCTCCAAGCCGCGGTCCTGGCAAGGGAGTTGGAAATCGACGCCCGGCCGTAGACGCAGGGCTCAGCCCTTACCTACGCCACATTGACCCGCTGGCCGGGCGGCGCCGCTTCAAGCCAGGCCAGGAAGCCGGTGAGCGCGTCCTCGCTCATCGCCAGCTCCAGGCGGACGCCGCGGTGGCGGCAGGCGAGCACGGTCGAGTCGGAGAGCAGCGCCAGCTCTTCCTCACCCTGCGGGGTCCTGCGCTCCAGGACCTCGATGGCGGAGCGCTCCAGGACGCGGCGGGGCCTGGGCGCGTAGGAGAAGACCCGGAACCATTCGATCCGGTCGCCGTTGTAGCGCGCGACGCCGTAGATCCAGCCCTTGCCGCTGGGCTCGCGCTCGTCCTCGGAAACGTTCCAGCGCAGGCTGCAGTCGAACGTGCCGCCGGACCGCTGGATGAGCCGCCGCCGCAGCCCGAAGACGAACAGCCCCAGCAGCACCAGCACCACGACCGCGCCGCTCACAAGCAGAGCGAGGACCATCTCGACCGACCTCCTCGCCTCGTATTCCGGAAACGCACCTGCATTGCCTCAGCCGCGGGCCGCTCCGGAGGTCTCCGGGCAGCCCGCGGCTGAGGATCGATCTCGTCGGTGCCGGGGCTCAGTGAACGCCCGTCACCGAACGCAGCCGGACAGCGGCGCGGCGTTCGGCGACCGCGTCGGCCGCCGACTTCGCCCGCTCCAGTGCCCGCTCCGCGCGCTGGACATCGATCTCGTCCGACAGTTCCGCGACCTCCGCGAGCAGAGACAGCTTGTTGTCGGCGAAAGAGATGAAACCGCCGTGCACAGCGGCGACGACGGTGCCGTCCCCGCTCTCGCCGGTCGTACGAATCGTCACCGGGCCGGACTGCAGCACGCCGAGCAGCGGCTGGTGTCCGGGCATGACGCCGATGTCGCCCGACGAGGTGCGCGCGACAACCAGGCTGGCCTCGCCGGACCAGACCTGTCGGTCCGCTGCGACCAACTCGACGTGCAGCTCAGCCACGATGGCTCCTCGGGTCTCCACCTGCCAGGCTCGGCAGATGTTGGGTCAAATACTAGTGGTCGTACGGACCGGGGGCGGCCAGGGCCGCCCCCGGGACCGGGGCCGGGGTCAGGAGACGCCCAGCTCCTTGGCGTTCTTCTCCAGGTCCTCGATGCCGCCGCACATGAAGAAGGCCTGCTCGGGGAAGTGGTCGTACTCGCCGTCCGCAATCGCGTTGAAGGCGTGGATCGACTCGTCGAGCGAGACGTCCGAGCCGTCGACACCGGTGAACTGCTTCGCCACGTGGGTGTTCTGCGACAGGAACCGCTCGATGCGACGGGCGCGGTAGACGGTGAGCTTGTCTTCCTCGCCCAGCTCGTCGATGCCCAGAATCGCGATGATGTCCTGGAGGTCCTTGTACTTCTGCAGAATCGTCTTGACGCGCGAGGCGCAGTCGTAGTGCTCCTGCGTGATGTACCGCGGGTCCAGGATGCGGGACGTCGAGTCCAGCGGGTCGACCGCCGGGTAGATGCCCTTCTCCGAGATCGGGCGCGACAGCACGGTCGTCGCGTCCAGGTGGGCGAAGGTGGTCGCCGGCGCCGGGTCGGTCAGGTCGTCCGCGGGGACGTAGATCGCCTGCATCGAGGTGATCGAGTGACCACGGGTCGAGGTGATGCGCTCCTGGAGGAGGCCCATCTCGTCCGCCAGGTTCGGCTGGTAACCCACCGCGGACGGCATGCGGCCGAGCAGCGTGGAGACCTCGGAACCCGCCTGGGTGTAGCGGAAGATGTTGTCGATGAAGAACAACACGTCCTGCTTCTGCACATCGCGGAAGTACTCCGCCATGGTCAGACCGGCGAGCGCGACGCGCAGACGGGTGCCCGGGGGCTCGTCCATCTGACCGAAGACCAGGGCGGTCTTGTCGATGACGCCGGACTCCGTCATTTCCTCGATGAGGTCGTTGCCCTCACGGGTGCGCTCGCCGACACCGGCGAACACCGACACACCGTCGTGGTTGTTGGCCACGCGGTAGATCATTTCCTGGATGAGGACGGTCTTGCCGACGCCCGCACCGCCGAACAGACCGATCTTGCCGCCCTTGACGTACGGGGTCAGCAGGTCGATGACCTTGACGCCGGTCTCGAACATCTCGGTCTTCGACTCAAGCTGGTCGAAGCTCGGGGCCTTGCGGTGGATCGGCCAGCGCTCGGTGATCTCCGACTCGGCCTCGGGCTTGTTCAGGATCTCGCCGAGGGTGTTGAACACCTTGCCCTTGGTGATGTCACCGACCGGGACGGTGATCCCGGCGCCGGTGTCGGTCACCGGGGCCTGGCGGACCAGGCCGTCGGTGGGCTGCATCGAGATCGCACGGATGACGCCGTCGCCCAGGTGCTGCGCGACCTCAAGGGTCAGCGTCTTGGTCTTGCCCTGCTCGGCCGGGTCGGCGACGTCGACGTGCAGCGCGTTGTAGATCTCCGGCATCGCGTCGACGGGGAACTCCACGTCGACAACCGGGCCGATGACCCGCGCGACGCGGCCTGCGGCCACGCCCGACGCGGCGGTCGGCTCAACAGTGGTGGTCATAGTTGTCAGTCACTCCCCGCGGTCGCGTCGGCCAGGGCGCTGGCGCCACCGACGATCTCGCTGATTTCCTGGGTGATTTCGGCCTGGCGGGCCGCGTTGGCAAGCCGCGAGAGCGACTTGATGAGCTCTTCGGCGTTGTCCGTGGCCGACTTCATCGCACGCCGGGTGGCGGCGTGCTTCGAAGCGGCGGCCTGCAGCAGCGCGTTGTAAATCCGCGACTCGACGTACCGCGGCAGCAGGGCGTCGAGGACGTCCTCGGCCGACGGCTCGAACTCGAAGAGCGGCAGGATCTCGCCGTCCTTCCCCTCGGCGGCGGCCGCGGCCGTCTCCGTGAGGCTGAGCGGCAGCAGCCGGTCGTCGAGCGCCGTCTGCGTCATCATCGAGAGGAACTCGGTGAAGACGATGTGGAGTTCGTCCACCCCGCCCTCGGCCGTGTCCTGCTGTACGGCGGCGATCAGCGGTGCGGCGACCGCCTTGGCGTCGGCGTACGTCGGGCTGTCGGTGAAGCCGGTCCACGACTCCTGCACCGCCCGCTCGCGGAAGGCGTAGTACGACACGCCCTTGCGCCCGACGATGTAGGCGTCGACCTCCTTGCCCTCGGCCTTGAGCCGCTCGGTGAGCTGCTCGGCGGCCTTGATGACGTTGGAGGAGTAGCCGCCGGCCAGACCGCGGTCGCTCGTGATGAGCAGCAGCGCGGCACGGGCCGGCCGCTCCGCCTCGGTCGTGAGCGGGTGCTGCGTGTTCGAGCCGGTGGCAACCGCCGTCACCGCGCGGGTCAGTTCACTCGCGTACGGCGTCGATGCCGCCACCTGGCGCTGCGCCTTGACGACGCGCGAGGCGGCGATCATCTCCATCGCCTTGGTGATCTTCTTGGTCGCGGTGACGGAGCGGATGCGACGCTTGTAGACCCGGAGCGTGGCTCCCATGGATCAGGTCCCTTCCGTCGTCACTTGGCGGTGCTGACCGGAGCGTCCTCACCGAGAAGCTTGCCGTCCGAGGTCTCGAACTGCTGCTTGAAGGCGGCGACGGAATCGGTGAGCGCCTGGATGGTGTCGTCGGACATCTTGCCGCCCTCGACGATGCTGACCAGCAGGTCCTTCTTCTCCCGGCCCAGGTAGTCGAGAAGCTCCCGCTCGAAGCGGCGGATGTCCGCGACCGGTACGTCGTCCATCTTGCCGGTGGTGCCGGCCCAGATGGAGACGACCTGCTCCTCGACGGGCATCGGGGAGTACTGGCTCTGCTTGAGCAGCTCGGTCATGCGCTGACCCCGGCCCAGCTGGGCCTTGGAGGCCGCGTCCAGGTCGGAACCGAAGGCGGCGAACGCCTCCAGCTCGCGGTACTGGGCGAGGTCCACGCGCAGACGTCCGGAGACCTGCTTCATGGCCTTGTGCTGGGCCGAGCCACCGACACGGGAGACCGAGATACCGACGTTGATCGCCGGGCGCTGGTTCGCGTTGAAGAGGTCGGACTCCAGGAAGCACTGACCGTCGGTGATGGAGATGACGTTGGTCGGGATGAACGCCGACACGTCGTTCGCCTTGGTCTCGACGATCGGCAGGCCGGTCATCGAACCGGCACCCAGCTCGTCGGAGAGCTTCGCGCAGCGCTCCAGCAGACGCGAGTGCAGGTAGAAGACGTCGCCCGGGTACGCCTCGCGGCCCGGCGGGCGGCGCAGCAGCAGGGATACGGCGCGGTAGGCGTCGGCCTGCTTCGAGAGGTCATCGAAGATGATCAGGACATGCTTGCCGGAGTACATCCAGTGCTGGCCGATGGCCGAACCGGTGTAGGGCGCCAGGTACTTGAAGCCCGCCGGGTCGGACGCCGGGGCGGCGACGATGGTCGTGTACTCCAGGGCGCCGGCCTCCTCCAGCGCACCGCGCACGGACGCGATGGTGGAGCCCTTCTGGCCGATGGCGACGTAGATGCAGCGGACCTGCTTCTTCGGGTCGCCCGAGCGCCAGTTGTCGCGCTGGTTGATGATCGTGTCGACGGCCAGGGCGGTCTTGCCGGTCTGGCGGTCGCCGATGATCAGCTGACGCTGGCCACGGCCGATCGGCACCATCGAGTCGACGGCCTTGTAGCCGGTCTGCATCGGCTCGTGGACGGACTTACGGACCATGACGCCCGGAGCCTGCAGCTCCAGGGCGCGGCGGCCCTCGGACTCGATCTCGCCGAGGCCGTCGATCGGGTTGCCCAGCGGGTCGACGACGCGGCCGAGGTAGCCCTCGCCCACGGCGACCGAGAGCACCTCACCGGTGCGCTGCACCGGCTGGCCCTCCTCGATACCGCTGAACTCGCCGAGGACAACCGCACCGATCTCGCGCTCTTCCAGGTTCAGCGCAAGACCGAGCGTGCCGTCCTCGAACTTCAGCAGCTCGTTCGCCATCGCCGAGGGAAGGCCCTCGACCTTCGCGATGCCGTCTCCGGCCTCGCTTACCGTGCCGACCTCCTCGCGCGAGGCCGCGTCCGGCTTGTACGCCTGGACGAAGTTCTCCAGCGCGTCCCGGATCTCCTCCGGCCGGATCGTGAGCTCCGCCATCTGGGTTCCCTGCTCTCCTTGTTGGGCCCGAAGTTACTTGCGGGGGTCTGGGGGTTGTCCCCAGGGGGTTTCCGCCTACGGCCCAACTCGGGCCGCCGTCGTGCTTGTGCTGTCTTCCGGGGCGGGCCGCGGGCCGCAGCCGGACCTCGTCGGTCCGGCCGTCCGGCCCGGCGTCCTGCCGCCGGTGGTGCAGCTCTTGAGTTGGTGGCTGGGTCAGCCGGCCATCCGCCGTGCCGCCTCGTCGAGGCGGTCCGCGATGCTTCCGTTGATGACCTCGTCGCCGATCCGTACCTGGATGCCGCCGATGATCTCGGGGTCCACATCGAGGTTCAGGTGAACCTGCCGTCCGTAGACCCTGGCCAGCGAGGCGCCGAGGCGCGTGCGCTGTCCTTCGCTGAGCGGCACCGCGGAGGTGACCACTGCGACCATCCGGCCCCGGCGGTGCGCGGCCAGCTTGGAGAGGGCGTCCAGCCCTGCTTCCAGGCTACGGCCTCGCGGGTTGCCGACGAGCCGGACCACGATGCGTCCGGTGACCGGGTTGGCCCGGCCGCCGAGCAGCGTGTTCAGCAGCTCCGTCTTGGCCGCCACCGAGGCACTCTGGTCGGTCAGCGCACGGCGCAGTTCGCCGGTCGAGGTGACGATCCGGCCGAACCGGAACAGCTCGTCCTCGACGTCGTCCAGCTGACCGGCACGCTGCGCCGCGGCGAGGTCGGCGCTGTAGGACAGCTCCTCCATCGCGTCGGCGAGGTCGCGCGAGCCCGACCAGCGGGCGCGGACCATGCCGGCGACCAGTTCGGCGGCCGGGCCGCCGATCTTGCCGCCGAGCAGCCGGCCGGCCAGCTCGGCGCGTGCCTCGCCGGGCTGCGCCGGGTCGGTCAGGACCCGACGCAGCGAGACCTCGCGGTCGAGCAGAGCGGTGACGGCAGCCAGCTCCTCGGCGAGCTTCGCCGCGTCGACGGAGGAATCGTCCGTCAGCGCGTCGAGCTGCTCACGTGCGGAGGCGAATGCCTCGCGGCTCGCTCCGTTCATCGGCCGGCCTCAGCCTTCGTCGCGTCCGACGCCGCCTTGGCCTCGATGTCGTCGAGGAAGCGGTCGATGGTCCGGCTCTGCCGGGCGTGGTCCTCAAGGGACTCGCCGACGAGCTTGCCGGCCAGGTCGGTGGCGAGCTTGCCCACGTCCTGACGCAGCGACTGCGCGGCCTGCTTGCGGTCCGCCTCGATCTGGGCGTGACCGGCAGCGATGATTTCCTCACGCTGCCGCTGGCCCTCGGCGCGCATCTCGGCGATGAGCGTCGCGCCCTGCTCCTGCGCCTCCTGGCGCAGACGCGCGGCCTCGTGGCGGGCGTCGGCGAGCTGGGCCCGATAGTCCTCGAGCACCTGCTGAGCCTCGGCCTGGGCGGCCTCGGCCTTCTCCATGCCGCCCTCGATCGCCGCCCGGCGCTCGTCCAGAACCTTGTTGATGTTCGGGAGCAGCTTCTTGGCGAGGAAGCCGAAGACGATGAAGAAGGCGATCAGGCCGATGACCAGCTCTGGAATCGGCGGGACCAGGGGGTTCTCAGGAACCTCCGCCGCCAGGTTCAGGGCGTTCACATCAGTGCCTTCCGTCTGAATGGATAGTCGATGTGCTTCGTTTACTTGTAGACGAAGCCCATGACGATGCCGATCAGGGCGAGCGCCTCACAGAACGCGAAACCCATGATCTGGTTGGTGCGGATCAGGCCGGCGGCCTCGGGCTGACGGGCCAGAGCCTGGGTGCCGTTACCGAAGATGATGCCGACGCCGACGCCGGGGCCGATCGCGGCGAGGCCGTAACCGATCGAGGCGACGTTGCCGACGACGTTGGTCTTGGCGGAGCCGGCGGCGAGGTTGACCATTTCGAGAGCAGCGGACATGCCGTTACTTCCTTCTCATTTCACGGACCGGTGGGGGTTGGCCACCGGACAGCTGTTGGGCTGGGAGGCGAGGGTGCTCAGTGGTGCTCGGCGAGCGCGCCCTGGACGTAGTTGCAGGCCAGGAGGACGAAGACGTACGCCTGGACGGCCTGGATGAAGAGCTCGAAGGCAGTCATCACGAGGGTCATCACGAAGGACGCACCGGCGTAGACGAAGCCGATGCCGTTCAGCATGTACCAGCTGGCGATGGTGAACAGCAGGATCAGCAGGTGGCCCGCGAACATGTTCGCGAAGAGCCGGACCGCGTGCGTGAACGGGCGGATGATCAGGTGCTGGAGAAGTTCGAGCACCATGATCAGCGGCAGCACCCAGCCGAGCGACTTGTCGTAGCCCGAGATGTTCTTCAGTCCGCCGACGAAGCCCTGCTTCTTGAACGTGAGGAACAGCCAGGTGACGTAGACGACCAGGGCGAGGGCCACCGGGAAGGCGATCACCGACGTCACGGGGAACGCCATCAGCGGGATGATGGACCAGAGGTTCATGATCCACACGAAGAAGAACAGCGAGACCATGAAGGGGACGTACTTGTCGCCCTCCTTCTTCCCCAGTGCGTCATAGACGAGCCCGCGGCGCACGAAGTCGTACCCCGCCTCGCCGACCATCTGGAGTTTTCCGGGAACGACCTTCGCCTTGCCGAACGCGACCCAGAAGAACCCCACCACCACGATCGTGCTGAGGAAAGCCAGCAGCATCGGCTTGTTGAACTCGAAGCTGCCGACTGTGAAGAGGGGTTCGAAAACGAACGAATGAAGACCCGGGGCCTCGAAGCCACACCCCGGGATGAAGAGGTGGCACTCCGTGTCGAAGGCGAGCATCGTTTCAGCACTCACCGCGGGCTCCTTCAGCGTGGCGCATGGGTACGGCAACCTCGTTGTGTCGGCGCGGCGTTGAGCCACGGAGCGGCACTGGACTGGTCTTACGGATGTGGGGGCGGCGTCTCGGCGCTGGGCCGGGTCGGATCACAGGCATCGGCTGCGAGGGCTGCCGGTTCCAGCTCGTGGAACTCGGGCGCTCAGCCGCCTGCGCCAACTGTGCCGCAGTTGGCACCGGACGATAGCAGGCCCGTGGATGGGCTTTTATTCCGGCCCTACGTGTCACGTCGGCGACCCCGCCGTCTCCGCCTTCTTCGCTTCCGCGGAGTCGGGGTCGACGTACAGAATCTTGGCCTTCATATGACCGCGGGTCTGCGCGGCGATCCACACAAGAGTGGTGCCGAGCAGGGTGAAGGCAAATGCCTTCGTATCAAAGAGTGTTGTGTCCTTGAACGCCATCAGGAAGACGGCCACCAGCAGGACCTGCACCGTGTACAGCAACAGCCCCATCATCTGGAAGAGCTGCGGGTGATTTCGCGCGGTGCTCTGCAGGACGACGAGTCCGGCACCCATCACCAGCAACACGAGCGCGGTACCGATGACCGCGCCGATCGCTCCCGTACCGCCTGCGACCACAGCGCTCACGGCAACGGCGACGGCGCCGGTGGCGAGCGTGGGCACAACGGCGTGAAGGAGAAGTCGGGCGTCATTCGACTGCATGGCGGCGCTCCGGCAAGGGGTGGGGGTGTGTCGTCAAGGACGAGCGTAGACCCGGCCTGAGGCAGAACCTGAGGCCAAAGGACCGTCGCACGAGGCCCCTTCGGCTCTATCGCCGGGTTTCGTGAACGGTATCACAAACTATTTGATGAGGTCTTTACCTCGATAGTGTGCCACCTGTCACACGTGAGCGTGAACCTGCGCGTTGGTGCACCGCACAACAGCCTTTTGCCTGCTATGGGGCCAACTTGTCCCGTTCCTGCGGGCAGTTGGCCGGTTCGAACCTCCGCTTCAGGAGTGACTGTCCGCCTTCCTTCGTTCCACGAAGCGTGACCGGTCGCCGATCGCGGTGGCACCGTGCAGCCCGGCGGGAACGGGCTCGCGCTCCCCCTCGCGCCGCTCCCGACCCTCGTGCCCGCCCGGTTCGCCGGTCCCACCGTCCGCGGCCACGGCGTCCGCGGGCTGCGCCGCACGGACCACCCTGCGGTAACGCGGTGGCACCATCCGCTCCGCCCAGCGCGGCGCCCGCGGCGTGAACCGCGGCAGCAGGAGCAGCACCAGACCGACCGCGCTCAGCAGCACGATGCCCAGCACGATCCACATGCTCGCGTTGTTGACCGAATAGGCGACCGCGCCGAAGGCGATCAGCGCCGACCAGAAGTACATGATCAGGACAGCGCGGCTGTGGGAATGGCCGATTTCCAGCAGCCGGTGGTGCAGGTGGCCCCGGTCGGCGGCGAACGGCGACTGGCCTTGCCAGGTACGCCGGACGATCGCCAGGATGAGGTCGGCGACCGGCACCGCGATGATGGTCAGCGGCAGCAGCAGCGGGATGTAGACCGGCACCATCGCATGGGTCGCCTCCCGCAGGCCGCCCGCCTTGAGGTTGAGCAGGTCCGGGTCGACCTGGCCGGTGACCGAGACCGCGCCGGCCGCCATCACCAGACCGATCAGCATCGACCCCGAGTCGCCCATGAAGATCCGGGCCGGATGCATGTTGTGCGGCAGGAAGCCCAGGCACATGCCCATCAGCACGACGGAGAACAGCGTGGCGGGCGCGGCCGCCTCGATGCCGTAGCCGAACCACATGCGGTACGCGTACATGAAGAAGGCCGCGGCGGCGATGCACACCATGCCGGAGGCCAGGCCGTCGAGCCCGTCGACGAAGTTGACCGCGTTGATGGTGATCACGACCAGCGCGACCGTCAGCAGCGTGCCCTGCATCGGAGTCAGCGAGACCGTGCCGACGCCGGGGATCGGGATCCACAGGATCGTCAGCCCCTGGAGGACCATCACGCCTGCGGCGATCATCTGGCCGCCGAGCTTGACCAGCGCGTCCACGCCCCATTTGTCGTCCAGGACGCCGAGCAGCCAGATCAGCGCGGCGCCGGAGAGCAGGGCCCGCGGCTCGTTGGAGTTGTCGAAGACGCTCCGGAGATTGGTCAGGTGCGAGGCGACCAGCAGCCCCGCGCACAACCCGCCGAACATCGCGATGCCGCCGAGTCTCGGTGTCGGCTCGCGGTGTACGTCACGGGCCCGGATCTCCGGCATCGCCCCGGCCGCGATGGCGAACTTCCGCACCGGGCCGGTCAGCAGGTAGGTCACCGCGGCCGTGACGCACAGCGTCAGCAGGTATTCACGCACGGGCTGCCCCATAGATATAGCTGGCCATCACAGCCACACACCCTATGCGTGTCCGACCCTCAGCCGTGAATACGGACCGGTACACCCGCCGCCCGCGGGCTTCCGGCGTCAGGCCCGATCGGGATAAGGGGGATGCCGGCGGACCAAAGCGACGGTGCGCGCACGCGCCGTGCCGTCCTCGCGCAGTGCCGCGCCGATCAGCTCGCCGATCTCCGCCATCTCGGCCTCGCCCATCCCCTGGGTCGTCACCGCCGCGGTGCCCAGACGGATGCCGGTGCTCCGGGCGGGCGCCGTGTCAGGTCCCGCGGAGGCGGGCAGGGCGCAGGTGTCCAGCACGATCCCGGCGGCGGCGAGCCGGCCGCGTGCGGTGCGTGCGTCGATGCCGAGCGGCGCGGTGCCGGCGCAGATCAGGTGGGTGTCGGTGCCGCCGGTGGCGATCTGCATCCCCTGGCCGGCCAGGGCGTCGGCCAGCGCGCGGGCGTGGGCGACCACCTGGTGCGTGTACGCGCGGAAGGCCGGGGTGGCGGCCTCGCCGAAGGCGACGGCCTTGGCCGCGACGGAGTTCATCTGGGCGCCGCCCTGGCTGAACGGGAACACCGCACGGTCGATCCGCTCGGCCAGCCGCGCGCCGCACAGGATCAGCCCGCCGCGCGGCCCGCGCAGCACCTTGTGGGTGGTGCCGCACACCACGTCGGCGTACGGGACGGGGCTGGGCGCCGCTCCCCCGGCGATCAGCCCGAGCGGGTGGGCGACGTCGGCGATCAGGTAGGCGCCGGTCTCGTCGGCGATGTCGCGGAAGGCGGCGTAGTCGATGTGCCGTGGGTAGGAGATCGAGCCGCAGACCAGGGCCTTGGGGCGGCGGGCGCGGGCCAGGTCGCGGATGGCGTCGTAGTCCAGCAGGCCGGTGTCCTCGTCGACGCCGTAGCCGGCGAAGTCGAACCAGCGGCCGGAGAAGTTGGCGGGCGAGCCGTGGGTGAGGTGTCCGCCGTGCGGCAGGGACATGGCCAGGACGGTGTCTCCGGGGCGCAGCAGGGCGGCGTAGGCGGCCAGCACGGCCGAAGACCCGGAGTGGGCCTGGACGTTGGCGTGTTCGGCGCCGAACAGGGCCTTGGCGCGCTCCACGGCGATCCGCTCGGCAAGGTCGACGATCTCGCAGCCGCCGTGGTAGCGGGCGCCCGGGTAGCCCTCCGCGTACTTGTTGGCGAGGGGTGAGCCGAGGGCGGCGAGCACGGCGGGCGAGGTGAAGTTCTCGGCGGCGATCAGCTGGAGGCCGTCGGCCTGCCGGGCGCTCTCACCGAGCAGGACGCCGGCGATCTCGGGGTCCTCGGCGAGCAGCGCGCCGAAGTCCGCTCCGCCGGCCGGTCCCCCTGCCCCGTCGTGTGCGGCGTCCCGTACCCGGTCGGCGAGGGACGCGGCGGTGGCCTCGTCGCCTCCGGCGGGGGCGCGGCAGGCCGGTTGCCGGCTGCGGGCTGACGCGGTGGTGGACATCGCTGCTCCGGGCCTCGTACGGGGACGTAGTCCCAATGTAGGCGCGGTGGGGCGAACGGGCGCGGCGGCCGGGCCCGGCCGCCCCGCGGGCAGGTGTCAGGCGCGGGCCGGGACTCCGGTGAGCGCGGTGACGACCGGGTCGAGTGCCTGGTTGATCTCGTCGCCGATGGAGCGGAAGAAGGTGATGGGGGCGCCGTAGGGGTCGTGGACCTCGTCGGACTCCGGGGTGGGCGCCAGCAGCCAGCCGCGCAGCGCGGCGGCGGCGCCGACCAGGGCGCGGGCGCGCTCGACCAGGCCGCCGTCCGGCAGCCGCGGGTCGGGCTCGGGCAGCGTGGCCGGGTCTATGGCGCGTACCAGCCGGTTGAACTCCTTGAGCGTGAAGGTGCGAAGACCCGCGGAGTGGCCCATGGAGATGACCTGGGCGCGGTGGTCGCGGGTGGCGGTCAGCACCAGGTCGGCGCGGATGACGTGCTCGTCGAGCAGTTCACGGCCGGTGAAGCCCGCCGGGTCGGCGCCGTAGTCGGCGAGCACCGTCGCGGCGTGCGTCTCCATCGGGGCGCCTTCGTGGCCCCAGGTGCCGGCGCTCTCCACCAGCAGTCCGCCGCTGCCCTCGCCGCCCAGGCGCAGGTCCAGGGCATGGCGGTGCAGCCGCTCGGTGATCGGCGAGCGGCAGACGTTGCCGGTGCTGACGTGCAGGATCCGGAAGCGGCCCGGCACGCCGGTCACCGGCGAGAAGGCGGTGTGGGGGGCAGGGGCGGAAAAACCGGAAGGGGGGGCCGGCGGGAAGGTCGCATCGCCGTATCCCGCTATGCCACGCCCCAGGGGCGCCATCAATTGGCCACCTCTAGCTCGGGTACCACCTTGCGCAGTTCCTCCGCGCTGATCGCGCCCTCGCGCAGCAGCACCGGGGTCTTTCCGGTGACGTCGACGATCGAGGACGGTACGGCGGCGGGGGTGGGGCCGCCGTCGAGGTAGACGGAGACGGAGTCGCCGAGCATTCCCTGGGCCGCGTCGCAGTCCTGCGGGGAAGGGTGTCCTGTGAGGTTGGCGCTGGAGACGGCCATCGGGCCGAAGTCGTTGAGCAGTTCGATCGCGACGGGGTGCAGCGGCATCCGGACCGCGACGGTGCCGCGGGTCTCGCCGAGGTCCCAGGTCAGCGACGGCTGGTGGGTGGCGACCAGGGTCAGCGCGCCGGGCCAGAAGGCGTCGACCAGCTCCCACGCCTGCTCGGAGAAGTCGGTGACCAGGCCGTGCAGGGTGTTCGGGGATCCGACGAGCACCGGGGACGGCATGCCGCGGCCGCGGCCCTTGGCCTCCAGCAGGTCGCCGACGGCGTCGGCGCTGAACGCGTCCGCGCCGATGCCGTAGACGGGGTCGGTCGGCAGCACGACCAGCTCGCCGCGGCGGACGGCCGACGCGGCTTCGCGCAGACCGGTCGCGCGGTCGGTCGCGTCGCTGCAGTCGTATCGCCGTGCCATTTAACGGTCCTCCTCGTGCGGAACGGATACATCGGGCGTCGGGGCGGCGGTCATGGCGTCGCCCGGCGCGCGGTGGCGAAACGGGGCCTGTTGTTGAGGTCGGGGTGGTCGGCCGCGTCGGCCCAGCCCCGCTCCTCGGTGAAGATCCACGGCACCTGGCCGCCCTGGGTGTCGGCGTGCTCGATGACGACGAGGCCGCCGGGCCGCAGCAGCCGGTGTGCGGTGCGCTCGATGCCCCGGATGGTGTCCAGGCCGTCCTCGCCGGAGAACAGCGCCAGTTCGGGGTCGTGGTCGCGGGCCTCGGGTGCGACGTACTCCCACTCGGTGAGCGGGATGTACGGCGGGTTGGAGACGACCAGGTCGACCTGTCCGTCCAGTTCGGGGAGCGCGGTGAGCGCGTCGCCCTGGTGGAGGTGGACGCGGGAGCCCTCGACGTTCTGCCGCGCGTACTTCAGTGCCTGGTCGGACAGCTCGACCGCGTGCACCGTGGAGCGCGGCACTTCCTGCGCCAGGGCGAGGGCGATGGCCCCCGAGCCGGTGCACAGGTCGACGATGAGCGGTTCGACGACGTCCATCGCGCGGACCGCGTCTATGGCCCAGCCGACGACGGACTCGGTCTCCGGGCGGGGCACGAACACCCCGGGCCCGACGTGGAGTTCGAGGTACCGGAAGAAGGCGCGGCCGGTGATGTGCTGGAGCGGTTCACGCGCCTCGCGGCGGGCGACGGCCTCCCAGTAGCGGGCGTCGAAGTCCGCGTCGGGGACCGTGTGCAGCTGGCCGCGCTTGACGCCGTGCACATGCGCGGCCAGCTCCTCGGCGTCGAAGCGCGGTGAGGGTACGCCGGCGTCGGCCAGCCGCTGGGTGGCCTGGGCCACCTCGGCGAGCAGCAACGTGCGGGGATTTCGGGGTCGTCCCCCAGGGGACTGCTGCACGGGGGTCCTCCAGCCGGTGCGTACGGTGGTCTTACTGGGCGGCGGCGAGCTTGGCCGCCGAGTCGGCGTCCACGCATGCCTGGATGACCGGGTCCAGCTCGCCGTCGAGCACCTGGTCCAAGTTGTACGCCTTGAAGCCCACGCGGTGGTCCGAGATGCGGTTTTCCGGGAAGTTGTACGTCCGGATGCGCTCGGAGCGGTCGACGGTGCGGACCTGGCTGCGGCGGGCGTCCGACGCTTCCTTCTCGGCCTCTTCCTGGGCGGCGGCCAGCAGCCGCGAGCGCAGGATGCGCAGGGCCTGCTCCTTGTTCTGGAGCTGGCTCTTCTCGTTCTGGCAGGAGACGACGATGCCGGTGGGCAGGTGGGTGATGCGCACCGCGGAGTCGGTGGTGTTGACGGACTGGCCGCCGGGGCCCGACGAGCGGTACACGTCGATCCGCAGGTCGTTGGGGCCGATCTCGACCTCGACCTCCTCGGCCTCCGGTGTGACCAGCACGCCGGCCGCCGAGGTGTGGATGCGGCCCTGCGACTCGGTGGCAGGCACCCGCTGCACGCGGTGCACGCCGCCCTCGTACTTCAGCCGTGCCCAGACGCCCTGGCCGGGCTCGGTGGCCCCGCCGCCGCCCTTGGTCTTCACGGCGACCTGGACGTCCTTGTAGCCGCCGAGGTCGGACTCGTTGGCTTCCAGGATCTCGGTCTTCCAACCGGCCCGCTCGGCGTAGCGCAGGTACATCCGCAGCAGGTCGCCGGCGAACAACGCGGATTCCTCGCCGCCCTCGCCGGCCTTGACCTCAAGGATGACGTCCTTGTCGTCGCTGGGGTCGCGGGGCACCAGCAGCAGCCGCAGCTTCTCGGTGAGTTCCTCGCGCCTGGCGTCGAGTTCCTTGACCTCGTCGGCGAAGTCCGGGTCGTCCGCGGCGAATTCGCGCGCGGTCTCCATGTCCTCGCCGGTCTGCTTCCAGGAACGGTACGTCGTGATGATCGGGGTCAGCTCGGAGTAGCGCTTGTTGAGCCGCATGGCCTCGCGCTGGTCGGCGTGGACCGCGGGGTCGGCCAGCCGCGTTTCGAGACCGGCGTGCTCGCCGATCAGTTCCTCGACCGCCTCGAACATCGTGGGGTTCCTTAGCTGACTGGTGGTTCCGGGGGCCGGTCACCTGGTGCGGCGGAGCCGCGGCGTTTCCGGACCCCCGGCCGGGTCCGTGGCCTGGACGACAAAGCGCCGGTCCGGTCACCCCTGCGAGGGGGCGACCGGAGACCGGCGCCTTGCGGGTCGCTACTTCTTGGCCGAGCCGGCGGCCTTGCCGAAGCGGGCCTCGAAGCGGGCCACACGGCCACCGGTGTCCATGATCTTCTGCTTGCCCGTGTAGAACGGGTGGCACTCGGAGCAGACGTCGGCACGGATGGCGCCGCCGTCAACGGTGCTACGGGTGGTGAACGACGCGCCACAGGTGCAGCTGACCTGGGTCTCGACGTATTCCGGGTGGATGTCGCGCTTCAAGGGGTTCTCCTAGGTTCGGGAGTGCTCCGGGTCGTGGTGCGGGTTGCGTCACGTGAACCGGAGCCGACGGTCCAGTCTGCCAGGACTTGCCGTATCTCCCAAAACCGGGGTAGGGCGTCAGGTATTCCCCCGAGCCGGTCCGGCAGCGGGCGGTGGGCGGCCCGCTACCAGCGGTAGGGCCTGTCGTTTGGGTCAGGTCGGACCCCGCGAGCCCGGCCTGGCCCAAAAACGGCAGGCCCTGGCTGGGCGGCCGCTACTTCACGTACGAGCTGGTGCCGCCCTTGTCGCCCGCGGAGTCCTTGGTCGCGGACTTCGGGATGGGCCGGTCCCGGTGCAGCGCGTCCCAGACCTGCTGGGCCTGCCGGGGCAGCGGGAGCACCCGCGCGGGGTCGAGCTTGTCGTACGTCACCGGCAGCGTCACCATGTGGATGTTCTCCGAGCCGATGCCGCCCAAGCTCTTGGCCAGGCCGGTGAGTTCGCCGACCGAGTTGAGGTCGGTGTCGGTGGTGACGGCCTTGGTCGCGGTGTCCGCGATGTCGTAGAGCTTGCTCGGGTTGGTGAGCACGCCGACGTGCTTGACCTGCTCCATCAGGGCCTTGATGAAGGTCTGCTGGAGCTGGATGCGGCCCAGGTCGCTGCCGTCGCCACCGGGCACGCCGTGCCGGGTACGGACGAGGCCGAGCGACTGCTCGCCGCTGAGCGTGTGCTTGCCGGCCGGCAGGTGCAGATGGCTGCTGTTGTCGTTGATCGGCTTGCTGGTGGTGATGTCCACCCCGCCCAGCGCGTCGATGAGCTTCTTGAAGCCGGTGAAGTCCACCTCGATGAAGTGGTCCATCCGGATACCGCTGAGCGATTCGACGGTCTTGACGGCGCAGGCGGGGCCGCCGACCTCGTACGCGGTATTGAACATCACCCGCTGCGCGCCGGGGACGTCCTTGCCGTCCTTGGTGCAGTCGGGGCGCTTGATGAGGGTGTCGCGCGGGATGCTGACGACACTGGCCTTCTTGTGGCCCTTGTAGACGTGCAGGACCATCGCGGTGTCCGAGCGGGCGCCGCCCTCGTCGGTGCCGTACCGGCTGTTCTTGCCGGCCCGCGAGTCCGAGCCCAGGACCAGGATGTCCATCGAGCCGTTGTCGACGTTCTGCGGCCGGTCCTTGCCGAGGGCGGCGTTGATGTCGACGCCCTTCAGGTTGCCGTTGAGCTTGAAGTAGACGAAGCCGAGGCCGGCGCCGCCGAGCAGGGCGCAGCTGACCAGGGCGGACAGCGTGAGGGTCAGCGCGCGGCGGCGCCGGGTGGGGGCCTTGCGCCGACGGCCCGTGGCACGTATGCCGCGGGCACGGCTTTCGGCCGTCTTCGCGGTCCCGTTGCTGTCCGCCATCTGCTCCTCAGTCCTCGTTGGCTCGGCAAGCCCCTCGTCATTACCGCGCAGGCACGCCGCGTTGCTCCCTGTGAGACGGGGGGACGACCGGAAGGGTTGCACAGCACCGTATGAGCCCTTTCTTAGAAACCGCTGCGGGCACGTCCCCGATGTGCTTCCCTTCCGCCCGCTCCCACCTGCGGTTTCGGACCGCCGCCGGGCCGCGCGTGCGCCGCCGCCGACGGCCGGTTCCTGTGCGGAAGGTCTCAGCTCCGCACCCGGTACGCGGCGGCGCGCGCCCGCCGGGACAGCACGAAGCCCTCCTCCCCCGGCGGGGCGAGAAGGGCTTCGTGTGCGGCGCTACGGCCAGGGGCGTCAGTCGTTGCCGTTGCCGCCCATGCCCGGCGTCGTCTTCTGGATCTGGAGCAGGAACTCCGCGTTCGACTTCGTCTGCTTCATCTTGTCCAGCAGCAGCTCGATGGCCTGCTGCTGGTCCAGCGCGTGCAGCACCCGACGCAGCTTCCAGACGACAGCGAGCTCGTCGCTGCCCATCAGGATCTCTTCCTTACGGGTACCGGACCCGTCGACGTCCACCGCCGGGAAGATGCGCTTGTCGGCGAGCTTGCGGTCGAGCTTCAGCTCCAGGTTGCCGGTGCCCTTGAACTCCTCGAAGATCACCTCGTCCATCCGCGAGCCGGTCTCGACCAGCGCGGTGGCCAGGATGGTCAGCGAACCGCCGTCCTCGATGTTGCGCGCGGCACCGAAGAAGCGCTTCGGCGGGTACAGCGCGGTCGAGTCGACACCACCGGACAGGATGCGGCCGGAGGCGGGCGCCGCGAGGTTGTACGCGCGGCCCAGGCGGGTGATGGAGTCCAGCAGGACGACCACGTCGTGACCCAGCTCGACGAGACGCTTGGCGCGCTCGATGGCCAGCTCGGCGACGGTGGTGTGGTCCTCGGCCGGGCGGTCGAAGGTCGAGGAGATGACCTCGCCCTTGACCGACCGCTGCATGTCGGTGACCTCTTCGGGCCGCTCGTCGACGAGGACGACCATCAGGTGGCACTCGGGGTTGTTGCGGGTGATCGCGTTGGCGACCGCCTGCATGATCATGGTCTTGCCGGTCTTCGGCGGGGCCACGATCAGGCCGCGCTGGCCCTTGCCGATCGGCGCGACCAGGTCGATGATCCGGGTCGTCAGGCCGCCCGACTCACCTTCCAGGCGCAGCCGCTCCTGCGGGTAAAGGGGCGTCAGCTTCCCGAACTCCGCGCGCTGGCGGCCCTGTTCGGGCGCCACGCTGTTGACGGTGTCGAGGCGGACCAGCGCGTTGAACTTCTCGCGCCGCTCGCCGTCACGCGGCTGGCGGACCGCGCCGGTGACGTGGTCACCCTTGCGCAGACCGTTCTTGCGGACCTGGGCGAGCGAGACGTACACGTCGTTCGGGCCCGGCAGGTAGCCGGAGGTCCGGATGAACGCGTAGTTGTCGAGGATGTCGAGGATGCCCGCGACGGGGATCAGGACGTCGTCCTCGGAGACCTGCGGCTCGTTGCCGAAGTCCTCGCGGCCGCCGCGACGGCCCCGGCGGTCGCGGTAGCGGCCCCGGCGGCCGCGGCGGCCGCCCTCGAAGTCGTCACCGTCGTCTTCGGGCCTGCGGTTGTCGCGCTGACGGCGCTCGCCCTGCTGGCCGCCGCCGTCACCGCCGCCCTCGTTCTTGTTGCGGCGGTCGCGCTGGCCGCGCTCGCGGCGGTCGCCGCCGCCCTTCTGGCCGCGGTCCTGACGGTCCCCGCGGTCCTGACGGTCCCCGCCCTTGCCCGGCCGGCCCTCGTCCTGCTGGGTGGCCGTCGACTCGACCTTGGCGGGCTGTGTGTCGGTCTTCGTCTCGGCCTTGACCTTGGTCTCGGTCTTGACGTCGCCGGAGGCCGCGTCGGGGCTGCCCGCTGCGGCGGTGGCACGGCGCCGACGGCGCTCGCCGGCCGGCTGCTCGTCGCTGACCGGCTGGCCGGGGATGTCGATCTGCTGCTGGGCGGCAGCCTTGTTGTCGGCAGCCTTCTCGGCCTTGCCCGCCTTGTCGGCGGCCTTCTCGGCAGCGTCCTCGCCGGTACGGGCCTTGGAGGTCGTACGGCGCTTGGGCTTGGTCTCGGCGGGCGCGTCGGCCTTGGCCGCGGAGCCGCCGGCCTGCTTCTCCTTGATGACCTCGATCAGCTGGCTCTTGCGCATCCGCGCGGTGCCCTTGATGCCGAGGCCGGAGGCGACCTGCTGCAGCTCTGCCAGGACCATGCCGTCGAGGCCGGTACCGGAACGGCGTCGCCGCGGGGCGCCGGCAGCACCGGTGGCAGGCGCGGCGGGAGCGTCCGTGGCGGGCGCGGTGGCACTGCCATCGGTGCGCACGCCCATCAGATCGGTGGTGTCGCTCACGAAGGGTCCTTCCCTGGAGCGGGCGTCGGCCTGTCTGGCTCGGCGACCGGTTGTGCTGTCCGGCTGTGGTCCTGTGCTGCGTGGACCGGGCCGGGGCGGTGGTCCCGCCGGATACGGCGGAAAGATCAGTTCATTGGTTCCGGCGCGAAGGGATGCTGTGTGACTCATGTCCGTCACGCCGATTCCGGAGCGTGCTCACTTCTGCTCAGGCCATTGCTCCAAGCAGTTTGGGAGGCTCCCGGAAGAAAGTGGTCCCGATGGGGGACACGAAGCACCGCGCCACTCAGGCGTCGAGTACTGACTTGAGGTTAACACTACCGGATCCAACAAACATTCCCCCTTCCCAAGACCGGTAATCGTCGATCACCCGCGTCGATCACCCGGCGAGCGGCAGGACGCATGCGCCCGCCGCGTCGAGGGCCAGCCGGTTGGCCGCCCACCCCTCGCCCGCCAGCGCGGCAACCTTGTCGGCCGCCGCGTCCTCGACCAGCGCGAGCACCGTCGGGCCCGCGCCGGAGATGACTGCGGGGACGCCGTCCGCGCGCAGTCGGTTCACCAGTGCCACGCTCTCCGGCATCGCGGGGGCGCGGTATTCCTGGTGAAGTCGGTCCTCGGTCGCGGCGAGCAGCAGCTCCGGGCGCCTGGTCAGCGCCTCGACGAGCAGTGCGGCGCGACCGGCGTTGGCCGCGGCGTCCACATGCGGGACGGTGCGCGGCAACAGTCCGCGTGCGGTCTCGGTGAGCACCGGTTTCCCGGGCACGAAGACCACCGGAACGATGGATGCGGCGGGATCCATCCGGATCGCCCGTGCGGCACCGGTGTCCGTCCAGGCGAGGGTGAATCCGCCGAGCAGGCAGGCGGCGACGTTGTCGGGATGGCCCTCGATCTCGGTGGCCAGTTCCAGCAGCGCGTCGTCGTCGAGCTTCTGCTCGCCGCCTATGGTCACGGCGCGGGCGGCGACGATGCCGGCGCAGATGGCGGCGGACGAGGAGCCCAGGCCCCGGCCGTGCGGAATGCGGTTGGCGCAGACGATTTCCAGACCGCGCGGCTGCCCGCCGAGCAGGTCGAAGGCGGTGCGCAGGGAGCGTACGAGCAGATGACTCTCGTCGCGCGGGAGGGTGTCGGCGCCCTCACCTGCGATGTCGACGTGCAGACCGGAATCGGCCACCCGCACCACGACATCGTCGTAAAGCCCCAGGGACAGACCGAGGGTGTCGAAGCCGGGACCGAGATTGGCGCTGGTAGCGGGGGTGCGCACCCGGACGGCGGCGGCACGGAACGCGGGACCGGCCATCGCTCGATGACTCTCCTTGATTGATGCTGCGGTACTGCCCCGCGGCACCGCGGCACCGAGGTGCCCGGTCGGCTCGTGGGGTCTGTTCTGACCTGCCCTGCACACCACTGCGTCATGCCGTGGGGAGGGGAGTTGGCTGCCAGCCTATCGAAGGAAGGTTCTGTGGCGACATAGGGCGCACAGGAGGCGCACGATGCGTGTCGCACACCTTCCTGTGCCCCGAGGCGTCTTTGCAGCCTTTGCGCAATTTGCTGTACGGCGGGTTGCCCGGCACTGACGGCCGGATGTCCCCCGCCGTACGGGAGGCGGGGCCCGGACTACGCGAGGCCGAGGCGCTCGGCCGCGGCGTCCGCGTCGATCGGGATCGTGACCGGCTGCGGCGCTCCGGCGACCGCCCAGTCCGGGTCCTTGAGGCCGTTGCCGGTCACCGTGCAGACGATGCGCTGGCCCGGGTCGACCTTGCCCTCCTCGGCCGCCTTGAGCAGCCCGGCGACCGAAGCGGCCGACGCGGGCTCCACGAAGACACCCTCCCGCGAGGCCAACAGGCGGTAGGCAGCCAGGATTTGACGGTCGGTCACCTCATCGATGAAGCCGCCGGACTCGTCCCGCGCCTGTTCGGCGAAGGCCCACGATGCGGGGTTGCCGATACGGATCGCGGTGGCGATGGTGTGCGGGTCCTTGACGATCTCGCCGCGCACGATCGGCGCGCTGCCGGATGCCTGGAAGCCCCACATCCGCGGGGTGCGCGAGGAGATGCCGTCCGCCGCGTACTCCTTGTAGCCCTTCCAGTACGCGGTGATGTTGCCGGCGTTGCCGACGGGCAGCACGTGGATGTCGGGCGCGTCGTCGAGCATGTCGACGATTTCGAAGGCGGCGGTCTTCTGCCCCTCGATGCGCACCGGGTTGACGGAGTTCACAAGTGCGACCGGGTACTTGTCCGAAAGTCCCCGTGCGAGGGTCAGGCAGTCGTCGAAATTTCCGTCGATCTGGAGGATCTTGGCGCCGTGGACCAGCGCCTGCCCCATCTTGCCGAGGGCGATCTTGCCCTGCGGGACGAGCACGGCGCAGACCATGCCGGCCCGCACCGCGTACGCGGCGGCCGACGCGGAGGTGTTGCCGGTGGAGGCGCAGATGACGGCCTTGGCACCCTCCTCCTTCGCCCGGGTGATCGCCATCGTCATGCCGCGGTCCTTGAAGGACCCGGTGGGGTTGGCACCCTCGACCTTGAGGTGCACCTCGCAGCCGGTGCGCTCGGACAGCACCTGGGCCGGCACGAGGGGCGTGCCGCCCTCCCGGAGGGTGACCGCCTCGGTCGTGTCGCTGACCGGCAGCCGGTCACGGTATTCCTCGATGATTCCGCGCCACTGGCTGCTCGCCGTGGTCACAGTGGAATTGGCAGACATGGGTTCCTTTACTCCCCTTCGACCCGCATGATGCTGGCGACACCGCGGACGGTGTCCAGCTCGCGCAGTGCCCCGACGGTCGACGACAGGGCAGCGTCGGCCGCTCGGTGGGTGACGACGACGAGGGATGCCTCGCCGTCCTTGCCCTGCTGGCGGACCGTATCGATCGATACGCCGTGCTCGGCGAAGACTGTGGCGACCTGCGCGAGGACGCCGGACTTGTCGGCAACGTCGAGACTGATGTGGTAGCGCGTGACGACGTCGCCCATGGGGCTGACCGGCAGCCGCGTGTACGCCGACTCCCCGGGGCCCGTGGCGCCTGCGAGCTTGTTGCGGCAGACCGCGACGAGGTCGCCGAGCACCGCGGACGCGGTCGGCGAGCCGCCGGCGCCGGGCCCGTAGAACATCAGCTGGCCGGCCGCGTCGGACTCCACGAACACCGCGTTGTACGCCTCGCGGACGGAGGCCAGCGGGTGGCTGAGCGGGATCATCGCGGGGTGCACGCGCGCGGTGACGGACGCGCCGTCCGCGGCCCGCTCGCAGATCGCGAGCAGCTTGACCGTGCAGCCCATCCGCTTCGCGGAGGCGATGTCGGCTGCGGTGACCTCGGTGAGGCCCTCGCGGTGCACGTCGTCGATGGTCACGCGGGTGTGGAAGGCGATGCCCGCCAGGATCGCGGCCTTGGCCGCGGCGTCGAAGCCCTCGACGTCGGCGGTCGGGTCGGCCTCCGCGTAGCCGAGCGCGGTGGCCTCGTCCAGCGCCTCGCTGTACCCGGCGCCGCTGGAGTCCATCTTGTCGAGGATGAAGTTCGTGGTGCCGTTGACGATGCCGAGGACGCGGTTGACCTTGTCGCCGGCCAGCGACTCGCGCAGCGGCCGCACCAGCGGGATCGCGCCGGCCACCGCGGCCTCGTAGTACAGGTCGGCGCCGTGCCGCTGCGCCGCGGCGTGCAGCGCGGCGCCGTCCGCCGCGACCAGCGCCTTGTTCGCGGAGACGACGCTCGCGCCGTGCTCGAACGCGGTGGTGATGAGCGTACGGGCCGGCTCGATGCCCCCGATCACCTCGATCACCACATCGATGTCGCCGCGTTTGACCAGCGCCGTCGCGTCGGTGGTGACCAGCTCGGCCGGGATGCCGTCGCGCACCTTGTCGGGGCGGCGTACGGCGATCCCGGCGAGCTCCACGGGTGCACCGATGCGGGCCGCGAGGTCGTCGGCGTGCGTCGTCATGATGCGCGCCACCTCTGAGCCGACAACACCACAGCCCAGCAGCGCCACCTTCAGCGGACGCGTACGCATCATTCGACCTCTGCTTTTCATCGATTCAGCCGTTTTCCTGCTTGTTGATCCACCAGTCTCACCCACCGGACGGCACTTTCCGTGCCCCGTCCGGATGCCGAGACATTTACGTCATCCGCGCCGGACGCACGGACGAGCTTCCCTATCCGACATCCAACCGCAGGAGATCCTCCTCCGTCTCCCGGCGGACGATGACCCTGCCCTCACCATTCTTGACGGCCACCACCGGCGGCCGCAGCGCATGGTTGTAATTGCTGGCCATCGAGCGGCAGTACGCGCCGGTCGCCGGCACCGCGAGCAGGTCCCCGGGCGCCACATCGGCCGGCAGGAACGCGTCCCGCACCACGATGTCCCCGCTCTCACAGTGCTTGCCGACCACCCGCGACAGCATCGGCTCGGCATCCGACGTCCGCGACACCAGCGCCACGGTGTACTCCGCGTCGTACAGCGCGGTACGGATGTTGTCCGACATCCCGCCGTCCACCGACACGTACGTCCGCAGCCCCTCCAGCTCCTTGACCGTGCCCACCTCGTACAGCGTGAACGCGGTGGGCCCGACGATCGCGCGCCCCGGCTCCACCGAAAGCCGCGGCACGCGCAGCCCGGCCGCCGCGCACTCCTTGGTGACGATCTCGCTCAGCGCCCTGGCGATCTCGTGCGGCTCCCGCGGGTCGTCGTCCGAGGTGTAGGCGATGCCCAGACCGCCGCCGAGGTCGATCTCCGGCAGCTCCACGCCGTGCTCGTCGCGCACCTCGGTCAGCAGCTGCACGACCCGGCGGGCCGACACCTCGAAGCCCGCCATGTCGAAGATCTGCGACCCGATGTGGCTGTGGATGCCGATGAGTTCCAGCCCGTCGAGCTTCAGCGCCCGCCGCACGGCCTCCGCGGCCTGCCCGTCGGCCAGCGCGATCCCGAACTTCTGGTCCTCGTGCGCGGTGGCGATGAACTCGTGGGTATGCGCCTCGACACCCACCGTGACCCGGATCTGCACCCGCTGCCGCTTGCCCAGCCGCTCGGCGATGTGCGCGACCCGCACGATCTCCTGGAACGAGTCGAGCACGATCCGCCCCACCCCGGCCTCGACGGCACGGGTGATCTCCTGCGTGCTCTTGTTGTTGCCGTGCAGCGCGATCCGCTCGGCGGGCATCCCGGCGGCCAGCGCGGTCGCCAGCTCACCCCCCGAACACACGTCGAGGTGCAGCCCTTCTTCGTTCAGCCACCGCACCACGGCGCGCGACAGGAACGCCTTGCCCGCGTAGAACACGTCGGCCTCCGCCCCGAACGCGTCTTTCCAGGCCCGGCAGCGCGCCCGGAAGTCGTCCTCGTCGAGGAAGAACGCCGGCGTCCCGAACTCCTCGGCGAGCGCGTTGACGTCGACACCGCCGACGGTCACCACACCGTCGGCGTTGCGCCGGACGGTACGGGACCAGACGCGCGGGTCAAGGGTGTTGAGGTCGGCGGGCGGTCCGGCGTAGTGGCCCTCGGGCAGCACATCGGCGTGACGGGGCCCGGCAGGGTGGGCGGAACGGCTCATAACGGTGAAGGTCCCCTCAAGGTTCGTTCAGAGGTGTTCGGGCGCGGAGATGCCGAGCAGGCGCAGGCCGTTGGCGAGCACCGTCCCCGTGGCCTCGGCAAGGGCCACCCGGGCGCGGTGAACGGCCGAGGGTTTCTCCTCCCCGGCCGGCAACGGCGGACACCCGTCGTGCCACCGGAAGAACGCCTCGGCCACCGCCTCCAGATGCCGCACCAGCCGGTCCGGCGCCCGGTGCCGCGCGGCGGCTTCCACCACGTCGGGAAAACCGGCGAGCAGCCCGCTCAGCGCGGCGCGCGAGGGCCGGGGACCGTGGGCGGCGGAGGCGGAGTACGACATCACGACGGCACCGGATGCGTCCGCAGGCACCACGGCTCCGGGCGCACCGGCCGCATCCCCGCTCTCACCCGTCAGCTCTCCCCACGCACCCGGCTCGTCCCCGGGCTCGCCCGCGAATCCCAGCTCCCGCGCATTGCGCACCACCGCACGGGCCCGTGCGTACGCGTACTGCACCCGGAACCGCGGATTGCTCTCCCGCTGCTCGGGCCGCTCGGGCAGCCGCACCGGATCGTGCGCCGCAGGCCGCAGCAGCGCCCACCGCACCTCGTCGGCACCGAGCCGCGCGACCAGCCGCACGAGTTCGGCCTGCGCGGACGGTTCGCCGCTCTCGGGAGACGGGAGGCGGAGCCCGGCCGCCGCGTCGATCCGCTCCAGCGCCTCGCCCACGACGACGCCCCGGGCGCCGTCCGGCAGCCGCGCCGGACCGCCCGCGGTCCGCACCGGGCCGCCGGGGGTCACGCCGTACCGTGCGCCCTGCGCGAGAATGCCGCGCACCAGCGCCGCCTGCGCGCCCTCGCCCAGCGTGAAATTCAAGAACCCCGGCCCGGCGATCTCCACCCGGGCAATCCCGGCGCACCCGACCAGCCGCTTCCGCAGCACCTCGGCAACCTCACGAGCGGGCCGGCCGGCGGCCTGGGCGAGCTGGAGCGCCACATTGGACGCGTAGTCCCCACAGCCCGGCCGCGGCGGCCGCTGCACCACGACCCGTGCCGGCACCGGCACGGAAAGCTCCTGCTCCGCCACGGCGCCACGCACGGAGCGCAGAACGGTACGGGAAAGCTCAGCGGGGGTCACAGGACAAGCGTATGGGAGGAGTGGGGCAGTCACGCGACCAGGTTTCGCCCACTGGACACCTCAGCCCCACAGCCCCACCCCGGGCAACGCCCCCACACCGGCCCGGGGCCCGCCGCTACGTCCCCGTCCGACCGTGGCGCCCGGCCTGACCGTGGTGGCCGTGCCGGTCCCGGCGATCAAAACGCTCCTGCTGGTCGAGGGGCTCGCCGCAGTCCGTACGGCCGTCGTGCTCGGCCGGCCCCGGCTGCTGCCGCACCAGTTCCGCACGCTCTGCGGCACTCCGGCCCGGGGCACCCCCCTCGGGCTCCGCCCGTCGTCCCTCCTGGACCAGCCGCCCCACGGTCCGCACCAGCTCCGTCGGCTCGAACGGCTTCGTCAGGAAGGCATCCACCCCCACCGACTCGCCACTGTCCACCTCGCCCTGGGTGCAGGCGCTGACTATCGCGATGGGAATGTCCCACGTCCGCGGATCGGACCGAAGCCGCGCCGCGGTGCGCAGACCGTTGAGCCGCGGCATCACGACATCAAGGGTCACCACATCAGGTCTCACGTGGTGCACGACATCCAAACACTCGGCACCATCAGCCGCGGTCACGACCTCGAAGCCCTCCAGCTCGAGATTGACCCTGATCAACTGCCGGATCACCTTGCTGTCATCGACAACGAGGATCCGACCGGACAAGCCAGGCACACCATGAGACTAGGTGCCCACCTGCGACTGCGTCCCGGTTTTCCCTACTTCCGCCCTCATGAGAGGGACGTTTCCCCGACCATCACCGCCACACCCCCAACATGCGCTAGGGGCCCGCTCCCTCCTCCCCACTCCCCTCAAAACCCTGTTCATGAACACCCCATCGGAGCTGGTAAGGTTCTACCCGTCGCCAAGAAACACGGCGAAACGCCCCCGTAGCTCAGGGGATAGAGCAACGGCCTCCGGAGCCGTGTGCGCAGGTTCGAATCCTGCCGGGGGCACCTTGCATGAGGTGCCAAAGGACCCCGCCATCAGCCAAGTTGCTGAGTGCGGGGTCTTTTCATTGGGTGCGGTGGCTCCGCGTTTTCGGTCGGGACTGACGTGTCCGGTCCCCGCTGTTCCTGGACGATGCCCCGGGTGACGACCTGCCCGCGGCTGGGGGTGACACGGCGGCGTCGGAGGCTCCTTGCAGTGGCCGCACCTGGGGCCGGGAGTTGGGGGCCGTGGCGAGAAAGGGTGCGCCGGTCCCATAAATGCAGGCAATTTATGGCACGTGAAGAGATGGTCTCAGCGCCGAACGGGACAAGGCACCTTTCGAAAGCTGCACCTTCTGGGCGCCTTCTCTTCGCCGTGTCGCTCGGTCTGGATTTCTTTGCGGGCCGTGGCCGCCACTGATATCCACTGCCGGAAAGGGCCGGGTAGAGCCGCTTCGGGTGTGCCGGGAAGCCGGGGCGCCGGCCGGCCGTGCGGCGCCTTGGCCGAAGTCGAGGCCGACGGGGTGGCAGGGGCACATCGTCCTGTCGTCCGGCCTTGTGCTGGGAATGTCCGGCAGCGCATCGGAGGGGGCGAGGTTCCCCTGTATCCGCTGTACTGCGTAGGGTGCGTCTACATCGGTGGACGGATCGAGGGGGCGGCGGTATGGGGGGCGGGGACATCGCGGTATCCGACCGTATTCACCCTGCTGCTCCTCGGATGCCGGACCGGTGGCGGACCGTCGTACCTCAACGTACCGTTCTGGGCGTCATCCACAATGCCACCTCGGCGACCCGGCTACTGGATCTGCTGAGTGTTTTCGAAGGTGATCCGCGGATACAATTGCTGTTCACCTGTACCGGGTCTTCTGCCTTTGAGCCGGGAATCGAGGAGTTCGTTTCCGCTCATGAACTTCCGTATATTCCGTGGAGCGAGGCCGAAGAAAGCGAATTCAGTCTTGCGGTGACCACAAGCCGTGGTGGCGATCTCCAGAATATCGACGCCCCGATCATTGGGTCTCCCCACGGTGCGGGATACAATAAAACGCTCAGCCGGGAGCCGGGAGCCGGGAGCCGGGAGCCGGGAGCCGGGAGCCGGGAGCCGGGAGCCGGGAGCCGGGAGCCGGGAGCCGGGAGCCGGGAGCCGGGAGCCGGGAGCCGGGAGCCGGGAGCCTTTGGCCTGACGGCTGAATGGCTGGTGCACAAGGGGGAGTTGATTCCCTCGGCGATCGTGTTGTCCCACCGGGAGCAGCGGGAGCGTCTGCGGCGCGGGTTCCCTGCGGCGGTTCCGTTCGCGCATGTCGTGGGTGACCCGTGCATGGACCAGATCCGGTCGTCCTTGCCGTTCCGGGAGGCGTACCGGGAGGCGTTCGGGGTGCGTCCCGGGCAGCAAATGCTGCTGCTGACGTCGACGTGGGGGCAGGGTTCGCTTCTCGGGCGCGGGACCGATGCCATCCGCCGCGCGCTGGCGGAGATGCCACGCGACGCGTACCGGGTGGTGGCCGCCATTCATCCCAACACCTGGCACGGGCACGGAGGTTGGCAGATCCGTTCGTGGCTGGAACCGTACCTGCGGTCGGGGCTTGTACTGCCCGTTCCGACCACCGATACCTGGAAGGCCGCGGTGTGCGCGGCCGACGCGTTCATCGGCGACCACGGCTCGCTGACCCTGTACGCGGCCGGGCGTGGCCTGCCGGGGCTGCTCGCTTCCTTCGACGACAGCAGCGTCGCCCCCGGTTCGCCGATGGCGCGGCTCGGCGAGCTGCTGCCGCGGATCGCTCCCGCCGAGCCGCTGTCCGTCCAGCTCGAACGCGCCAGGATCGCGCAGCAGGGAGATCCGCGCCTCGCCGAGGTCGGGCAGATGATCACCTCGTGTCCCGGAGAGGCCCTGCCGCGCTTTCGCAGGCTCTGTTACCGGATGCTCGGCCTGGACGAGCCCGCAGGCACCGTTGTCGCGCGTCCCGTCGACATTCCGCTGGATCTTCCCGTCGCCCGCCGGGCACCGCTGGAGCAGCCGTTGTTCGTGGATGCGCGGGTGGTGGAGCGAGGGCCTGGGGCGATGTCGGGTGGACCTGGTGAGCCGGGTGTATCGGAGGCTTCGGGCGCGCGGGAGACGCCGGGGCCCGGTGGTGCGGTCGGTGTCGTGCTCCGTCGGTACCCCGCAGGGCCTCAGCACGGCAGCGTCGGGGGGCACCTTCCGGATGCGCATGTGGTCGCCGAGGAGGGTGAGCCGGATCCGCATTGGGCGAACGTGGCGGATGTCGTCGTGTCCCACGGGTCGGGGCCCGACGCGCTGTTCGCTCGCCACCCGGGCTGCTGGCTGATCGTCGCGGCGGCGTCGGCGGGGGCACCCTGCAGACTGTGGCTGCGGCACGGCGGCGGGTACACGGCGAGCTGGACGGTCCAGCCGTGGTGGGCCGCTCCGTCCCTCGCGGCGTCGGCGCTGTATGCCTGCCTGGCGCGGTACGACGAGGGGTGGGAGGGAGTGGTCGAGGTGCGCGCCGGCGAGGGGCTGCCGTCCGCGCTACTTTCCCTGCGAAAGCTCGTCGAGCCGGCTGCGGGCGACGCGGGACCAGAGGCTGCCGAGCGCGTCGTAGGTGTCGAGCGCTGACTGCCAGTCGGCGCGCGCCCGTTCGCTCTCGCCCTTCGACCGGTAGGCATCGCCCCGTACGAGACGGGCGTCGGCCTCTTCCTTCGGGGCGGTGCGTCCGGCGAAGAGTGGCAGGGCCTCGTCCAGCCGGCGCACCGCCTCGTCGGGGTCACCGGCCGCCAGGCACGCCTGTGCGTACCGGGTGAGGGCTCGGGCTTCGTTGTAGTGGTCGGAGAGGTCGGCGAACCGGCGGCGGGCGTCCAGCAGGCGCTCGGCGGCCTCCTCGTGCCGGTGGGCGGCGGTGGCCGCGCGTCCCAGGTGGTAGTGCAGCAGCGCCCGGCCCCTGGGGTGGTCGATGCCGCCCAGGGCCTGGAGCGCCTGCTGGAACAACTCGCCTGCGTCCAGGGGCCGTTCCCGCTCCAGGGCGACCATCCCCAGCCCTTCCAGTGCCGACGACCGCGTCCGCGCGTGGCCCGCGTGCTGCGCGGCGTCCAGGGCTTCCGTGTAGTGGCGGTGCGCCGCCGCAAGACCGGGCTCCCCGCCACGGTCGAAGTGGGCGAAGGCCAGCTCGAAGCGCATCCGGGCCAGCAGCAGCCAGGCACTCTGCCGGGCGGCCTCGTCCCGGGCGTCGTCGAGCAGCCGCTCGGCCGCCTCGGCACCCAGCCGTGCCGACTCGGTCCACAGGGTGGGGTGCTTGCGGCGGAAGAAGGTCTCGCGCAGGGCTTCGGTCAGTTCGCAGACCTCGCCGTAACGCTGTGCCTCGTGGAGTGTCCGTGCCATGGCGACGGCGTTCTCCAGGTCGGCCTCCATCGCGTCGAGTGCCTGCGCTTCCGAGGCGAAGACCCCGTTCAGAAGGGCGGGGTGCACGAAGAGGCTCCCGATGCGCCAGCG
Source organism: Streptomyces pinistramenti (assembly GCF_020564935.1). GTDB lineage: Bacteria > Actinomycetota > Actinomycetes > Streptomycetales > Streptomycetaceae > Streptomyces > Streptomyces pinistramenti. Next base: position 56,481 of record NZ_JAJCXB010000048.1, read on the forward strand.
CTTCGACACCAGGTAGGCGGCGGCCGCGGCGCGGTGGAGGTACCAGCTCGCCTGCGTGGCCGGCAGCTCGGATTCCTCCGCGGGGTTCTCCGGCGCCAGCGTGCCGGCCCAGTCGTGGACGGCACCGCTCAGGCGGACCCGGCCGGGCTCGGGGCGCTCCAGGAACTGGGCGGCCAGCAGGGTGCTTCTGACGGACACGCCGGGTGCCGCTCCCCCGGCCAGGGCGTCGATCAGCTCGTCGGCGCACTCGCGTGCGGGATGCCGGCCGAGGGCGCGTACGACGCGTTGCGCGAGCGGGTCGAGCGCCCCGTACGACGCCGCGAAGTGCGGGTTCATGGCAGGTTCCTCCTCCGATACGGAGTACGGCTGTGAGCCGGACGACTGCGCGGTGTGAGGGCGGAACAGCGCGCCGAGGTCGCCGCCGGCCGGCAGGTCGGCCGCGCGGGCTCCGGCGACGCGTGCCGCGGCCGGCCATCCGCGGAAGGTGGCGACCACCTCGCTCAGCCGGTCCGCGTGCTCGGGTGACAGGGCGCCGCCGTCCGTCTCGGCGTAGTGCAGGAAGACCTGTTCACACGAGGCGTCGTCCAGTACGTCCACCGGTATGAGCGCGGGCCTTTCCAAGGTCTGGCGCAGTCCGCCGAGTTCGTTGCGGCTGGTGACCAGGACCAAGCTCGCCGGATGTCCCGGCAGCAGCTCCCTGACCTGGCCCGGGTTGACCACGCCGTCGAGAAACACCAGGTACGGATCGGCGGAGGTGAGCGTGCGGTAGTACGCGCTCAACGCGGACACGTCGCCGGGCAGTTCGTCCCGTCGGGTGCCGATCTGGGTGTGGAGGGCTTCCAGTGCCCCGGCGGTGTCGCGGGGCGTGAACGCGCCGGACGGGCTCATGTCGACGTAGAGCACTCCGCCCGGGAAGTCCTGGTTCCGTCCCTTGGCCCAGTAGAGGGCCAGGTCGGTCTTGCCGACACCCGGCGGGCCGGTGAGGGCCACGACGAGCGGGGACGAACGGCGGCCGAGGCCGGCGACGGCTGCGTCAAGACGGGCGCGGATGCGGTCGCGGTCGGCGAGGAAGCCCGGCGGCGCGGGGGCCGCGTTGGGTGTGTACCGCGGCCGCCTGTCCGGCTGTTGGTACTGGTGGAAAATCACGTTCTGGGCCTGGATGCTGTCCCCGATGAACGTGCCGCCCGTGATCACGTTGCTGACCGACGCCCCGTCGTCGACCGAACCCATGCGGCCGCCCCCCGTCCGCTTCCGTTCGTCATGTCCGCGTGTCCGCCCGCAGTCTCGCAGGTCCGCACCGGGGCGAGGGTACTGATTCGGCCAACAGGCAAGGGGAGAACATGCCGCACCGGGTGGGCCAGGTCCTGGCCCACCCGGTGCGGCCACGCGCCTTCGGTTACCCCCTCCCCACCCGCTCCAACTCGATGTCGTGCCGCAGCTCCCCCGGCCCCTGTCGTACCGAGAGGAATTCGGCGCGGGGCGGGTGGGTCGAGCCGGAGGCGATGAGGGTGTAGCTGCCGGGGGGCAGGGCGGTGAGGCGGTAGCGGCCGTTGGTGGCGCGGCTGGCGGCGCGGCGCTTGCCGCGGGCGTTGACGAGGGTGATCCAGACGTCGCAGCCGCCGGGGTGGTCGGGGCAGCGGAGGGTGCCGGTGACGGTGACCGTGCCGGGGGTGGCGGACTTGCCGGGGGTGGTGGCCGTGTCCGAAGGGGTGGGGGTGGTGTCGGTGG
>NZ_JAJCXB010000049.1 GCF_020564935.1 Streptomyces pinistramenti
CGATTCGTGCGGGACTTTCCTTTGACCGTTCCCGCGGTGTGGACACCACTTTTCCCGGGGCCGCTGACGTCCCGGCAACGCCTCACTCACGTCCCGCAAACACACCACACACGAACGGACAAGACCGAGCCGCGGACCGCCACCACCACGGCTCGGACCCCGACTGCGCTCAGATCCTGCAACGTCGGCGCCTTCGCCCCCACCCCATACCGGGCCCGCCCCGACATCCGCGCCGTCGGCACCACCGATGCCCGCATGCCCGCGGTGCGGGCGTCGGCCGCGAGGGCGTTCGGGCCGCGGGCGGGCAGCCGAACCGGGCCAGGTCCGCCGCGCGGTTCTCGACCGGCATGGGCGGCTTCACGCCCATCGCCTGCGCATGCAGCGGCTGCAGCCAGGCGGTGAGCCGGTCTGCTCTCCGGTCGTGACGACGAGTTCGTCGGCGTGGCCCTCAAGGGATATGCCGGCATGCGCTGGGGCGAGATCGTCGGCCTGGAAACCGAGTTCGCCCGACCCGGTTCTGTCCGTGTCGAGTGGCAGCTGTACGAGCTGGACACCGGCGAGCTGGTGCACGTTTCACCCAAGGGCGACAGCTACCGCCCCATCGACTCGATGGACTGGCTGCCCGCCCTGGTCGCCAACTACGTCGCCCGCACGAAGCCGACTCCCTGCCCCTGTCACGGCACGACCTACGTCTTCCGCGGGCAGGGTGCGGCTCGGACGGCGGGCACCAGGCCGCGAAGCTTGTCGACGTCGCGCGCCGTGCCGGAGTCTCCACGGGGACGGTGTCCAACGTCCTCAACCACTCCGACCGTGTCGCCGAGGCCACGCAGGTGCGGGTGGAGCAGGCCATCGCGGACGTGGGGTTCGTGCGGGGTGGCACGGTGTCGGGGCACGCGGCGCACTGGTGCCGAAACGGCTTCGCCACCTGGTTTTTCACCCCTGCGGTCTCTGGCTGGTCCCCGAAGAAGGCTCCGCAGGAGGCGTGGCCGGTCCCAATCCTGGGCGAGCTGTGGACCGGAGTCCCCATGCGGGGCCGTGGCGCAAGCGAGCGAGCCGACGTCTGGCTCCCGATCGCGAAGGGTCTCCCCCGCGGCCTCCGGCACACCCATCGGACGATGGTGGACGGCCTGGGTGCCGAGAAAGTTCTCATGGATGAACGCAAGGGTCATCTCGACGGCTCGGTTTCCACACGCTATGCCCACGTCACCAAAGGCATGCGCAAGCGCCTCATGCTCGGCCTCACCGAGCAGTGGGAGGCGGCCCTCGATGCACTACTTGTCAGGTGTAGGCCGGATCGGGGCCCCGGATGAGAGGGCTCTCGACTGTCGATGAAGCGGGGAGCGCTGGATGGAACCATGAGGAGCGCTCCCTCCGGTGACGTGCTATCCGTTGGAGCGGGGCATCTGGCGCTCGGCGACTCGTGCCCAGTAGCCGATCTGCGAGTGGGCGCCCATCAGGTGATTCAGGAGTTCATTTGGCTTCGCCCATCCTTCCCTATCGAGGAGCGGCCCGCCTAGCGCTTCCTCCACGTTGGCTAGCTCGTCGACATCCAGATTGAGCCGCTCGATGTACTGGGCGATCTGGCTCTTCAGCCGCGTCGCCTTCATCCGAGGAGTCTCGTTGGGCGGTGTGACGGGCCGCGGCAGCGTAGTACCCGTGGCGTAGACCTCGTACCGCAACCATTCGTCCTCGATCGGCATAGGCTTGCCCGAAGGATCTTCGTGCCAGCTCCCGTACTCGTCCCGGATGCCGCGCTGGAAGTCTCCGCTCTTCGTGACGCGACGAGGGTGTGTTCCAGCCCGTCCATCGATGATCGCTTGGGCGAGTAGCCGCAAGCCCTGCTCATTGCGGAGCATTGCGTCCAGGATTTGTTGCGGGCCGCGCTTGTCCGCGCCGGTGTTGCCCATGACTTCACGTCGCAGCCCACCCCAGGCCGTGAGGTGATACTGGGCTACGGCCGCCAACTCCAGGCGGTTAACCCAGTGACTCGGGTCGGGATGTGAGCCGGCAGGGTCACCCCGGAGTTCCTCCAGCGCTGCCTCAAGGAGATCCTCGGGGGACCGGCCGGTGACCTTCCACTCCACGGTCGCGTACCGGGTCAGCCGGGCACAGCGCAAATATGCGGCCCGCATCCGCTCTGCCCGCTGGCGCTCGGCGTCTTTCGCCTCCAGGGTGGTGGCGATGCTCCGGGTGGGCCGGAGAGCCAACTCTGCGATCACGTCCGTTCTCCGACTAGCGCTGACACTCTTCTTGGCGGTTACGTCTCGAACTCCTCGTTCGACGAGGTCGCGATGATGCTCCCGAAGCAGGGCAGCGAGGACGAAGGCGGACTGCTCGTCTCGCTCGACGGGGAGTCCCTCGTCCTCGGCTTGCTCTGGGGTGAGAAGACCTGCGAGGTAGTCGTGGACGGGGTCGTCGAGTACGTCTGCCCCGCGGAGCACGTCCAAGACCGCTTCGGCCATGGCTTCCAGCTTGCCCGTTTGGCTCCACGGCCGCGGAGGATCAACGTGGAGCATGCCGACGAAGGCGTTGACGGCGCGCGCGTAATCGTAGCCCTCCCTGGTCGGGGTGAAGCGCAGAAAGACGCGGGCCGGTGTGATCAACGCGTTGCGCTGTCTAATGAGTCGCCGACGAGCGGCGGGACGCAACGCCTCGGGGTCGGCCTCGCTGATGGAGCCGATGAAGCGTCGGTAGTCGTCGCGGTTCGTGGGGAAGTGGTAGTGCGTCTGTGGGTCGGTGAGCCCCAGGACTTGATGGGCGTTGGTGATGCGACTGGAACCGTCAGCGGTCCCCAGGAGGGGCATGGACGGTTCACTGTCGCGGTGCCGCAGCTGGAAGAAGACGACATTTACCGGCATGGCGATGCCACGCGCTGCGATGGACTCGCGCAGGTTGTTGTTCGCCAGGATGAACTCGCGGGCCCGCTCTGTCTCGTCCTGCACGTGGCTGACGTCCTCGCCCTCGATCCAGAGCGTGGTGGTCTTGCCGGACGCGGAGCGGGGGCCGGTCAATGGTCCGGCATACCCTTCTGCGCCAGCCGCCGGGTACACCCTCCTTTCCATCGTGCGGTTGTTGGTGGGCAGCGGTACTAGGCCGGGCACGTAGAGGTCAAGGTCGATCGCCTCGATCACGCCTCCAGCGATGTTGACCTGTGTCGGACGACGCAGTAGCGACCTGAGTTCGCTGGGGTCGACAGAGGCGTGGGCCAATGCGGTGGCGAAGTCGGGAGGCAGTCCAGCTTCCGTGCCCGCCGTGGCAGCGCGGCTCACGGCCGCCATCTTCGGCAACGTCGGCAGGTCACTGTCGCCGAACCGTGACCAGATCGCCGCGCTGTCCTGTTCCGTCTCCTCCTCTGTCTCGAGTTCGTCGTCCACGGCGTCGGCCTCCCCCACGTCCTCGGTCGTCCCGTCGTACTCGATGTCGTCCTGATCTGGCACGTTGTCCTCCGTGAGTGCGGTGATCGGTCTGAGGGGGTGCACGGGTGGGCCGACAAAGGGCCCCGGGCGGGGCCGCCGACGGTGTGGTTGATCCGCCGGCGGTCGGTCATCTCAGGCGGTGGGGGGCAGGTGCGAGCGGCCCTTCCCGAGCTTGCGCAGGTCGCTGCGGATCGAGCTCTCGCCGCACTGGAGCAGCTGCGCGATGGTGGCTGTCGGCACGTGCAGGGCGTGGAGCTCGGCTACCCGGCGACGCCGCTTGGCGATCTCGCCAGTCTTCCTCCACTTCTTGCGTCGCTCGTCGACGGTCGCCCCGGCCAGGAACGCATGCTCGTCCCGGCTGTCCTGGGCGTAGCGGCGACAGCTCTCCAGCAGGGGACACGTACGGCACATCGCTCGGGCCTGCGGGATGCCCCGCTCCGGCACGGTCGGCTCCCCGTCGAACGCCGCCTGCTGCTCCTGCGGGGTGGGGAATCGCCTGGAATCCCAGGAACTGCACGCGGCCTCACCCAAGGGTGGGCCGAGGGGCTCCATTGCCCAGAGCAGGGCGTCCGGCTGGAGCACGTTTTCGATCTCGTCGTGGGGTTCCACGGCGCTCCTCCTCAGACCACGGCTCGCGTGGTGTATGAGGACGAGGGGGTCACGCCCACGTTCCCTTGATCGTCGGTTGGCTTCATTCGAGTCTCTGGACGTGCGAGACGATCAGTACTGGGCGATTCCCAGTCCTGTCGCGTGCCTGCGCCGTTCGGCGCTCGCACGGCTTGCGGAGTGACCCCCGAAGTGAAGCCATTGCCAGTGTGGCACCCGACTCCGTCGATTCGGGAGAAACGGAGGAGGCGTTCGAGGAGTGCCTGGCGAACTCGCCTTTGCTGGGGCCACGTTCCGTTCGGTATGACGGGCGAGTGGGCCCTCTAGTTCGGGCTTGTGTGACGCCTGCCTGGCCGGACTTTGCCTTTCCAGGCTGTGATGGTCGGCCGGATCAGTCTCCACGCGCCCCGTCCGTCAAGGAGTGGTGGCACCTGTGTCAGCGTTTTGGGAGCCGTGTCCCGAGTCCGGCTCCCCCAATGGCCCCCGGTCGGGGTGACGGGATTTGAACCCTCGACCTCTCGTCCCGAATGAGCTGCGCGGGCGACTGCCGCTCCGTGCGTATGATCCGGCGGCGGGGGGCGTCGCTTTTGGGTAGGTCCGAGCATCGTTGCGGGCCGGGAGATCGGCTTGAGGCCCTGGTCCGGCGCGTACTGGGCGACGAGGCGGCCGAGGCTGTCGACGGGAGCCGGTCCCGCATGATCGGCATGGCCTCCGGCTTCACCCGGAGAAGATCGAGCTGCGACCTGGGTTCACCCGCGACCTGCGCGGGGTGGGCCGTCACGGTGGCAGCAACCTTGAGGTCCGCATCCGCACCGCTGACAACCTCCGAGCCACAGACGGCCTGCTGCGCGTCAGCTTCACGGCCGCGTAGTTACCGTGTGCCGCTGGTCGAGGGACGGCGGTCGAGTTCGTCGCCCTGACTGCCAGATCGGTCGCCATGGAGCGGGGAATGGCTGCTCTTTCGCGGGGCCCTCTGTTGGGGGAGTGGTTTGGCGGCGGTGGAGGTTCCAGTGTGCAGTGGGGGCAGGATTCGGCCAGTCCGGCCGATGGGGGTCGAGGGTCGGACCGCATGCTGTCAGCGCTGCACACCGTGAGCGCACCCTGGCGCCTGATGGCCCTGTGCGGGTAGGCACACGCTTTGCGGCGGAGGGTGATCTCGCTGCAAAGGGCCCGACACACGCCAGTCCTCAACGCCGACGTCCGTTCGCACTGCGTACGGTCGGCGCCGTCAGAGGACGAGGCGAACCGATCGCCAGCGTCGGCCGGCTCGCCGGATCAACCCACACTCTTCCAATTTCCGGAGTTGGTGGGCGACCGGACCCGTGCTGGAGAGCCCTGCCAGCCGCCGGTCAGTGTGCACGCCGCCATTGCCGGCGGCCGGGAGTGCGCCGCTGATCCGCAAGGAGTCCGGCACGTCCCTGCGCGGGTATTCAAAGCCGGGCACGGTGGGCTGGAGGCAGTGGTCGAGCCCGGCGACCGTGATATTGCCGAGGGGATCCTCCGGCAAGACGGTGCTGATGCGTGCGAACACGTCGGCGGCGTACCGCCGCAGCGGCTCGGCGCGGGCAGCCGCCATGGCGTTCACTGCCTTGTTGCGGGCCCGGCCCGCCTCGTCGCTTCCGGGGCGCAGGCGCGAGCCCGAGCGGAGTGGCGTCGACGCTGAGCAGGGTCGGTGGCACCCCCCACGCTGGTGGCCACCGGACGTTCGGCGGTTGGGTGGGCCAGAGTCAGCGTGAGAGCGCCGCGGAGGAGGTTGTCACTCAGGTTCGCCGCGCGGCTGAATCCGATCCGCCACTGCGTGTCCGTAAGGTCACGCCGCCGCACGCCGGAGGGAACGGGCCGCCGGTGGGCCGGTCACCTGGCCCCTCGGACGGTCCCTAGAGGCGCTTGGCGCTGCGGAGCAGGTCGGCGTAGTAGCCGTTGCCGTCCAGGCGGGAGGCGCCGCCCTTGTCGCCGATGGTGGGGCCGTTGACCTCTTCCCGGCTGGAGAGGAAGATCCGGTGTCCGTCGGTGTCGTGGCCCAGGTAGATGCCGACGTGGTCGAGTCGTTCCTTGGTGCGGGTGTCGAGCCAGAAGAACACCAGGTCGCCGGGTTGCAGCACATCGATCGAGGCCGGCCGGTCGTAGCGTGGGGCGGCGCCCTTGAGCGGGATGACGTCGATGCCGGTCTTCGAGCGGGCCATGCCGTTGGCCGTGCGCGGCAGGCCGTTGCCCGCCTTGTCGGTGGCCATCAGCGGGAAGCGGGCGCGGTAGCCGAAGACCGTGCGGACGAATCCGGAGCAGTCCATGGAACGGGCGCGGGCGGCCTCCGGCAGGTGCGGGTGCCGTCGCGGAAGGTGTACGGGATGCCGAGGTAGTCGTAGAAGTCGGACTGCTCCAGGCGCAGGTCGGCACCGGAGCTGCCGTTGGGGTTGAGCGGCCCGAAGTTGGCGTCGCCCGCGTAGGCGATGCCGTTGCCGTCCTTCTTCACCGGCGCTCCGTGGACGTACTGGAACGCGATGGCGAAGATGTCCTCCGCGGTGCTGGAGCGGTTCTCGGCGAACCACTTGGTGAACCACGGCGCGGTCTCGGCCCCGGCCCGCCACTTCTCCGGCATCAGCCGTACCCAGTCCTCGGTGACGACCCGGGACTTGGTGTGCGCGGCCTCGGTGAAGGTGCGGCTGGGGCCGGTCAGGGTGGCCGTACGGGCGCCGTCGGTGAATGTGGCGAGCACCTTGCCGGCGCTGTCGCGCAGTACCCAGCGGGCGGGGTTGGCCAGCCGCTCCCAGCGCTGCTCCCCGGCGGCCGGCTGCTTGCTGTCCGGCTGGATGTCGGTGATCGCCTGTACGGCGGGGACTTTGGCCTGCTGCTCGTCGCGCAGGGCGACGGTCAGTACGGCGCTGCCGGTCAGCAGGGCGATCACCGTGGCGGCGTGCAGCACACGGTTCCTGCGGCGCTTGTTCGTGGTGGTCATGGCGGAGTCGGCTCCGTTCTTGGGATCAGGCGGACGGCAGCGCGCCGAGCAGGATGCCGGCGGTGATCACGACGTAGTTCACGAGGGTGACCGAGCCGGTGGCGAGGAGGGTGGCGCCCTTGGGCTGGCGGACGAGCTGGTAGGCGATCAGGCCGGGGACGATGAAGCCCAGGGTCTGGTTGGAGTACATCAGCGGGAACTCGCGCTGGAGGATGAAGAGCAGGGTCGCCTGGAGGGATACACCGAGCAGGACGACGGCGGCGAACAGCCGCTTGCCGTACAGGATCACGTGCCGCTGCACCAGGAGCGTGGCGAGATACGTCAGGACGGTGACGCCGACGACCATTGAGACCAGTTGGAGGTCCTCCACCAGGGTCAGCGCGAGCCAGCCCGGGGTGATCATGCCGCCCGGCGAGAGATTGGTCGTCAGGTAACAGACCAGCGAGAACAGCAGACCCAGGGCGATACCGATGGCGGCGATCTCGGGGGTGAGGACGGCGGGGATCAACGGGTCTCTCCTGGGCTGTGCCACGGCTCTGCGGGCGACTGCGGGTTGTACGGCGCCGGGGGGCGCTCAGGGTGCCCGTACGGGGCTGGGTGGCGCGGGTGGGCCGTGGGGGTCTCGTGCGGCATGTAGGGCGGCTGGTTCGCGTACGGGGTGTACGGGGTGTACGGGGTCGGCGAGGCGGGGGCGAGGCCCGGGGCGGGAACGGGAGCGGGGGCCGGGGCGTGACCGGGGGCGAGGGCGTCGCCACCATCGCGCCTCGGCTCGTCCAGGGGCGTCTCTCGTGCCTCGTCCGGGGCGAGATCGGCCAGTTGCTCCAGGAGCACCTCGCCCTGGCCGTGGATGTTGCCGATGGCGACCAGTGAGGAGCCGTCGCCGAGGTGTCCCAGCAGCTCGGTCATGAACGCTTCCGGGGCACGGCGTTCGCCGCCGAGGTCCACCGCACGCGGCCGCCACTCGGCGGGCATCGTGTCCAGGGCGCTCTTGGTGGGGTGGCCGATCAGCAGGACCCGCTCCGGCGCGAGGTGCGGGATGATCTGGCCCATCTGGCCGTTGCGCTCGACGCGGTCCGGACGGCAGTTGATGACCACGTTCAACGGCCGCTGGATGGCGCCCAGTTGCAGCAGCTGGTCGATGTTCATCCGGGTGGACTCGGGATCGTTGGCGGCGAAGACGTTGGCGAACCGCAGCCGCTTGCCCTCCGGGGTGCGGTACCGCTCGACGGAGAGCACCCCGGGGTCCGGCGGGGCGTCGTACATCCCGCGCAGCGCGGTCGCCCGGTCGACGCCGAGGAGTTCGGCGACAGTCAGCGCGATGGCGACGTTCTCCTTGAACGTGAACCAGCTGAAGCCGCGCAGTTCCTCGTCGGTGACGGTGTCGGGGTCGGCGTAGACCAGCCGGCAGTCGCGGGCGTCCGCCTCCTCCTGGAGGATCGCGAACCGTTCCCGCTCCGCCGTCACGCAGATGCCGCCCTCCGGCATCGCGCGGGAGAGCGAACGCGCCACATCGTCCAGCGTCGGGCCCATCTCCTCCAGATGGTCCTCGCGGACGTTGCACAGCACGCCGATGGTGGAGCGGATCAGCTTGCTCTGGTTGATCTCCTGGAGCGCCGGCATGACGGCCATGCACTCGATCACCAGGGCGTGGGGGTGGTAGGCGGCGGCGCGCCGCACGATGCCGATCTGCTCGACGACGTTGGCGATGCCGAACTTGCGGTAGACCGGCTCCTCGGTGGCGTCCGGGTGGATGAACCGGGCCGCGGTGCCGGTGGTCTTGGCGACGGTGGTCAGCCCACCGCCGCGCAGCGCGCCCGCGCACAGCCGGGTAATCGAGCTCTTGCCCCGGATGCCGTTGACCAGCACCCGGGTGGGGATACGGGCGAGGTTGTCGAAGTGCCTGCGCTGTTCGACGATGCCGGCGACCAGCAGGACGGCGCCGCACACCACGAGGACGAGGTAGAGGAAGAGCACGGCCGTTCAGTTCCTTGTCTGCGCGGGGGGCGCCGTCGTGCGTGGAGCGGACCGGCAGCTGCTGCCGGATCAGCTCCAGGCTGCGGGTGACGGCGCCGACCTCGTCGTGGTGGCGGGGGTAGAGCACCGTACGGCGGTCGCCGGCGGCGACCGCCCCGGCCTGGCCGGCCAGCGCGCGCAGCGGGCGCACCACGACGATGTGCAGCCAGCCGAGGCAGGCGGCGGCCGCGGCGACCTTCGCACCGTCACCGGCGCGGAAGAGGACGCTGCCGGCCCGCGCGGAGACACCGGCCTTCAGATTGACCGCTTCCACCAGCCGGTCGAGCCGCTCGGCGGGCAGGTCCTGAAAGGCCCGGTAGCCGTTGTTGCCGCCGATGACCCGGTGGTCGGCATCGACCACTCGGACCTGGCCCAGCCCCGGCCGCTTGAGCAGTGCGTTGAGGAACTCGATACGGAACTCGCCGACCACGGTGGCGCCTTCGCGGCCCGGTACGTCCGCAGTCCCGACGATCACCGGCTCCTTGCCGTGGTTGTTGACGACGGCGATCTGCACCTCGGGCCGCGCCTTCTTCCCGTCCTTTCCCTTGGCGTCGGCGCGCGGATCCTCGCCCGTCCGGGCCGGCACTCCGCCGTCGGCGTCCAGCACGTACAGGGACCGGTAGCGCGGGTGCTCGGTCATGGTCCGGTCCAGGAGGGCGCGCATCCGGCCGGACGTGGTGTCGTCGTCGATGAGCGAGGCTACCGAGGAGAGGTCGGCGTGGCCCTCGTTGAGCGCGCGGCGGACCCGGTCGGCGAGCGTATCGGTGCGCTCGCGCTGGTCGTTGACGATCTGCTGCGGGACGGTGGCCGTGCCGTCGGTGCGGTTGAGCAGGAAGCTCAGCGGCACGGACCAGGCCAGCAGGAGGCGGGCGCAGAAGGCCAGCAGGCCGCAGGTGCCGATGCGGCGCAGCAGACGGGCGCCGGGGACGCGGCGCGGGCGGGCCGCCTCGGGCGGTGCGGGCGTCGGGTCGGTGGCCGCACGGCGTGGCTCGTCCGGCCCCGGTCCCGGCCGTTCGCGGAGCAGTTGGCCGCGCAGGCTCTCCAGGGCCCGGCCGATCCGGGCCGCTTCGCCGTACCGGGGGACGCGCACCGGCCGTGCGAGGTCGCCCCGGGTGAGGCCGCGGCTCTCCAGGAAGAGCCGGAGCAGCGGCCGCTGGACGGTGCCCAGCAGCAGCGCGACGGTCAGTACACCGATGAGAATGAGCGCGGCCGCGGCGAGCAGGCCGAACAGCGAGTCGGTGGTGGCCCCGGCCTCCTTGGTCACCGGAACCATCGCGACCACCGTCAGGCCGAGGCCGGTGACGGTGGAGCGCTCCTTGGGGTCCGGGGCGGCGAGGGTGGCGTAGCCGGCGACGGCCTGCTCCCCCGCGTGGGCGTTGCCGGTCAGGCTTCCGCTGACACCGGGGAAGCCGCCCTCGCCGAGATCCTTGGCCGTGACCGGTGGCTGTGCCGCCTTGACCGCGGCAGTGCCGGCGAACGCCTTCAGCTGCCGCTCGGAGCGGTTGACGTTCTTGCGCTGGAGGGCGGTCAGCACCTGCTCGGGCTCCGGGACGCCGTCGCTGCTGAGGACCGTGCCCTTCGCGTCGACGACGGCGATGGCACGGAACGCGCCCAGGCTGATGCCGGGCACCTTCAAGCTGCTGGAGGTGACCAGGAGCTGCTGGGGTCTGCCCTTCCAGGAGAGCAGGGCGAGCGAGAGCAGCCGGGTCTCGCCGTTGCGCAGCCGTACCGTGCGCGGGGCGAGGCCGTCGTGTCCGGTGAGCTTCTTCCGGTCGATCGCCGCCAGCGGCAGCGATTCGCCGCGTGCGGCGCGCAGCTTGCCGGTGGCGATGTCGACGACGGCCATCCCGCGCCACTTGTCGTAGGCGTTGCCGAGCGTGTCCAGGACCTCGTCCGCCTCGGCCGGGGGCCCCGCGGAGGCGAGTGCGGCGGCGCGCTGGACATCGGTGATGCCCTCGTCCAGTGAGGCGCGCAGCGCGATGGCGCCGTCCTCGGCGAAGTGCTGCTGGGAGGTGAACACCGCCTTGGGGACGCTCTCCTGGCCGAAGCCGCCGAGGCCGACGGCGGTGAGGCCGGCCAGGGCGAGCAGCAGCGCCGACAGCACCGCGATGGGCGGGCGGATACCGCCCAGCAACGACATATCGGCCCTGCGGCGGGCCTTTCGCCGTCGCTTCGCACGCGAAGCGACCACCAGGTTTTCCTTTCCGGAAAGGACGACAGGAGGGGAGACAGGAAGAGACGGGGGCGCGGGGCGAGGGGTACGGGAGCCGGTGGCGGGCGCGGGTGAGCCGTCCCGCGGCGGTCCGGGGCCGGCAGCTCAGCCGGACAGGTCGGTGAGTGGCTCCAGGCCGTCCTTGGCGGCGCCCCTGTGAGCAGCGTCCCCTCGGTGCGTTCGAACGCGAGCCGGTAGCGGGAGCGTTGCCGGTCGGTCAGCCGCAGGTCGTCGCGCAGCGCGCCGGCCACGTCGACCAGCCGGTGGTCGCCGGTCTCCCCCGGCTCCCGCCCGGAGGCGTCCGACGGTTCCTCGTCGTCGGACGGGCTCTCTTCCGGCGGGATGTCGACCAGGGTCGGTACGAAGCGGGCCGCGACGTCCCACCCGCCGTCACGGCGGGTGAACTGGAACCAGCCGATGGCACCTTCCTCGGTGAGCCCGGACGGTACGTCGTGCCGGGCGAGCTGATTGCCCAGGCCGTACGCGATCCAGGTGCCGTTCACCTTCTCCATCGGCTGGACGACGTGCGCGTGGTGGCCAATGACCAGGTTGATGCCGGTCTCCTTGGCGATCCGCCGGGCCATCTCCACCTGCGTCGCGCTGGCTTCCGGGTGATGCTCACGGCCCCAGTGGATGCTGAGCACGACGACCTCGGCGCCGGCCTTGCGGGCGGCGCGTTCAGCGGCCGCGATCTTGCTGAAGGAAGTCTGGTTGACCAGCCAGGGCTTGTCCTTGGGGACCTCGCGCCCGTTGAAGCCGAAGGCAAAGGACAGCTGGGCGACCTTGACGCCCTTGACGTCGATGACGAGCGGCTTCTCGGCCTCCGCGCGGCTGCGGGCCGAGCCGGTGTGCCGCAGCCCGGCCGCTTCCAGGGCGTTCAGGGTGCGGCGCACCCCGGCCGGTCCGTGGTCGAGGGTGTGGTTGGAGGCGGTCGAGCAGGAGTCGTAGCCGACACCTTTGATCGCGGTGGTGATCTGCGGCGGGACGAGGAAGTCCGGGTAGCTCTGGAACGGGCCCTTCGGCCGGCCGACGACCGGCTCCATATGGCAGATCGCCAGGTCGGCCTTGCGCAGCACAGGGGCCACACCCGCCATGATCTTGGTGAAGTCTGGTGCCCGCCCGCTGTCTTCGGTGCCGCCCGCATCCCGCTGTGCCTGGTCGGTGAGTTGGGGGTGGAGGAGAATGTCGCCCGCGGCCGCGAGCGTGAAGGCCGGCGACGCCGCGTCGCCCTGCGCCCCTCCCGAAGGAAGCAGCCCACAGCTTGCGGTGGTGCCCACAGCGAGCACGAGTGCGGCGCCGCGAAGGGGGCGAAATCAGGTGGAACGGCTTATCACGCCACTATTCTTATCACCATATGAACAACTTCTTTACAAAATCATTGCCACCTCTGGCAACTCTCCTTAAGGTGGGAGTGGTTGCCGTGACAGTGACGCTGGTCACCTCGGCCTGCGGCGCGCCGCCCCCGCCCCAGCGCGCCGAACCGGACGCGGGCGTCGATCTCGAAGCGCAGATCACCGCATTCACTTCGACGCTCGACCAGCGGCGTCACTACCGCCCGCCCGACAGTCACGAGCGGACCGCGATCGCCGACGGCGTCCGCCTCCTGCTCGACGGCCGCCGCCGCGACGCCGCCCGCCAACTGGACGACTACGGCTACACGTTGACGGAACTCACCGACCGCCCCTCCGGTCGGCGCTTCGCCGAGGTCGCCGAGGTCGCCGAGGTCGCCGAGGTCGCCGAGAAGGACGGTGAGGGGGCGGACCGGGCCCGCGGCTGGGGACGCGTCTACGTCGAGCTGAGCGGCCGGCCGAAGTGGTCGGTCCAGGTGCCGCACCCCGTCGCCGACGCCCGCACCGAAGTGCCGGCGGCCCGGCTCATACGGACCGCACCGGGCGGCGTCCTGGTCCTGGCGGGCGCCCACCGCATGGTGGGGCGCGACGGCACGGAGGACGTCGCCCACCGGCAGGACACCGTCTTCCACGCGGTGGTCAAGACCCTCGGCGGCCGGAAGCTGCCCGGCGTCCAGCTGCACGGTTTCGCAGACGAGTCCGCCCCCGGCTTCGACGTGATCGCCTCCACCGGGGCGGGCGAGTACGGCCGGGCCGACGGCCGAGCGTTCGCCGGCGCACTGCGCAAGGAGGAGCTGCGCGTCTGCCGGGCCTGGGCGCGGCAGTGCAAGCTGGCCGGCCGAACCAACGTGCAGGGCCGGGCCGCAGCCGCCGCCGAAGTGCCCTTCCTGCACGCCGAGTTCAGCCGGTCGGTGCGGGACGACGACAGCCGGATCCAAAAGGCGGTGCGGTCACTGACCGGCCTCGCCAAGCGCTGGCAGTGACAGCACGGCGGGGCGGCCCGCGGTGGGAAGGCGGCGGTCGGCGGTGACCTTGATGCCGGCGATCACTGCCGTCACCCGTGAGGACAGCTTCATCCCGAGGACCGGGATGCCGGCCACCGCCACCACGAGGAGGCAGGCCGGCAGGTCAGAGCCGAATCTCCCGTCGTGGGTGCCAAAGAGTTTCCTGGAGCGTGGCTTGCCCCAGGGGACTTGTGACGGCTTCACGGCTCGGACCTTGTCAACGGTTGGACGGAACCGATGCGGTGGGTACGGGTGTGGGCACCGTGCTGTCCGGGTTCATGATCGGGAAGTTGTCCGCGCGGTGGAAGGTGAAGCGTTCCCAGTCGCCGATCTTGTCGGCACGGGCCCGCAGGAGGCCGTTGTCGGCGCCGGGGTCCTTGGCCTCGGTGGTGACGTACTTGCCGTTCTGCATCGACTTCAGCCCATAGCTGCCACCGGTCTGGGGAACCAACTTCAGCTGAAGCCGCTCCCAGCCGCCTGCCGTGGCGGAGCGGGCGCGGAGCATTCCTTCGTGTGTTCCGCCGTCGTCGACCTCGACGCTGACGTAGAGCTTCTCGTTCACGGACCGGAGGCTGACGGTGTCCGTGCCGTTGGTGTGCAGGGTGAACTGTTCCCACAGACCGGTCGCGTCGCTGCGGGCCCGCAGTTTGCCGCGCTGGTTTCCGGTTTCGTTGAACTCGGCGGTCACGTACTTGTTGTTCGCGGCCGCCTTCAGCGACCATCGTGCGACGCTGGCCTGGACCCATGCGTGGATGTCGTCTAGGCGGGTTTCGGCGGTCTTGCTCTGGGCGTCGTCCGAGCCGAAGCACCCGCCCTCGTTCGTGGCGCTGTGGACGGCGGCGAGTTCGAGCCGGCCGCCGTTCTTGCGGAGGGTGGGGCCGCCGGCATCTCCCTTGCAGACGCTCCCGTCAGAGGGGTTCTCACTGGTAAGTCCGACGGTGCCGTTGTCGGCCGAGGCCACGTTGAGAGACCCGGTGTGGAGCTTGGTGGGAACCCACTCGTCCTTGGTGCGGCCGAATCCGGCGATCTGCAACTTCTCGCCGCTGGTGGGTGCCGTGGTGGTGAGGGCGACGGGGGTGATGTTGGTGACGGGTTGTGAGAGCTTCGCCAGGACCAGGTCACGGCCGGTGTGGGGGACGAGTTCCACGATGTCGCGTACCTGGCCGGATGACGTGGTCAAGTCGGTGCGGCCGATGGTGGCTTTGGTCGCCAGCTTCGGCTTGCCTGCGGGGACGGCGAAGTCGCCTCCTGGCTTGTCGGTGAAGCAGCTGGCGGCCGTGAGCACCCACTGCGATTCGACCAGCGAGCCGGAGCAGGCGCGCTGCCCGTTGCCGATGTCCAGGCGGGCGGTGAACGCGTAGGTCGCGCCGAGTTCGGGTTCGCCGGCAACTGCCTGAGCGGGAGTCGGGGCCACAGCCAGGGGTACGGCAATCAATGCCGTGGACAGGGCCGCCAGCGCGGGAATGAGCGGCGTACGGGGGCGATCCATGTTGGTTTTCCTTAGTCAATACCGGCGTGGCGAGCATGTCGGCACCGGCGGAGCGGCCGAGGACACGCCGTTACCTTGACGTATGCGTCGGGCGGTGCTGAAGCGGCAGCCTGGACGGAGAGATGATGGCAGCGGCGAACCGGACGGCAAATGTGTTGTCCCCGGCAGTGTGTGTGTAGCGTCGTGCAGTTTTCGCCTACTTGCTCGTACGGATCTCGACCAGTACGTGCTCACGGCCCTGCAGATCAGTGGACTCTCCGACTGGCGTCCACACGCCCTTGGAGATCTCGACCTCCTGCGGCTTGGCCTCGGGTGTGGTGAGGGTGACGTCAGCGGCGTGATCGGCTGAGCCCTTGATGACGAACACCGAGGGAATCTCCAGGGTGAGGTAACCGGAGGTGCCGGTGGTGCGGAAGCAGACCTTGTCGTCCTTCCGCGACCACACCTCCAACAGCCCGGTGGCAGAGGAGCAGTCGGCGAGGGTGATATGCCCGTCGCCGCGCTTGAGGGTGATCCCCTTCTCTTCCTTGATTTTGTCGGCACCTGGGTAGCTGAAGTCCTCGACTGCGTGACCGAGCTGACTGCCAGCCACCGATACCGGGGTGCGGGATTCGCTGGCATGGGAGGAGGTGGTGGTGGCGACGACCGCGGCAGCGCAAACTGCGACAGCCGCACCGGTGGCAGTGATCCGCCGTGCGAGCTTCATGCAAGTCCCTCGTGCAAAAGGTGAGTTGAGCCGTTCCACGCGGGCCCTGCCCGGAGTGGGCACAGCTTTGGCGCGCAGTGGGTCCATTTGGTCACGGATGCGCCAAATCCAAACATGTCCACCCATCAGATGCCATCCCGAGAATCGGGCAATTAACCGCAAATGGTTGTGAATATATTTTGTGTTCTTTCTCATTTCTTTACTGTGACCTATCAGTAGTCAACGTGTTCTTTACTTGCATATGGTCATGATGCGCACCTGTCGTGTCCTTCTGAACTTGCATACCGGTCCGGGGATGTGACGGCGACTGGCAACAACGCTCTGCCTGGGGGACGCCGCCACAGGTGCGCCACCGCCAGGCACCGATCCCGAAGGACCACTGTGGACACCACCTTTTGGAGCAGGCGGCGTGTTCTAGGCACCCTGGCGGCCACCACGGCCGTTGCCGCCTCAAGCCTCGTCTTGAACCCTGTAGCCGCCCGAGCTGACACCCCGCCATTCAGCGGTGACGACGGTGACCCCTTCAACCTGCCGGACACCGACCGGGCGAAGGCTGTCAAAGCGTGGTTGCTGGGTGGTAAGGCCGCTCGCGCCGCCGCGGAGGCTGCGCTGGCCGGGTCCGATGCCGACGTCCAGACTTTCCTGACCGTCGAACTTCCCAAGGCCACGGTGGAGGACAATCGCGTTGCCGTCGCCACCTCCCTCGCCGGCGGGGGTAAGGGCACTCGGCGCGACGCCTCCCAAGCACTCGATGATGGCGACGCCGCCATTGCCGACTACCTCAAGGGCGGCTTCAAAGCGGGCATCAGGGAAGATCTGCAGGTGGCCACCGCGACGGTGATGGCGACCGGTGCCAAGGCCGTACGCCGCGAGGGCAGTGCTGCTCTGGACGCGGACACCCAGCCTGCGTTGGAGAAGTTCCTCACCGAAGGCCAGTACACCGCCCGCCTGGAAGACATGCGTGTCGATGTGTCCAAGCTCCTGGTGGAGGCAGGACCGGAGGTGAAGAAGTACGCCTCGCGAGCCCTGGATGGCACCGGTAGCGACGTCGCATGGTTCCTCGACACCGGTCAGCACATCGCCCGCGCCCGTGATCAGGAAGCTGCGACGATCGGGGAACTTGTCGCGGTCGTCGAACACGAAGGCAAGCAGGCCGAGGCGAAGACGAAGCTGGCCGAGGAGGCCGCTGCCCGCGCCAAGTCGGCTGCCGCGGAGGCCAAGAAGGCCGCCGATGCCGCTGCGGCGGAGGCCAAGGCAGCCCAGGACGACGTGAGGCTGTCCGGCAAGGCGGCGCGGAAGGCTGCGGGGGCTGCGCAAGGGGCGGCCGACGCGGCCCGTGTCGCCATCCGTGCCTCTCACGCCGCTGTCCAAGCTTCCCGTCGCGCCGCCTATGCTGCCACCGCCGCCGGCCAGGCCGCAGCCACTGCTGGGTCCGCCGCCGCCAAGGCCTATGGCGCCGCCATCGCCGCCTCCAAGGATGCCTCCCAGGCATCCGCCGCCAAGGACGCCGCCGTCAAGGCCCGCAACGCCGCTGCCAAGGCTCGCAGCGCGGCAAAGGCCGCAGACCGCGCTGCCTCGGCCTCGGACCAGGCTGCGAATGCCGGGGCCGCTGCCGCCTCGGCAGCCCGCAACGCTGCGGCGGCCGCGAGCGCTTCCGCCACGGCCGCCGCAGCCGCGGGCAAGGCGCAGGCCCAGGCGGCGGAGGCCAAGAGGCAGGCACGGATCGCGAGTGCCAACGCCTCGATCGCCACTAATGCCGCCGGCACGGCCCAAGCTCTGGCGAACACGGCAGCCTCGGCCGCCCGTGATGCACGCAACGCGGCAAACAACGCAGCCGACCACGCGGAGAAGTCTGCGGAGGCCGCCGAGTGGGCTGCCAAGCACGCGGGCCAGGGTGTCGAATACGCGGACAAGTCCACCAAGTTCGCCAACGCAGCTACCAAGGCGGCGAATAGCGCCACTGAAGCCGTCACGCAGGCGATGGAGGTGGAGAAGAAGGCACGCGAGGCTGAATGGCAGCGTCTGGACGAGGACCTGAAGCAGGCGACCGAAGAGACCCGTCTGCTGGCGCAGATCGAAGAGCAGGAGAAGGCGGAGCTCGACGGCAGGCGCACACAGATCGAGCAGGCCGAGCAGGCTACGAGGGACCTCGTCGCCAAGGCTGAGTCGGCGCTGAAGGCCGGCGATGCGGGTAGCGCCGCGGCCCTCGGGCGCAAGGCAGCCATTGCCCTGATGAACTCTCACGGCACTTGGTCACGAGAGGCCGCGCGGTTCGCCTTGTCCGGCGTGGACGCCGACATCCATGCCTGGATCGATACCGATCGGCAGATCGCGCAGCAGCAGGACGACCGGGAGACCGCCCTCTACCTCGCCCAGATCTCGTCTCCGGACGTCGCCGATGCCGCGACGAAGGCATTGGAGAGCGACGCCCCGGACGCCGCGACGACCTTCCTTAAGATTGGTGTCATCGAAGCCGCTGCGATGGACAACCGCGTGGCGATTGCCCGCATCCTGGCCGGCAACCCCGGCCGCGCGGTGAAGAAGGCGGCGAACGATGCTCTGGACTCCGGAACCGCCAAAGCTGTGCACAACTTCCTCAGCAGCACGTTCGAGGCAGCGCAGCGGGAGGACGACGCTGTCGCCACCGCGACCCTTCTCGCCAAGGCGGGCCCCTACACCAAGGCCCATGCCCAGGCTGCGCTGGAAGGCCCGGCATGGATGCGCCGCCACTTCCTCGACTCGGTCCAGTACAAGACCGCCCAGCTCGACTACGACTCCGCTACTCACATCGCTGCCATCCAGGGCGCAATCGCCGGTGCCACAAAGGTCGCGCACAAGGCGCAGGAAACTGCCGCCCGTGCGCAGGAGGCAGCGGCAAAGGCCCGCGACGCCGCCGCTGATGCGGTGAAATGGGCGGATGAGGCGAATAATTCGCACAAGCAGGCTGAAATTTACGCGAAGCAGGCGGATGCGAACGCGGATGCGGCCGAGCAGTCAGCTAAGGACGCACAAGCCTCGGCCAACAAGGCCAAGCAGGCAGCTGCCAATGCCCGTTTGGCTGCACGCTCGGCCAATTACTCTGCCAACCGTGCTGTGGATGCCGCCCGTCACGCAGTGGCCTCTGCCAACTCGGCCCAGTCCTCGGCTGCTTCCGCGCGTGCTTCCGCCCTCCAGGCCGGCAAGGATGCCCAAACTGCTGCCGCAGCGGCAACTAAGGCGCACCAGATCGCCATGGCCAAGCGGAAGGACGAAATCGAGGCGGCAGCCAAGAAAGCGGCTCAGGAAACCCACAAGGCCAAGGAAGTTGGAAAGAACCCTGCCGACACCCCGGAGAACGACAAGGCCAAGGAGCTTCCCTGGTGGAAGCAAACAGCCCGGGATTGGGCAGACACCACCAACCAGATCAGCATCATCACCGGATTCGTCGCTGCCGGTTCTGGCATCTTCGCCGGAATATTCGGGGCGTTCGGAGCTGAGCCCCCTGCAGCTATCTTCGCAGGTATCGCAAAGTTCTCAGGGTACGCCTCTATCGCGGCCGCCGTGCTTAATGTCATGTTCACCGGGTTTGGCTACGGACTGAACAGTAGTGAATTCCGGGAATCCTTCGGGAGCGCCGCGCTGGGCTTGCTGACCTTCGGCCAGTCTAAGTGGATTGGAGCTTTGGCCGACTTTAAGGAGGCCACGAAGGGCGCCAAGATTGGCGCAAGGATCACAGAGTTCGCGCACGATCTTATATCGCCGATCACTGGCTTGCTGGGATCCTAACCCGCTCGGATCGAACGGGTACGCTGTGAAAAAATGCATTCAAGGGCTGGCGAGGAATCCGTCGCCAGCCCTTGCGTACCATCGAAAGGACCGGCGTGCTAGCACGGCTCCCCCTCCCCTACTTGCTGCTTATGGCGGCTTTCGCTACTTTTATCTTCTGCCTCGTCGTGGACAGGTACGTAAAGATGCGTAAGGCGACGGTAGCGTGTTTCATAGTTTCCATCGGATGCTGTATCGGCATGATCGTGATAGGCGGCATGCAATACCAGCATTGGAGCGTCGAGCAGATGCTGGTCCTGTACTCATTCGCATGGACGGGCCTTACGATTGGCCTAGTTCCTTACAGGAAGCCGTATCTCAAATATCTCGATGAACAACACAGAGGGATAAAGTGGGAGAAATATGAATTCCCGAAATGGTGCCCGATGGTAACAGTTGCTTCGGTCATCGCCGCTGGCCTCTTGGGTACCATTCTTGTGAAGTGATCGTGCATCATGCGCTCGGAATGCGCACATCTGCGGAGGCCCCGATGACTGGGGCCTCCGCTGCGGCTGACCGCAGCCTGACGGAGGACGATCACCCTCCCCGTCGGAAACGAGCTCCAAAGCGGCGAATTGCGTCTGATCAGACCCGCCCGTGCCCCCCGTGTTCCCCACCGGTGGCGATGATCCGTTCACCACCGTCCCGGCCGTCCTCTCGCAGACGCTTTTCCTCCCCAACGGCCAGCTGTGACCGGTCGCCTGGTTCGGCCCGGCGAGGCCCAGTGCTGGCGGGCTCTCACGCTGCTCCGCGCCGCGCGATCCAGATGCACATCGAGAAGCACACGCTGCACCAGATGGGCCAGGACAGCATCCCCTCCACCTGCAACCGCCCTGTTGGCTCGACGACGTAGCCGAGCCGGCCCATGCCCTTGATGTTCAGGGCGTCCTTGCGGGAGATGACCGGCAGGATCCGATGCTTGCGAAGTTCGTCGCGGTTCGGGTTGGAGTTGGATCCTTTGCTGCCGAGCAGGGCTTGAGGACGTCGCCAGGTTCGACTGGCGGCGGGCGGATGCCGTTGACCAGGACCGGGGCCTGGGTGCCGTCGTTGGCGTGTCCGCGGTGATGACGACCTTGAGCGGGGTACACATCCGTCGTAGACCACGTGGTGTCTGCTGCCGCCTTGCGCCAGTCGAGAGGTGACGGACCGGTGTCGCCCCTCTTGGCGCGGATGGGGGAACTGTCCACGCAGGCCCGCGACCGGTCGAGCTCGCCGACCGCGTTCCATTCGGCGAGCAGGATGCGGTGCAGCTGGTCGAAGAGCCCTGCCTGCTGCCACCACTGCAGGCTGCGCCGGCAGGTCTGTCTGGGGCCGACCGAACCCCAGCTCCAGTGTCAGGAGTTGCCAGGCCATGTCGTTGTGGAGGACGTAGAGGACGCCCTGCAGACAGAGCCGGTCTGCCACCGACCGTGGCCCCGGTGACCGCTCGGGCCAGGGCACCAGCAACGGTTCGATCCGCGCCCACAAGTCGCCGTCCACGGTATACGGCCGAGTGCTCACACCATCGTGAATGATCGAGTCGTCACACCGGCCACGCCCTACCAGGGAATCTCAACCAGATCGTGTTACGAGCTCTACGCCGCCAGAGCCGCGATCCGCTCGGACGCCTCCCTGACCTTCGCTTCCTGCTGGTGCGGCCGGAAGGCCCGGCGGACCTCTTCGACGCGTTCCACGCCGCGGCGGGAGTGTATGCCTTGGTCGATGAGGTCGGCGGCCTTGTGGGTGGCTTCGAGTGCGCCGTCGAGGTCGCCGGTCGTCACGGACGCACTCGGCATCCTGCTCACCGCCGAGTGGGCGGCCCTGCTCTCCGGCCGCGACGACGAGTTCGTCGCCACGGTCCTCAAGGGCTACACCGGCAAGCGCTGGGGCGAAATCGTCGGCCTGGAAACAGAGTTCGTCCGTACCGCCGCATCCCGTGTCGAGTGGCAGCTGTACGAGCTGGACACCGGCGAGCTGGACCTCTGCCCGCCCAAGGACGACAGCTACCGCACCATCGACTCGATGGGCTGGCTGCCCGCCCTGGTCTTCAATCACATAGCTCGTACGAAGTCGACCCCTTGCCCGTGCCACGGCAGGACGTACGTCTTCCGAGGCCAGGGCGCGGCCCGCACCGGAGGCCACCAGGGCGCGAAGCTCGTCGACGTCGCACGCCGCGCCGAAGTCTCCACGGGCACGGTCTCAAACGTCCTTAACCACCCCGACCGCGTACGGGAGGTCACCCGAGTCCGAGTCGAGCAGGCGAATCGCCGACCTCGGCTTCGTACGAGGCGGCACCACATCCGAGCACGCCGCCCACTGGCGCCGAAACGGCTTCGCCACCTGGTTGTTCACCCAGTGGTCTCCGGCTGGTACCCGAAGAAGGCACCTCAGGAGGCTCGGCTTGTACCGGTCCTCGGCGAGCCGCGGCCCGGCATCCCGGCCCGAGGACGAGGAGCAGCTGCACGGGCGGACGCCTGCTGGCTCCCGATCGCCAAGGGCCTCACACCGCACGGTCTGCGCCACACTCACCGCACGATGATGGAGGACCTCGGCGCCGCGAAGGTCCTCATGGACGAACGAATGCGCCACATCGACGGCTCGGTCTCCGCACGCTACGCCCACGTCACGCCAGGCATGCGCGTGGGCGGTCCCGGCAGAGGCGGATGGGTTCACGTGCGGTTCCTCGACGGCGACGACTCCGGTCTGCAGGAATGGGTCAACCCCGCCTCGTTAGTTGTCCCTTGGGCTAATGTCGAGGCCTTCCGCAAGGATGATGAGGGCGAGCTGACCCTGGTCGAGGCATCGCGTCACGTACGAGGCAGCACCGACTTCGAGGCCGCACGGATGATCCTCGGCTTCGTCCGGCCGAAGAGCGCGGTACGCCTGCGTCGTGGTGTGGCGGACGCGGGGATTCTGGAGCTGAACCGTCTGGACGCGATCGTTCAGCAACTCGGTGTAGAAGGAGGAGAGTTGCGGGAGGACCCCATGGTGTACGTACGGCACGACGGTGCTTGCCTGGCCAGCCGGCCGGTCACCGAACGCATCACCCGGCAGGTCGCCCGCGGCCTCGCTGACGAGATCCTGCCGGAGATCGACCGCAAGCAGCAGGAGCTGGAGCAGGAACGCGCAAAGCCGACCTGGTACGCCTACGGTCGCCGGGACGACCGCAAGCTGGACACGCAGGCGGCGATCCTGCGGACCGTCCGAGCATGGTGCGGTGAGGACAAAGTCGAGCGCTACGACGAGTTGGTAGCCCTGCGTGCCGAGGTTGTCAGGCTGGGTGAGTTGGTCGAAAAGGCGGTCAGGGTCCTACGCGACCGCGGGCGCGGTGTCATCGCCTCCACCATTGAGCGCGACCTTGGCGTCCCCATCGCCACCCTGGATCCTGACGTGCGTAGGTAAGGCCGCGCCAGGGATCCGGATCAGGTTCGGGCGGTGCGTTCGGCGGTGCCGGCTCCACCTTCTCCGGGCGTTTTGGATACCCCCGTCGAGGAAGGGTCGCAACTGCTTTCCGGTCGGCTTCGCATGGAAGTTGCGGATCGCCAGGCCACGTCCGCTCAGCATGGGGTCGAGCCGGTCCGCCTCCGTCTTCCCCCCACGTCGACCATTCCCGCAGCCCCTCGGCCTCGACAGGATCCTCCAACGCAGTGGCGGCCGCATCCAACGCCGCACAGAACTCCCGAATCTCTCCTGCGGCCCGCCACTGCTCCAGAGCTGTGCCGAAGTACTCGGTCCGTACCGCTTGAACTGCCTTGATCGACGCGGCACTGACAGCCCGCTCCCACTCCTTTTTCCAGCTGTGACCGGTGCGATAGCTGTAACCCTGATGCTGCTGGGTGACCTGTAGTTCCAGCTCCTCGGACGGTTCGAGGCGGTGCGACGGCGTGACTCGCTGCCAGTCGTATGTGTGGCGCCCTGCCTGCTTGGGTACGTAGCGGACCGGCTTCTGTCGCTCTCGGAAGATCGCCTCGTATGTTCTGCCGTGAACCGTGAGCAGGGGTTTCACCTGCCTGCGCTTCTTGGGCACCGCGATCTCCCCGTGTCGGGCGAGGGCCTGCTCGGCAAGGAGTCGCAGGAGCGAGAGCACACGAGGGCCTCGTCCGAGATCTCGAAGGCACTGTGATCGGCGACTACCACTGCGATCACGTCCTCGACATCGGTGATCACGCGACTGCGCGCCAGACGGATCCGGTTCCACTCGGTGTCGTCTTCACCGGTGATCCGGAGCAGTCCGAGGAAGAAGTCGCCCTTGGCCCGCCCGCTGTACTTCAGGTGATAGCCCTCAGGGGCGCACTGCCGCGCCGCGTCGAACGCCCAGCGGTAGCGAGCGCGCTTCGCATCGTTCGGGTCGGGGATCCGCAGAAACCGCCCGGCCTGCTGCACTTCCGCGATCAGAGCAGCGCCGATCTCCACGGACGACGGAGGCGTGGGCTTCACCACGCGCGCCGGTTTCGGCTTGGAAGCGGGAGGCGCGGCCGGCGGGGTCGCAGGGGCTTCGGGTGCGGCCGCAGCAGAAGTGACTTCCGACGTGGTGTCGGCTCGGGACGGTTCGGGTGGTGCCCGTGCTCCAGATAGAAGCGCCCCGCATCTGTGATCTCCGCCCGCCGCTTGCCGCTCTGCCTCGGCATGGAGATCAGCCCACGGCTCTTGAGCGCGCGAGCGGTGACGGCGAACTCGGGGCTCTCCGAGGTGACAGGATCCGCTCCCGCCCCGATGCCGGTGAGGAGGTCGAGCTGGCGGTCGTTGAGCGGAGACCAGGGGTGCATGGGGATGGTCGTACCGTCTGCGACCACCCCGGCACAACCTGTACGGGATACCTCCCCTCCCGCTGGGAGCGGCTCCCATGTGGTGGGAGCCGCTCCTCGGCACTTGGCTCCCAGAATGGGACCACAAAGCAAGTCAGGCCCGGCACTGATTCCTCAGTACCGGGCCTGACTTGGTGTTCCTTCAGTCGGGGTGGCGGGATTTGAACCCACGACCTCTTCGTCCCGAACGAAGCGCGCTGCCAAGCTGCGCTACACCCCGAAGCAACGAGCTCTACTTTAGCGGACTGATCCCCGTAGGCGAAATCCGGTTCCGGGGGAGGGGAGGAGAGGGAGGAAACGCGTGCCGGCCCCCCGGCCGCGAGCGGGGATGAGTGTGGGCAGGGACGTCGTGGAACGGAGAGCGCCGGCCTGCCCGGAACACGGGGGGCGGGGGGCCGGCGCTCTGAAGTGGTGCGGATGACGCGGGTGATGCGGATGGTGTGGACGTATGCCGCGGGGGCGGTCAGTCCCGGGCGGTGAGGGTGAGGAGGGTGGCCTCAGGGGGGCAGGCGAAGCGGACGGGGGTGTAGCGGTTGGTGCCGCAGCCTGCGGAGACGTGGAGGAAAGAAGTGTGGGCGCCCGCGGTGTGGGTGGAGAGGCCCTTGACGCGGCCGGTGTCGATGTCGCAGTTGGTGACCAGCGCCCCGTAGAAGGGGATGCAGAGCTGGCCGCCGTGGGTGTGGCCGGCCAGGATCAGCGGGTAGCCGTCGGTGGTGAAGGCGTCCAGGGAGCGCAGGTACGGCGCATGGACGACGGCCAGCGAAAGATCGGCGCCGGACTCCGGGCCGCCGGCCACCTCGGCGTAGCGGTCGCGCTTGATGTGCGGGTCGTCGAGGCCGGTCAGGGCGATCTCGATGCCCTCCAGCTTCAGGCGGCCGCGGGTGTTGGACAGGCCGACCCAGCCGGCCGCGTCGAAGGCGTCGCGCAGGTCCTCCCACGGGTTGTGGACGGCGCCGACCGCGGGGGCGTTGCCGTTGAGGCCGTGCCGGCCCTGCGCCTTCTCGAACAGGTAGCGGGCCGGGTTGCGCAGCTTGGGGCCGTAGTAGTCGTTGGATCCGAAGACGTAGGCGCCGGGGAACTCCATCAGGGGGCCGAGGGCGTCCAGGGCCTCCGGGACGCCCTCGGGGTCGGAGAGGTTGTCCCCGGTGTTGATCACGAAGTCGGGGCGCAGCCCGGCGAGCGACTGCAGCCAGCGCTGCTTCTTGCGCTGGCCGCTGACCATGTGGATGTCGGAGACCTGCAGGACGCGCAACGGCCGCATACCGCGGGGCAGTACGGGCACGGTGACGCGCCGGAGACGGAACGAGCGGACCTCGAAGCCGGCGGCGTAGGCCAGGCCGGCCGCGCCGACTGCGGTCAGGGACAGGGGTACTCCGTATCGCGCGCGCATGCTTCCCATCGTTGCAGAGTGACGGGCGGGAGGCGCACGGGAGGAAGAAGGGAGGGGAACGGGCGCGGGCGGGCGGGAGTGTTCCCCGGTGTTCGGAGGGAAAAGGCGCGGCGGTTGTCGGTGGGGGCGGGCATACTCGACGGCATGACCACGCTCAAGTCCAAGCTGCAGGACGACCTCACCGTCGCGATCAAGGCGCGCGACGAGCTGCGCTCCTCCACCCTCCGGCTCACGCTGACCGCGATCCAGAAGGAAGAGGTCGCGGGCACCGAGGCGCGCGTACTGTCCGACGGCGAGGTCGAGAAGATCATCGCCCGGGAGGCGAAGAAGCGTCGCGAGGCGGCGGAGGCGTTCGACAAGGGCGGCCGCGCCGATTCCGCCGAGCGCGAGCGGGCCGAGGGCGAGGTGCTCGCCGACTACCTTCCCAAGCAGCTGTCCGATGAGGAGCTGGAGAACCTGGTGGCCGCGGCGGTGGCGGAGGCCACGGGCTCCGGCGCCGAGGGGCCGCGCGCCATGGGCGCCGTCATGAAGATCGTGAACCCCAAGGTGGCGGGCCGGGCGGACGGCGGCCGGGTCGCGGCCGTGGTGAAGAAGCTGCTGGCGGAGTGAGCGGCGGCCGGGCAGGAGGCTCGACGCGGGTGATCCGATGCAGGTGATCCGACGCGGGTGAGCCCTGGCCGGTCGGCGGGCCGGATTGCCGCGCCTGTGGCCTGCGCCGCCTCGCCTCGCGCCGTGCTTCCGTACGTCCACCCGTCACACGGAAAGGGCGCCCTCCCCGCGGAGGGCGCCCCTTTGCCGTTGTCACGGCGGTGCGCGGCGTACGTTCCCGGTCGTGGCGGCCGGGCCCGGCGCGGTTACGGCAGCGGCGTCGTCACCAGGCGCCGCCGTTGTGGCCGCCCAGTATGTCGGGGAAGTGCCAGCCGCCGCCGGGCTTGTTGTCGCCCTGGCCGGGCTTCGGCTTGTGCTTGGGCTTCCCCTTGCCCTTGCCGTCGTCGTTGCCGTGGCCCTTGTCCGTGTCGGGGTCGTCTATCGCGACGGTCGGCAGGGCGGGTGCGGGCTTGTTGGCCAGGGCCCCGGACATGGCGTCGCGCCAGATGGGGCCGGGAGTGTCGGCGCCGTAGACCTTGTCGTGGAAGTTGCCGCCGATGCTGATGTTGAACATCTTGCGCTTGTGCATCGGGTCGCCGACCCAGACCGCGCCCGCCGCGTTCGGGGTGTAGCCGACGAACCAGGCGGCGTAGCGGCTGTCGCTGGTGCCGGTCTTGCCGGCGCTGTCCCGGCCGTCCAGTCCGGCCTCCTTGCCGGTGCCGTCCTCGACGACGCCCTTGAGGAGGGTGTTTATCGTCTTCGCGGTCTTGTCCGACATCGCGCGCCGGCAGCTGGTCTTCGGGACCGGCAGCGGCTTGCCCGTGGGGTCGGTGATCGACGCGATGGCGATCGGGGTGCAGTAGTTACCGCCGTTGGCGAAGGCGGCGTAGGCGCCGGCCATGGTCAGCGGCGACATCTCCTGGACGCCGAGTGTCATCGACGGCACCTCCTGGAGCTGCGTGCCGTCCGCCCGCTGGATGCCCATCTTCTCCGCCATCTTGACCGCGGGGCAGACACCCATGTCGCTGATCAGCTGCACGAAGTAGGTGTTGACCGACTTCGCGGTCGCCTCCTTCATGGCGTACGGGCCGACCTCCGACTTGTTCTCGTTCTGCGTCTTGTCGTGGCCTTGCCATTCGCCGTTGCAGGTCTGGACCGGGCTCGGATACTGCATCCGGTACGGCGACGAGTACTCCTGGTACGGGCTGATGCCCTGGTCCAGTGCGGCCGCGGCCACCACCGGCTTGAACGTCGAACCGGGCTGGTAGCCGGCGCCGCCGCCCATGTCGTGGTTGACGGAGAGGTTCATCACCGTCTCGTTCTTGCCGAACCCGTAGGGGCGGGACTGGCCCATGCCGAGGATCTTGCCGCTGCCCGGCTCGACGATGGTCGCGGCGCTGGCCACCGGGTCGTCGTCGTAGACGTGCTTCTTCATCGACGCCTGGACCGACTGCTGGGTCTGCGGGTCGAGCGTCGTGCGGATCGTCATGCCGCCCTGGTTCCAGCGCTTGAGCCGGGCCTTGTGGCTCTTCCCGAAGGTCTTGTCGTTCAGGAAGACCTCGCGGACGTAGTCACAGAAGAAGCCGGCGCCGTTCGCGGCGGTGATGCAGCCGTTCTTGGGCCGGCTGACGGCCAGCTTGATCGGCCGCTTGGCCGCGGCGTCGGCCTGTGCCTGGGTGACGTCCTTCAGGTCGGCCATCCGCTGCAGCACGGTGTTCCGCCGCCGGGTGGCTTCCGCGGGGTCGTTGACCGGGTCGTAGCGGGTCGGCGACTGGACGATGCCGGCCAGCAGCGCGGACTCTTCGAGGCTCAGGTCCTTGGCGTGCTTGCTGAAGTAGCGCTGGCTGGCGGCCTCGACGCCGTACGCCTGCTGTCCGAAGAAGGTGATGTTGAGGTAGTTCTGCAAGATCCGTCGCTTGCCGAGCTCCTCCTCCACCTGGATCGCGTACTTGAGTTCCTTGACCTTGCGGCCGATCGTCTGCTGGGTGGCCTGGGCGACCTTGTCCGGGTCGTTGCCCGCCTCCTCGATGAAGACGTTCTTCACGTACTGCTGGGTCAGCGTCGATGCGCCCTCGGAGACGCCGCCGGACTGGGCGTTCTTGTTGACCGCGCGCAGAATGCCCTTCATGTCGATCGCGCCGTGCTGGTAGAAGCGCGCGTCCTCGATCGCGACGATCGCCTTCTGGATGTACGGCGACATGTCCTTGAGGTCGACCACCGTGCGGTCGCGGCTGTAGACCTTGGCGATCTCGCCGCCGTTCGCGTCCTGGATGACCGTCCGCTGGCTGAGCGGTGGTGCCTTGAGGTCCGAGGGGATGTCGTCGAACCCCTCGACGGACCCCTTGGCCGCGAGGCCGAGCGCTCCGGCGGCGGGAAGGGCGATACCCGCCAGGACGGCGCCGGCCAGCACGCTGACACCCAGGAACTTAGCGGCCTGCTGGGCCTTGGTCAGACCCCCGCCGTCGCGCTTCTTACCCATGAGGGCACCCTACGTTCTCAATCGCCGGACAGGGGCGCAACTGTTCGCCTACGCTGTTTCCCGTCTGCCACAGCGGAACCGTTCCGCCCCCGGTGCGCCCCTCTCCTCTCCCGATCGGCCGGCGCGCGGGCCGTGGCCCGAACATCCGCTCGTGTCACGGGAATTCCGGTTTGCCTGCGGTGAACTGTCCTGGATTGCGAGAAAAGCGACGTATGCCGTCCGCTCACTCCGTTGGGTGATCTGCCGCGTACGCATAGTCCGTTCGGGCCATTCAAGATTGGGCCCGAAGGGGGTGTTGCGCCCTGCCCACCTTCCGTAACGTCCTCAACTGGCAACGGTGAATATGCCGATTGCCGCCGTGGGGGAGCCTCGATTCGGGAGAGGACGGCGCCAGCATGGGCTGGGTAACCGACTGGAACGCACAGGCAGCATGCCGCACGACCGATCCGGATGAACTGTTCGTCCAAGGAGCGGCGCAGAACCGCGCCAAGGCTGTGTGCACCGGGTGTCCGGTGCGTACGGAGTGCTTGGCCGATGCGCTGGACAACCGCGTGGAGTTCGGCGTGTGGGGCGGAATGACCGAGCGCGAACGCCGGGCGCTGCTGCGCCGCCGGCCGACCGTGACGTCGTGGCGCCGTCTGTTGGAGACGGCGCGTACGGAATACGAGCGCAGCACGGGGATTCTGCCCATGGGCTGCGAGGGCGAGGACTTCGACGAGTATGCGGCGGTCGGCTAGCCGGCCGACAGCGGATTTTCACGCACCCTCAACGCGCCGCATACGGAGCGGGGTTGATCACTCCGGATGCAGCCGATCGCGTCGGCGCAGTGGTGCATGCCCTTGGGCCGGGACCTGGGTCCTGGGCATGTCTCATCTGTCTGGACGGGCGCGTGTCCGTGGTGTGCAGGAGTACGCGCGGTGCGGGCGCAGGGCCGGGTGACCTGTTGCACAGCACGTGCGGCCTTCAGGGGCAGGGTGTATCCCCGGGCCGGTGCGGTGTTCTTCGGGTGGTCAGGGCTGCGGCGGAGCCATGTCGCCGTCGGCGGGGTCGAGCGCGAGGCGTGCGCCGATCGCGCGCAGACCTGTGAGGTCGTGGACGTCGCCGGGCAGCGCGGCGACCTCCGTCACGGGGACTTCGGGGTGCAACGCGGTGAAACGGTCTCGTGTCCGCCGTTCGCGCGCGAGGACCTGCATGCGCTCCGCGTGCAACCGCAGCAGCCCGGTGGCGAGTTGAGCTGCCGAGGCCGTGGGTGGTGCTGGGTGTGCCGCCGGGGCAGCGGGGGAGAGGCCGCCGACGGTACGTGATCCATTCTTCCCGCCGTCGTGATCCATAATGCCGTTCCGCTCAAGATTTTCGGCGGCTTCCGCAACGGGCCCCGCGGCGGGTGAAGGAGCAGGGTCCGGCCTGGTGCCCGCTTCCGATTCCTGGGCCGCCGCGCGCTCCTCGGCCGCCGTCTCGGCCTCTTCCGCCGCGTGCTCGGTCAGCGTCTCCGCCGCGGCGAGCGCCCGCTCGGCGCTCAGTTGGGAAGCGCCGCTTCCGTGCACCCTGTTCAGGACGAGGCCCGCCAGCGGCATCTGTTCGGCCGCCAGTCGCTCGACGAAGTACGCCGCCTCGCGCAGCGCGTCCCGCTCCGGCGCGGCCACCACGAGGAAGGCCGTGCCGGGCGCCTGGAGCAGCCGGTACGTGGCGTCGGCGCGGGTGCGGAAGCCGCCGAACATGGTGTCCATCGCGGCCACGAACATCTGGACATCGCGCAGCAGTTGGCCGCCCATCAGCTTGCTGAGCGTGCCGGTCATCATCGACATGCCGACATTGAGGAACTTCATTCCGGCCCGCCCGCCGACCTTCGCCGGTGCCATCAGCACCCGGATGAACTTGCCGTCCAGGAAGGACCCGAGGCGCTTGGGCGCGTCCAGGAAGTCGAGCGCGGAGCGGCTGGGCGGGGTGTCGACGATGATCAGATCCCACTCGTCGCGGGCGCGGAGCTGGCCGAGCTTCTCCATGGCCATGTACTCCTGCGTGCCCGCGAAACCGGCCGACAGGGATTGGTAGAAGGGGTTCTCCAGGATGGCGCGGGCCCGCTCCGCGTCCGCGTGCCCCTCGACGATCTCGTCGAAGGTGCGCTTCATGTCCAGCATCATCGCGTGCAGTTCGCCGCCTGCCGCGTCGTCGACACCCTTGACCTGGCGGGGGACGTTGTCCAGTTCGGAGATGCCCATCGACTGCGCGAGCCGCCTGGCCGGGTCGATGGTCAGGACGACGGCCTTGCGGCCACGCTCGGCCGCCCGTACGCCCAGGGCGGCAGCCGTCGTGGTCTTGCCGACGCCCCCGGAACCGCAGCACACCACGATGCGGGTGCGCGGATCGTCGATCAGCGCGTCGACCTCAAGCCACGGGGCCGAGGCGTTCAGCGTCGTGTCGTCGGCGGTCATATGGGCCCCTGTTTCCGCAGGTCCCTCGCCAGGCGGTAGAGGCCGGCGAGGTCCACTCCCTCGGGGAGCAGCTCCAACTCGTAGGTGGGCAGGCCGATCGCGGTCAGCTCGGCGTGCTGGGCGCGTTCCAGATCGACCCGCTCGGCGTGCTCGCGGGCCTGCTCCAGGAGCGGGTCGATCAGCCGCTCGGCCAGGCCGCCGCGGCGGGCGCCGCCCAGACCTGCCTGGGAGAGCGCCCTGGCCACGCCCGTCCGGGCGCTCCTGGCGGCGATGTCGAGGTCTTCGGTGTCCAGTACGGCGGGGCGGGTCATGTTGATGACGATGCCGCCCACGGGGAGGCCGGCGGCCCGCAGTTCGGCGACGCCGTCCGCGGTCTCCTGGACCGGCATCTCCTCCAGGAGGGTCACCAGGTGCACCGCGGTCTCGGGGGACTTGAGCACCCGCATCACGGCCTGCGCCTGATTGTGGATCGGACCCATCTTCGCCAGTCCCGCGACCTCGTCGTTGACGTTCAGGAAGCGGGTGATGCGGCCCGTGGGCGGCGCGTCCATCACGACGGCGTCGTAGACGTACGCGCCGTGCTTGTCCTTGCGGCGTACCGCTTCACAGGCTTTGCCGGTCAGCAGGACGTCCCGCAGGCCAGGCGCGATGGTGGTGGCGAAGTCGATCGCGCCGAGCTTCTTGAGGGCGCGGCCCGCGCTGCCGAGTTTGTAGAACATCTGGAGGTAGTCCAGGAGGGCGCGCTCGGCGTCGATCGCGAGGGCATGCACCTCGCCCGCCCGTCTTCCGCCACCGCCCCGGGCGGAATCGCCGGCCGACGCACCGTCCGGGCCCGGCGCCACGGCGATTTTGCGCTCCTCGTAGGGGAGCGCTTCGGTCTCGAACACCTGGGCAATGCCCTGTCTGCCCTCGACCTCGACCAGGAGGGTACGGCGTCCCTCGGTGGCCAGGGCGAGGGCGAGGGCAGCGGCGACCGTGGTCTTGCCGGTGCCGCCCTTGCCGCTGACGACATGGAGCCTGCTCACGTCAAGGAGCCTAACCAGTCCGCACGGGGGCTACGCACGGGACGGTCCCTGGTCTGCGTCGGGGATCTGCCCTACGGGTCGACGGCGGCCTGTCCCGCAGGGACGGTGCAGGGGCGGGCGGGCGCCGTCCGCTGCGGGTGCGGGCAGGCATTACGCTCGCCCCATGACCAAGTGGGAATACGCGACCGTGCCGCTTCTTGTACACGCGACGAAGCAGATTCTGGACACCTGGGGCGAGGACGGCTGGGAGCTCGTCCAGGTCGTGCCGGGCCCGAACAACCCCGACCAGCTGGTGGCCTACCTGAAGCGGGAGAAGGCGTGAGCGCCGTAGAGGACAAGATCGCGGAGCTGGGCCTGAAGCTGCCGCAGGTCGTGCCCCCGCTGGCCACGTACCAGCCCGCGGTGCGCTCGGGCCGTTACGTCTTCACCTCCGGCCAGCTGCCCATGGTGGACGGCGCGCTGCCGGCCACCGGCAAGGTCGGCGCCGAGGTCACTCCGGAGGCCGCCGCGGAACTGGCCGCCACCTGTGCGCTCAACGCACTGGCCGCAGTGAAGTCCGTGATCGGTGATCTGGACCGGATCGAGCGCGTCGTCAAGGTCGTCGGGTTCGTCGCGTCCGCGCCGGACTTCACCGGGCAGCCGGGCGTCGTGAACGGCGCCAGCGAGCTGCTGGGCGCGATCCTCGGCGACAAGGGCGTGCACGCCCGGTCCGCGGTCGGCGTGGCGGTCCTTCCCGTCGACGCCCCGGTCGAGGTCGAGATCCAGGTCGAGATCGCGGAGTAGCAACCGGCCGGGGCGGCTCGACGGCCGTCCCGGAGTACGGCCGGGCGGGGGCGCCGGAAACAGGCCCTCGAACATCCGCGCGTGAGCGCATAGCATCCGGCCATGTCGTCGACGACCAATGGCCAGTGGTATCCGCCGGAATGGCCGGACCTCATCCGGGCGTTCGCGAACGGCGAGCTGACCCCTGCCGAGCCCCGGCGGGCCGCGACCGTCCTGCTGCTGCGGGACTCCGGCACCGGCGGCCCCACCGTGCACATGCTGCGCAGACGCGCCTCCATGGCCTTCGCCGGAGGCGCGTACGCCTATCCGGGCGGCTCCGTGGACCCGCGCGATGAACGCCCCGTCTCCTGGGCCGGCCCCTCGCGCGCCGAATGGGCCGTACGGATGGGGGTCGACCCGGCCGCGGCGCAGGCCATCGTCTGCGCCGCGGTGCGTGAGACGTTCGAAGAGGCCGGGGTGCTGCTCGCCGGACCGTCGGCCGGGACGGTCGTCGCGGACACCACCGGGGACGACTGGGAGGCCGACCGGGCGGCCCTGGTCGCCCACGAACTGTCCTTCGCCGACTTCCTGGACCGCCGCGGCCTGGTGCTCCGCTCCGACCTCCTGGCGGCCTGGGCCCACTGGGTCACCCCGGAGTTCGAACCGCGGCGCTACGACACCTGGTTCTTCGTCGCCGCGTTGCCCGACGGCCAGCGCACCCGGAACGTGTCCACGGAAGCGGACCGCACGGTGTGGATCCGGCCGGGGGAGGCCGCTGCCGGCTACGACCGCGGCGAGCTGCTGATGATGCCGCCGACCATCTCCACGCTGCGCTCCCTGGAGCCGTACGCCACCGCGGCCGAGGCGCTGGGTGCGGCCGGGCGGCAGAATCTGACGCCGGTGCTGGCCCGCGCCCGCCTGGTGGACGGCGGGATCGAGCTGAGCTGGCCGGGCCACGACGAATTCACCAAACACATCGCGCAGCCGGAGAGCGGCGGTGCCGCAGGCCCGGGGGAACGGGGGGCCACGGAGGACGGCGCCGCCTCCGGAGACTCCGACGGCTCCGAAGGACCCGCAGGCAACCGCCGCCCCTCAGGAGGAACCACCGCATGACCAATGCAGCAGCCCTCCCCGGACAGCCCCGCGGCGGCGTCATCGCGGGCCCGGCCACCGCCCGTGCCCGGTGCGTCCTGGCGCCCAACCCGTCGGCGATGACCCTGGACGGCACCAACACCTGGATCGTCGCCGAACCGGACTCCCACCTGGCCGTCGTCATCGACCCCGGCCCGCTCGACGACGGGCACCTCAGGGCCGTCATCGACACCGTCGAACAGGCCGGCAAGCGGGTCGCGCTGACTCTCCTGACCCACGGCCATCACGACCACGCCGAAGGGGCGGCCCGGTTCGCCGAGCTGACCCGTACGCACGTCAGGGCCCTCGACCCGGCGCTGCGCCTCGGGGACGAAGGGCTCGAAGCCGGCGACGTGATCACCACGGGCGGTCTGGAGATGCGCGTCGTGCCCACCCCGGGGCACACCGCCGATTCGCTGTCCTTCCATCTCCCCGCCGATGCCGCCGTCCTCACCGGGGACACGATCCTGGGACGGGGCACCACGGTGGTGGCCCACCCCGACGGGCGGCTCGGCGACTACCTGGACTCGCTGCGCAGGCTGCGCTCCCTGGCCGTCGACGACGGGGTGACCACCGTCCTGCCCGGTCACGGCCCGGTGCTCGACGACGCCCAGGGTGCGGTGGAGTTCTACCTGGCGCACCGCGCCAACCGGCTGGCCCAGGTGGAGACCGCCGTCGAGAGCGGGCACCGCACACCGGCCGAGGTCGTCGCCACCGTCTACGCGGACGTCGACCGCTCCCTGTGGCCGGCGGCCGAGCTGTCGGTGCGGGCGCAGCTGGACTACCTGGGGGAGCACGGGCTGATCTGAGCCGGAGGGCCGCTCCGGGGCGCGGGCCGCCAGGGGGACGCGCCTACGGGCGAGGGCCTACGGGCGGGGCGCCTTCGGGCCGTGGACGGCCAGGTACTCGGCCGCGAGCCAGGGGGCCAGGCCCGCCAGCAGCTCGTCCAGCAGGTGCGGATGGTCGGCGGGCGCACGGGCCGCGCGGGCGGCGGCGCGCATCTCTTGCGCGTGCGCCGGGTAATAGCGTCCGAACACCTCGGCCGACTCGGCGAGGTCGCTCGTCCAGCCGCCCCAGCGCGGCATCACCAGCGTGAACCCGGTGCGTACCAGCTGACGCGTGGCACTCCGGGTCAGCCGCCGGCGCTCGGCACCGCTCCGTGCCTCGGCGGCCTGCTGCCGCAGGCCGGGCAGCAGACGGAAGAAATCGCCGTTGGTCTCCCGCGCGAGAAGCGAAGTGGGGCGGTAACGGGGCAGCCGCGCGGCGAGGTCGGGGCCCGCCAACGGGGTGCACAGGCAGGCGACGAACCAGGCCATGTCGTGCCGCTCCAGCTCACTCAGCAACCGGTCGACGCCGAACAGCAGGATCCCCGCACCGTCGATCTGAGGGAACGCGGCATCCAGCTCCGCCCCCAGGGCATCCGCTTGCGCCCGGTCCTCCGGGGTGGGCTCGGCGTGCAGCGCGAGCAGCAGGTCGACATCGGAGACCCCGGGGACGGCCGTGCCGCGCGGGATGCTGCCGTAGAGGTACACGCTGTGCAGCAGGGCGGGCCCGAAGCGCGCGGTGAGCCCGTCCCGTGCCGCCGCCACGACGGGCGCGAACTCCGGGGCCACCCGCTCCAGTGACCCTTCCCGGAGGAAGCAGCCGTCCCGGTCCAGTCCTGTGCCGTCACTCATGGCGCAACTGTGCCGACGGGCCGGGAGGGCGGCCAGTGCTTTACGGGCGTACGGCGAAGGGCCCCGCCGGAGCGGGGCCCTTCGCCTTGCAGCTGCGGCTCCGTATACGGGCGCTGAGCGGCCGAACGGAACGATGATGGCCCCGGGGTGCCTGTACGCGGCGGCGTACAGGCCGTGGGGCCCTGCGCGGGCGTCAGCGGGAGCGCTTCGCCAGCCGCTCGACGTCCAGCAGGATCACGGCGCGGGCCTCCAGGCGCAGCCAGCCGCGGCCGGCGAAGTCCGCGAGCGCCTTGTTGACCGTCTCGCGGGAGGCGCCCACCAGCTGGGCCAGCTCCTCCTGCGTCAGGTCGTGCACGACGTGGATGCCCTCTTCGGACTGCACGCCGAAGCGGCGCGACAGGTCCAGCAGAGCCCGCGCCACCCGGCCGGGCACGTCGGAAAAGACCAGGTCGGACATCTGGTCGTTGGTCTTGCGCAGGCGGCGCGCGACGGCGCGCAGCAGGGCGGTCGCCACCTCGGGCCGGGCGTTGAGCCAGGGCTGAAGGTCGCCGTGGCCCAGGCCGAGGAGCTTGACCTCGGTCAGGGCGGATGCGGTGGCCGTGCGCGGGCCCGGGTCGAAGAGCGAGAGCTCACCGATCAGTTCTCCGGGGCCCAGGACGGCGAGCATGTTCTCCCGGCCGTCCGGGGAAGTGCGGTGCAGCTTCACCTTGCCCTCGGTGACCACGTACAGGCGGTCGCCGGGATCGCCTTCGTGGAACAGGGCGTCGCCGCGAGCGAGCGTGACCTCTCCCATTGAGGCGCGCAGCTCGGCCGCCTGCTCATCGTCGAGCGCCGCAAAGAGCGGTGCGCGCCGCAGAACGTCGTCCACGAGATCTCTCCTTGTCGACATGCTCTGAGGGACTGTGGTCCCCATCATGCCGGAATGCAAAACAGTGCGATCAATCACAAGTTTGCCGGACCCGTGGCCCAAGCCCTACGGCAGGGGGCCGATTGGGGTGGCGAATCATGGTGATCGGGCCGGATGTCAGTGGGTGGCCTTAGTCTGGCCGAGTGTCCAACACGCCGGTGAGAGCACGGGATGAGGGGGCTGAACGAGTGACAGCAGAACGCGATTCCGCTGTGGGCGAACACTCGTCCCGCTCGCGTCCCGAATGCGAACAAAGGCGCCAAAGCGCCCGCCGGGATGGTGCCCGTCCGGAAGGCGACTTCGCAGGTGTGCGACTCGTCGATGCGGATGGCGGATCCGGCGCGAACGCCGAAGGTGAAGCCGGCGGGAAACCGGTGGCCGGGCCGGCAGGGACATCGGCAGCGAACTCGGTACGGAAGAAGGCCGTCGTGAAGCAAACCCCCGCAATGGTGACGAAGGAGGCGGCCGAGGCGACGGCCGCCCAGGAGTCAGCCCCGCAGCAGAGCACCGCGAAGAAGTCCGCGGCCAAGAAGACGACGGCAAAGACAGCGGCGAAGAAGACGACGGCAAAGGCGGCCGTTCCGAAGAAGACCGCGGCGAAGGCGCCCGCGAAGAAGGCTCCCGCGCGCAAGCCGGAATCGCGGACGGCCATGGTCCGCAGGGCCCGACGGATAAACCGTGAGCTGGCCGAGCTGTATCCGTACGCCCACCCGGAGTTGGACTTCACCAACCCCTTCGAGCTGTTGGTCGCGACGGTGCTGTCCGCGCAGACCACCGACCTGAGGGTCAACCAGACCACCCCCGGTCTGTTCGCCGTCTGCCCCACGCCCGAGGACATGGCGGCGATGGATCCGGAGCGGCTGGAGGAGCTGATCCGGCCGACGGGCTTCTTCCGCGCCAAGGCCAAGTCGCTCATCGGCCTGTCGACCGCGCTGCGGGACCGCTTCGGGGGCGAGGTGCCCGGCCGCCTTGAAGACCTCGTCACGCTGCCCGGTGTCGGCCGCAAGACCGCCAACGTGGTGCTCGGCAACGCCTTCGGCGTCCCCGGCATCACCGTGGACACCCACTTCGGCCGTCTGGTGCGCCGTTTCGGCTGGACCACCCAGGAAGACCCCGTGAAGGTCGAGGCGGAGATCGCCGAGATCTTCCCCAAGAGCGAGTGGACGATGCTCTCGCACCGCGTCGTCTTCCACGGCCGCCGCGTCTGCCATTCCCGCAAGCCCGCCTGCGGCGCCTGCGGCATCGCCCCGCTGTGCCCGTCGTACGGCGAGGGTGAGACGGACCCGGAGAAGGCGAAGAAGCTGCTCAAGTACGAACTGGGCGGCCAGCCGGGCCAGCGCCTGAGCCCGCCGGCCGACTATCCGGGCCGGCCCGCGCCCCCGCTGGCGGCCTCATGACGCCGACCGCCACGACCGCACGAGCGGCAGCAGCGGCAACCGCACCGGGGGCCGACCACCGAAGCCAGGGCCTGAGGGGGCGCGTATGACGAGTGCACGGGAGCAGTATGGCGAGAAGACGGATGGCAGGGACGCGGCGGCGCCCGGCGCGGAGGTGCACGGTGCCGTGGACGGCTCGGCGGGTGTGGTGAGCGCCGAGCGGCTGCCGGAGTGGCTCGCCCCGGTCGCCCGCGCGGCCGGCACGATCGAACCGCGCCAGCTCAGCCGCTTCCTGCCGCCGGAGAGCGGCGGCCGGCAGTCCGCCGTGCTGATTCTCTTCGGCCACGGCGCACGCGGTCCCGAGCTGCTGCTCATGGAGCGTGCGGGCACCCTCCGTTCACACGCCGGACAGCCTTCCTTCCCCGGTGGCGCGCTGGATCCCCAGGACGGCGATCCGGAGGGCCGCGGTCCGGTGCGTGCCGCGCTGCGCGAGGCCCAGGAGGAGACCGGGCTCGACCCATCGGGTGTCCAGGTGTTCGGCGTACTGCCGCGGCTCTACATCCCGGTCAGCGGGTTCGTCGTGACGCCGGTCCTCGGCTGGTGGCGCCGTCCCACCCCGGTCGGCGCGGTCGACCAGGCGGAGACCGCACGGGTGTTCACGGTTCCCGTGGCGGATCTCACGGATCCTGCGCACCGCGTGACGACCCGCCACCCCAGCGGCCACATCGGCCCGGCTTTCCTCGTCGAGGGCGCCCTGGTCTGGGGTTTCACGGCCGGAGTCATCGACCGGATCCTGCATTATTCGGGCTGGGAGATTCCGTGGGACTCTGACAAGCAGGTCCCACTCGACTGGCGCGCGTGAGACGGTGTCCGGCGTGAACGTCCTGGACATCCTGTTGCTGGTCGCCGCCGTGTGGTTCGCGATCGTCGGCTATCGGCAAGGCTTTGTCGTCGGCATCCTGTCCGTGCTCGGCTTCATCGGGGGCGGCCTGATCGCGGTCTATCTGCTGCCCGTGATCTGGAACGAGATCACGGGGGACGCGACACCCGGCACCTTCGCGGCCATCGCGGCGGTCGCCATCGTGATCGTGTGCGCGTCGGTGGGCCAGGCGCTCACCACCCATCTGGGCAACAAGCTGCGCCGCCACATCACCTGGTCACCCGCGCGGGCGCTGGACGCGACCGGCGGCGCGCTGGTCAACGTCCTGGCGATGCTGCTGGTGGCCTGGCTGATCGGTTCCGCGCTGGCCGGCACGTCCCTGCCGACGCTCGGCAAGGAGGTCCGTAACTCCAAGGTGCTGCTCGGGGTGTCGCGGGTGATGCCGCAACAGGCCGGCACCTGGTTCGCCGACTTCTCCTCGGTCCTCGCGCAGAACGGCTTCCCGCAGGTCTTCACCCCGTTCTCCAACGAGCCGATCACGTCCGTGCCCGCCCCCGACCCGCAGCTGGCCGACAGCCCCGTCGCCGCGGAGGCCAGGCACAGCATCGTCAAGGTCGTCGGCACGGCGCCCAGCTGCGGCAAGGTCCTCGAAGGCAGCGGCTTCGTCTTCTCCTCGCACCGCGTGATGACCAACGCCCACGTCGTCGGCGGCGTACGCGAGCCGACCGTCCAGGTGGGCGGCGAGGGGCGCACGTACGACGCCAAGGTCGTGCTCTACGACTGGAAGCGGGACATCGCGGTGCTCGACGTGCCCGCGCTGGACGCGCCCCCGCTGCGCTTCGCCGGCAAGGACGCGAGCAGCGGCAAGAGCGCCATCGTCGCGGGCTTCCCGGAGAACGGCGGCTACGACGTCCGCGCGGCCCGTATCCGCGGCCGCATCCAGGCCAACGGCCCGGACATCTACCACCGGGGCACGGTCGGCCGCGATGTGTACTCCCTGTACGCGACGGTGCGGCAGGGCAACTCCGGAGGCCCGCTGCTCACGCCGAACGGCGAGGTCTACGGAGTGGTGTTCGCCAAGTCCCTCGACGACGCCCAGACCGGTTACGCCCTGACCGCGGACGAGGTCCGTGAGGACGTCGTCCAGGGCCGGGCGGCCGGGCATCGGCAGGTCGACAGCCAGGGCTGCGCGATCTGAGACGCCAGGGGCGGCGGGTGCGGAGTACGCGCCTGCCGCCCCGCGCGGCTCAGCTGCGGGTATGGCGGAGGCGCGCGCTCATCCAGCGCGCTCTGCGCCGCAGGATGCGCGGAATCCCCATCGGGTGCGCGGGGTCGGAGGGATCACCGGGCCTGAGGTCCGGAGTGCCCTTGTCCCGAGTGCCCACCGCAGCGGCACTGCTGCGGTGGTTGCTTGCCACGTCACGGTAGTCGTGCGTCCAGCCCATACCCTCGACTCTGCCCCTGCCCCAAGGTCCGTAACCTCCGGGAGACCCGCCAATTGGCCTATGCGCCAGGCAAGTGGCTGTTCGTCAGACGTGTGTTCGCCCGCGGTTCGCCGGGCGTTCCGGGATCCCTGAGAGGCGGCCGACCGGCCGCCGGGAGGTCACCGGTCCGGTTCGGGGTCCTGCAGCCAGTTGATCAGCTCCGAGGAGAACGCCACCGGGTCCTCCTCGTGCGGGAAGTGGCCGAGCCCGTCGAAGAGCCGCCAGCGGTAGGGGGCCTCGACGTACGCGCCGGAGCCGGCCGCGCTGCGGGTGCGCATCACCGGGTCGAGTGAGCCGTGCAGATGCAGCGTCGGCACTCGTACCGGCATCTTCATGCGGCGGTTGAACTGCAAGCCGTCCGGGCGGGCCATCGAGCGCACCATCCAGCGGTACGGCTCGATCGCGCAGTGCGCCGTGGAGGGGATGCTCATCGCGCGCTGGTAGACCGCCACCGCGTCCTCCGGCGGGGGCTGCGGGCCCGACCAGTCCCGGATCATCCGTCCCACCAGCGCGGCATCGTCGGCGAGCAGTGCCCGCTCGGGCAGCCAGGGGCGCTGG
Source organism: Streptomyces pinistramenti (assembly GCF_020564935.1). Taxonomy (GTDB): domain Bacteria; phylum Actinomycetota; class Actinomycetes; order Streptomycetales; family Streptomycetaceae; genus Streptomyces; species Streptomyces pinistramenti. The sequence continues at coordinate 41,025 of NZ_JAJCXB010000049.1, forward strand.
AAGTTCCAGATGTGCGAACTGCGCCTGCTCTGTTTGACGTCGGCGAGCATCGCCGAGCGCCAGCGGCGCGGGTGCGGCATGGACGATACGGCGAGCCGGCGCACCAGCTTGGGCCGCATCACGGCCGCCGTCCACGCCAGATAGCCGCCCAGGTCGTGGCCGACCAGGGCGGCGTCCGGCTCGCCCAGGGACCGGATGACGCCCGTGACGTCGAGTGCGAGGTTGGCCGGGTCGTAGCCGCGCGGGGTGCGGTCGCTGCCGCCGACGCCGCGCAGGTCCATCGCGACGGCCCGGTACCCCGCGTCGGCGAGCGCCGGCAGCTGGTGCCGCCACGTCCACCAGAACTGCGGGAAGCCGTGCAGCAGCAGTACCAGCGGTCCTTCGCCCATCTCCGCGATGTGGAAACGGGCGCCGTTCGCCGCGACGTCCCGGTGCGACCAGGGCCCGTCGGGCTGTACGACCGAAGTGGTGCTGTCGGCGGCTGTCATACCGACGAGCGTGTCACAGACTCCAGGACCGGGTGATCCGCCGGCACCGCGCGCGGGTGCGGCTTGGCCTTCTGAAGGACGGCCGCCGTCTCCTTGGCCGCCGCGATGGACTTCTCCGGCTTCTTGATCTTCTTGACCTTCGCGAGCGCGATGAGGATCAGCAGTGCCGCGACGATCAGGAAGGCACCGCCGACGATCAGGAACGACCAGGCCAGCCCGAGGCCGAGGTTGTGGACGCCGTAGGCGGCGGCGAAGCTCAGTACCGGGAGCGCGAAGAGCGCCAGGACGCCCGCCACGACGAACGCGGCTCCGCCGATGCCCGCCCGCTTGGCGTCCTGTCGCAACTCGGCCTTTGCCAGCGCGATCTCGTCGTGCACGAGTGCGGACATCTCGGCGGTGGCCGCTGCCACCAACTGCCCGAGGCTGCGGTCTGCGCCGTCATCGGCTGAACTCATCGCCGTCTCCCTCTTGTCTGCTGCCGGATGCAAAGCCTCTCAGATCATGCCGGACCATCGTCTCCGCGGTCTGCGCCGGAGGCCACTTCGGCAAGCCGCCGGTGCTCGGCGGCCTTTGCCTCAAGGATCACTGCCATCCTCAGGTGGTACTCCGGCTTGTCCATTTCGTAGATGTCGGGGATGCCGTCCTGGTCCTCGTCGCGCTCCTCGTCCTCGCACAGCTTCTTGTACTTGGCGTTGCGGAGTTTGAGGAGGACGCCGGCGAAGACGGCGGCGATCAGCGAGCCGATCAGGACGGACGCCTTGATCTCGTCGGCCAGCGCGAGGTCCGTGGAGAAGGCCAGTTCGCCGATCAGCAGGGAGACCGTGAAGCCGATACCGGCGAGCGCGGCGACGGCGAAGACGTCCGGCCATCTGAGGTCGGGGTTGAGTTCGGCCTTGGTGAAGCGGGCGGTGACCCACGTGCCGCCGAAGATGCCGAGCGCCTTGCCGACGACCAGGCCGAGGACCACACCCAGCGTTTCGGGCCGGGTGAAGACCTCGTGGACCGCGCCGCCGGAGACGGACACACCCGCGGAGAACAGGGCGAAGAGCGGTACGGCGAGGCCGGCCGACAGGGGGCGCACCAGGTGCTCGATGTGCTCACCGGGGGAGTGCGCCTCGCCCTCGTGCCGGGTGCAGCGCAGCATCAGGCCCATCGCGACACCGGCGATGGTGGCGTGCACCCCGCTGTTCTCCATCAGTGCCCAGATGACCAGGGCGAGCGGCAGGTAGATGTACCAGCCGCGGACGCCCCTGCGCAGCAGGAAGTAGAAGGCCACAAGGCCGGCGACGGCGAGGCCGAGCGCCAGAAAGTTGATCTTCGAGGTGAAGAAGATCGCGATGATCAGGATGGCGAAGAGGTCGTCGACGACGGCCAGGGTGAGCAGAAAGGCGCGCAGCGCGGACGGCAGGGACGTGCCGATCACGGCGAGTACGGCCAGCGCGAACGCGATGTCGGTGGCGGTGGGGACCGCCCAGCCGCTCAGGTCACCGCCGCCGACGGAGTTGACGACGGCGTAGACGACGGCGGGCATCGCCATGCCGCAGATCGCGGCGATCACCGGGAGGGCGGCGGCCTTGGGGTCGCGCAGTTCGCCGGCGACCAGTTCGCGTTTCAGCTCGATGCCGGCGACGAAGAAGAAGACGGCGAGCAGGCCGTTCGCGGCCCAGTGCTGGATGGAGAGGTCCAGGCCGAGGGCGGCGGGGCCGAGGTGGAAGCCGCGGATCGCTTCGTAGCTGCCGCCGGCGGTGTTGGCCCAGATGAGAGCCGCGACGGCGGCGACGAGGAGGAGCACGCCGCCCACGGTTTCGGCGCGCAGGGCGTCGGTGACGAAGTTCCGCTCGGGCAGCGGTATCCGCCCGAGGAAGGGGGAACGACGGTTGCGGGGGGTGTTCACGCGGGCGACCTCCGGGCATTTCGGCAGCTGAGTACGGCTGTTGCAGTTGCCGACCAGACTTCCCGGCGCACCCTGAGTTTCTTTGCGTGTCGTTGACGCGTCTGCCACTTTACCTGGCGCGCACAAAGGGCTAGCGGGTGATTCTCACTTTAAGGGCATACCGGGCGTATGGCTGGCGGGCCGGGTGCCCGGCACCCGCCTCCGGAGACGCCGCAGGGGCACCGGCCGTCAGCCGGTGCCCCTGGTGTTGCGCGTGCATGGTCCCTGGCGGGACCGGTGCTCAGTCCTCGCTCGCCGCCCCCGGCAGCTTCGCCTGGATCAGGTCCATGACGGAGGAGTCGGTGAGGGTGCTGACGTCGCCGAGGTCGCGGTTCTCCGCGACGTCCCGCAGCAGTCGGCGCATGATCTTGCCGGAGCGTGTCTTGGGCAGCTCGGCGACCGGCATGATCCGCTTGGGCTTGGCGATCGGGCCGAGTTGCTGGGCGACGTGTGCGCGCAGCTCGGCGACCAGGCCCTCGTCGTCGGCGCTGGCGGTGCCGCGCAGGATCACGAAGGCGCAGATGGCCTGGGTGGTCTGCGGGTCGGTGGCGCCGACGACCGCGGCCTCGGCGACCTTCGGGTGCGAGACCAGCGCCGATTCCACCTCCGTGGTGGAGATGTTGTGGCCGGACACCAGCATCACGTCGTCCACCCGGCCGAGCAGCCAGATGTCGCCGTCCTCGTCCTTCTTGGCACCGTCGCCCGCGAAGTACTTGCCTTCGAAGCGCGACCAGTACGTATCGAGGTAGCGCTGGTCGTCGCCCCAGATCGTGCGGAGCATGGACGGCCACGGCTCGGTCAGCACGAGGTAGCCGCCGGCGCCGTCGGGCACCTCGTGGGCGTCGTCGTCGACGACGGTCGCCGCGATACCGGGCAGCGGCACCTGCGCCGAACCGGGCTTGGTCGTCGTGACACCCGGCAGCGGGCTGAGCATCATCGCGCCGGTCTCGGTCTGCCACCAGGTGTCGACGATCGGCGCCGCGTCGGCACCGATGTGCTTGCGGTACCACATCCACGCCTCGGGATTGATCGGCTCACCGACCGACCCCAGGACGCGCAGCGACGACAGATCGAACTTCGCCGGGATGTCGTCGCCCCACTTCATGCAGGCGCGGATCGCGGTCGGCGCGGTGTAGAGGATCGTTACGCCGTACTTCTGCACGATTTCCCACCAGCGGCCCTGGTGCGGGGTGTCGGGCGTGCCCTCGTAGAGCACTTCGGTGGCGCCGTTGGCGAGCGGGCCGTACGCGATGTACGAGTGGCCCGTCACCCAGCCGACGTCGGCGGTGCACCAGAAGACGTCGGTCTCCGGCTTGAGGTCGAAGACGGCGTGGTGGGTGTAGGCCACCTGCGTGAGGTAGCCGCCGGTGGTGTGCAGGATGCCCTTGGGCTTCCCCGTCGTGCCGGAGGTGTAGAGGATGAACAGCGGGTGCTCGGCGTCGAACGCCTCCGGGGTGTGCCGGTCGCTCTGCCGCTCGACGACCTCGTGCCACCACACGTCGCGGCCCTCGGTCCAGGCGACATCCTCCTGGCCGGTGCGCCGTACGACCAGGACGTTGCGGACGTTCTCCGTACCGGGCTTGGTCAGCGCCTCGTCGACGGCAGGCTTGAGCGCGGAGGGCTTGCCACGGCGGTAGCCGCCGTCGGCGGTGATCACGACGCGGGCGTCGGCGTCCTGGATGCGGGTGGCCAGCGCGTCGGCGGAGAAGCCGCCGAAGACCACGGAGTGCGGGGCGCCCAGACGGGCACAGGCCAGCATGGCGATGACCGTCTCCGGGATCATCGGCATGTAGACGGCGACGCGGTCGCCGGTCCGCACCCCCAGCTCGATCAGCGCGTTCGCGGCCTTGGACACCTCGCGCTGCAGGTCGGCGTAGGTGAGCGAACGGCTGTCGCCGGTCTCGCCCTCGAAGTGGATGGCGACCCGGTCACCCAGGCCGTTCTCCACATGCCGGTCCACGCAGTTGTACGCGACGTTGAGCTTGCCGTCGGCGAACCACTTCGCGAAGGGCGCGTTGGACCAGTCGAGCGTCTCGGTGGGCGCGGTCTCCCAGGACAGACGTTTCGCCTGCTCGGCCCAGAAGCCCAGCCGGTCCGCCGCGGCCTGTTCGTAGGCCGCTGCCGTGACGTTGGCGTTCGCGGCCAGTTCGGCGGGCGGCGCGAACCGCCGGTCCTCCTTGAGCAGGTTGGCCAAGCTCTCGTTGCTCACGACATCTCCCATTCCCAGGGCGTGCGGTGTGTCCCGGGTCTTAGCTCATCAGCCCTTGGCACACCTGACAAGAGTTCGCCGGAAAAATTGGTGTAGACCTGTAGCGTCCGCAGGTCAGACCGTCGCCGGCGCGGCCTCGGCGCGTACGGCGGAGAACCGGCCCGACGCCTCGTCCAGCACGTACGCCTGGGCCTCGCCGACATGGAAATACATGCCGTGCAGAGTGAGCGTGCCTTCGGCCACACGGCGGGCCACGCAGGGGTGCGCCCTCAGGTGGTCGAGCTGCTGGAGGACGTTGACCAGCGCGAGCCGTTCGTGAGCATCCGCCACCGGGCGCTCGGCCAGGCCGACTTCGCCCTCGCCCGGCCGTCCGGCGGCGGCCGTCATGCGTTCCAGGCTCGGTCTGCCGTGACGCAGCCAGCGGGCGAGCGCGGTGGGGGCGGCCGCCGGTGCGTCAGGCGCCGGGGGCCCCTCGTCCGACGTGGTGAGCAGCGCCTTCATCGCGCCGCACCCCGAATGCCCGCACACCGTGATCGAGCCGACCTCCAGGATCTCCACCGCGTATTCGACGGCTGCGCCCACGGAGTCGCAGGTGCCGTCGGTGCCGGGCGGCGGCATCAGATTGCCGACATTGCGGACGGCGAACAGGTCGCCCGGACCACTGGACGTGATCATGCTCGTGACCAGCCGGGAGTCGGAGCAGGCGAGGAAGAGCTGGGTGGGCCGCTGCCCCTCGCGGGCCAGCCGGGCCAACTCCTCGCGGACCAGCGGGGCGGTGTGCCGCTGAAAGGCGCTCACGCCGCCCATCAGCCGGCTGCCGCTGGAGTCGGGAGCGGACTCACGGGCCGGTGCGGGCCGGGTGCAGTGGTGGTTGCGCCACGGGGTCCACGGGCGGCAGAGGTGCGCACCGGCCGGCTCGGCGACGGGCCGCCCGCTGCGGCCGCCGAGGGTGACCCGGCCGCCCTGCGCGCAATGCCGCGCGGACCAGGACTGGAGCGCTTCGTAGGCGGCGTGGTCCATGAAGGATCCGCACAGTTCGACGACCACGTCCGAACGCGCCGGGACCAGCGCCAGGGCCCGGGTCAGCCGGGGCACGGCGAGAAACGTCAACTGGCCGCTGACGCACACCCGGTGGCGGCCGTCCTCCGTCAGGACCGTGACGCGGGTGTGGGTCAGCCGGTGCAGCGCCAGGAAGGCGGCGACCGCGACGCCCGCCAGTACGCCCTGGAGCACGCCGAGCGCCACGACTCCGCCCAAAGTAGCGGCGTACACCGGGAATTCGCGGTGTCGCTGCACATGCCGGATGTGCGCAAAGCTCACCATCCGTACGCCGACCAGCATCACCAGCGCGGCGAGCGCGGCCAGCGGGATCAGTTCCAGCAGGGCGGCCGAGAGCCCCGCGCACAGCAGGACCCAGAGGCCGTGCAGCACGGTGGCGCGGCGGCCGGTGGCCCCGGCCCGGACGTTCGCCGAGCCGCGGATCGCGCCACCGGAAACCGGCAGGCCGCCCAGCAGGCCGGTCACGACGTTGGCGACGCCCTGCCCGGCCAGTTCGCGGTTGAGGTCCGACGGGCGGGACGGGGTACCGGGGTGCTCGACCGCGAGCCGGTCCACCGCCACCGCGGACAGCAGCGACTCCATGGCGGCGACGAGGGTCACGGTCAGCACCGCAGCGGCGAGCGAAGGGGCCGTGGCATCCGGGAGCGCGGGCAGCGAAGGCGCCTGCCAGGAGGGCAGTTCGACGCGCGGCACGGCCGCACCGGCGCTGACGGCCGTCGCCGCGAGGACGGCTACCAAGGCGCCCGGAATATAGGCCAGCCGCCGCCCGAGCCGTCCGGGCAGCCGGCCCCAGCCGATCAGGATGGTGGCGGTGAGGGCCCCGATCAGCAGGGCCGCGGTATGCGGGTGCGTCAACTGGCCGGGTAGCGCCGCAATGTTGGCGAGGGCGGAGCTTTCCGCGCTGCCGCCGAGGACCACGTGGAGCTGGCCGATGGCGATGGTGGCGCCGATGCCGGCGAGCATGCCGTGCACGATCGCCGGGCTGACGGCCAGCGCGGCACGGGCCACGCGCAGCACACCCAGGGCGAGTTGGGCGAGTCCGGCCAGCACGGTGATCGCGCAGGTGGCACGCCATCCGAAGCGCTGGACGAGGTCGGCCGTGACCACCAGGAGTCCGGTGGCGGCGCCGCTCACCTGGAGGGGGGCGCCGCCGAGCAGTCCGGCGACGATGCCGCCGACGACCGCGGCGACCAGGCCGGCCTGCGGTGGTGCGCCGGTGGCGAGGGCGATGCCCAGCGAGAGCGGCACGGCGAGAAGGAAGAGAACGATCGAGGCGGAGAAATCTCTGCGGAGGGCGGCGTGCCCGCAGACCTCCGGCGGGTCGTGCGGCTGGTGCGTGCGTGGTGGCTGTGGCGTCTTCGTGAGCTGCGACATTCCCGTCTCCTCCGGGGCGACGCGGTCGCGCGGGGCGCGATCGTGGGGCGGCGGTGTACTGCGGCGGGACGCGAGCCGACCGGTCGGTGTGGCGGTGAGTGACGGCTCAGTAACTCTCAAGCATCAGTAAATGAATCGTAATGCCAGGTAAAGAGCGGGAGAAGCTTCTTCCGGCGGATGAGTCACGTATTCCACCCATCGGGTGAATGTGATGATTATCGGCTTGTCCTTTACCTCACTCTTCTTGGCGTATGAAAGCTTGCGGGCAGTTTTTCCGATTAATCCCTCGGAAGGTGCACGCAGCACCAGGAATGAGGTGGCTGATGGCAGCCGCATCAAAGGTCACGTCGGCGGTCGTCACGGCCATGGCGCTGGCGGCGGTCGCCGGCTGCTCCACGGCACCGCACCGCACACCGGGCCGCAGCGCGGCGAAGGGAAGGGCGGCGCCTCCGGTCAAGGCCCAGCAGGTCAGGGTGATCGGCGACGGCTCGACCGCGTACACCGGAGCGCAGCCGAACCAGCCGGTGCCGGTACGCCTCAAGCCGGGCGAGAAGCCCCCGCAGTTCGTGGTGTTCTCCTGGGACGGCGCGGGGGAGGACGGCCAGAAGCTGTTCTCGCATTTCCGTGCGGTCGGCAAGAAGTACGACGCGACGATGACGTACTTCCTCAGCGGCGTGTACATGCTGCCGACGGACGAGAGGGAGCTCTACCGCCCGCCGCAGCACAGCCCCGGGGCGTCGGACATCGGCTTCAACGACGTCAAGGGCATCAGGGCCACCGTGCGGCAGATGCGCGGCGCCTGGCGGGACGGCAACGAGATCGGCACCCACTTCAACGGGCACTTCTGCGGCCCGGACGGCGGGGTCGGTACCTGGTCGACCGAGGAGTGGAAGAGCGAGATCGAGCAGGCCGAATCGTTCGTGCAGCACTGGAGGACCACGTCGGGACTCACGGACGAGAAGCCGCTGCCCTTCGACTACGCCAAGGAACTCGTCGGCGGCCGGGCGCCGTGCCTGGAAGGGCAGAAAAACCTGATCCCCGCCGCCAAGGAGAGCGGCTTCCGCTATGACGCCAGCTCGGCCGGCGGGCTGCAGGTCTGGCCCCGGAAGATCGACGGCGTCTGGGACTTCCCGCTCCAGCAGATCCCGGTGCCCGGCAGGACGTTCGAGACGCTGTCGATGGACTACAACTTCCTCGCCAACCAGTCCGTCACCACTGAGGGCGACCCGGCGATGCGGGCCTCCTGGGGCCGGCAGATGCACGACGGCCTCATCCAGGCGTTCAACCGCGCCTACCAGGGCAACCGCGCCCCGCTGTTCATCGGCGACCACTTCGAGTCCTGGAACGGCGGCGTCTACATGAAGGCCGTCGAGGACACCATCAAGGCCGTCTGCCCCCGGAAGGGCGTGCGGTGCGTCAGCTTCAAGCAGCTGGCGGACTGGCTGGACGCACAGGATCCGGAGGTGCTCGGCAAGCTGCGCGGGCTGGAGGTCGGCCAGGCTCCGCAGGCCGGCTGGGCGTCGTATCTGGCCGGCTCCCCGGCCGCGCCGGCCGGTGCGGCCGTATCCGGAGCGGCGGGGCCGGCGTCGGCCGACGCGGAGGGGCGGGTCAAGCGGGCTGCGGAGTAGCCGCCCCTTCGGAGAGCACGAAGGCGGGGTCGACCTGGGCAGCCAGGTCGGCGCCCGTCTTCGCGTTGCCCCAGCTCTCCGCGTTCTTCAGGTGGAAGTGCACCATCTGGCGCGTGTAGCGCTCCCAGTCACGGTCCCCGTAGGCGCTGTCGGCTGTGGCGTGCAAGATGTCGAGGGCGCGGCGGTTGGCCTCTTCGAGCTGCGCGAAGGGGGCCGGGCGGCCCTTCTCCATGGCCCGCACCCAGTCCGAGTGGCCGACCGTCACCAACAGGTCGTCGCCCACCTCGGCGCGCAGGAAGGCGAGGTCGTCCGGGCCCTGCACCTTGTTGCCCACCACCTTCAGGCTGACGTCGAAGTCCCGCGCGTACTCCTTGTACTGGCGGTAGACGGCGATGCCCTTACGGGTCGGCTCGGCAACCAGGAAAGTCATGTCGAAGCGGGTGAACATCCCGGACGCGAAGGAGTCCGAGCCCGCCGTCATGTCGACGACGACGTACTCTTCGCGGCCGTCCACGAGGTGGTTCAGGCACAGCTCGACCGCGCCGACCTTGGAGTGGTAGCAGGCGACCCCGAGGTCGGACTCGGTGAACGGGCCGGTGGCCATCAGCCGTACGGAAGCGCCGTCGAGCGGGATCGTGCGCGCGCAGGCGTCATAAACGGGGTTGCCGCCGCCGACGTGCAGGAGCTGTGAGCCGTCCCCGGGCGGGGTGGTCTTGATCATCGTCTCGGCAGAGGAGATCCGCGGGTTGGCGCCGCGCAGATATTCCTTGATCAACGGGAGATGGGCGCCCATCGCGGGAAGCGCGGCGGCGGCCGCGTCGTCGAGGCCGAGTGCGGCCCCCAGGTGCTGGTTGATGTCGGCGTCCACTGCGATCACAGGGACGCGGGAGGCCGCGAGATGGCGGATGAACAGGGAAGACAGGGTGGTCTTGCCGCTGCCGCCCTTTCCTACGAAAGCGATCTTCATGTTCACCAAGAGTAAGCGGCCTCTGGCTGTGAGTGAGAACTCCACGTGAAGAAGACCACTCCTTCGGGGGGTGTGGCCAACCGGTGCGTAGGGTCGGGCCCATGGCTGCACACACCCGGGGTACGACCCCCGAACCTCCGCAGACGAACGCCGATCCGCTCGCGGCCCTGGCGTCGCTCCCGGGGGTCGCCGACGCCGTCGACTCCGTACGCAAAGGCGTCGACCGGGTCTACGGGCACCGGATCATGCGACGCCGCGGCACGGAGGTCACTTCGGAGGCGGCGCTGCGCGGAGCCCGGGGTTCCGCGGTGCTCTCCGGAGCCGACTGGGCGCTCGAAGAGGTGCGGCGGCGCACCGACTTCGGCGTGGACGGCGAACCGCGGACGGTCGGTGCGGCGCTGCGGCTGACGGCCGAGGCGGGGCAACTGCTCAGCGTGTGGCGGCAGTCGCCGCTGCGGGTGCTGGCGCGCCTCCATCTGGTGGCGGCGGGCGGCGGCGCGGCGGACGACACCGTGGGGCGGCCCCGGCTCGCGGGTGAGCCGGTCGACGAGCCGTTGATCGAGCTGCCGCTCCCCGGTGCCGACGAGGTCGCGGGCCGGCTGGACGGGCTGGCGCGGCTGCTGCTCACGGAGAGCGCGGCGCCGGCGCTGGTGACCGCGGCGGTGGTGCACGGCGAACTGCTCGCGCTGCGGCCTTTCGGCTCGCACAACGGCCTGGTCGCACGGGCCGCGGAACGCGTCGTGCTGGTCGGCAGCGGACTGGACCCGAAATCGATCTGCCCGGCGGAGGTCGGGCACGCCGAACAGGGCAGAGCGGCCTACGTGGCGGCCCTGGAGGGCTACGTCTCGGGCACGCCCGACGGCGTCGCGGCGTGGATCGCGCACTGTGGCCGATCGGTCGGGCTGGGTGTGCGCGAGAGCACCGCGGTCTGCGAGGCGATGCAGCGCGGCGCCTGAGCCGATGGCCGGGCTCGGGACGCGTGCGTAACCGGGGGCCTGGAAAACCTGCCCCGCAAAAAAGGGGTGCGGCGGTACGAGATGCTGATCCGTACCGCCGCTGGCATGTCTGCCGCGTGACCATGCGTGCACGAGATATGCCCATCAGGCCGGAAATCTTTTGTCCGTTGCCTGGTGCGGCTGGCCCGTAATCGACGGGTCGGCGTCGCGTGGGTGCCCGGCGTTCATGCATCGGTCCGTGGGGCCGTGATGCGTTTAAAGGTGGTCCTCTCGGACGTCCTTGGTCTCGCGGGCCGCTGACTCCTTTGTACTCCAGAGGCAGGGTAAGCGGAACCCTTCGTCTCAGATCTTTACTTTTGCCTTCAATGACGGGCAATAACCGCAATGCGGATCGTGCAAGGTGGCCGGATAATTCATGTCTTTTTCCGCTATGCGCCGAAGGGGCCGCGCCGTCGGTGCGCGTACCGGACCAGCCCGGCGGTGACGGCGGCCGCGCCCACGGCCGCGACGACGGCGAGCGCGGGGCGGGCGGGCATGGACAGCGCGGGCAGCCGCTGCTTGAGCCGCACCGGGCGGGTGAACGACAGTACCGGCCAGCCCCGGGCGGCGGCCTCGCGGCGCAGCGCCCGGTCGGGGTTGACCGCGCACGGGTAGCCGACCGCTTCGAGCATCGGGACGTCCGTCGCGGAATCGCTGTACGCGAAGCATTGCTCCAGGTCGTAGCCCTCGGACGCGGCGAGATCCCTGACGGCTTCGGCCTTGGTCGGCCCGTAGGCGTAGTACGCGATCTCGCCGGTGAACCGCCCGTCCTCGCCGACGACCATTCTGGTGGCCACCACGCGGTCGGCGCCGAGGAGTTCGCCGATCGGCTCGACGACCTCGGCGCCGGAAGTGGAAACAATCACCACATCGCGGCCTGCCGCCCGGTGCTCTTCGATAAGGGAGGCGGCCTCGTCGTAGATGATCGGGTCGATCCGGTCGTGCAGTGTCTCGGCGACGATCTCGCGGACCTGGGCGACATCCCAGCCACGGCAGAGCGACGAGAGATAGGCACGCATCCGTTCCATCTGGTCGTGGTCAGCGCCGCCGACAAGGAACACGAACTGTGCATATGCGGTGCGCAGTACGGCTCGGCGATTGATCAGGCCACCTCGGTAGAACGACTTACTGAAGGTCAGCGTGCTCGACTTTGCAATCACGGTCTTGTCGAGGTCGAAGAACGCCGCAGTACGGGGAGTCGAGTGGGGTACGGAGTGGTTTTCCACGGGGCGAGCATAGGCTCCCACCATTCGGCGTAAGGTCTGGCGCGTGGGTTTGCCTGAGAAGGCTGTCGGGTACACCATGGAAGTCACGGATCGTTCGCGACCGTGCTAACCCCGTCCGGCTCCTCCCCCCCCCCGAGTCGGCCGTGGGGACGACCCCCGCTCTCCCCCCCGGCGGGGGTCGTCGCATGTCCGGACGCGTTTTCCGGCGTCGGGCAGGGGGCGCAGGTCCCGCATCTCCCCAGTGTCCAGGCGCAGTTGACGCCCATCGCGCGTCACGCACCGTAGTTGTGGCGTCGCTTTGCGGATGCCCCGTTAAGGCCCGGAGAGTCGCTGTCCAGTCACCGGTATAGGTGACGGAGTTATTCACAATGGCGAGTTGTCCACAGTTTTTGACCAAGATCCACACGGATTTCCTGATCGCTGCACGCTAAAAGTCCGCGAGTTCGCGGAGGAACGAGTTGTGTAGCGATAGGGGGACGGAACGTGGCTGGATCCAGGGCATCCGATCAGCCGGTGGATTCGGGTGGCGAGCGCAGCCGCCCGCTGATCATCACCGAGGACGAGCAACTGCTCGACGATCTTGTGCGGCTGTCTGCCGCGGCGCACGTGGTACCCAAAGTGGAGCACGGCCTGCCGGCAGGAAGGGACGGCTGGTCGCAGCCGCCGCTGGTGATCGTCGGCGATGACTGCGCGGCCCGGCTGCGCGGCGCGGAACGTCGGGCGGGCCTCGTGCTCGTCGCCCGGGACACGGACGATACGGACATGTGGCGGCTGGCCGTCGCCCTCGGCGCCGAGCAGGTGGTGACGCTCCCCGGAAGCGAGCGCTGGCTGGTCGACCGGATCGCCGACGCGGTCGAAGGGGTCGGGCCCGCGGCGCTCACCGTCGGGGTGATCGGCGGCTGTGGTGGCGCCGGCGCGAGCACGCTCGCCTGCGCCTTGGCCGTCACCGCGGCGCGTACGGGCCGGCGGACCATGCTCGTGGACGCCGATCCGCTCGGCGGTGGGCTCGATGTGCTGCTCGGCGGCGAGAAGGAGAAGGGGCTGCGCTGGCCGGCGTTCCGGGAGTCGCGCGGTCGGGTCGCTTCCGGGGCGCTGGAGGACTCGCTGCCCTGGCTGCACTCCTTACGGGTGCTCAGCTGGGATCGCGGCGCCGAGGTCGCCATCCCGCCGGACGCCATGCGGGCGGTGCTGGCCGCGGCGCGCAGACGCGGCGGCGTGGTGGTGGTGGATCTGCCGCGCCGGGTCGACGACGCGGTGGCGCAGGCCCTGGAGCAGGTGGACGTGGGGCTGGTGGTGGTGCCTGCGGAACTGCGGGCGGTGGCTGCCGCGGGGCGGGTGGCGGCCGGTGTCGCGGCGGCGCTGCGCGATCTGCGTGCTGTCGTCCGAGGTCTGCCGAGCGGGCTGCCGGGGCTGGATGACGACGAGATCGCCGCCCTCCTGGAACTGCCGCTGGCCGGTGAACTGCCGTGGGATTCGGGCCTGGTGGACGATCCGCCGCACGGGGTGCCGCCCGGCGCCCGGGTCCGCGGGCCGCTCGCCCGCTTCTGTGCCGCCTTCTGGGCGCAGGCGCTGCCGGACGGGAGCGGACCGGAGGCCGAAGACGCGCGGGGTGCGGACGGAGCGGGCGGGTGAGCAGGGGCGGGCAGTCGCTTCCGGGAGGCGTGAGGCCGGGGCGTACGGATGTGGTGGACAGGGGGTGCGGGGATGAGCGAGAACTTGGTGGACGCGGTGCGGCGGCGGCTCGCGGAGGACGCTGCGGAGCCGACGGCGGCACGGGTGGCGGTGGCGCTGCGCGAGGAAGGGCGGCTCCTCGGGGACGCCGAGGTACTGGGTGTGGTGGCCGCCTTGCGGTCCGAGATGGTGGGCAGTGGCCCGCTGGAACCGCTGCTGGCGGCGCCGGAGGTGACGGACGTCCTCGTCACCGCGCCGGACGAGGTATGGGTGGACCGGGGTGGCGGCCTGGAGCGGACGTCCGTGCGCTTCCGGGACGCGGCCGAGGTGCGCAGGCTGGCGCAGCGGCTGGCGGCGGTGGCCGGGCGGCGCCTCGACGACGCCCGGCCGTGGGTGGACGCCCGGCTGCCGGACGGCACGCGCCTGCACGCCGTGCTGCCGCCGGTGGCGGTGGGCGGCACCTGTCTGTCGCTCCGGGTGCTGCGGCCGCGGGCCTTCGGCCTGGCCGAGCTGGTCGCGGCGGGGACGGTACCGCCCGGTGGCGACCGGCTGCTGGAGGCGCTGCTGGCGGCCCGTATCTCGTTCCTGGTCAGCGGTGGCACGGGCTCGGGCAAGACGACTCTCCTGTGCGCGTTGCTGGGGCTGGTCGGCCCGGGGGAGCGGATCGTGCTGGCGGAGGACTCCGCGGAGCTGAGGCCGGACCACCCCCATGTGGTGCGGCTGGAGACCCGGCCCGCCAATCAGGAAGGCGTCGGGCGGGTGACGCTGCGGGACCTCGTCCGCCAGGCGCTGCGGATGCGGCCGGACCGGCTGGTCGTCGGCGAGGTGCGCGGCGCCGAGGTCACCGACCTGCTGGCGGCTCTCAACACCGGGCACGAGGGCGGCTGCGGAACGGTGCATGCCAATGCTGCCTGCGATGTCCCCGCCCGGCTGGAGGCGCTCGGCTCGACGGCCGGGCTGGACCGGGCCGCCCTGCACAGCCAGTTGGCCGCCGCGCTCTCCGTGGTGCTGCATCTCGTGCGCGACCGGGAAGGACGGCGGCGGATCGCCCAGATCCATGTCCTGGAACGGGACCGCAACGGCTTCGTGGTGACCGTGCCGGCCGCGGTCTGGGGGACGGGTGGCTTCGAGGAGGCGGCCGGGTGGGGGCGGCTGATGGAGCTGTGCGAGCGGGGTACGGCGGGCCCGGAGGGGGCGGCTGTGGGC
>NZ_JAJCXB010000005.1 GCF_020564935.1 Streptomyces pinistramenti
TTGAGTGGGTCGGGCACGCTGTTGGGTATCTGAGGGTACGGACTGTATGGTCTGGACCTTCGCGATGCCGGCCCCAGTGTACTCAGCCTTCGGGTTGGGGTGGTGGGTGGCTGGTCGTTGCTTGAGAACTGCACAGTGGACGCGAGCATCTGTGGCCAAGTTTTTAAGGGCGCACGGTGGATGCCTTGGCACCAGGAACCGATGAAGGACGTGGGAGGCCACGATAGGCCCCGGGGAGCTGTCAACCGAGCTTTGATCCGGGGGTGTCCGAATGGGGAAACCCGGCAGTCGTCATGGGCTGTCACCCGCTGCTGAACACATAGGCAGTGTGGAGGGAACGCGGGGAAGTGAAACATCTCAGTACCCGCAGGAAGAGAAAACAACCGTGATTCCGGGAGTAGTGGCGAGCGAAACCGGATGAGGCCAAACCAGTCACGTGTGATACCCGGCAGGGGTTGCGTGGTTGGGGTTGTGGGATCTCTTTTTCACATTCTGCCGAGTGTGAGACGAGTCAGAAACCGTTGGTGTAGGCGAAGGACATGCGAAAGGTCCGGCGTAGAGGGTAAGACCCCCGTAGCTGAAACATTAACGGCTCGTTTGAGAGACACCCAAGTAGCACGGGGCCCGAGAAATCCCGTGTGAATCTGGCGGGACCACCCGTTAAGCCTAAATATTCCCTGGTGACCGATAGCGGATAGTACCG
Source organism: Streptomyces pinistramenti (assembly GCF_020564935.1). Lineage (GTDB taxonomy): Bacteria > Actinomycetota > Actinomycetes > Streptomycetales > Streptomycetaceae > Streptomyces > Streptomyces pinistramenti. The sequence goes on from NZ_JAJCXB010000005.1 coordinate 704, forward strand.
TGAGGGAATGGTGAAAAGTACCGCGGGAGCGGAGTGAAATAGTACCTGAAACCGTGTGCCTACAAGCCGTGGGAGCGTCGCGTTGAGTGCTTGCATTCAACGTCGTGACTGCGTGCCTTTTGAAGAATGAGCCTGCGAGTTTGCGGTATGTTGCGAGGTTAACCCGTGTGGGGGAGCCGTAGCGAAAGCGAGTCCGAATAGGGCGTTTAGTAGCATGCTCAAGACCCGAAGCGGAGTGATCTAGCCATGGGCAGGTTGAAGCGGAGGTAAGACTTCGTGGAGGACCGAACCCACCAGGGTTGAAAACCTGGGGGATGACCTGTGGTTAGGGGTGAAAGGCCAATCAAACTCCGTGATAGCTGGTTCTCCCCGAAATGCATTTAGGTGCAGCGTCGTGTGTTTCTTGCCGGAGGTAGAGCACTGGATAGGCGATGGGCCCTACCGGGTTACTGACCTTAGCCAAACTCCGAATGCCGGTAAGTGAGAGCGCGGCAGTGAGACTGTGGGGGATAAGCTCCATGGTCGAGAGGGAAACAGCCCAGAGCATCGACTAAGGCCCCTAAGCGTGTGCTAAGTGGGAAAGGATGTGGAGTCGCAGAGACAACCAGGAGGTTGGCTTAGAAGCAGCCATCCTTGAAAGAGTGCGTAATAGCTCACTGGTCAAGTGATTCCGCGCCGACAATGTAGCGGGGCTCAAGCACACCGCCGAAGTCGTGTCATTGCGATATTACCCCCAACGGGGATCGTGATGGGTAGGGGAGCGTCGTGTGCCGGGTGAAGCAGCCGTGGAAACGAGTTGTGGACGGTTCACGAGTGAGAATGCAGGCATGAGTAGCGATACACACGTGGGAAACGTGTGCGCCGATTGACTAAGGGTTCCTGGGTCAAGCTGATCTGCCCAGGGTAAGTCGGGACCTAAGGCGAGGCCGACAGGCGTAGTCGATGGACAACCGGTTGATATTCCGGTACCCGCTTTGAAACGCCCAGTATCGAATCCATTAATGCTAAGGCCGTGAAGCCGGCCTGGAGTCTTCGGACAAAGGGACGTGGTGGAGCCGCCGGTCCAAGGTGGTAGTAGGTAAGCGATGGGGTGACGCAGGAAGGTAGTCCAGCCCGGGCGGTGGTTGTCCCGGGGTAAGGGTGTAGCCCGTTATCCAGGTAAATCCGGATGATGTTGAGGGTGAGACCTGATGCCGAGCCGATTGTGGTGAAGTGGATGATCCTATGCTGTCGAGAAAAGCCTCTAGCGAGTTTCATGGCGGCCCGTACCCTAAACCGACTCAGGTGGTCAGGTAGAGAATACCGAGGCGTTCGGGTGAACTATGGTTAAGGAACTCGGCAAAATGCCCCCGTAACTTCGGGAGAAGGGGGGCCATTTCCGGTGATCACTCTTGCAGTGTGAGCTGGGGGTGGCCGCAGAGACCAGCGAGAAGCGACTGTTTACTAAAAACACAGGTCCGTGCGAAGCCGTAAGGCGATGTATACGGACTGACGCCTGCCCGGTGCTGGAACGTTAAGGGGACCGGTTAATCAATCTTCGGGTTGGTGAAGCTGAGAACTTAAGCGCCAGTAAACGGCGGTGGTAACTATAACCATCCTAAGGTAGCGAAATTCCTTGTCGGGTAAGTTCCGACCTGCACGAATGGCGTAACGACTTCTCGACTGTCTCAACCATAGGCCCGGTGAAATTGCACTACGAGTAAAGATGCTCGTTTCGCGCAGCAGGACGGAAAGACCCCGGGACCTTTACTATAGCTTGATATTGGTGTTCGGTTCGGCTTGTGTAGGATAGGTGGGAGACTGTGAAGCGATCACGCCAGTGGTTGTGGAGTCATTGTTGAAATACCACTCTGGTCGTGCTGGATGTCTAACCTGGGTCCGTGATCCGGATCAGGGACAGTGTCTGGTGGGTAGTTTAACTGGGGCGGTTGCCTCCTAAAGAGTAACGGAGGCGCCCAAAGGTTCCCTCAGCCTGGTTGGCAATCAGGTGTTGAGTGTAAGTGCACAAGGGAGCTTGACTGTGAGACTGACGGGTCGAGCAGGTACGAAAGTAGGGACTAGTGATCCGGCGGTGGCTTGTGGAAGCGCCGTCGCTCAACGGATAAAAGGTACCCCGGGGATAACAGGCTGATCTTCCCCAAGAGTCCATATCGACGGGATGGTTTGGCACCTCGATGTCGGCTCGTCGCATCCTGGGGCTGGAGTCGGTCCCAAGGGTTGGGCTGTTCGCCCATTAAAGCGGTACGCGAGCTGGGTTTAGAACGTCGTGAGACAGTTCGGTCCCTATCCGCTGTGCGCGTAGGAGTATTGAGAAGGGCTGTCCCTAGTACGAGAGGACCGGGACGGACGAACCTCTGGTGTGCCAGTTGTCCTGCCAAGGGCATGGCTGGTTGGCTACGTTCGGAAAGGATAACCGCTGAAAGCATCTAAGCGGGAAGCCTGCTTCGAGATGAGTACTCCCACCTCCTTGAGGGGTTAAGGCTCCCAGTAGACGACTGGGTTGATAGGCCAGATATGGAAGCCTGGTAACGGGTGGAGTTGACTGGTACTAATAGGCCGAGGGCTTGTCCTCAGTTGCTCGCGTCCACTGTGTAGGTTCTGAAGTAACGAACTCGCCTTGTCGGCTGGAGTTCAACTTCATAGTGTTTCGGTGGTCATTGCGTTAGGGAAACGCCCGGTTACATTTCGAACCCGGAAGCTAAGCCTTTCAGCGCCGATGGTACTGCAGAGGGGACTCTGTGGGAGAGTAGGACGCCGCCGAACAATTTTTGTGGAATGCCTCGTCGGGAACTTCGGTTCCCGGCGGGGCATTTCTGCATTTCCTGGGGAGTCCGAAACGGACCCACGGTACGGAGCCGTCGGCCGTGCAGGTAAGGTCAGGGGGCATCATTGGCACATTTCCCACAGGAGGCCCCCGCGTGGAGGTCCAGGAGACGCGGGTCCAGACGGATCGCATCCTCACCATCCCGAATATTCTGAGCATGGCGCGCCTGGTCGGCGTGCCGGTGTTCCTGTGGTTGATTCTGTGGCCGGAATTCGGCGGGCCCGAGTCGGCCAACCGCTGGGCGCTGCTGGTCCTTGCCCTGAGCGGCGTCAGCGACTACCTGGACGGAAAGCTCGCCCGCCGCTGGAACCAGATCAGCAGCCTGGGGCGCATCCTCGACCCGGCGGCCGACAGGCTCTACATCCTGTCCACCCTGGTGGGACTCACCTGGCGGGAGATCCTGCCGTGGTGGCTCACCGCGGCGCTGCTCGCGCGTGAACTCATGCTGCTGATCGCCGTCGGATTCCTGGGCCGGCACGGTTACGGTCCGCCCCAGGTGAACTTCCTGGGCAAGGCAGCCACGTTCAACCTCATGTACGCCTTCCCGTTGCTCCTCTTGAGTGTGGGAAGTGGCTGGCTTCAGACTCTCGCTGCTATTTTCGGATGGGCGTTCGCCGGATGGGGTACGGCGCTGTACTGGTGGGCAGGAATCCTCTACGTGGTTCAGGTCCGCCGGATCATCAGGGCGGACACCACAGCCGACTGAGCTCGCCGAACAGGCGAAACCTGTGCCACCCGGTGCCCGTGCGTGAGAACAGTGGGCGATCTGGACGGGTGAAGTCGGCAAGACCGTCGTCTCTTAGAGGAGGACGCTTCCGACATGAAGGCCGTTGTGATGGCCGGCGGTGAAGGCACACGCCTTCGCCCCATGACGTCCAGCATGCCCAAACCGCTGCTCCCTGTGGCCAATAGGCCGATCATGGAGCATGTGCTGAGGCTGCTGAAACGGCATGGTCTCAGTGAGACCGTCGTGACTGTGCAATTCCTTGCCTCGCTCGTCCGGAACTATTTCGGCGACGGGGAAGAGCTCGGAATGGAGCTCACCTACGCCAATGAGGAAAAGCCTCTGGGCACCGCAGGCAGTGTGAAGAATGCGGAGGAAGCTCTCCGGGATGACGCTTTCCTCGTCATTTCCGGTGACGCGCTCACCGACTTCGACCTCACCGACCTGATCCGGTTCCACAAGGAGAAGGGCGCCCTCGTCACCGTCTGTCTGACGAGGGTGCCCAATCCGCTTGAGTTCGGCATCACCATCGTCGACGAAGCGGGCAAGGTCGAACGTTTCCTGGAAAAGCCCACCTGGGGCCAGGTGTTCTCGGACACTGTCAACACGGGCATCTACGTCATGGAACCCGATGTCTTCGACTACGTTCAGCCCGATGTTTCCGTGGACTGGTCGGGAGACGTCTTCCCGCAGCTGATGAAGGAAGGCAAGCCGATCTACGGCTATGTCGCCGAAGGCTACTGGGAGGACGTCGGTACCCACGAGAGTTATGTGAAGGCGCAGGCCGATGTCCTGGAGGGCAAGGTCGACGTTGATCTCGACGGCTTCGAGATCTCCCCTGGTGTATGGATCGCCGAGGGCGCCGAGGTCCATCCCGATGCCGTTCTGAGAGGACCGCTGTACATCGGCGACTACGCGAAGGTCGAAGCGGACGTCGAGATCCGCGAGCACACGATCATCGGTTCCAATGTCGTCGTCAAGAGCGGTGCCTTCCTGCACAAGGCCGTTGTCCACGACAACGTTTACATCGGCCGGCACACCAATCTGCGCGGGTGTGTGATCGGCAAGAACACCGACATCATGCGGGCCGCCCGGATCGAGGACGGTGCGGTGATCGGCGATGAGTGTCTCGTCGGCGAGGAATCCATCGTTCAAGGCAATGTGCGGGTCTATCCGTTCAAGACCATCGAGGCCGGCGCTTTTGTCAACACGTCGGTGATCTGGGAGTCCAAGGGACAGGCGCATCTGTTCGGCGCCCGCGGGGTTTCCGGAATCCTCAACGTCGAGATCACGCCCGAACTCGCGGTGCGGCTCGCCGGGGCGTATGCCACGACGTTGAAGAAGGGCACCACGGTCACCACCGCACGCGACCATTCCCGTGGTGCGCGGGCGCTGAAGCGCGCGGTGATCTCTGCTCTCCAGGCCAGCGCCATAGAGGTGCGCGACCTGGAGAATGTGCCGCTGCCGGTGGCGCGGCAGCAGACGGCCCGCGGCAGCGCGGGCGGGATCATGGTGCGGACGACACCCGGGGTGCCGGACTCCGTCGACATCATGTTCTTCGACGAGCGTGGAGCCGACCTTTCGCAGGCCGGCCAGCGCAAGCTCGACCGCGTCTACGCCCGCCAGGAGTACCGCCGCGCCTTCCCGGGCGAGATCGGTGACCTGCGGTTCCCGTCCAGCGTCTTCGACTCGTACACGGGATCCCTGCTGCGGGCCGTGGACACCACGGGGATCGGCGAGTCCGGGCTGAAGGTCGTCGTCGATGCGTCGAACGGCAGTGCCGGGCTGGTGCTGCCCAGCCTGCTGGGCCGCCTCGGGGTGGACTCCCTCACCATCAATCCGGGTTTGGACGAGTCGCGGCCGACAGAGACCGTCGACACACGGCGCAAGGGCCTGGTCCGCCTCGGGGAGATCGTGGCGTCGGCGCGGGCCGCGTTCGGCGTACGGTTCGACCCCGTCGGTGAGCGGCTGTCCTTGGTGGACGAGCGCGGCCGGATCATCGAGGACGACCGTGCGCTGCTGGTGATGCTGGATCTGATCGCCGCGGAACGGCGCAGTGGCCGGGTGGCGTTGCCGGTGACGACGACCCGTATCGCCGAGCAGGTCGCCGCTTATCACGGCACTCAGGTCGAGTGGACGACGACGTCGCCGGACGATCTGACGCGGGTGGGCCGTGAGGACGGCACCATTTTCGGCGGGGACGGCCGGGGCGGCTTCATCATCCCGGAGTTCAGCAGCGTCTTCGACGGCTCGGCGGCGTTCGTGCGGCTGATCGGTCTGGTGGCCCGTACGCAGCTCACGCTGAGCCAGATCGATGCGCGGATTCCGCGTGCGCACGTCCAGGGCCGTGATCTGGCGACGCCGTGGGCGGTCAAGGGCCTGGTCATGCGGCACGTGGTCGAGGCGGCAGGCGATCGGTCCGTCGATACCACGGACGGGGTGCGGGTCGTCGAGTCGGACGGCCGTTGGGTGCTGGTGCTGCCCGATCCCGCCGAGGCGGTCACGCATCTGTGGGCCGAGGGGCCGGACGACGCTTCGGCCCAGCAGCTGCTGGACGAGTGGTCCGCGGTGGTCGACGGCGCCGGGCGCTGACCCCGGGCCCCACCGGCGTGCCGGATTCGGTATGCCGGTGGGGCCATTGGGAGACCATGCGGGCGACGTGCGACGATGTGCGGCATGTCGCAGCAGCGCCCCGATCGGAGCACCACCAAGAAGCCGGCTGCGCGCCCCGATGCGTCCATGTCGCTGCTGACCAACGTGATGGATCACAGCCTCGACGACGGTTACGCGGAGGCCGCCGCGCGCCAGTCCGCAGCCGGTGTGCGTGGCCTGCCCCGTACGCTGCGGGCGAAGTTGGGTCTTACGGCGGGCCTGGTGCTCGCGGCGGTGGTGGTGACGGTCGGTGCCGCGCAGGCGCGGGTGTCGGCGCCGACGCTGGCCAAGGAGCACGAAGAGCTCGTCAACCGCATCCAGAAGGGCACCGGCGAGGCCGACGAGCAGCAGGAGCGGGTGGATGCGCTGCGGGATTCCGTCGATGCGATGCAGCGTGAGGCGCTGCGCAAGCACGGTGGTGACAAGGCCGAGCTGCTGGCGCTGCTGGCCGGCTCGACGCAGGTCACCGGCCCCGGGGTGAAGCTGGTCGTGGACGATGCCAAGGATGCGGCGTCCAGTGGCGACGGCCCCCGGGAGAGCAGTGGTTTCACGGACACCGGCCGGGTGCGCGACCGGGATATGCAGCGGGTGGTCAACGGCCTGTGGCAGTCCGGGGCCGAGGCGATTTCCGTCAACGGGCAGCGGCTTACGTCACTCTCGGCGATCAGAGCCGCGGGAGAGGCCATACTGGTCGACAACAAGCCACTGGTGCCGCCTTATACGGTGCTGGCGGTGGGGGACGGGCAGCGGCTCAGCACTGCGTTCCAGGACAGCGCAGACGGCCGGTATCTGCATGTGCTGCAGGAGAACTACGGCGTGCGCACCAGGATTTCCGCGGAGAGCGAGGTCAAGCTGCCGCCCGCTCCCAGTTTGATCGTACGTACAGCACAGCCGCAGGCCGGTGCCGCGAAGGCGGACGGCGCCGACACAGGGAAGGGCACATCGTGATCGCCGTACTGGGCCTCATCGTGGGAGTCGTGGTCGGGCTTGTGGTCCGACCCGTGGTGCCGACGGTGGTCGAGCCCTACCTTCCCATCGCTGTCGTCGCGGCGCTGGATGCCGTGTTCGGCGGTCTGCGCGCGATGCTCGACGGCATCTTCGACGACAAGGTCTTCGTCGTCTCCTTCCTGTCGAACGTCGTGGTGGCTGCGCTGATCGTGTTCCTCGGCGACAAGCTCGGCGTCGGCGCCCAACTCTCCACGGGTGTCGTCGTGGTGCTGGGTATCCGGATCTTCTCCAACGCTGCCGCGATCCGCCGGCACGTCTTCAGGGCGTGAGGCGGATGGCTACCGACGAGACTCCGGAGCCGGAGCGGCCGCAGCAGCCCGGCGGCGGCGAGAGCCCGCAGTCCGATGACACTCCCGGGCGGGAGCGTGCGACGGATGCGGAGCCGGCGCGCGGTGCGGCGGACCGGCGGCCGATGCCTCCCGAGAGCCGTGACGTTCCGCGGCGGGACGGTGCGGACGAGCGTGCGGAGGGCTGGGACGGGGACGGTGAACCGGCTGCCAGGGCAGCCGATGAGGACGTTCCCGCCCTCTCGGCGCAGGCACCGGCGGATACGGAAGCGGAGGGTAGGGCTCCGGAGAAGCCGGAGACCGGTCGGCAGCGGCTGCGTGCCAGCCTGTGGCCGCCGCGGCTGACCCGTGCTCAACTGATCGTTGCGGTACTCCTGTTCATTCTCGGCCTCGGCCTGGCGATTCAGGTACGTTCCACGAGTGACAGCAGTGCGCTGCGGGGCGCGCGCCAGGAGGACCTGGTGCGGATCCTGGACGAACTGGACAATCGCTCGCAGCGGTTGACGGACGAACAGCGGCGCCTGGAGGGACAGAAGACCGAGTTGGAGAACAGCTCGAACCAGGCCGAGGAGGCCCGCAAGCAGACCGTGGAGAAGGAACAGCAGCTGGGCGTGCTGGCCGGGACCGTCGCGGCCCAGGGGCCCGGCATCAATCTGACCATCGACGACTCGACGCACTCCGTGGAGGCGGACAAGTTGCTGGACACCATCCAGGAGTTGCGTGCGGCCGGCGCCGAGGCGATCCAGGTGAATGATGTACGGGTGGTCGCGAACACCGCTCTTTCGGATGTCAGGGGCGGGGTGCAGATCGACGGCAAGCGCGTCACGCAGCCGTACCGGTTCAAGGTCATCGGCAAGCCGCAGGATCTGGAGCCGGCGCTCAACATCCCTGGCGGCGTGGTGCAGACGCTGGAGAAGGAGCAGGCCACGGTGTCTGTGACCCGAGTGGGGAAGATCATTGTGGACGCCTTGCGAGAGGCGAAGCGGCCTGACTACGCTCGGTCGTCATCGCAGTGAGAGAGATGCGTATGGGGAGAGCCCGGGGAGGGCATGAGGTAGCGGGGGGTCGACGCACCGTGTACGTGGTGCGTGGTGGAAACTGTCTGAAGGCCACGGACGTTCACAGGATGTCCGGATCGGCCGGTGTGTGCATCGAGGGTTCGTCCTGCCCCACGGGCGGGTCTGTTTCGTTCAAGGGGAATCGCCCGTGAAGTTGTTTGCAAAGCTGTTCGGCAAGAGCGCACGCCAGGAGGGCGGCAGCGGCTCGGCGCGGCACCGCGCTCCGCGCCAGCCCGACGAGAGCGGTACCGGCGAGGACCGTCCGCTCTTCCGTGACGAGGTCGCGGGTCCGGCCGGTGGTGTTTCCGGGGGCCATGGCGCGGGTTCTGTTGACCCTTCCGGTTCCGTCCGCATAGGTTCCCAGGATCCGTCGACGTCGGGCACGGATGGAGGGTCGGCCTTGCCGGTTTGTACGAGGTGTGGTCACCGGAACGCCGAGGCGAGCCGGTTCTGTTCCAACTGCGGTGCGCCGCTGCGCGCGGGGGCCCGGCCCGAGCGCGCATCCGAGACGACATCGACCATTTCCATCTCGGGCCTTGAGGCGTACGACGCGGAGGCGACGGGCCAGACCCTGACCCCGTCGTTGTCCCCCGAGGCCCAGGCGGCCGTGGACGCCCTGCCGTTGGGCTCGGCGCTGCTGGTTGTGCGCCGGGGGCCGAACTCCGGCAGTCGGTTCCTCCTGGACGGTGAGCTGACCACGGCGGGTCGGCATCCGCAGGGCGACATCTTCCTCGACGATGTGACGGTCTCCCGCCGCCATGTGGAGTTCCGTCGTGGCCAGGACGGTGTCTTCACGGTCTCCGATGTCGGCAGCCTCAACGGTACCTACGTCAACCGTGAGCGGATCGACTCCGTCGCCCTTGCCAACGGCGATGAGGTGCAGATCGGCAAGTACCGCCTGGTCTTCTACGCGAGCCAGCGAGGCGCCGGTATCTGACCGGCCGGGGAAGGTATATGCGTCATACACCGACAGGCGGTGCCGGTACGTCCGGCACCGCCTCTTCGGACGGCAAGCCGGTGAGCATCGGTGCGGTGCTCAACGTGCTGCGCGAGGAATTTCCCGAGGTCACGATCTCCAAGATCCGTTTCTTGGAGGCCGAGGGACTTGTCGAGCCGACGCGTACACCGTCCGGGTACCGCAAATTCACCGCCCAGGATGTCGAGCGGCTGGCGAGCATCCTGCGCATGCAGCGGGACCACTATCTGCCGCTGAAGGTCATCCGGGAGCATCTGGACGCCCTGGAGCGCGGTGAGCGGGTCCAGCTCCCGGCTCCCACCACTCCGTCCCGGGATCTGGTGGACGGGGTGCACGGGCCCGACGAGGAGCGCCCCACGGCGGTCCGGATCGGCCGCGCGGAGCTGCTGGCGGCCGCCGAGGTCGACGAGGCCGCGCTGACCGACTGGGAGGCGTACGGGCTGATCGTGCCCGATGCGGACGGCGGTTATGACGTCGAGGCGGTGACGGTGGCCAAACTGGTGGCGGATCTCGGCCGTTTCGGACTGGAACCGCGCCATCTGCGGGCCGTGAAGGCGGCTGCCGAACGCGAGGCCGGCCTGGTGGAGCAGGTCGTCGCACCCTTGCGGCGGCATCGCAATCCGCAGACCAGGGCGCATGCGGAGGCCACCGCGAGAGAGCTGGCGACGCTGTCCGTACGGCTGCACGCGGCACTCGTCCAGACTGCGCTTCGGGTCCGTCTCCAGTGAGCAAAAGAGTGCCCGACTACCCAAACCTGCCAGGCACGTCCTAGGGTTGCTGTGTGAACGAGCTCGACGTCGTGGGTGTCCGGGTGGAAATGCCTTCCAGCCAACCGATCGTGCTGCTGCGGGAGGTGGGAGGCGACCGCTACTTGCCCATTTGGATCGGGCCGGGGGAGGCCACCGCTATCGCTTTTGCCCAGCAGGGAATGGTCCCTGCCAGGCCGCTGACGCATGACCTTTTCAAGGACGTGCTGGAGGCGGTGGGCCAGGAGCTGACGCAGGTCCGCATCACGGATCTGCGCGAGGGAGTGTTCTATGCCGAACTGGTCTTCGCCAGCGGTGTGGAGGTCAGTGCGCGTCCGTCCGACGCGATAGCGCTGGCGTTGCGCACCGGAACGCCGATCTTCGGTACCGACGGTGTGCTGGACGACGCGGGCATCGCGATCCCGGACGAGCAGGAGGACGAGGTGGAGAAGTTCCGCGAGTTCCTCGACCAGATCTCGCCCGAGGATTTCGGTACCAACAGCCAGTGACAGCGGCCGGGCCGGATGATCCGGCCACGGCCGTTCTCTTTCGGCCAACCTGCTACGCGTTCCCCGTCCGTAGTCACGGGAAACCACTCGTAGGGTGATTATCACTCGGCGTGGCGAGCGCGGCGATCGTTGACGCACCCCGAGTGACTGCATACCGTCGATATGCAGGTCCCGTCCGGGACGTGGAGGACGGAGGGCGGCGTGGCAATCACCGGCGACGGTACGGCGGCGGAAGGGGCGTTGCCGCTCCATTCGAATGTGGCGGTGAACCGCACCCCGGTACAGACCGCGGCGGTGCCGGGGGGCCGCGAGGCGGAGACCATCGGCTACCGCGGTCCGACCGCGTGCGCCGCAGCCGGCATCACCTACCGGCAGCTCGACTACTGGGCGCGTACGGGCCTGGTCGAGCCCAGGGTCCGCCCCGCCTACGGCTCGGGTACCCAGCGGCTCTACAGCTTCTGCGACGTCGTCGTCCTGAAGATCGTGAAGCGGCTGCTCGACACCGGTGTCTCGTTGCAGAACATCCGCACCGCTGTGCAGCACCTGCGCTCGCGCGGGCTGGCCGATCTGACGCGGATGACGCTGATGAGCGATGGCGCGACCGTCTACGAGTGCACCTCACCCGATCAGGTCGTCGACCTGCTCCAGGGCGGGCAGGGCGTGTTCGGTATCGCCATCGGTGTGGTGTGGCGGGACGTGGAGAGCACGCTGTCGCAGCTGCACGGTGAGCGGGTGGACACCGGCGAGACCTTGATCGGGCAGAACCCGCACGACGAGCTGGCCCGGCGGCGTAACCGCGCCGGCTGACCCGGCAGACGGTCCCGCGGCCCGGTGCGGGGCCGATTGTCAGTGGTATGCGGCAGCATCGGTCTTGTGAGACCAGCGCCGACGATTCTGCATCTCGACATGGATGCGTTCTTCGCGGCCGCCGAGCAGGCGGCCAAGCCGAGCCTGCGCGGGAAGCCCGTGGTCGTCGGCGGGATCGGGCCGCGCGGAGTCGTTTCCACGGCGTCGTACGAAGCGCGTGTTTTCGGGGTGCGGTCCGCGATGCCGACCGCCCAGGCGCGTCGGCTGTGCCCCAACGCGGCTTACTTGAGTCCGCGCTTCACGGTCTACCGCCATGTGAGTGACCTGGTGATGGAGCTGCTGCACGAGCTGTCGCCGTTGGTCGAGCCGCTGAGCCTGGACGAGGCGTTCGTCGATCTGGAGGCCGGTGGTGTCGCTGCCGAGACGGCGGCCGTCCGGGCTGTGGGGGAGCAGCTGCGGCGGGACATCAGGGCCGTCACGGGGCTGACCGGTTCGGTGGGGCTGGCGGGCGCCAAGATGCTGGCCAAGATCGCGTCGGAGGCGGCCAAACCGGACGGCCTGGTGGTGATCGAGCCGGGCACCGAGCGGGAGCTGCTGGGGCCGATGCCGGTGCGCACGCTGCCCGGGGTCGGTCCGGCGACTGCCGAGGCGCTGCGCCGGGCCGGGATCGCGACGGTGGCCGAGACCGCCGAGGCGGGTGAGGCCGAGCTGGTGCGGCTCCTGGGCCGGGCGCACGGGGCCGGGCTGTACGCGATGGCGCTGGGCCGGGACGACCGTCCGGTGGTGGCCGAGCGCGATGCGAAGTCGGTGTCGGTCGAGGACACCTTCGATGTCGACCTGACCGACCGGACGCGGGTGCGGGCGGAGCTGCTGCGGCTGGCCGACCGTTGCGTGCAGCGGCTGCGGGCGGCCGGCCGGTCCGGGCGCACGGTGGTGATCAAGGTGCGGAACTACGACTTCTCGACGCTGACCCGCTCGGAGACGCTGCGCGGGCCGACGGACGATCCGTCGGTGGTGCGCGAGGCCGCCACCCGGCTGCTGGAGACCGTCGATACCACGGGCGGGGTGCGGCTGCTCGGGGTGGGGGTGAGCGGCCTGGCCGACTTCACGCAGGAGGACCTGTTCGCCCAGGCCGCGACGGAGCGGGAAGCCGCGGAAGCGGCTCTGGCAGCTCAGGCCGCGCCTGCGGTGGAGACGGCGGGGCCGGGCGAGGCCGAGCCGGCCGAGGAGGCGCAGCCGCGCGTCTGGCACCCCGGGATCGACGTGGTCCACGAGGAGTTCGGCGCGGGGTGGGTGCAGGGCAGCGGCGTGGGGCGGGTGACCGTACGGTTCGAGCAGCCCTGGTCGGCGCCAGGGAGGGTGCGGACCTTCGCCATCGACGATCCGGCGCTGCGGCCGGGGGAGCCCCTGCCGTTGGTGGGCGGGGATCCGGCCGCGCAGCTGCCGGGCGCTGCGGTGGGGCCCGTGGGGCACCCGGAGGCGGATGGTGGGCCGGCGTCTCAGTCGTCCGTTCCGGCCACCCGTCCGAAGTTCTTGTCGGCGGGGGCGCTTGGGGAGTCGGGAGGGGAGGAGATATCCAGCCGGTAGTGGTGGTAGAGCTGGAGTTCCTGTTCAGGGGAGAGGTGCCGGCCGACTCCGAAGTCCGGGGCGTCCTTGATCAGCTTGCGGTCGTACGGGATGTGCAGCCCGTCGTCGACCACCTTGCTGGGTTCCAGGGGGACGAAGGCGTCGCGGCTGAAGAGACCCGTGCGTACCGCGGCCCACTCCGGCTCTCCGGTCGCATCGTCGAGATACACCTCGTCCACGGTGCCGATTTTGGTTCCATGGCGGTCGAATGCCTTGCGGCCGATCAGACTCCGGGGATCGATATCGGTTTGCACGGCCCCTCCAACTGGTCGCAACTGCCTTGTGGCAACTACCAAACGGCACATTTCATGCCTCGGCCACTCGAAGGATCTCTCAGGTGGCGCGCTGGTAGGCTGGCAAATGGCCGCAGACCCCGTGCGGGAGAGTCCTTTGCCGTTCGCGGCGGGGGCGCCGAAGGAGCAAATCCTCCCCGGAATCTCTCAGGCACACGTACCGCATGGGTGAGGTCACTCTGGAAAGCAGGGCGGGCCACGGGCGATGCAGCGCGGAACCCCTCCTCACCGACGGTGAAAGCCGGGCCGCGGGTGCGGACCGGTGAAGCTCTCAGGTTGAGATGACAGAGGGGGAGGCCGTCCGGGCACCAGTGCCGTGGTGCCCCTCGTAGGTCGTGAGACCAGGAGGCCCCCGCAGATGACCACCAAACGCATCTCCTTGACCGAGCTGGAGCGCGGTACGCCCTTCGAGCAGCGGCACATCGGCCCCGACCACGCGTCGCAGGCCAAGATGCTCGCGCAGGTGGGGTTCGGCTCGCTGGACGAGCTGACCGCGGCCGCCGTGCCCGATGTGATCAAGAGCGCGGAGGCGCTGGACCTGCCGCAGGGCCGTTCCGAGGCGGAGGTACTGGCGGAACTGCGCGGTCTCGCCGACCGCAACGAGGTCCTGTCCCCGATGATCGGCCTCGGTTACCACGGCACGTTCACCCCGCCGGTGATTCTGCGCAACGTCATGGAGAACCCCGCCTGGTACACGGCGTACACGCCCTACCAGCCGGAGATCTCGCAGGGCCGCCTGGAGGCGCTGCTCAACTTCCAGACCATGGTCGCCGACCTGACCGGACTGCCGACCTCCGGAGCCTCGCTCCTGGACGAGGGCACTGCCGCGGCCGAGGCCATGGCGCTCTCCCGTCGCGTCGGCAAGGTCAAGCAGGGCGTCTTCCTGGTTGACGCGGACTGTCTGCCGCAGACCATCGCCGTCATCAGGACCCGCGCCGAGCCGACCGGCGTCGAGGTCGTCGTCGCCGATCTGAGTGGCGGCATCCCCGCCGAGGTCGCCGAGCGCGGTGTCTTCGGCCTGCTGCTTCAGTACCCCGGAGCCTCCGGCGCGGTCCGCGACCCGCGCGCCCTCATCGCGCAGGCGCAGGAGATGGGCGCGGTGGTCACCGTCGCCGCCGACCTGCTGGCCCTGACGCTGCTCACCTCGCCCGGTGAGCTGGGCGCGGACATCGCGGTCGGCACCACCCAGCGCTTCGGCGTCCCGATGGGCTTCGGTGGGCCGCACGCCGGGTTCATGGCGGTACGGGAGAAGTTCGCCCGCAGTCTGCCTGGACGGCTGGTGGGGGTGTCCGTCGACGCCGAGGGCAACAAGGGCTACCGCCTGGCGCTGCAGACCCGTGAGCAGCACATCCGCCGCGAGAAGGCCACCAGCAACATCTGCACCGCGCAGGTGCTGCTGGCCGTCATGGCGGGCATGTACGCGGTCTACCACGGGCCGGACGGGCTGGCGGACATCGCCCGGCGCACCCACCGCTACGCCGCGATTCTCGCCGCGGGCCTGAAGGCCGGCGGCGTGGAGATCGTGCACGACGCGTACTTCGACACTCTCACCGCGCGGGTGCCCGGCCGGGCCGCCGAGGTCGTGGCCGCGGCCCGCGAGGCCGGCGTCAATCTCCGTCTGGTCGATGGCGATCTCGTCGGCATCGCGTGTGACGAGACCACCGGCCGCGCGCAGCTGGCCGGTGTCTGGGGTGCGTTCGGTGTTCGGGGCGACGTCGAGGAGCTGGACGCGGCGGCTGCCGAGGCGCTGCCCGAAGGGCTGCGGCGGACCAGTGGATACCTCGGTCACCCGGTCTTCCACCAGCACCGTTCCGAGACCGCGATGCTGCGCTACCTGCGCCGCCTCTCGGACAAGGACTACGCGCTGGACCGCGGCATGATCCCGCTCGGCTCCTGCACGATGAAGCTGAACGCCACGACGGAGATGGAGCCGGTCACCTGGCCCGCGTTCGGCCAGCTGCACCCGTTCGCCCCGGTCGACCAGGCACAGGGCTACCTCACGCTGATCCAGGAGCTGGAGGCGCGGCTGGCCACGGTCACCGGCTACGACAAGGTGTCCATCCAGCCCAACGCCGGCTCCCAGGGCGAACTCGCCGGCCTGCTGGCCGTACGGGCGTACCACCGGGCCAACGGCGACGAGCAGCGCACCGTCTGCCTGATCCCGTCCTCCGCGCACGGCACCAACGCCGCCAGTGCCGTGATGGCCGGGATGAAGGTCGTCGTCGTGAAGACCGGCGCGGACGGTGAGGTCGACACCGACGATCTGCATGCCAAGATCGAGAAGCACGGTGACGAGCTGGCGGTCCTGATGGTCACCTACCCCTCGACGCACGGCGTCTTCGAGGAGCACATCACCCAGATCTGCGCGGCGGTGCACGATGCGGGCGGCCAGGTCTACGTCGACGGTGCCAACCTCAACGCGCTGGTGGGCCTCGCCGAGCCCGGAAAGTTCGGCGGGGACGTCTCGCACCTGAACCTGCACAAGACCTTCTGCATCCCGCACGGCGGCGGTGGTCCCGGTGTCGGCCCGGTCGGCGTCCGCGCCCACCTGGCGCCGTACCTTCCGAACCACCCGTTGCAGCCCGCCGCGGGCCCGGAGACCGGTGTCGGCCCGATCTCCGCCGCTCCCTGGGGCTCGGCCGGCATCCTGCCGATCTCCTGGGCGTATGTCCGGCTCATGGGCGGCGAGGGCCTCAAGCGCGCCACCCAGGTCGCGGTCCTGGGCGCCAACTACATCGCCAAGCGTCTGGAGCCGCACTACCCGGTGCTCTACACCGGTCCCGGCGGGCTGGTCGCGCACGAGTGCATCATCGACGTCCGGCCGCTGACCAAGGCGACCGGCGTCAGCATCGACGACGTCGCCAAGCGGCTCATCGACTACGGCTTCCATGCGCCGACGATGTCGTTCCCGGTGGCCGGCACGCTGATGATCGAGCCGACCGAGAGCGAGGACCTCGGCGAGCTGGACCGCTTCTGCGACGCGATGATCGCGATCCGCGCGGAGATCGAGAAGGTCGGCTCGGGGGAGTGGGACAAGGACGACAACCCGCTGCGCAACGCCCCGCACACGGCGAGCGCGCTGGGTGGCGACTGGGACCACGGCTACACCCGCGAGGAGGCCGTCTTCCCGGCCGGTGTCGTGGCGGCGGAGAAGTACTGGCCGCCGGTGCGCCGCATCGACGGTGCCTTCGGTGACCGCAATCTCGTCTGCTCCTGCCCGCCGATGGAGGATTACGACAGCTGACGTTCCGGCGCAGCAAGAAGGGCCCTCGGCATTCTGCCGGGGGCCCCGTGGTTTCCGCGGGTGCTGCGGGTCAGACCGTGGTGGCGAGCCGTGATCCGCCGATCGGCCGGTGCGGCGCGATGACCTGTCCGTCCGGCAGAAGCTCACCGGTGTCCTCGAAGAGGAGGACGCCGTTGCACAGCAGGCTCCACCCCTGTTCCGGGTGGTGGGCCACCGGATGCGCGGCTTCCCGGTCGGTGGATTCGGCTGACGGGCAGGGCGGCTGGTGCTGACACATGGATGTTGTCTTTCGCTGCGGTGTGGTGAACGTCGTTGTGCGGCGCGATGAAATGGTCATGGCCGCTTCCCCCGTTTCCTTCGGTCGGACCCAGTGTTGCCCTGCGGACGGGATTCCGCAGGGATTTCGCCGCAGTGATGCGCACTCGATAGGGACGTGTCACCCGTGCGGGCGGTTGCTCCCAAATGCGCCCCCTCCGACGGGTGTTGGTAGTGATAGCGGCGGTCCGCCCCGCGCGGGTGGCACAGCCGAGCGCCCCGCGGCCGGCAGGGCTCGCGGGGCGCTCGGCTGTGCGACGGCGTGCGCCGTGTTCGGTTCGGGGCGCGCGGTGCCGGCGCGCCGGGTCAGGCGGTCGAGCCGAGGGCCGGGGAGTCGAGTGTCGTCGAGCCGAGGAGGGGAGTGGGGGTGAGGCGGTGGGTGAGTCGCGGCAGCAAGTCGGCGACCCGCTGCGGGAGATGGGCGGCGATGCCGGGCGGCGCGGGCGCGAGCGGCACCAACAGGTCGCCCGCGGCGGGCAGTCCGGTGGTGCCGTCGGATGCGATGTCGTGGTGCAGCCACAGCGTGACCATGTACAGCTCGGGCACGGAGAGCAGGCGCGGTTGGTATGCGGCGGTGAGTGACTCGGCCTGGAGCAGGGCCTGTTCGGTCGCGGTGACGTAGGGGCCGCCGCAGAAGTGCGAGAACGTCCAGCCGTCCGCCGTGAGCCGGGCCTCGGCGGCCCCGACCGGGCGCTCGCCGCCGCGTACCAGGAACCGCCAGCCGGCCAGCCGGGTGTGCGGCGGGCCGCCGGCCTGGCCGATGCCGCTCAGGACGTGGACGGGGAGCGGCTGGTCGGCGCTCAGCGGGCCCTGGTGGGAGCGCAGTGCGGCGGTGCGGGCCTCTCGGACGGCGGTGGGCGAGCCGAGGGCGGCGAGAACGCTGCGCAGGGCGGGCGGGGGTGCGGCAGGGATATGCAGCGGCATGGTGGGTCGCCTCTCACTTGGGAGACACGGTGGTGCAGGCAAACGCGGACGGCACTGTCAGCGTGCGGGGTCAGAGCCTGGCCGGACGCTGTGCTCAGCGCAGATGCGGGCAACGCGACACTGGGCACCAAGTCTCTGCCTCGTCAGCGAAGTTTATACGACACTTGTTCAATCGGTGTTTCCGCTAGCTGTTTCGTGAATTTACGGCAAGGCGAAAACAGGACCCGCGGGAGAGGTGTTTTCCACCTCTTTGCGCGGGGGCCGTTCACGGCACCTCGTCATTCCTCTCGTGCACGGTAGGCCGGATCTTGTCGGCGTTTCTCACCGGAGAAATGCCGACAGTGATTGCCGCAGTGATGTGCCATTGGAATGTGCCAGTGTGCTCTGTCGCTTCAGCCTATCGGTAACCGGAAGCCGTTGAGGCGTTATTGATCAGATTGCGGGGCATCATCGACCGTGACGCGTGCCCCGGCGGTGCCGGGGACGGCCCCGAGCGGCCCGTTGCCGCGGGCCGTTCACTTGAGGAAGGACCCTTCGATGGGGGAGAAGGTCGCCGCGGACGACATCGGCCTGGCGGACCGGGAGCGTTATCGAAGAAAGCTTCACGAGTGCCTTGAGGCGTTGTCGAGGCTCTTGGGTGAGAAACGGTTCGATCGCCCGAAAAATCTCGTCGGGCTGGAGATCGAGCTGAATCTTGCCGACGCCGACGGGCTGCCCAGGATGATGAACTCGCAGGTGCTGGAACGTATCGCGAGCCGGGATTTCCAGACCGAACTCGCCCGGTGCAACCTCGAAGTGAACATCGCGCCGCACCGTTTGCACGGACAGGTACTCGACCACCTTGCCGAGGAACTCCGTACCGGCCTCGCCTACGCGGACCGAAAAGCCGGCGAAGTGGCGTCCCACATCGTGATGATCGGCATTCTGCCGACGCTGCACTCGGCGGATCTCACGGTTGCCAGCCTCTCCGAGATCGACCGCTACGTCCTGCTCAACGACCAGATGCGCGCGGCCCGTGGCGAGGACTTCGCGCTCGATATCCAGGGCGTCGAGCGGCTGGTGGCCCGGTCGCCGTCGATCGCGCCCGAGGCGGCCTGCACCTCCGTCCAACTGCATCTCCAGGTGACGCCGGGCCGCTTCGCCGCCGTCTGGAACGCGGCGCAGGCCATCGCCGCGGTACAGGTGGCCATCGGTGCCAACTCGCCGTTCTTCTTCGGCCGTGAGCTGTGGCAGGAGTCGCGGCCGCCGGTCTTCCAGCAGGCCACCGACACCCGGCCGCCCGAACTCCAGGCCCAAGGAGTGCGCCCGCGCACCTGGTTCGGCGAGCGCTGGGTCGACTCCGCGTACGAGCTGTTCGAGGAGAACGTCCGCTACTTCCCGCCGTTGCTGCCGATCTGCGGGACGCAGGAGCCGCTGGCCGTCCTGGAGCACGGCGGGATTCCCGACCTGGCGGAACTGGTGCTGCACAACGGCACCGTCTACCGCTGGAACCGGCCGGTCTACGCGGTCGCCGACGGCGTGCCGCACCTCCGGGTCGAGAACCGCGTGCTGCCCGCCGGGCCGACCGTCGCCGACGTCATCGCCAACACCGCGCTGTACTACGGCTTGGTGCGCGCGCTGGCCGATGAGCCCCGTCCGGTGTGGACGCGGCTGCCGTTCGCCGCGGCGGCCGAGAACTTCGACGCCGCCTGCCGGTACGGGATCGACGCACGCCTGCGCTGGCCCCGGCCGGGGCGGGGCGGCATCGCGGAGATCCCGGTGGTGCGGCTGGTGCGCCAGGAACTGCTGCCGCTGGCCGCCGCGGGGCTGGACGCGTGGGGGGTCGAACCGGCCGACCGTGACCGGTATTTGGGGATCATCGAGCAGCGTTGCGCACGCCGGATCAACGGTGCCTCCTGGCAGGTTGCCGCGTACCGCCACGCCGTGCACCAGGGGCTGGAGCGGGACGCGGCGCTGGCCGCGATGACCCGCCGCTACGGCGAGCTGATGCAGGCCGGCGATCCGGTACACACCTGGCCGGTCGCCTGGCCCGTCGCGGAGGGCACCGTTCCGGGGGCGCGCCGCCCGGCCGGGCCCCGCTGACCGCGGCCCGCTCGGGGCGCCCCCTGCCCGGCAGGTGGGGCGGCGTCCCGGGCGGGCGTTGCCGGGAGCGGGAGTTCTTCCGGGCGCCGGGCTTCGGGCGCCCGGGGGCGCGCTACTCCGGTCCCGTGCTGCCCGCCGTGATGATGGCCTTGAGGATCACCTCGTGGATCTGCGAAGGGTCGCTGACCCGGTGTGCCGAGCCGCCGGTCGGCGCCACGATGCGGTCCAGGGCCGACTTGTCGGCTTCCGGGCCGATCGCGATGGCGATCAGCGGCACCGGCCGCTGCGGGTCCGAGAGCTTCTTCAGCCTGGTGACCAGCGCGTCGAGGCCGATGCTGCTGGAATCGTCGTTGGCGCCGTCGGTGACGACGACCAGGGCGTTGAACTTGCCCTCCGCATAGGTGTCGCGGGCCTTCTGGTAGGCGGCGAGCGTGGTGTCGTACAGGCCGGTGGCGCCGTTGGGCACGGGGGCCAGCGAGCGGAAGGCGGCGGCCAGTTCGTCGCGGTGGGTGCCGCCGCTCGTGCCGCGGTCGCCGAGCCGGGTGGTGGGGGAGAGCTCCAGGTAGTCCTTGTCGCCGTCGAGGAGGGTGGCGAACTTCCACAGCCCGATCTCGTCCTCGGGTGTGAACGTCGCCAGCGCCTGGAGCAGCGAATCCTTCGCCAGCTCCATCCGGGACCGGCCGCCCCTGCCGGGCACTTGGCCGGCCATCGAGGCCGAGGCGTCCACGACCGTGGCGATCCGGGCACTCTGCACCGTGATCGTCCACATGCCCAGCAGCGCCTGGATCTCCTTGACCGACGGCGGATCGGCCTGTTCGGCGGTGAACGGCTGCGGCGCGTGCCCGCCCGCGGCCCGGATCACCTGCCCGGCGGCCTCGCCGTTGCCGGCCCGGAAGCCGTGCGCCTGCAGCACCCGCTGCCCGGCCGTGCCGTCCAGCAGGGTCATGAACCGGCCGGCGGCGCGTGACTGGTCGGCGGTCAGCTCTTCTTCGTCGACGAGGGTGTACGGGTAGTCGAGCCGGGCGGTGCTGTCCTCGGGGTAGAAGAGGTTCAGGTCCGGGCCGCCGTCCGCGCTCGTGTTGTGCGTGAACGCGGCCTGTTCGGAGAGCAGCAGGGCCTGATTGCGGCGCGGATTGCCCAGTTCTGCTCCGGATCCGTCGCGCGGCAGGGTGGCCAGCGCCTGCCCGTCGCCGTCCGCGACCCGCTGGTAGAGCATCTTGGCGGTAGCGGCGGTCCTGGGGTCCGCGGCGCCGTCGCCGCCCTTCGTGTGCGCGGCGTCGATCCGTGCCAGCGCGAGCAGCCCGGTGGCGCTGCGGGCCGGATCGGCGATCCCGAGACGCAGTGCGTCGCCGCTGGTGGCGGCCTCGGTCAGCCCCGACCAGGTGTACGTCTTCTTCGGCCAGCCCAGTTTCCTGGCGGCCGACGGGACGGCGCCCAGCGCGACGGGTGAGGAGGCGATGGTTCCGCCGGCGGTCAGCGGAGTGCCGCCCTCGGCGCCGACCCGGTCCGACCAGATGCGGGAATCGGGTATCCACACCTGGAATTCGGACCGGGCGGGGCGTTGCCCGAGCGAGTCGGCGACCTCCCCACCGGACCGCGCCGTGACGTTGACGTCCAGACACTTCCCATCCGTACGCGTCTCGTTCTTCCGTGCCCGGTCGGCCACTTCGTCGAGTGCGGGGGCGATGTCGGGGGAGGCGACCACGTCGAGCCGTACCGTGTCGCCGCCGCACGGTGCGCCGAACGGCAGCAGGCCGCTGCGCAGCGCGACGACGGTGCCGGCGACGGTGAGGACGAGGGCCGTGGCGATGACGACGGTGCGGCGGCGGGTACCGGGGCGGCGGCCCCCTGTGCCGACCGGTGCAGAGTCGTCGGGCAAGCTGTGACGTCCCATGGCGGTACCGCCTCTCCTGGCACTCGGAGCTGGATCGGGATGTGCGGGGGAGGGGAACGCGCCACGTGGATGGCGCCCGCCCCGGCCTGTCGCGCGCGCTCTTCGTACCTGCTGCGGCGACCCTAGCGGGGCGTCGGTGGTCCAGTGGCGGTATTGCGGAAGTGGTGGAATTGGAGGAATTTGTGCAGTCGGACGCGAGCCCCTTGGCCGATGCGGACGTGCCGGGCGAGGGGCCGGGTACGGGACGTGATGCGGGGGCGGGCGACGGCCCGTCCCGGCGGGTGCTGAGGAGCGAGACGCTTCTCGTGCTGGCTCTCTCGCTGGGCCCCAGTGCGGTCTCCGCGCTGATCAGCTTCGTCGGCTCGGTGACCAGGCCCGGTGGCCTCAAGGATCAGGCGGCGACGCTCAACGGCTCCCACGCGCCCGGACGGCCGTGGCTGGATCTCGCCTGGCAGCTCTTCGGGATCGCGACGGCGCTGGTGCCCGTCCTCCTGGTGGCGCACCTGCTGCTGCGGGAGAGGGCCGACGGGCTGCGCACGCTGGGATGCGACCGGCGCAGGCCGTGGTTCGACCTGGGCTCGGGCGCCGCGCTCGGCGCCGCCGTGGGCGGGTGCGGTCTGGTGCTCTACCTGGGCGCGCGGGCGGCCGGATTCAACCTCACGGTGGTTCCCGAGTCGCTGCCCGATGTGTGGTGGAAAGTGCCCGTGCTGATCGCCTCGGCGGTGCAGAACGCCGTGGTGGAGGAGGTCATCGTCGTCGGGTATCTGCTGCGGCGGCTGGGGCAGTTGGGCTGGGGGCCGCTGCCCGCGCTGGCGGCGAGCGCGGTGCTGCGCGGTTCGTACCACCTCTACCAGGGCATCGGCGGATTCGTCGGCAACATGGTGATGGGCGTGATCTTCGTGCTGCTCTACCGGCGTTGGCGGCGGGTCGGCCCGCTGATCGTCGCGCACTCCCTGATCGACATCGTGGCGTTCCTCGGGTACGCGCTGCTGGCGGGCCGGGTGGACTGGCTGCCGACGCTGTGACGGGGCGGCGGGCGGGTGCGGTGCCTGCCCGCCGCCCCGTCCCGTGGTTCAGGCCGTGGTCAGCAGTTCGCCGTCGATGACGGTGACCGCGGAGCCGGTCAGGAGTGTGCGGTCGCCGCGCAGTTCGGTGCGGACGAGACCGGTGCGGGCGCCGCCCTGCAGGCCGGTGAGCGCGGCGCGGCCGGTGCGGGCCGCCCAGAACGGTGCGAGCGCGGTGTGTGCGCTGCCCGTGACGGGATCCTCGTCGATGCCCACCGCGGGGAAGAAACAGCGGGTGGCGAAGTCGTAGCCGGCTGCCGGGTTCTCGGCGCGCGCGGTGGTGATCACGCCCCGGCCGCCGTGCCCGGCCAGCGCCTTGAGGTCCGGCGTCAGGGTGCGCACCGCCGCTTCGTCGGCCAGCTCGACCAGGAGGTCGCCCACCTGCGGTCCGGTGTCGTGGGCGCTGAGGATCTCGGCGCCGCCCAGCCCGGTGGCGACGGCGTCCGGTACGTCGACGGGGGTGAGCGGGGCGGTCGGGAAGTCCATGGTGATCGCGCCGCTGTCGTCCGTGGCGGCGGTCAGGATGCCGCTGCGGGTGGCGAAGCGGACGGTTCCGGTGGCCGCTCCGGTGGTGTGCAGGACGTGCGCGGTGGCCAGGGTCGCGTGACCGCACAGGTCGACCTCGGTGGCGGGGGTCAGCCAGCGCAGCGCCCAGTCCGCGGTACCGCCCGCGGGCAGCGGGTGGGCGAACGCGGTCTCGGAGAGATTGACCTCGGTGGCGACCTGCTGGAGCCACCGGTCATCGGGGAAGGCGTCGGCGTCCAGGAGGACGACTCCTGCGGGGTTGCCGGCGAAGGGGCGCGCGCTGAAGGCGTCGACGATACGAATCCTCATGCACGGAGCGTAGGTCCGCGGCAAAGCCGCAGGCCAAGGCCAATCTCAAGAAATTGGATCCGATGGGGATTGCCGAACGAACAGTAGCGATATATCGTTGAGGCATCGCGACCGATCAGCGATAAGGCTGATCGGCATCAGACGGAAGGACGCCCTCATGCGTTCCCACGGACATGACCACGGACAGGAATACTGCGGACCCGGGCGCCACGGCGGCCGGGGTGACTTCGGCGAGAGGTTCGAGGGCCGCCGCGCCTTCGGCCCGTTCGGGCCGCCCTTCGGCGGGCCGTTCGGCGGCGGCAGGGGCCGCGGCGGGCCGCGCGGACGGGCCCGGCGCGGTGACGTGCGGGCCTCGATCCTGGCGCTCCTCAAGGACCGCCCGATGCACGGCTACGAAATGATCCAGGAGATCGCCGAGCGCAGCGGCGGGGCGTGGAAGCCCAGCCCCGGATCGGTCTACCCCACCCTCCAACTCCTGGAGGACGAGGGGCTGATCGCCAGTGCCAGCGAGGGCGGCAAGAAGCTCTTCTCGCTGACCGATGACGGCCGCACGGAGGCCGACAGCGGTTCGGACGCGCCCTGGGAGGAGGCCGGCCGGGGCGTCGACTGGGAGGCCATGAACGAGATCCGCAAGGCGGGCGGCGGCCTCATCGAGGCGTTCCGCCAGGTCTGGGCCACCGGCACTCCCGAGCAGCGGGACAAGGCCATGGCGGTGGTCAACAAGGCGCGGAAGGAGCTGTACCTGATCCTCGCCGATGAGGACTGACGCCGGTGCGCGGCCGTCGCCCGGCCGCCGGGCGGGGGCGGTCGCCGCAGGCGCGAGGCGACCGCGCGGTCGGCGGTCTCAGGTCGCCAAGGTGGCGAGCCCGCGCAGCGACTCGTTCAGTGCGGTGCCCGCGGAGTCCTTGAGTTTGCCCGCCATCAGGGACACCGCGGCACCGGTGAACTCGCCGTCGATACGGACCGTCGTCGCCTCGCCGTCCGGCGTGAGCGCGTACCGCATGACCAGCTGCACTCCCATCGGACCCTTCCCGCCGATGTCCAGCAGCCGGCCCGGCTCCAGCGCCCGCACGGTCCAGGTGACCTCGGCGGGGAACCCCATCAGCTTCATGTTCTCCTCGTAGCTCGCGCCCACCTCCAGCGGCTGCGGGCCACCCTTGGGGAAGGCGGTGTGGGTGGCGTTCCACCGGGCATGGGAGTCGAAATCGGTCAGCAGGTCCCAGATCCGCGCGGCCGGTGCGTCGATCCGGGCCTGAGCGGTGACTTCGGCCATGCGGCCACCCCTTCGTGTCTGCCTGTCCTTGACGGTGTCGCGGAAGGTAGCCGCAAGCAGGCCAATCCGCAAGGCTGATGGCCCGTCAGAATTTCTGGGGTGCAGGCCACCGCGAAGAGCCGGGGAGCCACACCGGCTGCCCGTACCCTTCCCGGCGTCTCCTCCGTAAGGATGAGACGCGTCAGGCGCGAGCCCAACCACGGTGGGATGCGCAAATGCTTCCCGCCGGGGATGCTCGGCCCTTCTCGGGCTGGTGGGGTGGGGACTGTGCAAAACCGTACTGCGTACAGCGGCGGGGAAGGCCCTGCCCAGGAGGACCTGGACGCTCAGCTCACCGTGGAGCTGGCGTCGGTGATATCCGCTGCCCGCAGACGGGCCACCCGGGACGGCGACCGGCAGGTCGACACCGCGCATCTGCTGCACGGCCTCCTGGAATGGGATCCGGCCGTCCGCGACGCCTTCGACGGCGGGCCGCCGCAGATCGCCCGACTGCTGGGCTACCTCGTCCAGCGCAGCATCGGCTACGGACTCCAGTGGCACGGCACCGTCGAGGACTCCGGCGCGGTCCCGGTGGTCACCGAGGGTGGAGTCCCCGGATGGTCGCCCGCGGCCGCCGCCGCGATGGACGGCGCACTGGACCGCGCCCACGCCCGCTACGTGCTGCACGCGGACTGCCTGGACCTGCTCGCGGCCCTGGTGGACGACCCCGAGTCGCGGGCCGTCGAGGTGCTGCACCGCGCCTCCGTGGACACGGCACGGCTCGCCGCCCGGCTCGACGGGGAGCGCCCGGACCCGGGCTGACGCGGCGGGCCCGCCGGGACGGACCGGCGCACCGGCCGAACTGCCGCCCCGACAGGGGCGTTACAGATGACGCTGCTGACGGCGGCTGCCATGATGATTCGATGCATGCGTCTTCGGGGAACCCCGCCGGTACGGCAACGGGGCCGGGTCAGGGAGTTCAGGGTTCCGGGGGAGCCCCGTCATCGACGCCCGCAACCGGGGCGCCCGGCGGCGGCGCCACCCCGGGACGGGGCGCGGGGCCGGCCCTCGCGCTGCTCGCCGCCTTCGCGTTCGGCGGCTCGGGTGTCGCCGCCAAGCCGCTGATCGAGGCGGGCCTGGAGCCTCTGCACGTCACCTGGCTGCGAGTGGCCGGTGCGGCCCTGGTGATGCTGCCCGTCGCCTGGCGCCACCGCTCCCTGGTACGCAGGCGGCCCGCCCTGCTCGTGGGCTTCGGCCTGCTGGCCGTCGCGGGAGTCCAGGCATGCTACTTCGCCGCGCTCTCCCGTATCCCGGTGGGCATCGCCCTGCTCATCGAATACCTGGCGCCCGCCCTGGTGCTCGGCTGGGTGCGCTTCGTGCAGAAACGTCCGGTCACCCGGGCCGCCGTGGTCGGTGTGATGCTGGCCGTCGGCGGCCTGGCCTGCGTCGTGGAGGTGTGGTCGGGGCTCAGCATCGACGTCATCGGCCTCGTCCTCGCCCTCGGTGCGGCCTGCTGCCAGGTCGGCTACTTCGTGCTGTCCGACCACGGTGCCGACGGCGAGGACGCGGTGGACCCGCTGGGCGTGGTCGCCCACGGGCTGCTGGTCGGCACGCTGCTGCTCACCGTCTTCGCGCGCCCCTGGGAGATGGACTGGCCGGTGCTGGGCGGCAGCGCCTCCATGAACGGCACCGAGGTGCCCGCTGTGCTGCTGCTCTCCTGGATCGTGCTGATCGCGACGGTGTTCGCCTACCTCGCCGGTGTGGTGTCGATCCGCCGGCTGTCACCGCAGGTCGCCGGGGTGGTGGCCTGCCTCGAAGCGGTGGTGGCGATCGTCCTGGCCTGGGTGCTGCTCGGCGAACGCCTCTCCGCCGCGCAGATCATCGGCGGTGCCGTGGTGCTGGTCGGCGCCTTCATCGCCCAGTCGGCGACACCTGGCAGCACCGGGCCTGCGCCTGCCTGCCCGGAGGCCACAGAGCCGGCCGACGGCGCCCCACGGAGCCCGTCGGAGGCCACCGCGACAACGGTGGATCAGGACCGCGGATAGCGCCTGACCCGGGCCCGGGACGGCGGTTTGGGCATCGCCTGCTGTCGTCCCGGGCGGTGGCTCACCGCCGGCGTGTGGTGGCCAGGCGGCGCTGCTGGTGGGCGCGGGCTTCGGCGTCACCGGGGGCGTCGCGCTCGGCCAGCCGCTCCGAGATCCGCTGTTGCACGGCCTCGCTCCGCTTGCCCGCGTACTTGAACTTGGCGCGCACCTCCCGCACCTCCAGGCGCAGCCCTCGGATGCCCGCCAACTGGCGGCCGTACGGAGCCGCTTCCGCACGGACCGGTGCGGAACCGCCCTCCGGCTGGAAGTGCCCCAACTGCCGCTGCAGCAGGGCCGCCTTGGCCTCCGGGGCGTCCACGACATGGGCGGTGCAGGTCAGTTGGACCGCGGCGTAGAAGCTGGTGGGGACGCCGTGCTCGGGCGGTTCGTCCTCGGCCGCCTGCCAGGGGCCGGGGATGAAGGCGTAGTCGTCCACCACGCTCAGCAGGACCGCGGGCGCGGCCTCGATCGCCCGCCAGATGGGGTTCGGGCGGGCCAGGTGCGTGACGGCCTCGCCCAGGTCGGGGGCGTAGGCGAAGTGCAGCGGCTGCACCAGGGGCGGTTCGCCGGGCGGGCCGTTGACGGTCAGTTGCCCGAAGTCGTGCCGGGTGAGCCAGTGTTGCCACTCGGCGTCCTCGGTCGGGGCGTCCCAGGGATGGATCAGCATCGGTCCTCCTCAGCGTGCGGTGAGGTACGCCGGCTCGGGGGTGCCGGGTGCGAGTGCGTCGGACGGTATGGGCGTGCCGTATACGGGAGCCACGGGGAGGACGCCGGCCCAGTGGGGGAGCGACAGGTCCTCGGGCTCGTCGTTGGGGCCGCCGGTGCGGGCCTTCGCCGAGACCTCGCGCAGGTCGAGCCGGATGACGGCGGTGGCGGCCAGTTCCTTGGCGTTGCCGGGCCGGGAGTCGGCGGCACGGCCCGGCAGGACGTGATCGACCAGGGCGTCGAGCGCCGCGGTCTTCTCCGCGGCGTCGGTGACCTGGTGGGCGGTGCCGTGCACCACCACGCTGCGGTAGTTGATGGAGTGGTGGAAGGCGGACTTGGCCAGTACCAGGCCGTCGACGAGCGTCACGGTCACGCAGACCTCCAGACCCGGGTCCTGCCCGCCCGCCATGCGCAGTGGGCGGGAGCCGGTCGAGCCGTGGAGGTAGAGGCGCTCGCCGACCCGGGCGTAGAGCGTGGGCAGCACGACCGGCGATCCGTCGCGGACGAAGCCCAGGTGGCAGACGTATGCCTCGTCGAGGATCGCGTGCACCGTGTCGTGGTCATAGGCGGCGCGCTCGGCGGAGCGGGTGGGTACGGTCCGCCCGGTCGACGGGTATGCGGGTGCGGGTTCCACGGCTCGGGACATTGCCAACTCCATTGCACTAGTGCATAATCAAGTTTGTGCTAGGAGAGTATCGGATCGAAGGGCGGCGCGCATCGGAGATTGCCGCCAGCGTCGAGCGAGCCGTCGGTGCCGGTGAGCTCCAACCAGGCGAAGTCCTGCCACCGTTGCGGGAGTTGGCCGTCTATCTGGAGGTCAATCCGAATACCGTGGCGTCCGCCTACCGGACACTGCGGGACCGCGGAGTGATCGAAACGGCGGGGCGGCGCGGCAGCCGGGTGCGTCAGCGCCCCGCCAGTACTCCGCGCGAGGCGTCGCGGGTGGAGATCCCGCCCGGCGTGCGCAATGCCTCGGACGGCAATCCCGACACCGCGCTGCTGCCCCCGTTGGAGAAGGCCCTCGCCGTCGCCGCCCGGCGCAGCGCGGAGCGTCCCGTGCTCTACGGCGCGCCCACGATCGACGCCGATCTCGCGGACCTCGCACGCGCCGCCTTCGCCGCGGACGGGGTGCCCGCCGGGCCTCTGGCCGTGACCAGCGGCTCCCTCGACGCCATCGAGCGGGTGCTGGCCGCGCATCTGCGGCCGGGTGACGTGGTGGCGGTGGAGGATCCGGGGTGGGGCAGTCTGCTCGATCTCATCCCGGCGCTCGGGCTCCGGCCGGCCCCGGTCGCGCTCGACGACGAGGGGCCGCTGCCCGAGCAGTTGACGCGGGCGCTCGACGACGGCGCGCGGGCGGTCGTCGTCACGGACCGTGCGCAGAACCCGACCGGCGCTGCGGTGAGCCGGCCACGGGCGGCCGAGCTGCGGAGCCTGCTGGCCGGGCATCCCGGTGTGCTGCTGATCGAGGACGACCACGGCCACGGCATCGTCGACCTGCCGCTGCACCCGCTCGCCGGCACCACCGATCACTGGGCGCTGGTGCGGTCGACGGCCAAGGCGTACGGCCCCGACCTGCGCCTCGCAGTGCTGACCGGAGACGCGGTGACCGTCGACCGGGTGCGGGGCAGGCAGCTCCTGGGGGCGGGATGGGTGAGCCACCTTCTCCAGGACGCGGTCGTCCACTTGTGGCGCACGACCGCGGTCGAACCGGCGGCGGTGGCCGCGGCATACGGCAGGCGGCGGGAGGCCCTGATACACGCGTTGGCCGCGCAGGGCGTACGAGCGCGGGGCCGGAGCGGGATGAATGTCTGGGTGCCGGTGCCGGACGAGACGGGTGCGGTGTCCCGGCTCCTGCACGCCGGCTGGTCGGTGGCGGCGGGTGCCCGCTTCCGTATGCAGTCACCGCCCGCGGTGCGCATCACGGTGTCCGGTCTGTCCGTCGACGACATGGACCCGATAGCCGCCGCTGTCGCTTCGGCCATCGGGTCGGGTGACGCGCGCCGGTATGAGTGAGCCGGGCGCCGGGCGCCGGGCTATCGGGCGGCAGGTTGCCGGGCGGCGGGGTAGTCGTCGGCGGAGCGGGAGCCGGGGCCGTCGGGGCCCGGGACGGCCGGGCGGGCGTTCCGTGCGTCCGCGATGCGGGGGCGGGGGGAGCTGCGGGGCCGGGTCTGTGTGAGGGCGGCGCCGGCCAGGACGATGACGGCACCGACCGGAGTGTTCCAGCTCAACTGCTCGTCCAGGAGCGCCACCCCGGCGGCCGTGGCGATCACGGGGATGAAATAGGTGACCATCTGCGCGGTGGTCGGGCCGATCTCCGCAACCAGTCCGTACTGGAGCAGGAAGGCGATGCCGGTGCCGAGGGCGCCGAGGGCGAAGACGGCCAGTACGGGCCAGAGCGGGTAGGAGGCGGGTGCGGAGGTGAACAGCGGGGTCACCACGGCGAGTTGCAGCGTGGCCAGCAGCAGCTGCGTGCTGGACATGGACAGGTGGGAGTCCCGGGCGCCGCCCAGCGTGCGGCGGACGTAGATCCAGCCGATCGGGTAGCTGAGTGCGGCGCCGAGCGCCATGGCCGTGCCCGCCGGGTCCGTGCCGGTGAAGCCCTGCCAGATGCCGAGCACCGTGAGCACGCCCAGGAAGCCGACACCCAGACCGGCGACCCGGCGCCGGGTGGGACGGTCCTCCGACAGGGCGACCAGCGACAGGGCCATGCCCCACAGGGGCGAGGTCGCGTTGCAGATGCCGGCCAGGGTCGACGGGATCGTCAGCTCGGCATAGGCGAAGAGGGAGAACGGGAGGGCGTTGAGGAGGAATGCGGCGACCGTCAGATGTGCCCAGGTCCGTGCGGAGCGCGGCAGCCGTTGGCGCTTGGCGGCGAGCACCGCAAGCAGCACCGCGGCGCCGAACCCCACCCGTCCCAGCGTGACCTGAAGCGGTGCGAACCCCTGGTTGCCCACCTTGACGAAGAGAAAGCTGAAGCCCCAGACCACCACGAGGACGGCGAAGCGGAACCGCCATCCGAAGGCGCGGCGCCGGGCCGGAGCCGCCCCGGGAGCGTCCGCGGATGCCGGTGTGCCGATGGTGCGGCCAGCGGCCCCGGTGGCCGCCGCCGTTTTCGGGAGCGCGTCCCCGGTGATGTCGGTGGCGGTTCCGGTGGCGGTCAGGTCCGGAGGTGGGGCGGGGGAGGTGGCGGTGTCGGCTGTGCCGGAGGCGGTGCTCATGCCGTCTACGATGCTGGGCCCTCATCTCGTAGCACAAGCGAGAATTACTGGCAGGTATCGCTTAGCATTGCTTACGTGTTGAATCTTGATCGCCTACGCACGCTCCACGCGGTGGCGCGGCACGGCTCGGTGGGTGCGGCGGCCGACAGCCTGCATGTGACGACCTCGGCGGTCTCCCAGCAGATCGCCAAGCTGGAGCGGGAAACCGGGCAGCAGCTGCTGGCGAAGTACGGGCGGGGCGTCCGCCTCACGGACGCCGGCCGGTTGCTCGCCGACCACGCGGCCCGCATCCTCTCCCAGGTCGAACTGGCACAGGCCGAGCTGGAGGCGCACCGCGGCCAGGCGGTCGGCGAACTCCGCCTCGGTGCCTTCCCCACCGCAGCCCGCGGCCTCTTCCCGGCCGCCCTCGCCACCCTCCGTCGCGCCCACCCGCAACTGCGCGTTCGGCTCACCGAGATGGAGCCGGACGAGTCGGTGCGGAGCGTGGTGCGCGGCGATATCGATCTGGCCGTGGTCCTGGACTGGTACAACCGCCCCCTGCCGCTGCCCGATGGGCTGGCGAAGGCGCCGCTCCTGGACGATCCTGCCGATGTGGCCATGCCCGCGGATCACGCGCTGGCGCACCGCCGTTCGGTGGACCTGGAGGACTTCGCCGACGACGAGTGGATCTCCTGGCCGCAGGGCGAGTTCTGCCACGACTGGCTGATGTTCACACTCCGCAGCAAGGGCATCGAGCCCCGCATCGCGCACATGGCCGAGGAGCACCACACCCAACTCGCCTTCATCGCGGCCGGGTTGGGTCTCGCCGTGGCGCCGCGCCTCGGCCGCGGACCGGTACCGGACGGCGTGAGCGTGGTACCCGTACGCCACACCATGCGGCGCCACGTCTACGCGATCTGGCGGGCGGACGCCGACCGGAGGCCCTCGATCCGCGCCGCCGTCAGCGCACTCGGCGCGGCAGGCAAGGACGTCGAGGGAAGCTGAACGGCCCGCGGGCAGCGGCCGCGACACCACCGGCCCGGCCCACCGTGCCTTCGGCGAGCGCCCGGAAGGAGCGCCCGGAACGCACAGCGTGAACGCCCGCCACGAGCGCCCACGCGTGGCGTACGGGCGCCGGCCGTCCCGCGTCAGGAGCTGAGCCGGCGCTTGAGGATCTTGCCCATGTCGTTGCGGGGGAGGGCATCCAGGAAGTGGACGACGCGCGGCCGCTTGTGGGGTGCGAGCTGGCGGGCGACGTGGTCGGCGAGGTCCTCGGCGGAGGGCGGTGGGACGCTGCCGGGACCGGATTCGACGACGATCCAGGCGACGATGCGCTCGCCCAGGTCCTCGTCAGGCTCGCCGGTGACGGCCGCCTCGGCGACCGCGGGGTGCGCCAGCAGGGCGTTCTCGATCTCGCCTGCGCCGATCTTGTAGCCGCCGCTCTTGATCAGATCCGTCGCCTTGCGGCCGACGATGCGGTAGTTGCCGCCGGCGTCCCGGATCGCCATGTCGCCGGTGCGGAACCAGCCGCCGTCGAACGCGGCGGCCGTGGCATCCGGACGGTTGAGGTACTCGACGAAGAGATTCGGGCCGCGCACCTGAATCTCGCCGACCGTCTCGCCGTCGTTCCCCTCGACCGCCTCCCCCGC
The DNA here is from genome assembly GCF_020564935.1 of Streptomyces pinistramenti. GTDB lineage: Bacteria > Actinomycetota > Actinomycetes > Streptomycetales > Streptomycetaceae > Streptomyces > Streptomyces pinistramenti. The sequence continues at coordinate 33,458 of NZ_JAJCXB010000005.1, forward strand.
GTCATCGACCAGCCGGAGATAGACCCCGGGGAGCGGCACCCCGACCGTTCCCGTGGCCGACGGCCCGTCCGCGCGGACGCTGGTGTTCATCAGCGTCTCCGTCATGCCGTACCGCTCGACCACACGCCGGCCGGATGCCGCGGTCAGACGTTCGTGGTCGGTGAGCGGCAGCGCAGCCGATCCGGAGACCAGCAGGCGGGCGCCGGCCAGCGCCTTGGCCAGCGCCGGATCGCGGCCGGCTTCGACGGCGAGGCGGTGGTACATGGTCGGCACGCCGAAGAGCATCGTGCCGTCGCCCGACAGCTCGCGCGTGACGCCTTCGGTGGTGAACCGGCCCAGGTGGCGGACGCTGCCGCCGCGGCGCAGCGGGCCGAGGATGCCCAGGATCAGGCCGTGGACGTGGAAGAGCGGCAGGGCGTGGACGAGGACGTCGGACGCGGTCCACTGCCAGGCGTCCTCCAGCGCATCGAGGGTGTGCGCGAGGGCCCGGCGCGGGAGGACGACGCCCTTGGGCGGGCCGGTCGTGCCGGAGGTGTAGACGATGAGCGCCGGGGCCTCGTCACCGGGTTCGTACGGCAGGTCCGGGGGGCCCTCGCCGGTGCCGGAGGTATCCGCTGCGCCGGATCCGCCGGGTTCGCCGGCCGCTGCGGACGCCTCCTCGATGTCGATGCCGATGTCGAGGCGCGGGAGGACGTCGAGCGCGTCGGGAAGGGCGGCGCCCGGCTCGGCCAGTACGAGGGCGGGTGCGCTGTCCGTGACGATGTGCGCCAGCTCGCTCTCGCCGATCTTGGGATTCACCGGCACGGCGGGCACTCCGGCCAGCATCGCGGCGACGACGGCGACCGACGTCTCCAGGGTCGGGGTGGCCCAGACCGCCACGCGTGTCCGCCCGGCGATCCGCTCGGCGATCGGGCCCGCGACCGCGGCGAGTTGGCGATAGCTCAGGGCGCGGTCGCCGAATCGCAGTGCGGGTGCGGGTGAACCGTCGCGCAGTGCGGGGAAGAACACGTTCACCGGATCTCCTTCGTCCTCAGGCGCCCGGCGCTCACGGCCGTGGCGATCCGCCCCGCACGCCTGACGACGCGGTACGGGCTCTCTTGCTGACCTGTACCACTCTCGCAGAGACCACTGACATCGCGTCCCGCACCACCGCGCCGTGCCGCGTCCCGTGCCCCGTCCCCGTCACCCGGCCGGGATCTTGCGGAAGTCCCAGGAGGCCACGGAGTCCGGCACCAGGCGCAGCCAGGCGTGCCGGCCGTCGTGCGGCATCGTGTCCATCCCGAAGTACTTCGCCGCGAACAGCCGCTCCGGAGCATCGAGTTCGGGGCAGCGCTCTCCCGTACGGGGTGCCTCCCCGACGAAGGCGGCGCGGCCGGACAGCTCGACGCCGCGCAGCTCCCCGTAGTCGTCGCCGTCATCCACGACGACCGCGATCCTCGGGTCCTTCCGGAGCTGGGCCCACCGCTTGCTGCGGGTGATCGAATAGAGCCACAGCGCGCTGCCGTCCCAGACGAACCACAGGGCTCCGACGTGTGGGGCGCCGTCCCCGCCGACCGTCGCGACCCGGCAGGTCCGCTGTACGGCGAGGAAGGCGTCGCGCTCGCCGTCCGTCAGCATGATCCGGCGCCCGCGCCGTTGTGTCCCGGCCATCCGCCCGCACCTCCACCCTGCGGCCCGGCCGCCCGGCCCGCTCATCCGCTGCACCGCCATGGAAACTGACTAGGTGTCAGGAATCATGAAGCCTCTTCCCCTTGTGCGCAATGGCCGCTAGCCTCGCGCGCCTCCAGCAGCCCCTGTCCACCGTCGTGGACGGACACCGCAGGCAGGACGCCACAGAGGGAGAACCATGCCCACGGACCCCCGGCTCATCGAGCAACTGGACCCGGACACCACGGTGCTGCTCACCGTCGAATGCCAGCGCGGGGTGGTGGGTCAGGACAGCGCGCTCCCCGAACTCGCCGCCGCGGCACGGGAGTCGGGCGCCCTGGACAACGTCGCGCGGCTGACCACCGCCGCCCACGACGCCGGGGTCCAGGTGCTGCACGCCGTCGCCGTGCGCCGCCCCGACGGCCGCGGCGCCGGCCGCAACGCCCGCCTCTTCCGGGCAGCCGGTCGCCTCCCCGTCCAGCAGACCATCGGGACGGCAGCCGTCCGCGTCGCCGACCCGATCCCGGTCTCCGAGGACGACCTGGTGGTGCAACGCCTCCACGGACTGTCGCCGGTCGCCGGAACGGGTGTGGACGCGCTGCTGCGCAATGCCGGCTGCCGCACGCTCGTCATCACCGGCGTCTCGGCCAACGTGGCGATCCCCAACGCCGTGTTCGACGCGGTCAACCTCGGCTACACGGCCGTCGTCCCCGCGGACGCCATTGCCGGAGTGCCCGCCGACTACACCCCCGTGATGGTCCGCAACACGCTCGCCCTGGTGGCCACCGTGACCCGCACCGACGACGTCCTGACCTGCTGGGGTCGGGCCCGGCCTGCCGGGCTCACCTAGGGGTCACGAACTCCTCGATCCGGGCGGGCGGCGGCATGGCCGGGAGTGTCGTTGCTGAAGGGGGCCTCGCCGGGTTCGGCGCCGATGGGGGTAGCCGGGCTAGTAGGAGAGGAAGACGGCGTCCGCGATGTCCAGGAGACCGGCGTCGGGCATCCGGGTACGCGACTGTGGCCAGGCGTTGCTGACGACCCGCCGGCGTCGATCAAGACCGCCGGACTGTCGCTGCATGCCGTCGTCCGCGCCCGGTCGTGGTCTCCCCGGTGGCCGGACGGGCGGTGTGGCCGGCTGGGGCGCGAGGAGGTGAGCCTGCCCGGCAGAGGGGCGGAGTTCCCTGGTGTGCAAGGGAGTTCCGGCGGCCTCTGCCGGGACGGCCCGCTGTGGATGCGGTTACCAGGTGTAGACGATCCGGGGGTTGGTCACCCAGTAGCTGTTGGCGACGGTGTCATCGACGTACACCGGGGCGCCGGGGAGTGCCACGCCGGCGCTGGAAGCACCGGCCGGGGCGCCGGGGAGGGTGACCTTGAGCTTCTTGGTCTGGTAGCCGTGGTTGCCGTCGCCGCTGGTGTGGATGGCGGCGTAGGCGCTGTGGCCCGGCTTGACCTTCACCGCGCCACGCGGCTTCGTCGACTTGTCAATCTTGGCAGGGGACTTGGCGGAGCCGAAGCGCAGCTGCGGGTACTTGTACGCGACGCAGGTCTTCTTGGAGTGGTTGGTGAGGGAGAGCCGGTAGGTGTTGATGGGCTCACGTATCGCTTCGACCTTCAGCGACACGTTCTTGACGCTGCACGCCGGGGTGCCGGCGAGCGTGGTGGCGCCCTTGGCCGTACTGGCCTGCGCGGCGCCGCCGCTGAAGGCGGTCAGCGACACCGCAGCGACGGCGGCGAGCCCGGTGGATGCGAGGCGCAGGGCGCGGGTCCTGCGGGTGGTGGTACGCGGCATGAAGACATCCCTGGTGGACAACGGATGGGCCCACGCAGCGTATCCATAGTTGATCATGCACCGCTCACGGCAATCTCATGCTCCGCTCAAGAACCGGCCGGGTGGGTGACCGAACCAGCCGTGGGTGCATGGGAGTTGGTCATTCCCTGGGCTCGGGGATCCCTAATCGGCCCGCGTCAGGCGGGCGATATGGGCGCGGTACGCGGAGATCTCGGCCTCGGTGAGCGCAAGGCGGCCGGGGCCCGGCTGGTGGGCGGGCAGCTCGGTCGCCTGGGCCATGGCGCGGTAGAGCGGGCCGGGGAGGTTCAGCAGCAGCTGGCCCTGCTCGGCCGTCTCGATCACCATCCATGAGTCCGCGGTGTCGTCGTGGACATCGGCGGCCCCGATGGTGCTGACAGCGGTCACGGTCAAAACCGGTGGAATGTCGCTCATGCCCACCTGCCTACCAGCACTCGCCCGCCTCGGCGAGTCGTAGCCGCCCGCCGTACGCGGGGTACGGGCGGTGGTCCTAGGCCGTGCCGTCCGTACGGTCCGTGTGCCGGCAGCGCGCCGAAACCAGGCGTTCGGCCCAGCGTGGCAGCCGTGGGGAGATTCCCGGCAGCAGGAGCAGGACGAGGCCGGCCGCGCTCAGGAGCACCAGGCACGAGACGATCCAGAAGCTGGTGTTGCGCACCGAGTACGCGACGGCGCCGAAGGCGATGAGGCCGGACCAGAAGTACATGATCAGGACCGACCTGCGGTGCGAGTGGCCGATGCCGAGGAGCCGGTGGTGGAGATGGCCGCGGTCGGCGGCGAAGGGTGAGCGGCCGTGCCAGGTGCGGCGTACGAAGGCCAGGACGAGGTCGGCCAGCGGGAGTGCGATCACGGTCAGCGGCAGCAGCAGCGGGATGTACACCGGCACCATCGCGTGCACCGCCGCGCGCTCGGTGCCGAACAGCTTCAGCGCGTCCGGATCCACCCGGCCGGTGGCGGTGATGGCACAGCCAGCCATCACCAGGCCGATGAGCATGGATCCGGAGTCGCCCATGAAGATCCGGGCCGGGTGCAGGTTGTGCGGGAGGAACCCCAGGCACATCCCCATCAGGACCGCGGAGAACAGGGTGGCGGGGGCGGCGGCCTCGATACCGTGCCCGTACCAGAGCCGGTAGGCGTACAGGAAGAACGCGGCGGCGGCGATGCAGACCATGCCGGCGGCCAGGCCGTCGAGGCCGTCGACGAAATTGACGGCGTTGAGGGTGATGACGATCAGGGCGACGGTCAGCAGTGTGCCCACCGTGTCGTTGAGGAAGACCGTGCCGACACCGGGGATGGGCAGCCACATGATCCGCAGGCCCTGCTGCACCATCACACCCGCCGCGATCAGCTGCCCGCCGAGCTTGATGACCGCGTCGATCTCGAACTTGTCGTCGAGCACCCCGACCAGCCAGATCAGCACGGCGCCGGACAGCAGCGCCTGCGGCTCCTTCACCTCGAAGACGCTCTGGAGATGGGGCAGCCGCGAGGCGATGACAAGGCCGGCGCACAGGCCGCCGAACATCGCGATGCCGCCGAGGCGCGGCGTGGGTTCATGGTGCACATCGCGCGCCCGTATCTCCGGCATCGCGCCGACCGTGATGGCGAACTTCCGCGCCGGCCCGGTCAGGAGGTAGGTGACCGCGGCCGTGACGCACAACGTCAACAGGTACTCACGCACGGGCTGCCTCAAGGTGTCGCGGGCGGTCACGGCTTCCCCCACCTTATGCAGGCGGCCGCCGCGCGCGGGGCGGCGGGTGTGGCGGGAACCGGACGCCAGCCTGCCCCGGACGGCCCCGTTCCGGGAGAATCCCCGTCATGGGTCATGACTTCGGGAACTACGGGAACGAGATCTACCTCGACGGGTTGCGCGGTGTCACGCCGCGCTTCCCGATGACCGCGGCGGAGTGGGCGGCCAAGGCGCAGGCCGCGCTGCCGCCGTCGGTGTGGTCGTACGTCGCGGGCGGCGCGGGCGACGAGCACACCCAGCGCACCAACGTGACGGCCTTCAGCCGCTGGGGGCTGATCCCGCGGATGTTCGTCGGCGCCGCGCAACGTGACCTGACCGTCGACCTGTTCGGGATGACGCTGCCCTCGCCGCTGTTCATGGCGCCCATCGGGGTCCTCGGCATCTGTGCCCAGGACGGCCACGGAGACCTCGCCACCGCACGGGCGGCCGCCCGCACCGGCGTCCCCATGGTCGCCTCGACGCTGTCCGCCGACCCGATGGAGGACGTCGCCGCGCAGTACGGCGACACCCCGGGCTTCTTCCAGCTCTACACGCCCACCGACCGCGATCTGGCCGAGAGCCTGGTGCACCGCGCGGAGCGGTCCGGCTTCAAGGGCATCGTCGTCACCCTCGACACCTGGCTCACCGGCTGGCGCCCCCGCGACCTGTCCACCGCCAACTTCCCGCAGCTGCGCGGCCATTGTCTGACCAACTACACCAGCGACCCGGTCTTCCGCGCCGCGCTGTCCCGTACGCCGGAAGAGGACCTCCAGGCCGCGGTCCTCCGCTGGGCGCAGCTCTTCGGCAATCCGCTGACCTGGGACGACCTGCCCTGGCTGCGGTCGCTCACCTCGCTGCCGCTGATAGTGAAGGGCCTGTGCCACCCCGAGGACGTACGCCGCGCCAAGGACGGCGGCGTGGACGGCATCTACTGCTCCAACCACGGCGGCCGCCAGGCCAACGGCGGGCTGCCCGCGCTCGACGCGCTGCCCGGCGTGGTGGAGGCCGCCGACGGGCTGCCCGTCCTGTTCGACTCCGGTGTCCGCAGCGGCGCCGACATCGTCAAGGCCATCGCACTCGGCGCCACCGCCGTCGGCGTCGGCCGCCCCTACGCCCACGGCCTCGCCATCGGCGGCACCGACGGCGTCGAGCACGTCCTGCGCTCCCTGCTGGCCGAAGCCGACCTGACCATGGCCGTCGACGGCTATCCCACACTCGCCGACCTGACGCCGTCGGCGCTTCGGCAGGTCACCGGAGGGTGAGACGGCCGGGCCCGCCGCTCTCTCACGCGGCGGGCCCGCCGTCCGTCAGGCCCGCGAGATCGGCGGCGCGGGCGAGGAGGTCGACGAGCATGGGGAAGGTGAGGCGGCCGGTGAAGGTGTTGCGCTGACTCGGGTGGTAGCAGCCCAGGACCTGGAGTTCCGGCCGCGAGCCGGTGGCCGGCAGCGTCAGCTGGGTGCCGTGGCCGAAGACCGGCCGCGGACGGGGGAGCGGCCGGCCCGCGTCCGCGAGTACGGGCAGCAGCGCCTGCCAGCCGAAGGCCCCCAGGACCACCACCGTGCGCAGACCGGGGCCGAGCAGCCGGAGTTCCGCCGACAACCACGGCCGGCAGGTGTCGCGTTCGGCCGGCGTGGGCCTGTTCTGCGGCGGGGCGCAGTGGACCGGTGCGGTGATGCGTACGCCGTGCAGCTCCAGTCCGTCGCCGCGGTGGGTGGACGTCGGCCGGGAGGCGAGGCCGACGGCATGCAGGGCGGCGAACAGGAAGTCGCCCGAGGCGTCCCCGGTGAACATCCGGCCGGTACGGTTGCCGCCGTGCGCGGCCGGCGCCAGCCCGACGACGGCCAGCGCCGCGTCCGGCGGCCCGAACCCCGGGACCGGCCTCGCCCAATATTCCCAGTCGCGGAACGCCGCCCGCCGGGTCGCGGCGACCTCTTCCCGCCAGGCCACCAGCCGCGGGCAGGCCCGGCAGTCGGCCACCCGCGCGTCGAGTTCCGTAAGTCCGCCGCTGCGCGCCGCGTGGAAGGAGGGGAAGGCGCTGTCCTCGCTGTCCGGCGGCGAGGGGCCCGCCGGCCGCGTTCCGCTCTCGTCCATGCCTCCACGCTAACGCCGCATCAGGCACCGTTCGCCCTGTTCTGAGGTGTCCTGCCGACCGGGCTGACCGATCAGGGCAGCACATCACCGGGCCGGGCCTGTCCCCCTCGGCGACACTTATGGGCAGCGACAGCCATCGTCGGGCAAGGAGAGCACCTCATGGCAGATGAACAGAGCGGGACGCCGGAAAGCACCGCGGTGCGGGTCGCCCTCTGGCGGGCGCTGCACGTCCAGGCCGACGCGCCGCCGCACGTGCTGGAGGACGAGATCGGCCTGCGGCTCGCCGCCCCTGACGAAGGCTGGCGGGACCGCCCGGACATGGATCTGCGTGTCACGAGCGGATTCCGGGCGGCCACCGTGTCCCGCGCCCGCTTCATCGAGGACCTGGTCACCGAGCAGGCCGGCCACGGGGTCGACCAGTACGTCATCCTGGGCGCGGGTCTGGACACCTTCGCCCAGCGCAGGCCGGAGATCGCCGGGCGCCTGCGGGTGTTCGAGGTCGATCAGCCCGGCCCGCAGGCATGGAAGCGGCAGCGCCTGATCGAGCTGGGCTACGGCATCCCCGACCGGCTGCGGCTCGTACCGGTCGACTTCGAGGCGAGCGGCAACTGGTGGGAGCAGCTGTCCGCCGCCGGCTTCGACGCCGGCCGGCCGGCGGTCGTCGTCTCCACCGGCGTCACCATGTACCTCACCAAAGACGCCACAGCGGCCACCCTGCGCCGGCTCGCCGGGCTCGCACCGGGCTCGACGCTCGCCATGACGTTCATGCTGCCTGCCGAGCTTCTCGATGACGCCGACCGCCCCGCATTCGAGGCGACCGAGCCACAGGCGCGCGCCGCCGGAACGCCGTTCATCAGCTTCCACACCCCGCAGGAGATGCTGGCCCTGGCCCGCGAAGCCGGCTTCAAGGACGCCCGGCACGTGCCCGGATCCCGGCTTGCCGAGCGCTACTTCGCCCACCGGACCGACGGCCTCCGCCCGTCGAGCGGAGAGGACCTGCTGGTGGCCACCACCTGACGCCCTGCGGCCACCAGCCGCTCCGGCGCGGCCGCCGCTCCCGCCACGGCCGCTGCGTCGCACCGGAGCGGACGGGCCGGACGGGAGCGGGCGTCGGGTCTCAGGGGATCCGCAGTTCCGTGCCGATGGCGAGCATGTCGGGGTCGGATCCGATGGCGCGCTGGTTGTGGCGGTGCAGCTCGGGCCAGCCGCCGCGGACGCCGTAGTGCAGGGCGATGGCCGAGAGTGTCTCCCCGGCCTGGACGGTGTGGCTCTGCGTGATCTTGTGCATGCGCATCGGGGGGCCCGCATCCTGCGGCGTCGTCCTATGTGTCCCGGCCGACGACGAGCTCATGCCCTTGCCGCAGACCGGCCAGGCCCCCCACCCCTGTTTCGCACGCACCGCTTCGGCGACCTTGATCTGCTGGCTCCGGGAGGCGAGATCGGCCCGCGGCGCGTAGCGGCGGCCGCCGAACGCCTCCCAGGTCGACTGCTGGAACTGGAGTCCGCCGTAGAAGCCGTTGGAGGTGTTGGTGTCCCACTTCCCGCTGCTCTCGCACTCCGCGATGCGGGACCAGCGGTCCTCGCCCTCCGCGCGCCGGTGGTGCTGGAACTGCGCGGATTCGGGGGCGCCGCGTGCCGCGGTGCCGGTGGCGGGTTCGCTGGGCTTGGTGACGCGGGCGTCCGCCGGGGTTCCGGCGTGTGCCGTGCCGGGCGAGGCGGCCACGAGGGCGACGAGAGCGAGCAGGGACTGTCGGATTACCTGATGTGCTGTCATCGCCGCACGCTAGGCAGCTGCCCGCGCCGTCGTGGCGGAGCCGCGCGGGGCTCGGCGCAAGGCCACCCGAACGGCAGGCGCGCCCGAGCCCGCGGTGTGCCAGGGCGTTCGGGGGCCCCGGCGGCAGCCGGTGCCGGTCGTCCTCCGCGCCCGCCCGCCGCAGCCCTCGCAGCCGCCGGAAAAAAAGGGGGCGACCTGACGGCCCGGCGCGCGTAGGGTCGTCGGGTTCTCGCGATCACCCACGCCCTGTGGCCGCCGCCGGTGCGGTGGCGCGGGGCACGAGGAGCCGTCGATGCCCCAGCCGGATTCGTCGCACGCCGCGCGGCTGGCCGCCTACGCGTCCGTGGGCACCCGTCTGTCCCTGCTGAGTGACCGCAGGATCGGCGCGGCGGTCGCGGCCGCGACGCCGCTCGGGACGGGCATCGGCGGCCGGTCGGCGGAGCTGGACGTCGGCGGGACGCGGGTGTTCGTCAAGCGGATCCCGCTGACGGACATCGAGTCGCGGCCCGAGCACGTGCGGTCGACGGCGAACCTCTTCGGACTGCCGCTGCACTACCAGTACGGCGTGGGCTCGGCCGGTTTCGGCGCCTGGCGCGAGCTGGCCGTGCACATCATGAGCACCCACTGGGTGCTCGGGGGCGCCTACGGGGGCTTCCCGTTGATGTACCACTGGCGGGTGCTGCCCGACTCGCCTCCCGTGGGCTTCGCCGACGAATTCGGGGGCATCGACGGGGCAGTTGCGCACTGGGAGGGCTCCCGGGCGGTCCGTGGGCGCCTGGAGGCCATCGCGCGGTCCACGTCGAGCCTGGTGGTCTTCCTGGAGTACGTGCCGCAGACGCTCGCCGGACTGCTGGACGGGCACCGGGGCGTGGGCGGGCCGGACGGCGGCGACGGTTCGCGCTACCTGTGGGCGGATGCGGAACTGGCTCGCGGGACCGCCTTCCTGCGTTCCCAGGGGCTCGTCCACTTCGACGCGCACTTCGGCAACATCCTGACCGACGGCCGGCGGATCTACTTCGCCGACTTCGGGCTCGCCCTCGCCTCCGGCTTCGAACTCGCCCCGGAGGAAGCCGCGTTCCACACCGCGCATCTCGCGTACGACCGCTGGCACTCCGCGAGCCATCTGCTGCATCACCTGCTCCGCGGGCTGCTCGACGGGGAGCGCGGGGGAGCGGCGCACGAGGCGTTTCTGCGGGCGTGGACCGAGGGCCGGCGGCCGGACGGCGTGCCGTCGCGGCTTGCCGCGGTCATCGACCGGCACGCCCGTTCCACCGTCGTCATCGACGGTTTCCGCCGCCGACTGCTGAGGGAGAGCAAGCGGACACCGTTCCCGGCCGCGCGGCTCGGCACGGCCTGAGCGGTCACACGGTGGCCGGGCGGGCCGCGGTGGTTCGTGGCAGCGGGTACCGGCCGTGGAGGGACGGCCGAAGAGCGGCGGTTGGCGGTGCGGTGGCCGGTGGCATACTCCTGTGGTGGTTGGGGCGGGGCCGGGCGGTCTGGCGGCATCGCTCCGTGGTGCTGTCAACGGCCGGGCGGTATAGGGCGAACATCGCGCTGTTCTCGGCGGCCTCGACGGGCCTGTGTCTGCTGACCACCACCCATCCGCTGCTGCCGGTGTTCCTGTGACGCGGCGCCAACTCCCGTACCCGGCCCGCCGCCCGGTGGGGGCGGGACGGCGGGCCGGGTGGAGGGGAAGGTGCCGGGCGCGGGTGTTACGCGGGTGTCGTGCCGCGGCGGTGGCGGCGGATGAGGTAGGCGCCGCCGCCGAGGAGGAGGCCGCCGCCTGCCGCGGCGGTGGCCGCGACGGATGAGCCCGCCGGGGTCTGCTCCGGTGTGGCCGTGGCGGATGCCGTGCGCGGGGAGAAGCCGCCGAGCTTGCCGGAGCGCTGGTAGTCCGAGCCGGCCAGCTTGTCGCCGTACCGGGTGTGGACGAGCTTCCGGTAGGCGTCCGTGGTCACGCCGTGGGCGCCGACCGATTGCCGGGCGCTGTCGTTGAGCGGCAGCACGCGGTTGCCCGACAGCTTGTACCAGGCGGCTATCTGCGGTTCGGTGAAGACCTCGGCACCCTGGGCCCGGTGCGTGTACGTCAGCTCGTCGGCGCCCGAAAGGACGTTGGCGACGGTCCACTTGTGGGTGTGCGCGTCGCGTACGGTCCACACCGTCGCCTCCTCGCCGGTCGCCGAGCGGGCCTCGGTGGCCAGGTAGGAGAAGCGGGCGACCGGTGCCGATGCCTGGTCGCCGCGGACGAAGGCGGGGTCCAAGGAGTAGACGGGTACCGCGGAGCCGACCAGCTCAGGCGCCTGTGCCGCGGCGTCCTGCCGGGTCACCTTCGTGTCGGCCACGGTGCCGTGCTCGGATGCCTTGTGCTCGCGCAGGTGGACGAAGAAGGCGGCCAGTCTGTCCGTGGTGTCCTGGCTGCCGAGCGTCCGCCCGGCCGCTGCACGGTCGGCGGGGGTCACCGAACCAGCCAGGGATGCGGGGGTGTTGGTGGCGGCGGATGCCGTGGTGGGGGTCAGCAGCACGAGTGCGCCGAGGCCCGCGGCGAGCGCCGCGCCGCCGAGACGGCGAAGGCGCGTGGGGGAGTTGTCGGTCATCACACTCACTTCTCTCCGTACAGGGACTCGGCCCAGTTGAACTGGTTGTTGCTGACGTAGGTGGAGTAGTTCATCTCGCCGTAGCGGGGGTTGGAGGGCCAGGGGTCGGCGTACATCATGGTGCGGCTGGCGGAGTCGTAGCCGTACAGGACGTTCGCGTGGCCACCGCCGGCGGTCCAGTAGATACCGACCTCCACAGGGGAGTTGGCGTCGACGGACGAGGTGACCGTGGAGAAGGGGAGGACGCCGGTGACGTTGCCGGGGCTCATCCCGAGCCCGGACCAGGCTTGTTGCACGTCGGTGAGTTCACCGGGCTGGTTGGGGCAGGGGTAGTTGCCGTCCTGGCCGTGTGCGAGGTTGCAGAACGTGTTCTGGTCGGTGCTCTGTCCGTAGCCCAGGTGCTGGGCCACGGAGAGGCCCGTCGCGGCCCAGCACCACTGGTCCTGCACCTGGGTCAGCTCGTTGAAGTCCAGCTGGGAGCCGTAGCCCGCCGCTTTGGCGGGTGCGGGCGCGGCCGATGCGGTGCCCGCCAGCGGCAGGACCAGACAGGCGGCGGCCGCGAGACCGGCGAGCGCCTTGCGCCCAGGCCGCCGGGGCGGTGTCGGGGACGCTTGCGCGGCTCCCGGAGGCGTCCTGCGATGCCGCAGAATCATGGTGTTCTCCTTCTCGCCCGGCTGATGGCGCCGGGCCAGGATGTGAGGGGGGAGGCCGTCGAGGTCATGTCGCGGGGGGCGGGAACTCGTCGGCCGGCTGGACGAACGAGGCAACGGTGGAGTCGCCGCGGCACGGCCGGGAACCCCCTCGCCCCCAGAGCAAGGGGGTATCCGGTACCCCCCTCATCCGTCGGAGAGCGGTCAAAGGGCCTGGTGGCGGGCGGTGTTGGGGGCGGGCATCGGAGGTGTGGCCGCCGGGTTCACCGCTGCCGGGCGTTGCCCGGGTCGCCGGCGCTGTCCCGGCGCAGCCTGACCAGCTCGGCGCGTGAGCGGATGCCGAGCTTGCGGTAGACGCGGGTCAGCGTCGACTCGATCGTCTTCGCCGACAGGAACAGCCGGGCGGCGATCTCACGGTTGGTGGCGCCGTCGCCCGCCATCTGCGCCACCCGGTGCTCGGCCGGTGTCAGTGCCCGCCACTGCGCCGCCGGTGCCGCGTCGCCGCCCGCCGCGTCCTCGATGTGCGTGAAGCGGTGCATCTCGGCACGGGCCCGGTCGAGCCAGGGGTGCGCCTCGGCCTCCTCGAAGACGGCCGCCGCGTCCTGCCAGCAGGCCAGCGCCGCCGTGACGTGCCGCCTGCGCCGCTCCACGGTGCCCAGCGCCAGCAGATCGCGGCCGTGCTCCAGGGGCAGGCCCAGGCGCTGGTGCCGCTCGGCCGCCTCCCGCAGGTTCGACACCGCGCCGGCCAGGTCGCCCGATCCGGCGCGCAGCAGCGCCTCGGCCCGCAGCAGCGACATGGCGGCGCCCGCTCGTCCCAGGCGGAGCGTGGTGTCGCGTACCTCGTCGATGACGGCGGCGGCCCGGCCGTGCTCGCCCGCCGCGATGAGCGCCTCGGCGAGGTCGGGCGGCCAGGGCACCGGGACGGGGTCGACGATGCCGCGGCGGCGGGCGATGGCACGCGCCCGGCTCAGGCAGTCCACGGCCGCCCGGGCGTCGCCCGCGCGCGTCCGGACCTGCCCCAACAGGCAGAGGGCGAGCGGCAGATAGATGAGGTCCCGCTCCGCGTCCGCGACCCGGATGCTCTCGTGCGCGAGCGCCGCTGCCCGGTTCAGGTCGCCGCCCGCGGCCTCGGCGACGGCAGCCGAATAACATGCCTGGCCGAGGTGCGCGCCCAGCTCGCGGGCCCGCCGCAGCGCCTCGCGTGCGGCGGCCAGCGCCCGCCCGCAGCGGCCGGCCCGCACCTCCACGTCGATGGCCGCGCACAGCAGGAAGATCAGGTCCTCGGCGTCGTCGAAGGTCTGCGCGCGGTGCAGCAGCGCGTCGAGTTCGTCGCCCGCCTCGATGAGCCGGTCGGCGAAGAAGTCCAGCCTGGCCTTGATCGCCCGGGGGCCGTTGTGGCTCGTGGTCGGCCCGGCGTCCTGCGGCAGGGCCAGGGCGCGGGCCAGCGGTTCGGTGGCGTCGGTGCGGCCCAGCAGCGTGCCGACGAACGCCTGGAGCGACAGGGCCAGCACCTCGGTCGTACGGTCGCCGCCGCGCCGTGCCCAGAGCGCGGCCCGGTCCGCCTCGGCCCAGGTGACGGTCGTGTCGCCATCGGCTATGTGGGCCTTGCAGGCGCGCAGGTAGTGCAGGCGGGCCCGGTCGTAAGGTGCGCCGCCTGCGTGCGCGAAGGCTTCCGCGAAGACCTCGTCGAGGCCGGACAGCGCCTGGTCGGCTGCGGTGATGACGAGGATGCGGGCGCGTACGTGGCGGTCCGGGGTGTCGGCGTCGGCGGCGGCGTCGAGGGCCAGTTCACGGCAGAGTTCGTGGTCCGCCGCCGCGTACGCGTGCGCGGCGCCGGCCAGCAGGCGTTCGCAGCGGCGGCCCGTGAAGCGTGCCGGGGTGCGGGCTGCGGCGAGGCGGGCCAGGGCGGCCGCCTCGTCGGGCGCGCCCTGCCGGGCGGCCTCTTCGGCGGCAGCGGTCACGAACGCCGCCAGTTCCTCGTCGGGTTCCGTGCCGGACAGGGCCAGGTGCCGGGCGCGTTCGGCACGGTCGGCGGTCACCGCCCCGAGCCGCGCGTGTGCGGCCCGCCGTTCGGCTGCGGTGGCCCCGGCGTACAGGGCGCAGGCGAACAGCGGGTGGGCGAACCGGAGCAGGACGCCGTCCTCGTCGGCGACGAGGACGCCGGCCGCGAGGGCGTTGCCGACGGTGCGGGGCACCGGGTCACCGCCGGGCCGCCCGGCGAGGAGGGTGCCGTGTGTGGTGTCCGTGCCGTCGGCCGGTCGGCTGCCGAGCGGCGGCCGCGTGGTGCCTGCGCAGCGCAGCAGGCCGACGCTGAACCGCCGGGTGCAGGCGGCCGTCAGCAGCACCTCGCGGCCGTCGGGCCCGGTGCCCGCCAGCCGCTTCGCGAGCCCGTCGCGTATGCGGGCGGGCACGGGCAACGGCCGGTCGCGGGACGGCGGTCGGTCCTGGCGGTCCAGTGCGCGGACGATCTCCAGGGCGTCGCCCGGGTTTCCCGCGCACGCCTCGTGCACCCGGCGGACCAGCCAGCCGGGCAGCGCCGGGCCCTCCCGGTCGCCGAGCATCTCCCGCAGCTCCGACAGGCCCGCAGGCGGCAGTTCAAGCTCCCGCACCGGGCCGGGGCAGAAGGCCACGCCCACCGGCGCGCCCTGCCCGTGCGCGGCGCTCTCCGCGGTGAGCACCCGTACGCCCGAGGTCCGCAGGCGCCGCGCGGCGTACCGGAGGATCTCGGCGCTGGGCCGGTCCACCCAGTGCGCGCCGTCGATGGCGAGGAGCACCGGGCCGCCGCGGGCCAGGGCGCGGAGCAGGGCGAGGGTGCCCAGGCGCAGGGCGAGCGGGTCAGGCGCGCCCGCCGCCGGGGGCTCACGGCGCAGCACGACGCGCAGCGCGGACCGCTGCGGCGCGGACAGCCGCGCCAGTTCCTCGTCGGGCAGCGGGTCGAGCAGGTCGGCGAGCGCGGCATACGTCAACTCGCCTTCGGGGGCGGTGGGTTCGGCGGACAGGACGGTTTCGGCGCGGGCGCGTGCGGCGTCGACGAGGCCGCCCAGGAGGTGTGAGGTGCCGATGCCTGCGGGGCCGTGCAGGGCGACGCTGCCGCCGTCGGCGAGGTGCAGACGGGCCGCGCGTGCCACGTCGTGCCGCGCCCCGGGACTGTTGTTCCCCAGGTCGTTTCCCACCACAGGCGGTCCTCACAGCGTTCCGGGAGCGCGGGGGAGGGGTGCCCCTGTGCATCGCTCTTCGACGCCGGCTCACCGCCCCACATGTTCATGCCATGGATGGCGGGAAGTCAACGCTCACGGAGTCGGCGTCCGCGGAGCCGCCAGGTGCCACCCCACCCGCTTGGGCGAGCGCGGCCGCCGGCGACCGGAGCGCCCCGGGCGCCCGTCCGGAAGCCCCTGCCACCGCCCCGGCACCGCAGCGCGTCAGGACCGCGGAGACGGACGATGCGCACCGCGGACGTCACGCCGTGCCATACATCGGTACATTTGCCTTGATCTGGCTTCCAACTGATCCTCCCCATGGCCGGGCGGGCCCCGCCCGGCGGGTGCGAGCGGCGGATTCCGGCAGGTGACGGATACCGAATGCGCAAGAACGGGCACCGGGCCACAGGCCCAGGTGCGCAGCGACCCTTCCGCTTCCCGTTGAGCGTGCGCAGCCTGGCGGGCCGGCTGATGCTGGTGCAGCTCGTCCTGGTGGTCGTGCTCGTCACCGTCGCCGCCCTGGCACTGGTGCTCCAGTCCCACAGCGACATCTCCCGGGAGGCGCAGCAGCGGTCGCGGTCGGTGGCCACGACGTTCGCGCAGGCACCCGGGATGGTGCAGGCGCTGGACGGGCCCCACCCCACCGCGGTCCTCCAGCCGCGCGCGGAACGGGTGCGCAGGGAAGCCGACGTCGACTTCGTCGTGGTGCTCACGCCACAGGGGATCCGGTACACCCACCCCGACCCGCAGCTCATCGGCGAGCGCGTGGTCGGCGGGTACAAGGAAGCCCTCCACGGGACCGTCACCAGGACGCTGCGGGCGAGCACCGGCGTGACGGTCACCTCGATCACGCCGGTCATCCGCGGCAACGGCTCGGTCGCCGGTCTCGTCTCCGTCGGGATCACGATCAAGCGGGTACAGAGCACCACGGCGGCGCAGCTCCCCGTGGTGCTGGGCGGCGCGGGCGTCGTGCTCGCACTGTCCGCCGCCGGCACCGTGCTGGTGGGCCGCAGGCTGCGCCGCCAGACGCACGGCCTGGGCCCCGCCGAGATGACGCGGATGTACGAACACCACGACGCGGTGCTGCACTCCGTCCGCGAAGGTGTCCTGATCATGGACGCCGACCACCGGCTGGTGCTGACCAACGACGAGGCGCGGCGACTGCTGGACCTGGGGCCGGACGCCGAGGGCCGGCTGGTGACGGAACTCGGCCTGGAACCCCAGGTCGTCGAGGTGCTGACGTCCCGGGACGTGGTATCGGACGCGGTGTGCCGGGCCGGCGACCGGCTGCTGGTGCTCAACATGCGGCTCACCGACACTCCCGACGGGCCGCGGGCCGGCGTGGCGACGCTGCGGGACACCACGGAACTGCGCGTGGTCACCGGGCGGGCCGAAGCCGCCCGGGAGCGGCTGCGGCTGCTGCACGACGCCGGCGCCCGCGTCGGCACGACGCTGGACGTGCGCCGGACCTCCCGGGAGATGGCCGAGGTGGCCGTGCCGCGGTTCGCCGACCTCGTCACCGTCGAACTGGCCGACCCTGTGGTGCGGGGCGAAGAACCGGCGGCACCGGACGGCCTGCTGCGCCGCACCGCCGTCAGCGGGCCGCCACCGCGCGGCGACGGGGGAGGCGAGGACCGCGACGACGGGGCCGCGGCGGACGGTTCGCGCGGCGCGATGCTCTTCCCCACCGACGAACTGCTCACCTACGCGATGCCGTCGCCGCAGGCACAGGTCCTGCACAGCGGACAGGCGATGCTCGTACCCGACCTGACCGGCGCCGACGCGTGGCCGGAGGACTTCGGGCAGGCGGACCGGATCCGCGAGCTGGGCCTGCAGTCGCTCATCAGCGTCCCGGTCCGGGCCAGGGGACGGGTGCTGGGAGTGGCCGACTTCTGGCGGACGGCGGGCTCCGCACCGTTCGACGAGGACGATCTCGCGCTGGCCGAAGAACTGGTGGGCCGGGCCGCCGTCAGCATCGACAACGCCCGCAGATACACCCGCGAGCACGCCACCGCCGTCACGCTGCAACGCAGCCTGCTGCCCGGCGCGCTGCCGGAACAGGACGCGGTGGACGCCGCCTACCGCTACCTGCCGGCCCAGGCCGAGGCGGCCGGGGTGGGCGGCGACTGGTTCGACGTCATTCCGCTGCCCGGCGCCCGGGTCGCCCTCGTCGTCGGCGACGTCGTCGGCCACGGCCTGCACGCCGCCGCAACGATGGGCCGACTGCGCACCGCCGTGCACAACTTCTCCGCACTCGACCTGCCGCCCGCCGAACTCCTGGGCTACCTCGACGAACTGGTCACCCGCATCGACGACACCGGCACCGCAGGCACCGCCGAGGTCTCCGGCGCGACCTGCCTGTACGCCGTCTACGACCCCGCGTCCGGACGCTGCACGATGGCCAGCAACGGACACCCGGGCCCCGCGCTGGTACGCCCCGACGGCACGGTGTCCTTCCCCGAGGTACCCGTCTCGCCGCCGCTCGGACTCGGCGGCGAACCGTTCGACACGCTCACGCTGGAACTGCCCGAGGGAAGCCGGCTCGTCCTGTTCACCAACGGGCTGATCGCCGACCGGCAGCGGGACCTCGACACCGGCTTCGACCGGCTGCGCGAGGTCCTGGCCGGGCACCCCGGAGGCACACCCGACGACACCTGCCGGTTCGTGCTCGACTCGATGGTGGCATCGCACCCGGGCGACGACATCGCCCTGCTCGTCGCCGTCACCCGCCGCCTCGACTCCGAGCACATCGCCGAATGGGCGGTGCCCAGCGACCCGGCGGCCGTCGCCCCGGTGCGCGCCGAAGTGGCCGGCCGGCTCGGCGCCTGGGGCCTGGCAGAACTCACCTTCGCCACCGAGCTGATCCTCAGCGAACTGGTGACCAACGCGATCCGCTACGGGACCGGACCCGTCCGCGTCCGGCTGATGCGCGCACGCAGCCTGATCTGCGAGGTGTCGGACGGCAGCCCCACCGCCCCGCACCTGCGCAGAGCCGCGATGACCGACGAGGGCGGTCGCGGCCTCTACCTCGTCTCCCGCTTCGCCGAGCGGTGGGGCACGCGGTACCCGGACGGCGGCAAGGTCGTCTGGACCGAACAGTCCCTGGAGGCCGGTGCGCTGCTGTCGAAGGAGCCTACGGAACAGGATCTGCTGGATCAGTGGGACGACGATCCGGCCTTTTGACGCGTGGCCCAGCGCGGCCGTGTGCGTGGCAGGCGGAGCCGGTGTCAGATGCCGGAGTCGTCCTCGGTGAGGGCGATCTGGATGACCGTGCGGGGGGACTGGCGGCGGACCAGGACGCCGCGGCCCGGGGGCGGGGCGCGGCGCGTTCGCCGCTGATGAGCACGCCTTCCTTGGGGTCGCCGGACAGGACGAGGCCGGCTGCGCCCAGTTCGCGGCCGCGGGTCAGCAGGGGTTCGGTCATGGCGGTGCGGCCGAATCCGGATACCCGGCGTGCGGCGATCAGGTGGAAGCCCAGTTCCCTGGCCTGCGGCAGGTAGTCGACGAGCGGTGCGAGGGGGGAGTTGCGTCCGTTGCCCCCCAGGTCGTGGTCGTCGACCACGACGTACAGTTCGGGGCCCTCCCACCGGCTGCGGTCGCGCAGTTGGGCGGCCGTCACGCTCGGCGGCGGCAGCCGCTCGCGGACGACTCGGGGCTCGTAAAGAATCAACATGGGTTGGCCGATGAGGTCCATGGCGGCGCGCTTGCATTGGGGGAGCACGGTGACCAGGATCCGGTCGGCTGGGGCGAGTTCGGCCTTGGCGCCCGTGCCGGTGGTCAGCAGGCGCTCGTGGCCGCGACGCGTGCGGAGCACTCGCTCACGTTGAACCTCCAGCGCGGGAGCCGGCGTGTCGATGAGCGCGCTGAGCTGTTGGCGGGTCATGCCGGTCAGTTCCGGGTCCTGCGGCGAACGTGGCACGAGCCGATGTGAGGTGTCCGCCGGCGCCTGGTCCGGCGTGCTGTTGATCGGCGTCGCCTCTATGGGCTGCTGGGGGCGGAGGGTGTAGCTCCATGTGTGGTGGCCGTGCCGGCCGGGTCGGTTCTGGCAGCCTGGTCATCAGTACCGGCCGGCGGCCGGTGAGTCGAGCGGGATGGGTAAGGCACAGATGTCCAGCCAGAAGCGGGCCGAGCGATTCATGCCGGCGGAGACGCAGGAGCACGTCCGCACCTTCATGTCCTGGCCGTCGCCGGACTCGGTGTGGGAGGACCTGACCTCCGACGTCCAGGGCGACGTCGCGGGCATCGCCCGAGCTCTGGCCGATTTCGAGCCCGTCGTCATGCTGGCCGCTCGGGAAGAGGTCAAGGCCGCCCGACGGGCCTGCGGTTCAGGGGTCGAGGTGATACCCGTGGCCGTGGACGATCTGTGGATGCGTGACAGCGGCCCGACGTTCGTCGAAGGGCCCAAGGGGCTTGAGGGCATCGACCTGCACTTCAACGGCTGGGGTGGCAAGCAGGAGCACGAGCACGACGCGCGGGTCGCCCGTGCCGTCCTGGAGTACGCCGAGGTTCCTCGTATCGATGCGCCCCTGACGGCAGAGGGAGGCTCGCTGGAGGTCGACGGGCACGGCACCCTCGTGGTCACCGAGAGTTCCCTGGCCAATGCCAATCGCAACCCGGGCCTGAGCCGTGACGAGGTCGAAAGGGCTCTCAAGGACTTGGTCGGTGCCGAGAAGGTGATCTGGCTCAAGGGGCTCAAGGCGCAGGACATCACGGATTACCACGTCGACTCCCTGGCCCGCTTTGCGGAGGACGCCGTCGTCCTGCTCAGCCGCCCTTGGGACGGGGACGGACCGGACATGTGGACCCGTGCCTACGAACAGGCCCGCAGCGTCATGGAAAGGGAGACCGACGCCCGCGACCGCAGCATCGAGATCGTCGACCTTCCTGAGCCCGACCCCATCAGACTCGGCCGCCGCGGCGACGATTTCCTCGGCTCCTACGCCAATTACTACACCGCCAACGACGCCGTCCTCATCCCCCGCTTCGGAGACCGCAGAGCCGACCGCAACGCTGCCGTCGTCATCGGCGACCTCCACCCTGGACGGGAAGTCGTCCAACTGGAGATCCGCACCATCGCGGAAGGCGGTGGCGGTATCCACTGCGCTACCCAACAGCAGCCCAAATCTCGTCGCATGGACAACGGGTAGCCGCTCAGCCCGCCGAGAAAGCAGCGGCACTTCGAGGAGACCCGAACCTGCCTTACGGACTCATATGCCGACCGCACCGGATAACGCTCGCGGCGTATGGCGCGGCCACCGCGCGGCCAAGGCCGCGAAGAAGCCGGTCACCGCGGCCGCCCGCCGGGCCGCCCGGCCGGTGCGGTGGCGGGAGGGCTCCCGCTCAGGCAGCGGCCGCAGCGGCTTCAAGCGCAGGTACGCGCGGTTGGACCAGCACCCTGACGCTGGTCGAGCGCATCACGCCGGCCCCGGCGCAGAGCGACGCCAGGTTGGAGGAGTGGCGGACCTACCTCGCGGGGCGCATCGACCCCGACTGGCGTCCGGACGAGTGGGACACGGCCCTGTGGCTGTTCACCGGCGACGTCGACAACCCCCGTACCGTCGCCTACAGGTGCCGCACCCCCCAGTGCCCGCGGGTGAATGCCGCAGCCAGCGTGAGGCGCAGGAGTGGCGAGAAGGCCCTCGAACGCGGAGCGCTGAGCGCGGAGGAGTTCGACGCCACCTACATCCCCGTTACGGGCAGGCACTCGGCGAGCAGGTCGACGACGTCGTGCCAGGCGCGCTGCGCGTGCCGTGGGTGGTAGCCGACGCCGGGACGCACGGTGTGGTCGACCGACGGGTGGTGGAAGGCGTGCAAGGCGCCGCCGTAGACGGCGAGGCGCCAGTCGACGCCCGCGGCCTGCATCTCGGCGGTGAACGCGTCCCGTTGCGTGGGCGGCATGATCGGGTCTTCCGACCCGACCCCGGCCCACACCGGGCAGCGAATGCGCGCCGCCTCGCCCGGTCGGCCCGTGGTCAGTGCGTTGACTGTCCCGATCGCGCGCAGGGTGACGCCATCGCGCCCGAGTTCCAGCCCGATGGCGCCCCCGGTGCCGTAGCCGACGGCGGCGATCCGGTCGGGGTCGGTCCGCGGTTCGGCGCGCAACACGTCGAGCGCCGCATGGCCGATGCCCCGCATCCGGTCGGGGTCGGCGAGCAGCGGCATGCAACGGGCCAGCATCTCCTCGGGGTCACCCAAATAGCGCCCGCCGTGAAGGTCGAAGGCCAGCGCTACGTATCCCAGCTCGGCGAGAGCATCGGCCCGGCGGCGCTCGACGTCGCTGAGCCCCATGCCCTCTGGTCCGAGCAGCACCGCGGGCCGGCGGCCGACACCGGCCGGGAGCGCGAGGTGCCCGATCATCGTCAGACCGTCGGCCGGGTACTCGACCGTGCGCGTTGTAACCGTCGTCATGAGACTGGACTGTAGTGATCGTCGAGCCCGGTCGGGCCGGTGTTCACCGCTGGCAGAACAGCGCGGGTGTGCCTCTGAAAAGCGGCGATGGCTCACAAGATCCGTCACCAACCCCGTTCCCGCGGGGGCGTCGACGCCCAGCAACATGCCTGACTTCCCTTAACAAGCAACAGGGGCCTGAACTGCATCAAGACTTGACAGCACTAGATAAAGACGGTGCTCCGGGAGTTCTACGACCATCACCTGTCGGTGGGGGACGGCCCGCTGGTCAACCCGGTGCCGTGGCGAAGACTGCCGACGGCGGCCGGGTGAACGCGCACCACAACCCGATGACGACCTTCAAGCCGCACCGTCGGGCAC
Source organism: Streptomyces pinistramenti (assembly GCF_020564935.1). Lineage (GTDB taxonomy): Bacteria > Actinomycetota > Actinomycetes > Streptomycetales > Streptomycetaceae > Streptomyces > Streptomyces pinistramenti. Next base: position 55,709 of record NZ_JAJCXB010000005.1, read on the forward strand.
CGCTGCGGCAGCGTCGTCCGCGCCGCACGCCGCGCAATACCCCCGACCGGCTCTTCGACCGGGTTTTCGCCGCGCTGCGGTCCAACCGGGACCGGGCCATGCTGGCGTTCTTCATCTCCACCGGGGCGAGGGCGTCGGAACTGGTCGGCGTCACCAACGAGCGGCTCTCGGCCTCGTCTGTTCGCTCTACCTCGCCGATGACACGGACGGAGGTGATCACCGTGAGAAGTTGGTCGACCTTCTCCACGAAATGGCCGTCGTCCATCAGAGAACTGTCTTCGAGCACCGAGTTGAGCAGCGACTCGTGCAACTGACCGAGGAGATCGACAAGCAGACGAGCGGCCCGCTCAGCTGATTCACCGATCCGAACCTGGATCGATTACCCGGCCAAGGCCGCGTGACGAGCCACTAGCGCGTTGTCGTAGGCATCCCCCTACTGCTAATCGATGAGGCAATTCCATCCAGCGCAGCGGTTTCCGCAATAGCATTCGGGTTGTATTGGACCGGCATCACTTGATGGATCAGCCCGTCACCGACACGGCGTCGGGCGTCATTGCGCCGCCACGGCGCCATCGTCAACGGTTCACGCGCATGTCCACACTGATTTTTGTCTCACCCCCGTGTTTACTTTCCGGCAGATTGTTGCCCCACGTCATGGTCCGCTGACTAGCACGGCTGAAGGGGTTGGACTATCCGTTGTGTGCTTCGAGCTCGGTCGCCAGCGTCTGTTGGGTGGCCGCCCACGACGCCAGGAGCGCTAAATTGTCAGCGGTCGGTGTGCCCGCGGGTGCGGTGTAGACGTTGAGGTGCAGGCCGGGTTCGGCGGGCAGTTCCAGGGACTCGACGTCCAAGTCGAGCTGGCCCACGATCGGATGGCGCACACGCTTGCGGCCGGACCGGTGCAGCCGCACGTCCTGAGATGCCCACCGCTGCCGAAATAGCTCACTGCACGTTGACAGTTCGCCGACCAGGGCGATCAGCTCCTCGTCGTGCGGATTGCGGCCGGCTTCCATGCGTAGCTTCGCGGCCGCGTCACCGGCAATTCGGTCGTAGTCGACAAAGAAATCTCTGGCCGCCTCGGGGTTTAGATAGACGAACCGCGCTGTGTTCGCGGGCCGTCGAGGGTCGGCCAGCACGGGTGAATACAGCGCACGAGCGAGTTGATTCATGGCGAGCACGTCATAACAGCTGTTACCGATCCAGGCCGGCGCATCGGAGATCGCGTCGAGCACCTGCTGCAGCGTCGAGCGCACCGTCACGGCAGGCCTACGCCGGCGTGGGCCGCTGGGCGCCCTGGATCGGCGCGCGAGGTGGAACAGGTGGTCGCGCTCGGCCTCGTCGAGTTGCAAGGCAGAGGCCAACGCGTCGAGCACGCCGTCGGAGGCACCGGCGAGGCTGCCGCGCTCCATGCGCACGTAGTAGTCGACCGATACCCCCGCCAGTAACGCTACCTCCTCGCGGCGCAGACCTTTGACCCGACGGTTGCCGCCGTAAGCGGGCAGGCCCGCCTGCTCGGGTGCGATGCGGGCGCGACGCGAGCTGAGAAACTCCCGGATCTCGGTGCGTAGATCCATCGTGGCCATCCCCTCACCGTAAGCCCGTCCCGCAGTTTAAGGGGTACCCGATGCGGTCGTCGCGATGCCGCCGTCTACCGGGATGATGGTGCCCGTGAGGTAGGACCCAGCCCGGCTAGCGAGAAACACGGCGATACCCGCCATGTCGTCGTCGCGGCCGAGCCGGCGCAGAGGGGCCGCCGCCGCGATCGTGTCGCCGATGGCATCGAGCGTGGACGCCATCATCTGCGACGGGAACACTCCCGGTGCTACCGCGTTCACCGTGACGTGCTGTGGGCCCAGCTCTCTGGCAAGCACTCTGGTGAGTTGATGGAGTGCCGCTTTGCTGCTGGCGTACGAGTAGTTGGGCGACTGGGCGACGTGGATGGCGGCGATACTGCCGATGTTGATGATCCGCGCGGGATCATCGGCGGTGCCCGCCCTGCGAAGTGCGGGGAGCAGCGCCTGCACCAGCCAGAACGGCGACTTGAGGTTGAGGTCGATCACTGCGTCCCAGGCCTCGTCCGGGAACGTCGCCAGCGGCTCGCGCCACATCGCTCCCGCGTTGTTGACAAGGATGTCCAGGCGTTCCGAGTCGACCGTGACGAGATCAGCGAGGCGCTGACACTCGTCGTGCCTGGACAGGTCGGCGGGGATTGCTTGAACGTCGCCGAATTCGGACAGCAGATGCTGTGCCTCCGCGCATGTGTCTGCGTTGCGTGAGCTGATGACGACGCGGGCGCCCGCCTGGAGAAGGCCGCGCGCTATCATCATCCCAATGCCCTTGGTGCCGCCAGTGACAAGAGCGTACTTCCCACTCAGATCGAAAAGTTCTGTGTGAGTGGTGAATTGGTTGTCCGCCATTGGTCTCCGTCCCTTCTGTCGTGGAAGAATGCGCCGACACGGTCGCGAATTCGGGGCAGCTGAATTGAACTGATGGGGGTAAAGCTGCAGTGCGTACCCATGGAGTGTTGTCGGCGCTTTCGACTCAACCAGGTTGACAGGCGTTTTGGACGTCTGGGAGACCCTGGTGATACAGGTACTGTGAGAGCCCCCCTTGCCTGGTGCGCTGACTCACCTCAGTGATCGGAGCCGACTGCGGGTCGAGCAAGCCGCTTGCCGACCCGATTGCGCGTAGGCCGATGTACAGGGCGAGACCGCCGTCCGCCGCCGCCCGGGTTCCCGACGGCACAGCCGGGTTCGGTCCGGTGCCGGCCGGCTCTCCGCCCCAGACTTTGCGGTACGTCGCCAGGTCGGATTCCAACCGCGTGCCACGACCGTGCAGTGCGTGTCCGGGAACGGTGAACTCGTCCTCGCGCGACCCGACGCCGATACCGAGCGTGAGACGGCCGCCGGCGATCCCGTCGATGCCCGCGATTTCCTTGGCCAGCAGGGCACCGGGCCATGTCGGGGCCAACAGCTCTCTCAGCTGGTGCAGTTGGTCCTCGCCGCGACGCAGGGCGGCGGCCCCTGAGGCGTACTCCTCAAGGACGGTGCGCAGTTCGAGAACGTTGTCCCGCTGCGCGGAACGCGCTCGCCGCACAGGTCGGGCAGGGTGCTGTCGCGGGACGATGCGGCGCGCGTCCTGCGCGGCCTCGCGCCGGGAGCCGGTACGGAAGATGAAGCGGCCGAAGTCGCTGGCCGGCGCGGGCGGCTTCGACGTTCCCCCGGTGCGGTTGTTCCGAGGGCGACCTCGGAAAATCTCCCTCCGTCGTGCAGACGAACGGAGCGGATCCGCATGTCCGTTCACAGATCCGGATGCTCCGTCGCCACGTGGTAGTACCCCGAGTGGAACACCAGAGGAGTGCCGCCGTCGGCCTCGTACTCTTCGACCTCGCCGAGGAAGATGATGTGGTCGCCGGCGTCGAGGCGTTGGACGGTGCGGCATTGGAACCGGGCGACCGCGCCGTCCAGCAGGGGGGTGCCGGCGATGCCGCGGGTGATGGGGGTGCTGCGGAATTTGTCGTCGGCCGGGGTGGCGAACCGGCGGGAGAGGTGGTGCTGGTCGGCGGCCAGTACGTGGACGGCGAAGTGCGAGGCGGCGGTGAAGTCCGGGAGGCTCGGGCTGTTCTTGCCGGGGCACCACAGGACGAGGGGTGGGTCCAAGGAGACGGAGGTGAAGGAGTTCGCGGTCATGCCGACGTTGCGGCCGTCGGGGGCGCGGGCCGTCACCACGGTCACGCCGGTGGCGTACTGGCCCAGCGCGCGGCGCAGTTCGCGGCCATCGAAGCGGGCGGCGTGCTGAGTGCGCTTCTCGGCGAGGAAGCGGTGTGCCTCGGCCTCCTCGAACCACCAGCGGTAGAGGGTGCGCGGGTCGTCGAATCCGGCGGCGAGGGCGCCTGCGACCGAGGGGATTTCGGCCGCCGCTGTCAGGAGCTCGCGGTGGTGGGGGCTCAGGTCGGTCAAAAGGGAGTTGGTCCAGCCGACGGCCCATTGAGCCCAGCCGCGCCAGAAGGTGTCGAAGGTGCGCTGCATCCATTGCGGGGTGAATTCGGCGGTGCCGTGGCGGAGGATGCTGTCGAGGTAGTGGGTCGCGGACTGGGCCGCGGTGTTCGAACCCTGGCCGGTGATCGGGTCGTTGAGGACGACGGCGTCGGCCATGCCGAGAACGTGCCGACCGGAGGCCAGGCGGGCGACGGGGTGCCGGACGGTCGGAGTGAGCCTGCCGCGCAGCACGCCGCCGCTGTCGGTGAGGTGGGCGTGCCGGTAGCGCTCGTATGCGTCGGGGAAGAACCGGTGGAGGATCTCCCGGGAGCGGGTGAGGTGGCCTTCGGGTGTGCGGATGTCGTCCCAGCAGTCCATCGGGCCGCCGGGGACGCCCTCGAAGACCATGATGTCGCAGGGTCCGGTGGTGGTGAGGGCGGGGAAGGAGAAATATTCGCCGACGCCGGGGACCAGGCGGTAGTGGACGGCGGCTTCCTCCTCCTGTGGTGCCGTTCCCGTGACGTACGTCAGAGCCAGCGCACGGCGCGGCCGGTCGTACGGGGAGAGTTCGGAGTTGCGCGGGAAGAGCCGGCTCAGCTCGCCCTTGCCTGTCGAGACCACGACGAGATCGTGCGTACGGGCGTATCATTCGAGGTCGTCGACACCCGCCTCGTGCAGCACGACCTCGCCGCGGCCGCAGTCCGCGAACTGCTCTATCCAGGCGGCACACTTGACCCGCTGGTCGACGGAGTGGGCGTGGCCCTCCAGCGGCGCGCGCCAGGAGACGTCCGGAGTGCCGTGCGGACCGATGAGAGAGAACGCGATGCCGGAGATGTCAGGGGCCCGGTCCTCCCAGTGGTGCAGGCCGAGTTCGCGCTCGCTCTGCAGAGAGGTGTCGAACATGCACTGGCTGGACATGACCGGGCCGCGACGTATCTCGTCGGGGCCGCGGTCGGTGACCAGGGTGACGTCATAGCCGTGCGTCTGGAGTCCCAGGGCGAGTTGGGCACCCGCCTGCCCGGCGCCGATCACCGCGATCCTTCTCATGTCCTGCCGTCCTGCTCTCGTAACGTATTCATCTCTGACGACGTGTCGTCAGTCGTGAGGATCCCTCTCCTGAAGCGTGCTCAGGAACTGACCTCGGCCAGGTAGTTCTTCGCGGCGACGGGGTCCATGAACCAGTGGAAGAAGTCGCGTGGGTCGTCGAATCCGTTGACGAAGCGGGCGGCGACACGGGAGTTGGCGCTTGCCGCGCCGAAGAGCTCCAGGACGTGCTGCGGCGGGGCGCCGAGCATCGCGTTGGTCCAGGCCGTGGCGGACTGCGCGTTGTCCCAGAAGCGCCCGAAGGCCAGCCCCATGAACGCGGCGTCGTACGGGCGCTCGCCGTGGTCCAGGATGGTGGCGAGGTAGGAGGCCGCGCATTTCGAGGCGTTGTTGGACCCCTGGCCGGTGACCGGGTCGTTGAGGACGACGACGTCGGCGAGGCCGAGCACCTGCGCGCCGGAGGGCAGCGTGGCGACGGGTTTGCGGACGGTCGGCGCGAAGCGGCCCGCGAGGGTGCCACTCCGGTCGGTGAGTGCGACATCGGTGCAGCGCTCGGCCTCCCACGGGACGTACAACCGCAGCAGCTCCTGGAACTTCGCCAGCTGCTGGTCGGGGGCCGCCCCGTCGAAGCAGTCGAGCGGGCCACCCGGGATGCCCTCGAAGAACATGATGTCGCAGGGGCCGCTGGTGGTGAGGCTGGGCATGGTGAAGTACTCGCCCACACCAGGGATGACGTTGAAGCTGACGCCGGGGCGGTCGGGCAGCGGCGCCATGCCGGTGACGTACGCCAGGGCCAGCGCGCGCTGCGGAGCGTCGTACGGGGAACGCCTGGCGTCCCGCTCGAACAGCCCGGCGATCTCGCCCTTGCCGGCCGCGACGATCACCAGGTCGGACTCGGCGGCGTAGCGCTCCAGGTCCGCGATGCCGGCCTCGCAGAGTTCCAGATGGCCGCCGCGGCGCGCGAACTCACCCATCCAGAGCGGCATTTTGACGCGCTGGTCGACGGAGCGGGCGGTGGCATCGAGGCGGGCGTCGAAGGAGAGCGCCCGGCCGCCCCGGCCGTCGGCGATGTTCACACCGAGCCCGGCAATCGGCGGGCAGGCATCGCCCCAGAAGTCGAGGCCGAGGCTGCGCTCGTGGGCCAGCGCGGTGCCGAACATGGCCTGGCTGGACATGACCCGGCCGTCGCGGATCTGGTCTCCGGTGCGGTTGGACACGAGGGTGACGTCGTAACCGTGGGCGATCAGGCCGATACCGAGCTGGAGGCCGGCCTGGCCGGCTCCGACGATGGTGATCTTGCGCATGAGGGGGACCTCCGAGGGCCGGGTTGTGCGGTTTTAGGTGGTGCCGTGCAGTGCCGTGCGTTGGTACGGCATTTCGGTGACGTGGCGGCGTCATGAGTGGGGGCGGTGGTGTCGAATGCGGCTGCCCGCCGGAGGGGGCGGCGGGCAGCCGCGGGAGGCCGGGTCACCCGTAGGACCGGGGGACGGGGTCCGGGTCACCCGGCCGGCTGGAGGGGCCTGGCCGACTCGGCGAGCCGGGGCAGCAGAGGCAAGAGCGTCGCGACGTGCGGGGGTACGGCCCCGGCGGGCCTCGCCGCGACGGTCGCGCGTGGCACGCGCAGCGCGCATGCGACGGGCTGTCCGCTGGGCGTGACTTGGCCCGTGACGAGCGCAGTACGGCCCGGCACTCCCTGCATCGTTGATTCCCTGGATTCTTCTCGGGTCCGCGGCGGTCAGGGACCAACCTTGATATGGCAAGATCATCTGCGCTATCCGGATCACGCGGGTCGCTGTCCCGATCGCGCATCTCGGCGGTGGAGGTTCACATGCCCGCTGAAGAGCCACCCCTCGCAAACCACCAGCGGTTCCACACAGCGGACATGTGGGAGGCGCGGGCCGAGGTCGGCCGAGCTTTCTGTCCGCATGAGCTGCGCATCACTCAGCGCTCGGCGACGCTCGACGCCCGGCTGCACGGCACACCCTTCGATCGGACAGGGCTGTATTACCTCGACTACGGAACGGAAGTCCGGATCACTCCGGGCGACTTGGAGAGCTTCTTCCTTGTCCAGATCCCGCTCGCGGGCCACGCCGAAATCACCTGCGGCCGGGAGGAGATCATTTCCTCCCCCGAACTCGCTTCCGTCCCCTCTCCGGCCGGAAAGCTGGACATGCTCTGGGGTGGCGGCAATCCGCAGCTGATCGTGTGGTTCGACCGATCGTCCCTGGAATCGCACCTGGGCAGCCTGCTCGGCCGCACCGTGCGCCGCCCGATCTTCTTCTCGCTCGGCATGAACCTCACCACCCCGGGATCCCGTTCCTGGCTCAACATCGTCGACCTCATGCGCCGGGAGGCGGAGGGGCCTGGTGGCATGACAAGCCGGCCCGTCGTGACAAGACAGCTTGAATCACTCCTCATGACCCAGCTGTTGATGGCCCAGCCCAACACCTACACGCCGGCGCTGCTCGGCGAGCAGCCGCGCGTCGCGCCGCCCGCGGTCCGCCGCGCCATGGAGGTCATCGAGGGGCACGCCGCCGAGCCGCTCACGGTCGCGGAGATCGCGGAATGCGTCGGCGTCGGCGTACGGGCCCTCCAGGAAGGCTTCCGCCGGCACCTCGACACGACACCGCTCGCGTACCTGCGCGAGGTCCGCCTGGACCGCGTACGCAAGGAACTCCTGGCCTCCGACCCGGGTGCCACGACTGTCACCGCCATCGCATCCCGCTGGGGCTTCTTGCACCCAGGCCGCTTCTCACTCGCGTACCGCCAACAGTTCGGGGAGTCCCCCTCGGAGACTTTGCGGTCATGAGGGGACATGCGGTCCTAGGAGCGCGGTGGCCAGGATCCGGTCTGCGTCGGAGAGCTTGTCCTTGGCACCCGCGCCTCGCGTGCGTCGGCGCTCGCCGCCCCGGTGTTCGTGGCGGGTTCGCTCGCGTCGTTGCGCCGGTGCCGGGATCAACGCGTCGACCGGGGCCTCCAGTTGCGGCACGGTCATGCCGGTCAGCTCCGGGTCGCGGAGAGCGCAGGCGTCAACGCCGCCCGGACGGCACGCCGCCCCAGCAGCCCCTCACCCGCTTCCAGCTCGTCCACACCCTTGCGGACCGTGGTCTCGCTGACCTGGGCCGCTCGCGCGACCACCCGAACACCGCCATGTCCCAGGAACCGGGCCTCGGCTCCCACCAGCGCGCGTTTTCGTGATGCACGGGGAGACAGCCGTCGGCCGGGGGCGTGCGCGGCCGACGGCGGGGCCGGATCACCGCTGGGAAGCGGCTCGCGGTGCGGGGCGGTGCGTCGTCACGGAACGTCCCTCGACCTTCAGCAGGTGGGCCAGCAGCGCCGTCACCACGGCGAGTACGGGCAACACCAGCAGCGCGGCGCGGACGCTGCTGTGCGAGGCGAGGAAACCGATGAGGGGCGGGCCTGCCAGGAAGGCGAAGTAGCCGGTCGTGGAGACCGTGGCCACAGCGGTACCGGGCGAGCCGGTGTGGAGGCGGCCGGCCGCGCTGACGACCAGGGGGAGGGACGCCGCGATCCCGAGGCCGATCAGCGTGAAGAAGACCACCGCCACCACCGGTTGTCCCGTCGCGAGCGTGACCACGGAACCCGTCGCGGTCAGCAGGGCACCGCCCCGGACGACCCGGACGGGCCCGAACCGGTGGGCCGCCCGGTCGCCGCCGAGCCGTCCCGCCGTCATGGCCAGGGCGAACGCCACGTACCCCGCGCCCGCCGGGCCGGGCTCCGCGTGCAGCGAATCGGTCAGGTACACGCTGGCCCAGTCGGTCACCACCCCCTCGATGAGCAGCACGCACAGACCCAGGGCGCTGAGCTGTAGCAGCCGGGGCGTGAACCGGGAGAAGAGGGAGGCCGCGAGAGCGGTGGTGGCGGACATGTCCCGGCCGGCATCGGAAGCGGACGAGACCGGGTGCCGGTGGTCGTCCGGCTGCTTGTGCTCGTGCTGGTGCGTGGAGGGGCGCAGCGCCGCCGCCGCCACCCCGGCCGACAGCACGGCGACCACGGCAGTGACGGCGAACTGGGCGCGCGGTGTCACACCTCCCGCCGCGGCGAGCGTGCCGAGAAGCGCACCGGCCAACGCACCTGCGCTGAACAGGCCATGGAAGGAGGAGAGCCGCGTCCGGCCACTGCTGCGCTCCAGGTCCACCGCGTGCGCGTTCATGGCCACGTCCAACGTGCCGACCGCGGCGCCGAGCACGGCCAGGCTCGCCAGGAGTTCGGGCAGTGAGCGAGCCAGCCCCAGCAGTGCGATGGCCGCGGTGTATACGAGAACCGAGGTCCGTGCCACCGCCCGGCTGCCGAAGCGGTTCACCAGCGCCCCGGCCGTGGGCATGGCGGGCACGGAACCCAGTGCGACGCCGAGCAGCGCCAGCCCGAGCTGCCCGTCGGAGAGTTGGAGCTGCTCTTTGACCTGCGGGATGCGGGGCGCCCAACTCGCCAGGACGAGACCGTTGAGGAAGAACACCGTGTAGAGCGAGACGGCGCCACTGCGGCCCCCACGCCCACCGGGGTACGGGCGTCCGCGCCTCGCCTGCCGCGCGCTCACCGCGGACTGGCGCACACGGGGAGTCGTACCTCGGCCCCCTCCGGCACCAGATCCAGTGCCGAGGTCGCCGGGTGGGAGGGAGCGCAGGTGAAGACCTCCGCGTGGCGGACCCCCACCTGCTGCCCCCGGAACGCCGCCTGCTGCTTCGTCAGGTCCACGAAATCGGCTCCTTTGCGTCGTCGTCGTGCGTCGTTCTGACTGAGATGTTCGGCCAGCATGGCCTCCTTGGTCCCCATGGTGTCCGAGATGTCCACCCACACGTCCGGACTTCCCCCGCCCGTCCCCAGCAGGGTGTCCATGTAGAACAGGGGTGCCACGCGGTCGGTGGCCGGATACGAGGAGACGAGCGAGGTCTCGCGGGCCAACAGGCGTGCCGCGGAGGCGAGTTGAGCGACCATGCGATGGTCGGGGTGATAGTCGCCCGGGTGGTGGGCGAAGATGACGTCCGGCCGGCTGCGGCGCACCACGTCCACGGCCTGCCGACGCACCTCGGGGGTGTCGAAGAGGAACCCGTCCGGAGCGCCCGTCCAGAGCAGTTCCGCGCCGAGCACGCCGGCCGCCCGCAGCGCCTCCTTCTCTCGTACCACCGCGGTTTCCTCGGGGGAGAGGGTGCGCGAGCCGAGTTCCCCGTTGGTGAGGACGGCGACGGTGACGTGCGCACCCTGCCGGACGTAATGGGCCAGCGTTCCCGCGCAGAAGAGCTCGACGTCGTCGGGGTGGGCCCCCATGGCCAGTACGCGCACTGTCGCTCCTTCTCCTTCGTTCATCGGGTCTGCTCCGGTCATCGGATCTGCGCGGCGTCGGACAGCACGTTCGCGATGCCCAGCACATTGCTGTCGGTGAGGAAGTGCCGCAGCACCCGCTCGCGTCCGCCCCGGCCCAGCTCATCGGCGTAACGAGGGCTCGCAAGAAGGCGGTTGACCGCCGCGCCGAACCCGGGCAGGTCGCGGGGGCCGGAGAGGAGCAGCCCCGTCGTGCCGTGCTCGATCTGCTGCCGGATGCCGCCCACCGGCGCCGCGACGACGGGCCGGCCCTTCCACGCAGCCTCGGACACGGTCAGGCCGAACCCCTCGGCCAGGCTCTTCTGGACCAGCACGGTCGAACGCCGCTGGATGGCGTTGATGGTGAGCGCGTGCTCGGCGGGGTTGTCCGTCGGTACCTGTACGAGGTGCACCCGCTCCCGTCGGCTCCCCAGTGCCGACCTCGCCGCGCGGCACTCCTCGAAGACCTGCTGCGCCTGCCGGTCGCCCGTGGTGTTCGGCCCGACCAGCAGCAGGTGGGCGCCGAAGGCGGCGTCGACGTGTTCGGCGAAGCCCCGGATCACCCCGGGGATGTCCTTCACCCGGTCCCACCGGCTCACCTGGGTCACCAACGGCGCCCGCGCGGGCACCGGGCCGCCGTCCCTGACGATCAGTACGGGGTGCCGCAGGAGGAGGCCGTTGAAGGCGTGGCTGCCGGGCACCGACGCTGTCGAGTCCTGGATGAGCCCGGCGGCTGCCAGCAGTCGGGACGGGTCGATGCCGGGTTGCAGGGAAAGGTTCTTGGGTGACAGCGGGTCGATCGACGGAGGGACGATGTGGCTGCCCGCCCCGGCGAGCCCGGCGGGCAGGACTCCGGGGTACGAGGCGATGTGCCGGTGGGCGGAAGTGAGATAGCGGGTGAGGAAGTCCCAGGCGGGGGCGGCCAGTTCGGGACGCAGTGCCGCGCCGATGTGCGCCCGCCACACAACGGTGCAGCCGGCCTCGCGCAGATGGGGGACGAGACCTGCCGTCTGGTGGTCGTGGAGGACGACGACGGAATGCCGGCCCACCGATGCGGCGAGCCTGGCCGCGTACTCCTTGCACACCCGCTCGTAGAGCCGGCGGCCACGCTCGGGATCCGCGTCGGGCCCGGTGCCCGGTGCGGGCGATGTCACGCCGCACAGTTGGTAGTACAGCGCCTTGGTGAACTGCCGGAATTCGGGGGGCGCGTCGAGAGTGGTCCAGCGGGTGAGGATGCCTCCGCCCGCCAGGTAGGGAAGGTTGCTCCGCAGGAGTTCGGCGACGCCGCCCCGCACCGGGTTGTCGCTGACGTGCCACACGGTGCGTCCGTCGAGCCGGTCGCTCGCCGCCCGTAACACCGACTGCACCTGGACCACTCGCTCCGCCCCCACGAGGGGCTCGATCCAGGACAGCGGCGCGACCGGCAACGGCACCTCGTGTGCTGCCGCCGCAGTGGAACCGTGGGACGGGCGCGACGGCCGGGAATTCCTCCCGCGTTCTCGAATTGCCCTTTCCTGCGAGGCCGACGCCGCTTGTGCGGAGAGTTTGTGCAAGAGCCTGTTTCCATGCCGCAGTCGTGTCACTCCGTACACCTCCCGAATATGGGAAAAATCGCGAACCGGATTGATCCTTGCACGGGCCCGTGGCGGTGCCACCGGTTCCGGCCACCGGTGCGACACGTTCGTGGAGGCAAAGGGGTGCGCGTGGTTGCACTTCGGGGGCTGAAGCGCGGAACCCCGCAGCACCACCCTCACCGGCTCTTTTCCGGAAAGGGGGAAAGCGCCTAACATCGACGAAGCACCTCTGCACACAGAATTGACCGGGGGGTGGCCTCGAATTAGATTCTCTTTGCGTGCCGGTTTCCCGCCGGATACGCGCCCGTAGCTTCTTCGTCGTACGGACTGTCGTGTTCGAGGCGCCCCCATTGCGAGGGAACGGGTGTAGGAACTGCTTCCCGCGTGCCGACGAACGGGACTGATGCGGCAGGCGGAGCGCCGGGAACCTTGCTGTCTGTTGCGGGGCGGGTTCACGCACGGTGGTCGTCTCGCCGAACGGAATCAGTTCCTCGCGGACGGTCTGGTGCGGTTCGCTTCCCTTGCCTGCGATGAGGACGGCGTCCTGGGGTCCGCTGCCGACAGGGCGAAGGCGATTGCTTCGCGACGGCCGGCGAGCCGCTCGATGGGTGTGCCCGTCACGGCGAGGCCGGGAGTGATCTGGTCCAGGACGGCCCCGGGGCCTCGTTGCGCGGGTGGTCCGAGGTCAGGACGCACAGATCGGAGTGCTCCGGTCAGCGGCACCGCTCGTGCCTTCCTCGGCGGCATCGCCGAAGACCTCGCCGCCGCTCTGCCCGGAACCTGTCAGGCCACGCTGAACGTCCTGCACCATCCCGACACGCAAGACGACCGGACGCGGTGGCTGTGGGACGACGGCGAACTCGCCCAGACCATGCGGACCACCCGCCTCCCGTTCACCGCCCCCTCGCCGACGGGCTGGTCGGGCCTTCTCACCGAACTGGACCTGCCGCTTCGCACCCGGGTCGCGGGCGTGACCGTTCTGCTCCACGCCCCACCACTCAGCCGAGTCGTGCACCCCACCCTCGACGACATCGGCCACAGCGAAGAGGAGTCCTTTCTCCGTCTCGGCAAACCGCCGGCCCCCGTCCCGTCGCCGCTCGCGAGACTGCCGCCGCGCAGGGCAACCGATGCACCCTGACGTCCTGGCCGCACTCATCGACGACATCGGCATTCCCACCATCGCCGGCCGCACGGCCGCGATCCGACAACACGTTCTGGGAATGCCCGCGCCGGTCGTCGTTGAGGGGTCGGCCGGCGGCAGTGAAGGCCCGTTCGTCGACGGGGTCGTCCATATATGCGTTGCCCTTGTCCCAACCGTCGGCGTTCGCAAGGTGGTTGAGGAGACTGTGCACGACGGGTTCGGGCAGGAGCCGGCCGTGACGGATGTCGTCGTGGATCTTTTTCTTGGCCACGACGTGCCGGTCGGCGGCCTCCAGACCTGACGAGCTCGTCAGAGCCACCGCAGCCACCTGCGTTCGGACGCTGCGTGTCCGAACGGGCCGGGACCGAGTGCTGTGCCGGCCTGTCCTCCAAGGAGAGCCAACAGTCGTTTCCCTGAAGGCGGCCGGGCGAGGGGTGGCCGGGACGGCTGTCCGTGCGCGGGCGGCTGCCCCGGCCTCTTCATGCATGGGTGCCGACGTTCGGTGTCAGTCCTTGTGGGAGGCGCGGCGGCGGGAGGCCAGGATCAGGCCGGCGCCTGCGGTGAGGGTGACGGCGGTGCCGCCGATGGCCCAGGGGGTGGCCGAGCCGGCGCCGGTCGCGGCCAGTTGGGCGCCCGGGGAGCTGGCGCTGGGGGTGGCTACGGCGGGCTTGGCGCCGGTGGTGCCGTTGGACTTCATGGCGCCCTTGACGTCCTTGACGACGTCCTGCTTCTGCAACAGGACGGCAGGCGCGATTGCGGCAGCGGCAACGACGGATGAAATACGGGACAGCTTCACGCGTACCCTCACTTTCCCAGAAAAGAAGTAGTAAATATCGCGTAAAGCGTATGGGGGTGCGAAATTCCCCTACCAGCCGCCCCTGCCAGGGGCGGCCCCGATAGGTCCTGGCGAGGCGACACGCTCGATGTACGGGCGGGCGCCGCCTCCGTTCCTCCTGTACACGGCTGCTGCGACAGGACGAAGCCGCCAAGCGAGCGGTCGCCGAACACCGCTTCGGCGATGTCCCTGCGGCCCGGCTCCTCGAACCGCCAACGACCCCCAGCGGCAGGGATGTTGCGCATCGAGCGCGGCATCCTGGGTGCCCTGGGTGGTGACTGCTGCTCCGTACACGCCACGTACGAGAACTCCGGCGCTGTGCGCATCACGGCATTCGTGTTCGCCCCCGACGGCCAGCGCCCGGCGGGAGTTCGACCACCTTCGCGTCCCGGGGCGCGAGCACGCATGCCGAAGGCCGCCCCGGTACCGGACGTCCCGGGGCGGCCTTCGGTGTCCTTCCCCTACAGCTCTTCGGCGACCGTGCGGGCCTGGGTCAGTGCGGTGAGCAGGGTGGCCGGTGCGTGGGCGTCGCCGACGCGGTGGACGGCCAGGCCGCGGCGGCGCAGCGGTCCATACAGGTCGTCGACGGGGATCCGGGCGGTGGCCCAGACGACCTGGCCGACGCCGTCGACGGTGGCAGGATCCCCGGTGAAGAGGTTCTCGTAGTGCAGCGTCGTGCCGTCCAGGCCCCTCGCGGCGGCGCCGGTGACCACCTCGACGCGGGCGGCGGACAGCCGCCGGTGGACCCCGAGCCGGCTGGTGTACGGGACCGTCTCGGCCGGCGCCAGGCGGGGGGTGAGCAGGACGGTACGCGGGTGGCGGGAGGCGCGCAGTTCGGCCAGCGCGCAGACGGCGGCGCCGTCGTCCTCGCCCAGGATGACGGCGGTGCCCGATGCGGGCCCGGCCGGCGTTGCGAGGTAGTCGTTGATCCCGGTACCGACCAGGGCGGCGGGCGGCCTCATCCTCGCCCCGGTGGCCAGGACGACCGCGTCCGGGGCGGTCGCGAGGACGTCCGCCTCCCGGGCCTGTGCGCCCAGGACGACCTCGACTCCGGCCCGTCGCGCCGCCTCTTCCTGGGAGACGACCAGCCGGCCGAGGTCGCCCCTGCCGGGGAGCCGGGACTCCGCGCGGGTCCGGCCGCCGAGCCGGGGACCGGCCAGCAGCGTCACCCGGTGGCCACGGTCCGCGGCCGCGCGGGCGGCTTCGAGGCCCGCGACGCCGCCGCCGACCACCGTCACCCGCCGCGCGGACGCCGCCGCGGCCGGGGCCGCTTCCTGCGCGGTCAGGCCGAACCCCGGGTTGACCGGGCAGGCGGCCGGGCGCCCGGCGTGCACCTCGCCCCAGCAGGCGTTGCAGTACACGCCGGGCCGGATCTGCTCCTCCTGCCGTGCCCTGGCCTTGCGCGGCAGGTCCGGGTCGGCGACCAGGGCCCGGCCGAGCGCGACGAGATCGGCGGCGCCGGACCGGAGCGTCGTCTCGGCCTCCGCCGCGGACCGGACGCGGCCGACGGCGACCACCGGCACCCCGCCGGCCGCCGCCCGCAGCTCCCGCTGGAGGTCGAGATACGGGGTGGGCGGGTAGTGCATGTCGGGGACGTGGTCGCCGAAGCTGGGGGCGATGGTGCCCTGCGCGAAGCAGACATAGTCCACCGGCGCGCCCTCCTGGACGCGGGTGAACAGCGCGGCGGCGTCCGCGGGCCGCAGCCCGCCGCGTACGCCCTCGTCGCCGGGCATCTTCAGGCCGACCACGAAGTCTGGACCGGTGGCCGCCCGGATGGCCTCGATGACCTCGCGCAGGAAGCGGGTGCGTCCCGTCACGTCGCCGCCGTACGCGTCCTCCCGGTGGTTCGACCACGGCGAGAGGAAGAGCGACAGCAGATGGCCGTGGGCGGCGTGCAGTTCGACGCCGGAGAAGCCACGCGCGGCGAGCATCGCGGCGGAGTGCGCGAACGCCTCGGTGAGCATGGCGATGTCACCGTGCGACATGACCCGCGGCATGGTGCCGCTGTAGAAGTCGGGGAGCGCGGAGGGGCCCATCGGCCGGGCGTCGCCCGTGGTCCACAGCTGGCTGCGGCCCAGGTGGTACAGCTGCCCGATCATCCGGCAGTCCTCGCGCTCGACCGCCTCCGCGATCCGCGCGAAGCCGTCCCACCCGGCCGGATCGTAGGTGACCAGCGCGAACGGCTTGGGCTCGGACGTCGGATGGACCGCCAGTGCCTCCGACACCACCATCCCCGCGCCACCGGCCGCCGTGCGGGCGTACGCGGCGACGGTGCGCTCCGTCGGGCGGTTTCCTGCGCCGAGGCCGGTGATCATCGCCGGGAAGGCGATGCGGTTCTTCACCTCACGGCGGCCCAGCGCCATCGGGGTGAACAGCCGCTCGTAGCGCTCGGCCGGTGCGCCGCTCATGCGTCCCACTCCAGCCACAGCTCCGTGGGGCCGCGGAAGCAGATGTTCTGCGGGTAGTCGACGTCCGCGTCGGCCAGCCGCAGGCTCGGCGCCCGCTTTCCCAGCAGCTCCAGCATCACCCCGATCTCCATCCTGGCCAGTGGTGCCCCGAAGCAGTAGTGGATGCCGCGGCCGAAGGTGAGGTGGTGGCGGGCCGCTTCGCGGCGGATGTCGAACGCCTCGGGGTCGTCGAACGCCTGCGGATCGTGGTTGGCCGAACCGATCAGCAGCAGCAGCTTCGCCCCGGCCGGTACCTCGACGCCGCCGATGTCGACCGGCCGCGTCGTCTGCCGGCGCCAGGTGAACAGGCTGGGGTCGTACCGCAGTGCCTCCTCGACGGCTCCTGGCACCAGCGACGGGTCGGCGCACAGCGCCTCCCACTGGGGGCGGTCGCGGAGCAGCCGCAGCAGCGCGCTGGTCGCCACGTTGGTGGTCGTCTCGTGGCCGGCGAAGCTGATCGCGTGGATCACGTTGGTGATCTCGTCGACGGTGAGCGCCTCCGGGTCGTCCAGGTGGACGCGGATGAGGTCGCTGGTGAAGTCGTCGCGGGGTTCGGCCAGCCGCTGGTGGACGAAGTCGACGCAGTACTTCCAGTACCGCACCATGAACGCGGCGACGTCCGTCTGCTGCTCGGCTGTGGCGCGGCCCCAGGTGAACACCATCCGCTCGGCGGCGAGTTCCTTGAGCATCACGGTGTCCTCGGCCGGGAAGCCGATCAGCGCGAAGACCACCGATGCGGGCAGCGGGTAGGTCAGCTCGGTCACCGCGTCGAAGCGCGGGCGGCGCAGCATCTGCGTGATCAGTTCGTCCGCGCGGGCCCGGACCGTCGGCGCCAGGACCTCCAGGCGCCGCGCCGAGAAGACCTTCAGGCAGTGGGACCTGACGCGGCTGTGCTTGGGCTCGGGGCCGTTCGACATGGTGGGGCTGGTGCCGAAGCCGTCGGCGAGGAGGGCGCGCGCCTCCTCGTTCAGCGGAAAGACCGGCTCCTGGGTGTTCGCGCCGGAGAACGTCCGGTGGTCCTTCATGATCCGCTCGATGTCGGTGTGCCGGGTGACCACCCACAGGTTCAGCTCGGGGTGGTGGAACACCGGGGTTTCCGCGCGGATCTCGGCGAGCTGCGGATACGGGTCGGTCAGGAAGGCGGGGGCGAGCGGGTCGTAGCCCGCGCGCACGGGGCAGCTCATCGGCTCACCCGCTCGACCGCGGCGCGCAGGGCGACGCCGACGCGTGACATGTGCGGCTCCGCGCAGTCGAAGAGGGTGCTCGCCTCGGCGTCGATCTTCTCGATCTCGACGCGGTCCTGGTCCATGGCGCCCAGGGCCTTCGCGTACGGCGAGTCCGGGTCGACCACGTTCTCGCGGCGCGTGCCCTCGCCGACGGCCAGGACGTGCAGCCGTCCTTGGAGACCGCCGGCCGGGCGGTAGGCGAACATCGCGCCGAGGTTGGCCTGGTACACCGCGATCCGGTGGCGCAGCACCTGCGGGTCCACACTCCCCAGGCCGGGCTGGGCGGCGAGGAAGTCCACCAGGATGTCGGTGCGCTGCTCATCGGGCGCCGCGGCTATCCGCTCCAGCGGCAGCTCGACGGGGTGGCCCAGCAGCCGCTCGATGATGAATCCGTAGTCGTGCAGCGCGCGGGTCTGCAGCGAATCCGCCTCGGGGAGTTCCTGCCAGGCCCGCGCGAACGTCGGCATCAGGTGCAGGACGAGCGGCACCTGCTCGCCCGCGGCCTCCAGCTGCCGGGCGGCCTCGAAGGCGGGCAGGCCGCCCATGCAGTTGCCGGCGAGGTGGTAGGGGCCGTGCGGCTGGAGGCGCCGGATCTCCTCGATGCCGCGCGCGGCGATCTCCTCGACCGTGGTGGTCGGCGCCTGGTCGCCGTCCAGGCCGGGCGACTGGCAGGCGTACACGCCCCAGGGTGCGGGGACGTGCGGCAGGTAGCCGCTCATGTAGCCGACGCTGCCCTCCGTCGCGGGGAAGAAGAACAGCCGGGGGCTGCCTTCGCGCAGCACCTTGAGGTGGGAGCCGGTCAGCTCCAGCAGGCGGGTCTCGGCGTTCTTCTCGGCGAGCAGCCGCAGCAGCGCGAGCCGCTTGGTGTCGGACAGGCCGCTGACCCTGTTGGCGAGATCGGTCATGGGAACTCCTGGGGGTGCGTTCCGAAGGGGAGTTGTGGGGTCTTCTTGCGGTTGTGGTGGGTGGTATGCGGGGATCGGGGGGGCGCGGCGGCCGTGCCGTACGGAACGGGTGCGCGACCCGCGGATCAGGGCGTGTCGGCGAGGAGGGCGGCGGCCTCTTCGTCGGAGAGGGAGTCCAGCAGGGCGAGGGCCGTTTCGAGGTCGTCGGCGGGCCGGAGGTGGCGGGCGACCGCCGCGACCGAGGCGTCCTGCATGAAGACGTGCAGCGGGACGCGGGTACCGGTGGACTGCCGCAGCCGGTACAGGACGGTGGTGGCGGTCAGTGAGTGGCCGCCGAGGCGGAAGAAGTCGTCGAGCCGCCCGGCCCCGGTGATGCCCAGGACCTCCTCGTACACCGCCGCGACGGCCAACTCCTCGGCGCCTTCCGGGGGTTGCGAGGCTCCGGAGGAACAGGCCACCGGGAGCGCCATCCGGCGCAGCGCGCCCCGGTCGGTCTTGCCGTTGGCCGTGCGGGGCAGCTCCGTGTGCGGGACGAACCGCTGCGGGATGAGGGCGGGGCGCAGCAGCCCGCCCAGATGGGCCGTCAGCTCCTCCGCGGCGGGCGGGGCAGTCGGGTCGGCGGGCAGCAGGTGGGCCACGAGTACCTCGTCGCCCGCCGGGACGACCACCGCGTCGCGGACGGCCGGGTGGCGGCGCAGGGCGTGCTCGATCTCCTCCGGTTCGATGCGGTGCCCGCGCACCTTGAGCTGGTCGTCGGCGCGGCCCAGGAAGACCGGGTCGCCGCCGGCCGGCCACCGCACCACATCGCCCGTGCGGTAGGCGCGTTCGGCCGGGCCGTCCCCGGTGTCGAGGGTCACGAAGCGCTCGGCGGTCAGCTCGGGCCGGTGGAGGTAGCCCAGCGCCAGGCCGTCGCCGCCGATGTACAGCTCGCCCGGTACGCCGGGCGGGACGGGCATCAGGTTCCGGTCGAGTACGTGCAGCGTCGTGTTCGCGACGGGCTGCCCCATCAGGACGGGCCCGTCGCCGGGCCTGACCTGCCAGCAGGTGGACCAGATGGTCGTCTCGGTGGGGCCGTAGAGGTTCCACGCCTCGGCGCAGCCGCCGAGCAGCCGGTCGGCCAGGTCGCGGCTGAGCGCCTCCCCGCCGGACCAGGCGCGCAGCCGGGGGCGGCCGGGCCAGCCCGAGTCCAGCAGCATCCGCCAGGTCGAGGGTGTCGCCTGCACGACCGTGGCGTCGTGGCGCTCCAGCAGGGCGGCGAGGCGGTCGGGGTCGCGGGTCTCGGCGTCGGTGGCGACCACCAGGGTGGCGCCGGTGAGCAGCGGGAGCAGCAGTTCCAGCAGAGAGATGTCGAAGAACAGCGCGGTGACCGCGACGAGCACGTCGTCGGCGCCGATGCCCGGGTGTTCGCCCATGCCGGCGAGCAGGTTGACCAGCGCGGAGTGCGGTACCTCGACGCCCTTGGGGACGCCGGTCGAGCCGGAGGTGTAAAGGACGTAGGCCGCCGTCGTCCGGAGGTCGCCGTGCTCCCGCGCGGGCGCCGGGCCGGGCGGCGGGACGTCGGCGGTGGCGTCCAGCGGCCGGATTCCCGGGGGCAGCAGACCGGCGGTGTCCGGGTCGGTCCAGGCGGCCGTCAACGCGCAGTCGGCGCTCATCTGCGCCATCCGCTCGGTGGGCAGGTCCGGTGCGAGCGGTACGAAGGCGGCGCCCGCGCGCAGCGAGGCGAGCACCGCGGCGACCATGTCGGCGGAGCGGTGCATCACGATGCCGACCCGGCCGCCCGCGCCGTCCCCGTCCCGCAGTAATCCGGCGAGAGCGTCCACCCGGGCGTCCAGGCGGCGGTACGACCACTCCTGGTCGCCGCAGCGCAGCGCGGTGCGGTCCGGGGTGCGGGCCGCCTGCGCGGCGAACAGGTCGTCGGCGGTGGCGTCTTGCGGGGAGGGCCGGGCGGTGTCGTTGGCGGCGGCAAGGGCCCGCAGGTCGGCGTCGGACAGGACCGGTACGCGCGGCGTCTCGTGGTCCGGGGTGTCGGCGAGCCGCTGGGCGAGCTGCTGCCAGCGGTGGGCGAAGGCCGTCGCGGTGGCCGGGTCGAACAGGTCGGTGTTGTAGCGCAGTTCCAGCTCCAGTGCGCCGTCGGGCGCGGGGGTGAGGTACACCTCCAGGTCGAACTGGGTGGTGCCGGCGTCGAACGGCACCGGGGCGGCGGTGACCTGGGGCAGTGTGAGCCGTCCCGGCAGGTCCTGGAGCGCCAGGAACGTCTGGAACAGCGCGTTGCGGCTGGGATCCCGCTGCGGGGCGAGCCGCTCCACCAGCCGTTCGTACGCGTAGTCGCAGTGGTCCCAGGCCGTGGCGCAGGTGCGTCCGGTGCCGGCGACCAGCTGCCGGAAGGTCGGCCTGCCGGTCAGGTCGACCGGCAGCACCAGGGTGCTCACGAAGCAGCCGGCCGTCCCGTGGAAGCGGGTGTCAGGCCGGTTGGCGTACGGCGTGCCGACGACCGTCAGGTCGCTGCCGGTGTGCCGGCCGAGCAGCACGCCGTGGACGGCGAGCAGCGCGGCGAACAGCGTGGTGCCCTCCGCTTCGGCCAGGGCGCGCAGCTTCCGTGTCGTCGCGGCCGGCAGTGTGAGGCCGACGGTGGCGCCGCGGTAGCCGCGCTGCCGCGGCCGTGGGCGGTCCGCGGGCAGTTCGGCGGTGCCGTCGGCGGTGGCGTCGGCGAGTGTCTTCGCCCAGTGGTCGAGGGCGGCCGTCCGGCCGGGGGTGTCCTCGACGGCGCGCTCGTGGGCGACGAACTCGGCGTATTCCGCGGCCGGTTGGCTCACCCGGCCCGCGTACGCATCGGATATCCCGTCCAGCAGCAGGCCGTACGTCCAGCCGTCGGCGATCAGGTGGTGCACCGTCAGGCCCCAGAGCCAGTCGTCGTCGCCGAGCCGCACCAGCGCGGAGCGGATCAGCGGCGGACGGGCCAGGTCGAAGGGGCGCACCAGCTCCTCGCGGAGCAGCTTTTCCCCCTCCTGCCCGGGTCCGGGGTCGAAAACGGTGGTGGTGACGGATGCAGCGTCGGCGAGGAACTGCACGGGGTGGCCGGCGAGTTCATCGAAGCCGGCGCGCAGGCCCGGGTGGGCGGCGAGTACCGCGTTCAGCGCCGCGTCGAGGGCGGCCGGGTCCAGCGGACCGCGGAGCCGGTGCGCGTAGCTGAAGGTGTAGCCGGTGCCGCTCGCGTCCAGCTCCTGGAGGAACCACAGCCGGCGCTGGATGCCGGACAGCGGCAGCACCCGCCGGTCGCGGAGCCGGGCGAGCAGGGCGTCGCGGTGGGCGGCGACGTCCTCGCGCAGTTGGGGGGTGAGGATGCCGTCGGGGCCGCGCAGCCGCAGTCGGCCGTCGTCGGCGCGGAGGTCGCCGCCGCGGGCGACGAGGGCGGCGAGGACCGGGTCCGTCGGGTCGTTCACAGCAGAACCTCCGTGGGGGCGTCCTGGACGTGGCGCACGGCGCCGGTCCCGGCGTCGAGTGCCTCCTGGGCGAGGGCGGTGAGTGAGGGGGCGTTGAGGATCCGGGAGACCTTCAGGTCGGCGTTCAGGTCCTCCAGGAGGGTGTTGCGCAGTTGCATCGCGACGAGCGAGCCGGCGCCGAGCGCCAGCAGCGGGACGTCGGCGGGCAGTTCGGTGGCGTCCATCTCAAGGAGGGCGGTCAGGTGGGCGGTCAGGTGGTGCCGGACCAGATCGGCGGCCTTGTCGGGGGAGGCGGCGGCGATGCGGTCGGCCAGCGGCGCCCGGTCCACCGGTTCGTCGGTGTGCCGGGGTGGATCGGTGATCCAGTAGCGGCGGCGCTGCCAGGGGTAGGCGGGCAGCGCGGTCAGGCGTCCCGCCGGGAGCGGGGTGCGGTCCCAGTCGAGGGCGACGCCGCCGGTGTGCAGTCCTGCCAGGGCCAGTGCGAGGGTTTCGCGGTGCGGCCGGTCGCGGCGCAGCGCGCCCACCGCGGCCGATTCCTGCCCGCGGAGCAGGTCCTGGAGCGCCGGTACCAGCACCGGGTGCGGGCCCAGTTCCAGGAAGCAGGCCGGCCCGTCGGCGGCGATCCGGCCGACGGCGTCCGCGAACCGCACCGGCTCCCGCAGGTTCCGCGCCCAGTACCCGGCGTCCAGGGCCTCGCCGGGGTGGACGCGGCCGGTGACCGTCGACACGAAGGGCACCCGCTCCGCCCCTGGTGTCAGCGATTTCAGTGCACGCCGCAGTCCGGGAAGGAGCGGTTCGCACTGGCGGCTGTGCGCGGCGACACCGACCTGCAGGACGCGCGCCATGACGCCCTGGGCGTCGAACTTCAGGGCCGCCTCGGCGATTTCGTCGGCGTCGCCGGTGAGCACCGTGGCGCGCGGTCCGTTGGCGGCGGCCAGTTCCGCGCTCGGGGCGTACGGCGCGGCCGCGGCGAGGGCCGCTTCCGGGCCGAGGTCCACCAGCAGCATGGCGCCCCGTCCCGTCAGCGGGCCCAGGGCCGCGCTGCGGCGGCAGATCACGCGCACGGCGTCGGGCAGGGAGAGCGCACCGCAGGCGTACGCTGCCGCGGCCTCGCCCATACTGTGGCCGACCACCGCCGCGGGCTCGACGCCCCAGGACCGCCAGAGCGCGTCGAGGGCGACGCTCACCGTGAACACGGCCGGCTGGACCACCGCGATGGCCTCCGTGTCCAGCGGCTGCTCCCCGCGCAGCCAGGGCAGCAGGTCGATGCCGCCCTCGGCGTGGATCAGCTCGGCGCAGGTGTGGGCCGCGCGGCGGAACGCCGGCTCCTGCGCGTACAGGGTGCGGCCCATCGTGGCGTGCTGCCCGCCCTGGCCGGGGAAGACGAAGACCGTCCGGGTCGTGGCGGCGCGGGCCCGCCCGCGCACCAGGCCGGGCGGGCGCTCGCCCCGGGCGTACGCGGCCAGGGAGCCGGCCGCCTGCCGGGCGTCGGATGTGACCAGCGCGAGCCGGTGCTCGTGGTGGCCACGGTGGGCGGCGAGGGTGTGGCAGATGCCCGGCAGTTCGCCGGGGGCGGCCTCGGCCAGGCGGCCGGCCGTCAGCTTTGCGGCCTGGGCGAGCGCCTGCTCGTCCCGGGCGGACAGGGTGAGCAGATGGGGCACGTCGGGCCGGTCGGGGGCCGGCCCGAGCGCGCGGGCCGACGCGGCGAGCACGGGCCGTGCCGGTTCGCCGCGGCGCATCGACGGCAGGGCCTGGCCGCGCCCGTCCAGGACCCGTTCGGTGTCCAGCAGGGTGACCGGATGCGGGTTGAGGTCCAGGAAGTGGCGGTGGCCCTGTGCCGCCAGGCCCGCGATGCCGTCGCCGAAGAGCACGGGCTCGCGCAGGTTGCGGCACCAGTAGTCGGCGTCCAGCTCCTCCCCGGCGACGGGCGCCCCGGTGACGGTGGACCACATCGGTACGACGGAGGGCCCCGGTGCGAGGCCGGCGAGGGCCTTGCGCAGGGGGGTGAGCAGCGGATCCATGTGCGCCGAGTGCGAGGCGTAGTCCACGTCGATCGGCCGCACGGTCACGTCCTCAGCCGCGAGCACGGCCAACAGGCCGTCCACCGCCGCGCGTCCGCCGGATATCACCGTCCGGTCAGGACCGCTGAGCACCGCGACCGCGAGGTCGGGGTCGCCGTGGCGGGCGAGGGCGGCCCGGGTCCGCTCGGCGTCCAGGCCCACCACCGCCATCGTCCCGTCGCCGGCCAACTCGTCGACGAGCCGGGCGCGGACGGCGACGAGGCGCGCCGCGTCGTCCAGCCCGAGCGCGCCGCTGACGTGGGCCGCCGCGATCTCGCCCATGCTCTGGCCGATCACCGCCGCCGGGCGCACGCCGCGGGCCGCCCAGAGCGCGGCGAGCGCGACCTGCACGGTGAAGACGGCGGCCTGGACGGAGCCGGTGTCGTCCAGCGGCTCCCGGCGCAGGGTGAGCAGGTCCTTGACGCTCCGCCCGCCGAGGTGCGGTGCCAGCGCCCGGTCACAGGCGCGCACCGCCCGTGCGAACGCCGGGTCCGTCATCAGCTCGACGGCCATCCGCGGCCACTGCGACCCCTGCCCGCCGAACACGAACACCGGGCCGGCAGGCGCGCCGCCCGCCGCTTCGGGAACAGCCGGGCGGCCCGCGTCCACGACATCCTCCGCCGCGTCCTCCCGCGGCGCACCGGACAGCAGCACGTGGCAGTTGGTCCCGCCGAAGCCGAAGCCGCTCACCCCCGCCCACGCCGCCTCGTCCGGGCCGCCCGGCCAGGGCCGCGCCGCCGTGGGCACCTCAAGACGCAGATCGTCGAGGGGGATGTGCGGGTTGGGGCTCTCGAAGTGCAGATTGCGCGGGACCGTACGGTGGTGCAGCACCAGCGCCGTCTTGACGAACCCGGCCACTCCGGCCGCCGCCTCCAGGTGGCCGATGTTGCTCTTCACCGCCCCGAGCAGCAGCGGCGCGTCGGCCCGCCGTCCTTCGCCGTAGACGGCGCCCAGCGCCCCGGCCTCGATCGGGTCGCCCAGCATGGTGCCGGTGCCGTGGGTCTCCACGTACCGCACGGCGGCCGGTACGACCCCGGCGTCCGCGCAGGCCCGGCGGAGCACCGCCTCCTGCGCCTGCGGGCTGGGGGCGGTCAGGCCGTTGCTGAAGCCGTCGTTGTTGACGGCGCTGCCGCGGAGGGTGCAGTAGATACGGTCGCCGTCCGCGCGGGCCCGGGAGAGCGGCTTGAGCACCACCAGGCCGCCGCCCTCGCCGCGGACGTAGCCGTTGGCGCGGGCGTCGAACACCTTGCACCGGCCGTCCGGCGCCATCGCACCGAAGTGCGACATCGCCACGGTGCCCGCCGGGTCGCACAGCAGGTTGACGCCGCCCGCGAGGGCGAGTTCGCACTCTCCGGAGAGCAGGCTGCGCCGTGCCTGGTGCAGCGCGACCAGCGACGACGAGCACGCCGTGTTCACGGTCAGGCTGGGGCCGGTGAGACCGAGCGTGTAGGAGACGCGGGCGGAGATGATGCTGGTGTCGCCACCGGTGGCCGAGTGCGTGGTCAGCCGCGTCGGGTCGGCGGCGGTCAGCGCGCCGTACTCGCTCCACATCGCGCCGACGAACACGCCCGCCGCCCGGCCCCGCAGGCTCTCCGGGACGGTGCCCGCATCCTCCAGCGCCTCCCACGCCAGCTCCATCACCAGCCGCTGCTGAGGGTCCATCTGGACGGCCTCGGCCGGGGAGATCCCGAAGAACAGCGGGTCGAAGTCGGCGATCCCCTCAAGGAATCCGCCCCACCGGGTGGCCATCCGGCCGGGCTCGCCGGGCCCGTACCAGTCGTCGACGGCCCAGCGCTCCCGTGGCGTCTCGACGACCGCGTCCCGTCCGGCGGCCAGCAGGTCCCAGTACGCGGCGACGCTCGGCGCCCCGGGGAACCGCGCGGCCATCCCCACCACGGCGATCGGCTCGTCCACCGCCGCCGGTCCGCGCTCCGCGGCGCCGCGCGCAGCGCCCGCGGCTAACTCTCCCCGCCCGCCGGCCAGATGCCGGGCCAGCGCGGCTGGTGTCGGGCAGCTCCACGCGAGAGTGGGGGCCAGCGGGCGCCCGAGAAGGCGCGACGCCTCCGCGACGAGGCGGGTGAGCGCCATCGAGTCCAGGCCGTAGGAGGAGAACCGCCCGTCCGCACGGACCGCGCCGGGCGTTCGCCCGGTCGCCCCGGCCACCCACTCCAGAAGCCAGCTCTCAAGGCTCCCGATGTCACCGGCCGTCGGTAAGCCGGAGGCCGTACCCATCCCGTGCCGCGTGCGGTGTGGGTCGAGCCGTTGAGACATGCCTGAACTCCCTCGCGTACCACTGCCCACGCAGAGGTGAGCTGTGTTTCGCCGGTCGGTTGAGAAGAAGAAGGGTGACGCCGGCGACAGTGGCGGCGTCCGGGCGCTGGGTTCCCACGCGCTCCCGCAGAGGTTCGTGTACTTGTGCCATACACCTTGCGGCCGTGATCCACACCGTATGCGACGCCGGCCACGGGCTGTCAACAGATGGTTACGCATGCCACATCTCGCGCCGGGTATGGTGCGCTCCAGCGGAATCTGATAGGGGTGTGACCAGCGGTTTTATCCATATGGCCGACGTCGGTCCACGCGGTGCGCCGACGGCACCGAGCCGTTTCCCGGAGTTCATTTCGCCCGCATTTCGCACGTCCAGGAGGAGCGTGGACCACCGCTGACGTGGCTCCCCGTGCCGGACGCCGACTCCACCGTCCGCCCGGCAGACCCCTGTTCCCTTACGTCGCCGTCACCGGCATCGGCCACGGCAACGCACACGGCCGGGCCTCGTGCCCGCGGGAAGTGCGGAACGCGAGACCCGGCCGTGTGCGTGGCAGGGCGGAGCCGGTGTCAGATGCCGGAGTCGTCCTCGGTGAGGGCGATCTGGATGACCGTGCGGGGCGACTGGCGGCGGACCAGGACGCCGCGGCCCGGGGGACGGGGTTCGGCCCGTTCGCCGCTGATGAGCACGCCTTCCTTGGGGTCGCCGGACAGGACGAGGCCGGCTGCGCCCAGTTCGCGGGCGCGGGTCAGCAGCGGCTCGGTCAGGGCGGTGCGGCCGAAGCCGGATACCCGGCGTGCGGCGATCAGGTGGAAGCCCAGTTCCCTGGCCTGGGGGAGGTAGTCGACGAGCGGGGCGAGCGGGGAGTTGCGCCCGTTGCCCACCAGGTCGTAGTCGTCGACCACGACGTACAGCTCCGGCCCCTCCCACCAGCTGCGGTCGCGCAGTTGGGCGGCGGTCACATTGGGCGGGGGCAGCCGCTCGGCGAGCTTCTGGGCGACCTGTTCGGCATAGGCGGTGGCGGCGTTGCTGTCGCCCGCGTACGCGCCCAGGTGCTCGTCGGGGACCGCGCCGAGCAGCGCCCGCCGGTAGTCCACCACGATGAAGCGGGCCTCCCACGCCGAGTACCGCGCGGTCATCCCGGACAGCCAGGTGCGCAGGAACACCGACTTGCCGGAACCTGAGTCGCCGTACACCAGGAAGTGCGGCTCCGCGTCGCCCAGTTCGAGGTGGACGGGGCGCAGGTCGTGCTCCGCGATGCCGATCGGCACACCCGGAAGGGCGGTCTCCTGCGTCGGGTCGGTGCCGGGCGGCGCGGGCAGCGCCGCCATCTCGGCGAGGGTGAGGTGCTCGGGGAGCATCCGGATCGGCGGGGCCACCACCGAAGGCCAGGACTCGGTGATCTTCGCCAGCGCGTCCTCCTGGGCCTCGCCCAGACCCTCCAGCGTGTCCATGCCGTCCAGCCGCGGCAGCGCCACCTGGAACTGAATGCCACCCGGAGCCAGGCCGCGGCCCGGCGCGGTGGCGGAGGCGAAGCGGCGCGCCGCACGGCGGTCGACCTCGGACTCGGCCGGGTCGTTCAGCCGCAGCTCAAGGCGTGCCGCGATGCTGTCCCGCAGCGACATCCGCAGGTCGGCCCAGCGGTTGGCGGTCAGCACCAGGTGGACGCCCACGCCCAGGCCACGCGCCGCGACGTCCAGCACGACGGCGTCGATGTCCACCTGGTTCTGCAACTCGCCCCGCAGACCCGCCCAGTTGTCCAGGACCAGGAAGACGTCCGCGGTACGCACACCGGCCGGCAGGTCGCCCGCCGTACGGCGGCGCCTGAACTCCTCCGCCGAGTCGATCCCCAGGTCACGGAAGAGCTTCTCGCGCTCCGTGACCAGCTGGGACACCTCGGCGAGCGCCCTCCGTGCCCGGTCCGTGTCGTGCCGTCCGACGACGCCGCTGACGTGCGGTGCCCGCTCGTACGGCAGCAGCGAGCCGCCGCCGAAGTCGAGGCAGAGGAACTGCACTTCATCCGGCGAGTGCGTGATCATCGCGGACAGCATCAGCGAGCGCAGGAACATGCTCTTGCCCGACTGCGGCGCGCCGACCAGGGCCAGATGCCCGTACTCGTGCGCGAAGTCCGGCACCACCGGGTGCTGTTGCTGCATCACCGGGACGTCCGCCACACCGATCGGGAAGCGCAGCTCGCCGTGGTGCGGCCACCACTGCGCGCGCAGCCCCTCGCCCGGATCGCCGGCCAGCGGCCCCGTGAGGGCGTCAAGCGGCAGCGCCCTGGGCAGCGGCGGCAGCCACACCTGGTGCACCGCCTGCCCGGCCCGCAGCAGCCGCTCCACCAGGACCTGCATCTCGGTCGGGCCGGTGAGCAGGGGCCGGGGCCGCGTCTCGGGCGCAGGCTCGGGCGCCGCGTCCGGGTCGGGCGCGCGCCGCAGCCCGAACGGCACCGGGCTGGTGGGCACCGGGCCCTCGACGGCGAGCCGTTCCTCCGCGGTCTGGTGCGGGCCCGACACATGCGCCACCCGGAACCGCTCATAGACCGTGTCGGCGACCTTGAGGTACGCCGAGCCGGGAATGGGCGGCAACTGGTAGGCGTCCGGCGTGCCGATGACCGAACGGGACTCGGCGGCCGAGAAGGTCCGCAGGCAGATCCGGTAGGAGAGGTTGGACTCCAGGCCCCGCAGCTTGCCTTCCTCCAAGCGCTGGGTGGCCAGCAGCAGATGGATGCCGAGGGAGCGGCCGACCCGGCCGATCTGGACGAACAGGTCGATGAAGTCCGGTCGGCTGGAGAGCAGTTCGCCGAACTCGTCGACGATGACCAGGAGGTAGGGCAGCGGCTCCAGCGGCTTGCCGTCGGGCCCGGTCTGGCCGGCGGCGCGGCGCAGCTGGTACTCGCGCACGTTGTCGAGGTTTCCGGCGTCGCGCAGCAGCTTCTGCCGCCGCTGCTGTTCGCCCTGGAGCGCGTCCCGCACCCGGTCGACCAGCGCCAGGTCGTCGACCAGGTTGGTGATCAGGCCCGCCACGTGCGGCAGTTCGGTGACACCGGCGAAGGTGGCGCCGCCCTTGAAGTCCACCAGGACGAAGCTGAGCAGATCGGGGGAGTGGATCGCGGTCAGGCCGCCGACCAGGGTGCGCAGCAGCTCACTCTTGCCGGAACCGGTGGCGCCGACCACCAGACCGTGCGGGCCCATGCCGCCCTGCGCCGCCTCCTTGAGGTCGAGGGGCAGCGGACGGCCCTCCGCGTCGAAGCCGACGGGGAAGCGCAGCACGTCTTCGGAGTCCGGCTCGATCCACAGGTCTTCCGGCTCGAAGGAGTCGAGGTCGGGGACGCCCAGCAGGTTCGGCAGCGACATGGTCTGGGCGAGGATCTCCTCGCCCTCGGCGGACAGCCGCAGCGGCGCCAGGGCGCGGGCGGTGGCCGCGCACAGGGCGGGGCTCGGCTCGTCGGCGACCGCGCCCTCCACGGGGGAGCTGTCCGTGCGGTTGTCGGAGCGACGGCTCTCGATGGTCAGGCGGCCGTCGCCGGTCACCCGGACCCGGACGTCGGCACGGTTCGGCTCGTCCGCCTCCCGGTCCACCACGCAGATCACGGTGACACCGGTGCCGGTACCGGCCTCGGCCAGCAGCTGCGTGGCGACCGCCGAACGCGCCCAGGCGCTGCGCGGGTCGTAGCCGTCGAGCAGGACGATCAGCCGGCGTCGGCTGTCGCCGTTGTCCCGGCTGGTGGAGAAGGCGCGCCGGGCGGCGGCGGCCTGTTCCTTGGCGGCGGTCAGCCAGGCGTCGAGGCGGTCGGCGACTCCGTCGAAGTCCTCGGCGACCAGCGGCACCACACCGGCCTCACCCGACGCGTCGTTCTCATGGGTGTGCGGCAGCCACTTGGCCCACTCCCAGTCGGCGTCCTCCGCGCCGCCGGTGACCACCGTGAGGCAGACATCGTCCGGCGCGTGCAACACGGCGACCTGGGTGAGCAGCGCGCGGGCCACCCCACGGGCACGCCCGGCCGGGCCCAGCACGCTGACCACGCCGGACCTGTCGAGGTCCACGGTGGCCGGCTGATGGCCGACCGTGGCGGTGCCCTCGATCAGCCGGTCGGCCGCGGCACGGGCCCGCGCGTCGTACTCGACGGTCGGGTCGTTACGGGCGGCCAGCCGGATCGGTGTGGACAGCGGCGCACGGCCGGTGCCCAGCCGCACCCGCAGGAAGTCGGGGTCGGCCGGGCGGCGCTCCCACACCCGGCGGCGCCGGCGGGCGATGGCCCACAGGCGGTGCGGGGACGGGTACTGCCAGGCCGCCACGGTGCGCTGGTCGACGGCGACCTGACGGGCCGCCCGCCGTACCTCGACGAGGTGCTCCAGGTACCGGTCACGGGCGCGCAGCTTCTGCTTGCGCTGGGTGCCGCGCATCTGCATGCGCACACCGAAGGTGAGACCGATGGAGAGCAGGACGAAGGAGATGCCGAGCAGAATCAGCATCTTCTTGCCGGCGACGATCATGTACGCGGCCATGCTGATGCTGGACAGCAACGGCATCAGCAGCATCAGCCAGTTGGCGCTGGAGTCCTTGCCGACCGGCTGTGGTGGCGCGGCCACCACCACCGGATCGGTCGGCAACTGCGGCGGGGCGACCCGGGCTGGGCGGTGGAAGACGATCCGCGACATCAGGGCTCTCTGTGCAGGGAGGTGGGGCGGCGAAAGACGGGGCGGTGGTGCCCGTTGACCGGCAGGTCAGCGCGGCGCGGAGCCGTCCTGGGACGGGGCCGAAGTGTCCGGGGCGGCCGTGGACGATGCCGGGCGGTCGGGGGCCGGGCCCGTGGGCCGGTTCAGGCGGCTCTGTTCGGTGTGCTCGCGCAGCCCCGCCGCCAGGTTCGTCAGCCCCTCGGTGAACTCGCCGACCCGCTCGGAGTGCATCTCCTTGACGGACAGCTGCGCGGCATCGACGGCCTGGATGACCAGACCGGCCAGCGTCTCCGTATCGTCCGGGTCGACCACCGACGGGTCGATCCGCAGCGAGGTCAGCCGGCCTTCACCGGTCACCGTCGCGGTGACCAGGCCACCGCCACCGTGGCCGGTCGCCTGATTCGCGGACAGGTTCTCACTCAGTCCGGAGAGATGGCCCTGAAGGTGGCGCATCCGGTCGGTGAGAGCCGCGAAATCGATCGGGTCGGGCATGGGTGGTGCTCCTCGTGCGGGGCGGGGGGACGACGCGGACGTACCGGCACACGACGGGCGCAGGCGGCCACGCGGGCACGCCGGCCTTCGAGCGCGCCGGCACCACAGGGGCGGCCGAACGCGGGGGGAACGGCATCGGTCCACGCCCATCCTCCCTCCCGGCGGTGGACCTGCCCAGATCCCCGTTCGGGGACCTCCGAGCCGGGACCTGCGCAAACCCGCCCGGCGACGTGGGGGTGTCCGGCCGGTGAACCCGCAGGACACCCCCACCGTGGCCCGCTATCCGGGCAGCCGGCCCGACTCGCAGTTGTCCACCACCAGATCCTCCGCCTCGGGCCTGGCACGCAGCACCGTGACGAGTTCCGTGGTGCCGCTGTGCCACAGCGGCCCGTCGCCCAGCTGCTCGAAGCCGAGCACGCCGAGCAACTCAGGGGTCACCACGGCCCCGTTGGTCTCCACGATCACCTGGCCCGCGTCGTCGCCCGCGGCCAGCCGGACGGCCCGCCGCAGCAGCGCCTCGACGATCCGCGCCACCTGCTCGGGCGGCTCGTCCCCTGACATCGCCCCGCTCAGGTGCAGGACACGCGGCGGCAGCCCACCGTTCGCGCCGCCGCTGGCCAGCTCCGTGACCGGGTTCTCCACCGTGACGCTCCCGGTGTCGAGCCCACCCATCCGGTACCGGAACTGCCCGACCGCCGCGCCGTCCCGGTAGCCCTCAGCGGACACGTCCGACGTACCGGTGGGCACCCAGACGATCGCCTGGAGGCGGCCCTGGACCAGGCTCCGGTCGGAGACCAGCGGGACCTGGGGGGCGGGGGTGGACGTGGGGGCGGTGGTCTCCTTGCTGGGAGTGACGGCGGGCTCCGTCGCCACTGTCTCCTTGGCCGCCGCCTCCTCGGCCGTCACGGGCTTCGGCGCGGCGTCCAGATTGGCGAGCGGGAACTGCGGCTGCTTCGGTGGCTCCGGCTGCCGGACCGGGGCCGTGTCCTGGACGCGTGCCCGGGTCTTGCCCTGGGCCTTGGCCGTCCGCGACGGGCCCGCGGCGTACGGGTCCTGGACCTGCTCGTCCTTGACCTGCTCGTTCTGGGCCTGTGAGCCCTGGACGGGCAGAGTGCCGGCCCTACCGCCGCGTACACCGGCGGTCTCGGGCAACAGCCCGTACCGGTCGAGCAGTTCGCCGGCCAGGTCGCGCGCCCGCTGCTCGTCGTCGCCGAACTCGGCGCGACGCGCGGCCACGCGCCGTATCACCTCGTTCACCAGCCGCTGACGCGGAGGGTCGGCGACGAGCATCGGGCCGTGCACCAGACCTGCCGCCCATTCCCGGTCCGCTTCGGACGGGCCCGAACTGCCGGACGCGGTGTCCGCGTCGGACTGCGGCGTGTCGAGCACCAGGCTGTCGCTCTCGGCGGTCAGCCACATGACGTCCTGCCACTGCGCCAGCTGCGCGGGATCGGCCTGCACCCGGCGGGAGCGGAACAGGGCGTACAAGGTGGTGCTCTTGTGCCCGGGGAGCGTT
Organism: Streptomyces pinistramenti; assembly: GCF_020564935.1. Lineage (GTDB taxonomy): Bacteria > Actinomycetota > Actinomycetes > Streptomycetales > Streptomycetaceae > Streptomyces > Streptomyces pinistramenti. The sequence goes on from NZ_JAJCXB010000005.1 coordinate 88,630, forward strand.
CCGTTGTCCTTGAGGTGCTGGGCGATCTGCTCCTTCACGAACCACGGGCCGGTCAGGTATCCGGCGTTCTCGTTGAGGTGACCGATGTAGTTACCCAGTTGTTCCTTCGAACGGAGCTCGGCCAGCAGCCGCTTCATGAAGGCGGTCCCGGCGGGGGTCACGATGAACTGGTTGCCGAGGATGCCATCGGAGTACTTGAACCCCGCGGCCCGCACGAGCGGGGGCTGCGTGCGGTCGCTCTGCGCCTCGTCGGCCTCCCGCCGTGTCTCGGCGAAGCTGTCCCAGTCCTGCAACTCGGGCCCGAGGAACGGCACCCCGTCCGAGGACATCTCCAGGCCGTCGGCGGGCAGGACGATGGCACCGGGGGCGACGTCGACGTCCGCGTGCACGCCGCCTTCCCGCAGCAGGATCACGTACCGCGCGGCGTCCGCGGCCATCGGGAACGCCTTCTGCCCGAGTGCGAACTCGTACAGCTCACCGGCCTTGACCAGCGCCTCGTCGTCGGAGGTGCCCTGCGGGGTGAAGACCTCCTCCATCGGCTCCAGACGCGCCTCGTCACCCGCCGTCAGCTGCGCGAAGAAGTCGGCGTTGGTCTGCCGGGCGGCGTCGTCGGCCCGGAAGGCCAGCGTCCACCCCGCCTCCTTCGCCTTCGCCCGCCACGCCTCGATGTTCTCCTTGGCGGATTCGCTCAGCGGCTTGGTGCCGAGCCACTGCATGTGGATCTTGCGGGCCACCGGCACGACGTCACCACGGGTGTCGCCGATGTACGCGGAGTGGGGCGTGCGCTGCACCGAGACGACGGCACGGCGCTGCTCTTCCACCGAGCCGCGACGGGAGCCGGGCTGCGGCGCCGGGCGCTCGACGATCAGGAAGTGGTCGGCCGTCAGGCGCAGCCCGGACTCCTGCGGCTCCGCCTTGAGCTTCGCCGCGATGCTCTTCTTGAGCGCGGTGGCGGTGGCAGTGGCCCGCTTGCCTCCGGTGATCGCGGCGCGCTCGGCGGCGGAGGGGGCGAACGACAGCTTCAAGCCGTTGCCCAGGCCGGTGATGTCCACCTCCGGAAGGGCGTTACCGGCACGCCAGTTGGCGAGTCCCAGGTCCACCAGCCTCTGGGCCAGCCGGTCGATCTCGTCCTGCTGCTGCGGGGTGGAGATGTCCTGCGAGCCCTGGGGGAAGGACACGCTGTGCGTTTCCTGGCCGCTGCCGGAGCCGCTGGCTGTGGAGGGGCCGGCCTGGGTGGTGGTCGTGGGGGTGCCGAGCTTCTGGCCGCCGCCGGGCAGTCCTTGCGAGATGGGGATGTTGCGCTGTTCCAGCAGTTCGACGGCGTACTCGCTTGCGGCTCGGGTGTTGCTGCCGAAGCGGGCGCGCTGCCGTGCGACGTCTTCGATCGCCTCGTGTATCGCCGCCATCATCACTGGGTCGTCGATGACGACCTTGGCCGGCACGAGCGGGGCGGCCCAGAGCATGTCCTCATCGGTCACGGGCGTGCGGTCGACGTCCATCGCGGGACCGAAGTCCAACTGCCCGTCGTACTCCCACTGCGCGTTCGGCTCGTCCTCGGCGGCCTGCTCGAAGCTGAAGTCCATCAGTGCGGACAGATCGGTGCCCGGAAGTTCGGACGACGCCGGTTCGGTGCTGGTCTGCGGGGCGGAATCGAGAGCGCTCAGCGCCTGTGTCCATGGAGCGAGCGCGGCCTCCAAATGCCCTGCGAGCTCCAGCCGTTCCGTTTCCCGCGGGAAACCGGCGGCCTGCTGCCGCCTCAGTTCGGCCAGGTGTGCAGCGCCCTGATCGACGGACGGGCGCAAGGATGCCAGCCTCTCCGCGGAGAGCAGGTCCGGTGTCGTCACCTCCAGGAGTATCAGCGTGGCCTTCACCTCCGAGAGCCACTCCGTCTGCGCGGCGGTGTTCGCGTCATCGGACGCCGCCTGAGGCAGTGTGGTGTGGGAAGCGGTCGGCTGCGTAGGCAGTGTGGTGAGGAAGGAGGCGAAGGGCTGGGTGGCCTTCGGCATGTAGCTCGTCCACCTCTGCGGACCCTCGCCGACCGGCGCGTGGCCGCCGCTCTCCCGGGTGGTGGGGAGCGTAATGGTGCGCCTCAAGTGCCCGACGAACCGCGCCATTTCCTCGTTGGGGTTGCCCTCCAAGGGCCCGATCTCGGACAGGGCCTTGTCCCACCAGGCCCACAGGCCCTTGGCATACCCCTCACGGCCGTTCACGGTGAACTTTCGGCCGGTGCTGGCGATCCGGTCCTTGTGCAGGAAGGCGCTCACCGCCATGACCAGCGGGTGCTCCGCACCGTGAACCTCTGCCATCTTCGCCGTCAGTTCGTGGACCGTGCCGGCCCTGTCGACGGCGGGCTTGATGGGCGCCTGACGGATGGGCACGTACTGGCCGGGGTCCGGGCCCGCGGGCAACGTCGGGTGCACGACGGGTGCGCCTTCGGCGACCGGCGCGGGGGTCGTGGCCGGGGCGAGGGCGGTCGCCCGCTCGGCGTCCTCCAGCCCCTCCAAGACGGTCAGCAGCTGGGTCCGGACTTCCGGCCGGGCGGCGCCGGTCCGTATGGCCTCGTCGAGGTCGGCCAGGTATCCCCGGCCCTCCTCGATCTGCGCGGCCGACGGCGGCGTCGTGGCGTTCCCGATCCGCTCCAGGTACTCGTCGACCACCACAGTGGTCTGTGTGGCCGCCAGCAGCGCGTCGAAATCCCACGACGACATGGACGCCGCCGTCTCCGACTCCAGGGCGGCTTCCGAGGGGCTCTGGCTCCTGGAACGGGAAACGAGCCGGCCCCACCAGGTGTCGGATGTCCCGCTGTGCAGCTCCTGCTCCACCGGGGTGTTCCGCTGCTCAGGCAGCGCGAACGGTTCGGTGTCCGTGAGCCCGGACGATGCCGGTTCGGTGGTGGTCTGCGGGGCGGCTGTGGTGCTCAGCGCCTGCCTCCACGGGGTGAGCGCCGCGTCCAATGCGCGCGCCAGCTCTTCCGTCTCCGGCAGGAAGTTGGCGGCCTGCTGCCGCCTCAGTCCGGCCAGCAGGGCGATGCCCTCATCGACGGAGTCGTGCCAGCCGGCCAGGTCCTCCGTGGTGAGCATGTCGGGTGGCATGGTCGTCAGGAGTACCCGTGTGGTCTCCGCCTGCTCGATGATGTACGCGTCATCGGACTCCGCCAGGGGCGCGTCCATGTCCACGTCCACGTCCGCAGCCACCGGTGACGCCGGGACGTTCACCTGCTCGCTGCCCGTTCGCCGCAGCTCGGGGTGGTGCTGAAGATGCCGCACGAAGGAGTTGGCCTTGTAGGACACCTCGAGAAGGGTGCGGTGACGCACCGGCTGGTTGGCGGCCGACTGGGCCGCCTGCAGAGCGTGGAGGAAATCCCCGTTCGCCGAGGGGAATTCCGTCTCGTCCAGCGGGTGCCGGCCCTGCGGTCGCAGGTATGCCTCCCACCGGAGGAAGGCCCGTGCGTGATACGTCTCCTGACTGCTGCCCTCGGGGAACTGGCGGAGCCAGTCCTGCACGACATCGACGAGGGGGGCGTCGTTGCCGTACTCCTCCCGCAGCGTCTGCATGAGGAGGGCGACTGTCGGACGGGAGCGGGGGGCCTGCGCAGGAGGGGAGAGGAAGAGGGCGAGGGCAACAGTGGCCGGCGGCGTCGCGTCGTCCCACCTCTGCGAAGTCTGGTCGGACGAGCCGGGGATGCTGCTGCCCCGGATGTCTTCGCGTGCCGCACGCGTCAAGTGCGCGACGAACCGCGCCATCTCCTCGTCGGGGGTGCCCACCAGGTGCCCGGCCTCGGCCAGCGTGTTCTCCCACCAGGACCACAGGTCCCTGGCGTACATCTCACGGGTTGCCTCGGCCAATGGCCGACCGGTCGCCGAGATGACACGGTCCTCGTCGAGGAAGTTGCTCACGGCCCCGACCAGCGGGTGCTCGACGCCGTGGAAGGCGGACATCCTCTGTACCAGGGAACGGGCCGTGCCTGCCTGGGCCGCAGTGGTCTGCCCCTCTGCGGTTTGGCTGTTCGTTGCCCGGTCGGCCGCCGTCCGTGACGGTCCTGCGGCGTACGGGTCGGCCTCCTGGGTGGAGAAGGTGGTGGTCCTGGTGCCGGCCCGCAGGCCGGTGGCCGCGGGCAACAGGCCGTAGCGGTCCAGCAGTTGGTCGCCGAGTGTGCGCGCCCGCTGCTCGTCGCCGCCCAGCTCGGTGCGCTGGGCAGCCACCTGCCGCACCACGTTGCGTACCAGCCGCTGACGCGGTGCGTCGGCGATGAGGAGCGGGCCGTGCACCAGACCGGCGGCCCAGGTCATGTCCTCATCGGACAGGTTCTCCGGGGTGGCGTGCGACGCGGACTGCGGGGTGTCGTACACCAGGCTGTCGCTCTCGGCGGTCAGCCACATGACGTGCTGCCACTGCGCCAGCTGCGCGGGGTCGGCCTGCACCCTGCGGGAGGAGAACAGGCCGGCCTTGGAGACGTCCTCTTCCTGCGTGAGCCGGCCGTTGTCCCGGAGGTGCAGGGTGATCTGCTTCTTGAGATACCAGGGGCCGGTCAGCGCCCCGGCGTCGTGCTTGAGGTTTACGGTCTGGTTGGCCAGGTCCTTCGGTGAGGTGAGGTTGTCCAGGACCCGCTCCAGGAACGCCGACCCGGCGGGCGCGACGATGAACTGGTTGCCGAGGGTGCCCTTGGAGTACTGGAACTGTGCGCCCCGCCACAGGGGATGCTGCGCACGGCCGTCCGCAGCACGCGCGCCGGCCCACTCATCGGCCTTGGCCCGGATGTCGGCGAAGTGCCCCCAGTCCTGGATCTCGGGCCCGAGGAACGGCACCGCGTCCTGGGACGTGCTGAGGCCGTCGGGAGGCAGGACGGTGTCCCCGGGTGCCACGTCGACGTCCGTGTGGACACCGCCCTCCTGCACCAGGATCGCGTACCGGGCGACGTCAGCGGCCATCGGGAACGCCTTGTTCCGCAGGGCGAACTCGTAGAGCTCAACGGCCTTGGCCAGCCTCTTGTGCAGCGGATCCGCGGACGCCGGGTCCTGGAGGGCGAAGACTTCCTCCATCGGCTCTACGCGGGCCGCACCGGCGGCCGTCAGCTGCCCGAAGAAGTCGGCGTTGGCCGTCCGGGAGGCGTCGTCGGCCCGGAAGACCAGCGTCCACCCGGCCTCCTTCGCCTTCGCCCGCCACGCCTCGATGTTCTCCTTGGCGGATTCGCTCAGCGGCTTGCTGCCGAGCCACTGCATGTGGATCTTGCGGGCCACCGGCACGACGTCACCACGGGTGTCGCCGATGTGCACGGAGTGCGGTGTGCGCTGCACCGACACGTCGGCACGGCGCTGCTCCTGGGCCGGGCCGCGGTGGGCGCCGGGCTCGGGCGACAGCTGCTGCACGATCGGGAAGAGGTCGGCCGTCAGGCGCGGCCCGTCGCCCTGCGGCTCCGCCTTGAGCCGCGCCGCGATGCTCTTCTTCAGCTCGGTGACGGTGGCGAGGGCCCGCTTGTTCCCGGTGGCCACCGCCTGGCCGGTGCCGCCGAACGGCATCTTGGAGCCGTTGCCCAGGCCGGTGACCTCCGTCGCCGGAAGAGCCCCGCCCGCCTGCCAGTTGCGCAGGCCCTGCGTCACCAGCAGATCGGCGATGCGGTCGATCTCGTCCTGCTGCTGCGGGGTGGAGATGTCCTGCGAGCCCTGGGGGAAGGACACGCTGTGCGTTTCCTGGCCGCTGCCGGAGCCGCTGGCTGTGGAGGGGCCGGCCTGGGTGGTGGTCGTGGGGGTGCCGAGCTTCTGGCCGCCGCCGGGCAGTCCCTGCGACGAGATCGGGATGTTGCGCTGCTCCAGCAGTTCGTAGGCGCGCTTACGTGCCTCGGCGTCGCTGCTGAAGTTGGCTCGCTGCCGGGCGATCTCCTCGGTCGCTTCGCGCACCAGGGCCAACCGCTCCGGGTTGTCGATGATGGGCTGGAGCCGCACGAGCGAGCGGGCCCAGCGCAGGTCGTCCTCGGTCACCGGCGTGGGGTCGACGTCCATCGCGGGACCGAAGTCCAGCAGCTCGTCGAAATCCCACTCCCACTGCGCGTTCGGCTGGTCCTCGGCGCCCCGCGCGTCGCTGGAGTCCAGCAGTGCGAACGGTTCGGTGCCCGGGAGTTCGGACGATGACGGTTCTGAGGTGGTGGCCTGCGGGGCGAGGGCCGTGGTGCGCAGCGCCTGCGTCCACGGGGCGAGCGCCGCGTCCAAACGCTGTGCGAGTGCCAGCCGTTCCGCCTCCGGCAGGAAGCCGGAGACCTGCGTTTGCATCAGTTCGGTCCGGAACGCCGTGCCCTGGTCGACGGATGCGCGCCAGCCCTCGCGCTCCTCCGCGGTGAGCATGTCGGGCGTCGCTATCTCCAGGAGCAGCGCCGTGGCCTCCGCCTGCATGAGCCATTCCGTCTGCGCGGATGCGTACGCGTTGTCGGATGCCGCCGGGGGCGTGCCCACTGACACGCCCGTTTCCGTGTCCGCGGCCACCGGCGACGCCGGGACGCTGACCTGCGTACCGGCCGTTCCCCGCAGATCGGGGTGCTTCACAAGGAACGAGATGAAGGCATTGACGTTGCTGCGCACGGTTTGGAGAGTGAGCCGGCTCAGCTCCTGACCGGCGGCCGAAGCGGCCTCCTGCAGCGCCTGGAGGAATCCCTCGTCCTCGGTGGGGAGGACCGTCTCGTCCAGCGGGTGCCTGTTCTGCGACCGCAGGTACGCCTCCCACCGGGAGAACGAGCGTGCGCGGTCCCCTTGCCCCCGGCTGCTTTCGTCAAACTCGCGCAGCCAGTCCCGCACCACACGGATGAGGGGATCGCCCTCGCCGTACACCGTCAGCAACGTCGCCATGAGCCGCATGGTCGTCGGTCGTCGGCGGATGCCGGCCCACTCGTCTCCCACTGTCTGCACGGGGGTTGGTGGCTGCTCGGTGCTCTCCGACTGGCGGATGCCGGTCGACTCGTCTTCCACTGTCTGCGCGGGGGCCGGTGGCTGCTCGGTGCTCTCCGACGAGGCGAGGAATCCCGAGAAGGCACGGGTGGCGCTCGGCATCCGGCCGGACCACACTCCCGGAGCCTCGGTGGACGTGTCGGGGACGCTGCTGACCCGGGTGCCGGCGCGTGCGGCTTCCGTCAAGTGCTCGACGAACCGCGCCATTTCCTGATCGGGGGTGCCCTCCAGGCGTCCGATGTCGTGCCGCGCGTTCTGCCACCAGGCCCACAGCCCCTTGGCGTGCCCGTCACGGGTTGTCCATGCGAGCGGCCGGTTCCTTGAGGCGACCCGGTCCTTGTCCAGGAAGCGGCTGACCGCCGTGACCAACGGGTGTTCCGCGCCGTGGACGGCCGCCATCTCTTCCGTCAGCGAGTGGACCGTGGTGGCCCGGTCGACCTGCGGCAGACGGGGCGCCGTGCGGATGGGCAGGTACTGGGTGGGGCCCACCTCCACGGGCAGCGTCGGGTGGATGGCAGAGGCGGCCTGGTTCCCGGTGACCGGAGCGGAGGCCGTAGCCGCCGTCCGGACGGGTGCCTGGGGCGGGACGAGGGCGATCAGCCGCGTGCGCACGGTGTTCAGCCGCTGGGTCATCTCCGTCCGGGCCTCCGACGGCAGTTGGCGCCCGGTCTCCTCTTCCCACAGGTCACGCCGCAGACGGCGCAGGTTCCACAGCAGGCGTCCATGGGACTGGACCACGCTGCCGTTGTCGGCCGCCGCTTCCACCCGGGAGACGAAGGTGTCCCACCGCTGGACCCAGCTGTTCCACGCGTCTGTTCCGGCGTCCCGCGACGGGACCGTGGACCGGACGTGTGGCGCCGCGGTGTCGGCGTCCTCCAGTCCCGCCAGGGTGGTCAGCAGCCGGGACAGGAGTTCCGGCCGGGCGGCGCCGACGTGGACGGCCTCGTCAAGGTCGGCCAGGTGCCCCCAGCCCTCTTCGATCTGCGTGTCCGACGGCGGATTCGCGGCGTTCCCGAACCGCCCCAGATATTCCTCGACCGCGGTGATGGTCTGCCCGGCCGCCAGCAGCGCGTCGAACTCCGAGGCCGACATGGGCGCCGACGTTTCTTCGGCACTCTCCTGGGCCGCGTCGCTCAACTCCGGGCCGGAGGCGCCCACGCGGCGCGGGGCGGCCAGAAAGGCCCATGTGGCGGTGGACTGTTGATGCGCGCCGTGCTGCTCTTCCGGCTCTGTGACCTTCTGCTCCGTGGCTGTGGCCGGCGGCAGGGTCTGCACGGTGACCACGGGCGGGAGCTGCTCGGTGGCTTGCGCGGCACTGCTCTGACGGGCCGGGGTGAACAGCTTCCACTCACCGGGCTCGCCGGTTTCCAGATGGGGCCTGAGGCCGAAGGAGTAATCCAACTGATCGTCGCGCGCAGGCAGCTGCGAGATCGTAGCCACCGGAGTGGTCGCCGCCCACACCTCCATGCCGGTCTCGTTCGCGACCTCCTGGGCGACGACCCGGCCGTACTCGTCGACGTCAGCCGCCAGGCACACCACCAGGACGATCTGGGCGGGCTTCCCCTCGCGCTGCCTCAGCTCCTGCAAACTCGGGCGACGAGCCAGCGTCCTGCCCAACTCCCGGCCCGTCACGTCGTGCTGCGTGGGCTCGGCGCCGTTCTCCTGCACCCACAGCTCGACCTGGCCGGGCAGCCCGTGGGCCATGGCCACGTAGATGGGACGCCCCAGGTCCCAAGGCACCTTTCGCAGGCTCTCCTTGGGAATGTCGTTCCTCACGCTGAAGCCGGGCGGGTCATTGAGGGTGGCGAAGTGCACGAAGTACGGCTTCTTGAGCTGAAGGTCCACATACTGGCCCTCGAAGTCCAAGATGTCCTTGCCGCCCAGGAAGAAGCGCCCGACGCGGTGCCGGCCGTCCTCGTCGACGGAGACGATGGGGAGGTGCTGCACGTCGCCCAGCCGGACGGTCCGGGCCTGCTGCTCCTGCGTCGCCAGCGTCTGCAGCGGCAGGTCCTCGTCGAGGAAGGGGTCCGCGGCTGTCGGCGCACGGTGGAGGGTGATCTCCACCCGGCGGCCGTCCTCAAGGGTGCCGGTGTGGCGGTCGGGCTGCCGCGACGGGGCCTGGGAGATGACGAAGTCCCGGTGCGTCAGACGGCGGGGACGCGTCATGCCCTCCTTGTCGTACGAGTAGTACTCGTAGAGTTCCTGTGCCAGCCGCCGCCGCAACTTGTTGTGGACCGCGGAAGCCCGCAGATCGCCGGTCTGCTCGGCGCGGGCGGCGGAGTCCACGAACGGCAGCGTGGAGCCGTTGCCGAAGCCGGTCAACTCGACCTCGGGGAGCGGCCGGTCGGCGCGTCGGTCTTCCAGAGCCCACTCGACGAGTCGCTTGGCCACCTGGTCGATCACGTCCAGCTGTTCGGACGTCTCGACCTCCTTCGCACGCTCGGTGAAGCGCACGGCGTGCGTTTCCTCGTGGGCGGACGTATCCGTCCCCGGGGACGACCGCTGGGTCGGTGCCATCTTCGGACCGAAGGTCGCGGCGGACGGCTCCCAGTGGTCCGTCGTGTCCGTCGCCGATGTCTGGGAACCCCCGGACGCGGTGTGCGGGTCCGCGGTGAGCTCCGTGGTGGTCGGCGCGCTCGCTGCGGCACCGGTGACCTGCGGAACGATCCGGCCGTAGAGATGGACCTGTTCGTCGTCCGTCGCGGATTTCTCGACGTGCACGATCTCCCAGTCGAAGCCGCGGGAGATCAGCAACTCCCGCTCGTCGTCCCCGGTGTCGGAGAGCGCGCCCAGGTACAGGGCGGGGGTGCCCGCGGGCACCAGCAGATGCAGGATGTAGGGCCTGTCCTCGAAGTCCTCGGCGACCGGGCCGAGCGAGGTCGACATGAATCGGCCCTCGCGCACGACCAGGCCCTGCCGGACGTCGGTTCCCTCGGGGAAGTACCCCTTGTCGAGACCCTTGACGGCCACCAGGGTCTCGGGCACCGGGTGACTCTTGAGCGCCTCGCCCAGGGTCCGCACGTGGTGCTCGGTGGCGGCCAGCGCCTGCTCCATGAACGCGAGCCCCGACATCGGCGGGGTCGGCTTGCCGTCGGTCAGCACGTTGTCGTAGATCTCGTCGTGGCTGATCGCGTGCTGCTGGGCCAGGGCCTCCACGAAGTGCGTGAGGGTGCCGTCGTCCGCGTCGAGATCCCGGGCGAGTGCCTTGATCTCGATGTCCGCGGGAGTGTAGGGCAGCCGGCGGACCTCCTCGGGCCCGCTGGTGTAGTCACGCAGCGCGCGCTTCAGCCTGCGGGGAAGGCGGAGGACATGGGCGTTCCACTGCTGCTGTCCGTAGGACGCGCCCGCCTCGATGGTGGGGAAGACCAGGGCCTGGGGGAACATACGGCGTTCCGTGTCCACCAGTGCGTCGTCGCCGACGTCCGTGCCCGTCGAGAGAGTGTCCTCGTCCTCCGTGAGTTCCCGGTCGTCCGTGAGGGACGCGTGCGTGGACTCCTCGACGGCCGAGTCCTCCGACATGCCGGAATCCTCGGACATCACCGAGCCGTCCGACATCTCGGAGTCCTCCAGGACGTCGTCCGTGAAGCTTTCCCCGGTGCCGTGCGCCACGGTGGCGTGCCTGCCGTAGTGCGATTCCAGCCATGGGTGCAGCAGCCCGGTGAGGTGCTCGGTGAGGTGCCGGCGCTCGGCGCCTGACAGGTGCGCGATGGCCGGGGCCGCCCACAGCTGCTGGCGGTGGCGCAGCGCGGCGCGGGCCAGGTAGTCGACCATGGGCTGCGAGGAACCGCGTTCCGCGTTCTCCGTCCCGGCGTCCGGGGCCAGATCTTCTTCCAGTGCCTCGGCGACGAGCTGGGTTTCCTCGGCCCAGCCCTCCCACTGCTGCTGCGCGTCACCGTTCCCGGTGGCGGGCGGGAGCAGGTCCGGGACGTTGAACTGCCGCTCCAGCGCCGTCACTTCGCGCAGCAGCTCTTCGCGGACCCCCTTGAAGGGCCCGGTCAGGGGGAGCAGCGGCATGTACTCCCACACCTCGTGGGACAGTTCGGCCGACGACGGCATGCTCGCCTGGAGCAGTGCCATCTGCTGCGGGGTGAGCCCGTGCAGCGGCGGCGCCTGGAGCGCCTGCGCCAGCTGGGCCCGCAGCTTCTGCACCTTCGCCAGCCACGGGGGCTGGGCGGTGGTGTGCGAGGCGGCGTTGGTCAGCGCGTTCCACGTGGCCTGGGACGGCCGGGCGTGGCGGATGCTGTCCACGCTGGACCGGGACTCCGTGTCCGACGTGTCAAGCTCCATCGCCTCGTCGGCGAGGCCGGCGGACACCATCGACTCGTCGTCCGACAGGGACGCCTCGTCCTCGTCCTCGGAGGAGAAGGACGCGTCGGACCCGCGGGAGAAGGTGAAGGGCTGCGGCTCGTATCCGCCGCGCAGCCGCAGGACCTCCCGCTGCATGACATCCTGCTGAGTGGCCTCCTGGGTCTCCTTGGCCGGCTGCTCGGTGGTGGCTTCCCGGGTCGGCTTCCACGGAATGCCGACCGTCAGCGGAGTCATGCCGCGGGCCTCGCCGAGCTTCTCCGTACCGCGCCAGAAGGTGAACGTCACCCGTACCGAGCCGGTGCGGATCTCGTGCGGCTGAGGGATCTTGGCGTTGGCGAAGGTCCGGCCCGCCTCGGACTGGAGGGCGATTTCGCGCCTGCGGATACCGCCGCCCGCGTGCACGCCGCCGCGCAGCCCGGACACTCCGGGCGCGCCGCCCTCGACGCCGATCTGGCCCTGTCCTGTCCACTGCTGGGTGTTCAGCCGCGCCTTGCCGAACCGGTGCCCGGCCTCCGAGCCGATCGCCCGCTCGGCCTTCTCGTCCAGCCGTTCCAGGGTCAGCTCGTCCAGCAGCTCGAAGGTGGCCGTCACGCGGGTCTGCTTGCCGAACATGTCCTTGAACAGGTCGACGCTCAGCGTGGAACGCGGGCCGAACGCCGAGGCGTCCGCCTGCGGCGCGGTCACCAGCAGGTGCCGCATCCACGGCTTGAGGACCTGTAGGCCGAAGGCGTTCTGCGCGGTCTCTCCCCAAGTCCTGGCGTTCTTCTGGGGTTTGGCGTCCCAATCCGAGCCGAGGTACTTGCGGCCGTGGACCCGGAGCATCGCGTGGACTCCTCCGATGGAGGGAAGGTCACGGATCACCCAGTCGGTGGAGGGCTCCTGCGGCGTGGCGCGCTGCTTCGGCTGCGACGCGTCGGGGGCCGGTACCTGCTCCTGCTCCGGTGCCTTCTCCTGCTCCTGCTTCTGCTCCGGAGCGGCCTCCACCAGGACGGAGAAGGCGATCGACACGTCACGGTTGTCCGGCAGGTCACGGTTGACCGGCACCTCACCGATGGCGCGGCCCGCCCCGAGCTGGAGCAGCTTCGCCTGGCGGGACAGCCGCACCTGTCGGCGGCGCTCTTCCGTCTCCACGAGCTGACGACTGCGCTCGTCCCCCTGCAACTGCCGGAAGACATCGGCGAGCTTCCGGCGGAACGCCCCTGCCGAGGTGGCGGTGGGCTGATCCGTGTCCGGGACGGACTGCTGCACCGGCTTCTGCTGCCCGATTTTGTGCTGGAGCCGCCGGGCCTGCTCCCGGTAGGTGTACCGCAGTACGCGCCGGTGCAGCCCGTCGCCGGTGGACCGCATGTCGAAGTAGAGCCGGAGCTTGCCGGTGTAGAACGCCCCAGGGGCCTTGCTCTTGGTGGTCAGCACGGTCTTGCTCGCCGTGCCGGTGACCGACACCTCGTCGTGGCCTGAGCCACGGCTGCCGCCGAGCCCGCCGAACACGCTGACACCCGGCGCGACCTGGGCCCCGCCGGAGATCTTCAGGGCGTGCGTGGTGGCCGAACCGGAGCCGAGCGCGGACACCCCGTCCGTGCTGCCCTCGCTGAGGCTGTGCTCCGCCCCGACGGTGAATTCGGTGGTTCCGGTGTCCGCGACGTGGGACAGGTCGTAGACGCTCGCGGTGATCGCGATGACGCCGCCGCGCACCGGGATGATCAGCGGCTCGTCGGCCATCATGCCGCGCAGGTGCTGCCGGATCCGGTCGGAGTGCAGCTCCTGCGCCAGGTCCGCCTTGGCCTGCCGCCAGCGCTTGGCCGTACCGAAGGCCCGTATGCCGCGGGTGTTGAGATCGTCGAGCAGCGTGTGGATCTCGGCGGTGGACGCGGACAGCTCCAGGCCCTGCACGAGGTCGGTGTCGCCGATGCGCCCGTCCTCGATGCGCTTCGGCACCGGGCGTCGCACCGACGGGGCGGGCGCTATTCCCGTCTTCGGGTCGATGAGGTCACGCTTCGGGAAGGCGAGACGGGTGTCGAGGCCGGCGGTGACCGGCAGTTCGACGCTTGCGGACAGGCGCTTCGTCAGCGTGACGTCGAACGCGAACGTGATCTTCGCGTCGAACAGGCCGACGGGCTCGACGGTCTTGCCCTTGGCCTGTGAGCCGCCACCGGTGTCCATGGCGTGGCCGGTGGTGCTGTCGGACAGGGTCGTGCCGGTGTACTGGACGGTGATCGCGTGCGGGGCCTTGGCCGTGATGTCGAGGATGCCCGTGGTGCGGCTGCGCCGGTCCTGAACCCGGCCGGTGGACCCGGCCTCCTCGGCGCCGGTCTCGGACTCGAAGTTCTTCTCGACCGTCCCGACGTAGCGCGGCTCGTGCACCGTCACCGACGCCAGCGACACCTTGGCACTCACCCCGCCGACCGTCACCTCGATGGTCTCGAACGCGTCCGGGTTCTGGCTGAACTGCGCGATACGCGGGCGCAGGGCGAACGGCTCGATGTGGGTCGCCAGGGCGGCCCTGGCCTTCGGCCAGTCCGAGCCGAAGTGCGGCTTCAGCACCTCTTCGAGCGCGGTGTGCGGCCACGTGCCGCGGTGCACGCTCAGGACGTGGTCGGTCAGCGCGAGGCGCTGCTGCCGCGTCACCCGGAGCGGCGCCCGCAGCTCGTCCTGCTTCGCCGCTTCCTGCTTCTCCGCCTCGGCCTGCTGCTTGAGCTTGCTCAGCAGCTTGCGGACCTCGACGTCCCGCGTGTAGACGGCGGGTCCGTCCGTCTCCACGGTGACCTGCTCGCACAGCGCACGGGGGATGGCCACGATGAAGGGCACCGTCGCCACTTCGTGCGCGGGATCGGCCACGATGACGCGCCCGTGCGAGTCGGTGACCTGGAACCGCACCGTGGCCTCGCCGGAGAACACCACCATCGGCTCGGGGTACTTGGCGTTGTTGACGCTCTTGGCCTGCCGGCCGGCACGGGTGCCGGTGCGGGTACGCGTCGAGTGGCCGCCGCCCGCCGTCGGCTGGATGTTGCTCGCCTGCGGCAGGGTGGCGTCGCCGCCGCCGAGCGCCTGCCAACCGCTTTCCTGCCAGACCAGGGTGCGCTGCGCGCCGCCGGTCGTGGTCTCGCTGAGCACGTTCAGCTCGGACTTGTCGATCGTCCGCAGATACGCCAGCTTCTGCACCTCGGCCTCGGCCGACATCGCCCGGTGGCCATGGCTGACCGAGCTGCTGAGCTGCTCGCTGGTGAGGCGTCCGCCCCGCGTCATCGCGCCGAGCCAGGACGCGAGACGCTCACCGCGGAAGCTGCTGTGGAAGAGCGCGGCGAGGCTTTGCCACTCCTTCTTCCCGAAGACCGGCTCGCCCAGCTTGTCGATGCGTTCGCGGATCCCGATCCGCAGCGGCTGCTGCGTCTCGCGGGATCCCTGCGGGCTCTCCTGCGGGACCAGCTCGAAGTCGCCGCCGGTGAACAGGCCGTGGATGACGGCGGTGTCGGGCAGCCCGCCGCCCTTGGCGGGGTCGCTCGACCACGTGGTCAGCGGCGGCGCGAAGGTGGTGTCCCCCTTGGCGAAGGTCTTCGGGCTCAGTCGCTTGACCTGCCGGTCCTGGGACGCGGACGTGCCGCTCAGCGCCTGCTGCGCCCACGGCGTCTCGAAGACCGTGCGCTCGTCGCTGATCTCGGTCTCCGACGCCTCGGAGAGCGAGCGGAAGCCGAGCGTGGTGTGCGCCGTGGCGGATTCCGGCTGCTCCATGTCGCCGGTGGCGCGGACGAAGCGGACGTGCAGCACGGCCACTCCGTCGAAGACCGAGCCGGGGACCTTGGTCTTGGTGGCCGCTCCGGTCCGGGTGGAGAACCCGTCGATGACGATCGCGTCGGCGCCCGCCTGCCCTGCGAGCCGTCCGCTGAGCTTGCCGGGAACCTGGCCGAACGGGGTCACCTGCCCGGCGCCCGTGACCGTCTTGCTGGAGCCGGATGCCGACGGGTGGGTGACGGTGCGCGTCACGTCGGTCCCGACGTTGAACTCCGTCTCCTTGGTGTCGCGCACATGCCGCATGGTGGCGACCTCGGCGGAGAACAGCACCGAGCCCAGTCCTTCGGCCAGGCTGATCTCCAGCGGCTCGCCGCTCATCATCGCGGTGAACTGCTCGTGCAGCAGGCCGAAGTCCACCCGGCTCAGCACCTGGGTGCGGATCTCGGGCCAGCGGTCGCCGAACACCTCGCGCCCGACCTCGTCGGGCGACTTGCCACCGGCGACCTTCTGCGTCAGCACGTCCTCCAGGCCGCCGTTGAGCGACTGGCCGGACAGGTCGGCGGGGTGGACGTCGATGACGATGTCCGTGCCCCCGATGGCGTGCAGATCGCGCACCCGGGCCGACGGGATCCGGTGTACGGGGGGCGCAGCGGTGTGCGCGGACGAATCGGCCTCGGGGACCAGCAGCAGCGTGGGAACGGTGGCGGTGAGCCGCTGCGTACGGGGGCCGCTCTGCCCGGCCGTGACGGGCTGGTTCCCGATCGGCATGATCTGTCCGCCGCTGCCGGTGCCGGTCGCCGTCACGTCGGAGAAGTCGAACGTGAACTCGGCGACGGCCCGGACGGCCAGCGCCTTGTCCGAGGTCTTGCCGCGCGCGAACATCCGGCCGGTCCGCTCGGTGGTGACACCGGTGGTGCCGTCCTCGCTGCTGTTCGCCAGGAAGTCGACCCGGCCGCCCGCGAAGGCCACCCGGACGTCGGCACCGAAGGTGCGGCGCAGGCGCCGGTCCTTGCCGTGGCCCGATCCGGACGCGGACTCCGCGCCGTTCTCGAACTCGACCTTGGGCAGCTCCTCGTCCGTCACCGCCTCGCGCAGTACCGCGCCGACCTCGATCTCCCCGGACCAGCCGGGTACCTCGATCGGAACCCACCGCTTGCCGCCCCGGGTCAGCCCGGACAGCCACGGCTTCATCTCTTCGGTGCCGAGGTAGGACAGCAGCTGGCCGCGCGCCATCGCGGCCTTCTCGGCGCCCAGCGCCGCTTCGAGCGCGGGCATCAGCTGCTCGACGATCGCTTCCTCGGACTCTCCGAGGCCGTACACGATGTCCCCGGCGCTGAGCCGGCCTTCGGTCAACCGGGCGGGAACGGACGGCAGTTGCGGCGCGGACTGCGCCGGCTGCTCCTGTTCCTGCTTCGCCTCCTCGGAGGAGACGGCGCGGGTGTCCGTCGTCGCCGGCGCGGTCACCGAAGCCGAGGCCGAAGCCTGGGGCTGGGGCTCGGCCTGCGTCTGGACCGTCGTCGTGGCCTGGTAGTGCTCGACGTACTGCCCGTTCCCCCTCGGGAGTTGCACCCGCACCACGTGCACCGGGTTGTCGCCGTCGGCGAGCTGGTTCCAGGTGGTGTTGCCGCGGTGGAGGACGGCCGGAGTGATGCCGAACACCTGCGGGAACAGGGCCGGGACGAAGTCGCCGGCGAGGTGGTTGTAGCTGCCGGGGGTCCTGATGTCCTGGACGATCGCGTCGATGACACCCGAGCCCCGCAGCACCTGGCGCCAGGCGTCGGCGTCGCCGTTCGCCACCGCGTCCTGCACGGCGGCGGGCTGCGCCTGGATGTGCGCGCGGATCCGCTGCCCGACGGAGTTCTCCGGGCCGCTGTGGAACTCGGCCTGCAGGGAGGGCAGCACCATGTCCCAGAACTGCGGGTCGTCGGCCCCCAGGCCCTCGGCGAGCCGGTCCGCGAGGGTGGCGCGCAGTGTCGCGATGTCCTGGGTGGGCAGCTCGTTCGCCCGCCCGGACGCCTGGAGCGTCCGGATCACGGCGTGGAAGAAGCAGTCGCCGTCCTCGGCGACCTGCTCGGGCCGCAGCCCGGACGACCGCAGTCCGCCCGCCTGGGCAAAGTCCACCCCGAGCGCCACCCATTCCTGGGGCACGGGGGTGGCCACGGTCGCGGTGGTCTCTTCGGTGACCTCGGACGACGGGGTCGGCTGCGTCGACCGGGACGCCTGGTCCTGGGCGTCCTCCTGCCGGCCGTTCTGCTCGGCGGACTGCTCGTCCGTCGTGCCGGTGGCCGTGGCCGGCGCGGCGACGGTGACCGACACCATGCCGTTCTCGGACGGGCCCCAGGTGAGGGTGTGGTCCTTGGTGGCCGGGTCGCGGTCGAGCACCGGGCGGATGAAGCGGTCGGTGAAGGCGCTGCGGGTCAGGGTCTTGCCATAGGCCGCGACGGTGCCCTCGGTCTCCGGGCCGGGCGGCGTGACCTCGGTGACCTGCCACACCTGGGCGCCCGGTGTCTCCGGGACCTCCTGGGCGCGCCGGAGGTCGAGGAGCAGCGCGTCGCTGCGGTCGCGCGCGGCGTCCCGCGGCACGTACCAGCCGGAGGCGGTACGGATCGCCGTGCCGCCGGCCCCGCCGAGGTTCAGCAGCGTCCCCTCCGGGGACAGGCTGAGGGCCAGCAGGTCGGAGACGCGGTAGACGGCGTCGAAGGTGTCGGCGGCCCAACGGACGCGTCCGACGACCCGCTCGGTGCTGATGGTCACCCGCACGTAGGCGCCGGTGAGGCCGTGCACGTTCCAGTAGGTGTCCATCGCCGCGCCGTTGACGCGGTTCATGGCCCAGCCGGTGGTGCCGGTCGTCAGGCTGGTGGTCTGGCTGAGGTTCACGCCGCCGGTGGCCGTGCCCGTCGCCGTGCCGGGCAGCGTGTGTCCGGGAGTGGCGTCGCCCTCCACGGAGTTGCCGCGGCTGTCGGTGGTGGAGAAGCTGCTGTTCTGCGAGCCGTAGTCGCTGCGCTCGCTGGTGCCCTTGCGGTCGGCGAGGTGCGGCCCGACCCAGGCGGGCACGATCGCGATCCGCACCTGCCCCCTGGTGTCCGCGAGGATCTGGTCGACGGTCTGGAGGTCGGACTGCAGCTCGGTGGGCTCGCTGGTCAGCCCGTGCTGGATCAGGTGCCTGGTCAGCACGTCGGGGTTGATCAGCTTGCGCAGGGTGTCGAGCGAGAGCCGCCCGCGCCCCGCGAGGTCGCCCACCGGGCCGTCGAAGTGCCGCAGGTCGTCCAGCAGGGTGTCGAACAGCCGGCGCACGGCCTCCGGATTGAGCTGGACCAGCGCCGCCTTGCGGGAGAGTTCCGCGCCGGAGATCGCGTGCCGCTCGGCGAAGGAGGGCACGTCCAGGAAGCGCTGGATCCGGGGGACCGGCGGCGCCTTGAGGGGCTGGCCCGCCAGTTCCGACACCGGGACCAGTACCTCTTCGCGCAGCGGAACGGTGGCGGTGTGCGTGCCGCCCTTGTCGCTCTGGGCGAGCTTCGCCAGCGGGCGGGCCAGGCCCCCGCTGAGGGTGGCGGCGGTCTGCGAGACCCGGACGGTCTCCTGAAGGGTGATCTCCAGCGTGCCGTTCACCGTGTACGAGGCCAGCGGCCCGCTGAGGGTGAAGGCGTCGTGGCGGCGGGACATCAGGCTGGCCGCCACGGTCCGGGCGGACTGCCGGGAGCGGGTGAACGACGGCGCCGACTCGGATGCGGTGGCCCCGGCCTGGACGCTCTTGCCCTTCGTCCGCGTATGACCGGGCTCGGTACGGACGTTGGACTGGATGTACTGGCTGACGGTGCCGTCGGTGACCTCGCCGGTGTGCACCGCGTCGGCGCGGTCGCGGTCGAGGCGGATGACGATCTGGAGGTTCCGGCGGTAACCGGGGCCGCCGGAGGACAGCGGGCGCAGGACCACGCCGGCCCCGCGCATGGCGTTGACCATGGCGGTCAGGGCGCCGGGCGTCAGCATCATGTCCAGCGTCCCGGAGAGGCTGGCGCCCGGGACCTCAAGCGTCCACAGGGCGTTGCGGCTGTGGGGCGCGTGCCGGGTCAGCAGGTCGTTGAGGCTGTGCATGATCTGGCGGGACAGCGGCTCGCCGGTGCTGTTGGCCGGCAGCAGGCGCTCGGTGACGGTGGTGAGCGGCAGTGCGTGGGCCGGCAGCTGCTGCGGGACCTGCTCCGTCCGGGAGGTGCCGGGAGCGGTGGTGGCCGGGGCGGGCGTGGGGAGCTGCGGCTGGAGGAAGAGGACGCCGTCGTCGATGACGGTGTTCGCCGGCGTCGGTTTCTTCGACGCCCAGGTGCGGATCTGGTTGCGGTCCTCGCCGATCGCGGTGACCGTCCAGGTGATCCGCCCGGTGTGCAGCGTGTGCGGCACGCCGTTGCGCATGATGTAGCGGCCCGGATTGACGTTCAGGATCCGGGTGGTGCTCCGGCCGCGGCTGTCGCCGGCCGAGTAGGTGACGGAGCCGCCGCCCTGCTCGGCACCCGAACCACCGCTGAGGCTCACGGTGTTGCTGTGGTTGCGGAAGAAGTTGCTGGTGGTGACGGAGTCGCCGCCGGTGAACCCGGAGGAGTGCTCGTCGAGGTCCATCGTGGTGAGGGCGAGAGTGCCAGGACGGGTGCGCCGGACGTTGCTGATCTCGGCCTGGAGGACAAGGCGGATATCCCGGTCGGTGAACAGACCGTCGAGCACGAACCGGCCGGCCGCCGAATGGGACGCGCTGTGCAGCGCCCCGATGAGCTGGTCGGACGTGACCAGGTCCTGGGCGTGCAGAGCGGCGATCTCCTCGGGCGCGCCGAGCTGCTTCAGCACCTCGGTCACGCTGCGGCGTACGTCTTCCACGCCGGTCACGTCGACCACCCGGTCGCGTTGGGTCAGCGTGTACGGAGCGTCTTCCAGCGGCTGTGGGGAATCTTCCTGGGTCTGCTCGGAACCGGCCGCCGCCTGTTCCGGTGCGGTCTGCGGAAGAGTCGTCTCCTCTTCCGGCCAGACCGGCGCCAGCCACTTGCCCTCGCCGTTCAGCGCACCCCGGTGGGCGGTGTGCTCGCTGAGCTTCGGCGGGGCGTCGTCGCCGTGCACCTTGCCCCAGGTGTCGAGCAGCAGCTTCTCGGCCTTGTCGACGGGGCTGTGCGGCGTGAGCCGGACGACGGTGACCGACAGCCGCAGGCGCACCCGGTAGGTGTAGAGAGCGCTCTCGTTCTCCTCGGACGCGGGCCACGCGTACCCATGGAGCTGATACGTGTAGTACGAGTTCGCGTGCTGCCTGCCATCGGTGCGCGACATCGAGAAGCCGGCCGCGTACCCCGGGCTCGCCACGGTGCCGATGCCCATGGAGAGGCTGCTGCTGAGCCCGAGAGTGGCGCTGTACGTCTCGGAGTTGGCGGTGTCCCGCATGGCGGCGGGCCAGCGGTCGAAGCCGACGTTGCGCATCCGCCGGCCGGACGTCGGGACGATCGTCCCGTTCTCGGTCACGGGCATGCGCTCGCCCTGCACGGTGAAGCTGATCACTTCCTGGACGTTGTCCGGGAGCCGGCGGGTCGTCCGGCGCGTGATGCCGTCCGGCGAGAACAGCTCCGCCATCTGGTGGCTCAGCGACGCCGGGTGGAAGTGGGCTTCCAGGAAGCCCGTGAGGTCGGCGAGTTCGACGTCGCTCCAGGAGGAGATCCCGGTCTTCTTCTCGGCCTCCCGCAGCGCCAGCCGCAGCTCGCTCCGGATGTCCGACTCGACGGAGAGCGCGGCCGGTTCGGTCAGCCCGGTGGGTCCTGTCGCCTTGGACAGCTCCTGCGGCGGAGCGGGAACGGCGGCGGTCTCCTGCTCCTGCGGCGACGCAGTGAGCGGCGCGTACAGGTCGGTGGACCCACCGCTCTGCTCGGAGTTCTCCCGCAGGATCGCCTCGTCGAGCGCCTTGCGGAAGTCGTCGGCCTGGTCGGCAGGCACCCGCACGACGACGGCGACGTCCTCGGAGTACGCCCGGCCGGGGTGGCCGAGCAGGCGGGAACTCGCGTCGAGCCGGACGGTCAGCAGGAACGGCACACTCGGGCCGTTGTGCCGCACCGTCTGCCACTGCCCGCCGGCCAGGTCGGACCCGGCGCCGGAGCCGGACGCGGTGCTCGCGGACAGCGTGAGCGGCGAGGACTTCGCGGAGAACAGCGGCAGCACACCCGACCCCGGTGCCACGGACATCCCGCCGCTGACCGAACGTCCGGTGCCGACAACGGTGCTGTTGCCGTGGATGCCCAGCCTGCGGTTGTTGTGCACGGTGGGGATGTCGGAGGCGTCGGCGATCTGCTCGGCGGCGCGGACGCGTCCCCGGAGCGAGGTGAGGAGGACGTCGCCGCCGGCCAGGTGGAACCGCGGCAGGGTCGTCTCACCCCCCAGCACCCACGCGAGGTCCGTCATCACGTTCAACTCGCCGATGCGGTTGTGCAGGTACTCGTGCAGCTCCGATGCGGCCTGCGCCTCCAGGTGCGCGGCGAACAGCCGGTCGCGGAGCGCGCCGAGGTTGCCGACCTGCTGGGCCACGAAGGGGAAGCGCAGGACCTGCTGGGTGAACCGGTCCAGGGCCTCGATCGTCGCCGTGCCGGAAAGGCCCTGCTGCCACGGGTTCTTGGGCTTTCCGGCGGCCAGCTCGACCAGTTCGGACGGGAAGGCCGTCACCAGGTTGCCGACCACGGCGCGCGCGAAGGTGCCGCCGCCGGGCGGTGTGGTGCTGACGGTCAGCTCGGCACCCGGGAAGGAGAAGTGCGTCAGCTCCCCGCCGAGGTCCAGCGACGGCTTGGTGTAGACGAGGCGGGACTGGCTGTGGCTTTCGGAGTGCGTCGACTTGGTGCTGAAGGCGGCCTTGGGGCCCAGGGCCAGGCCGCCGCCCGCGAGGGCGACCGAGCCGGTCTCGCCGCCGGTGAGAGTGCCGCTGTTGGCGACACCGGTGGACAGGGAGGCGCCCCGGTTGGAGCCGGCCTCCTGGAGGCCGATGTTCTTCTCCCCGTGCGGCCGGTACTGCTCGTCGAGCTGCACGGCTCGGTCGCGGTGGATGCCGGTGAGCGTGATCCGGACGGTGTACGGCTGCGACGCCTGTGATTCGCGCAGGGTCAGGCCGCCGTCCAGCAGCCGCCGGGCGAAGTCGCGGGGGCTCAGCCCGGACAGCAGCCGGCCGACCGCGTTGCGTACGGCGCCCGGCAGCCAGTCGGGAGCATCCGGCGGCAGCAGGCCCGCGATGAGGTCGGCGATACGGCGGGGCCCGGAGCCGGCCTGCTCGCTGCCGCCGTCCTCCTCCTGGGCACGGGGCAGTTCGGTGCCGTCGAAGTGGACTCCGTCGAAGGAGACCACGCTGCCGAAGGTGCCCAGCGGGAAGCTCTTCGGCGTCTCGGCGAAGCCGGTCGGCGGCTGCCGGCGGGGTGCGGGCGCGGATTCGGTGAACAGGCCCGCGAGGGATTCCAGGACCTCGTCGGCGTCGGCGTCGGTCAGCGACGGGGACTGGGACGGGGACTGCGAGTGGGCCGTCGGCGTCGTCACGTCGGACGCCGGTGCCTTCTCGACGGTCCCGGAAACGTCGGTCAGGTGCAGCTCTCGGGCGTCGGACGCGGTGGCCGTGGTGACCGTGGCGGAGACCGTCCCGGCCTGCTCGTTGCCGACGGACGACTCCTGCGCGCCCTGCTCCTGCCTCTCCTCCTGCTCCTTCCCCTTCTGGTCCTTCTGTGCCTTCGGTGCCGTGGACTGCGGGGCGACGGGCGTGATCTCGTCCGCCCCGTGCGAGGTGTCGTCCGTCCGGGACGCCGACCCCTCCGCCTCGTCCACCGGCGCCGGTGCCTGCGCCGTGACGTGCACGGTGCCGTCCGGGCCCGGCTTTTCCCAGGTGAGGACGTGCCCGGCGGAGTCCTGGTCAAGGTTGGGGCGGATGTAGCGCTCTTCGAACTCCGCGTGCGTCAGGCTCTTGCCGTGCGCGAGGACGGTGTCGCCCTCGCCGGCCTTGGCCTGCCAGACGAGGGTGTCGTCCACGGCGGGGAGCTGCTGGGCGTGCGCCAGGTCCCGCAGCACCGGGTCGTGCCAGCCGGCCGCCGTGTGCGGCGGCACGAACCAGCCGGAAGGCGTACGGATCGCCGACTCCGCGAGGCCACCGAGCCCCAGCAGGGCCGCTTCCGGCGAGAACCGCATCGCCAGCAGGTCGGTGACCTTGAAGACGACGGTCAGCGACTTGCCGGTCCAGCCGAGCCGGCCGCGCTCGTTGGCGGCATCGACCTGCACCAGGACATAGGAGTCCGCGAAGTCGTGGGTCTGCCAGAGGGTGTCCTGCGCCGAGCCTTCGACGTGATTCATGGCCCAGCCGGAGCTGGAGACGGACTGGCCCGCGGTCCGGCTGAAGGCGACGCCGCCGTTGGCGGTGCCCTGCGCGTTTGCCTGGCCCCAGCCGAGCGACGTGTCCTGGGTGAGGCTCTGGCCGGTCGTCAGGCCGTTGTTCTGCGAGCCGTAGTCGCTGCGCTCGGCCGTTCCTGGCCGCCAGCCCAGCGACCTGGCCTGCTCGGCCGGGAGGATGGCGATCTTGAGGACGCCGGTGGTGTCGGTCAGCGGCCCGCCGACGGCCCGCAGAGCGGGGCCCACGGCGGTGGGCACGCTGTCCAGGCCGTGCAGCAGCACATGGCGTGCGAGGACGTTCGGGTCGAGGAAGCGGTACAGGCCGTCCAGCGAGAACTGGCCACGCCGGACGAGGTCACGGAGCTCCTCGTCGCCCTCCCACATCTTCTTGACCACCTGGTCGAGCAGCCCGCGCGCCGCCGTCGGATTGAGCATCACGCTCACGGCCTTGCGGGCCAGGTGCTCGGAGGCGATCCCGTACTGCCGGGCCGCCGCCACCTCGTTGCGGGAGCGCAGCGGACTCAGCGGACGCACGACCGGCTGTGCCACCGGCCGGGGCAGTGTGCCCTGAAGCTCACCGAGCGGGACGGCGATTTCCTCGCGCATCGGGATCCGCACCGTGTGCTTGCCGCCCGTGACGGTCTGCATGACCTGGGCGGCCTGTCGCGCCAGGTCGATGCTGAGCGTCGATGCGCTACGGGAGACCTGCACGGTCTGCTGGATGGTGATCTCCAGCTCCCCGTCCAGCAGGAAGGAGGCGAGCGAGTCGGTGACGGTGTGCCCGTCGTGACGGCGGGTCAGCTGCGCCTCGGTGAGGCTCTGCGAGTTGCTCGACGTGCGGCCGTAGGAGGCCGAGCCGCCCGAGAACAGGGCGGTGAAGCTGTTGCCCTTCGCCCGGGTGCGGCTGGTGGCCAATTCCTGGCGGGTGTTGGACTGGGTGTAGCGGCTGACGGTGCCCGGTGTGAGCAGCCCGGTGAACGTCGCCTCCTGGCCGCGGTGGAAGCGGATGACCATCTGGATGCGCTTGCGGTGACCGGGGCCCGGCACCACGGTGTGCAGCACCATGCCGGGGCCGCGCAGGCTCTCGCCCATCGCGTGCAGGGAGCGCGTGGTCAGGACCGTGTCGAGGGTTCCGGGCAGGGTCGCGCCGGGCGTGTGCACCGTCCACAGTGCGTCGCGGGCCCCCTTTCCGCGCAGGCCGAGCTTCCTTCCGAGCTCGGTCATGACCCTGTGGCTGAGCTGGGTCGGGTCCTCGTCCTGGAAACGTACGGTGCGCTGCGGCCGTGCCACGGTCTCCGTCTCCTGCGGAGCGGGCAGGAAGCGTTCGCTGACCGAGGAGAGGGGAATCTGCACGACCGGCAGTGTGGCGGGCACCTTGGCGACGAGGGCGGCGTCGGGCGTGGGCCACTGCGGGTGGAGGTAGGTGACGGTGACGCCCTGTGAGGCTTCGACCAGGACGGTGCGCTTGTCGGGAGACCAGGAGCCGAACTGGTTGATGTTCTCGGCGCGTGCGGTCATCCGCAGCACGACCCGCCCCACCCGCTTGCGGTGCGGGACCTTGTCGCGGGAGATGTAGCGGCCCGTGTTGACGTTGGTGATCTCCGAGACGCTGCGGCTCTTGCCGGGGGAGTAGGAGCGTGCGTAGCCGCCGCCGCCCGTCAGTTCCCCGGTGCCGCCGCTGAAGGTGCCGGAGTGGCTGTGGTTGCCGTGGTTGGTGGTGGCGCTGTTGACACCGGAGAAGCCCGCCGAGTACTCGGTGAGGTCGAACGAGCTCAGGTCGGCGGTTCCCGGCTCTTCCTCCGCGTCGACGATCTCCGCCTGGACGGAAAGCCGGACCTTGCGGTCGGTGAGCAGGCCGTCCAGGACCACCTGTCCGGCGAGTGAGCCGGCGCCGATGTGCAGCGCGGCCACCAACTGGTCGTGCGTGACGGCGGTTTCCAGGTGGTGCCGTGCCAGGTCCTCCGGGACACCCAGCTCGGTCAGCAGCGCGATGGCCTGTTCATGGACGGTGTCCGAGCCGGTCACGCCGAGCACCCGGTCGTGCTGGGTGAGTGCGACCGGTCCGCTGAGCGCACGGGAGGGACCTGACACGGTGCCGGACACGGCCGGGGCCAGCCACCGCGCCTCGCCCTCGATGGGGAGGGCCGGGCTGAACTTGCGCGGGGTGAACTGCTGTTGGTCCGTGCCGCGGGTCAGGAGGCGGGCGGCCCGGTTCAGCGTCCGGGACGAGTCGGGTGCCGGTATCCGCTGCACCGTGACGGACGGGCTGAAGACCGTCCGGTAGGTGAACTGGCGCACCGGACCCGCGTAGTTGAGGCCGGAGAGTACGTAGGCGTAGGAGGTCAGGCCGTTCTTGGCGGCGTGGCTGTGCGAGAACAGCTTCACGTCGCTCTCAGGGGTGAAGACCTGCCCGAACCCCGATGCCAGGCCGACGGTCAGCGCCACCGACGAGCCGTGCGACTCGGTGTTGGTGAAGTCCCGCATGGCGCTCGGCCACAGGTCGAACCCGCCCTCGGGCAGGTACACCGAGGACACCGGGGTGATCGGCGAGCCCACTGCCCCGGTGGAGGCGCGCTCCGCGCGCACCTGGAAGGTGACCAGTTCCGTCTCTCCGGAGGCCAGCAGCCGCGGGAAGGTCCGGGTGAGGCCCTCGGTGGAGAACAGCTGGGTGAACCGGGTCTCCAGCGAGACGGTGTTGAAGTGGCTGTCCAGGAACGTGTCCAGCGAGGCCAGTTCGCCCCGTGTCCACTCCGGTGTGCGGGTCGTCCGGCCGGCGTTCAGGAACTGTTCGCGCAGGCTGTCGCGGACCTTCGACGCGCCGGAGAGCCCGGCGGGCCCGAACAGCCCTGAACTGCCGGTCGGCTGCGTCAGTTCGGCCGGGGGAGCGGTCACCGGCTCGCCCGGCTGCCGCGGGAAGGTGATCGGCAGCGGCCCGACGGTACGGGGAAGCGCGCCGGTCTCCTGGGCGACGACCGTGGCCATCGTGTGCTGGAAGGCGTCGGCCAGTTCGGCGGGTACCCGCACGACGACCGAGATGTCCTCGACGTGCTCGCGGCCCGTGGTGTGCCCGAGCGGCCGGGAGCCCACCTCCAGACGGATCGTCATCAGGTACGGCACGCTGTCGCCGTTGTAGCGCGCGGTGTGCCAGCGTCCGCCGCCGGTGTCGCCCGCGCTGCTGAAGGCGGTCGACGTGCCCAGGTCGAGCTTGAGCGACGCGGAGGGCGCGACCGTGCTCGGCAGCAGGCCGGCGCCCGGCCCGAACGCCGCCCCCAGAGTGAGGCCGAAGCCGCCGCCCGTGCTGGTGGAGGCGCCCTGCAGCTCCAGCCAGCGGCTGTTGAGCACGGTGGGGATGGCGGTGGCGTCGGCGATCCGCACGACGCCGCGCACCTGTGCCTTCAGCGAGAGGGTCAGGAACTCCTTGTCGTTCACCGGCACCGGAGGCAGCGTCATGCCGCCCTCCAGCGTCCTGGCGAGGTCCGCCATCATGCTCAGCTCGCCGATGCGGCTGTGCAGGTAGTCGTGCAGCGCAGTGCCGGGCCTGGCGCTGAGGTAGTCGCCCGTCAGGTGGTCCCGGATCAGGCGGAGCCCGCCGATCTGCTGGGGGATGAAGAAGAACCGCCGTGCTTCCCTGGTGAGCCGTTCGAGCGCGGCGCCGGTCGCCGCATCGGGCAGCTCTGCGTGGAAGGGCGCGGTGGTGCCGTTCGCGGCGAGTTCGGTCAGCTGGGCGGGGAACGCCACCGTCAGGTCCCCGGTCACCAAGCTGTGCACGGACTGCGAGCCGGGGCCCGACGTGGTGACGGTCAGAGTCGTCCCGGAGAACGAGAACTGCCTCAGCTCACCGTCGAGCCCCAGCGAGGGGTTGCTGTACGCGTTGGTGCTCCGGCTCTGGCCGTAGCTCCGCGAGGACGACAGGCTGACGCCGACCTTGGGCGTGACGGCGACGGGCCCGGCCGCGATGGCGGTGAGCTTCTCGCCCCCGCTCAGGCTGCGGCTGTTGCTGACGCTCTCGGACGTGCCCGTCGAGCGGTCGGAACCCGGCTCCTGCAGGCCGAGGCTCTTCGTCCCGTACGGCCGGTAGGGCGCGTCGACGAGGGTGGCACGGTGCCGGTTGATGCCGGTCAGGTTGAGCGTGACGGTGCGCTTGGCGCCGCCCCAGCGTCCCGGAAGCGTCAACTGGACGCCCTCGTCGACCAGTTGCTGCGCGAAGTCACGGGGCGTCTTGCGGGCGATGGTGGCCCGCAGCTCGGCACGGAAGGCCGCTTCCAGGTCACCGCCGTCGGCGATGTCATCGGGCAGCAGCTCGGTGACCAGGTCCGTGAAGGTACGGGTCTGCGGGGCGCCGGGCAGACTGATCCCGTCGAAGCGGACACCGTGGAATTCGAGCACGGTGCCGAACGTGCCCAGCGGATGCTGCTTCGAGACACCGCCGAAGCCGATCGGCGGCACGGCCTCGGGGAACAGCCACCGCATGTCCTCCACGGGGTCCGAGCCGTCGCTGAGGACGACGGGGAAGTGCGGCAGCAGATGGGGGAAGAGATCTGCGCCCTCACCCAGCGCCAGCAACTCGTCCGAAGGCGCCAGCAGCCTGCCTTCGGCGTCCATGTCGATGGAGGTGACGTCGCGCCGCCCGGGACGCAGCAGCTTGGCGGGGGACCGGTACTGCTCCTCCGGGTGCGCGGCGTCGGCCCACACCACACGGCCGTCAATGTTCTTGGCCTGCAGCTGGTCGGCGGCGCGGCCGTCCGAGCGGGGGAAGACCACCAGGGAGGCGGCACCGGAGCCGGCCTGACGGAGCCGCACCGTGATGAACTGCACCGCGGCGTCGACGTCGTTGCCGTGCCACTCGAAGGCGTGCGCGGTACGGAGCTGTTGCCACTCCGGTGAACCGTGGGCGGGCTCCTGGGACGCCTCGGCGGTCGTCAGGTCGTGGCTCAACTCCTGGACGTGGCTCAGCTCCTGGACCTCGTCCGGAAGCTGGAGCTCTTCCTGAGTGTCCGGCTCGACCTGTCCATCGGACGTGTCCGACTGGACCTCTACCTGGGACGTCTCCGACTGCGACTGCGGCGTGCCGACCGTGACCGCGCCGGACCGGGCGACGGGCAGCGGCACGGTGATCCGGGGCGGGCCCGACAGGACGGGACCGGCCTGCTGCTCACCGCTGCCGTGGACGCTCGTGGACGACGGGGTGAACTTCCGCCACTCACCCGTCTTGCCGTCGGCATCGCGGTAGAGGAGGAAGCTGATGCCGGAGAGCTCCGGGGTGGCGGCGATCTGGGTGGTGGGCGCCCACACGGTGAGCCCGGTCTCGTCCGCGATCTGCTGCGCGACGGACCGGCCGTGCTCGTCGACGGCGCCCGCCTCGCAGGCGGCCAGGATGATCTGGGCGGTGCTGCCCGCCTTCTCCCGCAGCTCGGTGATGCTGGGGCGCCGCCCGAGCGCCTTGCCGAAGGTGCTGCCGTTCACGTGGGTGGGTTTGCCGTTCACCGGCACCGTCAGCCAGCCGCGGGTGCCGTGCAGCAGCGCCAGGTACATCGGGTTCGTACGGTCCCACGGCACGGGCCGGCGCGCGTTCAGGTGCACCTTGCCCGGCGATCCGGCCTGGTCGTAGTGCGCGAAGTACTGCTGCGTCAGGTCCAGATCGGTGTGCGTCCGCAGCCGGACCTTGACATCGTCCCAGCTGTGGAAGGACCGGCCGGCCGGGGCCTTGGTGCCGGGCGCCACGATCCGCAGGTGGTCGATGTCGCCGGCACGCACGGTGGTGCCGTCCGACGTCTCCAGCACCACGTCCTCGTAGGCGGTGCTCTCCGGTGCGACGGTCACCGGCTCGGGATCGGCGTAGAGGTCTTCGACGAACCACTGCACCACCCGCGGGTCGAGCCGGCCCCGCGGCGGGTTGATCGTCCGGGGGTCGTGGTAGGCCGCGTAGGTCTCGGCGAACCACTCGTCGGGGGTGGCGAACTGGTAGTTGGAGACGGCGTGTTCGCGGGCATCGGCCAGGTAGCTGACCCAGTGGCCGCCGTGGCTGATTTGGTAGATGCGGCCGTCGTGCGTCAGCTGCGCCGCACCGCCGTCATCCAGCGTCCACGGCTGCGCGGCGGCCATCCGCATCTTGCCGACCATGCGCGTCAGACGGTCGAGCCGGTCCGTGTCGCTGCCGGCCAGCTCCTTGGGGAGCCGGTCCAGAGCGCCGGGGTCCTTCCGAATGGCCTGCGCCTCGATGCGCTCCGCCACCTGGTTGCTCAGCGCCTCGTCGTCGATGCCCACACCGGCGAGGAACGCCTTGGCGACCGGTCGCAGATTGACGTAGTACGTGCTCCAACCGCCGAATCGGTCCTCGCCACTGTGCTTGAGAACCCACCCCATCCGCATGTCCACCGAGTGGCCCACCTCGTGGCGCAGCGTCCACTCGACGAGGTTGCCGTGCGCCAGGACGTCGGAGACCCCTGCCATGACATGACGCCGCGGGCCCTGGATCCCGAGGGCACGAGCGATGCGGAGACCCTGGTAGTCCGACATCGCCACCATGTCCATCAGCCACCGCTGTGCCGCGCTCCCGCGGTCGAGCCTGGTGTACATCCAGGAGGGCATGTGCAGCGGGTGCGAGATGCGGATGTGCCGGTCGTCGATGATGTAGGAGCTGACGGGCCCCTGGGAGCTATCGGCCGTGATGGACTGGAGATAGACGTTGTCGGCCACGTCCTTCGAGGGAAGGCCGTCGAACACCTTGGTGATCTTGTCCAGCATGGAGTGGCTGAAGTGCGCCTCGCCGTTCGCCGGGCCGATCTTGATCCCGTACCGGTTGCTCAGCAGCTCCTCACGCTGCGCCGCACCGGTGTTGCGAAGCCACGCGCCGATCCGCTGGCGTGCGCCACCGGACGTGGCCGGCCGGGACTGCTGAGCGCCCTGCGGCTGCGGCTGCCAGGTCATGCCGGACAGGAGGTCGTCGGTGGTCAGCGCCTCGCCGCCGACCGCTCCCTCCAGAGCCTCCCGCATGAGGCGGTCGATGTCCGACTCGTTCGAGCCGTGCAGGGCCGGGTGGGTGTCCGGCAGCAGGGCGCGCAGGCCGAGCTCCAAGAGCGGGTCATCGTTCAGCAGCCCGTTCAACTGCATCCGGTCATAGGTGTCCGACGCCCACTGCCGGGTCTCGTCGTCGTCCCTGTGCTGCCGGACCGCCAGCTCGTCGTGCACCTCGTTGAGCGTTTCCCGGGCCAACTGCTCCATGGTGTACTCGGTGAGCATGTCCAGGACGTGACGATACAGGTCGTCCACCTCGCGCAGTGAGCCCAACTGCTTCTCACCGGGATTGGGGAATCCCGGTGAGAACGCGTCGGTCATCACCATGACCGGGCGGTTCTTGGGGAAGAGCCCGGTGTTGATCGTGGTCCAGTTGTCCGGGTCCTTGACCGTGTTCGCTGTGAGTTGTGCGGACACCTCGGACGGCGAGCCCACGTACTGATCGGCCTCGGACTGCTGGACGCCGACGGTGGCCAGCCACTCGGTGTCGGTCACCGGCCCGAGCCCCAGGGCAGTGTCCAGAACCATGAACCGGACCGTGCCGTCCGCCATCGTCGTGGGGACGCTCACGGCGATGTGGTAGTGCCACTGGACGAGGCGGGGCGCACTGCGGGTGGCACCGGCCGCGTTGGGGGACAGCACGGACAGCTTCGGCTCGGTGCGGGAGACGACGATCTTCTTGACCGGCGCCCCCCATTGCTGAAGCTTCATCGCCGACAGGTGGGCCCGCAGGTTGCAGCCCTCCTCGGGATGCCCGCTGGGCATGGGCAGTTGGCCGAAGTCCGGGTGGTGGTACTGCAGCTGCTCAAGCCGCGCATACCACTCGTGGACCTGCTCGACGGACGCCGTCGGAACGGTGGTGGGGTCGCCGAGGATGTGCCCGATCAACTCCGCCTGCTGCGGCCCGTGGGGGAGCCCCAGCAGCGAGTCCCTGAGGTCCATGGCGTACAGCTCCGTGAACGTGTCCTGGACCGCCCACACCTTGCGCAGATCGCGGTCGAGCCCGTTCAGCAGCTGCATGGCGGCGGCGAGGTTGCCATCGCCCAGGTGGAAGGAGAGCCGGGTGACGAACGCCTGCACCTGCGGCTGGGCCGACGCGGGCACGTCGGACGCGAGATCGCGCAGATCGAGGTCCCAGCCGCCCGGTACGGAGGCGTAGACGTGCTCCAGGACCTGCACGGCGTGCGTGCTGTCCAGCAGCATCAGCCCCACTGCCGTGTTGAGCGCCACAGGGAGAGTTGTTGATGCATGGCCGAAGAACGCGCGGTCGAACTCGTCGATCGCCTGCCGCCCCGTCGGCGGGACATGGCCGGCCAGCAGGTACATCAGCTGCTCGACGTCCACCCCCCGGACGTCCAGCATGAGCCCGGCGAGCCACTGCGCTGCTTCCGAGTGGCTCAGCGAACCGCCCTGCTGTGTGTCCTCGACCACCTGCTGCCAGAACTGGTCGTCGACCTCCATCAGCTCGTCGACATTCCAGTCCTGCGGCACCTGGCCGGACTGGACGGCCGGTTCGGAGACCGTGATCCACTCCTGCGACTCCGCCGTGACCTGCTCCGCCGCGGTCATGTCCTGCTGCGCCGCGACGAGTTGCTCGAAGGCGTCGCGCGCGGCCTGCTCGGTCAGGTTCTTCCGCGCTGCCGCCTCCGACAGGGCCTGGACGAGGGGGCCGTGCTGGTCCCCGCTTTCCAGGACGGCGAATTGGGCCCGATCGAACTCGTCGGTGGCCTTGAGCGCCTCCGCGAGGCGGTCGGCCGCGGCTTCGTACAGGGCGGTGAGCGTGCCGGTGGAGCCGGATGCCGTGGTCTGTCCGGAGGCCGGCGCCAGCGCCCGCGCACGGGCCTGCCGCGCCGCCCTCACGGCCTGCAGAGCCGCCGACTTCGTGCCGGTGGCCAGCTCATCGGCCGCGTCCAGCTTCTGCTCCGCCGCGGTCAGCCGCGCATCCGCCGCCGACGCGGCCTCCCAGGCGCGATCCGCCGCGTCGGCTGCCTTCCGCTCGGCCCGCTGCGCCGCCTTGAGCGCCGTCTCGGCGTCGCGAACGGACTGCTGGATACGGGCCAGTTCCTCCTGGGCGGCCCGCTCGTCGTGCGGCGCGAAGGCCGTCCCGGGGGAGTCCACGGACGCCGGCAGGTGCTCGGGCGCCAGGACGTTCCCCTGCGTGTCCAGGAACTGGATCAGCACCGGGCCGGATACCGCGGCCGGCTGGACGAGCGCCTGCACGGACGGGAAGTCGACCTGGACGTCATCGGCCCCGGTCCACACCGTCGTGCGGTCGCCCAGGTGCTGGGCGAACCAGGCCGGGGACTCCACCTGGCCTTCGCTGTTCCAGGGGACGATCCGCGCCTGCGCGCCCGCGCCCAGGAGCTGGAGCGTGGCATCGGCCCGGCGTACCGCCTCGGATCCGGAGCCCAGATACACGTATCCCGTCGGAACGGGGTGCGCGGGCGCGGACTCCGTGGCCGGGTGCTCGACCGCGGTCTGCCGTGCCCGGATGTCCTGCCGGGCACGCTCGTTCCGCTCCGTGCGGACGAGAGCGTCGTGCTGCTCCCGGCGCTCCCGGACGGTCAGCCGGGCGTGCTTGTGCTGCTCGGAGGCGTCGAGAGCCGCCGTGAAGTGGCTCTCGGAGTCCTCGTCCGCCGCCACCGCCTTGGCCTTTTCGGCCTGTGCGGCCTGGTGCGCCTGCTTGGCCGTGGCCCACGCGGCCTTCGCCCGCCGGGCCGCATCGGCGGCCGCGTTCCGTGCCCGCCGGCTCGCCTCGGCCACCTGCGCCGCGGCCAGCTCCGCCTTCGCCTGCTCGTGCGCCTCATGGGCCGCGGTCAGCCGGGTCTCGATGCCCTGCACGTCGAGACCGTCGATGAGCTGCCCGGCCTGCGCCCGGTAGTGCTCGGCACGGGCCGTGTCGGTGGCCGTGGCCGCCTCCTCGGCCTTCGCCGTCCAGTGCTCGTACTGCCGCACCAGGTACCGGTCGGACCTGGCCTGCACCATCGCGCGCTCGGTGCGCACCACTTCGTCCCTGGCGGCCTGGATGCGGGTCTTCGGCCCGGTGAGCGTGGCCGCCGCCGGCTCCTGACCGGCGTGCGCGGCCGTCTCGTCCGCCGTCGTCCCGTGGGTGTGCTGGGTTTCGGGGCGCGGGCTTTCCAGCTCGGTCATCGTCCCGTTGGCGTTGCTGGTCGTGCCGCCGCCGGCCGGTCCGTTCGCCTGCGACGCGCTCTCGCGCCGGAGGTCCTGCATGGTCTTGATGCGGGGCTCGCGGGCGGCCCTCGCGCGGGATATGCCGGGCTGGTCGCCGCGGGCGGACGCGTCCTCGGCGCGTGCCGCACGCTCCTTGTGCAGTTGCGCCAGTTTCTCGTTCTGCGCCCGGTAGTCGACGGTCTCCTGCTGCCCGCCGTGGACGTCCTGGGACAGGGTCTGCGCGTCGGAACGCGGCGACTCCTGGCCGGCGCCTGCGGACTCGCTCTCAAGGTCCGCAGCGGACGCCTTCTCTGCGCGGGCCGTGCGCTGCTTGTGCAGCTCCGCCAGTTCCTTGTTCTGCGCGCGGTAGTCGGCAGCGCCCTCCACCGGCGCCTCGGCACGGATGCGGGCCAGTTCGGCGCGCGCCTCCTCCAGCAGCCGGTCGGCCTGGAGCGCGTCCTTGCCGTGCGGACCGGAGCGCACGTGCTCGAACTCCCGCACGGCGGTGGTGACCCGGCCCTGGGCCGCTACGTCCGGGACCTTCTTCAGGTCGCGGAGCGCGTCTTCCAGCGCCGTCCGCCCGGCCTCGTAGGCGCCGACGGCCCGGCCCTCCCGGAGGCCCTTGCGGAATACGTCACCGGACGTCTTCTCCTTGGCCAGCCAGGCTTCGGTATCGACGTCCGGGTCGCCGTGGAACCGCTCGTGGAGCGTGGTCCAGTCGTGCCGGAAGGCTGCCGCGTCGCCCGCGAAGCCACCCAGATCCGCGTCGTCGAGGTGTTCCGCGAGCCCTTGCACAGCGCCGTACCTGCCGCGGAAGACCTCACCGCCGTCGTGCACCGTCGACTCCAGGCGGATCTCCGAGTCGATCCGCGCGCCGAGCCCGTCCTGGATGCGGTCCGCTTCCGCGTGCCACTCCACCAGGCGCGAGTCGGCGCTCCTGCCGGTCCGCACCGGCTCACCGGCCTTGAGGAAGCCGATGTGCTGCTCGGCTGCGGCCGCCAGCTCCAGGGTCTTCGCCTCGATGACGCGCTGTTCGCCCTCGGCGCTGAGACCGTTGCCGTGTCCGCGCACCTTGTCCCGCAGGGCGTCGACGGCGCTGTGCAGCTCCTGGTGGAATTCGAGGCGCGCTTGGAGCGCGGACGGCGCCAGCAGGGTGCCCGTCTCCTCCGCCAGGGACTTCCCCCCCGTCTGCGACTGCACGTGCGGGAACGGCAGCTCTTCCGCGAGGGACCGGCCCTCCTCCAAGGAGTGGCCCGAAGACAGCGGCTGCGGCGGGTTCTTGGCGCCCCAGCGGTTCGCGACGTGGTGCAGGTCCTGGCGGAGACTCGCCTTGGCCTCCCGGACCATCTGGTCCGTGACGCCGGCGTTGTCCTTGGCGGCGGTGTCGATGACGTGGTCGCCCTGCGGCGCGATCTCGTACTCGACCGTGAGGTGGCGGTGCAGATCCGCCTCTGCCGCGTTCAGCGCCTTCTCGGCGGTGGCGGAGTGCTGGGGACCGTACTTACGGAAGCCGTTCGGGCTGTGGTAGGCGTCCGCGAGCTGGTGGAGCGCCTTCTCGTGCTGGACGGAGCGCAGCATGTCCGCGGAGGTCTGCATGGTCGCAGGGCCGCCGCTGATCTTGCCCTGGGCGTCGTACCCGTCGAAGGTCTTCAGCACCCGCTCGGCCCGGGTCAGGGTCTGCCGGGCGTGCGTGAAACGGGCCTCCAGCGTGTCCTGGAGGGTCTTGCGCGCGGTGTCGGACGACGCCTTGAAGGTGGAGGGGCTGACCGAGGACGGCAGGTCCTGGGACACGGCGCGTGCGCGCTGCGCCTCCTTGAGCGCGTCGGCGACGTATTCCTTCTTCACCAGTTCGATGAGCTGCGCACGCTGCGGCGCCTCCTCGGGCAGCTGCTCGTGCGCGTAGGCGTCCACGCTCTGCGACGCCGAGCTGGTCAGGCGCACGTCGGTCAGCCGCTGCTGGTACCGCTCACTCAACTCACCGATACGCAGATCGAATTGCTGCTTCCAGGACGTCTTCAGCGCCGGAGGCGCGTGGGTGGAGGAGCCCTTGCGCACCCCGCCGACGATCTTGTCGAAGTCGCGGATGAGATCCTTGTGCAGCGTGTCCAGGATCGTCTTGCGGTCCGCGTCGGTCAGGTGCGCTTCCGGCCCGCGCTCGCTCTCCGGCGCTGCCGTACGGGCTGCTTCGGACTCGTCCATCCAGCGGTGGTACTCCGCCTCCGCCCGCTCCGGGAGCGTGGCCAGGTCGGTGTTCCGCTGCACGGCGAGATCCATGCGGGCGTCGTAGTGGCCCAGCAGGTGGGACGTGGCCGAGGGGAGGGAGAACGAGGTGATGGGCGTGTCCTGGGACGTCGCGCCGGCCTCGTGTCCGGAGGTCTTGCCCGCGGTGTCCACCGTCGAGACGTCTGCGGACGCACCGGTGACCTGGTCCTGAGTGACATGCTCCGACGCCCGGCCGGAGGTGTCGTGGGTCTGCTGCGTGTGGTCCGTCGCCGGGTTGTCGTGCGTGGTGGCGGTGTCCTCGGTGACGGCCTGGGTCCGGGTGGTGGCGTGGGACTGCTCGGCGTGGACCTGCGTCGGCTGCTCGTGGGTGGCGCCGGCGTCCTTGGCGACGGTCTGGGCCTGGACGGAGTCGTGGGTCCGGGCCGGGGCCGGATGCTCGTGGGTGGGTCCTGTGACCTTCGTGGGCTCCGCCGTGGGCATGTCCTTGCCGGCCGGCGGCGCGCCCGCGTCCTGCGCCGTGGCAGCTTCCTTCGCTGCCGTCCGCTCCTTCTTGAGCGCAGTCTGAATGCGCTCATCGGCACGCTGCTGTGCGCCCTTCGCGAAGGCGTCGGTGCTGTCCTTCTCGTGCTCCAGCCACTGCTTCAGGTCGGCGCTGCTGTTGCCGTGGAAGTGGTCGTGCAGCGCGACCCAGTCCTCCCGGAAGGACGACGCCACGTCCGCGTAGCCGTCCTCGTGGGGTGCGCTGAACCCGTCGTAGTCGAAGAACCGCTTCTCGAAGGTGTGGCCGGCCTCCCTGACGGCGGCCTCGCGGTAGGCGTCCCGTTCGAGATGGGTACGGAGGTCGTCGATGAGCTTGCCGGAGTTCGCCCGCCACTGCCGGAAACGGGGGTCGAGTTCCTTGCCGAGCAGGGGTTCCTTCCCGTTGCGCAGCCCGTCGAGGAGGGATTCGGCTTCGGCCTTCAGCTGCGTGCTGAGGTCGTCGACGACCCGGTTGATCGTTCCCGTGTCGTGGGACAGGTTGTTCTCCGCGGTGTCCCGCAGCTGCGTGAGGCGCTGGTTGACCTCGGAGTGGTAGTGCAACCGGTCGTTGAGCGCGCGTCCGCTCAGCATCGAGTCGGTGGTGTGCTTGCTCCACGACACCGCTTCGCCGAGCCCGTGCCGGGTCGGCTCGATCCCGCCGTTGAAGGTGGCGAACGCGTCGTCCACCGTGGCGCGGAGGTCCTTCTTGAGGCTCTCCAGCGCGTCGGCCTTGAGGTTGTCCAGCGCTTCGCCGGTCGGCTTGCTCCCGGAGTCCAGCGCGTGCAGGGAGGCCGCGTCGTCCAGCTTCTCCTTCAGCCCCGGCAGCAGGTCCTGCTCGACCCGCAGGTGCTCACGGAGGCGGGTGAGGGTGCTGTCCAGTGCGAAGTCGGCCGCGTCCTGGCGCGCCCAGCCCTGGGCCTGCAACTGCTTCATGTCGCCGAACGAGTCCAGCAGTTGATCGCGGGCGGAGAGCTCCCAGCCCTTCCTGCCGCCGTCGTTGAAGTGATCGTCATCGATGCGGGCATCGCCGCCGCGTTTGCCGGACGCCGCGTCGTAGTGCTCCATGAAGTGGTCGACGCGGGTCTGCACCTCCTTGGCGAAGGCGAACCGTTCGGCCTCGGTGCCGACCGTGTGGGCCTGGTCCGGTGTGAGGTCCTTCGCGCCGTCGATGTCCGCCTGGTACTTCTCCCGGACCGACTTCACGAGTTCCGGATCGAGCGGGTTGTCCTTGTACGTCCGGGCCAGGTTCTCGTCCAGCGGCCGGTTGGCCATCAGGTCCCGCTCGGCCAGCGACTGGCGCAGGTCGAAGCGCTCGGGCAGCTTGTTGACGAGCTGCTCGTGGAACGCGTCCCAGGTCTTGCTCAGCTCCTGGTGCTCGGCCGCGGTGAGCGGACGGCCTTCGCCGACCTCGGTCAGCTTCTTGAACTCGGCGTGGAATTCGGCCGTGACCTCGTCCAGGACGGCTGTGATGTCCGCCTTGGTGGGCCGGGTCACGGACGTGCCCAGCAGTTGACGGCGCTCGGCCGTGGCCCGTGCGTCCTTCAGCTCCGCCGGGGTGAGGCGGGCCTTGTCCTCGGTGTTCAGGTGGCGGACCCGCTCGTCCAGCGGCATCCAGTCCTTGGCCGCCGCGTCGACCTTCCCGGCCAGACCCTGCAACTGCCGGTTGCGGGTCTCGGCCAGTTCCAGCACGTGTGTGTAGTGGTCGGTGAGCTTTT
Organism: Streptomyces pinistramenti; assembly: GCF_020564935.1. GTDB lineage: Bacteria > Actinomycetota > Actinomycetes > Streptomycetales > Streptomycetaceae > Streptomyces > Streptomyces pinistramenti. The sequence goes on from NZ_JAJCXB010000005.1 coordinate 126,605, forward strand.
CCTTGCCGGCGGTGTGCGCGGCGTCCACCGCGGGATCCTGGCCGGGCACGGGGGAGGGCTCGGTGTCTTTCCAGCGGGCGCCGTCCAGCCGGCCGTCCGACCAGACCTTGTCGTAGCCGGACATCCACTTGTCGTGGAAGTCCGAACCCAGCGCGTCGACCTTGGAAGAGGGGAGACCGTGCCGGTCGCCGGCCATGTCGTGCCATACCGACTTGGCCTCGGCGGCGGCGTGCGGCAACTGCTCCGCGGTCTTCGCCAGGTCGGGCGCCGACTTCTTGAGGTCGGTGAGGGTGTGCTCCAGGCTGTGCAGCGCCTTGTTGACGTGCTGCGGCGCGTAGTCGGTGCCGCTCAGCCGCTTACGGGCGTCGGCCACCGCGTCCATGGAGAGGTCGTCGAGCCGGGACCGCACCCAGCTGCCCTGCTTGCCCAGGTCCTTCTGGTTCGGCAGGGAATCATGGCTGGTCTTCCACTGCCGATGGGCCTCGGCCTCGAAGTTGAGGCGCCCGGAAATGCTCTTGTCGAGATCGGCCAGGGCGTGCTTGGTGGTGGTGTCCACCCCTACGGACCTGCTGTCCAGCGGGTCGCGCCGGATGTCGGCGAGCAGGTCGTGGGCCGTTGCGCGGATGGACGACTGGACGCTGCCGGAGTGCTGGCGCAGGTCGGCGGCGAGGTGGTGCGGGTTCGCGTCGCCGAAGCGGTCCGGCAGCTCGTCCAGGAAGTGCCGGATGTCCTCGGTCGCCTTCAGCTCGGCCGCGAGCTTCTCGCTCACACCGGCCTCGACCTTCCCCCACTTCTCTGCTGCCCGGGTCACGGCGGCGTGTTCGGCGGCGGGGGTCAGCCGGGCCTTGGGGAGCGCCTTCAGCTCGTCGCTGACCATCTGCTCGAACAGGTTGTGGGAGTTGGCGCCGTAGCGCTGCCGGATCTCCGACAGGTCACGGCTTGACCAGCCGGAGCCGGACTCCTTCCAGCTGGTCAGATGACGCTCGACCATCTTGTCGGTGGTGCTGAGGATGTCGTGGGTCCTGGCGTGCCGGTCGATCCGGTCCGGCAGGCCCTTCTTGAGGTCGTCGGCCATCCGGGAGAAGCGCCCGGCCGGGTCGTCGACCTTCCAGTGCGCCTTCTCCTTCAGCTGGCCGTAGGAATGCTCGTAGGCGTGCTCAAGGCTGTTCCGGTACTCCTTGGACGCCGCGTTGACGACGTCCGGCTGGTGGCCCTCGGAGTTCCAGCGCTGTTCCGCCCGCTCCACCGCATGGTTGATGCGCGCGTCCACCTTCGGCTTCATGCCGTGGAGTTGGGCGCGGCCACGGACGGAGTCGCCGAGGTTCTTCAGCTCCCGCTGCCACTGCTTCTCGGCCTTGGCGAGATCCGCCGGGCTGTGTGCGTGGCCCTCGGACTCCGGCTTGAACACGTTGCCGTGCTTGGTCTCCGCGTCGTGCACGAGCCCGTCGAAGACCTTCTGGCGATCGGCCTCGTTCAGGCCCCGCAGGGCCTTGGACGTCTTGGACGTCTGCACGAACCGGTCCCGCAGCTGCTCCCTGGCGTCGGCGAGCCTCTGCTCCCCGGCCAGCTTCTCGGCGAAGTCCTTGCGCACCGAGTCGTGCTCGGCGGCCCAGGTCTTCTCCTTCGCGGCCGTCGGGCCGTGCTCCGCCGACTTCGGCGCGGAGTGGTCGGACGCCGACGTGGTGGATGCCGGGTTCGGCTCGTCGGGCCGCACGGGCGCGGGCTGCTCGCCCGCATGCCCGCTCCCGTGCGGCTCCTTGACGTGCTCGCCCTGCTTGGTGTGCTCGCCCGGCGAAGAGGCGTCGTGCGCCGGGTCATGCGTGCTGCCGGAGGACGCCGAGGTGTGCTCGGTGGATTCGTGTGCGGACGCCTTGGTGGGCGCGGACTTCGCCGGTGCTTCCTTCGCCGCGGAGGCGTTCGGCTCGTCGGCCGACTGATGAGCCGAAGACGACTTCTCCGACGTCGGCTTCTCCTTGGCCGGGGCATGCTCGGTGGACGACGGCTTCTCGGTCGACGGGGCCTTCTCCGTGGACTGGACGGGCCGCGACTTGTCCGCCGCGTGGGCCGCCGGCTTCTCCGTGGACGTGAGGTTCGTGGGGGAGGTCTTCTCGCCGGACGTGGCGTGCGCGGCGGACTTCTCCGTGGACGTGACGTTCGCGGCGGACTTCTCCCCGGACGTGACGTTGGCGGCGGACTTCTCGCCGGACGTCACGTTCGTGTTCGAAGGGGACTTCTCCGTCGCGTGGTTCCCGGTCGGGGATCCGGCGTGCTCTTCCGTCTGCGCCCCGTGCGCCGACGAGGAGGACTGCTGCCCGGACCGCGGCTCGTTCGGCGCCGTCTTGTCCAGGGGCTGCTGCGGGTGGCCGCCCTTCTCGACGGTGGCGGAATGCGGCGTCGGGGTCTCGCGGATCTCCGGGCTCTTGGCCACCGAGCCGACGTGCACGCCGTCCTGTTTGGCCAGCGTCGCGGCGTCGCCCGTCAACTTGGGCGGAGTGGCGACGTTTCCGGGCTGAGAGGTGTGCCGGCCGGCGTCCTCGTTGTGCGCGCCGGTGGTCTCGTCCGCGTTCCGTTCCCCGCGGTTCGGGACGTGCTGCGGCTGGTCCTTGGCGGTTCCGGAGTGGGGTGCGCCGGATTCCCGGACGGGCTCCCCCTGCGTGCCCTTGGTGCCCGACGGGCCGTGCGTCCCCTCGTGGGCGGCGAGTTTGCCGCCGTTACCCGAGGCCGCGGACGTGGTGGGGCTCGTCCCGGACTCGGAGGTCTGGTGCGGGGAGTTCGCACCGGCGGTCTCGTTCGGGCCGCGGCCGCCGTTCTGCTCGTGCGTCGAGGAGCCGTGCTGCGGGGTGTTCTCGACAGGCTTGCCCTGCTGTCCTGGCTGGTGCGTGGTGGCGGGGCGCGGCCCGTCGCCCGTGACCGGGTGCGCGGTGCCGGGGGAGGTGCCCTTGGGGGTGGAGGTGGGTTCGCCGGCCGATGTCGAGGTGTCGGGCCGCGCGCTGTTCGTCTTCGGGGAGTCGACCTGCGTCGGCTTGCCGGACGAGGACGTCGTCGTGTGGTCGGGCCGCGTGGTGCTCGTGGTGTTCGCCGGGCCGACCGGGTCCTTGGCCTTGGGGCCGCCGGTCACCGAACTGTCCGCCCCGGAGGTGACGTTCTTCGGCCGGGTCGTCGAGCCGTTGAGCCCCTGCCCGCCGACCGGGGCCTCGTTGGACGGCTTCACGTTCACGCCCTCGGGCTTCGGGGCCAGGTCTCCGACGCCCTTGCTCCCACCCTTCTCGAACGAGATCGGCGCGGTGCCGCTCCCCGTCGTCGGCGGCTTGAAGCCGGTGCCGTTCGGGGCGCCACCCGTCGCTCCGTTCCCCGAAGTCACCGGGGCATGCTGGCCCCCTGGGTTGATCTTGGGGGGCGTTACGGCTTCGCCGCCCTTCGTCATGTCACCGATGGCCTTGCGCGCCGCGCCGGCTCCCTTCAGGGCCGGCCCGACGAGGCTGCCGCCGCCGGCCAGGCCGAGGTTCACGGCCTCGCCCTTCCACCACTCGGAGCTCCCGAAGTCGGGCATATCCGTGCCCGTGACGGCCGAGGCGAGCGCCGCCGCGGCCATGTCGGCACCGAGCTGGGCACCGGCGTTCACCGCCATGTCGATGACGATGGCTCCCGCGAACACCGCGGCCTCGACGGCGCCTTCAACGGCGACGCCCACGATCTCCAGCACCGCGGTGAGGGCCCCGACGATCGCCTCCAGGGGAAGCAGGAACGGCAGGGCCATGGCGGCGATCATGGGAAGAACGGTCTCGATCAGAGCCTTGATCGACTCCATTTGCGCATCATGCAGCTCCTGGGCCTGGAGCTGCTTGATGTAATCGCCGAACGCATTGATGTTGTTGCCCATTTGCCGCGCGTCGTCCACGGCCTTCTGGAGATGGGCATCGTGCACCTGGTTCCAGGTGTTCTGGACGACGTTGTTCCCGTCCCCGCTCCACTGCATGCCATGGACGGCGGAGTCCATGGCCGTCATCTCCACCCACAGCAGGTCGCTGAAGTCGATCCACGCGTTGCCGAGGGCGTAGATGCTGTCGGTGACAGTCGGATCGGGATCGTACATAGCGACATCACCTGTGAGCTGGAGCTGAGACGGGGAAAAGAGCGGGAAACCGGAAAAGCGGGGAGTTCAGGGTGGAGCGGTGATCAGCGGCCGAAGGTCTCGCTGATCGCGGTGACCTTGGGATCGGTGATGCTCTGGCTGCCGCCGCCTCCGCCCTCGCCACCCGAGCCACCGCCGATCTGGGTGGCGAAGTCGGTGAACTCCTTGACGACGGTGTCCTCCGCGGTCAGGTAGTTGTTGCCGGCCGCGGTCAGTCCGACGGCAACCCGTGCGAGCACGCTGTTCCCCTGGCTGGCCTCGTTGTCGGCCTTGCCGAAGATGCTGGTCATGCAGGCGTCCAGGCGCGTGAAGAAGTCCTCGGCCTCCTGCTGGGTCTGGCCCGCCCAGCCGAGCTTGAGGTCGCCCAGCACGTGGAAGATCGTGCCGACCTGGGTGCTGAGGTTTTCGATCAGTCCGCCGGCGCCGTCGGGTCCGCCGATCTGCGCGCCGAATACGCGCAGGAGTTGGGCATCGACCTCGATGGTGGCGTTGTTGGAAGCGCCACGCGCGCCGTAGACGGGCGCCTTGGTCGGGTCTTCATCTGGGGTAGGGCTGGGGCTCACCACTGCTCCTGGGAATCTCGTACGGGAGCACCGGTCCGTGCCGCCTGAGCGGCACGGCGTGGCTCCGCCACCCGATTAGTGCTGGTTCTTGTGGAAGTTGTCCGCGTTGGTCTTCTCGGTATCGCGGTACTGGTTGTACGCCGACTGCATCCGACGCGACATCTCGTGCAGCAGCTGGACGAGTTGGTCCATATTCTGGCTGAAGTCGCGCTCCAGATTGGAGAACGTGGCGCCCGACGGGCTGTGCCAGACGCCCTCGGCGAGCTTGAACACCTGGTTCACCAGCATGACGTCGTTCTCGATTGACGCGGTGCAGCCGTTGACCGTGGAGATGGCGTCATGGAGCTGCTGCAGATCGACTTTGAACTCTGCGGGAGTGAGGGATTGAGGGGCCACCCTGCGAGCCTAAACCGCGATGATCACCCGAAGGTACGCCCCAATTCCGACAGGGAAATGTCTCTGAACGGGGACCTGGCCGGTGGCCGCCGTATCGGATGGGATGGGGTGGGATCGACCGAACCCTACCCGACCGAATGCGGTGGAAGGCAGCTGTGGCAGAAACTCCGAGAGACTCACGGTTCGGCCCGCCCAGGGATGACAGCAAGGACGGCCCGGCCGCCCACGCGAACGACCCCGTCGACAATTCCAAGGGCGGGCCCGCATACGCCGATGTCCCCGCTCTGGCGATGATCTGGGGCAGTGCCCCGCCCATCACCACGTACCTCCCCAACAGCGGAGGATCCGGTGGCGGCGACCATCAGACGGCGGGCAGTCACGCGCCCATCAACGTCAACATCGGCAGCATCGTCGACGGCATGCAGGGGATGCTGGATGCCTCCAAGAGCGCGGTCGACGGCTACACGTTGATGGAACAGGTCGTCGTGGGCGCCATGTTCAGCGGTAACACGTTCGGAGAACAGGCCACCTACCAGGACGACTGGGGCAAGAGCGACGGCAGCGCCGTGCACTCCAAGCAGCGGGCACAGGGCGTCTCCCCCGACTACGCCAGCCACTCCGACCACCCGGGCCAGCACCCCGACACCGAGGTGCAAAGCGCGGCCAAGGCGTACGCCGAGGCGATGTACCCCAAGATGACGGAGGTGCTGAAGGAATGCGCCAACGCCATTGAGCTGGCCGGCCAGTTCATCGTCCGTATGGACCGCGCGGGCACCTATTACGCCAACGCCGACCACGCGTCGGCCTTCCCGGAGTCGATGAAGCCGGTAGTGGGCACCTGACCGGCATGTGACGGCTGATCAGCAACGGGCCGGGAGCGCGGCGTTCTTCTCGAACTCCGCACTCCCGGCCCGTTTTCGCCGTCCGGCTCCGCCCGTCAGAGCGCCTGCAACGTCGGAATGTCCTCCGGCAGCAACGTCACCAGGTCATCCGTGTCCTGCTCCGACTCGTCATCCGCCGGTCCGGTCAGGACCGCATGATCGGCGAGCCGGGCCGCGTGACGCTCCGTCATCCGCTGGAAGAGCTGGCGGGCGGTGCGGCCGTTGCCGAAGCGGTCGTCGCGCTCGACGCCGGCGAAGTACTCGGCGAGCGCCGCCGAGGTCTCGCCGCCCAGCTCGTACTGGTGCTGCTCGGCCTGCTGCGCCACGATGCCGACGAGTTCGTCCGCGTCGTAGTCGTCGAAGAGCAGGGTCCGGGTGAACCGCGAGGCGAGGCCCGGGTTGGCGTCGATGAACCGGCCCATGTCGTCGGGGTAGCCGGCCACGATCACCACCACGTCCTCGCGGTGGTCCTCCATCAGCTTCACCAGCGTCGAGATGGCCTCAAGACCGAAGTCCGAGCCCTGGCCGTGCGGCACCAGCGCGTACGCCTCGTCGATGAAGAGCACGCCGCCGACGGCCTGCCGGAAGATCGCGGTGGTCTTCGGCGCGGTGTGCCCGACGTACTCGCCGACCAGCGAGCCACGGTCCGCCTCGACGAGGTGCCCGCGGGTCAGCAGCCCGAGCGCGGCCAGCAGCCGGCCGTACAGCCGGGCCACCGTGGTCTTGCCGGTACCCGCGTTCCCCGCGAACACCAGGTGGCGGCTGAGCGGGGGCGGCGGCAGGCCCGCCTCGGTACGGCGGCGGACCAACTGCATCAGCTTGACCAGCGTCTCCACATCCTGCTTGACGCGGTCCAGGCCGATCAGGCTGCGGAGTTCGGCGAGCAGTTCTTCCAGCGTTTCGGCGGGCGGGGGAGTGGTCTCGGCCGCGGCCGGTGTGGCGCTGCGTGCGCCGCCCGCCGGGACGGGGGTCGCCCCGGGCGCGGCCGCGATCCCGGACTCCGGCAGGGTGCTGTCCTTCACCGCCTCGACGCGGCACTCATCGAAGACCGGATCGGCGCCTTCCGCGAGCTTCAAGTCCTCGTCGGTGTCGCGGATCAGGCAGCGGCGCAGCACCGGCTTCGCATCCTTGCCGACGTACACCGCGGGGAATCCGGTGGCGCCGATGTCACAGTCCGCCAGGAGCCCTGACGCGCCGTCGGCGATGTAGACGCCGTTCTTGGCGGCGCGGGTGACCCGGGTCGCGCTGATCCGAGGCCGGGCGCCGGTCCACAGGACCAGGGCGCTGCCCTTGCTGTCGGTGATCTCGCAGCTGTCGAGCCATGCGGTGCTGCGCTCGCCGAGGAACACGCCGGCCGACCGGCTGCCGCGCACCCGGGTGTCCGCCACCAGTGCGCCGGTGCCGGCCGTCACGTCCAGGCCGGTGCCGCAGTCCTCGATCTCGCAGCCGTCGAGGAGCGGGCGGTGCGCGGTGGACAGGCTGATGCCGGTACCCGCGCCCACCACTCGACAGTGACGAGCCGTCAAATCCCCGCCGTCCACCGCGATTCCGGTGAGTTCCGCGGATTCGACACGGGTGTCGGTGAGCGTGAGCAGTGCCCGCTCGGTGACCCGTACGCCGTGCTGCGGGGTGCCGCGCAGTTCGCAGTCGCGGACCGTCGCGCGGGCCGAACCGGCCAGGTGCACGGCGGTGAACGCGCTGTCGGTGACCGTGCATTCGGTGAGCGTGAGGCGGGCCTCGTCGGTGACGAAGACGCCGTTGGCGCGGGAGCGGGCCAGGCCGCCGCCGCGTACCTCGACGTCCGCGGTGCCGCCCGCGGCGAGGCCACTGTCGGCCGAGTCGCCGACGGTGGTGGCGTCCAGGCGCAGTACGGCGCCCTCGGCGGCCAGCACCCCCACGCCGCCGGACTCGTCGACCCGGCAGTCCCGCAGGGTGACCAGCACAGGCCCCGCGGCCTGGACGCCGGTGCCGCCGCTCCGGGCGATCTCGCAGTCGTGCAGCAGCACTCCTGCGGTGCTTCCGGACGCTCCGGCGCCGCCTTCGGGGCCGCTGCCCGCGTCGGTGTCCTGCGGCATCGCGGGCCCGCCGGTGCCCGAGGCGGTGACCAGTACGCCCTGCGCCGCGCTGCCGGTCAGCCGGCAGGAGCGCAGCACGGGACGGGCGTCGTCGTCGACGCGGAACGCGGCCGACGCGGTGCCGGTCAGCTCGCAGTCGGTGAAGCTGCCGCGGGCCGGGCCGCGCATCAGGACGCCGTACCCGGCCACCGAGTTGACGGTGAGTCCGGTGACGGTGGCGTCCGCGCCGTGCTCGACCAGCAGGCCGGTGCCGTCGATGTCGGTGACGGTCACATGTTCCAGGACCGCCCGGCTGTCGCCGCCCAGGCGCAGCGCCGGGGCGCTCGTGCCGTGGATGCGGCAGTCGCGCAGGGTGGGGGCCGCGGTGCCGGCGATGTCCACCTGGCCGCCGGTGATCTCGCAGCCGTCGAGCAGCGCCGTGCCGCCCGTCATCGACACCGCGGGCTGGTCGGCGCCCAGGCCCTGGACGGCGAGACCGCGGACCTCGCCGGCGCCGCCGAGCACGGTCAGCGGCGTGCCGCGGGTGGCGACCAGCGTGACCGTGCCGGGGCCCTGCTCGGCGACCAGGGTGACGTCCCGGTCCAGTGTCAGGTTTTCGGTGTAGGTGCCGGGCTGGACGGAGATGACCGTGCCGGGTCCAGCAGCGCGCAGCGCCGCGCCGATGGTGCGGTGCCCTCCCCAGCCCCGGGCCCCGACGCGCAGTGCGGCCGCGCCGCTGGACCGCCCGATCATGCCGGGGAGCAGCTGAGCTGGACCGGCGCGGCAGCGTCGTGTGCGTGCTTGGTGGACGACGTGTAGTCGATGCCGGTGTTGAACATCTTGAGCGTCACCTTGCCGCCGCTGACCTTGAACGGCCCGCGGGAGAGCCACTTGCCGGCGTTGTGGACCTGGTCGACCTGGAAGGTACCGGCGGCGGTGCCGCCGCTGTGGTCGGAGTTGTAGAGGGCGTACTGGGCCGGATTGCCGCCCACGTACTGGATGTTGGAGTTGCCAGGGACGTAGACGGACAGCTCGCAGGAGGCGGCGCCCTTGATCTTGGCGCTGTAGTCGAACTTCCACAGCACGTACTGCGTCGCGTCGTACGAGGTCTTCGACCCGGACATGGGGACGGAGAGGTACTGGCCGTTGCAGCCGGAACCGGTGTAGCCGCCGGTGGAGGACTTGAGCCAGCCGGATGAACCGTTGCTGAAACTGGGGTCCTTGGTCCAGATCTTGGCGGCGGCGCTCGACGGGCAGCCGTAACCGGCGAGGCCGGTGTAGGCCGGGGTCGCGGCGCGGGAGTACGTCTTGCCGTGGGCCTCGGCCTTCTGGGTCGCGGCGCTGGTGGGGGGAGTCTTCGACGAGCCGGTGGAATCGGGGGAAGGGCCCGTGGAGTCCGGCTGGGTCTGGATGTTGTTGCCCGACGTCCCCTGCCCGGCACCTTGTCCGCCTGAGCCGCCGCCGCTTCCTCCGGTCCCTCCGGCGGGGCCGTTGTCGTGTCCCGCGGGGCGCTTGCCGTGCTGGTCGGCGCTGGCGGTGGCACCGGCGGGGGAAGCCTTGCCGGCTTCGTTCTTCTCGTCGCCCTTGCTGGTGAGCGCGCCGATCGCGAGGGCACCGAGGCTCAGTGCGGCGACCACCGCGATACCTATCGCCACCAGCCGCTTGCCCGGCCTGCCTTGCTCGCCGTCGGGTCGGACGCCGCCCACGAACGCGGAGACGAAGCCGTGCCGGTCCTCCTCCGCCAGGCGGCCGGGCGCCTCGGCAGCCGGCTCCTTAGGCTTCTCCTGGTCAGCCACGTGCTCTCCAATATTCAGGACCGTATGGGACGCGGCACAGAATACCGCTGATGGGTTAACAGATAAGTCCGCAGAGGTAAATAAATTAACGGGGTGCTGTGCCTATCGCCCCGTTAACGGAAGCCTTACATAATCGTAATCTCCCGCGAGGAACCGCCGTCCGGGTTCCTTCGTCGCAGGTCAGCGCGGTAGGTACGTCTCACCACGCAGTGGATCGAACGTTCGTGCATCACTTCTGTTATACATAGCCATCGGTCCGTACACTGCCGACCCGGGCCAGTACATTGACGGTACATCGAGTCGGTTTCCGGATGATGCGTCGATCCGGGGGCCGGAAGTGCGACGCATTGATCTGAGGACGGAACCACGCATGTCTGACTGTGCGCGAATTGTCATTATTGAGCACCAGAACCTCGTCCGGCACGGGCTTGAGCGAGTGCTGTCCCAGAGCCCCCGGCTGGACGTGATCGCCGCAGTGGAGTCCGTGCAGGACTTCTCGCGCGTGCCGCTCGGCTCCGACGGACTCGACGCCATCCTGTTCGGCCCGCCCGTCCGCGAAGGCGACATGGAGGGGGAGTCGTCGGCACAGACGGTCGCTCACCTCGCCGCCTGTGCGCCGGTCCTGGTCGTCTCGGAGTTCAGCCGGCCGTGCCGCCTGCTCGACACCGTGCGGGCCGGGGCGCTCGGCTGCGTCACGGGACAGGTCGACGACGAGGAACTGCTGCGCGCCGTGGACACCGTCGTCGCGGGCGGCTTCCACCTCACGCCGACGCTGGCACCCCGCCTGCACGCGGAGCTGCGGGAGCCCAGCGGAGCGGAACCCAGGTCGCTGGCCCGCCGCGAACTCGAAGCGCTGCGGCTGCTCGCCGAAGGGCTGACGCATAGTCAGATAGGTCGCAGGATGGGCCTGACCGAGGCCACCGTCAGCACCTACGTCAAGCGGATCAGAACCAAGCTCAACGTCGGGAACAAGGCCGATCTCACCCGCACCGCCATCGAACTGGGCCTGCTGCGGGAGGCAGGCACCGCGACGGCGCGGGGGGCAGGACCGGCCCGTGGCTCCGGAGGACGGCCCCGTTCCCTGCTGCTCGGCACGGAGTGACGGAGCGGGCGGGGCCGGTCGCGCCGCCCGATGCTCTTCCGTAGGCAGGGCCGGCAGCGCCGACCACTCGTCCCGCTCCGCTCCGTCTGTCACAGATTCCGGCCGATCCCCATCAGCTGGCCGAAGACGCCGAACGCGGCAACCGTCAGCGGGATGGCGAACGCACCGAGCACCGCGCCGAGTCCGCCGAACCAGGTGGGACGGCGCAGCGGCGGCAGCTCCGGACGCATCAGCCGCCGGAACCCGTACAGCACCAGCACGGCACCGATCGCCAGCGAGGCCACCGGGCCCGACCAAGCGGGCAGATCCAGCTGGTCAGGACCGGCCAGCAGCAGCGTGAACAGGCCGATCGCACCGGCGATTCCCACCGGCGCCACCTCGACCACGACCTTCGCGGACCCGGCGCGCAGCACCAGGCCGAGGCCGATGCACGCGGTGATCGCGGCGGCGAACGGGGACTCCCCGTCGGAACCGAGCAGCACCAGCGCGACGGCGGCCGCCAGGGACAACGCCCCGCCCCACAGGGCGAGCAGCAGCATCGCGGTACGCACGGCGCTCTCCAGCTCCGGGCCCTCCGGGGCGGTCCCGCCGCTCGGCGCATGGCGTCGGTAGCCGAACGCGGCCACCCGCCCCGCCGTCGCCGGAGCGATGAGGAGCAGACCGAACGCGACCACCGAGATCACCGCGGCGCACTGCGCGGTGTCCGCCTGGAGCAGCGCGAGCCCGGCGGTCAGCACCGTGGCGATCACGGAACCGAGCAGTACCGCGGCGGTCGTCACGCCCATCGACGCGACGCAGGCGAGCACCGCGCCGACGAGCACGCCGCCGGCCAGGCTCAGCGCCGTCACTCCGGCCGGGGTCAGCGCCGCCTGCGGCGCCGCGTCCTGTGCCACCAACTCCCAGGAGGCGATGGCCAGAGCGGGGATCGCGCACAGCGCCAGCGCCAGCCGCACGGACCCCGGCACCGACCAGCGCCGTTCGGCGGCCAGCCAGCCGAGCGCCGGCAGTACCAGTCCGAGCGCGGCGGCCGCGGTGCCGGTGACCGCGGAATCGATCGGCGCCAGCGCGGCGACCAGCACCAGCGCGCCGATCCACCAGGCAAGGCCGCAGGCCATCACCGTGACGGTGCGCGAGCGGGCGTCCCAGCGCCGGTCGAGCAGCCGCTCGGACGCCTCCGTGACCTGCTCGGCCACGTCCTGGATCACCGGCTCGTCGAACTCCCCGGCCACCACGTCCCGCAGGTACAGCAGTTGACCGTCCGCCACACCGATCTCGGCCAGGCTGTGTTCGGGTGCGAACGGCTCTCCGGTCCCGGTCGCGAGCGACCAGGCGGCGGGCATCAGCTCGCTCTCCTCCAGCTCGCACATGCGGGCCAGGTCATCGATGTACTCGGCGATGGGAGCACGGGCCGGGACCGCGAGGTCCACCTGCCTGCGTTCGCCTACGACCGTGATCCGGCAGCGCTCATCGGCCATCGGGTGTGCTCAGGTCCTCTCGTGCTGGGTGAGATGGGTGGTGCGGGTGTTACGAGTGCTGCCAGGTCTTCGTGTTGGTCCACTCGGCCTCGGAGTAGTTCTGCCAGTTGACGTTCATGGCCATGGCGATCTGGCCGAGCACGCCGCCCGGTCCGAACAGGCCCTCAGCGGCCGTGTTCCACTCCGCCTGCAGACCCTCGTAGTACACCTGCGCCTGACCCTGCCAGGTCTCCGAGATCGGCTGGAGCAGGGTGATCAGCTGGTGCAGCTCCTCCGCGATCTGCTCGGACAGGTTGTTGATGTGCGTGCCTGCGTTTTCCAGCTCCTGGCGGACCAAGAGGTTCGCATCGTCGATTCCCACGGCAGCTCCTCGGGCGTTCGGCCGGTCATTCGGATGGTTCGGTGGTCAGCCCAGCCGGGCCGAGGGCAGCTCGCTCTGCAGGGTGTGGATCCGCTGGAGGTTGGCGTTCTCGGATTCCTTGTAGTTGACCTCGTTGCCGCGCAGGCCCGACGCGATGTCGGTCAGGGCGTTGTGCAGCATCTGTGCGTACGTGTCGTACTCGGCCATGTAGATCTGGAAGGTGTTGTGGGCGATGCCCTGCCAGGAATCTTCCAGCTGGATGACGTACGACTTGAGGTTCTGGAGCTTCGCCTCGACGTCCGTCGCCGTGTTGTCACAGGAGGCGGCGGCCTGGGCGATCACCTGCGGAGTGACCTTGAAGCCTGGCGCTGTCATCTGCCCACCCTCTCGCGCCGGTTTTTGCCGGCAGTTGGCTGTTCCGCCGCAACTCTCGCAGCGGCCGGGCACGTCGGCCAGTCCCCTGTTCTGGTGTCCCCCCATGTCACGGACGCGCCCCTGACCAGGGCTCAGGGCATCAGCGGACGCACCTGCCGGGCCACGAAGCGGACAAAACCCTCCGGATCCGGTTCGTCGGCGGTGGGCTGCAGCACCACCGTGCCGGCCCCGGCGTCCGCCAGGCGCTGTACCGCCCGCGCGCACGCCGCCGCGTCCCCCGCGACGCCGAGGCCCGGCGGCACGCCGTCCTCCCCGGGCGCGAGAGCGGCACGCAGCCGGGACTCGGCGCCGGGGCCGGTCGCCGCGTGGAGGTAGACGGTCACGTGGTGCCGCCCGGTGCGGCCGGCCGCCGCGCGTCCCTCTTCCAGGAGTGCACGCGCCCGGCGCACGCCGTCGGGTGTGGTGCCGGCCTCCAGGATGGTGCCGTCCGCGGTCTCGCCGGTCAGCCGGACCGAGCGCGGGCCCGTCGCGCCGGCGAACACGGCGGGCGCCGTCGGCGGGGGCCAGTCGAGGGCGACGTCGTCGAGCCGGACGTAACGCCCCTGCACGGTGACCCGTTCGCGGTGCAGCAGTGCCCGCAGCGCCGTCAGGTGTTCGCGCAGCAGCGTCAGGGGCGAATCGACGCGCGCGCCGACCTGCGCCATCCAGTCCTGGACGCCGTGCCCGACGCCGAGGACGACGCGTTCGGGGAACAGCCGGTGCAGCGTCGCGGCCTCCATCGCCGTCAGCGCCACGTTCCGCAGCGGCACCGGCAGCAGGCCGACACCGACCCGCAGTCGCTGCGTCCAGGCCAGGGTGGCGGCCGCGGCGGCGATCCCGCTTTCGAAGAAGCAGTCCTCCCAGAGCCACAGCTCCTCCAGGCCGGCTTCCTCGGCCGTGCGCGCGACGTCGCGCAGCCGCTCGGGAGGCAGTTGGGGGCGGAATACGGCACCGAGAGCAGTCATGTGGTCCTTCCTACCCGCCTGCGGCACCCGCCATATCCGGCGTGCGGCCGGGAATGCCGCGCGATGCGCTGCTCCGCACCTCTTGACCGTACGCGGTCAGCGAGTAAAGTCTAGACCAATTGGCGGGCGGGCTCGCGGGCCTCCGTATCCGGTGTCGGCGCCGGGCCGGGCGGTCGCGGGCGGTGCCGCCGTGGAACACCTTCGCGTCATTCACCCCACACTCAACGAGGCTCCCCGGGGCGGACGTTCGGCGCTGCGGCAGCGCCGCGTCCCCATCTTCTCGCGTGGCGGCCTCCCTCGCGAAAGGTTTTGGCATGAACAAGAAAAGAAGGCTGGCCCTGGCCATCGGTGCCGGTGTGGCTCCGCTGCTCGTCGTGACCATGCCGGTCAGCTCCGCCAGCGCGCACGGCTACATCTCCTCGCCGCCCAGCCGACAGGCCCAGTGCGCCGCGGGCACTGTCGAGTGCGGGCCCATCAAGTGGGAACCGCAGAGCGTCGAAGGCCCCAAGGGGCTCACCAGTTGCAGCGGCGGAAACAGCCAGTTCGCCGATCTCGACGACGACTCCAAGGGCTGGAAGGTCACCCCGGTCGGCAGCTCGACCAGCTTCAACTGGCGCCTGACGGCTCGTCACGCCACCAGTACCTGGCAGTACTTCGTCGGTGGCAACAAGATCGCGGAGTTCAACGACAACGGGGCCACGCCGGGATCCACCGTCACCCATCAGGTCAACTTCGGCGGCCTCAGCGGCAAGCAGAAGGTCCTCGCGGTCTGGAACATCGCCGACACCGCGAACGCCTTCTACGCCTGCGTGGACGTCAACATCGGCGGCTAGTACGGATACTCCGGGCGCCGTGCGCCGGGCGGCCCGTCCCGCCCGGCGCGCTCCGCTCCCACCCCGCCGCCCCGGCACGGTCCCCGTACCGGGGCGGTGGAGCGTGCCGGGTGCGACCGGCGTACCCGATACGATCGGCCTTCGTGGCCGTCGTTCGTGGCCGTCGCCGGGAGGAAGAGATGGGCCTGTTCCGCCGAGGACCGAAGCGGGATCCACGCGCGCTCGCACGCGACGATGAGTTCGCGTTCTTCTCCGACAGAGAAGGCGGCGTCTTCAGGTCCCAGGTGCGGCAGGCATTCGCCGAACGGGGCCTGGAGGTCACCGTGTACGCGGGTACGGTCACCGACTCCGGAGGCCGCAGGTTCGGCCTGGGCAACCTCGCGGCCGTCTGCCACCACGACCGGCGCGGCGAACGTTGCTGGCCGGTCCTCATCCGCGACCACGTCGGCAAGGTCCTGCGCACGATGGACGGCCCGCAGCCCCTGGAAATCCTCTCCGGCGACGAGATCAGGGCCTGCCTCTACCCCCGCGTCGTCGCCGAGGACACCCTCCCCGCGTCGGACGCCTTCCGGTACGGCCAGGAACCCGCACCCGGGCTGCGCGAGGTGCTGGCCCTCGACCTGCCCGACGCGGTGCAGATGCTCAGCGAGGACTCCCTGCGGGACGTCGGCGACATCGCCGAACTGCGGATCCGGGCGCTGAACAACCTGCGCGCGCTGCCCGTCGAAGGGCACGAGACGGTCCGCCGCGGCGACGGCGCGGCCTTCGAGGTGCTGCTCGGCGACTCCTTCTTCACCGCCAGCCGGGTCCTGGTGCTCGACGAACTGGTCGAGCGGATCATGGGCACAGGACTGACCGGGAACGGCGCGCTCGTCGCCATGCCGTTCCGCCACCAGCTGGCCTTCCACCGCATCCACGATGCCCAGGTCATCCCGGCGCTCCAGGCCATGGCCCAGTTCGCGGCCGCGGGGCACGAGGACGCCGCCGGCGCCATCAGCCCCAATGTGTTCTGGTGGCGCCGCGGCTTCCTGACGCCGCTGAGCGAGCCGGACGGCGCAGGGCTGCGGGTGGTCGTGAACGGCGACTTCCAGAACATGCTGGAGCGCCTGGTCGAGGACGACGTCTGACCCTGCGGCCCGGCCCGGCGCTCGGGCCCGCGCCGCCCGCACACGCCCCGGGCGAAAATTTCCCGCAGAATCTTCACGAAGGCGGAACCCCGAGGGCCGGTGAAGCGTTTTGGTAAGTGAGGCCCCGCGTCATCCCCCGTGCGCGGGGCCTCACTGTGCCCGCTCAGCCCTCCCGGCCGCCGCTCCGGCCGGCCCCCGGCGGCTCGTCGAGCCGGGCCCGTTCCTCCTCGCTCAGCAGTCGTGAGCGGATCAGGAACCGCACTCCTTCCGGCGCCTCCAGCGAGAATCCGCCGCCGCGCCCCGGGACGACGTCCACGGTCAGATGCGTGTGCCGCCAGCGGGCGAACTGATCGGCTGACATCCAGAAGCCGATCGGCTCCGGCACGCCCTCCACGACCAGCCGCGCCAGCAGCACGTCCGACGCCCCGGTACGGAACTCGCCGGCCGGGAAGCACATCGGTGCACTCCCGTCGCAGCAGCCTCCCGACTGGTGGAACATCAGCGGGCCGTGCAGCTGTCGCAGCGTGCGCAGCAGAGCGGCGGCCGCATCGGTGAGGGCGATCCGGGAAGCGTCGTCCGGTCCGGGTGCCCCGCCGTCCGAGGCACCCGGACCGTTCCCTGCCGTCGCTGCGGCCGGGTCCTTCGCGCCGTCCATCAGAAGCGCCCCGGCTTCCCGGACGGGCGCTGCGTCTGCTGCTGTCGGTACGTGCCGGGCAGGTACACGCGTGCGTCCCTTCGTCGACCGGCCACCGCGGGCACCCGTGCCCGCCGGCCGGTGCCGGGCCCCGCCGGGCCGCGCTCACGGCTGATGGCCCCAGTCAACGCCCCGCAAGGTTGCGCAAGGGTTGCACGGCACGGCACGGCATGGAACAGCGACCGGCCACCGGCCACCGGCGACCGGCGACCGGCGACCGGCGACCGGCCACCGTCGAGGATCGCCGCCGCGGGCCGGGGACGCCAACCGTTCACCTGTCCGCGTCTCCCGGCGCGCCCCCGGGCCCGCCGGGCTCCACGCTGGCCTGGGGCGTGTCCGCACAGTCCTGCCCGGCTCGCGACGCCTGGCACGCACGCCCCGGGACCGGACAGCCGGCGAGCCCAGGAGCGTGACCCATGACCCTGCCAGGAACGGAATCATCGGACCGTCCCGCCGGTGCGAGGACCGCAGGCGTGCCCCCGGGTCATCTGCTGCGCGTCAGCGATTTCGATCCGATCGCGCTGGCCGCCGTCCTGGACCTCGCCGCCCGGATGAAGCGTGAACCGCTGGCCTGGCAGCACAGCCTGCGCGGCGCCGCGGTGGGGTGCAGCTTCGAGAAACCGTCGACCCGTACGCGCGTCTCGCTGGCGGTGGCGGCCCACCGGCTGGGCATGACGACCGTCATGCTGAACAAGGAGGAGATGCAGCTCGGACACGGCGAGACCTGGGAGGACACCGTACGCGTCCTCTCCTCCTACTTCGACGCCCTCACTCTGCGCACCTTCGACCACGGCACGGTCGAGCGGATGGCCGGCATCGCGACGGTTCCCGTCATCAACACCCTCTCCAATGACCACCATCCGTGCCAGTCGCTGGCCGATCTGCTCACGCTGGCCGAGCACTTCGGGACGCCGGTCGGTCTCCGGGCCGCATTCATCGGGGACGGCCGGAGCAATACCTGCAACTCGTTCCTGGAAGCCTGCGCGGGCGCGGGCATGCACCTCACGATCGCCTCCCCGCCCGGCTACGAAGCCGACCCCGGCCTCGTCGCCGCGGCCCGTAGGACGATGCAACGGACGGGCGGCTCCGTGGAGTTCGCGGGCGATCCGGTGGAGGCGGTCCGGCAGGCCGATGTCGTCTACGCGGAGGTCTGGGTGCCGATGGACCGGCCGCAGGAGCGGGCGGAACGCGTCCGCCGCTTCGCCGCCTACCGGGTCGACGCCGAACTCCTGTCCCACGCGGGCGCGGACACCGTCGTCCTGCACTGCCTGCCCGCCGTACGGGGCGAGGAAATCACGTCGGATGTGCTGGACGGCCCGCAGTCGCTGGTCTGGCGGCAGGCGGCGAACCGGCTGCCCACGGCCCAGGCCGTCCTGCACACCCTCATCACGGGAGCGGCGGACTGACCGGAGCACGCCCGACGCGGCCCCACTGAGCAGAGCCTCCGCCGACCCGGTCCTGCGGGGGTTCTGCTCAGTGGGGCCCGGCCGGAGAGAGGGAAAGGGCGCAGGTCGGTGGCGTGGGCTGCCCGACAGGGCAGTGATCGTTTCCCCTTTGGGCACGGCAGTTGGATCTTGCTCGGCCGCCGGACATCTTGTGGTGAGGGCAGAGGTTTCGCGCGGTACGCCGGGAAACCCCCCTTATCCTCCAGAGTCGGAAGGGGTCTTGTGGCCATGGTTTCCCAGGCCGAGCCAACGCAGCAGATCTCACGCGAGAGTGTGCGGACCGCGATCAGCCAGATCTGGAAAGAGGTCCTCCGTCTCGACGTGCTGGGCAGCGACGACAACTTCTTCGAGCTGGGCGGCCATTCGCTGACGGCCTCGCAGGTCATCGCCCGTATCGCACGAGCGCTACAGGTCGAGGTCCCGATGGCGGACTTCTTCGACGGGCCCACCGTCGACGAGCTCGCCGACTTCGTGGTGCGGCGGCGCGGCCGCGAGGGAGGGACGCCGGAATGAGCGGCGACGCGGTCTCCCCGCTGTCCTCGGCCCAGCAACGCCTGTGGTTCCTGTGGCAGTTGCGGCCCGACGGCAACGAGTACAACGTGCCGCGGGCCACCCGCCTGCGCGGCCCGCTCGACGCGGACACCCTCCAGCGGGCCATCGACCGGCTGGTGGCCCGGCACGACGCGCTGCGCGCCACCTTCCCGACCGTGGACGGCGTCCCCGTCCTGCGGATCGCCCCCGAGGCAGCGGTGCCGCTCCGCAGGACCGACCTCGGCGGATCGCCCGCGGCGACGCGCGAAGCGGCCCTGGCCGAAGCGGTGGCCCGCGCCGCCCTGGCACCGTTCGACCTGGCCGAAGGCCCGGTGTTCCGCGCCGACTTGATCCGGCTGGCCGACGAGGACCACGCGCTGGTCCTCACCTTCCACCACATCGCGGTCGACGGCTGGTCCATGGGCATCATCGACCAGGAACTGTCCCTCCAGTACGAGGCCCTGCGCACCGGCGGCGCCGATCCGCTGCCCACGCCGGCCCACTCCTACCGGGAGTACGTCGCCGCCGAGCGCCGGCTCCTGGAAGGGCCGAGGCGCCGCGAAGCACTGGACCACTGGCGGGCCGAACTCGCCGGCGCCCAGCTGCGGCTGCCGCTGCCGACCGACCGGCCGCACCCCCCGACGCAGCGCTTCGACGGCGACAGCCACCCGGTCACCTTCCCGCCGCAGCTCGGCGCGCAGCTCGACGCGGTCGCCTCCCGCTACCGCGTCACCCGGTTCATCACCCTGCTCAGCGCGTACGCGGTGCTGCTCTCCCGGATGTCCGCCGCGCCCGACCTGGTCATCGGCGTACCCGTCAGCGGCCGTACGACGCTGGAAGTCGAAGGCACCGTCGGGCTGTTCGTGAACATGCTGCCGCTGCGCATCCGCTGCGCGCCGGACACCACCTTCGCCACGCTCCTGCACCAGGTCCGCGACACCTTCCTCGCGGGTCACGAATACCAGGACCTGCCCTTCCAGCTCCTGGTCGAGGAGGTGCAGCCGGACCGTTCCACCGCGCGCCACCCGCTCTTCCAGACCGTGGTCACCTACGAGGACCTGCCCGCTGCCGGCGCCGCACTCCTCCCGGGCCTGGACTGCTCGCCCCTCCCGCTGCCCACCACCACCGCCAAGTACGAACTCGCCCTGCACCTGGCCGGGAACCGGCAGGGCACCGAGGGCTGGGTGGGCTACCAGACGGGCCTTTTCGACGGCCGGACCGCCGGTCTGATCGGCGACCGGTACACCCGCCTGCTGTCCGCGGCCCTCGCCGCGCCGGACACCCCGCTGGCGGACCTGCCCGTGCTCGGGACCGACGAGGAGCACGCGCTGCGCGACTGGTCCGGGACGTCCGGACGCCCGCCCGAGCCGCAACGCGAGCGCATCGACCGGCTCTTCGCCCGCCGGGCCCGCGCCCACCCGGACGCCCTCGCGGTACGGACCGGTGAAGGCAGCCTGACCTACGCCGGACTCGACCGCGCGGCCGACCGGCTCGCGGCGGGGCTGCGCGCGGCGGGCGCCGGGCCCGGCACGCTCGTGGCGACCTGCCTGCCCCGCGGCGCGGACCTGGTGACCGCGCAGCTCGGTGTCCTCAAGAGCGGCGCCGCCTACGTCTCCCTCGACCCCGCGCACCCCTCGTCCCGGCTCAACGCCATCCTCGACGAGGCGCGTCCGCTGCTGGTCGTGGCCGGCCAGGAACCCGCCGCAGGGCTCGCGGCGGGCAGTGTGCACACCGTCGCCGCCCTCCAGGACCAGGGAGACCGGGAGGCGGACGGGCGGCACGGGCCGCACACGACGGAGGCCGGGCCCGAGGACCTCGCCTACGTGATGTACACCTCCGGGTCCACCGGAAAGCCCAAGGGCGTCATGGTCGAACACCACGCGCTCGCCAACCTGGTGGCCTGGCACCGCACCGCATTCGGCCTCGAACCCGGCGACCGCAGCACCCTGATCGCGGCCCCCGGATTCGATGCGTCCGTCTGGGAGATCTGGTCGGCCCTGACCGCCGGTGCCTGCCTGGAAGTGCCCGACGCCGAGACCGTCCTGTCGCCGTCCGAACTCCGCGCCTGGCTGACCGAACGGCAGGTCACCACCGCGTTCCTGCCCACGCCCCTCCTGGAGCGGATGACCGCCACGCCCTGGCCCGCCGGGTCCGTACTGCGGTCCGTGCTGACCGGCGGCGACCGGCTGCACGGCGCCGGCGGGCACCCGCTGCCCTTCCGCCTGGTCAACAACTACGGCCCGACCGAGAACACGGTCGTCGCCACCTCGGGCACGGTCACCGCGCAGGGCGAGGCGCAGGACGCGCTGCCCGGCATCGGACGCCCCATCGCGGGGACCGAGGCGTACGTGCTCGACGCGGAACTGCGGCAGGTCCCGGTGGGCGTGCCCGGCGAGCTGTACCTCGGAGGAGCCGGACTTGCCCGCGGCTACCTGGGCCAACCCGCCCTGACCGCCGACCGGTTCGTCCCGCACCCCTACGCCCCGGCACCCGGCGCCCGGCTCTACCGCACGGGCGACCTCGTGCGCTGGCGGGCCGACGGCAGCCTGGACTTCCTGGGCCGCAACGACCACCAGGTCAAGGTCCGCGGGATCCGCATCGAGCCGGGCGAGATCGAGAACGTGCTGCGCGCCCACCCCGGCGTACGGGAAGCGGTCGTGGCGGCCTCCGACCAAGGCGGCACGGGCACCGAACTCGCCGCCTACCTCGTACCCGCCGACGGCACCGCCCCCGACCTCGCCGGCCTCCACGACCACACCGCCCGGCACCTGCCCCGCCACATGCACCCGCGCCGCTACCTCCTGCTGACGTCGGTGCCGCTGACCGCCAACGGCAAGGTCGACCGCACCGCGCTGCCCGACGACGCCGCGGAACTCGCCCCGCCGCCCGAGGCGGCCCGCCGGTCGGCGAAGGCGCCGCTGGAGCGTCTGATCAGCGGTGTCTGGGCGCAGGCGCTGGGCCATGAGTCCTTCGGGACCGACGACAACTTCTTCGACGTGGGCGGCCATTCGCTGCTCCTGGCGTCGGTCCGCGACCGGCTCGCCGCCGAACTGGGCACCCCCGTACGGATCGCCGACCTCTACGCGTACCCGACCATCGCCACCCTCGCCCGGCAGCTGACCGGCGCCGAAGGCCACACCCCCGGCCCGGCCGTCGTCGAGGACGGCGCCGTCGAGCGCCGCCGCCGCGGCGCGGCCCGGCTGACGGCGATGCGGGCGCGGACCCACTCACGGAAGGGCTGAACGACAGTGACCGCCGAGCACGGCAACGAGAACCCCCACCCCTACGACGACGGCCTCGCGTACGGCGACGAGGACAACGACACCCACCTCGCCATCGTCGGCATGGCCTGCCGCTTCCCCGGCGCCGTCACCCCGGAGGAGTTCTGGGACAACGTGGTGTCCGGCACCGACGGCGTGCGGACCCTGACCCCCGCGGAACTCCGGGAGTGGGGCGACGACCCGGAGCGGCTCACGGACCCGCGCTACGTACGCCGGCACGGCGTCGTGGACAACATCGGGGACTTCGACCCCGCGTTCTTCGGCGTCTCGGAGCGCGACGCGGACCTGCTCAACCCGCAGCACAGGATCTTCCTGGAATGCGCCTGGGAAGCGCTGGAGCGGGCCGGATACGACCCCCGTGCGGTCCCGGGCACGACCGGCCTGTACGCGGGGGCGGGCCGCAACGGCTACTCCGCGGTCATACGGAACAGGACCGACCGCTTCCCGGGTGTGGACGACCTCGCCCTCAGCCTCGCCAACGACCCCGAGCACCTGTGCACCCGCGTCTCGTACACGCTCGGCCTCACCGGACCCAGTGTGGCCGTCATGACCGCCTGCTCGACCTCGCTGGTCGCCGTCCACGAAGCGGGCCGCGCCCTGCTGGCCGGCGAGTGCGACACCGCGCTGGCCGGCGGCGTCACCCTGCGCGCGCCCCTCTCCGGCTACTGGCACCGGGAAGGCGGCACCATGTCGCCCGACGGGTACTGCCGCACGTTCTCCCAGGACGCCCGGGGCATCGTCGCTGGCGACGGCGCAGGCGTCGTCGTGCTGCGCCGCCTCCAGGACGCCATCGACGACGGCGACCACGTGCACGCCGTGATCCGCGGCTCGGCCGTGAACAACGACGGCCACGACCGCGCGGGCTACACTGCCCCCGGCGTGCGCGGCCAGTCCGAGGTCATCCGCCGCGCGCACCTCGCCGCAGGGGTCGCCCCCGACGACATCTCCTACATCGAGGCGCACGGCACCGGCACACCCGTCGGCGACCCCATCGAAGTCACCGCGCTGACCGAGGCGTTCGGCGGCGCCGCGCACGGCGGCGCGGGCACCGTCGCGCTGGGCTCGGTGAAGACGAACATCGGCCACACCGACACCGCGGCCGGCATCGCGGGCCTCATCAAGACCGTACTGGCCCTGGAGGACGGCACCCTCCCGGCCACCTTGCACTTCACCGGGCCCAACCCCCGGATCGACTTCGCCGCCACCCCCTTCCAGGTCGTCACCCAGGCCCGCAAGTGGGAGACCGGTCGGCTTCCGCGCCGGGCCGGCGTCAGCTCCTTCGGCATCGGCGGCACCAACGCGCACGTCGTCCTGGAAGAGGCGCCGCTCCCCGCGCCCGCCGCCGCCCCGCCCGCCCCCGCCGAGCAGCTTCTCGTCCTGTCGGCCCGCACCCCCACGGCGCTGGACGCCATGGCCGAGCGGCTGTCGCAGCACCTGAGCCGGCACCCGGAACTGCCGCTGGACGCCGTTGCCAGGACCCTCCAGACGGGCCGGCACGCGTTCGCCCACCGCCGCTACCTCGTCTGCTCCGACCGCGCCCAGGCACTCGCCGCGCTCGCGGCACCGGCCGCGGCCCAGCACACGGACGAGCACCCGGTCACCTTCGCGTTCCCGGCCCGCGGCGCCCGCCACACCGCCGCCCTCCGCCCCCTGTACGCGACCGTCCCGGCCTTCCGCACCTCGGTCGACGCCTGCTGCCAGGCCCTGCCCGCCGCCGTCGCCCGCGACGTACGCCGGCTGCTCGGCCCGGACGGCGCAGGACAGCCCGGCGCGGAACCGGACGCCGGGACCTCTCCGGCGGCCTGGGCGACGGACGTCACCGCCGCCTACGCGCTGGCCCGCACGCTCATGGAGTGGGGCGTCGCGCCCGCGACCGTCACGGGCCACGGACCCGGCGCGCTGGCCGCCGCGAGCGTCGCCGGAGCACTGCCCCTCGCCGACGCGCTGGCCCTCGCCACGGCGGCACCCCGGGGCGCGGACGCCCTGCGGGACGCAGTCGGCGCGGCCGCCTGGCGCACCCCCGATGTGCCCTGGACGAACGCCGCCACCGGCGCCCCGGTGACGGCCCGCGAGGCGGCCGACCCCGGCTTCTGGGCGGCACTCCTGGAGACGGACACCCACCGGCCCGACGGCTACCCGCTGCCGGATCCCACCGGCCGCCTCCACCTGGAGATCGGCACGGACCGGCAGGACGGCGGCCCGCTCACCGCGCTCCTCGACGCGGCCGGCCGCGCCTGGCAGAACGGGGCGGCCGTCGACTGGAGCCGTCTGCACACCGGCACGGACCTGCGCCGGGTACCGCTGCCCACCTATCCGTTCGAGCGGCAGCACCACCTGGTTCGCCCCGAGCCCCGCCCCGCCGCCGACACCGCCCCGGCCCCGTCCGTCCCGGCCACTGCCGACGCGGCACCGCAGGTGCCCGACACCGCCGAGGCCACCCTGCTCGGCCTCTTCCAGCAGGTGCTCGGCACCGCCGAAGACGTCACCGACCCGGACTTCTTCGAGCACGGCGGCGACTCCCTGGCGGCCGTCGAACTGGTCGCCCTCATCGAGGACAGGTTCACCGTGGCGATGTCCCTGGAGGACGTGTTCGAGCACCCGACGGTCAGCGGCCTCGCCCGCGTCGTCGAGGATCTGCGGGCCGCCGCCAACGCCGCGCCCGAGACCGGCCACCACCACGACGCGCGGGGGGAATCATGACGGACCTGACCGCTCTGCTGACGGAATCCGCCGACGCGGCGGGCGAGGACGGCGAGGGCAGGATCGCGCCCACCTCCTTCGCCCAGCGCCGGCTGTGGTTCCTGGACCAGCTCGACCCCGGCAACAGCGCCTACAACCTCGTGGCGGCCCTGCGGCTGCGCGGGCCGCTCGACCTGCCGGCGCTGTACCGGTCCCTGAACCGCATCGTGGCGCGGCACGAGGCGCTGCGCACGGTCTTCCGGGCCGACGCGGCGGGGGAGCCCTGCCAGCACGTGGCGCCCCGCATCGACCTCGGCCTCCCCGTCACCGACCTGACGCACCGGCCCGCAGCCGACCGTGCCGAACAGGCCAGGGCCTTCATCGAGTCGGAGACGGAGCGCGCCTTCGACCTCGCCCACGGCCCCCTCATCCGCACCCACGTGGTGCGCCTCGACGACCAGGACCACGTCCTCGCCGTCATCTGCCACCACACCGTGTGCGACGGCTGGTCCATGGACCGGCTCTTCGCGGAGCTCACCGAGCTGTACGCCGCCCTCACGGCCGGACGCGCACCCGAACTCGACCCGCTGCCGCTCCAGTTCGGCGATCACGCCGCCCGCCAGCACCGGGAGCTCGCGGACCCCAGAACCCAGGACGCCCTCGCCCACTGGCGCACCCGGCTGCACGGCGCACCGGCGCTGCTGGAACTCCCCACCAGCGCCCCCCGCCCCGCCGTCCAGGGCTTCGACGGCGCGTCGTACACCACGACGCTGGACGGCGAGACCTGGCAGGCGGTACGGGATGCCGCGCGGGCACACAAGGCCACCCCCTTCATGCTGCTCCTGTCGGCGTTCGCCCTCCAGCTCTCCCGGCTCTCGGGCGCCGACGACCTGGTCATCGGCAGCCCCAGCGCAGGCCGCGCCAGGCCCGAACTCGCCCCACTGATCGGCATGTTCGTCAACACCATGCCGCTGCGCATCGACCTGTCGGGCGACCCCTCGTTCGACGAGCTGCTGCGACGGGTCCGGCGCGGCGCGCTCGACGCCTTCCCGCGCCAGGACGTCCCCCTGGAGCGGATCGTCACCGAACTCGGCCTGGAACGCGCCCGCAGCCACGACCCGCTGTTCCAGGCGATGTTCGCGCTCCAGCAGCCGCTGACCCCGCCCGGCCTCGCCGGACTCTCCACGGACCTCTTCCCGGTCAGCCCGCGGACGACCTTCACGGACCTGTGGCTGGAGATCCGTCCCCACCAGGACGGCGCCGACTGCTCCTTCCGCTACCGGACCGAACTCTTCGACGAAGCGGCCGTCGCCCGCCTGGCACGGCAGTACCGCCAGGTTCTGCACACCGCCCTTGACGCACCCGGCACGCCCTGCTCCGGCTTCTCGCTGACGGACGAGGAGGAGACCGAGCGGCTGCTGTACGGGTGGAGCAGGACCGCGCCCGCCCACCCGTGGGACGGGCCCGTGCACGAGGCCGTCGCCCGGCAGACCCGGCTGACCCCCGACGCCACCGCCGTGGTCTTCGACGGCCGGCAGCTCAGCTACGCCGAACTCGACACTCGGGCAGGCGCGTTGGCCGCGCACCTGGCCGGGCACGGCGTGACGCCGGACACGCCCGTCGCGGTCTGCCTGCCGCGCGGCAGCGACCTGGTCACCGCGGTCCTGGGCGTGATGTCCGCCGGCGGGGCCTACCTCCCGCTGTCGCCCGACGACCCGACGGGCCGGCTGGTGGACATGCTCCGCGCGGCCGGCGCCGCCCACATCCTCACCACCGAAGCGCTGGCCCCCGCTCTCGCCGCCGCCGGGGTACCCGTCACCGCCGTGGACACCTTCCCCTGGGACGAGGCCCCGCACCCGGGCCCGCCCCCGGCCGCAGCGCGCATCGCCCCCGGCCACCTCGCGTACGTCATCCACACCTCGGGCTCCACCGGCGCCCCCAAGGCCGTGGGCGTCCCGCACCAGGGACTGGCCAACCGGGTCCGCACGCTCCAGGACATCCACGGCCTGGACGCGTCGGACCGGGTGCTGCACAAGACACCGGCCACCTTCGACGTGTCGGTGGAGGAACTGCTGTGGCCGTTGACCGCGGGCGCCACGCTCGTGGTGGCCGTCCCGGGCGGGCACCGCGACCCCACCTATCTCGTCGAGCTGATCGAGCGGGAGCGGGTGACCACCGTGCACTTCGTGCCGCCGCTGCTCGCCGCGTTCCTCGAAGAGCCCGGCCTGGACCGCTGCGCCTCGCTGCGGCGGGTCCTGTGCAGCGGCCAGGAACTGCCCCCCGCCTCCCGCGACCGCTGCCTGGAGCGGCTGCCCGTCCGGTTGTTCAACGCGTACGGACCGACCGAGGCATCGATCGAGGTCACCGAAGGGGAGTGCGCGGCCGGTGACGCCGACGGGGGTACGGGCGACCCGCGGGTGTCCATCGGGCGTCCGGTCGCCGGCGCCGAGGTGTACGTCCTCGACGGCGAGCTGCGGCCCGTACCGGTGGGCGTGCCCGGCGAGCTGTACCTCGGCGGGACCGGACTTGCCCGCGGATACCTGGGCCAGCCCGCCCTCACCGCCGACCGGTTCGTTCCCCACCCCTACAGCCGGGTGCCGGGCGCCCGCCTGTACCGCACCGGCGACCTGGTGC
Organism: Streptomyces pinistramenti; assembly: GCF_020564935.1. GTDB lineage: Bacteria > Actinomycetota > Actinomycetes > Streptomycetales > Streptomycetaceae > Streptomyces > Streptomyces pinistramenti. The sequence continues at coordinate 153,968 of NZ_JAJCXB010000005.1, forward strand.
GCTGGCGGTCCGACGCGGGTCTTGACTTCCTGGGCCGCAACGACCACCAGGTCAAGATCCGCGGCGTACGGATCGAACCCGGCGAGATCGAGAACGTGATCCGCACCCACCCCGGCGTACACGAGGCGACCGTGATCGCCGCCCGCCCCGACGGCGCCGCATCGCCCGAACTCCACGCCTACCTCGTACGGAACGAGACCGCGGCAACAGCAGGCCACGCCGACGACGACGCCTTCGCCGGCGCACTGCGCGGCCATCTGCGCGACCGCCTGCCCGGCTTCATGGTCCCCGCGCGGTTCCTCGTCCTGCCCCGCCTGCCGCTCAACGCCAGCGGCAAGGTCGACCGCGCTGCCCTGCCCGCACCGGGCCCGTCCGCCGCTCCGGCCCCCGGCCACGAGCCGGCGGAGCCCGCGGACGAGGTCGAGGCCACGCTCGTGCGCATCTGGTCGCAGGTGCTCGGCCGCCCGCACACCGAGGTCACCGAGGACTTCTTCGCCATCGGCGGGGACTCGCTCAAGAGCATCCAACTGGTGCACAGGGCACGGGAGGCCGGACTTTCGCTGCGCGTCGGCGACATCTTCCACCACCCCACCGTCCAGGACCTCGCGGCCCACCTGAAGCGGGCCGCGCAGACCACCGCACCGGCACCTGCGGAGGCCCCGTGAAAAGCCCCTGGCTGCTGCGTTTCCCGCCGCGCCCCGACGCCCGGCTGCGCCTGGTCTGCCTGCCGGGAGCGGGCTGCTCGGCGGCGATGTACCACCCGTGGTCGACGGAGTTCCCCGCGGACGTCGAGGTCTGCGCCGTCCAGCTGCCGGGCCGTGGCGGACGGCTGCGTGAAACGCCGGTCCGCCGGATGGAACCGCTGGCCGACGCACTGGCCGAGGTACTGCATGCCGCATCCGACCGCCCCATGGTCCTCTTCGGCCACAGCCTCGGCGCCCTGATCGCGTACGAAGTGGCCGCCCGCCTGCGGCAGTTGCCGGGCAATTCCCTGACCGGGCTGATCGTGGCGGCACACAAGGCCCCCCATCTGGGAAGTGCTGAGGTCGCCTGCCACGACCTGCCGGAAGACGAACTGCTCGGCTTTCTCGACCGTATCGGCGGCACCCCGCCGGGAGTTCTGGCCCGGCCGGAGATCCGGCAGCTGGCACTCCCCGCCCTGCGCGCCGACTTCGAACTGGACTTCAGCTACACATACCGCGAGCGGCCCCCGCTCGACATTCCCCTGAGCGCATTCGGCGGCACCACCGATGCCCTGGTCTCAGGCCCCGAACTCGCCGCCTGGGAAAGGCATACCGCACAGCGCTTCCTTAACCGGCGGCTGACCGGCGGACATTTCTTCCTCACCGGCCCGGAAGGCGCCGACATGCGCTCTCTGATGCGCACCGAACTCCTCGCACCCGCCCGGCCCGACCGGCCGGCCCACCCCGCACCCCGCACCGGAGAGGACCGCGTCACCCATGTTCGATGACGACGACCGCCAGTACACCGTGGTCCGCAACCACGAGGACCAGTACTCCCTCTGGCCGGCCGACCGGCCCGCGCCGCCCGGCTGGGACACGCTGCCGGTGACCGGCGACAAGCCCGCCTGCCTGTCCTACATCGCCACCGCATGGACCGACCTGCGGCCCAAGAGCCTGCGTTCCTGACCCGCCCGCCGACCGGGCGGCACCCGTCCGCCCACCCTCACGAGGAGGAGAGCAGCACGTGCTGTCACAGCTCTGTCTTCACCGGATATTCGAAGAACAGGCGGCGCGCACCCCTGACGCGCCCGCCGTGTCGGACGGCCGGGAGACCCTGACCTACGCCCAACTGGACGACCGCGCCGCACGGTTGGCGTCCGCCATCCTGGACCACGCCCCCGCACCCGGCTCCCGGATCGGCCTGTACCTGCGGCGCGGGAACGACGTGGTGGCCGCGGTGATCGCGGTGCTCAAGGCCGGCTGCTCCTACGTACCGCTGGACCCCTCCTACCCGGGCGACCGGGTGCGGTACATGGCCGAGGACGCCTCGCTCGACCTGGTGGTGGCCGACCAGGACACCGCCGACGCGCTGCCCGACGCCACCGTCATCACCGTCGGCGACGCGGTGCGCGCACACCCGCCCCTCGACCCGGGCAAGGTACAGGCCACCCCGGACCTGCCCGCCTACGTCATCTACACCTCCGGATCGAGCGGCAACCCCAAGGGTGTCGAGGTCTCCCACCGGAACGTCACGGCGCTGCTGGCCGCCTGCGACAAGGTCTTCGACCTGCGCGACGACGACGTGTGGACGCTCTTCCACTCGCCCTGCTTCGACTTCTCCGTCTGGGAGATGTGGGGCGCCCTGGCCCACGGCGCCCGGCTGGTCGTGGTGCCGGCCGAGACCGCCCGCTCGCCCGAGGCGTTCCTCGACCTCGTCGTGTCCGAGCGCGTGACCGTCCTCAACCAGGTGCCCTCGGTGTTCCGCTACCTCTCCCGCTCGGCGGTGGCCCGCGAACCCGCGGCCGGCGGGGGAGAGCTGCCGCTGCGGTACGTCATCTTCGGCGGCGAGCCCGTCGACCTCGAAGCGGTACGCGGCTGGCGCGAAGTCCACGGCAGGCGGGCCGAGTTCTTCAACATGTACGGCATCACCGAGACCACGGTCTTCGCCACCTACCGACGGCTGCCCGAGGCCGAGACCGACGCCCCGTCCGGCGCCGCCCGCGAAGGACTGGCCCCGGCGGACCCGGCCGCGCCGCCCCGCGCGAGCGCCGACCCGGAACTCAACATCGGCCGCCCGCTCGACGGCCTCGACGTGGAACTGCTCGACGAATGGGGCGGCCGCACCCCTCCGGGCCGCATCGGCGAACTCTGCCTGGCCGGTGACCAGCTGGCCATCGGCTACCTCAACCGGCCGGAGCTGACCGACGAGCGCTACCCGCTGCTCGACGTGGCCGGCACCGGCACCGCGCGGCGCTACTACCGCAGCGGCGACCTGGCACTGGCCCTCCCGGACGGCTCATGGGAGTTCGCGGGCCGCGCCGACGACCAGGTGAAGATCAACGGCTACCGCATCGAGACCAGCGAGATCGAGGCCGCGCTGCGCACCACCGACGGCGTCCAGGACCTCGTGGTCGTGCCGGTCACCAGCCGCATCGGCGAACGGATGCTCACGGCCTTCTACGCACCGGCGTCCGACGCGTCCGCCGCCGGGGACGACCTGGCCGAACGCCTCGCCACCCGCGCCCGCGCCGCGCTGCCCGCCTACATGGTGCCCCGCCGCTTCGTGTCCGTCCCCGAGCTGCCGCTGAGCCCCTCGGGAAAGACCGACAAGCGCGCCCTCGCCGAGCAGCTGTCATGACCCGCACCCGGAGCCCCCGACCCCCAAGAGACCACGCCTGGAGGACCCGTGGCTGAGCCTGGAGAAGCTGTGGCGGGCGCGAGCGGCAGCCGGCCGGCCGGGCGTGGCACCGGCTGGGCCGCGCCCGGCGACGCCCTGCCGCTGTCCGCCGTGCAGGAGGCGATGTGGATCTCCTGGGAGCGCGACCTCGACCAGCAGGAGCACCTCATCCCGCTGGCCCTGGACGTCACCGGCGACCTCGACACCGAGCGCCTGCGGGCGGCCGTCGCGGAGCTGTCGCGCCGGCACCCCCTGCTGCGGGCCCGCGTCGACCGCGCCCCCACCGGCACCCGCCTGACCTGGGCGGGCACGGACCCCGTACCGTTCACCGTCCGTACCGTCGACGCCGACCGTGACGCGGCCCTCGCGGCGGCCTGCCGCCCCTTCGACCTGAACCGCGGGCCGCTGGCACGGGCGGAGGTGCTGCGCGGCCCGGACTTCACCGTGGTCCAGCTCACCGTCCACCACCTGGTCCTGGACGGCACGTCGATCCCCCTCCTCTGCGAAGAGCTGCGCCGGGCCTACGCCGGGCACCCCCTCGACGGCCCGGACGATCCGCGGCCGGTCATCGCCCACGCCCGGCGCTCCTGGGAGCTGGCACTCGGAGCCGACGGCGAACCGCACCGTGCGTACTGGCGCACGGTCCTGGCCGACCCGGCGCCGGCCCGCCCGCTGCCGGTGCGGCCCGAACCCGGCGGCTACCAGCAGCTGCCGCGCCCCATCGACCAGGAACTCGTCGATCAGGTACGGAAGGTGGCCGCGGAACTGGGCGTCACCTACTTCACGGTCATGTTCGCGGCCCTCTTCGTGACCCTGCACCGCCACACCGCCACCGACGACCTCATCGTCTCGGCGCCCTACCACGGACGGTCCGACCCCGCCCTCGCCGGCCGGATCGGCTTCTTCGTCAACGTCCTGCCGTTCCGGGAGCACCTCCCCGGCACCCGGACGTACGCCGACCTGCTGACCGGCCTGCGCGCCCAGGTGCAAAGCGGCAGCGGACACGGCGAGCTGCCGCAGCCCGCGATCCTGCGCGCGGCGGGCCTGACGGCGCCCGCCGACCGGGACCGCACCCACCAAGTCGTCTTCCAGTACCTCCAGTTCGGGCACCACGCGCAGGAGGGCGCCGACGTGGCCCGGATGGACTTCGCGGCCGGCGGCGCGCGGGCCGAGCTGAGCCTGCGGGACCTGACCGACGTGGCCGACCACCGGCTCACCGTCCTGCTCGCCGAGGACAGCCGGGGCAGCCGCATGCTGTGGAAGGACCCGCACGGCACCGTCGACCCGGACCTGCTCGCCTCGCTGGCACGCGACCACCTGGCCGTCGTCGCGGACATGGTCGCCGACCCGTACGGCACCCTCGCCGACGGCCAGGCACGGCTGCCCGCGGTCAGCGCCCCGCCCCCGGACGACGCAGCCGCCGCAGCCCACGGGCCGCACGCCGCCGAACCGGCCCCGGCACTCGACGCGCCGCGCCCGCAGGCCCCCGCGCCCTCGTCCCTCACCTCGCCCACCGCCGTCGCACTCGCCGAGATCTGGCATCAGGTCCTGGGCGTACCGGTGGCATCGGCCGATGACTCGTTCTTCGAAATGGGCGGCCATTCCCTCCTCGCCACCACGCTGCTGACCCGCATCGGCCGCCGCTTCGGCACCGAGCCGTCGCTGCGCGACCTCTTCTCGCACCCCGGCTTCGGCGAACTGGTCCGCCTCATCGACCAGGGCCCCGCCCCCTCCCGGGCCACCCAGGACGACACCCCCGCGGCCCGCCCCGAGCCCGGCGGCCCGCTCCCGGCATCCGGCTTCCAGGAGAGCATCTGGCTCGCGCAGCGCCTGGACCCCGTCCACGCGACGTACCACGTGCCGCTGTCCTGGGACGTGGCCGGCGAGCTGGACCCCGCGCGGCTGCGCCGCGCACTGGCGCTGCTGGTCTCCCGGCACGAGATCCTGCGCACCCGCTTCGTCGACCGCGACGGCCGCCTCTACCAGGAAGTGGCCGCGCCCTGGACCCCGGAGGCCGGCCACACGGACCTCACCGGGCTGCCCGCCGCCGCACAGGATCTGCGGCTGCGGCGATGGGCGGACGAGGCGGCCGGCGACCTGGTGCCGGCGGACGGACACCTGCTGCGCGCCGCGCTGTTCACCAGGGCCCCGCAGCATCAGGTGCTCTCCCTGTGCGTCCACCACCTCGTGCTCGACGGCGAGTCGGTGCCGCATCTGGTACGGGAGCTGGAGCGCTGTTACGCGGCGGCCGGCGGGGAGGCGATGCCGCCGGCGCCCCCGCACCAGTACCGCGACCTGGTGTCGGCCGAGCATCGGGAGCCCCGGGCGGCCGCCGACCTGGCCTACTGGTGCGACCGGCTGGCCGGCGCCCCCAGCTCGCTCGGCCTGTCCGCGCCCCGCTCTCCCGAGCCGGCCGGCAACCTCGGGCTGCGGCTTGCCGACGAGGCGGCGCAGGAACTGCTCGCCGTCCAACGCGCCGAGCGGGCCTCGGCCTTCATGATCCAGGCGACCGCGGTCGCCGCGGCCCTGCACCGGTGGACCGGGCGCACCGACCTCACCTTCGGCATCCCGGTCGCGAACCGCGGCGGCTCCGCGTTCGACGACGTCATCGGACCGTGCCTGAACACCCTGGTGCTGCGCTCCCGTTGCGCCCGCGACACGACACTCGGCGAGCTGCTGCGGACCCTGCGGGAAGAGATCATCGGCGCCTTCGAGCACCGCGCGGCGTCCTTCGACGACGTGGTGCGCGGCCTGCGTCCCGCGAGGCTGCCCGGACACACGCCGTACGCCGATGTGCTGCTGAACAGCGTCAGCCTGACGCACTGGTCGGGGACGCTCGGCGACGCCGCTCTGACACCCGTGGATTTCGTCGCGGAGCGCACCGAAACCAGTAAGTTCCCGCTCACCGTCACGTTCGCGGAAAGCGGCTCCGCGGTGCGGGGGTCGCTGGCCTACCGCGGTGACCGTATCCGCGCCGCCGATGCCGGGGAGCTGGCCGGTGATCTCGCCGCGGTACTCAACCGATTCGGCGCCCTGCTGCCGGATCAGGTATTCACCATGACGCCTTGTGAATCGCGGGGAAGGGACGGAGTGAACTGATGAGGAAATTTCGATTCGGGGTAAATCTGAATTCCGCGACGGGCCATCAGGATTGGACGGAAAAATGCCGGTCGGCGGAATCGCTCGGATATGACGTCCTGACGGTTCCTGATCACCTCGGCGTGCAGGCCCCGTTCCCCGCGCTGGTCGCGGCGGCCGCGGTGACCGAGCGCATACGGGTGGCCACTTTTGTCCTCAACAGTGCGTTCTGGAACCCGGTTCTGCTGGCCCGCGAGGTCAGGACGACGGACCGGCTCACCGATCAGCGGCTCGAATTGGGGCTCGGAACCGGGTACGTGCGTTCAGAGTTCGACAAGGCCGGCGTGAGTTGGGGCACAGCCGGTACCCGGGTGGACCGGCTGGAGGAGACCGTCACCGAGGTGACCCGGCTCCTGGACAATCCCCGCGAACTGGGTGATACCCAGCCGCCGTCCCGGCCGCCTGTGGTGATCGGCGGCAACGGCAACCGCGTCCTGGGCCTTGCCGCGCGCCACGCCGACGTCGTCGCCTTCACCGGCGCGGTGCTCAAACGCGGCGCCACGCGGGGCACGTTGGAGCTGCTGGACGGCGAGACGGTCGCGGAACGGGTCGCCCATTTCGCCTCCGTCGCCGGCGAGCGCGGGTCGCTGATCGAGCGGAACATCCTGGTCCAGGCGGTGGCGGTGACCGCGCGCCGCGACGAGGCGGTCGAGACGCTGCGCCGCCGGATGCCGCACCTGACGGCCGGGCAGATCGCCGACGCGCCGACGGTGCTGCTCGGCTCTGTGAAGGAGATCACGGCCCAACTGCGAGAACGGCGTGATCGCTACGGTTTTTCCTACATCAGTGTGCATGAATCGGCCATGACGGAATTCGCACAGGTGGTCGAATCACTCGCCGGTGAGTGATCGCCGAGGAGGTGGTGCCGGGGGTGCGGCGCGTCAACCCCCCGGCGCCCCGCCCGGCAAGAGTTGGCTGAAAATGGACAGTCTGAAGTGCCCTCCGGCGGGGGAGACTTGTATCGCTTTCCAGGTAATGCGGGATTCCATCGGGTTACATTGAGCGCGACCACCTGATCCGTGCATGCCGGGGAGTGCAGAGGTAATGTCCGTAGGCATCGTTATCCCTGTATGGCATGGCACAGCTCTGCGTAGGGACTGTTCTCCCGTTGGGGTGGGCAGACTCATTGCGCAGGGTGCCCATAAGGGGATTCCTTGAGAAAGCCGATTGCCGTAGCCGTGCTCGCAGATGACCCCATAACCGAGGAGGGGGCCATCATGCGCTTAACCTCATACGAAGAGATCGCCCCGCTTTCCCTGGACTCGTGCGACACCGCTGACGTACTGCTTGTACTGGCCAACGAAGTGACCGCGAAGCTACTGACGCGAGTGGAACGCGTGCACCGCGAGAACGGAGGCGGCTCGCGCAGGCTGCCGGTCATCCTCGTCGCCAACGAGTTCCCCGAACATTCCATGCTGCGCGCGATCAGCCTCGGACTCGTCAGCCTCCTCTACCGGCGCAAGAGCAGCTTCAACGCCATCGTGCGCGCCGTCGTGACCGCCGTACGCGGCCGCGCGAAAGCAGGGGACGGCATTCAGCAACGCCTGATCAGTCAGATCGAGGCGATCAGGGACCATGCCCTCATCCCGCACGGACTCAATGTCGCGGGCCTGGGAGCCAGAGAGGTCGAAGTGCTCAGGCTGCTAGCCGACGGTCTCAACACGAAAGAGGTGGCAGGCCGGATCGGCTGCTCGGAACGCACCATCAAGAGCGTCATCCACCAACTCGTGGCCCGCCACAACCTCCGCAACCGCACCCACGCGGTCGCCTTCGCGCTCCGCACCGGAGTGCTGTAGGAAGCGCTGAAGGGGCCCCGCCACCGGGGCCCCTTCAGCGCTTCCGCCTCACGCCGCCGCGTGCCCCCCCGCCCGCGCCGGACTCCCGCCCGTGCGCGTCGGGGTGGATCGGCGTCCGCGACCCCGTCAGCGGGGCACCCGTACCACCCTGCCGGGCCGCGATGATCTCGGCCGCGATGGACAGCGCGGTCTCCTCGGGGGTGCGGGCACCGAGATCCAGGCCGATCGGCGAACGGAGCCTGGCCAGTTCGTCCGCGCCGACCCCCGCATCGGTGAGCAGGCGGACCCGGTCCTCGTGCGTGCGGCGCGACCCCATCGCGCCGACGAACGCGACCGGCATCCGCAGGGCGACCGTCAGCAGCGGAATGTCGAACTTGGCGTCGTGGGTCAGCACACACAGCACCGTGCGGGCGTCGGTCCCGGTGCGCTGGAGATAGCGGTGCGGCCAGTCGACCACGACCTCGTCGGCCTCGGGGAAGCGGGCCCGGGTGGCGAACACCGGCCGCGCGTCGCACACCGTCACGCGGTAACCCAGGAACACGCCGGTACGCACCAGCGCCGCCGTGAAGTCCACCGCACCGAAAACGATCATGCGGGGCGGCGGCACGCGCGACTCGACGAACAGCGTCAGCGGCACCCCGCAGCGCGTCCCGCGGTCCGAGACCACGCAGGTACCGGTGCGCCCGGCCGCCAGCAGGGCCCGGCTCTCACCCGCAGCCGCCAGATCAAGCTCCGGATGCCCGCCAAGACCGCCTTCGTACGATCCGTCGGCCCGCACGAGCAGGGCGTGGCCGAGCAGTTCGGCCGGCCCGTCGGTCACCCGGGCCAGCGCCACCGTCTCCCCGAGGGCGGCGGCCGGCAGCGCCGCGGCCAGCACCTCCCGCACCACCGCGTCCGCGCCCACCGGCGTGACCAGGATGTCGATGACCCCGCCGCAGGTCAGCCCCACCGCGAAGGCATCCTCATCGCTGTATCCGAACCGTTCGAGCACCGTCCGCCCGTCCTCCAGGGCCTGGACGCACAGGTCGTACACCGCGCCCTCCACACAGCCGCCGGAGACCGAGCCGATGACCGTGCCCTCGCCGTCGACGGCCAGGGCGGCGCCGGGACTGCGCGGCGCGCTGCCGCCGACGGCCACCACGGTGGCGACGGCGAATTCCCGGCCCTGTGCCACCCACCGGGCCAACTCGTCGGCGATGTCCAGCATTTCGGTCTCCTCCTGCTTCACGGCCCGGTGCGGGCGGGGTGTACGGCGGACGAGGCGGAACCCCCGGCGCCCGTGCTCAGCCGGCCCCGTGGGCCGCGGTACCCGCCTGAAGGACCCGGTCGGGCCGGATCGGCAGATTCCGGTGGCGCACACCGGTCGCATGCCAGACCGCGTTGGCAATCGCCGCCGCGGCCCCGACGATCCCGATCTCGCCGATGCCCTTGATCCCCACCGGGTCGTCCGGATCCGGGTCCTCCACCCAGGCCGCCTCGATGGGCGGTACATCGGCGTGCGCCGCGAAGTGATACCCCGCGAGGTCCGCGCCGACGTGCCCGCCCGACGCCTGGTCCCGTACCGCCTCCTCGTGCAGCGCCATGGAAAGCCCCCAGGTCATGCCGCCGATGAACTGGCTGCGCGCGGTCAGCGGGTTGACGATGCGGCCGGCCGCGAAGACGCCGAGCATCCGCCGCACGCGCACCTCACCGCTGGTGACGTCCACCGCGACCTCGGCGAACTGCGCCCCGAAGGAGTGCCGTTCCTTCTGCGTCAGCGCCTGCACGGCCGCGCCGGTGTCGGCCCGCACCGTGATGCCCTGCGGCGGAATGCCGCCGCCCAGGGCCAGTTGCTCCCGCAGGTCAGCCGCCGCGGTGGTGACCGCCCAGGCCCAGGACCGGGTGCCCATCGAGCCGCCGGCGACCATGGCGGGACCGAAGTCGCTGTCCGCGATCTTCATGCGGATGCGTTCCGGAGCCACCTCCAGGGCGTCCGCCGCGATCAGCGTCAGCGCGGTCCGCGCCCCGGTTCCGACGTCCGCCGCGGTGATCCGCACGGTGAAGCTGCCGTCCGCCTCCGCCGTCACCGAAGCCGTGGACGGCGCCGCCCCCGAGGGGAACGACGACGCGGCCGTGCCCGTGCCGAGCAGCCAGCGCCCCTCACGGCGGATGCCGGGACGCGGATCCCGCTGCGCCCAGCCGAACCGCGCGGCACCCTCGTCGAAGCAGGCGAGCAGATTGCGGCTGCTGAACGGCAGCCCGGAGGCCGGGCCCACGGCAGGTTCGTTGCGGGCGCGCAGCGCGATCGGGTCGATGCCGCACTTCTCGGCGAGTTCGTCCAGCGCGGATTCCAGCGCGAACGAGCCGGGCGCCTCGCCCGGTGCCCGCATGAAGGTCGGCGTCGGCACGTCGACCCGTACGAGGCGGTTGACGGTGTGCAGCGCGTCGGCCGCGTACATCGCACGCCCCGCGTCGGCGCTCCGCTCCAGGAACTCGTGCACCGTCGACGTGACGCTCAGCGCCTGGTGGTCGACCGCGCGCAGCCGCCCGTCGGCGTCGGCGCCGAGCCTGACCCGCTGCGCGGTGGGACTGCGGTAGCCGACCAGCGAGAACGTCTGACGGCGGGTCAGGACGACGCGGACCGGGCGGTGCAGAACGGTCGCCGCCATCACGGCGCACACCTGGTGCGGCCGGATCCCTTTGGCCCCGAACGCGCCGCCGACGTGCTCGGAGCGCACCCGCACCGCCCCCGGATCGAGCGAGAACAGCTTCGCCAGCTCGCTCGCCACCCACATGCTGCCCTGGTTGGAGTCCACGACTTCGAGGCGTCCGCTGTCCCAGCGAGCCATCGCCGCGTGCGGCTCCATCGCGCTGTGGTGCTCTTCCGGCGTGGTGTATTCCGCGTCCACGACGACGGCGGACGAGGCGAGTTCGGCCTCCACGTCCCCCTTCTCCGTCGGCGTCTCCGAGTCCGGGACGTACGCGCCGGGGCTCCCGGCGCCGAACACCACGTCGTGCGGCTCCTCCTCGTACCGGACGACCAGCGACTCGGCGGCCTCCCGCGCCTGCTCGGACGTTTCCGCCACGACCAGCGCCACCGGCCAGCCCGCGTGGGGCACTCGGTCGTGCTGGAAGACCTGGATGACCGGGTCGGGCGGCCCCATCATGCCCTGGTAGTTCCCGTCGATGCGGGGGGCGTTCCCGTGATGCAGGACGGTGAGCACGCCGGGCATCTCCAGGACCGGACCGGTCTCCACGGACCGGATGCGGCCGCGGGTGATCGTGGACAACACCAGCCAGCCGTGGGCGAGTTCGGCGAACGGCACCTCGCCCGCGTAGCGCGCGGCCCCGGTGACCTTGTCGCGGCCCTCAAGGCGGGCGTGTGCGGCGCCGACGGATCCCGTCGTGCCTGCGGTCGAGGTCGTCACGGTGGTCATCGGGCGGCCTCCTCGGCGAGTTCGGTCAGTACGGCCACGACGAGATTGCGCATCAGCGTCACCTTGTATCCGTTGTGGGGGAGCGGCGCGGCGGCGGCCAGTTCCGCGTCCGCTGCGGCACCGAACGCCTCGGCGGTCGCCGGGCCGCCGGTCAGCGCCCGCTCGGCCTCCCGGGCCCGCCACGGCCGCGACGCGACCGCCCCGAAGGCCAGGCGCACCTCGTGTACGACACCGTCCCGCACATCCAGCGCGGCGGCGATCGAGCCGATGGCGAAGGCGTACGAGGCGCGCTCGCGCACCTTCCGGTAGCGGGAGGCCGCGGCGACCGGGGCCGGCGGCAGGGTCAGGCCGGTGATCAGTGCGCCGGGCGGCAGCGCGGTCTCCAGATGCGGCGTGGTGCCCACCGGAAGATAGAACTCCGCAAGCGGCAACTCGCCGGGACCGTCCGCCGTTTCGTAGTGCACGACGGCGTCGAAGGCGGCCAGCGCCACGCCCATGTCCGAAGGATGGACGGCCACGCAGTGTGCGGAGGCGCCGAGGATCGCGTGCTGGTGGTGCTCGCCCTCGACGGCGGGGCAACCGCTGCCGGGGGAGCGCTTGTTGCACGCCTGTGTCACGTCGGTGAAGTAGCCGCAGCGGGTGCGCTGGAGCAGATTCCCGCCGACGGTGGCCATGTTGCGCAGCTGTCCCGACGCCCCGGCCAGCACCGCCTGCGCCAACGCCGGGTAGCGGCGGCGCACTTCGGGGTGGGCGGCCAGGTCGCTGTTGGTGACGGTCGCGCCGATCCGCAGGCCGCCGTCGTCCGTGGTCTCGATCCGGTCGAGCGGCAGTTCCCGGATGTCGACGAGCTGCGCGGGCCGTTCCACCCCGGTCTTCATCAGGTCGACGAGGTTGGTGCCGCCGCCGAGGGCGCGCGCACCGGGATCGGCGCCGAGCAGGGCAACGGCGCCCTGGACGTCGGACGCGCGCTGGTAGCCGAACTCCCTCATGCCGACACCGCCGCATCCGCCGCATCCGCCGCGTGCGAAGTGCCGTCGGAATCCGGCGTGTTGGAGGACTGCGTCGCGGCCGCCGCCCGCGCGACCGCCTGCACGATCGACACGTAGGCGCCGCAGCGGCACAGATTGCCGCTCATCCGCTCCCGGATCTCCTCAGCGGTCAGCGCCGGCGGGCCGGCATCGGGCGACACATCGGCGGTCACGGCGCTCGGCCAGCCCGCCGCGTGCTCCTCGATCACCGCGAGGGCCGAACAGACCTGCCCCGGTGTGCAGTAGCCGCACTGGTAGCCGTCGAGATCGAGGAACGCCTCCTGCACCGGGTGCAGCCGCTCGCCGTCCGCCACCCCCTCGATGGTGGTGACCGCGCGTCCTTCGGCGGCCACCGCGAGCTGGAGGCAGGAGACGGCCCTGCGCCCGTCGAGCAGCACCGTGCAGGCGCCGCACTGGCCGTGGTCGCAGCCCTTCTTGGTGCCGGTCAGGTCGAGGTGCTCGCGCAGCGCGTCGAGCAGGGTGGTGCGGTGGTCGACCGGCAGTGAGTGCTTCTCGCCGTTGATGTGCAACGTGATGGCGCTGGACGTCGATAGGGCCATGATCAGCCTTCTTTCGCGTATATGAGGCGCGGTGCGGGTCGGGGTCCGGGCCCTGATGTCGACGCCGTCGACCGGGAAGCAGGGAGTTCCGTGGCGCCGGAGCGCGGGCGGGAAGCTGCTGATTCCGACAGACGGCCGGGAGGGGCGGGGCGCTGTGTGTGACGGCGGAAGCTGCGGTGCCGACGGTGTGGCCGGGCCGAGCGACCGGCCGTCCGCACCGTCCGCATCTGCCATTATGGTGGGTCCAAGCGGATAACTGTCCGTTAGCGTGAAACTTACTGGACAGCTGTCCGGTAAGCAAGATCGATCCATCCGTGATTCCCGGATCCCGGAAGGAGGACGAGTGCCACCGAAGAAAGACGCGCCCCTGCGTTCGGACGCCCAGCGCAACCGCGAGCGCATCCTGGAGGCGGCCCTCGTGGAGCTGACGCGCTCGGCCGACGTCCCGCTCAGCACGATCGCCAAGCGGGCGGGCGTCGGCCAGGCCACCTTCTACCGTAACTTCCCCCAGCGCGAGGCACTCGTCCTGGAGGTCTACCGCTACGAGGTCCAGCAGGTGGCCGACGCCGCGTCCCAGCTGCTGGCGACCCGGACACCGGACCAGGCCCTGCGCGAGTGGATGGACCGCCTCGCCCAGTACGCCATGGCCAAGGCGGGCCTGGCCGACGCGATGCGCCGGGCCACCAGCGCACACGGCTGCCTGGCCGCTCTCGGCCACGGCCCGGTGACCTCCGCCATCACCCGCCTCCTCCAGGCGAACGAGGAGGCCGGCACCATCCGCCCCGGCGTGACCCCGGACGACTTCCTGCTCGCCATCGCCGGACTGTGGCAGCTCGATCCGCGCGGCGCGTGGCAGCCCCGCGCCACGCGCCTCATCGACCTCGTCATGGACGGACTGCGCACCGGCGCCCCCGGCCGCTGACCGCGCCCCCGGCCACCCCGCACAGCCCCGCCGACGGCGCCCGCACGGCCCGTACACAGGGTGCCCATCACGTAGGCTCGACGGATGGCGAAGTATTTCGACGTGCACCCCGAGAATCCTCAGCGGCGCACCATCAGCACTGTGGCGGACAGCATCCGTTCCGGCGCGCTCATCGCGTACCCGACGGACTCCTGCTTCGCGCTGGGATGCCAACTCGGCAGCCGGGACGGCATCGACCGGATCCGGTCGATCCGCAACCTCGACGATCGCCACCACTTCACCCTGGTGTGCCAGAACTTCGCGCAGCTGGGCCAGTTCGTGCACGTCGACAACGACGTGTTCCGCGCGATCAAGGCGGCGACACCCGGCAGTTACACCTTCATCCTGCCCGCGACCAAGGAGGTGCCGCGCAAGCTGCTGCACCCCAAGAAGAAGACGGTCGGCGTCCGGATCCCGGACCACGCCGTCGCCCAGGCCCTGCTCGCCGAACTCGGCGAGCCGCTGCTCTCCAGCACTCTGCTGCTGCCCGACGAGGACGAGCCGCTGACGCAGGGCTGGGAGATCAAGGAACGGCTGGAGCATGTGGTGGACGCCGTGGTCGACTCGGGCGACTGCGGCACCGAGCCGACCACGGTCATCGACTTCTCCGGCGACGAGGCCGAGATCGTCCGCCGGGGAGCGGGCGACACCTCGCGCTTCGAGTAGCCGCCCGCCATCTCCGCCGTGGCCCTGTCCGGACACACCGTCCAGGCAGGGCCACGGGTGCGACTCCTACCAGGTCACCGCGAGCCGCAGCGGGCTGCGTGACGTGGCGCCCAGACGCCACTCGACGCCCTGCGCGGGCTCCGCCAGCCGCAGCTCCGGGAAGCGGGCGGCGAGCCGGTGCAGCGCGAGCTGCAACTCCAGCCGGGCCAGCCAGGCGCCCATGCAGTAGTGCGGCCCGGCCCCGAACGCGAGATTGGCGCCCGCCAGCGGTGAGAACAACTCGTCGAACGGCCGGCCGGGGAAGACGGCAGGATCCCGGTTGGCCGTGCCGCAGTCGGCGACCACCACCGACCCGGCCGGAATGATCACGCCCCCGACCTCGACGTCCTCCGACGCATGGCGGGTACTGCCCCGGTCGTCGCCCAGCGGGATCAGATGCAGCAGCCGCTCGGCCGCCAGCTCGGCCGCCTTCTCGTCGGATCCCAGGACCGGCCAGGTCTCCGGCCGCTCACCGAGCAGGTAGAGCAGGCAGTTGCCGAGCATCGTCATCGTGCTGTCATGGCCCCCCACCGCCAGACCGCACACCAGGCTGACGAGCTGCGCCTCGGGGATGCCGCCTTCCGTGTCCGCCGACCGGAGCAGGCTGCTGACGAGGTCGTCGCCGGGGTCGCGCCGCCGCTCGGCGATCAGCTCGGCCGCGAACGCGGCGAACTCCTCCAGCGCGGCTGTCACCTCATCCGGGTCGTGGGAACCGTCCGAGAAGGCGTACGCGGTCCAGTGCCGCAGCCGGCCCTGCGCCTGCGCGTCGAGGCCCATCAGCTCACTGATCACCGCGATCGGCAGCGGGAGGGTGAAGGCGGCCACCACGTCCACCGGCGGTTCGCAGCGCGCCAGTTCGTCCAGGCAGCGCTCCACCATCGCGGCGATCCAGGGGCGCCAGCGCGCGACCGCCCGCGGAGTGAACGCGCGGCGGAAGGTGCGGCGCAGCCGCAGGTGGTCGGGCCCGTCCTGGTTGAACACCAGATCGGGGTTGTTCACGAGGTTGGGTACGTCCGAGACGGGCGGGGCGTCCGGCCCGTAGAGCTGGGCGCGGCCGAACCGCGCGTCGCTGAGGACCTGCTGCACGTCGCGGTGCCGGGTCACCAGCCAGGCCGGGCTGCCGTCGGGCAGGGTGGTGGGCTGCGGTGGGCCGGACTCGCCGAAACTCACGCGGTGCAGCGGGAGCAGCGTCTGGTCGGCCGTCTTCGTGGAGTTGTCTGCGGCGGACACGGTACCTCCTGGTCCGTGGTGTGTGGGGGGTGGCGCGAGCCGAAACGACGCCAACTCCGGTGCAGAACATCGGAGTTGGCGTCACGCTCACAACTTGACCAGGACCTTGCCCCGATTGGCCGCCTGGTCCTGGTACAGGCTCCCGTATGCCTCCGGGATGTGGTCGAAGCCGTGGTGGACGGTGTGGTCGCAGGTGATCTCGTTGCGGCGGAACATGCCGCCCAACTCGGTATGGAGTGCTGCCCAGTTCTCATCCGTGAACCATTCGAGCGAGAAGATGCCGCGGATCGTGGTGCGCGGAAACATGATGTAGGGCAGCAGTCGCGGCCCGACGCCCTCCCGGCCGACCTGGGTCGCCCACTGCCAGCACACCGCCACCTGGCTGCCGATGTTGAGCAGCGAGAACACCGTGTCGGTCACGGTGCCGCCCAGATTGTCGAAGTACTTGTCGACGCCGCCGGGTGCGGCCTTCTTGAGCGCCTCGCGCACCGCGTCGGCGCCGTCACCGTGCCGGTAGACGATGACCTCGTCGAAGCCCAGCCGGGTCAGATACTCCGCCTTCTGCGGGGTGGACGTGGAACCCACCACCCGCGCCCCGGCACGCTTGGCCAACTGGCCGACCAGCGACCCGACAGCGCCCGACGCACCGCTGATCACGACGGTGTCGCCGGGGCTGACCGTCAGGAACTTGGTCAGCGTCCCCCAGGCCGTCATGCCGGGGCCACCCATGACGCTCAGGGCCGTCGCCAGGGGCAGCGTGTCGTCGAACCACTGCGGATCCAGCCGGCGGTAGGCGGGGAAGACCATCGGGAACGTCCCGGTCTGCCACAGCCGCGGCTCGCCGTTGCTGACGACGTACTCGCGCCAGCCGCCGAACCCCTGCACCAGATCACCGACCCGGTGGGCCGCGCGCGGGCCGGCCTTGAGCACCTCCATGACCGAGTCGGCCCCCATGTGCGCGCCGAGCGGGGTGTCCATCGCGATGCCCTGGAGATACGGATCCACCGACACATACAGGGTCTTCAGCAGCATCTCGTCGGGCGCGAGGTCCCCTCCCACGTCCTCGGTGACCTGCTCGTAGACCCTGCCGATATCGGGAACACCTTCGACGTGCTCACGGACCACCCATTTTTTGCTCTTCATGTCGCGTCCTTCTCTGTGGTGACGGCCGTCCTGACCTCTTCGCGGGCGGGCCGGGGCACACGCGCCCCGACCGGAATGACCACGTGGGTCGGCAGCGGCCCGGTCTTGTCGACGGAGGCGGTGAACGGCCGCCCGTCGTCGCGGCAGACGAACTGCATGACGTGCCGGCCGGCGGCGGCGGCCCGGATCAGGCCGCCGGTCGTCGCCCAGACACCGGACTGGTAGAAGTTCGCAAGACCCGGCAGTCCGGGCCCGTGCTTCTTGATCAGCTCTTCCAGCGTCTCGCCGCTCTCCACGAACGGCTGCCAGCCGAGCACGGTCCCGTTGTAGTTGCCCGTGTAGCGCACCTGCGTCAGCGGACTGGACACGTCGCGCACCGCGATGGCGTCCTCGATCCCCGGATACCGCTCCTCCAGGAACCGCACCAGCGCCGTCCGCGCCTGCCGCTTCGCCGCGTAATATCCGCGCCCGTGGCGCACCGGCAAGGTGTGCACCTCCTGGCCCCCACGGGTGCGGCTGATCTGCTCCGCCCCCTCGTCCAGGGCGCGCCAGGGGGCGATGTCACAGAAATACGTGGCATAGACGACGGTCGTCTCCTCGGGGGAGAGCTCCGGGTAATGCTGGTTGCGGAACTGGACGTTGATGCTCGGGTGACGGATGCCGGTCAGCTCGGCGGCCACGGACTCGTCCAGCAGATACGTCGTGCAGGGTGCCCCTTCGGGGAAGGGACGCCGGAGACCGAGGAACAGCGTGAAGTATCCGGGGAAGACCATGCCGGGCTCGCGGATGGTCTCGGTGTAGAGGCGGCGGTAGGCGTCGTTGAGGTAGCGGCCCTTGAGGAACTTCATCGTCGTGGTGTGCCCGTCGCACGCCGAGACCACGATGTCGGCGAACAGCTCCCGCCCGTCGCTGAGACGCACCCCGATCGCCCGGTCGTCCTCGATCAGGATCTCCTCGACCTTGGCGTTGTAGCTCACCTCACCGCCGAGCCGCCGGTAGCGCTGCTCGATCGACTCGGCGAGACCGAGCGAGCCGCCCTCGGGGACGCCGGCCGACAGGTTCGCGTGCGAGGCCAGCTGGAAGAGGAACGGCAGTACCGGGAACGCCGGATGCTTCTCGTACAGGATGAAGTTGAAGGCCTCGCGCAGCAGCGGGTCCTGGAACTTCGCCGAGTAGTCCGTCATCAGCTCGGTGATCGAGGTGCGGACGGTGTTGAAGTACGGGACGAACGACGCCAGCATCCGCATACGCTCGACCGTCCCCATCAGCCCCACCGGCTTGAGGAAGGGATACACCGCCAGGCACTTGCGGAACCTGCGCAGCCCGTGGCAGAACCGCCGGATCAGCTTGGCGTCGGCAGGGGAGATGGCGGTCAGATGCGCCTCCAGCCGGTCCGGGTCGGAGTAGAAGTGGACGGCCCTGCCATCCTGGCCGCGCACGATGTTGAACACGTCGAAGTGGCGCACCTCCTTGCCCTGCAACGCGCCCAGTTCGAGCCAGATCTGGTGCATCTCGTTTCCCGGGCCGCTGCCGAGCAGCCAGCTGATGCAGCAGTCGAGGGTGAAGTCGCCCCGCTCCCAGGCCGTGCAGCAGCCGCCGGGGATCTCGTGCATCTCCAGGATCTGGCTCCGGTAGCCGTTCATCTGCGCGTAGCAGCCGGTGGACAGGCCGCCCAGGCCCGCACCGATGATGATCATCGTCTCTCTGCCGTGCTCCGGCCGCGCCGTGTCCGGCGCCTCCCCGCCGCTCACGCGCCTGCCTTCCCGCGCGCGGACCACCGGTCGAGCTGCGGCAGATGCCCCAGCTTCCCCGGATGCCACGGCTCCTCGCCCGCGCTCTCCCACGCGGTGAACTCCAGGCCCAGCTCCTCGCACAGGTACTGGGCCGCGAACCTGCCGGTCGACGCGGCGCGGATCAGGCCACCGAGGCCGACCCACTGCCCGGCCATGGAGAATCCGCTCAGCCCCGGCAGCCGCATCCGGTCCTTGCCCACCAGTTTGGCCGCCAGGTCGTCGGCATCGGAGAACGCCTTCCAGGCAAGAATGCTGCCGTCGAAGTTGCCGGTGTAGCGCTTGGTCGTGGCCGGCGAGGCGATGTCGACCACATCGATCCGCTCGCCGGTGCCCGGCCACCGGCGCTCCAGGAAGCTCCGCACGAAGTCGGCCACCCTGCGCTTCTGTGCCCAGTACTCCTTGCGGTCGCTGCCCCGCAGGTTCTTCCAGTAGGAGAAGTCACTGAAGTAGGTGCAGTGGACCACCGACTTCCCCTCCGGGGCGAAGCCGTCCGAATAGCGCGAACGCAACTGCACCACCAGGCTCTTCTGCAGCGCGCCGGGCAGTTCGGCGGCCTCCTCGTCGGACAGCAGATACGTGGTGCTGTGCGCGTCGCCGGTCGGGAGGTCGCCCTTGATGCCGACGAACGCCGAGACGACGGCGGGGAAGAGGGCACCGGGACGGTCCAGCAGCTCCTCGTAGAGCTTGTCGATCCGCGGCCCCGTGTACCGGCCGTCGAGCAGGCCGTAGATGGTGGTGTATCCGTCGCAGGCCGACACGACGTGGTCGGCGTAGAACCGCTTGCCGTTGCGGAGTTCCACGCCGACCGCGCGGTCGTTCTCCACCAGGATCCGCTCGACCCGCGCACGGTAGGTGATCTCACCGCCCAGTGATGTGTACCGCTCCTCGATCGACCGGGCCAGACCCAGCGAACCGCCTTGCGGGAAACCGGCGTTGTGGTGATAGGCACTGGCCATGTTGAACAGGTAAGGCAGCAGCGGGAAGCCCTCCGGGTCCTGGAAGAAGATGTTCCGGAACGCCCGGCGCAGCAGCGGATCCTGGAAACGGTCGGCGAAGGTGTGCATCGGCAGCGCCGCGGTCCGCCAGAACAGCCGGAACGCCGGCAGCACGGTCCGCAGCAGCGCCGCCTTCTCCCTAGCGCTCCGCAGCGGCGGCGGCGTCAGGAAGGGATACAGCTCGATGCCGAGGAACCGCCGCAGATCCCGGCAGAACGCGCGGATCGGCCGCGCGTCGGCGGGGGACAGCTCCAGCAGATGCCGCTCCAGACGGTCCGGATCGTTGTAGAACGTCACCGAGCGGCCGCTCTCGTCGGTGACCCGGTTGAACAGGTCGAAGTTCGTGATCGACTTGCCGTCGAGCGCCCCCAGCTCCCGCCACACCTGGTGCGCCTCGTTGCCGGCGGCCGTCCCGATCAGCCACTCGATGCAGTAGTCGAAGATGTAGCCGTCACGCGACCACGCCGTGCAGCACCCTCCGGGCAGTACGTGCTTCTCGAAGATGCGGGTCCGCATCCCGCTCATCTGCGCGTAACTGCCGGTCGACATGCCGCCGACACCCGCGCCGATCACGATGACCCGCGGCCTGCCGCCCGAGCCGCGCTCGCTCCAGTCCGGCTCCAGATCATCAGGCATGGACTTCGCCCCCCGCCAGAACGCCCAGCACCAGATTCGCGTTGCGGGCGAGGTGCTTGGGGTCGAGCATGTCGGCGTGCGTACCGGAGCCGCGCAGCACCGCGGTGCTGCCGGTCGAGCTGCCGTGCCAGGTACCACGCTCTCCGGACGCGTACAGCGCCGTCTTCTCCTCATCCGTGATCACGCTGACCGCCGCCGCCACCGCCCCGAGATTCGGAGTACGGCCGCAGAACGCCAGGTACTCCGCGGCGTGATCGAGCACGTCCTGTGCGACGACCTCCGAGCCGGTGTGCTTGAGCAGGTGCTCGCCCAGCTCCGCCTCGAACGCCTCGATGTGCTCGGGGCCGGGAACGTAGGGCTCCACGATGCGCTGCGAGTCCAGAATGATCACATGCGCCACCCGGCGCCCGCGGCTTTCCAGCTCCTTGGCCGCCTCGAACGCGAGGTTGCCGCCGAGGGAATAGCCGAGCAGCAGGCACGGACCCTCGGGCTGGAGCGACTCGACCAGATCCGCGTAGCGCACCACCTTGTCGTCGCCCGGCACGTAGTTGAAGGCGACGAGCCGGTACTGCGGCAGCCGCGTCGCGAACTCGCGGTAGACCAGCCCGTGGCCGCCCGCGGGCGGGAAGCAGAAGACCGTCGCGCCGGGGCCGTTGAAACTCAGATACGGCAGCTCGTCGGCGGTCTCGTTCTGCAGGAGCTGTTCCACGGTCCTGGCCATGCCGTGCAGGGTCGTGACCCGGTACAGATGGCTGACGGGAATGCTGACGCCGAACTCCGTCCGCAGGTGGTGGATCAGTTCGATCAACTTGATCGAACTGCCGCCCACTTCGAAGAAGTCCTGTTCAAGGCCGACCCGTTCCAGGCCGAGCAGCTTCTGCCACTGCCGGGCCATGCTCACTTCGTAGCGCGTCACCGGCTCCTCGTGCGGCTCCTCGCCGCCGTCGGACCGCGGGGCAGGCAGCGCCGCGACATCCACCTTTCCGCTCGGGGTCAGCGGCAGCCGTGGCAGCTCCACGAAGTACGACGGAATCATGTACGTCGGCAGATACCCGGCGAGGTGCCGGCGCAGCTCACGCCGGTTCAGTGCGGTGCCGCCGGCCGGCACGCAGTAGGCGCACAGCGCGGCCTCGCCGCCGGTGTCCTGGCGTACGGTGACCACCGCCCGCGCAAGGCCGGGCCACTGCGCCAGCTGCGCTTCGATCTCACCGATCTCGATGCGGTGGCCCCGCAGCTTGACCTGGTTGTCGACCCGGCCGAGCACATGCACCCGGCCCTGGGCGTCCCACCGCGCGACATCGCCGCTGCGGTACAGCCGTTCCGGCCCTGCACCCGGCTCACGCCCCAGGGTCCGGGTCACGAACCGCTGCGCGGTCTGTTCCGAATCCCCTGCGTACCCGATCGCGACGCCGCGGCCGCCGATCCACAGTTCGCCCGGCACACCCGGAGGCACCGGCTCGCCGCGTTCGTCGAGGATGTGCAGCGTGCTGTTCGGCAGCGGCCGCCCGATCGGCACCATCCGGCCGGGCTCCAGGTCGTCGACCGGCCCCTCGAAGTACGCGCTGTCGATCGTCGCCTCGGTGACGCCGTACGAGTTGACCACCCGCGTCCGCGGGCTGCACAGGCCGCGCAGCCGCCGGTACTCCGCGACCTTCCAGGCGTCCGAGCCGACGACCAGCAGCCGCATGAAGTCCAGCCGCAGCCCCTCCCGCTCGCAGTGATCCATCAGCCCACGCACCACAGCCGGCACGAACTCACCGCAGTCCACCTGCTCCTGACGCATCGTCCGGTACAGGCGCGCGGTGTCGAAAAGCAGGTCACGGTCGGCGAGCACCAGGCTGCCGCCGGAGCACAGCGCCCGCACCAGGTCGCCGGTGAAGACGTCGAAGGACGGCGCGGCCATCTGGAGATGCACCCGCACGTCGTCCTCCAGGCGGTACTCCTGGAGCCATGCGCCGTACGCCGATGCGAGGTTGCGGTGACTGACCTGCACCGCCTTGGGGCGCCCCGTGGAGCCCGAGGTGTGGATGACGTACGCCGGAGCGTCCAGGTCGACCGGATCCGCCGGCACGTCCACGGGCGCATCCGCATCCGCGCCGAGCAGCTCGTCCAGCGTCACCACCTCGGCAGGCAGACCCCTCGCCGCCTCCAGGCCGTCACCGTCGGCGACGACCACGAGCGAGACGCCGACGGCGCCCACCATCCGGGCGATGCGGTCGGCCGGATGGCCGGGCTCAAGCGGCAGATAGGCGCCGCCCGCCTTGAGGACCGCCAGCAGTGCGACGACCAGCTCGGGCGACTTGTCCAGACTCAACGCCACCACCGAGCCCGCCCCGACCCCGCGCTCGCGCAGCCGCCCGGCCAGCCCGCCTGCCCTGCGCTCCAGTTCGGCATAGGTCAGCCGCCGGGTCACACCATGGAGCGAGGGCGCCGATACCGCCACCGCATCGGGCCGCTCGGCGGCGGCCCTGCCGATCAGCACGTGCACCGGCAGGCCGGGCTCCGCGCTCCGGTCCGAGCCGCCGGGCGGCAGCGCCAGCCGGCCGGCGCCGCTCCAGTCACCGATCAGCCGCGCACGCTCCGGGGCGTCCAGCATGTCAAGCCGGGGGGTGGGCCGCCCGGCCGGTGCCCGGGTCATCGCGTCGAGCAGGTTGACGTAGTGCGACGCCATCCGCCGCATCGTCTCCGGCAGGAACAGGTCGGTGTTGTACTTGAACACGCAGTGGAAACGCCGCTCCGCCTCGTCCTCGTAGGCCGACAGCGTCAGGTCGAACTGGCCCTCCTCCTCGGGCAGTTCGATGTACTCCAGCCGGTACCCGTACTTCTCGGTGGCGACCTTGTGCGTGAGCAGGATGAACATCGCCTGGAAGACCGCCGAGCGGCTCGGATCGTGCTGCAGGCCCAGCTTCTCGACCAGCAGGACGAACGGGTACTCCTGGTTGTCCAGACCGTTCAGCACGGTCGTGCGCACCTGCTCCAGCAGCTCGGCGACCGAAGGACCGCCCGACAGGTCCGCGTGCAGCGGCAGCGGATTGACGAAGTACCCGTAGACGGAGCCGAATTCCTGCTGGGTACGGCCGGTCACCGGACTGCCGACGATGAGGTGGTCCTGCCCGGAGTAGCGGTGCAGCAGGACGTAGTACGCGCTGAGCAGCACCATGAACGGGGTCACGTGGTGCTCACGCGCCAGCGCGTGGACGCGGGCGCTGAGCTCCGTGTCGAGCACGAAGAACTCGGAGGCGCCGTTGTGCGTCTGCACCGCGGGGCGCGGCTTGTCGACCGGCAGATCGAGCAACGGGACCTGGGCCGGCAGATGCGACCGCCAGTAGTCGAGCATGCCCTCGGCCTCGCGGCCGGCCAGAAAGCGGTTCTGCTGGTTGAGGAAGTCGAGATAGCGGGCCGGCACCGGCGCCAGCGAGGGCTCCTGGCCGTGCCGCAACCCCTCGTAGAGCGCCAGCAGTTCCTCGATGAAGGTGAACGTCGAGATCGCGTCGGAGACGATGTGGTGAACGGCCTTCATGATCACCCACCGGTCCTCGCCTCGTTTGAACAGGCGGAAGCGGACCAGCGGATCCCGTTCGAGGTCGTAGGGCTTGCGGTACTCCTCGACGATCACCCGGTGGATGTCGTCCCACTCCTGGCCCTGCACGTCGAACAGTGCGACGTCGGCCGGCGTCGCCGCCGACACCCGCTGCACCGGCTGCCCGTCCTCCAGCAGGAAGTTGGTGCGCAGCGCCGGATGGCGGGCGATCAGACGGCGGACCGCCTCGAACATCACCTCGGGTTCGAGCGCGACCCGCACCTCGACCGCGCCCCCGATGTTGTAGGCGTAGCCCGTGGGGTTGAGCTGCTTGAGGAACCACAGCGCCTTCTGGTTCTGCGTCAGCGGATACTGCCACTCGTCCTCGTACAGCTCCGGAACCCACTCACCACCCCGCTCGTCGGCCGCCACCAGCTCGGCCAGACCCTCGTCCAGCTGTGCCACCAGCTCACCGACCGGGGTGCCGCTCAGCAGCGCGACCACCGGCAGCGCGACCTTGAACTCCGCGTGGACCCGGGCCCGCAGCTCCATCGCCAGCAGCGAGTCGAGCCCCAGGACATTGAGCCCGGCCGACGGATCGACCTGCTCGGGAGCGGCCCGCAGCACGGAGGCGACCAGCGCGGTGAACCGCTCGGCCACCAGCGACCTGCGCTCGTCGGCTCCGGCCGCACGAAGGGTGTCGAGGAATCCGCTGCCCTCCTCGCCGGCCGGGCCCTCCGCAGCCGCCGCCAGCTCGGACACCAGCGGTGGCGGTGAGGAGTACCAGGCCAGGAAGACCGGCCAGTCGACGACCGTCGCGACGAGCAATTGCGCACGGTCCTGGCCCATGACGCGTTCGAGCACCGCCATACCGGCCTCGGGCGACAGTGAACTCATCCCGCGGCTGTGCAGGTAGTGCTCGACGAGCCCCAGCTCCTCGATCATGCCGGTCGCCCACGGGCCCCAGTCCACACTCAGCGCCGGCAGGCCCTGCGCCCGGCGGTGGTGGGCCAGCGCGTCCAGGAAGGCGTTGCCCGCCGCGTAGTTGGTCTGCCCCGCCGTCGTCAGCAGCGACGCGATCGAGGCGAACAGGACGAAGTGCTCAAGCGGCTCGTCCCGCAGATGCCGGTGCAGCAGATACGCGCCGACGGCCTTCGGGTCGTGGACCGCATCGAAGGTGGACCGGTCCATGTCCGTGATCAGCGTGTCGCGCACCTGGCCCGCCAGGTGGAACACGCCCCGGATGGGCGGCGGGTCACCGCGCCTGTGGTCCTGGAGCCAGTCGGCCAGCGCGTCCTCGTCGGTCAGGTCGACCGGGGCCAGGACGGGCTGCGCGCCCAGCGCCTCCAACTCCTTGAGGAACGCCACGGCCCGGCCTTCCGGAGTGGCGGGATCGAGGCCGCGCCACTGCTCGCGTCCGGGCAGCCGGCTGCGGCCCATCAGGATCAGGCGACGCGCACCTCGTCTGACGAGGGTCCGGCACAGCAGCCGGCCGAGCGCCCCGAACGCGCCGGTCACCAGGTAACTTCCGTCGGCCCGCAGCAGCAGCGGCAGCGGGCGGGTCAGCCCGTCGGCCGGCCGCAGCCGGCTGGTGAGGCGGCCCTCGCCACGCAGCGCGATCTCTTCCTCGTCGTCGGCCAGGACCTCGCGCAGCAGCACCTCCGCCTCGGCGCGGATCCCGGCGGCGCCCCGGATCCCGTCGGGGTCCAGGTCGATCAGCTTGCCGCGGTGGCCGGTCAGCTCCTGATGCCACAGCACCCGGCCGACCCCCCACGCGGGCGCGCCCAGCGGCTCGACGGCCTCGCCGGCACGTACCGCCTGCGCCCCGCGCGTGACGATGTGCAGCCTGCCGCCGGTCCCGCAGGACAGCAGCGCGCGGGCGAGCGCGATGAGCGAGTAGGAGCCCGCGCTGACGTGTCGCCCGAAGTCGGCCCGTACGGTGTCGTCGATCGCCGGCAGGTCCAGATTCCACAGGTGCACCAGGGCACCCGGCGGCTCCTCGCCCTGCCGGTCCAGATCGGCGAAGAG
Organism: Streptomyces pinistramenti; assembly: GCF_020564935.1. Classification (GTDB taxonomy): domain Bacteria; phylum Actinomycetota; class Actinomycetes; order Streptomycetales; family Streptomycetaceae; genus Streptomyces; species Streptomyces pinistramenti. The sequence goes on from NZ_JAJCXB010000005.1 coordinate 180,277, forward strand.
CCGCTCCAGGTGGTCGACGGAGCCCGGTTCGACCGTGAATTCCCGCCCCTCCTGGGCATAGGCGTGGCCAGGACGCACCACGTGGCAGCGCCCGCCTCGCGCGCTCACCAGCGCCGCCAGCTCGTCGCCGAGCCCCGCGGCGTCGGTGAAGACCAGCCAGGATCCGGGCCCGGACGGCGCGTCCGTGCCGCGGCCGGCAGTCCGGTCGTCCTCCTCTCCTGCCACGACTGCGTCGGGCGGCAGCTCGGTCCAGACGGTCTCGGCCAGCCAGGAGTCGATGGTGCTCCGGCCGACCGTGGTCGACGCCTTCTCCACGTCGGCCGCGCGGAACCCGCCGATCCGGCCCAGCGGCTCGCCGCCGTCGCCGTACACGGTGAGGTCGCCGACCAACTCCTCCTCGTCGCGACGGGTGACGGTGGCGTGCACCCAGAGCGGCTGGTCGCCGACGGGCCCCGCGCACACCTCGTCGATCGACAGCGGCAGCCGGATGCCGGTGCCGCCCTCCTCGTGCGCCTCCAGGAGCTGGGGAGTCAGCAGTGACTGGAAGCAGGCGTCGAGCAGTACGGGGTGGAAGTGGTGGCGGGCGGCGTCGTCGCCGAGTTCGGCGGTGGGACGTACCCGGGCGAGGACCTCGTCGGGGCCGATCCACACCTCTTCGATGGCCTGGAAGGCGGGGCCGTAGTGATACCCGAGTGCGGTCAGCGCCGCATAGCAGGCGTCGCCGTCCAGCCGGCGCAGGCTGCGCGCGCGGATCGCGTCGGCGTCCAGCGCGGGCCCGTACGTCCGGCGCTGCCCGGTACGCACCACGCCGCTCGCGTGCACGAGCGGGTCGCCGTCCGCGTCCGGCAGCGACGCGATGGTGAACCCGGCGTTCTCCATGGACAGGGACAGCTGCACCGTCCTGCTCTCCTCCTCGGGCAGGAAGAGCGCCTTGCGCAGCTCGATGTCGGCCAGCGCGACGTGGGTGCCGCCGGTGACCGCCCGCACCGCCTGCATCGCCATCTCCAGGTAGCCGGCCGCGGGACACACCACGGTGTCCTGGATGCGGTGGTCGGCGAGATAGGGCAGGGCCTCGACGTCGAGCCGGGCCTCCCACGTCGGTTCGGTGTGGGCCGTGCGGCGGCCCAGCAGCGGGTGGTCCTGGCGACCGAGCCTGACCTGCTCGACGGGCGCGGGCTCGGTCCAGTAGCGGTCCCGCTTCCACGGGTAGCGCGGCAGGGGAACCGGCCGGCCCGCGGGGTGCAGCACGTCCCACCGGATGTCGACGCCGAGGTTGTGCAGCGTCGCCAACGAGGCGGCGAAGCGCTCCGGTTCGTCCTCCTGGCGGCGGATCGACGGCAGGGTGCTGTCCTTGAGGCCGTCGGCGTCGAGCCCCTTGCTTTCGAGGCATTCGCGGAGGGAGTGGCCGAGCACCGGATGCGGGCCGATCTCCAGGAACAGGCCGTAGCCGTCGTCGGCGATGCGGTCGACCGCGGCGCGGAAGCGGACCCGGTCACGGACGTTCTTCCACCAGTAGCCCGCGTCCAGTTCCGGGCCGTGCGCCACACCGTCCTGGCCGGTCAGATACAGCGGCACCCGGGCAGGCTGCGGATCGAGCCCGGCCAGTGAGGACAGCAGCTCGTCCTTGATCGCGTCCATGGAGGCGCTGTGGTAAGGGACACGCACCGAAAGGAACTTGGCGAAGACCTGCTCGGCGCCCAGCTCGGCCGCCAGCTGCGTCAGCGCGTCCTCGTCACCGGCGAGCGTGATCGCGGTGGGACTGTTGACCGCCGCCACGGAGACCCGGTCGCCGTACGGCGCGACGTGGCGCTCCGCCTCCGCCTCGGAGAGGCTGACGGCGAGCATCGTGCCGGTGCCTGCCAGCTGCTGCTGGAGGCGGCTGCGGTGCAGGGCGATCCGGACCGCTTCCGCCAGGGTGTAGACCCCCGCTTCGTAGAAGGCCGCGATCTCGCCCGTGCTGTGTCCGACCACGGCTTCCGGGCGCACGCCGTACGCGCGCCACATCGCCGCCAGGCCGATCTGCAGGGCGAAGTTGGCGGGCTGCGCGAGCCAGGTCTCGGCCATCCGCGACGCGGACTCGTCGGCGTTCAGCTCCTCGATCAGCGACCAGCCCGCCTGCCTGCGGATCTCCTCGTCGCAGCGGGTGATCACCTCGCGGTAGACCGGCTCGTTCGCGAACAGCTCGCGGCCCATGCCCCACCACTGGGGCCCCATCCCGGTGAACACCCAGACCAGGCGGCGCTGCGCGGCGTCCCGCTGCTGGCCCTGGAGCACCCGGGGGTGGGGCTCGCCGCGCGTGTAGGCGGCGAGCGCCTCGTCCAGCGAGTCGCGCGAGGAGTGGACGACGGACAGGCGCGCGGCGTGGTGCTGGCGGCGGTGGGCGAGGGTGTGGCCGATGTCGGTCAGCGAGGCCGCCGCGCCGTGGGTGCCGGACAGCTCTTCGCGGATGCCCGCGGCCACCTCGGGGAGGGCGTCGGCGGTCCGCGCGCTCAGCGGCAGGATGGTCCAGGCGCGGTCCTCCGGCGCGCCGGGGCGCCCGTCCGGAGGCTGCGGGGGTGCTGCCTCCAGCAGGACGTGCGCGTTGGTGCCGCCGAAGCCGAACGAGTTCACCCCGGCCCGCGCGGGGCCCTCGTGCGCGGGCCAGTCGGTCACCCGGTCGGGGAACTCGTAGGGCAGGGCGCCCTGTTCGATGGCGGGGTTGAGCTGCTTCAGGTTGATGTGGGGCGGGATCTTCCGGTGTTCGAGGCACAGGGCGGTCTTGATCAGCCCGGCGATGCCGGCGGCCGCTTCGGTGTGCCCGATGTTCGCCTTGACCGAGCCGACGTAACAGCGGTCACCGGGCCGCCGCCCGAGCGCCAGTGCGCGGCCCAGCGCGTTGGCCTCGATCGGGTCGCCGACCGGTGTCGAGGTGCCGTGCGCCTCCATGTACTGGAGGCTGCCGGGTGCGATGCCGGCCTCGGCGCAGACGCGTTGGATGAGGGTGACCTGCGCGTCAGGGTTGGGCACGGTGATGCCGTTGGTGCGGCCGTCCTGGTTGACCCCGCTGCCGACGATCACCGCATGGATCGGATCCCCGTCGCGCAGGGCGTCGTCCAGCCGCTTGAGCGCGACGACGCCGACCCCTTCGGCCCGTACGTAACCGTTGGCCGAGGCGTCGAAGGTCCGTGACCGGCCGTCGGGCGAGAGGAATCCGCCCTTGGTCTCGGCGATGGTGTACTGCGGCGCCATGTGCAGCAGGGCCCCGCCGGCCAGCGCGAGGCCGGTCTCGCCGCGGTTCAGGCTCTGGCAGGCGAGGTGCACGGCCACCAGCGACGAACTGCACGCGGAGTCGAGCGAGACGCTGGGGCCGCGGAAGTCGAAGCAGTACGAGATGCGGTTCGACACCATCGTCATCATGGTGCCGGTCGCCGTGTGCGCGGCCAGCGAGGCGAAGCTGAGATCCGAGAACTGGAGGATCTTGTAGTCGAGCGTGAACGCGCCGACGAACACGCCGACTTCACATCCGGCCAGCTCGGCGGGCCGCTGCCCGCCGTCCTCCAGGGCCTCCCAGGCCACTTCCAGCAGCTTGCGCTGCTGCGGGTCCATGTGGTCGGCCTCGCGCGGGCTGATGCCGAAGAAGGCGGGGTCGAACTCGTCGAAGCCGTCGATGTATCCACCGCGGCCGCCGACCAGGCGCCCCGGTTTGTCTTTGAACCGGCTGCCGAGCGTGGTGACGTCGTAGCGGTCGGCAGGGGTCGGTGTGATGCAGTCCTTGCCGTCCAGCAGGTTCTGCCAGAAAGTCCGGTGGTCGGACGCGCCACCGGGCAGCCGGCAGCCCATGCCGACGATGGCCACTTTGCCCTGTGCGGCAGCGTCGTGCGCCTCCGTCATGGTTGAACTCCTCACGTCGTGCGCCGCGGCACTGGGGATCGGGGGATGGGGTATGGGGTAGGGGGATACGAGTGGTGGTGTGTGCTTCCGGGAACTCCGGTCAGCAGGGCCGCTTTCAGCCCTTCGCACGGCGCCACGGGTGAAGCTGGGCGGCGAGGATCTCGCCGGTACCGGGGAACGACGCGGGATCCCGCAGGCCGACCGCGACCGGCCTGCTTCCCGGCCGCCAGGTGAAGCTGCCGAAGAGGTGGTCCCAGACCGCGAGGTCGGAGCCGTAGTGACCGGCCTGGGACAGCGCGGTGCTGTGGTGCAGGCGGTGCTGTTCAGGACCCGCGAGTGCGTGGTTGAGCCAGCCCATACGCACATCGATGTTGGCGTGGATGAAGAACCCCTGCGCGACCACGAAGAGGCCCACGACGAATACCGACTCCCGCGAGAACCCGGCCAGCGCCAGGGTCAGTTGGACACATCCCTGCTCGATGACGATGTCGAGGATGTGGTTGACGCCGTTGTTGGCGACATTGACCTTCTGCGGGACGTGGTGCACTCCGTGCAACCGCCACAGCCAGGTGTGGGTGTGCGCCAGCCGGTGCACCAGATAGCCGGCCAACGAGCCGCTCAGCAGCGCACACGGGATCTCCTGCCACAGCGCGAGCGCCGGTTCGGCCGGTGACAGCACACCGACGGCGGCCGTCACCAGCCCCTGCGCCAGCGCCCCTCCGGCCATGGTCAGCAGGAAATAGACGCCGTACCAACGCCATTCGTCGGCACGGGGCCGCCAGTCGCGCTCGTAGGGAATCAGGCGTTCGAGAATTACCAGATAGGTGACGATGCCGATCAGGAGAAGAGGGCTCACCCGGGTGGGATCCCACCGGTACCGCAGCGCCGCCATAGCCACCGAAAGTGTGGTCAGGAAAAGCACCGGATAGGCGGTCGCGCGCAGAACGGAACCCGGGGAAATAACCGAAATCCGTTTTGTGGACGCCAGGGACGTAGTTGGCTCGATTTCGCTGCTGGCTGATTGCTCGAACTCTTCCATCCGTAGCACCTCTGCATGCGATGCGATACACGGAAAAGGTGAAGCCCTCATCACTGCGGGGATCCGCTGGAGGCGCGAACTCCCACCTCGCAGTGCGGTCCACCACCCCCGCCTACCCGGCACCCAGAGGATTCGGCAGGCCCTTCAGGGAGGTGCGTGATGCTTTCGGGAGCCTGGCCGGAATTCGCGGTTTCCAGGCTGCCGGACAGACTCGTGAAACGCATGGATGAGCGTCGACAGAACCGGGTATGCATTGTTCCTTTTCTTTTCCGGTGGCCTTGAGCAAGGCGTACCGATGTGCCGTTCCAGGTATCCGCGTCACCGCTCTCCACCTGATGACCATTGAACCGGATGGTCCACACCTGGGGAATATGAAAAGAGCCCCGTGTCATCAATTTGAGCTACTTAATATTATTAGTATGCCAATGGGATTTCCCGCATCGGCGTCGGTCGGCCGTCAGGCGTCCCCGCACTCCGCCAGCGGCGGGTAGAACCGCCGGGCCCAGCGCCGGAACGGGCCGATCGGGCCGTCGCCGTGCGCGAGCCGGGGCGGCTGCTGGTACAGCTTGTGGTTCCAGATCGGGAAGTCGGCGGCGGTGAACTCGCAGCTGGACCGGAAGATCGGGCGGTCCAGCAGTCGGGCTGCGGTCCGGCTGACCGCGCGGGCGAGAGGCGCGGGCAGCCGGGCCGGCTCGCTGAAGGCGATGCGGTTCAGCTGCCGGAACTGCATGCGGTTGGGCGCGATGGCCGTCGGCATCACCATCGTGCACATCCGCAGCCCGAGCCGCGGCGTGTACATGTCCGCGTGCAGGCAGCCGAGCCCGTACCCGTCCACCTCCACCTCGACGACGAAGTCCCCTATCAGCGGCGCCGATTCATGGGCCCGCATGGAGACGTGGAACGTCGCGTCGGCGTAGGCGACCGGCCCGCCGATCTCGGCCTTGGACCAGCCGTGCAGGGTGGCGAAGTGCCCGAGGTCCACCGAATTCTCGATCACCTCCTGGACGTTGCCCGCCAGCTCCCAGGCGATGTGCCGGGCGGGGCGGTGACCGATCGCGTGCCAGTCGGGGATGGACCAGTCCGGTGCCCGGCCGTCGTGGTGCCGCCAGACGAAGACGGCGCCGTTGGCCTCCCGCACCGGCAGTGGCGCGAGGCGCGACTTGGGCGGCGGGGTGTCGTATCCCGTCCGCACGCACGTCCCGTCGGGACGGAAGGCGAAGAAGTGGAACGGGCATACCAGGTCGTCGCCTTCGACCTTCGCGAGGCCGAGGTGGGCGCCGAGGTGCGGACAGTAGGGCCGGATGGCCCGGACCGCCCCCGAGCCCAGCCGGTAGAGGACGACGTCCTCACCGGCCAGCGGCCGGGTCAGGACGGTGCCCGGCGTCAGTTCGTCCGAGAACGCCAGCGCGGCCCAGCCGCTCGGGTAGGGAAGGGCCGGTGTCCCCGCCGCGTCGGCCGGAGTTGGCCCCTCGCTGATGGCGCGCCCGTACTCGCGTGCTAATCCCACGCCTCCCCCTTCAGGTCAGTTCGCCTGGAGACTGCCCACGGTGTCCCGAGATCGTCCTGACACGCCGTATCTCATCCAAACGAGTGCATGTCGGTGAAGAGGGGCATGAGCGGCAATACGAGGCATGGGGGAATTCCCGGTGACCGCCCTGGGCGGGCCGGGGCAGCCGGGAGCCCGGGGAGGGGCGGGGCCCGCTGCCCGCCCGCGTAAACGGCCCCCGACCATCCATCATGTGGTCGGGGGCCGTGCACTTCCCGGCGGACGGTCCACGGGACCGCAGCGGGTCAGCTCTCTTCGAGGCCCCGAAGAGGCGACGGTGTCGAACCGTTGAAGTTGTCGCCGAAGGCGGACCGGGTCGCGGGCGCACCCAGGTCGCCGGGCGCGAAGGACGTCGCCTTGCCGGTATCCAGGCCCGAGGAGCTGCCGGGGACGGACCAGACGGCACCGGCGCCGGCGTTCTCGCCGGGCGCGGAGTCGGCCAGGTCGGCCCTGCCGTCGCCGTTGATGTCCAACAGCCGTACATTGCCGCCGAATTCGTCGCCCGCCTCGGCGACACCGGGTACACCCGCGGTGTCCTGGCTGAACGCCTGCGCGCCGGCTCCGGTCAGCCCGTCGGCCGAGCCCTTGAGCAGAACTGTCGAACCGGCCTTGCGCTTGCTGCCGATGGACTCGCCCGGCACCCCGACGGCCAGCTCGTCACGGCCGTCCCCGTCGACCTCGCCCGCGGCGAGCGAGGCGCCGAACACATCGCCCTTCTCGTTCGCGCCCGGCACACCCGGGGTGGCCTGGGTGAAGGTCGCGGTGCGGCTGCCGAGCCCGTTCCTGGTGCCGTAACGCACCTTGACGGTGCCGGAGTCGGTCCACGGGCCTTCGACGATGTCGCCGGGGGCCTCGCGGTAGGCCAGGTCTGCCTTGCCGTCGCCGTTGAAGTCGCCGAAGGTGGCGGGCAGCGCCTCGGGCCCGTCGCCGGTCTGCTTGGTCAGCCCGTTCCTGCCGCCCAGGAGCACGGCGCCCGGACGCGCCGACTCCTCCATGGCCCGGGTCACGAACACGTCGTCGGCGCCGTCGCCGTTGATGTCGCCTGCGGTGAGCCCGAACGCCTCCTCGTCGGAGTCGGCCACCGAAACCGTCTGCACCTCGGCGGGCTTGCCCTCGCGCGTGAAGGGGCCCTGGAGCAGCGAGGCCTTGTCCTCCTTCATGTACTCGGTGACGAACAGGTCCTGCTTGCCGTCGCCGTTGAAGTCACCTGCGGCCATCCGTTCGGCATCGTGGAGCCGGACGGCCCCCTTGGCGCTCAGCCCCTTGCCCTTGGCGCCCCAGAGCGCGATCAGGCGGTCCCCGGACCCGCCCGCCACCTGCACGGCGAGATCCGTCACGCCGTCCCCGTCCAGATCCCTGGCGGCGAGCTTGTCGGCGAACCGGCCGTCGACGTCGGGAATTCCGAGCATCTTGGCGTCGATGACGGTGCGGGTGGAGGGGTCCAGGCCGTGGGCCGAACCGTAGACGACGGCGAGGCTGCCGGCCCCGTCGGAGGCGCCAGGGGCGCCGATGGCCAGGTCGTTGTAGCCGTCGCCGTTGAAGTCCTCCTTCACCGCGGACTTCTTGACCGCGGCCTCCGAGTCCTTGCCGGGCCCGGCGGCGCCCGACGTGACGGCCCCTGCGGTGACGGCGAGGGCCCCCGCGACGACGGTACCGATCCCTGCTGCTATCGCGCCCCTGGTGCGATTACGCACACGACCTCCTGGAAGTTGAGTTGATGGGAGTGGATCGAACGGAGTGGGGTGGGTTAAGTGGGTGGGGAATATGTCGAGTTGAGTTGCGATGAGTTGAGTTGGGTTGGGTTCGCAGAGGGGTTGACCCTCACGGCGCATGACACTGTGCCGCACTTCGGCGGTTGCACCCGTGCGCCCCTTTTCCGCGGCTCCGGTGAGACGGGCCGCCGTCCCGATCGGCCGGACGCTTTCGCCCGGTTCCTCAAGTGACCGCGTCCGGCGCCCCATGGGCCCCGCGCACCTGGGACGCGGTCATCGACGCGCTGCCGGGCGGCCGCGCCACGGCCCGCTTCGGCCAGCGGGGATGGGGCCCTCCTGGACGCTGCCCGGCCCTTTCGCGCTCGACCGTCTCGCCGACGACCTGTCCGCGCCCCCACGATCGTCATGGGCCGCCGCATGGACGTCCTCTCCTGGAACGTGCCCGCCGCCGCCCTCGTCGCCGGTTTCTCGCAGATCCCGGAAAGGGACCGCAACTGCATCCGGATGGCCTTCACCGACCCCGCCATGCGCACCCTGTACGCGGACTGGGAAACCGTCGCCCGCACCTGCGCCCCGCAGCTGCGCAGGGAAGCCGCCGCCTCTCCCGACGACCCGCGCCTGACCGCCCTCGTCGGCGAACTCTCCGTGCAGGACGCCGACTTCCGCCACTGGTGGGCCTCGCACGACGTGGCCGCCCGGAACATCGGCACCAAGACGCTCCACCCCCTCGCCGCCCGGCGACCTCACCCTCGAATGGGACACCCTCACCGCCAGCACCGACCCCGACCAGCAACTGGTCATCTGGACCGCGGAGCCCGGCACCCCCTCCCACGAAGGACTCCGCTTCCTCGCCTCCTGGGCCGGACGCACGGACCGGCACCCCACACGGCCAACTGGCGGGGGAGGCACCGGAGTCCGGGACGCCCGACCGTGCGCCGCCGCGCCCTCACAGCTGCCTGTGCGCGGCTCCCTTCGTGGTGCGCACATGACGGTGGAGGGCGGCCGGGCAGCCCGCTAAGGACGCACGTAGGGCCGGGTCATGATCTCCATGTTGTGGCCGTCCGGGTCGGCGAAGTACGCGCCGTGACCGCCGAACAGGCGGTTGATCCGGCCGGGTTCGGTATGGCTGGGGTCGGCGTAGTAGGTGACCCCGACCGCCTCCAGGCGGGCGATCATGGTGTGGAACTGCGCCTCGGGCACGAGGAACGCGTAGTGCTGCGACTGGATCGGCTCGTCCCGCTTCTCGTAGTAGTCGAGCGTCACGCCGTTGCCGAGATCTACGGGCAGGAACGGCCCGAACGGGGCGCCGACCTTCAGCCCCAGGATCGTGGCGATGAACTCGGCCGACAGGCGCCGGTCACTGGCGAAGACGGCGGTGTGGTTCAGCTGGACGGAGGCCGCCGACGGCTCGGATGGGTGCGGGTACTGCTGGTCGTGTGACATCAGTGGGATTCTCCGGATCTTCGGGATGCGCTGGGACAGGCGCCGCACACGGGCGCCGGGAGCGAAGATGCGGAGGAGGGGGCGGGGCTCTTGCCCGCCTCGCGCTCACGCCGAGGCCGGGAGCCTCACTCGTGCATGGCCCATGGCCGACCCGGCAGTCACCCGGCTGACTTTAGCGTCTGACCGTGCACGGGGACAACGCCGTTTCCCGGCCGGGGCCCGGTCGACGGCGAAGGCGACGGCGGGCCCGGTGTCCCGGACGGCCGCGGGGTCAGCCGATCGGTTGATGCGGACGCGGAGCCGCTGGATAGCCTTGGCTGGGAAGCAAGGCGGGCGGGGAGCGTGCGGCAGGGATGAACAGGCGGTCGCCCATCGGCAGCGAGGCAGCCGACCCCGACGCACGCCGGCTCGCGGCCGTGATGCACATCACGTTCTTCGTGCTGCTGAGCGCCTCACTGACCCGCTTCCTGCTGCGCCACCCGCACCATCCCGCCACGCCCTGGGTGATCGCCCTCGCCGTCACCCTGGCCCTCCTGTACGTACTCGGTCCGGTTCTCGGCCCGGACGAGAGGACCGCGGCGGGCGGCTCCGCGACCACCCACCGGATCTGGCTCGTGGCCGTCATCGCCGCCTGGCTGATGCTGATCGTCCTCGCGCCGAGCTTCGGCTGGTGCGCCGTGCCGCTCTTCTACACCGGCCTGCGGTCCCTGGGCACCCGCTCCGCGATCGTCCTCGTCGCGCTGCTCACCGCCGCCGTGGTGGCCGCGCAGGTCAAACTGCGGCCGCAGACCGGCTTCGACCCGAATCTGCTGTTCGCGCCCCCGGCGGTCGCCGCCGTCGCCACGGCCGTGTTCATCCACTCCCAGCGCCAGGCCGCCCGGCTGCGGAACGTCATCGCCGACCTGGTGCGTGCCCGGCGCGAGCTGGCCGCCACCGAACGCCGTGCGGGCACCCTGGCCGAGCGCCAGCGGCTGTCCATGGAGATCCACGACACTCTCGCCCAGGGCCTGTCCAGCCAGCAGATGCTGCTCCAGGCCGCGGACCGGATCTGGGACACCGACCCGGCGACAGCCCGATGCCATGTCCGCAGCGCCACGTCCATCTCCGGACACAACCTCGCCGAGGCCCGCCGCTTCGTCCACGATCTCGCCCCCGCCGACCTCGCAGGCGGCGGCGGACTCGACGACGCACTGCGCGCCCTCGCCGTCCGCGAGACGACCGCCACCCTCCGGATCCGCTTCCACCAGGAGGGCACCCCGCAGACGCCGCTTCCCGACCGGCTCCAGTCCGCGCTGCTGCGGATCGCGCAGGGCGCGCTGGCCAACGTGCGCGAACACGCGGACGCCACCACCGTCGCGCTCACCCTGACCCATCTCGACGACCAGGTCGTTGTGGACATCGCCGACGACGGCCGGGGCTTCACCCCCGCAGCAGGCCCCGGCGGGGTACGCGGCCACGGCCTGCCCGCCATGCGCGCCCGCGTGCGGCAGCTCGGCGGCACCCTCACCATCGAAACGGCCCCCGGTGAAGGCACCGTCCTCTCCGCCGCGATCCCTCTGGAGCCCCTGTCATGACCGCCCCCGTACGTGTCCTGCTCTGCGACGACCACGCCGTGGTACGTGCCGGGCTGCTCGCTCTCCTGGGCAGCGAGCCCGATATCGAGGTCGTCGGCGAAGCGGGCAGCGGCGAGGAAGCCGTCGCCCTCGCCGCCAAACTCCGTCCCGACGTGGTCCTGATGGACCTTCAGCTCGGCAGCGGCATCGACGGAGCCGAAGCGACCCGTCGCCTCGTGGCCACCCCGGACTCCGGCCACGTCCTGGTCCTCACCACGTACGACACGGATGCCGACATCACCCGCGCCATCGAGGCGGGCGCCACCGGGTACCTGCTCAAGGCCGAGCGGCCCGCAGAGCTGTTCGCGGCGATCCGGTCCGCCGCCCAGGGCCGTACGACGCTGTCGCCGCCGGTCGCGGGCCGGGTGATGGACCGGATGCGCGGCGCCGCGGCACCGGCCCTCACCGACCGGGAGCGGGACATCCTCGGGCAGCTCGCCCGCGGTCTCGGCAACCGTGACATCGCCCGCGCGCTCTTCATCAGCGAGGCCACCGTCAAGACCCACCTCGGCCGGATCTACACCAAGCTCGGCGTCGACACCCGCGCGGGCGCCGTCGCCGTCGCCAAGGAACAGCGACTGCTGCCCCGGTAGGCACGTGCTCCGGCGGTCGCCCGGTGACCGTTTCCGGTCAGTCCTGGGGCCGCTTCCGGCGGGCGGCGGCCGCGCTGCGGCCGGTCTCCACGTGCTTCATGGCGAGCGCTTCGACCCGTGCCACGTCCCGGTCGGCGATGGCCGCGTAGAGATCTTCGTGTTCCTTCGCCATCGCCATGAGGTCGTCGTGCTGCCCCAGGAGCCAGCGCATCCTGCTGCGCAGGGTGCGCTCCAGCTCGTTGAGCAGCTCGTTGTCGGCGAGTGAGGTCACCGTCTCGTGGAAGTCGGCGGCGGCCCGCCGGGCACGTACGGCATCGCCCTCGCCGGCCGCGGCCAGTTCGGCGTCGAGGTCTGCGCGGAGCCGCGCGAGCCCGGCGCGGGTGCGGCGCTGGGCGGCGAGCCGGAAGGCCAGCGTCTCGAAGGCCGAACGCACCTCGTCGAGGTCGGCGATGTCGGTCGGCGCGAACTCCCGCACCACGGCCCACGTCCGGGGGCGCGGAGTCACCAACCCCTCGGACACCAGCGCCTTCAGGGCATCCCGGATCGGCAGCCGGCTGACCCCCAGTTCGGCGGCGAGTTCCCGTTCGACCAGCTTGCTGCCCGGCGTGCGGACGCCGTCGATGATCTCGTTGCGCAACTGCCGTGTGACCCGCTCCGACTCGGGCTCAAACCCTCCAGACCCTGCCATGTCCTCATTCTCTCATCGGCCCGTGCCGCGTCCGGCATGCCGTCAGGCCGGTGCGTAGCCGCGGCCCTGGACCACGTCACGGGCAAGCCGGGTGAAGGCACGGGCGGCGGCGCTCTGGTAGGCGCTGTCGCGGCGCAGCAGCGCGGCGACGCGGGTGGGCAGGGGAGGGGCGAGAGGGATCGGGGTGAGGTGTGGGTGATCGTCGGTGATGGCGTCGGGAAGCACGGTGGCCAGTGCGGGGGTGCGGCGCACGATCTCGGTGAGGGCCTGAATGGTGTTGGCTTCCACCGCGATCGGCGGGCTGACGCGATGCCGCGCGAAGTAGGCGTCGATGTGGCCGCGCGTGGCGAAACCCTCGCTGAGCAGCGCGAGCCGCTGCTCGGCGAGCTGCTGCACCGGCAGCGGCCGCTGATCCCTGGTGTCGGGACGGTCCCCGGTGGCGACGAGACTGAGGGTCTCGGCGAACAGTGCGGTGGCGGCGATGCCGGGCGGATGGGGGCCGTCGAAGGCGATGCCGAGGTCGAGTTCGTCGGCCAAGAGGCCCGCCTCGATGCGGTCCTGCGCCATTTCGCTGACCTCCAGCGTGACGCCGGGAAAGCGCTCGTGCAGCTCCTGCACGAGAGGGCCGAGGAGGTAGGCGGTGAAGGTGGGCGTCATCGCCAGGCGCAGATGCCCTCGGGAGAGGTCGGCGACGTCCAGGACCGCGCGGTCGGCCGCGGCCAGCTCCCGCAGGGCGCGCCGGGCGTAGTGCACATATGCCTCGCCCGCGTCGGTCGGCCGGACGCTGCGGCCGCTGCGGTCGATGAGCTGGACGCCGACGGCGCGTTCCAGCTGTTTGATCTGTTGCGAAAGCGTCGGCTGGGAGATGCACAGCACCTCGGCTGCGCGGGTGAAGTTGCCTTGCTCGGCCACCGCGATCAGATAACGGAGGTGACGTAGTTCCGGACCCATACCTCGGACTATAGGCACCGTCCATCATGCTGCCGCCGCCGTGCCCCGCCGCGTGAGCGTGGACGTCGCGGCGGCCGCGAGCAGCAGGACGCCCAGGGGATGCCGGACGGCCGCGGTGAACCCGTGCAGGGTGGCCGCCCGGGGGCTGCCGTGGTGGGCGGCGGCCGCGCTCGCGGCGACCGTGTGGAAGACGGCCGACCCGAGGGAACCGCCCACCTGCTGACCGGAGTTGACGGTGGCCGACGCGACCCCGGAGTCCTGTGCGGGCACCCGGGACGTGGCGCCGTTCGCGGCCCGCGCCGGGCAGGGCGCCTTCGCCTCCGTGCGCCCGTCACGTCAGTTCGCCGTCGCGGGCCACCACCCGGCCGCCGTGTACCACCATGTCCCGCGCGGGCAGGTCCACCACGATCTGCGGCAGGCATGCGCCGCGGACGAGCAGGAAGTCGGCGGGGGAGCCGGGGGACAGGTCGGCGCGTGGCAGGCGCAGGACATCGGCGCCGCCGTGCGACCCCGCCTCGTAACAGGCCGTCAATTCCGTGTCCAGACGGACGTCTTCGACCCGGCCGAGCAGGTGCGCGCGGTGCAGCATGTCCGCATTGCCGAACGGACTCCACGCGTCGCGCACCCCGTCCGAGCCGAGGCCGACCCGCACGCCGTGCTCCTTCAGCCGGGCGATTGGCAGGACCAGCGACGCGCTCGGCGCCACGGTGGTCAGCGCGATGTCCAGGTCGCCGAGGTCCGCGGCCACCTTGGCCAGCTCGCCGTCGGACAGGCCCGGCAGGCAGAACACATGGCTGACCGTGACCTTCCCCCGCAGGGACAGCGTCCGGGTGCGGTCGATGATGCCGCGCAGCGTCGCAAGGCCCTTCTCGCCCCTGTCGTGCAGGTGGATGTCCACGCCGACGCCGTACCGGTCCGCGAGACCGAAGACCAGGTCGAGTTGCTCGTCAAGCGCCTGGTCGAAGCCGATCGGATCGATCCCGCCGATGAAGTCCACGGCCCCGCTGCGCGCCGCCTCCTTGAGCAGCGCTGCCGTACCGGGCGCGCGGACGACGCCGTGCTGCGGGAACGCCACGATCTGGACGTCGAGCGCGTGCCGGAGCCGCTCGCGTGCCTGCGCGACGCCTTCCACGCAGGTCAGGCCGTAGGCGGGAGCGATGTCGGCGTGCGCGCGCAGGGCCCGCGTGCCGCGCGTCACGGCGTGCGCCATCAGCCCGTACGCCCGCTCGGCGACAGGCCGGCGCCGGCTGTGGAACACCTCCACGTCCTGCGCCGCGAGATCGGCGATGCCGTCGGCCGGTTTGCGTGACATCCAGGTGCCACCCCAGGTCGTCTTGTCGGGGTGGATGTGCGCGTCCACCAGGGCGGGCAGGGCGATGCGGCCGCCACCGTCGATCATTTCGGCGCCGCCGGGGGCCCGTTCGCCGGTGATGCGGCCGTCGACGACGGTGAGATCCACCGGGTTCTTCGCACCGAAGGGCCGTACGTCACGGAAGACCACCGGGCGGCCGGGCCGCGCCCGTGCGTCGGCCCGTGCCGACGGAGCGGCGGCGGACAGTACGGTGCCGGAACTCGCGAGCGCGGCGGCCCCCGCCAGGACACCTCGCCGGGACGGTTCGGATGCTGCGGACATCATGGGACTCCTTCGGTCGGTGACGGGACGGCGCACGGCAGGACCGGCCGTGCGGGGTTCGGACCCAGGCGCTAAAGCGGCAGCCCGGCGCGGACCACGCGCAGCGGCTTCCTGAGCACGGACACGTCGGCGAGCGGGTCACCGCCGACCACGATCACGTCACCCGCGAAGCCGCGTGCGAGCCGCCCCGCCGTCCGCTCCAGGCCGAGGAGCCGGGCGGCCCAGGTCGTGGCGGCACGGATCGCGTCGAGCGCGGGCAGTCCCGCCGCCCGCATCAACTCCACTTCCCGCCCGATGGGTTCGACCTCACCGCCGGAGGAATCCGTCCCGGCCGCCAGCGGAACACCCAGCTCGTACGCCATGCGCACCGCCTCCTTGAGCACCGGCAGATACGTACGGCCGCGCTCGGCGAGCACCGGGTCGGGCGCATCGACGAGCCCTGCGATGGCGGTCAGCGTCGGCGTGAAGTACGTACCCCTGCGCCGCATGTCGTGCAGAGTGCGTTCGGCGACGAACACCCCGTGCTCCAGGGACCGGATCCCCGCCCGCACCGCGTCGTCGCAGCCGCGCTCGCTGTAGCTGTGGCACAGCACGCCCTTGCCGTCGCGCCGCGCCGCCGCCACGACCTCGGACAGCTGCTCGTGCGAGTAGACCTGGGCCAGCGGGTCCTGCTCCGGCAGCCCGGCCCGCTCGTTCACCCGCGTCTTGATCACGTCGGCACCGCGGGCCAGGTTCACCTGGACGACCCGGCGCAGCGCCTCCGCCGAACGCACTCCGTCCTTGAGGCGGGCGAGCGGGGTGAGGTCCGGGTCGGCGAGCACCGTGTCGCCCAGATCGGGCGTGACGAAGATTCCGGCGGCCCGCAGTCGGGGCGCCTGCTCGGGTGCCTGACGGGCCAACTCCCGTACGGCGATGTCCTGGTAGAAGTTCGTGGAGCCGCTGCGCGCACTGGTGGCGCCCTTACGCACGGCGTCGCGCGCCTCGGTCGCGGTGTTGAGGTGGATGTGCGCGTCGACCAGGCCGGGCAGCACCCACCGGCCGTGCGCATCGAGGCGCGGCGCGCCGTCCGGAACCTCGGTACGTGCCCTGGCCCCGGCGGCGCGGACCACGCCGCCACGGATCACGACGACGGCGTCCTCGGTGACGTCACCGGTCGCCGGATCCAGCAGCGTGCCGCCCTCGACGACCAGGTCACCGGCGTGCTGCGCGCCCCGCGCCGGTGCGGCAGCGGCACGTGGAGCCGCCGAGAGGGCAGCCGCCGTTCCGGCCAGGGCGGCGGCCCCGGCGAGTACGCCGCGACGGGTGACCCGGCTGGACGGGGGCGGGACGGACTCGACACACATGGCGGGCTCCTCGGCGCTCTGCGGACAACCGATGGCAATTGGTATCCCAAATTACGGGTCGCGGGCAAGGGGCTCGGGCGGGCGAAAACCCGCGTGCTGGTGAGATGGTCGCCCCTGTATGCGGCGTCCCGTGATGGTTCGGCCATCCCGTTCCAGGAGTTTGGTATGCCAATGGGGAGGAGTTGGGGAAGGGCAGTCCCGGCAGCAGGGCCGTCATCCGATCGGACGACCCCGATACCCACCGTCCCGCCCGCCGTATGGAGCCGGTACGACGACGGGGGCCGTCGGTATGCGGGCCCAGGATGGGTCTCGGAGCGGACGACAGGCAGCACAGCAGGCCCTGGCCTCGCCCCTGTCTCTCTCCGGCCTCGTATCGCCTCGCCTCGCCGAGAGCGGCCGCCGGAGCACCGCCCCCTCCCGACCAGCGGTAACCCGCACACCCCTTGAGAATTCCTGGAGTTGACTCCCGTGAAGCATGTCAAGAAGGTCTCGAAGCGCACCCGCGTCCTCACCGGCGTCGTCGCCGCCCTCGCCATCGGTGGCGTCGGCGCCTGGTCGGCGAACGCGTCATCCCCGGCCCCGGCAGCCCAGGCCGCCGCCAGGGCCGGCGCGGGCGACGGCCACCTCACGCGGTCCACCCACCTGACCGTCGCGGCCGCAACCGACGCCGCCGAAGCCGTCCTGCGCGCCGCGCAGAAGGAGAACCAGCGCGTCTCCGTCGCCGTCGTGGACCGCAACGGCAACACCGTCGTCGAGCTGCGCGGCGACGGCGCCGGGCCGCAGTCCTACGAGTCGGCCGTGAAGAAGGCGTACACCGCCGTCTCCTGGAACGCCCCGACCTCCGGACTGGTCAAGCGCCTGGAGAGCGCCCCGACGCTGAAGGACATCCCCGGCACCCTGTTCCTCGCCGGCGGCGCCCCGGTCACCGCCGGGGGCGCGCCGATCGCCGGCATCGGTGTCGCCGGAGCCCCGTCGGGCGACCTGGACGAAAAGTTCGCGCGGGCGGGCGTCGCGGAACTCGCCAAGTAGCCGCCGGCGTGACGAGGCATCCGGGCCGGCGGGCATCTTCCGCTGGTCCGCGTGGTGATCGCATGACCACCGAACTGAGCGGGGTGATCTCGCATGCCAGGCCCTGGTCGCGACCCGCGAGGCGGTGAAGAAGAACGGCGCCATCCGCAAGGAGAAGCCGAAGCGGCGCACCGGGCAGGCGGTGCGGCACGGTGGTCGCGCGCCGCTCGGGCTCCGGAGCGCGATCAGCATGAGCCGGGCCTGGTGATGCGCGAGGACGGAGCCGTCGAGCACCAAGGAGACGCCGTGCGTGACCAGCCCGCCGACGAACCGGGGCAGGTAGCTCTTCGGACACCCGTCCTCGGAACAGCCCTCCCTGCTCGACATCTGCCCTGTTCGACAGTGCCCTCGCCGCCGTCGCGTCTGAACCGGGCGGGCAGGTCCGGGTTGGTGAAGGCTGACGCGGACGCCGGTCGGCTGGACGTCGTGCCGGACCCGCCTGTCTATGGGACGACCGCTGCGCCGGATCGTGCCGGAGCTGTTCGCGGCGGCCGACGCCAAGGTCCCGGCGCGAACGTCCGCGCCTGCACGTCCTGGCGCACTCATCCGCTACGTATGGAGGCCAGGCCGGCATCATTTGGGGCGGCCTGCGAAGCGAAGCAGGCGACGTCGCTGGGGAGCGATGTCATGCGGTTCATAGGGGTTGATCCCTGCGTCCGTCCCACGCCGGGAGGCGGAGTCACTTACTCACCGGCGCGGGCCACGAGCAGTGGCTGGAAGAAGCCCGTCTCCTGCGGCATCCGCCACTCGGGGTCGGCGAACCCGGCCTTGGCTGCGAGGCCGGACAACCGGTCCCGGCCGAGTGCCCAGTAGGTGGTACGGCGGACCTGGACGCGCCACTCTCCGCCTGCCGGAAGGAGTTGGAAGTGCTCCAGGTCGTAGTGCTCGCCGTCGTCGTGCCAGTGCCAGAGCTGGAAGGTGACGGTTCGTTCTTCGCCGTCGGCGCAGTCGGCGTTCCTGTGGACCTGTGGAAGCGTCGAAGCCGGGCGGTCGCGCAGCAGGTCGTCGTAGTGGCGTGTGCTGACCAGCAGCAGGCCGTCGGGACGCAGCACGCGGCGCATCTCGGCCAGGGCGGCGTGTACGTCCTGCTCAGCCAGCAGGTGAGGCAGCGAGTTGTCGGCGCAGACGACCGTGTCGAACCGGCCATCAGGAAACGGAAGGCGTCGCATGTCGGCGGCGGCCGTGCCCAGGCTCAGGTTCCGGCGGGTGGCCTCACGGGCGGCGCGGGCGGCGGCGCGGGGGCTGAGGTCGGTCCCGGTGACCCGGTGCCCGCGCAGTGCCAGGCCGATGGCCTGCGTGCCGATGCCGCAGGAACAGTCGAGGACCGCCGCGCGATCCTGGCCGATCAGGGCGTCCAGGGTGTCGCCCTGCCGACGGATGCTCGCATCCCAGTCGGAGTAGATCAGGTGGTAGTCGTCGGCCAGTTCGTCGTAGAAGTGCGTCACCGATGTCTCCGGCATGGCCCGAGATTACCGTGCCTGGCGACCCTCTACGTGGCCGCGGCAGGCGCGGCAGCGGCAGCACCAGGCGCCCACCCGGGGCGAGTTCGTCCCGCCCGCCGCCACGATGTCGAAGGCGCCTGCGGTGATGAGGATCCGGCCGAAGGGGCGCGGCCGGCCGCACAAGCCCATGGCCGCCGACGAGACCGCCTCGGCGGGCTGGGATGCCTGCTTTCACGCTTCTTCACCGATGAGCCCCGGCCCGCCCCGTTCAATGCCGACGAACTGACCGGGCAGTACTCCTGACCGCCCGGGTGCAAGAACTCCGCGAGCATCACCCCGCGGCCGGCAACGAGGCCCGCGCCGCCCACTGCCTGGAGCTCCTCGGCGCGCTGGTCGACGAGTTCAACCTCTGGTTCAACGGCGAGGAGCCCGAGACGCTTCAGGCCCCCATGCGCGCCTGGAACGCGGTGGTGTTCGTCGTCCGGCCATGGGAGGGCACCGCGGGATACGACGCCCACCGGTGGCGGTTGGTCAAACGCACCGACGCCGACGCGGCGGTGGAACACGCCCGCCACCTGCTCCAGAGGCGGGAAGAGCTCCGTGACAAAAGCGTGTATCGAGCGTGACGTCACATCAGCCGTCAACGATGGCGCGGGCGACGGCGAGCCGAGCGTGATCTCGCGCTCGGGCGCGGCAGCAGCAAGGTGGAGCTGCGCCGCGCCACAGGTGTCGCCCGGACCACCGTCAACCGTGTACTCGGCGGGCAGGACCAGGACCAGGACGAGGACACCGCACCGCAGGGAGGCTGCCCCGGGCCCGGTGGACGCCGTCACGACGTGGTGCCCCTCCAGGACATCCAGCGCCTCGCGCAGCCGCCGCTCACCCCCCTTCGGTCATTCGACGGTTACCTGCCGCCCCCGTACGACCGCCCCAGCCTGGACCTCGCCGAAGTCCACGACCCGCTGGCCTCGCGGGTGGATAACGCGCTTCTACCCGACGCGGCAGAACGGACATGACGTCCCGTCGCCCTCGCGTCCCTTCAGGAGGGAACCAGCCAGCCCCATCAATGGATCATGCGGCAGTGGGCCGTGCGACGGGGCTCAGAAACGGTCCGGGGCACGCTCCGGGAGCGGAGACCCGGGGAGCACCTCCCGCTTCTGGTTCTTCCGTGCCTTCGCGTTCGAGTCGGCCGTCGCCTCGCAGGTCACGTCCTTCGCCGGGAGCTTGCCTGTGAGCAGGTAGCCGGTGACCGTGCCGTCCGTGCACGCGTTGCCGTTCGGGTAGACGCCATGGCCCTCGCCGCCGAGGACAGTGACCATTTTCGAGCCCTTCAGGTCGGCGTGCAGGGCCTGACCGCTGGGCAGCGGGGTCTGCGGATCCCACTCGTTCTGGACGATCAGGGAGCCGGCCTTGTTGTTCACCTTGGTTGCCGGTTCCACGGACTTGTCCCAGAACGCACAGGGCTTGATGCTGGACGCGAAGTCACCGAAGAGGGGGTAACGGCCCTTGTCCTCGATGGCGTCCCGCCGGTAGCTCTCAGGATCGCGGGACCACGCGGCCGAGTTGTCGCCGCACACCACGGCCCAGAAGCTCGCCGTCATGTTGTCGGCCGGTGCCTCGGCGGCGCCTGCCGTCCAGGTCCGCCCGGATCCGGCGAACGCCGCGAGCTTCTTCGCGGAGGCGGGCTTGCCGGCCGCGGCCTTCTTCAGCTCCACGACACCCTCGGTGGCGGACTCCGGGGTGAAGACCGCCCCGCGCATTCCGCTCCGGATGTCATCACCGGTGGTCGGCTGCCCGTCCACCTCGATGGGCTTCTCGTTGGCCTGCGCGACCAGGTCCCAGAGGGTCCGGTCGACCTCCTTCGGGGTGTCACCGAGGCCGTACTTCTCCGAACGCGCGGCGGCCCACTCGGTCCACCGGTCGAACGCGGGCTCGGCGCCCTCCGCCCACCACTGGATCATCCCTCGCCAGGCGCGTGCCGGGTCGACCGCGCTGTCCAGCACGAACCGGTCGGCCCGGCCCGGGAAGAGCTGGGTGTAGACGGAGCCCAGGTAGGTGCCGTACGAGTAACCCACGTACGAGATCTTCTTCTCACCGAGGATCGCCCGGAGCAGATCCATGTCGCGCGCGGTGTTGCGTGTGGTGAGGTGCGGGAGCGTGTCGCCCGCTTTCTCCTTGCACTTGTTCGCGACGCCGCGTGCCCAGGCGACGTCCTCGTCGAACTTCTCCTCCTTGTACGGCCGCAGCCAGTTCTCCGCCTCATCCGGCTCCAGCCCGCAGGAAACCGGGCTGCTCTGTCCCACGCCGCGCGGGTCGAAGCCGATGAGGTCGTACTTCTGACGTGCGGACTCGGGGAGCATCTTCTGCATTCCCAGCGGCATGTAGAGCCCCTCCCCGCCCGGTCCGCCGGGGTTGGAGAACAGGACACCGTGCCGCTTGTCGGGCGCGGTGCTCTTGATCCGGGATATGGCCAAGTCGATCCGCTTGCCCCCGGGAGCCCGGTAGTCCAGCGGGACTTTGATCGTGGCGC
Source organism: Streptomyces pinistramenti (assembly GCF_020564935.1). Classification (GTDB taxonomy): domain Bacteria; phylum Actinomycetota; class Actinomycetes; order Streptomycetales; family Streptomycetaceae; genus Streptomyces; species Streptomyces pinistramenti. The sequence continues at coordinate 201,748 of NZ_JAJCXB010000005.1, forward strand.
ACTCGAACTCCGCCGGAGAGTCGGCTTCGCACCGCTTCCACTGCGGCTTCTGCTTCACATACCGGTCCAGCGTGCCCTTGGCGGCGGACGAGGGGGCGGTCGACGGGGTGGCGGCGGGAGCAGCGGTGGCCGTCGAGGTGGCGAGCGCGGGAGCCAGCGTTGCCGTGACACTCACGGCCAACAGGGGCACGAGACGTCGTCTTCGCACGATATCGATCCTTCCGGTCGCATGTTCGGACAGGAAAGATCTTTCAGGAACCGGCCACGCATGCGGATCCCCCGCCGGGCTACACCTCCCCTCCCTCCCGGGAATGACGCAACAGCCGTACGTGGTACCCGAGTTGTAGGGTACGCACCGCCCTCGGTGACGGGCGCTACCCGCCTCAGCGACGGGACGAACAGGAGACGGTCACCAGCACGGGCTCGGTCCCGCCCGAGCACGCAACGCATCGACGAACACCTCGGTCACCCACGCGGTGACATCCGGGGGTCACTCACGGACCCGGCAGCGGAAGACCATCCGCCGGCGCATGCCCTCGGCCAGTGCCGCACCGGTCAACAAGGGGGGCGAGACCGGGACGTTCCGGCGTGGCGGCAGCGGACATCCCGACCGTCTCGACCGGCTTCATGCACCCATGGGCGGCCTCGGCGCCGGCGGGCTCGCCCGTTCAACTTGCCGCCAGTTCCCCGAAGAACCCACCCGGCTGGTGGCCGTGTGTGATCCCCGGGGGCGTACCGGCTCCGTTCCTCCGGCCTCAGTACCGAGGCGAGCCGTGGTGACCTGGTAGCAGCCGAGGACATCGGCGACGACGGGGTCGGCATCTGGGTACTACAGCTTGCTCGCGGCCCGGACGGTGTGGAGGTGGACCAGGACGTCGTAGGCCCGGCCGATGGCGGTCTCGGGCGTCTTGTCGTTCGGGAACTGCGTGCCGACGTTGTACGTCGGGCGCGGGATGTCCAGCCACGTGCGGGCGGCGGCAGGGGCCTTGCGCAGGTCGGCGTAGTAGTCGCGGTACCGGACCTGGTCGAGCGTGTGCTCGTTGGTGCCGGGTCCGGCCGGGCCGACGGTGAACTTCTTCCACTCGCCGCCGAGCGCCTGATCCTTGGAGAGGAAGGACCCCTGGTCGAAGGTGGTGCCGATGGCGAGGTAGTCCGCGCCCAGGGTGTCGCGGAGGAACGAGCCCTGGGTCTTCGGATACGTCGTGGGATCGGTGGCCGTGTAGCCGACATGGTCGTCCTGGGCGGACAGCAGGATCCTGCCGCCGGCACGCCGCTGCCACCATGCCGTGGTCTCGGCCATCACCTGGTCGCGGTAGCGCTCCATGGCGGTCAACGAGTCCTGATCGTCGGCGTTGAGGGTGAGGAAGGTGTAAGTCTGGGCGATATTGCGGGCGTTCTGGAGGGCGAACTCGAAGTCATCGTCGCCAGGTTTTCCCTGACCTCCCATGAATGTGAGCAGTTGCTGTGCCCTGGAGGCGTTCTGCTGCCGTTCCGCGAGCGGTCGCTTCAGGTAGCCGATGGCGTCGTCGAGCGGGCGCAGGCCGGTGAGGAGCTTGTTCAGCCGCGGCAGGGACTGCGGATGGGTCCGCCGGACGTAGTCGGTCACCGCGTCGAAGACGGGCTCGTCGAGTTTGGGGGCGCCGATGTCGTCGCCCATGAAGTGGACCGGTCGGTCGGGGTGCCGGCGGTTGTGGTCGCGCATCCACTGGACGAGGGTCACGAATTCCTCACGGTCCCAGGGGGATCCGGCCATCGTCTCGTGTACGACCTGCCGTGCGTCGCCGTCGCCGTGCTGGAGGTAGTCGTCGATCCGCAGGCCCGCCGACCAGCTGATCTCCAGGGCGAAGGTGGTGAATCCCTTCCGCTCGACGAGGTAGCGGAAGGCCCGGTCCTTCAGCGCGAAGAACTCGTGCGAGCCGTGAGTGGCCTCACCCAGGCCGACCACCTTGGCACCACCGACGATCGTCCCGAGGGCCCGCAGGTCGGCCGTGTCGGTGCCCGGCTGGGTCGACCGCAGCGGGTGGGCGATCCGGTCCAGTGCGCGGACGGGGGCCGGCGCGGTGGCGGACGCGGACGCCGCCGGTGACGCGCACGCGGCCGTCGCGGGGGCCAGCACCGCGGCCAGGGCGAGAGCCGCTGCCGCGAGCCTCTTCCCATTACCAGCATTGCCGGTCATGTGTGATCACTCCTCAACCTGCGTGATGTCAAGCGCTGTTGAGAAGATCATCACGCCCACGGCAGCCCGGGTGCGCTGGGGCCGGCCCGACACTTTCACGGGGGATAGCCCCAGGACCAGGGCTTCGGGGTCCGGCGCGCTGAGCCCGTGCGAGCCGGGCTCCCCCTCTCGGGTCGTCCAACTGGTGCCCCCTCACCGGCACTTATCGCCCTGGGACGGAGGTAGCAGTCCGGGGCCTCCAGGGATTCACCGGTGGCCTCGCCTCTTCGACTGTCGCCGGCCCCCGATGAACCCGGCCCGCCGGTGACCGTGTGTGGCCCCCGGAGGCGTGTCGGCTCCAAGTTCCTCCGGCCTCAGCCCCGAGGCGGGCCGTGGTGACCTGGTGGTGGCCAAGGGCGTCGGTGACGACGGGGGCCGGCATCTCCAGGACCCGCGCGCGGATCGCTGGCGCCCGGCGGGCGGTGGCGGGGACGCCGAGGTCGCGGACCAGCTCGGCAAGGGCGAAGGGAGGCAACGACCGACCGGCACGTCGGCCGGGGAACAACCCGCGGAGGTCGCGGTTCGTCGCGGTGTTCATGTTGTCCCGGTTGTCGATACCGGCCAGGAGGAGTGCGGCGAATGGAGCGGGACCGGGGGAGGCGGATCACCGGATCACCGAGCCGCAGCAGGACTCGGTCGTTGCCGCGATCGGCATCGTCAATGGTCGGCCGGACCACCCGGCTGCAGGGTTGGGCATGGAGCAGGACGATAGCCGCGGCGACGCGGCTTCGCAGGGGCAGGTTGCCGTCGGTGAGAAGCCGGCCGAGCAGGTCCAGACGGCCTTCCCGGGACAGCGCGGGCGCCCGGCGGGCCGACGGCATCGGCGGTCGGAATCGCCGTGTGAGCTTGGTGGTCCGGCACCACAGCAGGAAAGGCCGGACGGTGTTCCGGCCGTACTCGTAGTGCTCAACGTGCCAGAGGCCAAGGAGGAGCGGCGTCGCGCCCGGGATCGGCAATCTCCGCTTGATGTGCAGAGAATTCGGACCAGTTGATCCCTCGATCCCGGCCGGGCCGCTCCGGCAGGGGAGATGAACTCGTGTGCCTCGTGTGCCGCTCTTCGTTCGGCCCCGGCGCGGCCCGCGAGTTCCTCTGCGCTGTCGTTGCGGGTCAGTTTCCGCAAGTGCATCCAGCGGCCGCTTCGGTGGGCTCGGCGGCGGGTTCGTTGCTGCAACATGCGTTGCTGTCCAGGGCAGGTGCCTTGCCCATCTGGTCGGCGTCGGCCTTGACGACGTAGACCTCCCAGGGCTCCTTGCCGGGGCCGTGGACCCAGACCTTGTCCTGGACGGCGTAGCAGCAGGAGGTGTCGTTCTCCTCGAAGGTCGCCAGCCCCGCTTCCTTGAGGCGGTCGGTGGCCGCGGTGACCTGGTCGGTGGAGTCGACCTCGACGCCGAGGTGATCCAGGCGGGTGGCCTGGCCGGCCTCGCCCTCGATCAGGACGAGCTTCAGCGGCGGCTCGGTGAGGGCGAAGTTGGCGTATCCGGGGCGGCGCTTGGCCGGCTCGACGCCGAACAGCTTGGAGTAGAACTCCACGGACCCTTCGAGGTCGGCGACGTTGAGGGCGAGCTGAATACGGGACATGAAGGTCTCCCCGATCTCATTGAATTGATACCTGTCGATGCAAGCTTGCGTCTTGAATCGAAGTTCGTCAACATAGAGGCATGTCGAAACAAGAGCTTGAGGTACCCGGCCGGACCGAAGCCTGCTGTCCGGGCCTGCTGGCCGCCCCGCTGGACGAGGACCAGGCCGTCGAGCTGGCGAAGGTCTTCAAGGCCCTGGGGGATCCGGTGCGGCTGCGACTGCTGTCGATGATCGCCTCCCGGGCCGGCGGCGAGGTGTGCGTGTGCGACCTGACCCCGGCCTTCGACCTGTCGCAGCCGACGATCTCCCACCACCTCAAGCTCCTGCGGCAGGCCGGACTGATCGACTGCGAACGCCGCGGAACGTGGGTGTACTACTGGCTGCTGCCCCGGATGACCGACCGCCTCGCCGGCATCCTGGCCCGCCCCGCCGGACAGCCCCTGACTGAGACGGCCGCGGGGGCCACCTCATGACCGCCGAGACCACCGCGGCGACTGCGGGGCCGGTCGCCGCCCGCCTGTCCTTCCTGGACCGCTTCTTGGCCATCTGGATCCTGCTGGCCATGGCCGCCGGCCTCGGTCTGGGCCGCCTCGTCCCGGGGCTCGGAGACGCGCTGGCGACGGTCACCGTCACGGGTGTCTCACTGCCGATCGCGCTCGGGCTGCTGGTGATGATGTATCCGGTGCTGGCCAAGGTCCGCTATGACCGCCTGGACACCGTCACCCGCGACCGCCGCCTGTTGATCCCCTCGCTGGTGATCAACTGGATCCTCGGCCCCGCGATCATGTTCGCGCTCGCATGGATCTTCCTGCCCGACCTGCCGGAATACCGGACCGGCCTGATCATCGTCGGGCTGGCCCGCTGCATCGCCATGGTCATCATCTGGAACGACCTGGCCTGCGGCGACCGCGAAGCCGCCGCCGTCCTGGTCGCCCTCAACTCCGTCTTCCAGGTGCTCACGTTCAGCCTTCTGGGCTGGTTCTACCTCTCCGTCCTGCCCGGCTGGCTCGGCCTGCAGCAGACCGGGTTGAACATCTCGGTCTGGGAGATCGCCCGCAGCGTGCTGATCTTCCTCGGCATCCCCCTGGCCGCCGGGTTCCTCACCCGCCGCCTGGGCGAGAAGGCCAAGGGCCGCACCTGGTACGAGACGAAACTGATCCCCCGCATCGGCCCGTTCGCCCTCTGGGGCCTGCTGTTCACGATCGTCGTGCTCTTCGCCTTGCAGGGGAACGCGATCACCTCCCGTCCGCTGGATGTCGTGCGGATCGCACTGCCGCTGCTGGTGTACTTCGCCGTCATGTGGGCCGGTTCCATGGCCCTGGGCAGGGCCGTCGGGCTGAACTACCCGCGGGCCACGACCCTGGCGTTCACCGCGGCGGGCAACAACTTCGAACTCGCCATCGCCGTCGCCATCGCGACGTTCGGGGCGACGTCCGGCCAGGCCCTGGCCGGAGTCGTCGGCCCTCTCATCGAGGTGCCGGTGCTGATCGGCCTGGTCCATGTCGCCCTGGCCGCCCGCCGCTTCTTTCCCATCCCCGGCGCCGTCCCGGCCGCCGAGCCGGCCGGGCCCCAGGAGACCTCCCGTGCCTGACACCCGCCCGAAGCCGTCGGTGCTGTTCGTCTGCGTCCATAACGCCGGCCGCTCGCAGATGGCCGCCGCCTTCCTCGCCCACCACGCCCAGGGCCAGGTCGAGGTCCGCTCCGCCGGATCCGCCCCCGCCGACGCCGTGAACCCGGCCGTCGTCAAGGCGATGACGGAGGTCGGCATCGACCTCTCCGCTCAGACGCCGAAGGCGCTGACCACTGAGGCGGTGCAGGCGTCCGACGTGGTGATCACCATGGGCTGCGGCGACGCCTGCCCCGTCTTCCCCGGCAAGACGTACCTCGACTGGCAACTCGACGATCCCGCAGGCCAGGGCATCGAGGCTGTCCGCCCGATCCGCGACGAGATCGAACGCCGGATCTGCGGCCTGCTGACCGACCTCCTGGCCGCCCGCCCCTGATCTCGGCAGCGAACGCCGTCGGGCGGCCACTGTCCGCAGCAGTGGCCGGCCGACGCGCTCGGTCGTTGCGATGTGAGCCGTTTCGATGTGTCTGCGGGAGTCACTGGCTGAGCGAGTTCGCGATGTCAGTTCGTTCTGATGTCACCAGGGGACTTGCGGCGTTCGCCTCCCACCCGCGTGACCGCTTTCGGAGCGTCTCTCCCGGCCGCCGTCCGTGGGCCATACCGGTCATCGAGTGCCGCCGTTCGATGGATACGGCGGTCGGGTCCGACGCGGCTGTCGTCCGGCTGGGACACCTTCCTTGCGGGTGTACCGGGGGATACGCCCCGGCCCGAAGAGGAACCCGGTGTCGTGCGGGTTCCGGACCGCTTGCCCGTCGTTCACCTGGGTGGTTGCAGGAAGGACTCTCGACGTGTCTGATCCCGTCGTCCTCATCACGGGCGCGCTTACCGGTATCGGCCGAGCTACCGCCTTGGCTTATGCCCGTCACGGCGCGAGCCTCGTGGTCTCCGGCCGCCACGAGGACGTGGGTGAGCAGCTTGCCGGAGAACTCTCCGACCTCGGTGCCCCGGCCGAGTTCGTGCGGGCCGACGTCCGCTACGACGCCGATGTGAAGGACCTCGTCGACCGTGCGGTGGCGCGGTTCGGGCGGATCGATGTCGCCTTCAACAACGCCGGCACGGAGGGAACACCCGGCCCTGTCACCGAGGTGACCGACGAGGCTTACCAGGCCACCTTCGATACCAACGTCAAGGGAACGCTGCTGTGCCTGAAGCACGAGTTCCGGGTCATGAAGGAACGAGGCGGCGGCAGCATCGTCAACGTCAGCTCCAACTACGGGTTGATGGGATACCCGGGGGCGACCTTGTACGTCGGGAGCAAACACGCCGTCGCCGGCATCACCAAGGCGGCCGCGCTCGAAGGCGCCGCGCACGGTATCCGGGTCAACGCGGTCGCGCCCGGCTACACCCGGACCGCGATGTACGAGCGGTTCACCGGCGACGACACGGCGCGTGCTGCGGTCGATTCGGTGCTGCCCATGCACCGGGCGGGTACCCCGGAGGAGATCGCCGAGGCCGTCCAGTACCTGGGTTCCGACAAGGCGAGCTACATCACCGGGCACATCCTCCTTGTCGACGGCGGCCTGATGGCGGGCGGGCCCCTGTTCCCGAGCTCGTGAATCGCGAGGTCGGCGCAGGCCGTGTCGGCCTCGGCGGCTGCTGTTCTCCTCGGTCGAGGGCGTGTTGGTGGAGTCGGTGGAGGTGACCGGCGCGGTCGTCCGGTCGGGGCACGTACGACCGCGGGACGGGCGGTCTGTCCGGTGTGCGGATCCTGGTCGGGCG
>NZ_JAJCXB010000050.1 GCF_020564935.1 Streptomyces pinistramenti
GTTCTCAAGGAACGGACGCTTCCTTTGTGCCTGTTTCACCAGGCCCTCCGGGCGCTTCCCTTCGGTCTTGCGTTTCCGACTCTATCAGATCCTCGCGGTCCCGATTTTCGCCGGTGCGATCCGGCCTTTCGGCCTTTTCGCGTTTCCAACCTTACCAGATCCGTTTCCGTCTCCGGCCCCCCGTTGGAGCGGGGTTGACCTTCCGGCTTTCGCTTTCCGGCCTTTCCGACTCTATCAGATCCGATTCTCGCCGTTTCCGGTCCGAATTCATTTCCGATTCCCCGTCGTAGGGGGTCTCGCTGCGCCTTTCGGCGTGGTCACTACTTTAGCGGAATTCCTCGATGACTCATAATCGAGCCGCGGTCCCAATTTCGGCATGCCGAAATTGTTCCCGATGAGGAGTCGTGCAGTAGTGGTGTGCCGCGAAGCGGCGGATGGCTGCTACAGAACCGTTCCGGCTGTGTGGCAACTCGGAGAACACTACGTATCGGGCCGGGGTGTGTCAACTCGCGTCAGTCGAGGTCGGTGAGGCGCCCGTCGGCGTCCGGCTGGGCGTCCTCCACGCGGCGGAGCAGGCGGGTCAGTACCTCGCCGAGGAGCCGGCGTTCGTCGCCCGAGAGGTCCTGGAGGAGGTCTTCCTCGAAGACCGATGCCATCCGCATGGCCTCCAGCCACTTCTCGCGGCCCTCGTGCGTCAGCTCGACGATGACCCGGACGCGGTTCGTCTCGTCGCGCTCGCGGTTGACCAGGCCCTCGCTCGCCATCCGGTCGATGCGGTGGGTCATCGCGGCCGGCGTGAGGCCGAGGCGCTTCGCCAGTTCGCCGGGGCCCAGCTGGTACGGGGCGCCGGAGACGACGAGGGCCTTGAGCACCTCCCATTCGGCGTTGCTCATGCCGAGCGTGGCCGTCTGGCGTCCGTAGGCGACGTTCATCCGCCGGTTGAGCCGCTGCAGTGCGGAGACGACCTGTTCCACCTGTGGGTCGAGGTCTTGGAACTCGCGCTGGTAGGCCGCGATCTGTTCCTCAAGGCTTGGTTCGGCGGCAGCGCCGGACGCTTCTGAGGTCTCAGGCATGCGGCGCAGTATGGCATGGAACTCATTGGCGTCGAAGTCCTTCGCCGTGTACTGTTTAGCTTCGAACTTTAGAGTTGAAGTCTTCAGGCTGCGACCGTCCGGTCCCCTGGAGACGGGGGGGCTGTGCGTCCGCGCGGCTGACCCGCCGCTTCTTGCTGTTCTTCTTCTTGATCGTCTTTCGACATGACCTAGGTAGGTGAGTGTGACCACCGCGATGGGCGCTGCGCTGCGCCGGATCCAGCTGGGGAACGCGCTGAGCGCGTTCGGCAACGGCTTCACGGTTCCGTATCTGTACGTCTATGTGGCGAAGGTGCGGGATCTCGGCGCGAGTACGGCCGGTGTGGTGCTGGCGATGCTGGCTGTTTCGGCTCTGGTGGTGCTGCCGTTGACCGGGCGGGCCATCGACCGGCGCGGTCCCCTGCCGGTGGCCGTGGTCGGTACGGTCTCGGCCGCCGCCGGTGCGCTGGGGCTCGGGCTGTCCAGCAGCGAGGCGCAGGTCATCGTGTCGGCCGTGGCGCTCGGTGCCGGTATCGCGGTGATCCAGCCGGCGCTGGCGACGATGATCGTGTGGTGTTCCACGACGGTCACCCGGTCGCGGGCGTTCGCCACCCAATTCTTCCTGAACAACCTGGGGCTCGGCATCGGCGGGCTGGTCGGCGGGCTGATGGTCGACGAGGCGCACGCGTCGAGCTTTGTGCGGCTGTTCGCCATCGAGGCCGCGATGTTCCTGGTGCTCGGTGCGGCGATTGCGACCGTACGGCTGCCGGGGGCGCCGAAGGTCGAGGACGAGGTGCCGACCGGCGAGCGTCCGCGGGGGGCGTGGCGTGCGCTGTTCGCCGACCGGCGGATGGTGTGGCTGTGCGTGCTGGGGTTCGTGCTGTTCTTCGCCTGCTACGGGCAGTTCGAGTCGGGGCTCGCGGCGTACGCCACCGAGGTCACCCGGATCGCTCCGGCCACGCTGGGCATCGCGCTCGCGGCCAATACGGCGGCGATCGTGGCGGCGCAGTTCGTGGTGCTCAGGCTGGTGGAGCGGCGGCGGCGCAGCCGGGTCATGGCGGTGGTCGGCGTGATCTGGACCGTGGCGTGGATCGCGGCCGGGCTCTCGGGCCTGGTGCACGGCGCGCAGGCGGTGGCGACGACGCTGCTGATCTCGACGTACGCGCTGTTCGGTATCGGGGAGTCGCTGCTGTCGCCGACGGTGGCGCCGCTGGTGGCCGATCTGGCGCCGGCTTCTCTGATCGGGCAGTACAACTCGGCGTTCGCGCTGGTCAAGCAGCTGGCGCTGGCGGTCGGTCCGGCCGTGGGTGCGCTGATGGTGGGCCATGGGATGTCCGTGGCGTACATCGGGATGCTGGTGCTGTGCGCGCTGGGGATCACGGTGCTGTCGTTGCGGCTGGGGCGGATGCTGACCCCGGCGCAGGACAACCCGCACCGTGCGGCGGCTGCCGTGCCGGCGCCCCGGGCGGCGGAAGCCGAGGCGGAAGCCGCCGTGGCCGTGGCCTGACGGCGGCCTCGCCTGGCGTCCGGTGTGGCGGTCAGGTCTTCGGGAGGGCGAATTCGCACCAGACGGCCTTGCCGCCGCCCGGTGTCCGGCGCGAGCCCCAGGACGAGGCGATGGTCGCGACGATGGAGATGCCGCGGCCCGCTTCGTCGACGGGCTCGGCGCTGCGGCGCCGCGGGAGGTGGTCGTCGCCGTCGGTGACCTCGACGATCAGGCGGCGGTCGGTGCGGCGCAGGCGCAGCCGCATGGGGGGCGTGCCGTGCTGGAGAGAGTTGGCGACCAGTTCGCTGGCGGCCAGGACGCCGAGGTCGTGGAGTTCGGGGGAGAAGCGCCAGGAGGCGAGGACTCCGGAGGCGAAGGCGCGGGCGCGCGGGGCGGCTTCGGTGCCGCCGTGGAGTTCGAGTACGGCGTTGTGGAACAGCTCGGCGTCGTGTCCGGTCCGCTCCGGGTGCTGGACGACGAGGATGGCGACGTCGTCGTCGTGTTCGGCGGTGATGCCCAGGGAGCGCAGCAGGCGGTCGCAGACGATGTCGGGGGCGCCGTCGGCGCCGGCGAAGGCCGCTTCGAGTGCTTCGACGCCGTGGTCGATGTCCTTGTCGCGGCGTTCGACGAGGCCGTCCGTATAGAGGACGGCGCTGGAGCCGGCGCCGAGCGGGACGGAGTCCGACGTGTGCTGCCAGCCGCCGGTGCCCAGGGGCGGTCCGGTGGGCTCGCCCGCGCGGTGGACGACGCCGTCGGCGTCGCGGACCAGGATCGGCAGGTGGCCGGCCGAGGCGTAGACCAGGCGGCCCTCGTTCGGGTCGTGGACGGCGTAGACGCAGGTGGCGATCTGGCTGGCGTCGATCTCGGCGGCGAGTCCGTCGAGGAGTTGCAGGACTTCGTGGGGCGGCAGGTCGAGGCGGGCGTAGGCGCGGACGGCGGTGCGCAGCTGGCCCATGACGGCGGCGGCGCGTACGCCACGGCCCATGACGTCGCCGATGACCAGGGCGGTGCGGCCGGCGCCGAGGGTGATGACGTCGTACCAGTCGCCGCCGACCGCGGCGTCCGTGCCGCCGGGCTGGTAGGTGGCGGCGACGCGGAGGTCGTCGGGCTGTTCCAGTTCCTGGGGCAGCAGGGAGCGCTGGAGGGTGACGGCGGCCGCGCGCTGGCGGGCTTCGCTGGCGCGGAGGCGTTCGGCGGATTCGACCTGGTCGGTGACCTCGGCGCCGAAGACCAGGACGCCCTTGTGCGGGGCGACGCAGGCGACCTCGGGGTCGGGGGCCGGGCCGCTGGCCGCGACCTCGATGGGGGTGCAGGTGAAGGTGTAGTAGCCGTCGCGGGAGCAGTCGGAGCCCGAACTGCCGCGTACCTTGCGGGACTTGACCGTGCGGGGCTTCTTGCTGCGCAGGACCTGGTCCCTCAGCGGCAGCAGGCCAAGCGCGTCCAGTTCGGGGAGTGCCTCGCGGGCGGTGCGGCCGGCCGGGCGGGGGCCGAAGACGGTGGCGTAGGCGCTGTTGACGTAGGCGATGCGGTGTTCGGGGCCGTAGACGACGGCGACCAGGGCGGGGATGGTGCCGAGGATGCCGTGGACGGAGAGCGCGTCGACGGTGGGCGGCGGGGCGGCCGTGGTGGAGGTGGTCTCGGCGGACGGGGGCGGTGGCTCGGGGGTGTCCGGTGGGCGGGCGGCGTCTTCGGCGCGGGCGGCCGGTACGGAGCCCGGCGTGCGGGGCGCGGCGGCGCCGTCGTCGGGCGGCGGGGTGGTTCCCGGGGCGGCGGCTGCCGGGCGGGTTGCGGCACTGCCGGAACGGGCGGCGGTGCGCCGCTGCGTGCCGGGGAGTTTGGCGCTCCAGCGCGTGAAGATCACGGAGGGGTACCTCTTACTTCGCGTCGTCGCGCGGGATCGGGCCGTCGGCTTGGGGGTGCCGGCCGGCCTGGGGCCGGTGGACGGTCGGCTGGGGCCTCGCGTGGCGCCCTCTGGCGGAATGCAGCAAACGTCCGGATTCCTCGTGATTGTCACTCTTCGCAAGTACGAGCCCACCCATGGTCACACGTCCAGTGTGGCCGACGCGGTCGGCATCCGTCAGACGCCCGGGGGCCGGGGTGGAGTTCCGCGCTCCGTTTCGCCCGGTGTCCCGGGGGCTGCCGGGGTTCCGGGCCGGGCGGCGGGTCAGCTGGCTTCGTTGTGCCGGCCGGTGTCCGCGGCGAGGGCGAATTCGGCGCGCGGGTTCTCCAGCGAGCCGAGCGAGACGATCTCCCGTTTGAAGAGGCCGGCGAGGATCCATTCGGCGAGCACCTTCGCCTTGCGGTTGAAGGTCGGTACGCGGCTGAGGTGGTAGGCGCGGTGCATGAACCACGCCGGGTAGCCCTTCAGCTTGCGGCCGTAGACGTGGGCGACGCCCTTGTGGAGGCCGAGCGAGGCCACCGATCCGACGTATTTGTGCGCGTAGTCCAGGATCGGTCCGCCGCGCACCGCGGCCGCGATGTTCCCGGCCAGGACCTTGGACTGCCGTACGGCGTGCTGGGCGTTGGGGGCGCACAGGACGGGCGGCTCGTCCGGGGTGGCGGGGGGCTCGGCCGTCAGGTCGGGGACGGCCGCGGCGTCGCCGGCCGACCAGGCGTGCGGGACGCCGTCCACCTGGAGGGCGGCCGTGCACACGAGGCGGCCGTGGCCGTTCAGGGGCAGTCCGGTGGCGGCGAGGACGGGGTGCGGCTTCACGCCTGCCGTCCACACCAGGGTGCGGGTGGGGAAGCGGGATCCGTCGCTCAGCACGGCGACCCGGTCCTCGCAGGAGTCGAGGCGGGTGTCGAGGCGTACGTCGATGTTGCGGGCGCGCAGCTCACGGACGGCGTAGCGGCCCATTTCCGGGCCCACTTCGGGCAGGATCTTGCCGGTCGCCTCGACCAGGATCCACTTCATGTCCTCGGGTGTGACGTTGTGGTAGTAGCGGAGCGCGTAACCGGCCATGTCCTCCAGTTCGGCCAGTGCCTCCACGCCCGCGTAGCCGCCGCCGACGAAGACGAAGGTGAGCGCGGCGTCGCGGATGGCCGGGTCGCGGGTGGAGGAGGCGATGTCCAGCTGTTCCAGGACGTGGTTGCGCAGGCCGATGGCCTCTTCGACGGTCTTGAAGCCGATGCCGAAGTCGGCGAGGCCCGGCACCGGGAGGGTGCGGGAGACCGAGCCGGGGGCGAGGACCAGTTCGTCGTAGGCGACGTCGGTGTCCTCGGTGCCTGCCTCCTCGGCGGCCAGCGTGCGGATCGTGGCGGTGCGTTCCTGGTGGTCGATGGCGGTGACCTCGCCGATGACGACCTGGCACTGCGGCAGCACGCGGCGCAGCGGCACGACGACATGGCGGGGGGAGATCGAGCCGGCCGCGGCTTCCGGGAGGAACGGCTGGTAGGTCATGTACGGCTCGGGGTCGACGACGGTGATCAGGACCGTGCCCTGCCGCAGTTCCCGCTTCAGCTTCCGTTGCAGCCGCAGTGCGGTGTACATGCCCACGTAGCCGCCGCCGACGATGAGGATCCGCGCCACGTGTCCCGGGTCCTTCGCATCCTTTGGATCCGTCGAATCCGTCGAATCCGTCGAATCCGTCGAAGATTCAGCCTTCACAGAGGTTCTCCTCGTGATGTCGACCGGTCCCGGGACGGCACCGATCCGGGGTGACCGGCGGCGCGGCACCTCGGGCGCCGGGCCCCCGGGAAAGCACAGCACTGTTCCATGACGCACTGCCGGCCGGGCTTTGTCCACAGGCTCGTCGAAATGTATGAGCGGCATCGGGCGCCGGGCCGGAGGGGCGGATTCCGCGGATGCCGGACGAGGTGTGCAGGTCAGGTGGCAGATGGCGGCCGGCGGGGCGGGCCGGAAAGGGGATGGATCGCTTCCGTAGGCCGAACGAGGGGCGGAGTGCCCGGAACTGGCCCTTCATTCTTGACCTGGGCTCAACTATGTTCGTACCTCGTTGGGGTGCACCTTTTCATCGGTACGCCCCTACTGTCAGGGCGGGGAGTCTCCGGGGGGAGACGTCATGACCGGGGGATCATTCATGCAGAGTCAGGGCTCGCAGGGAACAGCCGGCGTGGCCACGGCGCACGGCGTCGGCGGCAGCGTCACCAGACATCACGATCACGACAGCGACCACACCGTGCCCGTCGGCGGCATGGGGATGGGCGGCGATGCCGCCGCCGGGCGGAGCACACCGCTGCGGGTCGACGCCCAGCGCAATCTGGAACACGTACTGCGCGCCGCCCGTGAGGTTTTCGGCGAACTGGGCTACGGCGCGCCCATGGAGGACGTCGCCCGCCGGGCCCGCGTCGGCGTCGGGACGGTCTACCGCCGCTTCCCGAGCAAGGACGTCCTGGTCCGACGGATAGCCGAGGAGGAGACGTCCCGGCTGACGGAGCAGGCGCGTACGGCGCTCGGCCAGGAGGAAGACCCCTGGTCGGCGCTCTCCCGCTTCCTGCGGACCTCGGTCGCGTCGGGCGCCGGGCGGCTGCTGCCGCCGAGCGTGCTGCGGGTGGGCACCGGCGCCGTACCCGCGGGCGAGCAGGCGCCGGAGGGTGCCGCGGCCGGCGCCCGGGTGCCGCAGCAGCGTCCCGCGCCGGATGCGGATGACGTGGCCGCCCGATACGGCGCTCCCGACGAGGTGCGTGCCGATGCGGCCGGGCCGGCTCAGGACGGCGGTCCGCACGAGCGGGCCGACGAGCCCGGTGGCGTGCCTGCGCTGCTGGATGTCGTCGGGCGGCTCGTGGAGCGCGCCAGGTCGGCGGGGGCGCTGCGGACCGACGTGACCGTCGGCGACGTCCTGCTGGTCATCGCGACGGGCGCGCCCGCGCTGCCCGATCCCGGGCATCAGCAGGCCGCGTCCGCACGCCTGTTGGAGATCCTGCTGGAGGGGCTGCGCTCGCGTCCCGCCGGGTGAGGCCCGGCGCGCAGGTCCCGCCGGGCCGGGCCCGTGGGAGGCGGCGGCGGGCGGGCCTGCCGCGTGCGGCGGGGCCGTCGCGGGTGCGCGGCTGCCGGTGTCCTGTGCCCGTGCGCGGACGTTGCCCCGGACGGGTGAACGCAGGGGCTTCCGTACGGGAGCCCGCCCCGGACGGGTGGTTGGCGTACGGGACGTCCGAGGGCGGTCGCTCCGTGTGGCACGCTTGCGCGGTGTTCCGGTGTGATGGCGTGTTCGGGGGCCTCGGCGATGACTCTTGACGGGCGGGACGAGTGGCGCGGCGGCGACCCTTCCGCCATGGACGCGGGCGGCTCCGGCGGCCGGGCGGCCGCGCAGGTCCCCGGGCAGGCCGGGCCGTTGGGGGCGACGCCGCCGGTCGGTGAGCCCGCGGAGCGGCACGACCGCGCCGAGCGCATCGAGCCCGGAGTGCCGCCGCAGCGCGAACGCTCCGACAGCGCGGGCCCCGAAGGCGCCGCGGCCGATCCCGGTACCGCCGGTCTCCCGCCGTCCGATGCCCGGCTGCTCGCCGCGATGCGGGCCGGGGACGACAGCGCGTACGAGGAGATGTACCGCAGGCATGCCGATGCGGTGCGCCGTTATGCGCGCAGCTGCTGCCGGGACGCGCACACGGCGGAGGATCTGACCGGCGAGGTGTTCGCCCGCACGCTGCAGGCGGTGCGCGGCGGGGCCGGGCCCGACACGGCGGTGCGCGCGTATCTGCTGACGACGGTCCGCCGGGTCGCCGCGGCCTGGGGGAAGACCGCGCGGCGTGAGCAACTGGTCGAGGACTTCGCGGTGTTCGCGGTCTCCGCGGCCGGTTCGTCGATGGACGACACCCTCGACCTCGGCGCCGACGTACGGGCCATGCAGGAAGCCGAGCGGTCGATGGCGGTGCGGGCGTTCCGCAGCCTGCCGGAGCGCTACCAGACGGTGCTGTGGCACACCACGATCGAGGACGAGTCGCCGAGCGATGTCGCGCCGCTGCTCGGGCTGACCGCGAACGCGACGGCGGTGCTGGCCCACCGTGCCCGCGAGGGCCTCAAGCAGGCGTACCTCCAGGCGCATGTCAGCCAGTCGCTGACCGAGGGCGGCGACTGCGCGCGCTATGCCGACCGGCTGG
This sequence comes from Streptomyces pinistramenti, assembly GCF_020564935.1. Lineage (GTDB taxonomy): Bacteria > Actinomycetota > Actinomycetes > Streptomycetales > Streptomycetaceae > Streptomyces > Streptomyces pinistramenti. The sequence continues at coordinate 8,611 of NZ_JAJCXB010000050.1, forward strand.
GCGCGTACGCCCGTGGCGGGCTGCGGATGCGGGCCGAGCGGGGGCTGCGCAAGCATCTGGAGGGCTGTGCGCGGTGCCGGATGGCGGCGGTCGAGGTCGCGGACGTCAACCAGCGGATCGGTGCGGTGCTTCCGGTCGCGGTCATCGGCTGGTTCGCCGCCGGGTACGCGGTCAAGACGGCGGCCGCGGTGGCCGGCGCCGCGGGGGTGGCGGGAGCTGCGGGTGCGGGTGCCGCGGCGGCCGCCTCCGGGTCGGGGTCCGGTGCGGCGGGCGGTGGCGCCGCGGCCGGCGAGGCGCTCGGCGCACCGCTCAAGGTCGGGATCGGGGTCGGTGCGGTGGCGGTCGCCGGGGCGGCGCTCGCGATGGCGCTGTCCGGCTCCCCGCAGCCGGTGCCGAAGCCGCAGGCGAGGCCCGAGCCTACGGCCACCGTCGCGCCGCAGAAGCCCTCGCCCAAGCCGCCGCCGAAGCCGGTGCCGAAGCCGCCGCCCGCGCCGCGCCCGGCCCCGCCGCCGAAGCCGGAGCCGGAGCCCACGCCGACGCCGACGCCGGCCCCGAAGCCGAGTCCGCCGAAGCCGACGCCCACGCCGACGCGCACCCCCGAGCCGCCGTCGCCGACCCCCACCCCGACCCCGCCGGCCCCGACGCCGTACCTCCTGACCTCGCTCGACCAGGACCTGACGGGCGACGGCACGAAGCCGGAGGTCCGCACGCTGGAGAGCAGCTGGATGTGGCAGCGGGCGGAGCCGCGCATCGACGGCCGTACGTACCCGCACGGCGTGACGGTGCACGGCACGTCCTCGGTGGTCATCGACCTCAACCGCAGCTGCACGGCGTACGACGCGAGCGCCGGCGTCGACGACCTCAGCCTGGGGCTCGGGGCGCTGCGCTTCTCCGTGGAGGCGGACGGGCAGCGGCTGTGGCAGTCGGACGTGGTGCACGGCGGGGAGCCGGCGGTACCGGTGCACGTCCCGTTGGCGGGCCGCAAGACGCTGCGGCTGATCGTGGAGCCGGAGTCGCCGGCGGACGCCCTGGCGTTCGGGGACTGGGCGCAGTCGCAGATCAGCTGCCACTGAGACGGGCGGCGCCAAGGCCGCGGAACCGTCTACGGGTGCCGCAGGACCGGTTCGGAGCCCGGCTGTGGCGCGACGCCGCCGGCCACCGCGCGCTGCCGTGGCGCCGCCGCGCCCGTCCAGCAGGTGCCGCGCCTGGCCAGCAGGCGGCGCAGCCACATCTCGGTGGAGACCAGCTCCGCGAGGCCGTCCAGCGGCAGCGGCGCGCCCTCGGCCGCCGCGCGCAGGGCCTTGCGGACGACCCGTGCCTCCACGAGACCGGCGTCGGCGAGCAGGGGGGTGTCGAAGAGCTGGACGAGGGTGCCGACGGCGCCGCGCAGTCCGGCCCGTGCCGCGGCGGCGTGGGTGGGCTGCGAGGTGGCGCCCCAGCCCGCCGGCAGATCGCGCACGCCGGCGCCGGAGAGCACCGAGCGCAGGACGGCGGCGCGGGCGCCCGGCTGTACCCGCAGGGTGTCGGGCAGGGCGCGGCAGGCGAGCACGACCTGGTTGTCGAGGAACGGGGCGTGCAGCCGCTGGTTGCGGACCTCCGCGGCCTGTTCGAGGACGCGGTGGTCGGCGGCCTGGCGGGCCAGCACGGCGCGGGCCCTGCGCTCCCCGGGGCGGCCGCTTCCTGATGAGCGGGTGGCCGCGTCCCCGAGACGAACCGATACTTCGGCGAGCGCCTCGCCGGTGAGCCAGCGCGCGGCCGGGCCCGGACGGCACCAGAAGAGGGCGGCAAGCGACGCGTCGACCGCGCCGTCCGCCACGGGTTCGTCGGCGAACTGCCGCTCCATGAGGCGGCGTGCGGTGTCGGCGATCCCCACTCCGTAGGGCGTACGGGCCAGCTTGCGGGCAGCGCGGTAGACGGTGAAGGGGACCAGGACGGACTGTGCGGAAGGACCGTCGGCGCGGGCGAGCGCGGTGACCGGGCGCAGCAGGTGGCGCCGGCGGCGGTCCAGGAGGAGGTCGGCGAGGCGGGCGGGGTGGGCGTCCAGGACCTGGCGGGCGCCGTGGCCGACGAAGTGGTCGGCGCTGCCCGCCAGCAGGCGTCTGCGGTGACGGCCCGCGGTGGTGAGGGAGGGGCCCGGTTCGTCGGTGAGGGGGCCGGTCCCGAGGTCGGCGTAGGGCAGGGCCTCCTCGCCCGCGGCGACGACGACGTGGTGCAGGCGGGGGTTGGCGGCGATGCTGCGGGCGCGTTCCAGTTCGGCTTCGTGGTGGGCCTGATCGCCGTGGGTGGCACGGTCGTTGAAGGTGACCGCCAGCAGGCGTTCGCCGTGGCCGCCCAGCGCCCCGGGCGCTCCGGGGAGGCCGGCGGCCAGGAGGGCGAGAGTTCCGGAGGCACTGCCTCCGGAGAGGTCGGCGCCGATTCCGGGTGCCGGGCCGCCGCGCGCTGCCCGGCGTTCGGCGGGGCCCATGCCCGGTACGGGGCCGGGGTCCAGGCCGTCGAGCCCGTCCGGGTCGGGCGCGTGCCGAGGGCTCGCGAGCCGGGCGCGCACCGCATCGACCAGCGCCTCTCGTACGCCGTCCACGGCCTGTTCGGGGGCGAGTTGGGGGGCGGCGACGGCCAGCGACACCGTCGGTTCGTAGCAGGCGATCTCGCGGGCGCCGCCGCGCAGCACCAGGGCGTGACCCGGCGGAATCCGGCGCACGCCCTGGTACGGGGTGCCGGAGCCGACCGCTTCGGGGGCGTCGGGGCAGGCCAGCAGGGCGGCGAGGTGACCGATGTCGAGGCCGGCCTCGACGAGGTCGGCGAGCGGCAGGGCGGCGGTGGCGTAGGCGGTGCCGCCGTCCCAGGGTGTGTGGAAAACGGGGCGGGCGCCGGCCAGATCGCCCGTGACCGTGATCCGGCGTCCCACCTGCGCGACCGCGGTGTAGCTGCCCGGCCAGGCGGTGAGGTGCCGCAGCGCGCCGCCACGGGCCGCGAACAGGCCCACCCGCAGCTGGTCGTTGGTGGCGCCGCAGACGCCGAAGACGGCGAGCCGGGTCTCGGGGTCGGCCTGGACGACGCGCACCTCGTCGGGCCGCCAGTCGCCGACCGCCCACAGCGGATCCGGCCCGCCCCACAGGAGTTGGGCGCCTACGGGGAGGACCGCGCGGCTCTCCCCGGTGAGGGCCGGCCCCGTGGCGCTACTGCTCCACCCCACCAACCAGCGCATCGCGCCTCCACGCTTCCCCGTCCGGCGGAGGGCGCGCCACCACCCCGTACCGCGGATTACCAGCCGTTGTGCGGACCATGCTGCCATGACAGCGGCGCGCGGGAGGTGCGGGAGAAGGCCCGTGTACGGGTGGTTCGCGCCGTTGCGGCAGGGCGGCTCCGGCGCGCCGCGGCTCCCGGAAGGGGCGTACCGGAGCGGTGGAAGCTCGGCATCCGGGGTGTGCGGCGTGAAATTTTCGCACACCACTATTCAGCCAAAGTCCGTTCGTCACACCCCAGTTGGCGACGCGGAACCGTGGCGTCACCCGGTGTCCTGCCGGTGGCGGCCGGCCTCGTGCGACGGTCCGGGAAGCGGGCTGCGCCTCCCGGACCGGACCACCACCTGCGGGGAATGAGGTGGTGGTATCCCCCAGCCCACTGGATTCAGTGCAGCGGGCCGACCCACGCAGCACCCATGGAAGCCCTCCCGCAACAGGGCAGGCAGCGCGCACGTGTAGGCGCACGGCAACACGTACCCGGAGCACATGCCAATTCCCGTACCCCTGTTTGAACATGAATCTCGCCATCCAGGACACCGACCCTTAACGGTCGGGATCCGGCGAACTACTCTGGGTGGACGCATGCCCCGGGGTACCGGGGCGGCCGTCGCTGTGTCGAGGGGTGCGCATGTCCAGGGATATACGCGGGCCGAACGAAAAGCTCGGCACCGTTCTCGCCCTCGCGGGTATCAGCAATGCCGGACTGGCGCGCCGGGTCAACGACCTCGGCGCACAGCGCGGACTGACGCTTCGTTATGACAAGACGTCGGTGGCGCGATGGGTGTCCAAGGGCATGGTGCCCCAGGGTGCCGCGCCGCATCTGATCGCCTCGGCGATCGGCAGCAAGCTCGGGCGTCCGGTGCCGCTGCACGAAATCGGCCTGGGCGACGCGGATCCGGCACCCGAGGTCGGCCTGACATTTCCCCGCGATGTGGGAGCAGCGGTGCGTTCGGCGACGGATCTCTACCGCCTGGATCTGGCCGGTCGGCGGGCCGGCGGCGGCGGGATCTGGCAGAGCCTGGCCGGATCCTTCGCCGTCAGCGCGTACGCCACCCCCGCCTCGCGCTGGCTGATATCCCCGGCCGACAGCTCGGTGGCGCGCGAGGCGTCCGAAGCGCGCGACAAGGACGCCGCCCAGGGCGCGGACGGGGGCATACCGCAGCACGTCGGCCACAGCGACGTCAGCAAGCTGCGCGAGGCGGCGGAGGACGCACGCCGCTGGGACTCCAAGTACGGTGGCGGCGACTGGCGTTCGTCCATGGTCCCTGAGTGTCTCCGGGTGGACGCGGCGCCGCTGCTGCTGGCCTCCTACAGCGACGAAGTGGGCCGCGCGCTCTTCGGTGCGACCTCCGAACTCACCCGCCTCGCCGGGTGGATGGCCTTCGACACCGGCCAACAGGAGGCGGCGCAGCGGTACTACATCCAGGCGCTGCGGCTCGCCCGCGCCGCCGCCGACGTCCCCCTGGGCGGCTACGTCCTCGCCTCCATGTCCCTCCAGGCCACCTACCGCGGCTTCGCCGACGAGGGCGTCGACCTCGCGCAGGCCGCCCTGGAACGCAACCGCGGGCTCGCCACCGCCCGCACCATGAGCTTCTTCCGCCTGGTGGAGGCCCGCGCCCAGGCGAAGGCCGGCGAGGCGCGCGCCTGTGAGGTGGCCCTGAAGGCCGCCGAGGGCTGGCTGGAACGCTCCCGTGGCGGCGACCCCGACCCGTCCTGGCTGGACTTCTACTCCTACGAGCGGTTCGCCGCCGACGCCGCCGAGTGCTACCGCGACCTGCGGCTGCCCCGCCAGGTGCGCCGCTTCACCGAGCAGGCGCTGTCCCGGCCCACCGAGGAATTCGTCCGCTCGCACGGCCTGCGCCTGGTCGTCTCCGCCGTGGCCGAACTGGAGTCGGGGAACCTCGACGCCGCCTGCGCCGCGGGCACCCGCGCCGTCGAGGTCGCCGGCCGCATCTCCTCGGCCCGCACCACCGAATACGTCCGCGACCTCCTGCACCGTCTGGAGCCCTACGGCGACGAACCCCGGGTGGTGGAGCTGCGCGAGCGCGCCCGGCCGCTGCTGGCGGCACCGGCGTAGGGCGGGGGACGCGCGGAGACAGGGGCGCGGAGGAGACCGGGAACGCGGGAAGGGCGGGCAAAGGGCGCACACCGTCACACTCCACCCCCTCCGTGCGCTGCCCCCTTCCGTCCCCGTCCGTCGCCCGTCGCCGCGTTGTCAGTACCGCGCGTCATGATGGGGTATGTCGTTCGGTGATGAGGTGCGGGGCCGCGGTCAGGGGCGGTTCCGTGGTCCCGGGGTTGGGGAGGTGCAGTGGCGGCGTACGACTGCGATGTACTGGTGATCGGTGCCGGCATCGTCGGGCTCTCCACGGCCTGGGCGATCACCCGCACCGTTCCGGACACCCGCGTGGTGGTCCTGGAGAAGGAGCCGGGGCCCGCCCGCCATCAGACCGGGCGTAACAGCGGCGTGATCCACAGCGGCATCTACTACCCTCCCGGCTCCCTCAAGGCCCGCTTCGCCCTCAAGGGCTCCGCGGAAATGGCCAAGTTCTGCGCCGAACAGGACATCCCGCACGACCTCACGGGCAAGCTGATCGTCGCCACGGACCGCAGCGAGCTGCCCCGGCTGCACGGCCTGATCCAGCGCGGCCGGGAGCACGGCCTGCCGGTGCGCGAGCTGGGCCCGGCCCAGATAGCCGAGTACGAACCCGAGGTGCGCGGCCTGGCCGCCATCCACGTCGGCACGACCGGCGTCTGCGACTTCGGCGCCGTCGCCCGCCGCTTCGCCGCACTCGCAGGGGACGCCGGTACCCGCATCGCCTACGGCGCGGAGGTCACCAGGATCGCCCGCCGTCCCGGCCGGGTCGCGGTCGGCACGGCCTCCGGGGCGGTGTACCGCGCCCGCGCCCTGGTCAACTGCGCCGGGCTGCACAGCGACCACATCGCGCGGCTCGCGGGCGACGACCCGGGCATGCGGATCGTCCCGTTCCGCGGCGAGTACCACACCCTCGCCCCGGAACGCGCCTCGCTCGTCCGCGGCCTGGTCTACCCCGTCCCCGACCCGGCCTTCCCGTTCCTCGGCGTCCACCTCACCCGCGGAATCGACGGCGCCGTCCACATCGGCCCGAACGCCGTGCCCGCCCTCGCCCGCGAGGGCTACGACTGGCACACCGTCCGCCCCGCCGAGCTGGCCGGCACCCTCGCCTACCGCGGCTCCTGGCACATAGCCCGCCGCCACTGGCGCTACGGCGCGGGCGAACTCCACCGCTCGCTGTCCCGCCGCGCCTTCACCGACACCGTCCGCCGCCTGCTGCCCGCGGTCTGCGATGACGACCTCCGCCCCGCCCCGGCCGGCGTCCGCGCCCAGGCCGTCCTCCCCGACGGCACCCTCGTCGACGACTTCCTCTTCGCCGAGACCCCCGGCATCGTCCACGTCCTCAACGCCCCGTCCCCGGCGGCCACCGCCTCCTTGCCGATCGGGCGGGAGATTGCGCGGCGGGTGGTGGGGATCGTGGGGTAGCGGCCGGAGGTGCTGCCGTGGATCCGGGGCAACGGCAGTGGCCCTGCCTGCCGTCCCGGGACCGGGGTGACAGCCAGGGCCGGAGAAAGCGGAGAGGGCCTCAGCGGTTCAGCTTGAACGCGCGCAGGCTGGGCCGGTCACCGCACAGCCGCTCGCCCTCCAGGTAGAGCGTCTGCTCGTTCTCGCTCCAGGTGAACGACATGAGGTGCGGCGCTCCCAGGGAGTGCTTCGGGTCGCAGAGGATGCCCTTCACCGTCTGCTTGCCGTCACGCACGTGGAGCGAGACCAGCACCGGGTCCTGGCCGCCTCCGGTGGGCGGCGCGGAAGCCACTGCGACCACCTCGCCATCGCCCTCCGCGACCGGCGTGCCCTGCTTCTTCCACAGCAGCTTCCCGGGCTTGAGATCCACCGCGGCGGTGCCGCCCACGTTGCCGTACGCGGCCACCAGCGCCTGCTCGCCCTCGTCGACGAACGTGGTGCGCGGGTGCAGATCCAGGTCCTTCAGCTCGCCCTCGATCGTGAAGGTGTGGTCCGGCTTCAGGTCCTTGTCGACGGTCCGGACAGAGAGTTCGGGGGCGATCTTGTTGGCATCGGAGGCCATCAGCACCGTCAGCGGCCGGTCGGCCAGAACGGCGCTCGCCACCCGCGGGTCACCGGTGGTCTTCGAGTTCAGGCTCCCGTACTGGAGATCCTGGACGGACAGCAGCCGCTTCGGCTTCGTGCCGGGGCGCTCGCTGCTCCACACCAGGTGGTCCGGGCTGTACGCCGTCCCGTCGGTGCGCTCGTGGCCGCGCGACGTCAGGGGCCACTTCTCCGTGCCGTTGATCGAGAACCCGGCGCAGGTCCGGCCGATCGCGACCGAGACGACCTTGTTGTTCACCGTGACCTGCGGGTGGTCCTCCGACGAGCCGCCCTTGAGGTTCTTCGACCACAGGGTGTGGCCGGTGTCGGCGTCGACCGGCGCTCCCGGATACGGCCCCTCCGGTGCACCCGGCCCCGGCTGCGAGACGGCCGGTGGAGCGCCCTGCCCCGCAGCGGCCGTACCACCCTGCGGCTTCCCGAAACCCGGCCCGGCCGGCGGCGCAGGCACGGGCGGCGCCCCCTGCGACTCCTATGGATTCCCGGTGCTGCCCTGGCCGCCTCGCGACACGATGAGCCGTCCCCCTGGTTGCTTTTCCTGCGGATCAGCGACGCATCGTAGGCATCCGGCTGCGCAGAGCGCCATCACTCTTTCCCCGCCGCCCGCGGCACCGGAGGCGAGGTCACGCCGTCGCGGTCCCCCGTAGAATCTCCGCACTGTGTCCGAGAACCCCGCCACCCCCGAAGCCGCCCCCGCGACCGACGCCGCCGGGCCCGTCACCCCCGACACCCAGGCCCCCGGCGCCTCTCCCGGCACGCCCCCGGAGGACACGGCCACCACGGCCACCGGAACGTCCCCTTCCGGCACCCTCCGCCGCACCCAGCCGATGTTCCCGGACGGGACCGGCCCCGCAGCCGACCCCGCCGGCTCCCATCACGAGCGGCGGATCCGTTCCTTCCAGCCCCGCCGCAGCCGCGTCTCGCCCAGCCAGGCCGACGCGCTGCGCCGCCTGTGGGCGAAGTGGGGCCTGGACATCGACGGGCTCTCCCGCATCGACCTCGACGCGTTCTTCGACGGCCTGCCGGTCGTCCTGGAGATCGGCTTCGGCATGGGCGAGGCCACCGCACAGATGGCGGCCGCCGACCCGGACACCGGCATCCTCGCCTGCGACGTCCACACCCCGGGCCAGGGCAACCTCCTCGGCCTCGCGGAGCAAAACGGCCTGACCAACATCCGCGTGGCGAACGGCGACGCGATCATCCTGCTGCGCGAGATGCTCGCCCCCGCGTCCCTGGCCGGCCTGCGCGTCTTCTTCCCCGACCCCTGGCCGAAGAAGCGCCACCACAAGCGCCGGCTGATCCAGCCCGAGTTCCTCTCCCTGGTCACGACCCGGCTCGCCCCCGGCGCCCTCGTCCACTGCGCGACCGACTGGGAACCGTACGCCGAGCAGATGCTCCAGGTGCTCTCCGCCGAGCCGACGCTGCAGAACCTGCACTCCGGGTACGCCCCCCGGCCGGACTTCCGTCCGCTCACCAAGTTCGAGGGCCAGGGCCTGGACAAGGGCCACACCGTCCACGATCTGCTCTTCCGCCGCCGGCCTGTATAGAGCGTGGGCGGGGCCGCTCGGCTCGCCCCGGGCCCCGCCCGCCTCGTTACTGTCGACAGGTGCACCCGCCCCAGCCACCGTCGCTTCCGCCCGTACCGGCGTACGCGCCCGACCCGCGCCCGTACGCCTCCTCGTACGCGGGCGCTCACCGGAGTCGCGCGCCCTGGCACAACAGGGCCGTGCGCACGACCGCGCTGATTCTGCTGCTCGCGGTGTCCGGCGTGCTCATCCTGGTGATCATCGGACGGCAGACCGGAACCGAGGGTTTCTTCGTCGGCCTGGGCCTGTCCGCCTTCCCCGTGCCGCTGCTGATCGCCGCGTTCCGCTGGCTGGACCGCATCGAACCGGAGCCGTGGCGCAACCTCGCCTTCGCCTTCGCCTGGGGCGCCTGCGCGGCCACCCTCGTCGCGCTCCTCGCCAACGGCTTCGCCGCCGACTGGCTGGACACCGTCTTCGCCCACTCCTCCCCCACGTCCACCCAGGCGTGGGGCGCGAACGTGATAGCGCCGGTCGTCGAGGAAACGGTCAAGGCCGCCGCCGTCCTGCTCCTCTACCGCTTCCGCCGCCGCGAATTCGACGGCATCACGGACGGCATCGTCATCGCCGGCATCACCGCCACCGGCTTCGCCTTCACCGAGAACGTCCTCTACTTGGGCAGCGCGTTCGGCCAGGACCTCTCGATGGGCCACACCGGCCTGAACTCCCTCACCGCCGGCACCTTCTTCCTCCGCATCATCGTCTCCCCCTTCGCCCACCCCCTCTTCACCATCCTCACCGGCCTGGGCTTCGGCGCGGCCGCCACCCGCTACCCGCACCGCCGCGCGGCCCGGGTCGCCCTCGTCCTCTTCGGCCTGCTGACCGCCGTCCTCCTGCACGCCGTCTGGAACGCCGCCGCGTCCCTCGGCAACCTCGGGTTCCTCACCGTCTACGGCCTCTTCATCGTCCCCGTACTCCTCACCCTCACCTGGTTCGCCGTCTGGGCCCGCCGCCAGGAACTGCTGTCCCTGCACAGCTACCTCTCCCCCTATACCGCCACCGGCTGGCTCACCCCCACCGAACCGGCCGCCCTGGCCTCCCTCAGAACCCGAGCCCTGGCCCGCGACCTCGCCCGCCGCACCCACGGCCCCACCGCCGCCCACGCCGTCACCACCTACACCACCCTCGCCACCACCCTCTCCTTCCACCGCCGCCGCGCCCACCTCACAGGCCCCACCCCCCACTTCACCGAACGCGAGGCCGCCCTGCTCCGGGAGCTGTGGCACCACAAACCGTTGGCGGAACCGGCGTTGTTGCATGCGTGGGAGGTGGAGGGTGCGGAGGGCCGGGAACTGCCAGATCGGCGCCTTCCTGGCCTACGCCGCGGCGCCGGGCCAGACGCTTCCGGCTCCCCTGGTTCTAGAGAGTGACGCTCGACCACCGGGTGGGGCCGTCATGTATGTCAGCGACCTGGCAACGGTGACCTAGGCCAAAGCGAACGGCCCCCAATCGGGGGCCGTCGTCATGTCGTCGTGCCGCCCACGCTCGGTGCTCTGCTCGCCCACACACGAGGCACGGCCAACAATTCTGCCTGTACCGCCCGTGTGCCCAGCGAGGCTCCAACCTAGAGCGCTACCAACCGAAGGGACGGCTGGCGCTCACGGCTGCTCTGGGATCTCGGGCTGAGAGGGACGTTCCGCCCACCGGCTCCGATGCTGGCGTAGGTACCTCACCTGTATATGGTGCTCCTTGACCCGCGTCAACGCGTACTTGAACTTCTGCGTCAGACCATCGATCACATCGCAGTCATCGGTCAACTGGAGAGCCCCTCGGTCCAACAGCGCGTGGCAGTTGGGGCAGAGACACAGCACATTCTCTATCGTGTCCGGACCGTTGTGAGGCTTCCCCAATGCCTGGATATGCGCAGCCTCGCTGATTGCCTTGCCATCGGGTGACACCACCAGCCGCACACCGCACACTTGGCAGGTGTCTTGGTACATCTCCTTGACGTGCCGCACCACCGCAGAGTCGCGCAGCAGGCGCTCGTAAGCGACGGTCCGACGGAACTGCTCTTCCAGGTCGGTCTTCGTGTCACCGTCTGGCGATACGGGTTGCGGCTTCACTTCTTCATCCGGCCCGACCTTGACGAGTCGGAACTGGCAGATGCGGAAGCCTTCCTTGCCGACGGTAATCCAGCTATCGGCCACCCGGTACAGGCCGCAGTACAGATAGCCACCTGTGGCTATCTGTCGCTTGATGTCCAACCCTCGAATGACACGGACTTTATTGCCGAGGGCTCGATTCAGCAACAACCCGGCGTTTCCTCGGCTATCCATGCTCTGATCGCCCACCATGCGCTGCGTCTTCTAGTCACGCTCGCCCTCGCCGGTGTAGATGATCTCGTTTTCGCCGTAGACGTCGTCGATATAGCCACCGGAAAGCACGATGGAGTCGACGCCTTCCCGCGCGGTACCGGAGATTCCCCGCCCCTTTTGTCGGTGCACGCCGTACGCGTGCAGCTCCACGTGACTCTCGAAATGCTGCCCTTCGACGACCCCCTCAGGGGGACCGAACTTCACAGGGTTCTTTGATTTCGCCTTCGCCATGCGGGGAATTCTGCCCACAACTTGATCGCTATGTCACTCGGATTGGAACTGCCGAGCGTAGGCTCAGAGACGTTGTCCCTCATGAGGAGGTTGTAGCGGTGGCTGGTGTGCCAACGGCAGTTGTGGCGGCGAGTGGTCTCGTAGGCGGCTACGCCGTAGCCCGCTGGACAAAAAAGCGGCCCCTGGGCGGAGTCGTGCTGGCTGCCGCCGGGGCGGTGGCGGTCAAGGGGTGGCAGGAGAAGGCTGGAGGGAAGGCTGCGGCTGCGCTGGGTGGGGCGTATGTGGCGGCGTTTGCCGGATCGCATCCGCTCGCGAAGAAGGTCGGGGCGTGGCCTTCGGTGTTCGCGGTGGCGGGTGGGATGGCGCTGGCGTCGTGGTTGGTGGCCGACCGGCGGGCGTGAGGCGCGGGAGCGCGTATGAGGACGGCCGTACGGGCCGGGGCGGCAGTCGCGCCCCGGCCCGTACGGCTGTCGTGCCGCCCCGGTGTACGGGGATTCGCGTCAGGCCGACGCCTCATCCAGGAGCGTCAGTTCGGCGCCCGTCAGGGGCAGGTCCTGGGCCGCGAGGAGGGCCGGGAGTTGGGTGACCGTGCGGGCGCTGGCGAGGGGGGCGGCGACCGTGGGGCGGGCGGCGAGCCAGGCGAGGGCGACGGTGGCGATCTCGGCGTCGTGGGCGGCGGCGACGGTGTCGAGTGCCTGGAGGACGCGGGGGCCGCGGTCGGTGGCGAGGTACTCGGCGGCCTTGGAGGAGCGGGCGCTGTCGACGTTCGTGCCGGGGCGGTACTTGCCCGTCAGGAAGCCGGAGGCGAGGGCGTAGTACGGGACGGCGGCCAGGCCGTGGCGGGCGGCGACGTCGGCCAGTTCGCCCTCGTACGTGTCGCGCGAGACCAGGTTGTAGTGCGGCTGGAGGGCGACGTAGCGGGCCAGGCCCTCGCGCTCGGAGCAGGCCAGGGACTCCTCCAGGCGCTGCGCCGAGATGTTGGACGCGGCGATTTCGCGGACCTTGCCGGCCCGGACGAGGTCGTCGAGCGCGGTGAGGAACTCCGCGACCTCGACCGACTCGTCGTCGTAGTGCGTGTAGTAGAGGTCGATGTAGTCCGTGCGCAGCCGGGTCAGGGACGCGTCGACGGCCTTCTTGATCGTCGTGGCGGACAGGCCCTTGAGGTCCGGGTGGGCGCCGACCTTGGTCGCGATGACGACGTCGGCGCGGTTGCCGCGGGCGGCCAGCCAGTTGCCGATCACGGTCTCGGACTCGCCGCCCTTGTTGCCCGTGACCCAGGCCGAGTAGACGTCGGCGGTGTCGATGAAGTTGCCGCCACCCGCCACGTACGCGTCGAGCACGGCGAACGACTCGGCTTCGTCCGCGGTCCAGCCGAAGACATTGCCGCCGAGGGAGAGCGGGGAGACGGACAGTGAGCCGAGGGCCTTGCGTGAAACGGTCATGCGTTATTGCAGCATTGGGCGGGGCGGGGATATTCCGGCCCGCCGCCCGACCGGCCCGATCCGTCGCCCGACCGGGCCGGCCCGCCGCCGCACGGCCGGCCGGCCCGGACCGTGGTCAGACCTTCAGGCCGTGGTCCCGGAGCCAGGGCATGGGGTCGATCGGGTCACCGCCGCCCGGCCTGACCTCCAGGTGGAGGTGGGGTCCTGTGACGTTTCCGGTGGCGCCGACGCGGGCGATGACCTCGCCGGTGCCGACCTTGCCCGAGGTCTTCACCATGGACGAGAGGTGGCAGAACCAGAGTTCCGTGCCGTCGTCGAGGGTGAGGACGACGCGGTAGCCGTACGAGCCGGCCCAGCCCGCCTGGGTGATGGTGCCGGAGTGAACTGCCTTGACGGGAGTGCCGGTCGGGGCGGCGAAGTCCTGCCCGGTGTGGTCCGCAGCCCAGCGGTCGCCGGCCTGGCCGAAGCTCGCCGTGAGGGTGTACGAGGTGACCGGGAGGAGGTAGCTCTTCGCGAGTTCGGCCAGCCGCTCGGCCTCCGCCTTCTTGCGGGCCGCCGCCTTCGCCTCGCGTTCGGCCTCGGCCTGTGCCGCCTCCTTGGCCGCCGCGGCCTTCCTCTGCGCCGCCGAAGCGGTCTTCTCGGACTGCTCGACGGCTGACTGCTCGGCCGCGTCACGGGCGTCCCGCTCGGCGGCGCTCTGCTGCGCGTCGGCCTGCTGGAGGATGCGGCTGCGCAGCGCCTCGCCCGCGCCGCCCGTCCCCTGGGTGCCATCGGCCGGGGCGATGCCGGCGGAGGAGAGCGGGGCCGATGCGTACGTGGCGGATGTGGCGGGGGTGCCGGAGGCCGCGTCGGAGTCGTCGGATATCAGGGGGCCGATGCCGGGGAGGGACGCGGCGTCCGGCAGCTTCTCGGAGAGATCGTCGGCGATCTGGCCGAGGTCCGGCACGGAGATCGGCACCGGCGGCTTGTCCTCCGCCGTGGCCATCCCGCCGGCGCCGACCGCCGCGATGACGCCGACACCAAGGACCGTGCCGCCGCGGGCGAATCCGCCGCCCCGCTGCTTGGCGACCCGGTGCTTGCCACGGGCGGCGCGGGCGGATTCCTCGGTCGGGTTCCATTCCTCCCACGGGCCGTCGCCCGCGCCGTCACGGCCGGGGCCATCGGCGGGGGCACCGCCGAAGGGCCGGGAGCCGTCGAAGGGGCCGGTCTCGTCGAGGGCGTAGGCGGACGGGGCCTCGGGGGCAGACCTGTTGGACGCCACGGGGGCGCACTCCTTTCCTTCCTTCTCGCCTACCGGGTTAGCTGACGGGTTCGGAGCAGGAAGGTCTCCTACGGGCGCCTCTGGCGCGAGGCGTCCGATTCACCCCATGGTGGTGGTTCCCCGGTTCCCTCCGCGCGGTTCGGGATTCATCGGGCATCCAGGACGATCCCCCGCAGTTCACGGAAGTTCCTTGCAGTTCACGGCAGTTCATGAAATTTCGATGCTGCGGTACTGCGGTGTAACGCGGCGTGCTGCGGTGAACGTGCAGGTCGTGACCAGCGGTGGTGCCTGTGATACCCGAGGCGCCCGAAGAGCGCTTGCAGGATTCAGCGTCGGCGCACGGCGCCGCCCTTGCGACGGCTGGGACGACCGCGCTCCGTTATCGGACAGTAATAGAGAGGGCCGCCGATTTCCAAGCGTTCTCACGAATCCGCACCCCCTACTCATCAGCTTTGGCCTGGACTTATAGACCCACCAGGGTTCTAAACAGGGCGAGTTGACCCTTCAACGGGAAACGGGCTGCGCGTGATTGTGCATCACTTGTTATGCGGAGGGGTGCACGACAACTACGGAACGTGAGGGAAGTAGCGTCGGATCATGGTCGTCAACTTCGTCAACAGCACGCAGACACTGGCGGATCGCTACCGGGACTTCTCCTGGTGGCAGGCCCGGGGGCAGTGCGACGCCCACGAGGAGCTGACGGCGCGGATCGGCCAGGACCCGGAATTCTGCGAGCTGTTGGCGGGCTCGCTGCCGCCCGGCAACAAGCAGCAGCCGAACCTCCTCCTCGCGGCCGTCCGCCACCTCGAAGGCCCGCACGCCGAGCAGGGCCCGCGCGGCGACCTCGCCTACCGCCGCTGGCGCGAGTGGACCGTCAGGCACTGGGACGAGGTCTGCGCGGTGATCATGCAGCGCGCCACCCAGACCAACGAACCGGCCCGCTGCGCCACCCTCCTCCCCCTGCTGGCCCGCCTGCCTCAGCCGCTGGCCCTCCTGGAGGTCGGCGCATCGGCCGGCCTGTGCCTGTACCCGGACCGCTATCGGTACGCGTACGAGGAGTACGGGGCCGCGGCCCGCGGCCCGGTCGTGGAGGCCGGCGCGCCCGACAGTCCCGTCACGTTCCGGTGCCGTACGAGCCGGGAGGCCCGGGTGCCGGACGGCTGCGCGGCCCCGCACGGACCGCTGCCCGAGGTCGTCTGGCGGGCCGGCATCGACCTGAATCCGCTGGATCCGGCCGACGATCCGGACGCGCTGCGCTGGCTCCAGGCGCTCGTCTGGCCCGGGGCGACCGGGCGCGCACGGCAACTGGCGGCGGCCGTCGACGCCGTACGAGGAGCGCCGCGGCCCCGGATCGTGCGCGGCGACCTCGTCGACGAGCTGCCCGCGCTCGCGGCCGACGCCCCGGCCGACGCGACACTGGTCGTCTTCCACACGTCCGTGCTGACCTACCTGCCGCTCGCCCGCAGGGAACGGTTCGCCGGCCTCGTACGGACGCTGCTCACGGAGCGGCCGGGGCCGGGCCACTGGATCTCGCAGGAGCACCACTCCGTCCTGCCGTGGATCGCCGCCCCGCGCAGCGACGTGCTCGGCCCGGCGGAGCGTGAGCCGCTGCTGACGCTCTCCCTGGACGAGCGCCCGGTCGCCCTCACCGGGCAGCACGGCCAGAGCCTGCACTGGGTGGCCGGGACGCGGTAGCCGGCACCGTCTACACGGGCAGCGGCCGCTGCACCGCCAGCAGCGCCATGTCGTCCGTCCCCGCCCCGCCGGTGTGGTGGGCGACCTCCGCGACCAGCGTGTCCAGCAGCGCTTCGGGCCCCGCGAAGTGGCGGCCGCGCAGCCGGGCGACCGGGTCGTAGAAGACCCCCGCGCGGTTGCGGGCCTCGGTCAGCCCGTCGGTGAACAGCAGCAGGACCGACCCGGCGGGGAAGAACGATTCGTCCGCCCGGTCGGGCCACACCGCCACCTCGCTCAGCCCCAGCGGCAGCGCCGCCGACGCCGGGGGCAGCGCCCGCAGCCCGCCGTCCGGAGCGAGCAGCAGGGGCGGCGGATGCCCACGGTTGAGGACGCGCAGGACGTGTTCCGTGGGCGGGATCTCCGCGAGGACGGCGGTGGTGAACCCCTCGAACTGGTCGAGCCCCTCGCGCCGCCCGCCCTCCCGCTGCAACGCCCGCTCCAGCCGCCCGGCCACCCCCTCCAGGGTGGCCTCCTGCTCCGCCGCCTCCCGGAACGCCCCGATGACGATCACGGCGGCCTCCACCGCTTCGAGGCCCTTGCCCCGTACGTCGCCGACGATCAGCCGGACGCCGTACGGGGTGTCCTGCACCGCGTAGAGGTCCCCGCCGATCCTGGCGTCGGCCCGCGCCGCGACGTACCGGGCGGCGACCGCGAGACCGCCGACCCGCTCGGGCGGCGTGGGCAGCACGGCCCGCTGCGCGGCCTCCGAGACGTCGCGTACGGACGCCAGCGTGGCATCGGACCGGCGGACGGCCCGGTTGATGCCGAGCGCGAGAACGGCGACGACGAAGACCGTCGAGGCTTCCGTCGCGGACTCGTTGACGTCATGGGCACCGTGATAGATCAGGACCCACAGCTCGCCGGCCACCGCGGTGGCCGCCGTGACGGCCGTGCTGCGCAGGGAGTGCAGGGGCGCGGCGACCAGGGGCGCGGCGGAGAAGAACGGCGATGCGGTGTAGCGGGCCGGGGTGACCGTGTCGAAGACGAGGCCGGCGACGATCAGGATCGCGGGCAGCCAGCGCGCCAGCCTGCGGCCGAAGGGCGACATCCGCGCCCGGCGTGCCCGCCGTTCCCCGTCGCCCGTGCGGGCCCTCCCGCCTCGACGCATCCGCACCGGCCTCTTCCCGCTCCTGGCGCCCGTCGGCCCCTTCGTCCGCCGGGCCCGGCCGGTCCCACCGTCCGTCGGCGCCCGGCACCCGTCCCCCAGGCTTTCGGGTGCCGGGCCGGGCAGCGACTCCTCGTGGGCCGGACGGGTCACGGGGCGGTCAGGGCCCGGCGCGCCGGGTGCGCAGCAGCGTGGCCGCCAGCAGCGCCGTGCCGAGCAGGCCGAAGGACGCGAGGGCGCAGACCGCGGTGAACCCGTGGTCGTAGGCGTGCCGGGCGGCGTTCAGCACCGTGCCGGCGGCGGACCGCCCGAGCCGGCCCGCGGTGTCATCGGCGGCCGCGAACGACCGGCTCGCGGCGGCCCGGTGGCCGGGTGACAGGCCGGGGGTGGCCGGCATCGTCAGGCGGTACGCGGCCGTCAGGACGGTGCCCAGTACGGCGACGCCGAGCCCTGCGCCCAGTTCGAAGGAGGTCTCCTGGATGGCGGCGGCTTCCCCGGAGCGTTCCGGTGCGGCGGCGCCCATGAGGGAGTCGGCCCCCAGCGTCATGACGGTCCCCGCGCCGTAACCGGCCACCAGGAGCAGCGGCACCAGCGCGCCGTAGTTGCCGGTGTCACCGGTCGCGGCCAGCGCCGCCAGCGCCAGCGCGAAGGCCGTCAGGGCCCCGGTCAGCGCCCCTCGGGTGCCCCAACGGCCGGACACCCAGGGGGCGGTGGCCGCTCCGGCGGCGTTGGCGGCCGCCAGCGGCACCAGCGCGAGGCCGGCCCGCAACGGCGCGTACCCGCCCACCTGTTGCAGCCACTGCGTGAGGAAGAACAGCAGGGCGACGTAGCTGCCGAAGCAGACGATGACGCAGAGGGTGGCGGTGGAGAAGCGGCGGTCGGCGAAGAGGGTGACGTCCAGCAGCGGTTCGGCCAGCCGGCGCTGGCGCCGGACGAAGAGGAGGAGCAGCAGCGCACCGCCGAGGGCGGCGGCGACGACGGCCGGGTCCGCCC
The DNA here is from genome assembly GCF_020564935.1 of Streptomyces pinistramenti. Classification (GTDB taxonomy): domain Bacteria; phylum Actinomycetota; class Actinomycetes; order Streptomycetales; family Streptomycetaceae; genus Streptomyces; species Streptomyces pinistramenti. The sequence goes on from NZ_JAJCXB010000050.1 coordinate 26,676, forward strand.
GGAGGTGTTCGCCGGCCTGCTTGAGCGCGTAGACCACACCGGCGAGACCGGTGATCGACAGCGCCACGCTCGCCACGTCCCACCTGCGAGGAACGGGATTCTTCGACTCGGGGACGACGCGGGAGCCGATCACGAAAATGGCCAGGGCGAGGGGAACGTTGACGAGGAAGACGGCGCCCCACCCCCAGCGCTCCGTCACGAAGCCGCCCACCAGAGGCCCGACGGCCGCCCCCACGCTGTGTGCCGCGGTCCAGATGCCGATCGCGACGGACCGTTCGCGGGCATCGGTGAACACGACGCGGATGAGGGCCACGGTCGACGCCATGATCATCGCGGCGCCGGCTCCGAGGAGGGCGCGCGAGGCGATCAGCTGGGCCGTGGAGGAGGAGAACGCGGCGGCCGCGGAGGCCAGCCCGAACAGCGCGAAGCCGCCGAGCACCATGCGTTTGCGGCCGATGCGGTCGCCCAGCGTGCCGCAGGTCACCAGCAGGGCGGCCAGCGTCAGGGCGTAGACGTCCACGATCCACAGCAGCTGCGCGCCGGTGGGACGCAACTCCCGGCTCATGCGGGGCACCGCGGCGTGCAGGACCGTCAGGTCGATGCCGCACAGCAGCAGGCTGACGCACAGGACGGCGAGCACCGCCCATCGCCGTGCCGAGGGCGCCGCCTCCTTTTCCTCGGTCGGTAATCCGGTACGCGTACCGGCTTCACAGTTCGCCATGGCTGCACTGTCTGCTCTACTGACCAGGAAGAACAAGTACGCACAGGAAAGTGCTGTAGTACCACTTCGTATACCTACGGGAAGGGCGGGACCGTGCGCGGCGACGTACCGAACACCCCCCAGCACTGCGCGATCGAAGTCGCCATGGAAGTACTCGGCGGCCGCTGGAAACTGGCGATCCTCAAGCAGCTTCTCGCCCACGGAACGATGCGCTTCAGCACGCTCAAGCGGGCGCTGCCCCGCGTCACCCAGCGCATGCTCACCCGCCAGCTGCGGGAGCTGGAGGCCGACGGCCTGGTCGTGCGGACGGTCTACCGCGAGGTCCCGCCGAAGGTCGAGTACGCGCTGACCGAGGCCGGACGCAGCCTGGAGGACGTGGCGACGCGGCTCGACAACTGGGGCCAGTGGTACCTGGACACCCTCGGCTCCCCCGACCGCACCCGGTCCGACGACGAAGGGCCGGCCGGAATCTCCCGGCCGGCCCCTGAAGGCGCGTGACGCACGCACCGTCCGACAGTGCGGCAAGTGGGCCATCAGGGGCTCGAACCCTGAACCAATGGATTAAAAGTCCACTGCTCTGCCAATTGAGCTAATGGCCCGCACCGAGCAGCATAGCCCGAGCCCGTCCCGCAGCCCGAAAGCATTAGCCATCGGCGGAATCCCGGACGCTCCGCGGGCCCCTCCCCGTCCCCGGTGCAGCGCCCGTCACCACCGCCAACGCACAGGGCCCGTACGGCACTTGCGTGCGGTACGGGCCCTGTGGCGGATCAGCTCACCGGCGGCGGTGCGCCGGTCGCGGGTCAGCCGTTGCGCTTCCAGCGCGGCTTGTCGTCACGGCGGCCGAAGGAGCCGGTGCCGGCGCCCGAGCCACGGTGGTCGTCACGACGGCCGTAGGGGCGGTCGCTGCTGCCGGAGCGGAAGCCACCGGATGCGGGGCGGCCGCCGGAACGGTCGTCACGGTTGAACGGACGGTCGCCGCCGCCGGAGCGGAAGCCACCGGATGCGGGACGGCCACCGGAACGGTCGTCACGGTTGAACGGACGGCTCGGACGGTCGCCGCGGTCGCGGTTGAAGCCACCGCCGGAACGGTCGTCACGACGGTCGAAGGAACGGCCGCCACCGGAACGGTCATCGCGACGGTCACGGCTGAAACCGCCACCGGAACGGTCGTCCCGACGGTCACGGTTGAAGCCACCGCCCGACCGGTCGTCACGACGGTCGAAAGAACGGCCGCCACCGGAACGGTCATCGCGACGGTCACGGCTGAAACCGCCACCCGAGCGGTCGTCCCGACGGTCGTCACGACGGTCACGGCGCTCGAAGTTGCCCCGCTCGTCGCGGTTGCTGCGCTCGGCCGGACGGCGCTCCTCCGGCGCGGTGGACTGGGCCGGCACGGCGGCGACCTCGGCGGCCGCGGCCTCCACGGTCGCAGCGACGGCGGCGAGCGCCTCGGCCGGGTCCTCGCCACGCTCACGGGCGGCGCGGGCGGTCAGCCGGTCCGCGTCCTCGCGCAGCTCGGTCGCGCGGCGCTGCACCCGCTCCAGCTCGCGGGTCAGCTCCTGCACCTCGCGCTCCGCCTGCTTGGCGGAGTTGGCGGCGGACTCGGCCTGGACCTCGGTGAGCGAGCGCGCACCGGTGATCTGGGCGACGTCGTCGTCGAAGGCACCGGCGCCGCCGACGATGTGCCGAGAGGCGTCCACACCGGCGTCCTCCATCAGGCGGAAGATCTGCCGGCGCTGGTGCGGCAGCGAGAGCGACACGACGGTGCCGGACCGGCCCGCACGGGCCGTACGGCCGGAACGGTGCAGGTAGTCCTTGTGGTCACCGGCCGGGTCGACGTTCAGGACCAGGTCGATGCCGTCGACGTGGATGCCGCGGGCGGCGACGTCGGTGGCGACCAGGCAGTTGACGTAGCCGTCCTTGAAGTCGGCCAGGGTGCGGGTACGCGCGCCCTGCGTCATGCCGCCGTGCAGCGCGTCGGCGAGCACGCCGGCGTCCCGCAGCTGCTCGGCGACGCGGTCGGCGCCGAGCTGGGTGCGGACGAAGATGATGGTGCGGCCCTTGCGGGCGGCGATGGCGGCGGTGACCGGCGCCTTGTCCTTCGGCTTCACGACGAGGACGTGGTGCGTCATGGTCGTGACGTTGCCCTGGGCGCTGTCGACCTCGTGCGTGACCGGGTCGGTCAGGTAGCGCTTGACCAGGGTGCCGATCTCGTTCTCCATCGTGGCGGAGAAGAGCATCCGCTGGCCGCCGGCCGGCACCAGGTCGAGCAGCTCGGTGACCTCGGGCAGGAAGCCCAGGTCGGCCATCTGGTCGGCCTCGTCCAGGACCGCGACCTCGACCTTGTCCAGCGAGCAGGCGCCACGGTTGATGATGTCGCGCAGCCGGCCCGGGGTGGCGACGAGCACGTCGACGCCACGCTCCAGGGCGTAGATCTGGTTGCCCATGGACGTACCGCCGCAGACGACCTTGAACTTCAGGCCGAGGACGTCGCCGTAGGGCTGGAGCGCGTCGCTGACCTGCATGGCCAGCTCACGGGTCGGGGTGAGGATGACGCCGCGGGGGCGCTTCTTCTCGGTCTGGCCGCCGGCCAGCTGGGTCAGCAGCGGCAGGCCGAAGGACAGGGTCTTGCCGGAGCCGGTACGGCCGCGGCCGAGGATGTCGCGGCCGGCGATGGCGTCCGGGATCGTCGCGGCCTGGATCGGGAACGGGGTGGTCACACCGTTCTGCGCCAGCTTGCGGACGATCTTGTCGTCGAGGCCCAGGTCCCCGAAGGTGACCTGCGGCTCCGCGGGCTCCGCCGGGGCGTCGGCGGACTCCGCGGGCTCGGTCACCTGGGCGGCGTCGGTCGTCTCGACCGCTGCGGCCGTCTCGACCGGCTCGCTCACCGCGGCAGCCGCCTGCTCGTCGGATGCGGGCATGACGGACTGTTCAGTGGAAATTGACATGCGAAATGCGAAACCTTCCGGAGTCTCGGCACGCGCCCAAACTCCGTGTGTTTCACAAAGACCGCCTCTATGCGGTCAGCCACGGCAAGGGAGAGAACGCGCCACGCGGCGCGCTTCTTTTCTGGCGCCGGGCAAATGGGATCAAACGATCTACCACCATACGCACTCCGCCCCCGGAAAGGCAAATGACCTTCTCACGCCGACCCCACGGGACACCAGCCCCTCCCCCTCCCCGCGTGTCGGCGACCGGTACGCGCCCCACCGCCCGTCCCGCCTACGCGTCCCACCCCGCCTGCGGATACGGCGATTCCACCGAGGCCACGGGCGAGGGCCCGGACGCCCGGGACGACGGCACGGCGGAGGTGCTCGGCGGCGGGGTCGGCGATCCGGTCGGAGCCGGAGGAGTGGGCGACGCGGGCACCGAGGGGGCACCGCCCGACGGCGAAGGCGCCGGCTCCGCGCCGCCTCCGGAATGCCCGCCCCGACCGGGCGTCTCCCCGCTCCCGCGGCCGGACCCGCCGCCGGGCAACCGCTCCCCGCCGCCCGGCGCCGCGGACCGGCCCGGCGTCCCGCCGTCCGGCACGCCGTCATCCGCCGCCCCGCCCGCCGTGCCGCCCGTACCGCTCAGGCCGCCCGAGGCGCCGGAGCCCGACCCGCCGTGCGGCTCCGTCCGGTGCGGGCCGCCGCCGCTGCCGTCCACCGTCAGACCGCCGGGCTGCCGGAGGCGGCGGCTCTTGCCGTCCGTGTCGCCGTGCGGCGCACTGCTGCCGGAGGATTTCGGTACGGGGTCGCTCACGCTCATACAGCCGGACAGCGCGGCGGCCAGCGACGCGGTGACGGCCACGGACGCGGTGGCACGGGCCAGCGCACGGCGTACGGGGGCCCGGGATGCGGCGGGCGCCCCGGACGGCTGCGCGGGAATCCGCGCCCCACCGGGCGCTTCCCGCGCGGCGCAGGACGGATCGGGGAGCGGATGACGCGGGGCAGGGATCGGTCGCACGGGCGGGACCTCCGGATCCGGAGCGCTGGGCGGCGCCGCGGGGACTGGGACGCCTTGCCCAACTCCCGCCCCCCGCTTGAGGACACGCGCCGCGCGCACCGGATCGCGCCCAGCCGTCCACCCTCGTCACGCGCCCCCCGCCGGCACCCCGGGATCCGGCGCCCCACCGGTCCCGATGGCCTCAGCCGTACCCCAGCGCGTGCAGCCGGTCGTCATCGATCCCGAAGTGGTGCGCGATCTCGTGCACGACCGTCACTTCGGTCTCCGCGACGACGTCTTCGCGGTTCTCGCACATCCGCAGGGTCGGCCCCCGGTAGACCGTGATCCGGTCCGGCAGCACCCCGGCGTACCACTCCCCGCGGTCGGTCAGCGGCGTCCCTTCGTAGAGCCCGAGCAGGCCGGGATCGTCGGACGGCGGCTCGTCCTCGACGAACACCGCCACGTTGTCCATCAGCCGGGTCAGCTCCGGCGGGATCCGGTCCAGCGCCTCGGCGACCAGTTCCTCGAACTCCTCGCGCGTCATTTCCAGCACGCCTCCATTCTCCGCCACCGGCCCCGGATCCGACCGCCCTCGCACGCCCCGGCCACGCCGGAGCGCCACCCGGCCGAAGACGCCGCCCGCCCCGCACCGGACACCCCGTCACCCGCCCCGCTCCGGACCCCCGCGGAGGGCCCCGGGTAAACCGTTTTGGCGAACGGTCCTCCCATCCCATATGCTTCTCACGTCCCCGACGGCGCCGGTAACGACGCCAAGGTGGGCCATCAGCCCTCATCGTCTAGTGGCCCAGGACGCCGCCCTTTCAAGGCGGTAGCACGGGTTCGAATCCCGTTGGGGGCACGCATTACCGTGTGCGAGACTGGTTCAGGCCGTTTCGCACAATGCAAGGTCCTGTGGAGCAGTTTGGAGTGCTCGCCACCCTGTCAAGGTGGAGGCCGCGGGTTCAAATCCCGTCAGGACCGCTGCGGCTGGGTAGCTCAGTTGGTACGAGCGATCGCCTGAAAAGCGATAGGTCGCCGGTTCGACCCCGGCCCCAGCCACACCCTTTGGAAGAAGGCCCCCGATCCGATGGATCGGGGGCCTTCTTCGTGTGCGCCGGCCTTCGTGGGTATCGGACAGGGCGCCGGCCGCTCGCCGGCCCCCGTCCGGCTCACTCCTGCGCCGCGTGCGCGGGAGCCGCGTGCGTCTCGCGGCCCCCCGGATGGCGGTGCCGCCAGAACCAGAAGACCGCGCAGGACAGCACCGCCCAGCCGGCCAGCACCAGGAACGGGAAGAGGTGCTGGGAGCCACCGAAGTAGACCGCGGTGTGCTGGGCGTTGACCGAGGCGCCCGGGGGCAGCCACTGACCGATGTGTCCCAGGAGCGAGGGCAGCAGCGGCCAGGAGACCGCGCCGCCCGACGACGGGTTGCCCAGCAGCACCATCAGGCCCCAGGTGGGGATCATTGCCCAGCGGCCCATCAGGGTGTTGAACATCGAGAAGACCATCCCGGACGTGAACATCGTCAGCGCCAGGATCAGCCAGGACTCCATGAACGGCAGGTCCAGCGCGCCCAGCCACCAGTCCACCACCGCGGCGATGGCGAAGCCGCCGAGCAGGGCGTAGACGACGGTGAACGCGATCCGCTCGGCCGGGTTGAGCGCGCGGGCGTGCACGCTGAGCTGGATCGCGCCCACGAAGCCGATGATCACCGCGGCGAGGGAGATGTAGAACAGCGCCAGGCCGCGCGGGTCGCCCTGCTGCAACGGCCGGATGTCCTTGACCCGGACCGGCACCCCGACCGCCTCGCCGACCTGCGGAGCCGCCGTGGTCAGCAGCTGCGCCACCGACGCGCCCGATGCGCCCGCCACATCCAGCTCCACGCCCTTGCCGTGCGGCCGCAGGATCGCGAACATCTCCTGCTCCTCGACGGCCTTGCGGGCCTGCGCGTAGGTGTCGTAGCCGGTCAGCCGCAGCGAGGCGTTGAGCGCCTTCTCCATCCCGTCCGCGAACACCTTCTCGCGGGTCGGGACACCGTCCGGCGCGGTCTTCGCGCCGACCACGGCCGTCGGCACGTGCCGCGGGGTCGGGTTGGCCATGGTGTACGTGTACGAACCGGCGAACAGTCCGGCCGCCGCCGCGAGGATGAAGACCAGCACACAGGCGGGAAAGAACGGTGACTTCTTGAAGGCCGCCCATTTCTCCGCACCGGTCAGGGCCCGCCCGTGGGCGCCGTGCGAGCCGGACGCACCGTGCTGATCAACCATACGAACACGCTAAAGCACCCATCACAGACATACCCGTGCAGGTCCTCGCAGTGCGGTGCCGAACGGGCCGCCCGGCCCCTCTTCCGTCCCCGTACCGGCAAATCGTTCGCCAGCCGAATCGCCGAGGTGAGATCCTGGGGGTCGTATGTCCAGTCAGCCTGCCTCCGCCCCGCCCGCCGGCGCATCGCCGGCCCTTCCCGCCCTGCTGGAGCGACTGCCCGAGCTGATGCTGCGCGACCAGCAGCGGCTGGGGCGCCGGCTCGACGGCGCGCGCCGGATCCACAAGCCCGAAGCCCGCGCGGCCGTACTCGCCGAGATCGCCGACGGCATGGCGGAGGCGGAGCTGCGGGTCGCCCAGCGGCGCGCCGCCGTGCCCGCGATCAGCTATCCCGAACAGCTGCCGGTCAGCCAGAAGAAGGACGAGATCCTGGAGGCGATCAGGGACCACCAGGTCGTGATCGTCGCCGGTGAGACCGGCTCGGGCAAGACCACCCAGATCCCCAAGATCTGCCTGGAGCTGGGCCGCGGCATCCGCGGCCTGATCGGGCACACCCAGCCGCGCCGGATCGCGGCCCGTACGGTCGCCGAGCGGGTCGCCGAAGAGCTGCAGACCCCGCTCGGCGAAGCGGTCGGCTGGAAGGTCCGCTTCACCGACCAGGTCGGTGCCGACACCCTCGTCAAGCTGATGACGGACGGCATCCTGCTCGCCGAGATCCAGACCGACCGCGAGCTGCGCCAGTACGACACGATCATCATCGACGAGGCGCACGAGCGCAGCCTCAACATCGACTTCATCCTCGGCTACCTGGCGCAGCTGCTGCCCAGGCGGCCCGACCTGAAGGTCGTCATCACCTCGGCGACGATCGACCCGGAGCGCTTCGCACGGCACTTCGGCGCGTTCGCGACGGTGGACGCCGCCGAGGAGCAGCCCGCGCCGATCGTCGCGGTCTCCGGGCGTACGTCTCCCGTCGAGGTCCGCTACCGCCCGCTGCTGGAGGAGGGCGGCCAGGAGGGGGACCGCGACCAGATCACCGCGATCTGTGACGCGGTGGACGAACTTCAGGCCGAGGGGCCGGGCGACATCCTGGTCTTCCTCTCCGGCGAGCGCGAGATCCGGGACACCGCGGACGCGCTGATCAAGAAGAACCTCCGGTCCACCGAGGTCCTGCCGCTGTACGCACGCCTGTCGCACGCCGAGCAGCACCGCGTCTTCCAGCGCCACACCGGACGCCGCATCGTGCTGGCCACGAACGTCGCCGAGACCTCGCTGACCGTCCCCGGCATCCGGTACGTCATCGACCCCGGCATGGCCCGGATCTCCCGCTACAGCTTCCGCACCAAGGTGCAGCGGCTGCCGATCGAGCCGGTGTCGCAGGCCAGCGCCAACCAGCGCAAGGGCCGCTGCGGCCGTACCAGCGACGGCATCTGCATCCGGCTGTACTCCGAGGACGACTTCCTCAGCCGCCCGGAGTTCACCGACGCCGAGATCCTGCGGACGAACCTGGCATCCGTCATCCTCCAGATGACCGCGGCCGGCCTCGGCGACATCGAGAAGTTCCCGTTCATCGACCCGCCGGACCGCCGCAACATCAAGGACGGCATCGATCTGCTGCACGAGCTGGGCGCGCTGGACGGCAGGCCGAAGGGCGGCAAGAGCCAGAAGGCGGGCCAGCAGCTGACCCCGCTGGGCCGCAAGCTCTCCCAGCTGCCGGTCGACCCCCGCCTGGCCCGCATGGTGCTGGAGGCGGACCGCAACAACTGCGTCCGCGAGGTCATGGTGATCGCCGCCGCCCTGTCCATCCAGGACCCGCGCGAGCGCCCTTCGGACAAGCAGCAGCAGGCCGACCAGCAGCACGCCCGTTTCAAGGACGAGACCAGCGACTTCCTGGCGTTCCTGAATATGTGGCGCTATGTGCGGGAGCAGCAGAAGGCGCTGTCGTCGTCCGCGTTCCGCCGCATGTGCCGCAACGAGTTCCTGAATTATCTGCGGATACGCGAATGGCAGGACATCTACTCGCAGCTGCGCTCGGTCGCCAAGACCATGGGCGTTCATCTGAGTGAGCAGGACGCGGCGCCGGACCATATCCACACCTCACTGCTCTCCGGTTTGCTTTCGCATATCGGGCTGAAGGACACCGAGGCGAAGAACGAATATCTGGGCGCCCGCAACGCCAAGTTCGCGGTCTTCCCCGGCTCGGCGCTGTTCAAGAAGACGCCGCGCTGGATCATGTCGGCCGAGCTGGTCGAGACGTCCCGGCTGTGGGCGCGGGTGAACGCCAAGATCGAGCCGGAGTGGGTCGAGCCCCTGGCCCAGCACCTGGTGAAGCGGACGTACAGCGAGCCGCACTGGGAACAGAAGATGGCCGCGGTGATGGCGTACGAGCGGGTGACGCTCTACGGCGTCCCGGTCGTCGCGCAACGCAAGATCACCTACGGGCGCATCGATCCCGAGGTCTCCCGCGACCTGTTCATCCGCAATGCCCTGGTCGAGGGCGACTGGCGTACGCATCACCAGTTCTTCCACGACAACCGCAAACTCCTCGGCGAGGTCGAGGAGTTGGAGCACCGCGCCAGGCGCCGCGACATTCTCGTCGACGACGAGACCCTCTTCGACTTCTACGACCAGCGCATTCCGGCGGACATCGTGTCCGGCGCGCATTTCGACGCCTGGTGGAAGAAGAAGCGGCAGGAGGAGCCGGATCTCCTCAACTTCGAGCATTCGATGCTCATCAATGAATCCGCGGAGAGCGTCACCAAGGACGACTACCCGGATTCCTGGCGGCAGGGAAAGCTGAAGTTCAAGGTCACCTACCAGTTCGAGCCGGGCGCGGACGCCGACGGTGTGACCGTCCACGTCCCGCTCCAGGTGCTCAACCAGGTGGCGTCCGAGGGCTTCGACTGGCAGATCCCCGGCCTGCGCGAGCAGTTGGTGACCGAGCTGATCCGCTCGCTGCCCAAGCCGATCCGCCGTAACTACGTCCCCGCGCCGAACTTCGCCGCCCGTTTCCTGGACACCACGGTGCCGCTCCAGGGCGCGCTGACCACCTCGCTGGCCGCGGGCCTCCAGCGGATGGTGGGCGTACCGGTGACGGCCGCGGACTTCGACACCGCCAAGGTGCCCGACCACCTCAAGGTCACCTTCCGGGTGGTCGACGAGCGGCGTCGCAAGCTCGCCGAGGCCAAGGACCTCGAAGCGCTGCGTCTCCAGCTCAAGCCGAAGACCAGGGCGGCCATCTCCAAGGCGTTCGAGCAGGCCGCCGAGCGCCCCGCCAAGGGCGGCAAGGGCGAAGGCCAGGCGCCGGCCGGTCCTGAGCAGCGCACCGGCCTGACCTCCTGGACGATCGGCGCGCTGCCGCGCACCTTCGAGACCCGGCGGTCCGGTCAGCCGCTGAAGGCATACCCGGCGCTCGTCGACGAGGGCAGCAGCGTCGCCGTACGGCTCTTCGACACGGAGGCCGAGCAGCGGACGGCGATGTGGGCCGGCACCCGCCGCCTCATCCTGCTCAACATCCCCTCCAACCCCGCCAAGTTCGCCCAGAGCAAGCTCAGCAACCAGCAGAAGCTCGCGCTGTCCCGCAATCCGCACGGCTCGATCCCGGCGCTCTTCGACGACTGCGTGACCGCGGCCACCGACCGGCTGATGGCGGCCCGCGGCGGCCTGGCATGGGACGAGGAGGCGTTCCGGAAGCTGTTCGACGGCGTCAGGGCCGATCTGGTGGACGCCACGATGCAGACCATCGGGCAGGTCCAGGAGGTTCTCGCGGCCTGGCAGGCGTGCGAGCGCCGGCTGAAGGCCACCGCCTTCCCGTCGCTGCTGCCGTCACTCGCGGACGTCAAGGAGCAGTTGGCCGCGCTGATCCGGCCGGGCTTCGTGACCGCGCACGGCGCCAAGCGGCTGCCGGACCTGATGCGCTATCTGGTGGCCGCCGACCGCCGCCTCCAGCAACTGCCCACCAACGCCGAGCGGGACCGCGCGCGGATGGCGAAGGTGAAGGAGATGCAGGACGAATACGCCTGGCTGCTGGAGCAGTTCCCCCAGGGACGGCCGGTACCGTCCGCCGCCCTGGAGATCCGCTGGATGATCGAGGAGCTGCGGGTGAGCTACTTCGCGCATGCGCTGGGGACCGCGTACCCGGTGTCCGACAAACGCATCGTGAAGGCCGTGGACGCGGCAGCGCCGTAGCCGCGCGGGGGCGCGAAGGGGCGCGGAAGGCGGGGGTACGGCCCGGGAGATGCGCCCGCCGGGAGCGGGTTCGACCGCACCCCCTGACCTGCTGTAGAGTCTTGTTTCGCAGCACCGCGCAAGCGGAAGCCGCACCAAGGTCCTGTGGAGCAGTTTGGAGTGCTCGCCACCCTGTCAAGGTGGAGGCCGCGGGTTCAAATCCCGTCAGGACCGCAGTTGAACGGCCCGCATCCGATGAGGATGCGGGCCGTTCTGCGTGTGCGGCGCCGCCGCTCCCCTCCCCCGGTGCCACCGTCCTTCCCTGACAGGCGTCTTGACGGCGACCGGCGCCGCCGGTACTCACAGAGGAAACGTGGGGCCGGGAGGTACGTGCAATGAGGGCAACGCAGAGGCACGAGACCAGGGCGCTGCTGCGCGCCCATCTGTCGGCCGCGACGGGCTTTCGGCATCTGACCCGGCACTGCCCCGTCTGCCACCGACTGTTACGGCTCGCCCAGGAGCCGTATACGGCCCGTTCGGATGCCGCCACAGCTGCGGCCGCCCCGGACGCACCCGTGGCCCTCTGTGGGCCGCAGGCGACGAAGGGCGAAAGTCCCGCGACGCGGTGACCAACGGAGCCTTGCCCATCAGCCGTGCGGTGGCAGGCTGGTGACGGGGCATCGGCGAACGGCCTTTACCTCGGCGGCAAGGGCACCTTCAAGCGCTGCGACGTGTGACGGGTGTCACCGAACAAGTTTCACGGAGTGGGGAACTTACCCTCGCCCTACAACAGGTCAATTTAATATGTGCAATTGCACCCCTCTCCAGGACACCCAAACGAGACCGCCAGGTCTGTGACGGAGACCCTCTGGAGGGCGCGCAGAAGCATCGTGTGGACGCCGCCGCGACGGTGGCGTGACGGGCGACCTCCGGGCCTCCCGGAGGCCGCGCAGCGCGCGCACAAAAAAGATCGCGCTGGACCCGGCGGAGTCCAGCGCGATCGATGACGTACCCAGATGCTGCGGGTGTGGGCCCGTTGGGGCGGGCGCCGCGTCGTATGGAGCTGTGTGGAGCGTGGTGAAGCGGGTGGAGCCAGTGGTGCTGCACGGGCGTTCTGCGGGTTGGGGGCCCCGAAAACAGCCCGGTTATGCGGTTATTCAGGCCTCGCTGCGCTGCTGCGGGATACCCGCGAGCAGTGCGCGGACCTCAGCCTCGCGGTAACGCCGATGCCCTCCGAGCGTACGGATGGACGTGAGCTTGCCTGCCTTGGCCCAGCGGGTCACCGTCTTCGGGTCCACGCGGAACATCGTGGCAACCTCAGCGGGGGTAAGCAGCGGCTCGGCGTCAGGGGTGCGAGCGGTCATGAGCGGCCTCCTCGGGAGAACCGAACCATCACGGTTCTTTCCTCTAAATTCTGCACCTTGACCCGCGTTGCCCGAAATGGCGGACGCGGGCCGAGTCGGTTATAGGACGAACGGCTTGTCCTCGGCACTACAACTACACCATCTGTCCAGCCACGTCGGCCAAACCGATGGAATTGCCCTCTCAGGTGTTCAACCTCGGCGGAAGCCGATGGACCATGCCATAGCGGACAGTCACGCCACCGTGACGATCAGTCACAAGGTGATCAGGCGTCACTAGACCCCTCAAGGAGCGCAATACCGATCTGTCCGCCCATAGTTAGACGGAAGGAGCCCATCCCAGGCTCCTTGTCCTATTTTGGCACGAGGACCTAGCTTGCGCGCAAGGCCCGAAGTCAGTGCTTTAGGTCACTGTTGGGGGAATAGCCCGGATCAGGACCTACGTCCTGAGAGGGAAAGCTTACGGGACGAGCGCGCTCCAAGATCATCTCGCAGCCCGGAAGCGCCGCCGACCCAACGGCGGCCGCTCAGCTGGAGAACTGGCGCTCGCGCACCGCCCGCCACCGGTCCGACAGCTTCTCGTACGCGGCGCCGGCCCGCTCACCGTCGCCGTCACGCAACGCCGCGAGCCCCTCCGCCACTTCCGCCGCCGAACGGTCACCGGCGAGCTGCTTCTCGGGCACCGCGTGCACCAGGCCGCCGTAGTCCAGCTCCACCAGTGAGCGCGGGTGGAATTCCTCCAGCCAGCGCCCCACGTCCACCAGGCCGTCGATCAGCGGCCCCTCCTCCATGGTGTCCCGCAGCGTCCGCAGCCCGCGCGCGACCCGGCGCCGCGCCTGCGCCATCGGCGTCCGGTAGCGCAGCAGCGGCCCGTCCTTCGCCTCCTTCTCGTACTCCCGCTCCGAGTCGTCGAAGAGGACGAACCAGCGGACCGGGACATGCCAGGTCGCCCCGCGGATCCAGGGCCTGGCGTCCGGGTTGCGCTCCTGCCACTCCTCGTAGTCGGTGGCCGCCTGCCGTCGCACCACCGGGGGCAGCGCGGCGTCCAGCACCGGCGCCGGCAGCAGCTCGGGCAGCTCCTCCAGCGCCTGCCAGCCGCGCAGCCGGGTGCGCCACGGGCAGATGCAGGGCACCTCGTCGACGAGCGCGACGAACGCGTCCGCGCTCTCGTGCACCGGTACCGGCACCGGCGGCGTGGGCAGCAGGTCGGCGAGCGCTCTGCGCTGCTCGTCCTGTGCCGTCGGGGTGTCGTCGCGCTTCGCGTACCGCGCCCAGTGGGAGCGCTCGGGCTCCGGGAATGCTGCCAGCGGCTCGTAGACCCGTAGGTATGCCGCATACGGGACCGTCACCGACGACGCCAAGGCCACGCACGCTCCTTCAAAGGGAAGTCCACCACCGGGAGTTGACGGGGACGTGTGCTCCCCCGCCGGGCCCCGGATACGGCAAATCGTCGCACGCCCGTCCCCCGCGAGTGGGTGATCCCCCGTACCGGGCCGATCATCGGGCCCCGGAGGTCTTACGCTCTTCCCGACCGGCCCTCCCCCACCCGTAGGAGGGCGTCCTCCGTGACTGGGAGTCACCACCGTGCCCGACGTACGTCCTTCTGCCGTCAGCGTCGACGGCAGCGTGCTGCACACCCTGTTCCGATCGGAGCAGGGCGGCCATGAACAGGTCGTTCTCTGCCAGGACCGCGCCAGCGGCCTCAAGGCCGTGATCGCCGTCCACAACACCGCCCTGGGCCCGGCCCTCGGCGGCACCCGCTTCCACGCGTACGCCTCCGAGGAGGAGGCCGTGCTGGATGCCCTCAATCTCTCGCGCGGCATGTCCTACAAGAACGCTCTCGCCGGTCTCGACCACGGCGGCGGCAAGGCCGTGATCATCGGTGACCCCGACGTGATCAAGACCGAGGAGCTGCTGCTCGCCTACGGGCGCGCGGTGGCCTCGATCGGCGGCCGGTACGTCACCGCGTGCGACGTCGGCACGTACGTCGCGGACATGGACGTCGTCGCCAGGACCAACAAGTGGACCACCGGCCGCTCGCCGGAGAACGGCGGCGCGGGCGACTCCTCGGTGCTGACCGCGTTCGGCGTCTTCCAGGGCATGCGGGCCTCGGCCCAGCACCTGTGGGGCGACCCGACGCTGCGCGGCCGCAAGGTCGGCGTGGCCGGCGTCGGCAAGGTGGGCCACCATCTCGTCGGACACCTGCTCCAGGACGGCGCCGAGGTGGTCGTGACGGACGTCCGCGCCGATTCGGTCGACCGCGTCCGCAGCGCGCACCCCCAGGTCACGGCCGTCGCCGACACCGACGCCCTGATCCGCACGGAGGGTCTGGAGATCTACGCGCCGTGCGCCCTGGGCGGCGCACTGAACGACGTGTCGGTGCCGGCGCTGACCGCGAAGGTGGTGTGCGGCGCGGCCAACAACCAGCTCGCGCACCCCGGCGTCGAGAAAGATCTCGCCGACCGCGGCATCCTCTACGCCCCGGACTATGTCGTGAACGCGGGCGGCGTCATCCAGGTGGCCGACGAGCTGCACGGATTCGACTTCGACCGCTGCCGGGACAAGGCCGCGAAGATCTTCGACACCACACTGGCGATATTCGCGCGTGCGAAGTCGGACGGGATCCCGCCGGCCGCGGCCGCCGACCGGCTGGCCGAACAGCGCATGGCGGAGGCACGGCGCGCCTGACGGCATCCAGGGCGCTCCCGGGCGCTCGGATGGCCGGAAACCCGGCCTTGCGCGGCCCGCCACGGGCGGTCGGGGAGACATCCCTCACCACCCGTCGGCGGGTCGCCGTACAGGACAGGTTAAAATCGCAGTTGACCAGCGGGAAAAGGGCGCCTCGCAGGTCATGCCGAGCGGCCGGTGATGCGGGCGACGTACCGTATGGCCGCGGAAGCAGGTACCGTTGAAGCCCTACGGGCCGGTCTCTCCGTCGAGAGTCCGCTCTGAATCATGAACGCGTGTCAAGACTCTGGGGCCATAGAGCCCCGTCATTGAGGGGGTCGACCCATGGGGCGCGGCCGGGCCAAGGCCAAGCAGACAAAGGTCGCCCGCCAGCTGAAGTACAGCAGCGGTGGGACGGATCTCTCACGACTGGCCGACGAGCTGGGTGCATCGCCGTCGAGCCAGCAGCCGCCGAACGGGGAACCGTTCGAGGATGACGAGGACGACGACCCGTACGCACAATACGCGGATCGATACAACGACGACGATGAGGACGAGGGCGACTCGTCCAGCCAACGTCGCCGCGCCTGACGACGCACCGCTACCACTTCCGCGGGAAGCCACCCGCGGTCGTCTTGCGGTTCGTTCACCGCTTCATCAGGGCGCGCAGAGCATGTCCACACACCCGGTCCGGGGTTCTCACCTCGGACCGGGTTTTGTGCTGCCCCGGCAGCAGGCGCCTCAGCCGGCGTAGTCACCGGTCAGGGTCACCGCTTCGGTCAGGTCGCCGCGCTCGATGATCTCGCCGCCGATCCAGGCGTCCACGCCGCGGTCGGCCAGGGTGGCCAGCGCGACGTCCACGGACTCCTGGGGGACGACGGCGATCATGCCGACACCCATGTTCAGGGTCTTCTCCAGTTCCAGGCGCTCGACCGATCCGGCCGAGCCGACCAGGTCGAAGACCGCGCCCGGTGTCCAGGTGGCACGGTCGACCGTGGCGTGCAGCCCCTCCGGGATCACCCGGGCGAGATTGTTGGCCAGGCCGCCGCCGGTGATGTGCGAGAAGGCGTGCACCTCGGTCGTGCGGGCGAGCGCCAGGCAGTCCAGCGAGTAGATCTTGGTGGGCTCCAGCAGCTCCTCGCCGAGGGTCCTGCCGAACTCGGGGATCTCCCGGTCCAGGGCCAGGCCCGCGCGGTCGAAGAGGACGTGGCGGACCAGCGAGTACCCGTTGGAGTGAAGTCCGGAGGATGCCATCGCGATCACCGCGTCGCCCGGACGGATACGGTCCGCGCCGAGTACCCGGTCGGCCTCGACGACGCCGGTGCCGGCACCCGCGACGTCGAACTCGTCCGCGCCCAGCAGCCCGGGGTGCTCCGCGGTCTCGCCTCCGACCAGCGCACAGCCGGCCAGGACGCAGCCCTCGGCGATGCCCTTGACGATCGCGGCGACCCGCTCCGGGTAGACCTTGCCGACGCAGATGTAGTCGGTCATGAACAGCGGTTCGGCACCGCAGACGACCAGGTCGTCGACGACCATGCCGACGAGGTCGTGGCCGATGCTGTCGTAGACGCCCATCTTGCGGGCGATGTCGACCTTGGTGCCGACTCCGTCGGTGGCCGAGGCCAGCAGCGGGCGCTCGTACCGCTTGAGGGCGGAGGCGTCGAAGAGGCCGGCGAAGCCGCCGAGCCCGCCGACGACCTCGGGGCGGGTGGCCTTCTTCACCCACTCCTTCATGAGATCGACGGCGCGGTCGCCCGCTTCGATGTCGACACCCGCTGCCGCGTAGCTGGCGCCGGCGCCCACGGATCGCGCAGGCTCGGATGACTCAGGAGGCATGGCCCAGAACTTTCGTGTCGTGTGTGTGCGAGCTACGGGCGGCGCAGCGCATCGGCGCCACCGACACCGGCCGTCAGCGTCTCGACCCCGTCGAGGTCCGGCTTGGCCTGGCCTGCGGTTTCCGACTCCAGGAGGTGCTTGCCCAGCAGCTCCGGGTCCGGCAGCTCCATCGGGTAGACGCCGTCGAAGCAGGCGCGGCAGAGCTTCGGCTTGTCGATGGTGGTGGCTTCGATCATGCCGTCAATGGAGATGTAGGCAAGGGAGTCGGCGCCCAGGGACTTGCCGATCTCGTCCACGCTCAGACCGTTGGCGATCAGCTCCGCGCGGGTGGCGAAGTCGATGCCGAAGAAGCACGGCCACTTGATCGGCGGGGAGGAGATCCGGATGTGGATCTCCAGGGCGCCGGCCTCGCGCAGCATCCGCACCAGGGCGCGCTGGGTGTTGCCGCGGACGATCGAGTCGTCGACGACCACCAGGCGCTTACCGCGGATGACTTCCTTGAGCGGGTTGAGCTTGAGGCGGATACCGAGCTGGCGGATGGTCTGCGAGGGCTGGATGAAGGTCCGGCCGACGTAGGAGTTCTTGACCAGGCCGGAGCCGTACGGGATGCCGCTGGCTTCGGCGTATCCGACGGCGGCCGGGGTGCCGGACTCCGGTGTCGCTATCACCAGGTCGGCATCGGCCGGTGCCTCGGCGGCCAGCTTGCGGCCCATCTCCACCCGGGAGAGGTAGACGTTGCGGCCGGCGATGTCCGTGTCGGGGCGGGCGAGGTAGACGTACTCGAAGACGCAGCCCTTGGGGCGGGCCTCGGCGAAGCGCGTGGAGCGCAGGCCGTTCTCGTCGATCGCGACCATCTCGCCGGGCTCGATCTCCCGGATGAAGCTGGCGCCGCAGATGTCCAGGGCGGCGGTCTCGGATGCGACGACCCAGCCGCGCTCCAGGCGGCCCAGGACCAGCGGGCGGATGCCCTGCGGGTCGCGGGCGGCGTAGAGCGTGTGCTCGTCCATGAAGCAGAGCGAGAAGGCGCCCATGACCTTCGGGAGGACGCGGGGTGCGGCGTCTTCCACGGTCAGCGGCTTGCCGTCGTCGTCCACCTGGCCGGCCAGCAGGGCGGTGACCAGGTCGGTGTCGTTGGTGGCCGCGACCTGGGTCGCGCGGCCGCCCTCACGGGGCAGCGCCGCGACCAGATCCGCCAGCTCGGCGGTGTTCACCAGGTTGCCGTTGTGGCCGAGCGCGATCGAGCCGTGCGCGGTGGCACGGAACGTCGGCTGGGCGTTCTCCCACACCGAGGCACCGGTGGTGGAGTAACGGGCATGGCCCACGGCGATGTGGCCCTGGAGGGAACCGAGCGAAGTCTCGTCGAAGACCTGGGAAACCAGGCCCATGTCCTTGAAGACGAGGATCTGCGAGCCGTTGCTCACTGCGATGCCCGCGGACTCCTGTCCACGGTGCTGCAGCGCGTACAGCCCGAAATAGGTGAGTTTGGCGACCTCTTCACCCGGAGCCCAGACACCGAAGACGCCGCAAGCGTCCTGGGGGCCCTTCTCACCGGGGAGCAGGTCGTGGCTGAGTCGTCCGTCACCACGTGGCACGTCATTGAGTCTAGGGCAGGACACGGATTCATCCGAACCGGGGATGGGCGGGGATCTGGATGAGTGCATGAACGGGGCATGAAACGTGCTTGACGCGGCCCTGCGGACGCGGCCTGGATTTCGCGCCATGCAGACCCCACAGCCCTTGGCGCGCCTGGCCTTCCGCCGGGCACTCCGCCCGGCGCGCCCCCTGGTGCGGCGCCGCCACGTCGACCTCGGCCGGCCGGCCGCCGCGCTCTGTCGCCGCGGATAGGGGCCGTCGCCGCGGCCTGCCCGCCCCCCCTGTGGGCCGGCCTTTCGGCCGCCGCCTGCGCCGCCTTCCCGGTGGCCCTGAGCGGCGCCACCCATCCCTTTCGCGGCACTTGGCGTACTTCGCCGTGCGCTGCCCGTGTGAGATGCGCTACGTGTCGCCCGCCCGCCGCCGCTGCTGCGCCGCCCTGCCGCGCCGCGGTCCGCCGCCACGACCTGGAGCCGCTTCGATGACCTCTGCCGGCTCTTCCCCGACCGACACATCCGACGGCCCTGCGACGTCACCGTTTTCGCGCCGTACCTTCGGCGGCCTGGCCGGGGTGGGGGCCGCGGCGGCAGTGGGCGGACTCGGGTCCGTCACCGCGGTGGCCGGGGCGCCCCGGGCCTCGGCCGCCGAACCCGCCTTCCGGGAGCGGGAGTTCCGTGCCGCGCCCGGAAGGCACGGCCGACGGCCCAACATCCTCTTCATCCTCGGCGACGACCTGGGCTGGGCCGACCTGTCCTCGTACGGCGCGCCCGGCATCCGGAACCCGCACCTGGACCGGCTCGCCCGCCAAGGCGTCCGCTTCGCCCAGGCGTACTCGGGCTCCGCGACCTGCTCCCCCACCCGCTTCTCCCCGCCCACGGCACGTACGCCAGGACCGGGCGCCTCAGCTCAGGACCGGAAGCTGGTCCCCGATGTCGGCGCGCTCCCCGCTGGCGTGGACGGTCGCCGCGGCCAGTTCCTCGGCCCAGGCCGCCCGTCCGGTGGCCAGCCGGAGCCAGGTCAGCGGGTCGGTCTCGACGACGTTGGGCGGGGTGCCGCGGGTGTGCTTGGGGCCTTCGACGCACTGCACCACCGCGAACGGCGGCACCCGGACCTCGACCGAGCCGCCGGGCGCCTTGGCCGCCAGCGCGTCCGCAAGCAGCCGGGTGGCGGTGGCCAGGGCCTGGCGGTCGTACGGGATGTCGGCGCCGGTCGCCGCCGCCAGGTCGTCGGTGTGCACGACCAGCTCCACGCAGCGGGTGACGAGGTAGTCGTCCAGCCGCATGGCGCCCGCCCGGCTCGCCACCAGCCGGTCGTCCGGCGCCTGCGGGAGTATCCCGGCGAGCCGGTCGGCTGCGCGGGCCAGCAGCGCGTCCAGGCCGTGCGGGGTGCCCGGGGCGCTCGCCGCGGCCAGGGCGCGGGTGTCGACGTCGATCCCGGCGGCCCCCGCCGCGGTCGCGAACGGCCAGTCCAGCAGTGCCGTCTCCTGCCGCGCCGGGGCCGGCTCCGCCAGGAGCCGCACCACGCTGCCGACCGCCATCTCCAGATGCGCCACCAGCTCGCGCACCGTCCACCCGCCGAGCCGGGTCGGCAGCACCAACTGCTCGTCCGTCAGGCCGTGTACGGCCTCGCGGACGTGCGCGAACTGGGCCGTGACGGCGGCCCTGGTCCTGGCCGGGTCGTACCGGCGGGTGCGCGTTCTGCGGGCGGCGGGCGACATGGGAACCAGCGTAGGCGGCACCACTGACAACGGCCGTGCTCCGCCGCCAGGAACGCGCTCAGCGCCCGGGAATCCCCGCGGCCGCCGCGTCGAACGTCTCGCCGTTGTGCGGGACGCCGATGCCGTGCCAGGTGAAGGGGACGCCGTCGGCGGTGTCCGGGTCGGCGGTGGTCATCAGCTGGAAGTGGACGTGCGGCTCGGTGCTGTTGCCGGAGTTGCCGCACCGGGCGAGCGGCTGCCCGCTGTGCACCCGGTCGCCCGGACGGACGGTGAGCGAGCCGCGCCGTACGTGGGCGTAGAGCGCGTACGTGCCGCCGCCCAGGTCGAGGACGACGTGGTTGCCGATGACGGCACCCGCGCCGCCGAGCGTGCGGAACACCCCCTCGACGACGAAGAGATACACCAGGGCCGGCCACGACGTACGGCTGAGGTGGTCGCGCCTGCGGTCGTCGGCGCGTACGACGGTGGCGTCGGCGACGGCGAGCAGCGGTGCCCCGAATGCCGGGAAGGCGGCGTTGCGGCGGGCCAGGGGCCACCGGCCGAAGCCGGGCCTGGCGCCCGGCTCGGGTTCGGCCACGATGTCGATGGCGTAGGTCTGGCCGTACGCCCGCGTGCCGTGGCTGGGGACCTTGTCGGCCGGGCTGTTGAGGGCCTTCCAGCGGCCGGTGACCGGCGCGCCGACCGCCACGGCCGCGCGTGCCTGCGCCGCTGCGGGCCCGGCCTCGGCGCGCGCCGCCCGGCGGTGGTCGCCGAACGCGATCAGCATCCAGAGGCCGAGCGGTACCCAGCCCACCCAGTACGGGATGTCGGCGAAGAAGCTCGCGACGACGATCGCCAGGAACGCGAACAGGCAGGCGCGGGCGGTGTTCTGAAGGAGTTTCCGCAGGGTCGTGGGTGTCATCCGGTTCTGTTCCCCCTGAAGTCGGCCGGGCTCAGTGCCCGGCGGCGGTCAGCATCACCAGGAGCGGTACGACGCGGTCGGCGGGCACTTCGTAGCGGCCGCGGGCGGCCGTGCGCAGCCAGCCGGCGGCCGTCAACTGCCGCAGGTGGTGGTAGATCTGGCCGGTGGTGCCCGTCCCGTCGAGCGCGGTGAGTTCGGCTGCGGTGCAGCGGCCGTCGAGGACCGCGCGCAGCAGCCGGAGCCGTACGGGCTGACCGAGCGCCGCGAAGACGTCGGCCGCGTCGGCCCAGTCGCCGTCCAGCACGGTGTCCGTGGTCAGCGCGTACTGCCACTCGTACGTCTGCCCGGCCGGGGTCCGTACGGCGCCGGTGTAGAGCACGCCGCCGTTCTCGGCGCCCAGGCCCGCGAGTTGGGCCTGGAGGCCGCGCAGCGCCCACAGCTCGTCCGTTTCGCCACCGGGAACGGGAACCGGCTCGGGACTGCCGGCCGCCGGGCGCTCCAGTGCGGCCAGGCGGCGTTCCAGCGCGGCCACCCGCTGTTCCAGATCCATGGAGCGAGATTACGTAATTACGTAAGAGTGAACAAGGGGGATTATGCCGGTCGATGGCCATTCGTCGGGCATCGTCGCAGGTCACGAGGGGTGCCTGTGAAGCAGATCACCACGGAAGCAGCGTGAAGCGTGCTGGGATGGGGCTCTCAACTGTTGGCATAGTGCAGCTTGTTGTCCTCAAGCTCAGTAGGGATCCCCCCATGCAGATACGTCGCACCCTCGCCTTCGCCGCCGTTGCCGGCGCAACGGTGTTCGCCACCGCCGCCTGCGGCCCGGACGACACCGCAGCCTCGTCGGGCGCAGGCAAGAGCGCCGACTCCTCCGCGAGCAAGGGCTCGGACGCCACCGGAGGCGACAGCGGCAAGACCGACGCGCCCGCGAAGAAGGCCGAATCGGGCACCACAGGCGGCAACGGCGGCACGTCCGGCGGTCAGGGCGGCAGCAAGGCGGCCGACGCCACCTGCTCCACCGACGGCACGAAGATCGAGCTGGTGAGCGCCGGCGGCACCCTGCCGGCCGTCGTCCTCAAGGCCACCAACACCGCAGGCAACAGCTGCACCATCTACGGCTTCCCCACCCTGGGTTACTCCGGCGCGCAGGCGGCCATCGGCGCCAACGAGGCGAGCAAGCCCCAGGCCGCGGTGACCCTGGACCCGGGCAAGTCGGCGTACGCCGCCCTCGTCCTCCCCAAGGACGGGAAGAACAAGCACCGCGAGACGAGCCTCACCGTCGGCCTGCGCGGCAAGGACATGGGCCCGGTCAACGGCCAGGCCACGGTCAAGGCGCCCGGCGTCGGCCTGGCGATCAGCGACGCAACCACCGTCAGCTACTGGCAGGCGGACCAGGCCGCCGCGCTCCAGTAGGACTGGCCGACGGCGCCGCCCCCCCCACCACCAGGGCGCCACCACGCAGAACGGGCCGGTCGCCTCTCGCGACCGGCCCGTTTCGCTGTCCCTGCTAGGCGATCAGGTTCGGAATCGTCGCCTCGTGCGCGTCCTTCAGCTCGCTCAGCGGGATGCTGAACTGGCCCTGGACGTCGATCTCTTCGCCGTCGATGACGCCGATGCGGGTGGCCGGCAGGCCCCGCGCGCCGCACATGTCCGTGAAGCGCAGCTCCTCGCTGCGCGGCACGGCCACGATCGCCCGGCCCGCGGACTCGGAGAAGAGCAGCACGAACGGGTCCGCGCCGTCCGGCACGACGACCCGCGCGCCCTTGCCGCCCTGGAGGCAGGACTCGGTCAGCGCCTGGATCAGGCCGCCGTCGGACAGGTCGTGCGCCGCGTCGACCATGCCGTCGCGGGAGGCCGAGATCAGGATCTCGGCGAGCAGCCGCTCGCGCTCCAGGTCCACCTTCGGCGGCAGTCCGCCCAGGTGGTCGTGGACGACCTGCGACCAGGCAGAGCCGCCCAGCTCCTCCTCGGTGTCACCCAGGAGGTAGATGAGGTGGCCCTCGTCCGCGAACGCGACCGGGGTGCGGCGGGTGACGTCGTCGATCACGCCGAGGACGGCGACCACCGGGGTGGGGTGGATCGCGACGTCGCCGGTCTGGTTGTAGAGCGAGACGTTGCCGCCGGTGACCGGCGTGCCGAGCTGCAGGCAGCCGTCCGCGAGACCGCGGACGGCCTCGGAGAACTGCCACATGACGGCCGGGTCCTCGGGCGAGCCGAAGTTCAGGCAGTCGGAGACGGCGAGCGGCTTGGCACCGGACGTCGCGACGTTGCGGTACGCCTCGGCGAGCGCCAGCTGCGCGCCGGCGTACGGGTCGAGCTTGGCGAACCGGCCGTTGCCGTCGGTGGCGAGGGCGACGCCGAGGTTGGTCTCCTCGTCGATGCGCACCATGCCGGAGTCCTCGGGCTGGGCGAGCACCGTGTTGCCCTGCACGAAGCGGTCGTACTGATCGGTGATCCACGCCTTGGACGCCTGGTTCGGCGAGGAGACCAGCCGCAGGACCTGCGCGCGCAGCTCGTCGGCATCGGCCGGACGGGCCAGCTTGTTCGCGTCGTCGGCCTGGAGCGCGTCCTGCCAGGAGGGGCGGGCCAGCGGGCGCTCGTAGACCGGGCCTTCGTGCGCGACCGTGCGCGGGTCGACGTCGACGATCTTCTCGCCCCGCCAGAAGATCTCCAGCCGGTCGCCGTCGGTCACCTCACCGACGACCGTCGCGATGACGTCCCACTTCTCGCAGATCTCCAGGAAGCGCGCGACCTTCTCCGGCTCGACGACCGCGCACATGCGCTCCTGCGACTCGCTCATGAGGATTTCCTCGGGCGAGAGCGTGGAGTCGCGCAGCGGGACGTCGTCGAGCGTGACGGTCATGCCGCCGGAGCCGTTGGACGCCAGCTCGCTGGTGGCGCAGGACAGACCGGCCGCGCCGAAGTCCTGGATGCCGACGACCAGCTTCTCGGCGTACGCCTCCAGGGTGCACTCGATGAGCAGCTTCTCCTGGAACGGGTCGCCGACCTGGACCGCGGGGCGCTTCGACGGCTTCGCGTCGTCGAAGGTCTCGGAGGCCAGGATCGAGGCGCCGCCGATGCCGTCGCCGCCGGTGCGGGCGCCGTAGAGGATGACCTTGTTGCCGGCGCCCGACGCCTTGGCGAGGTGGATGTCCTCGTGCTTCATCACGCCGATGCAGCCGGCGTTGACCAGCGGGTTGCCCTGGTAGCAGGCGTCGAAGACGACCTCGCCGCCGATGTTGGGCAGGCCCAGGCAGTTGCCGTAGCCGCCGATGCCCGAAACGACGCCGGGCAGCACGCGCTTGGTGTCGGGGTGGTCGGCCGCACCGAAGCGGAGCGGGTCGACGACCGCGACCGGGCGGGCGCCCATCGCGATGATGTCGCGCACGATGCCGCCGATGCCGGTCGCGGCGCCCTGGTACGGCTCGACGTACGACGGGTGGTTGTGCGACTCCACCTTGAACGTGACGGCGTAGCCCTGGCCGACGTCGACGACGCCGGCGTTCTCACCGATGCCGACGAGCAGCGCGTCCGTCTCGGGGGCCTTCTCGCCGAACTGGCGGAGGTGGACCTTGCTGGACTTGTACGAGCAGTGCTCGGACCACATGACGGAGTACATGGCCAGCTCGGCGCCGGTCGGGCGGCGGCCGAGGATCTCGCGGACCCGCTCGTACTCGTCCTTCTTCAGGCCCAGTTCGGCCCAGGGCTGCTCGGTGTCCGGCGTCTTCGCGGCGTGCGCGACCGTATCGAGCGTCATGCTGCGACCAACTTCTTCAGAATCGAGGTGAAGAACCCGAGGCCGTCGGTGCCCGCGGTCCCGATGAGCGGCTCGACCGCGTGCTCGGGGTGCGGCATGAGGCCCACGACGTTGCCGGCCTCGTTGGTGATGCCGGCGATGTCGCGCTGCGAGCCGTTGGGGTTCACGTCCAGGTAGCGGAACGCGACGCGGCCCTCGGCCTCCAGCATGTCGAGGGTGCGCTCGTCGGCGGTGTAGCGGCCGTCGATGTTCTTCAGGGGAATGTGGATCTCCTGGCCCGCGGAGTAGTCCGCCGTCCAGGCCGTGCCCGCGTTCTCCACCCGCAGCTTCTGCTCACGGCAGACGAAGTGCAGGCTCTCGTTGCGCAGCATCGCGCCGGGCAGCAGGTGGCTCTCGGTGAGCACCTGGAAACCATTGCAGATACCCAGTACCGGCATGCCGCCCCTGGCCTGCTCGATAACGGTCTCCATCACCGGCGAGAAACGGGAGATGGCCCCGGCCCGCAGGTAGTCGCCGTACGAGAATCCGCCGGGCAGCACCACGGCGTCGACCTGCTTGAGGTCCTTGTCGCGGTGCCACAGCGGCACAGCCTCGGCGCCGGCGACGCGGACCGCGCGCTGGGTGTCACGGTCATCGAGCGTGCCGGGGAACGTGACGACGCCGATGCGCGTCATGATCCGGACCCGTCGACGCGGACGGTGAAGTCTTCGATGACGGTGTTGGCGAGGAAGGTCTCGGCCATCTCGCGGATACGGGCGAGGGCGGCGTCGTCGACCGGTCCCTCCACCTCAAGTTCGAAACGCTTGCCCTGGCGGACGTCGGCGATCCCCTCGAATCCCAGGCGTGGCAGTGCGCGCTGCACCGCCTGCCCCTGCGGGTCGAGGATCTCCGGCTTGAGCATGACGTCGACTACGACGCGTGCCACTGGCACTCCCGGTGGTGTGGTGCGTAAGGCGGTTCCCTCACAGTACCGTGTTCGAAAATCTACGCGAGTAGATATGTACGCAGTCCATCACGGTCCGGTATCGGCAGGAGTGAGCGCCGGGGAAAATCCTCGAAAAGATCTAGGGTCCGGATTGCGGGATGACACGCTGAGAAAATTAACTGGGCTTCACAATGCATTGCTCATCGCTGTACAAATGAAAAAGCATTGATTCAGATCAGCAGGATCCGGAGCATCACCCCACGTCAACAAGGGGTTGCTGCACGAAAGGACCGATATCCGTGGCGCAGCGCGTAGTAGTAACGCTCTCCGACGACATCGACGGAGGAGAAGCCGCAGAGACGGTCACCTTCGGATTGGACGGGAAGACGTACGAGATCGACCTCAATCCCGCCAATGCGAAGAAACTGCGCGGCGCCCTCGCCCCGTTCGTCGAAGCGGGCCGTAAGCGGTCCAAGTCCGGCAAGGCGTACCACCGGACTTCGGTGACCCCCGACCCGGCGGCGGTCCGCGCCTGGGCCCGCTCGCACCAGATGGACGTGCCGCCGCGCGGCCGCATCCCGAAGAAGGTCTACGAGGCGTTCAACGCGGCCAATCACTAACCGACTTGCCGGCCCCTGCGGCCCTCGCACAGCCGACTTGCACTGCACCCCCACTGATCAGTTAGAGTCTGGAGCACGCCGAGGGGCGAGGCCGCAGGGCCGGACCTCACGGAGTCACGCGGGTGTAGCTCAGTAGTAGAGCGCCCCCTTTCCAAGGGGGAGGCGCAGTGTGCAATCCCTGTCACCCGCTCTGACAGTTCGTCCGGTTCTTTGGGCTCAACGGGCCTTTTGGATCAGGTAGAGTAGCTGTCGCGCCGCTCGGTGAAAGCCGGGTGGATGCCTGCGGACGTAGCTCAGTTGGTAGAGCGCAACCTTGCCAAGGTTGAGGTCGCGAGTTCGAGCCTCGTCGTCCGCTCAGCGAATGAAGACCCCGGTCATTGCGACCGGGGTCTTTGTCATTCCGTACGCGATTCGCCCGCGCCTGTTTCGCCCGGTGCCCGTTTCCTTGGAGGCCGTGGACTCTCCGTCCGGGCCGGCGGTGACGCGCGGCTCGGGTGTGGTGGTGGACACATCCTTGCGGGCCGGGCGCGTGGGCGGCGAAGAGGCCGGGACGGGCGAGCCGGGGCCTGTGCGGCGGGAGTTGGGGCATGGACGGGTGGGGCGGGCGCGAGCCGGGGACGTACGAGCCGGGGCCCGGCGGACGGTGCGGTCCGGCGGGGCGGCCCGGTGGAGCCCCGGGTTTGGCTATAGTGGTGCCCGCACCGCGCTGCGGGGGCCGGAAACGGCTGCCGGGTACGGAGTGTGCGGACGTAGCTCAGTTGGTAGAGCGCAACCTTGCCAAGGTTGAGGTCGCGAGTTCGAGCCTCGTCGTCCGCTCAGCGAAAAAGGCCCCGGCCGGTAGGAATACCGGCCGGGGCCTTTCTGTGTCCGCCGCGCGGTCAGGCCCAGCTGAGGCCGGTGAGGCGCTCGTACGCCTCGATGTACTTGGCGCGGGTGGCGTCGACGATCTGCTGGGGCAGGGCGGGCGGCGGGCGTTCGCTCGTGCGGTCCCAGCCGGAGGCCGCGGAGGTCAGCCAGTCGCGGACGAACTGCTTGTCGAAGGACGGCTGGGCGCGGCCCGGCTGCCACTGGTCGGCCGGCCAGAAGCGGGAGGAGTCCGGGGTGAGCACCTCGTCCGCGAGGGTCAGCCGGTCGTCCTGGTAGCCGAACTCGAACTTGGTGTCCGCCAGGATGAGGCCACGCTCGCGGGCGATGTCGCGGGCCCTGCCGTAGACGGCGAGGGTGGTCTGGCGCAGTTGGGCGGCGACCTCGGGGCCGACCTCGCGGGCGACCTCCTCGTAGGGGACGTTCTCGTCGTGGTCGCCGACGGCGGCCTTGGTCGCCGGGGTGAAGATCGGTCCCGGGAGTTCGGAGCCGTTGACCAGCCCTTCGGGGAGCGCCAGGCCGCAGACCGTACGGGACTCCTCGTACTCGACGAGACCGGATCCGGTGAGGTAGCCGCGGGCCACGCACTCGACGGGGACCATCCGCAGGGACTTGCAGATCAGGGTGCGGCCGGCCCAGTCGGCGGGGGCGCCGGCCGGGACGTCGGTGGACAGTACGTGGTGGGGTGCGAGGTCGGCGAGCTGCTCGAACCACCACAGGGACAGCCGGGTCAGCACGCGGCCCTTGTCCGGGATCTCGGTGGGGAGCACCCAGTCGTAGGCGGAGGTGCGGTCGCTGGCCACCATGACCAGCTCGCCCGCGGCGTTGCGGTAGAGGTCGCGCACCTTGCCGGTGTGGAGGTGGGTGAGCCCCGGCACCTGCACGGGCTCGGGCTTTTCTACGAAACCGGACACGCTGCCTCCGCGTAGGTTGATCCAGGGGTCGTGCCGATTCTCCCGTATGCCGGGGTCCGGCGGCGCCTCAGGGTCGGGTGCCGTGGCGCGCGACGGTGGCGAGCGAGAGCGCGGCCAGGACCGCGATGCCGGTGAGGATCGCCGGTGGCGACCAGACGCGGGTGAGCAGGGTGATCCCGTACGGGGCGCAGAAGCCCAGGTAGCCAAGGGCCCAGAAGCGCGCGGTGAGGCGGGCCAGGCGGTGCGGCGGGGCGAGGGCGGCGACCTCGGTGAGGCCGTACGCCACGCACAGGCCGTAGCCGCTGCCGAGCAGGGCCGCGGCCGCCAGCGCCACCGCGGGCTGGGTATGGGCCACCGCGAGCGCGGCGACCAGGAGGCCGGCGGCGATGGCGGCGAGTCCGCAGACGGCGGTGGCGATGCGGTGCCGGGTGGCGAGGCGGCGGGCGAGGGGGGCGACCAGGAGGCCGGCGCCGGGGGTGACGGCGGTGGCGATGCCTGCGTAGACCGTGCGCCAGCCGTCCAGATGGGTGTCGACCAGGCCGGGGAGGGTGGCGAAGGCGATGGTGGGGGCGGCGAAGACCCAGGGGGCCACGGGGACCACGAGGCGGCGGAAGAGCTTGGCGGCGGTGGGTGAGGCGGGGGCGGTGGGGGGCGTGGGGGCGGTGGTCGCCGCGGGTCGGGGGGTGGCGGTTGCCGGGGTGCCCGG